>NZ_JBBJCN010000005.1:0-432489 GCF_037622515.1 Pedobacter superstes
TGTTATGGATTGGCTGAGATTTCATTATAAATTAGTTTAACTAATATAATGATTCCGGAAAACTTGAGCACCTTATTGGGTTGGGGATGGTTATTACCCCTCACCCTTCGGTAGCTCCCTAAAATAGGGGAGCAGGTATGGCGCCTATGCAAAATGCCAGTAAATGGAGGCATTAACAAGTTTTATAAATAATAATTTTTGAATTACCTGCCTCATACTCCCCTCCTTATTTTCAATGAGGGTTGGGGGTGGTGAAGATCATCTACTCATTATTTCCCCCTTGAATGATGGAGAAATAATTTACAGCTTTATCTCTTCATAATCTATAAAGTCTCCCGCTCTATCTGCAGCCCGGGCCTCTTTGTCTTTTGGAGGTACATAATCAACATGAAGTTTTCCAACCGGGCGGCGGGGTTGTTCTTGTTGACGATACTGGGAATTTACATGCTCCTGTGCTTTACTTACCATCTTCTTAAATAAAACAGGTAATAATACGCGGGCAATCATTTTGATTATCCACAACACAAGAATCGTTATAATAATAAACTTTAATACCATCTCAATTTAAATCAATACAAATATGACTATAAAAAAAATTAATTGTTTCAGTCAGCATTTCAAGCTTACATTTTTATGATAATTAATGAAGAAGCTTTTTAATTAATTCACCATGCTGAGGAAACTGTTTGATCAGTGCTTCGTTTGCTAATTCAAAATCATTAAAATCGAATCCCGGAGCAACTGTACATCCTACTAACGAGAAACCTTCCTTATTTATTGGACACGAAGCAAACCAGCATCCTGCTTTTACAATTCCCTGAAATTTACAGCCTCCCTCTAAATCGTTTCCAATCTTTAATGTTTCCAGCTCCCCATTGGGATGGATAATGTAAACCAGAAGAGGAATGCCATCATAAAAATGCCATAACTCATCCGATTGAATGCGATGAAAAGCAGAAAACTGGTGGCCCTCTAAAAGAAAGTAAATAGCTGTCGAAAAATTTCTGTTACCTCCAAACTTTTCGGGTAAAGCATTGGCATCAATTAACTCATCAGACCTATAAGTTTCGGCAAAATAACCTCCTTCCGGATGAGGCCGGAGCTTTAATTTGTCAATATAATAGGAAACACTTTGTTTCATTCCTCTACAATTTGAGCAACTCTCCCAACCTGCCCGTCTTCTAACCGTACTTTAATTCCCCTGCTGTGAAATGAGGAGCTGGTTAATAAATCTTTCACTATTCCCCTGGTTAATTTCCCGGAGCGTTGGTCTTTCTTCAAAATAATATCAACTTCTAAGCCGGGATATATGTCGTTTCTGTTTTGTCCGTTCATTGTTTAATAGATTTGAGATGTTAGATATGAGATATGTTATTAGTAAGAATAAAAAATACCAAATTATCGATTACAAATTTTAACTTTTGACTATTTTTACTTCTTTCCAAACTTCTCATCCATCATCTTCTCAAGCGCATACATTTCATCACGTAATTTGGCTGCGCCTAAAAAGTCCATGCCTTTCGCTGCGGCCAGCATTTCTTTCTTGGTTTTATCAATAGCTTTCTGAAGTTCAGGCTTCGTCATGTAGACTACAATCGGATCGGCGGCAATATTAGCTGCGCCTTCGTGACCAACATAAACTTTTTGAACACCACCTTTAAAATCCATTACAGAAGTTTGCTCAAGGATTTCCTCACGTGATTTGCCGATAGTAGTTGGCGTTATGCCATGCTCCTCGTTGTACTTCATTTGCTTCTCACGACGGCGATTCGTTTCCTCAATAGTGACCCGCATGCTTTCTGTAATCTTATCAGCATACATAATTACCCGTCCGCGGTCATTACGGGCAGCTCGGCCGATGGTTTGAATTAGTGAGCGCTCGGAACGAAGGAAGCCCTCCTTATCTGCATCTAAAATGGCTACGAAAGAAACTTCGGGCAGATCAAGCCCTTCACGTAAAAGGTTAATCCCTATTAACACATCAAACTCTCCCAGGCGCAATCCTCTTAGAATCTCAACCCGTTCAAGTGTTTTTACTTCAGAATGGATGTAACGGACCTTAATCCCCAGCCTGTCCATATATTTCGACAGTTCTTCAGCCATGCGTTTGGTTAGCGTGGTCACTAAAATTCGATCCCCCTGTTTAACGGTTTTATCTACTTCGTCGAGCAAATCATCCACCTGGTTTATTACCGGGCGGATTTCAATCACAGGATCTAATAAGCCGGTAGGACGTATAACCTGCTCTACAACTACTCCCCCGGATTTTTCCAGTTCATAATCTCCCGGTGTGGCGCTTACATAGATCGTTTGCGGAGCTAAGCGCTCAAATTCTTCAAAGTTTAAAGGGCGGTTATCCAGGGCTGCCGGTAAGCGAAAGCCATAATCCACTAGAGCAAGTTTCCTTGATCTGTCACCTCCGTACATGGCTCTCACTTGAGGGACAGTAACATGACTTTCATCAATTACCATCAGGTAATCTTCAGGGAAATAGTCCAACAGGCAGAAGGGCCGCATTCCGGGAGTCCTTCCATCAAAAAAACGTGAATAATTCTCAATCCCGCTGCAATAACCCAGTTCACGGATCATCTCTAAATCATAATTCACCCGTTCTTCCAGTCGCTTGGCCTCAAGGAAGCGCTGGTCACCGACAAATTGCTTTTTCCTTGTTTCCAGTTCTTCCTGTATTGCCCATACCGACTGGTTAAAGCGCTCCTTGGGTGTTACAAAAAGATTTGCCGGATAGACCACCATGTGGGTCATTTTCTCCAGGGTTTTTCCCGTTGCCGGATCTATGGCTGATAGTTCTTCAATGTCGTCGCCAAAAAAAGACACACGGTAGGCATGGTCCATATAAGCCGGATAGATGTCCACAGTATCACCCTTGACCCGAAAGGTTCCCCTTCTGAAATCGGCTGTCGTTCTTGAATACAGAATTTCTACCAGCCTGTGAAGGAAGGCATTGCGGCTGACGCGGGTTCCCACAGCAAATTTAAAAACGGAATTGCTAAAGTCTTCCGGGTTTCCCATACCGTATATACAGGAGATAGATGAAACAACTATAATATCGCGTCTTCCCGACATTAAGGAAGAAGTGGTACGAAGGCGAAGTTTTTCTATCTCTTCGTTTATCTGCAGATCTTTTTCTATATAGGTATTTGAACTGGCTATATAAGCTTCAGGCTGATAGTAATCATAATAGGATACGAAGTAATTTACGGAGTTTTCCGGAAAGAACTGCTTGAATTCACCGTAGAGCTGCGCTGCCAGTGTTTTATTATGACTTAATATTAATGTCGGCTTTTGAGTTTGTTCAATGACATTAGCAATAGAATAAGTTTTACCCGATCCTGTGACCCCAAGTAAAGTCTGGTAGTTTTCACCCCCTCTCACTCCTTCCACTAATTGTCTGATGGCTTCCGGCTGATCGCCGGCAGGCTGATACTCTGAAGTTATTTTAAAATCCATGCGAATATCAAAAGTACAAAAAGGTATTTTAGTATATGCTTAAAACGAATAGGAAGCTTGATGCATTAAAGGCCCTATGTCATTACTCGTACATCGATACCTGAGCAGCAAGATGAATACCATAATGCAATAATCTTGAATAAACTTTACTCAAATTATCTTTTCAATCTTCAGGATGACAAGCCCTTGAAGACAAGCGCTTGCCGAAATAATAAATGCTTTCCGAATGCAAACTTCTTAAGCAGGTTTAGGTTTTTAATAAGGAGATTAACAGAATTGTTTGTATCCCGTTCAATATAAAATGTCTAATTTTATTTTTGATGTTTGTACTAAGCACAATACCTTCCATTGGTAATAATTTTATTGCCGAACTACGTGATTCTCAAATTCAGCAGGACAGTATGCGTTTTCGTAAAAATCTTGAACGTTTGGGTGAGCTCTTCGCTTATGAAATCAGTAAAGGGATGGAATATGTGGATACGGAGTTTGAAACACCTTTGGGAACTGCGACCGTACCTATACTTAACGAACAGCCTGTTTTAGCCACCATTTTACGTGCGGGCTTACCTCTTCACCAGGGTTTATTAAATATTTTTGACAGAGCAGATTCCGCTTTTCTGGCTGCGTATCGGAAACCTACTAAAAATGGGGATTTTATCATTCAGCAGGAATATGTCGCTTCTCCGGACCTGAACGGAAGAATCGTCATCCTTTCCGATCCTATGCTTGCCACCGGGTTAAGCATGACCGCCTGCTGCAAAGAGCTCCTCAACCAATATAAAATTAAACAATTACACATCGTTTCGGTAATAGCCAGCGTCGAAGGCATTGCACATGTAAGAGCTAATCTGCCAAAAGCTAAGCTTTGGTTCGGAGCAATTGATGATGAAATGACCACCAAGGCATATATTGTACCCGGACTGGGAGACGCAGGCGATCTGGCCTTCGGGACACGGGAGTAAAAAAGCAAATACCCTTAAAACTTCATCTGTATATCAATTAATTCGCACATTTAAAAGGTCTGCACTTTTATTCGCACCTTTGCATAATTAATTCATTTGCAGAATCATGCTCCGCCATATATTTTTCGATCTCGATCATACCATCTGGGATTTTGATAAAAATGCTGAAGAAACACTTCATGAACTGTATCATACCTATTCTTTGGCCAGCCTGGGCGTTTCCTGCCCATTTACGTTCATTGAAACCTATACCCGTAATAATCACCTGCTCTGGGCAGATTACCATTTAGGAAAAATCACGAAAGAACACCTCCGTACTACCCGTTTCAGTACCACCTTTTTAGAATTGGGCTTGCCTGCCGAATGCATTCCACCCGCCTTTGAAGAGGATTATGTTCGCATTTGTCCAACCAAAACAAATCTGTTCCCGCAAGCTCATGAAACCTTAAGCTATCTTCGGAAAAAGTATAAGCTTCACCTTATTTCAAATGGATTTAAAGAATCTACCGAGTTAAAAATACAGGTTAACGGCCTGGCACAGTATTTTGAGAATATTGTGATATCCGAAATTATCGGGATAAATAAACCAGACCGAGCCATTTTCGAGTTTGCTTTAAATGCTGCCCAGGCAAAGAAAGAAGAAAGTATTATGATAGGAGATAGCCTCGAAGCAGATATTCGCGGAGCGATGAATTTTGGAATGGATGCTATTTATTTTAATCCTTGTAATAAAGAAAAACCGGAGGACGTGAAGACACAAATTCTCTGCCTGGATGAATTGATGGTGATGTTGTAGGCTTGTCTAAGTATCCTTCTTGTATCAGCCCCGTCATTCCTGCGCAGGCAGGAATACTAATGCTGGGCAAAGATAATCTGGATTCAAGGTTTTAATTTGACTGTTTCCCATATAATCGGGATGAATGGAGATTCTTAATCCCTCCTTAATCTTAAGCTAATATCCCTTCCTCATTTTAGGAAAATAAAATGACATCTGAAATTCTATCAATAATCTTTCTGGTCATCCTTTCAGGGATAATTATCCTGCTCTTTTTTTCTCCTTATGAGATGCAATTCGATGAAGAAGATGATTGTTAAATTAGAATTGACAGACAAAAAGTGATGATGATGTAAAATACTGCATTTTTTAATGGTTTGAGAAATTGTGAGCTATCGCTTATAATAGCTTAATACTATTGAATAGCTTTGTTAAAGGTGTCTGAGTATATTTGGCAAGGAAAATCATATGAAATATTTATTTGCTCATTTTTTCAAAGAATCTGCTTAGTATTACAATTAATCATGCGCATTTTATTTGCAATACAGGGAACAGGTAATGGCCATATAAGCAGGGCTCGCGAAATTGTGCCATTATTACAACAATATGGAGAGCTTGACGTGCTGATCAGCGGAACACAGGCTGATGTGCAGCTTAATTGCCCCCTTAGCTATCGATTCCATGGTTTTAGTTATATTTTCGGTAAGAAGGGCAGTGTAGACCACTGGAGTACTTACAAAAAAATGAATCTTCCCCGCCTGATGAGGGATATCCGCTCACTTCCTCTAAAAGAGTATGATCTGATCATCAATGATTTTGAGCCTGTAACCGCCTGGGCCTGCAAACTGCAGGGAAGGCCGAGCGTGGCGTTAAGTCACCAGGCTTCCTTTCTCTCTAAAAACACTCCCCGCCCGAAAGATAGATTTCACTGGCATGAATGGGTTTTCAAATTTTATGCGCCTACTACTCATCAAATAGGCTTTCATTTTCAGAGTTACGATAAATTTATCAATACCCCTGTTATTCGCAGCGAAATCCGAAACCTGGAAACAAATAATTTCGGTCATATCTCCGTGTATTTGCCGGCCTACCATGATCATTTACTGGTGAGTTATTTAAAAAAAATTCCCGAGGTTCGCTGGGAAGTGTTTTCCAAACATTCAGCCAGAACGTATACCGAAAACAATGTTTTAGTTCAGCCTATAAATAACGATAAGTTTAACCATAGCCTGGCCAATTCCGCCGGACTACTTACCGGTGGGGGCTTCGAAGGTCCGGCTGAAGCTTTGTTTTTAGGAAAAAAGGTTTTGGTTATGCCTATGAAGTATCAATACGAACAATTATGTAATGCCGAAGCTTTAAAAAAAATGGGCATACCGGTTCTATATCAGATGGATAATGAGTTTATTTCAAAAGTAAAACATTGGCTCGGCACCGAAATTACTGTTGCAGTAAATTTCCCTGATTGTACTTCCGCAATAGTTGAGAATATGATAAAAACCTATTCCGCATAAGTTTCTGAACACGATTTGTTTCCATCCCCGCAATTTTGTTTTATTATTGTCTTTTAAGAAAGCAATACGCAGTGCATGATAAGTCTTTTTAGAAGATTAAATCCCGTTAATATATTACTGCTTGTTATAATCGCCGTAATTCTCAGATTGGGGATCTTTTCCAATCAGCCTGAAAGTCTTGACTTTAAAATATTCGAGTCCTACGCCTCTGTTTTATTTAATATCCAGAGCAATAACCTGTTCAGTGTAGAGTCAAACCTTTTTTTTGCGCTTTTGCTTACGCTGGTACAGGCCCTTCTGTTTAACAGGATAGTGAACGAGTATAATTTGCTTGGCAAACCTTCCTTTATACCCGCCCTCATGTTTATTACCGGTTCAAGTGTGCTGGTCAATTTCCTGGTATTAACTCCCGTATTACTATGTAATTTCCTGACGATATGGATGTTGTCAAAGTTTCTGAGTATTCATAGGAAGGAATCCGCTCAATCTACCATGTTTGATCTGGGAATGATAATTGGTGCGGGTACCCTGATATATTTGCCATTTGTAGCCATGATGCTTTTGTTATGGATTTCACTGATAATTTTCAGAGCTTTTAACTGGCGGGAGTGGGTGGCCGGAATAATAGGATTTATCACAGTTTATTTCTTTATCGCGGTAGCTTATTACCTGACCGATTCATACGAAACTCTCAAGAATTTTAAGGTGCCTCTCGCCATTGAATTTAAGCTAGGTCAGATCAATATATATGATTACCTGGTCCTGGTTCCTTTACTTATTATCCTGTTTTTGTCTGGGCTTTCTTTACAACAAAAGCTTTACCGGAGTAATATTCATATCAGGAAATCTTACCTGCTATTTTTCTTTATTCTTTTATTTTCTATCTTATCTTTCTTTATTACCTCCCAGCATCATTTATTTCACTTTCTGCTTGCTGTTCCGGCAGCGGCAGCTTTTATGGCTTTTTACTTTATTTCTGCTACAAAAGCATGGTTTTACGAAAGTCTTTATCTGGTTCTGGTGGGCTTCATTATTTATTTTCAGTTTTTTTAAGAGATACTCCACTCCGTGGTTTGTGTCTCACAGACCACAATTCATGAGTTTTCCCCTTCGGAAGATCCCTTTACTTATATCCAGTGCGCAACCCTAGCAGATTTTACTTATGGTTGGTCTGTGGAGGCACGGAACCACTATTTCCTCCTTTTGAAAACAGGAGATGAATATGATAAACTGAAATACGATTATCATTATAAAAATCGTTTTTCTTAAAAATCAGTTGGCTATATCCAGTGATACAAAACCTTCCAAACCTTCTTAACCTTTTTTAACAAAATAAAAACCCGTAAAAACTTAAAATTTAAATAGTTTTGTATTATGAAATTCGGAGTAGTAGTTTTCCCCGGATCCAATTGCGATCAGGACAGCATTTACGTATTAGAGAATATTTTAGAGCAAGAGGTTGTAAAGCTTTGGCACAAAGATCACGATCTTCAGGGAACAGATTTTATTATCCTGCCAGGAGGTTTTTCTTATGGCGATTATTTAAGATCAGGCGCTATAGCCCGCTTTTCGCCTATTATGCAGGAAGTTATCCAATTTGCGAATAAAGGTGGGTATGTAATGGGCATCTGCAACGGCTTTCAAATTCTGACTGAAGCTGGTCTTGTTCCCGGAGCATTGCTTCACAACAGCAACAGGAAATTTATTTGCCGCAATGTTCATATCAAAGCAGAAACCAACAATTCATTAATCACCTCAGGTTTAAATACAGCTCAGGCTCTGAAAATTCCCATCGCTCATGGCGAAGGAAACTATTTCGCTACAGAAGATAACCTTAAAAGACTTAACGACAATGATCAGGTTCTTTTCCGCTATTGCGATGAAAACGGGCAGATCACTCCTGAATCAAATCCAAACGGATCTGTTCAGAACATTGCCGGTGTATGTAATGAAGGGCGTAATGTGTTTGGCTTAATGCCTCACCCTGAGCGTGCCGCTGACTCTGTTTTAGGAAATCAGGACGGACTGGGAATATTTGAATCGATCCTTAAAACGGTTCTTGCTTAATGACTAACCTCGTTATTGATATTGGTAATACTTTTTCAAAACTTGCAGTATTCAATAACAGGGTGATCACAAGCCTGATTCAGGTTAAAAATTTAACTATCCATTACCTGCGCAATTTTCTCGAAGAAAACGCCGTAGATAACGCAGTGATTTCCAGCGTTAATGTTGAGATAGATGCTTTTGAGGATTTACTCAAGTCAAAAACAAATTACTTCCGTTTCAGCGGATCCAGCTCTTCGGGTATTGTAAATCATTATAAAACACCTCAAACTTTAGGCCTGGATCGCTATGCTGCCGTAATCGCTGCAGAAGCTCTTTTTCCCGGTCATAGTTGTTTGGTGATCGATGCCGGCTCCTGTATAACCTACGACTTTGTTGATGCTCACAAGAATTACTGGGGTGGCAGTATTAGTCCGGGGATAAACATGCGCTTTAAAGCGATGAATGAGTTTACCGGCAGGCTCCCCTTAATTGAAGCCGATTTGTCGGGAAATTCAGAGTATGGTGACGATACCCGCTCTGCGATGTTAAGCGGTGTTCAAAAAGGGATCGTTTATGAGGCTATAGGCTTTATTAACTCATTCTATTCGAAGTGGCCCGACTTAAAAGTGATCCTGTGCGGAGGCGATGTTAATTTTTTTGATACCGAACTGAAAAATAGCATCTTTGCCCACACTTTACAAACCGAGCCGAACTTGGTACTTATTGGTTTAAATGAAGTTATCTATTATAATAATGACTAAGACTTTAAGAAATATATTTATTCTTGGCTGTGTAATATGCAGCTTTAACAGTTTTTCGCAGAGTACCACCAGTTCTCCATACTCGCAATATGGAATAGGGATGATCAACGGTTCACAATTACCCGAAAGCAGATCTATGGGAGGTTTAGCGGCTGGTTTGAGAAAACCTTCGCCCTACAGTAACGTCAATCTAGCTAATCCGGCATCATATTCGGCAATACGCATTACAACTTTCGATATCGGGGTTTATGGTGGTAATACAAACCTGAGCAGGGGCCAAGCTTCAGAGAATACTTTTGATGCAGCTCTTAATCACCTGGTTTTTGCTATGCCGGTAACCAAAACTTCGGCATTAAGCTTCGGACTGGTTCCATTCAGCAGCAAAGGATATAGCCAGACGATTTCAGATTCGGATGGATCTGCGCCTGTGAATTATGTGTATAGCGGTAAGGGAGGTACATCAAAAGCATATCTTGGTTATGGGTTTAAAATAGGCAGCCGCTTTAGTGTCGGCGCAAACGCTTCGTACCTGTTTGGTAAGCTTACAGAAAGTAAAGCGGTTGAATATGACGACCTTACATTTCTTAATTCCAGCACTCAGTCAAATAATTCTATATCGGGCCTTAATTTCGATTACGGAGTTCAGTACGAGACACCTGTAAGTAAAAATGTTAATTTGATACTGGGATATAGCGGTAGCTCAGCTTCTAAAATAAAGTCCAGAAATGATTTGTTGACAACCAGGTATTTTAAAAATGCTGAAACCGGCCTGAATAGTGTAGCACTTGATACCACTGAGTTTATCGAAAATGAAAAGAGCAATATTCAGCTTCCATTGATGCATACTGTGGGTTTTGCTATTCAACGCCCTAACAAATGGATGGTAGGCGCGGACCTGTCACTTGGCCAATGGAAAAACTACCGCGAAGGGAATAGCAATCCCGGCCTGCAAAACTCTATGGGGATTGCAGTTGGCGGCCAGATTATTCCTGATTTTACCTCCGTTGGAAGCTATTTTAAACTCGTGGATTACCGATTCGGATTTAAGTATGATAAGACGTATCTTAATCTTAACGATCAGAATATAAATCAGGCAGCAATAACATTCGGATTGGGATTACCTCTTCCTGCGAACCGTTCAACATTCTATAAAATAAATCTGGGAACAGAAATTGGTCAGCGGGGTACATTAAGCAATAATCTGGTACGTGAGCGTTATGTAAATGTATTCCTAAGCTTTACCATGAACGATCAGTGGTTCCAGAAATATAAATTTGATTAATAATGCTCTCCTTCAGATTTAACATCGCATATTTTTTTGCTTTGGGATGTTTACTATTCATCTCCTGCGAAAATGATCTGAAGGAAATCGAGAAAATATCAGCTAAAACCAAAGTTTCTGCAGATACATCAAGAGGGGTAGAAATTATTCTCAGTGATTCTGCTGTGGTTAAAGGCAAGCTTTCGGCGCCTTTGCTCTTATATTATAATACCTCAAACCCTTACAATGAAATGCCTGAGGGCCTTACTGTTATTTTTTATGATGAATTTCAAAAGGAAAGCAGCAGGATAACTGCCGACCATGGTATTCGCCGTGAAAATGAGCATTTGGTAGAATTAAGGAAGAATGTGGTGGTAACTACACAAAAGGGAGATACCTTTAAATCGGAGGAGCTTTTTTGGGATGAAACAAATAAGGTGTTTTATTCTAATCAGCTGGTAAATATTACGAAACCTGACGGCACTTCTATAAATGGTACACAATTTAGAAGCGACCAGAATTTTGATAATCCGGTTATCAATAATGCTACCGGAAGCCTTGCCACAGGCAATAAGCTAACCTATTAATAATGAATTTTTGAGGCTTGTTTTTTTGCTATAATTTTTTTTTAAAAATTGTATCTTGCGCCCTCTTTTAAAACGAAAGAAGAATAGAATATATGGGAATAATGAGTTTTTTGCGGAACCGTGCGGGTGCTATCCTTATAGGGGCAATCGGTTTTGCTTTATTTGCGTTTTTACTGGGCGATGCTGTTCAAATGGGCGGCTCTTTTATGGGTGGCGATCGTAACGAAGTTGCTGAAGTTGCCGGTAAAAGCATTTCATATGATGAGTTTAAAGCTAAGGTCGATCAGAACGAAGCTAACTTCAAGCAGCAAATGGGTGGAAACTTAAACCCTCAGATGAGTGCTTATGTTGTAGAAAATACCTGGAACCAGGTCATTTCAGAAGTTTTAATCGATAAAGAAGTAGAGCGTTTAGGATTACAGGTTGGTAAAGCCGAGCTAAATGATATGCTTACAGGTAAAAATCCGCATCCACAGGTAGTTCAAACCTTTACAGATCCTCAAACCGGACAGTTTAATAAATCTCAGATCGCTGGAATTATCGACAATGTGAAACTTCAGGGAGCTAACAGCCCGATGGGTAAACAATGGGGCGACTTCCTGCTTTCTATCAAACGCGACAGGTTATTTCAGAAATATAATAATCTTGTTAAAAACAGCATTTATGTTACTTCATTAGAAGCAAGAGAAGATTATGCCCAGCGCAATAAGCTTGCGAACTTCAATTATGTTAACTTAGATTATGCTTCAATTCCTGATAATAAGGTCAGCCTAAGCGATGACGATTACAGCGATTACTACGAAGAAAATAAAACCCGTTTCAAAAACCGGGAAGAAACACGATCTTTTGAATACGTAATATTTGATGCGAACCCTTCAAAAGAGGATTCATTAGCTGCCCGTTCTGCTATCAATAAAATTGCGGCAGATTTTCGTAACACAAAGAACGATTCATTATTTGTTGCTATAAATTCTGACACAAAAGCTCCTCTTGCTTATGTAAAAAAAGGTTCTTTAGAACCGGCGATAGATTCTGTGGCATTTTCATCGGCACCAGGTGCAATCATTGGTCCCTTGTTTTCAAACGGAGCATTCAAGGTTGCCAAGGTCCTTGATGTGAAAATGAGCCCCGATTCAGTAAAGGCAAGCCATATTTTATTAAATCCGGCTGCCGAAGGAGGAATGGATAAGGCTAAAGCCAAGGCTGATTCTATTCTGGCGCTTATTCGCAAAGGAACAAGTTTTGAAGAAATGGCGATCAAGTTTAGCGTCGATCCTTCTAAAAGTCAAGGGGGGAGTTTAGGTACTTTCGGACGCGGAGCCATGGTTCCAGCATTTGAAGATGCGGTGTTTAACGGAGCAACGGGCGATACTAAAGTTGTTACAAGCCAGTTTGGTGTACATATTGTACGTATCGATAAACAAATCGGTTCCTCAAGAGTGGCAAAGGTTGCGCTTGTGGATAAGGTAGTTGCCAGCAGCAGCCAAACTCAGCAAAAGGTATATCAGAAAGCTTCTGAATTTTTGGGTGCCGCAGATGACGACAAAGAATTTGACAATAGGGTTAAATCAGCGAAACTTCAGAAATTAGTTGCAGATAATGTTGCGGCTTCTCAGTCTAATGTTCCCGGACTTGAAAATCCACGTGAACTTGTTCGCTGGGCATTTGATGCTGAAGAAGGTGATGTAACCGATAAAGTTTATGAAGTAGGTAACCAGTATGTAGTTGCTAAACTTACAAGCATCCGTGAAAAAGGCCTTCTACCTTTAGAAAAAGTTAAAAAAGATATAGAGCCTATGGTACGCAACCGTGTTAAGGCCCGCATGCTCACCGAGCGTTTTGAAGAGGCGCTTAAAGGTGTGTCGTCTATCAGCCAGGTGGCCCAAAAAGTTGGCAGACAGGCTCAGCCGGTTCAGAATATAGTTTTCGCTAACCCCGTTATCCCAGGAGGCGGACAGGAAAATAAAGTTATTGGTACTGTATTCGGCTTACAGCCAAATAAACTTTCTAAACCTATACAGGGTGAGGCGGGTGTTTTTGTAGTGCAGGTAAATGGCTTTACAAATCCGGCGCCTTTAACAAATACGTTTAAACAGAAAGAGCAGATAATGCAATCAGTAGCTCAAAGGGCTCAAAGTCAATTCTTTGAAGTTCTTAAAGAAAAAGCGGAAATCAAAGATAACCGACTTCGTTTCTTTTAAGGAGTTTAAGCTAAATATCAGCCGGAAGAAATATTCTTCCGGTTTTTTTGTTATATAACAATAGGATGATTAAGCTTTACCCTAAGCTTTATAACTTCACATTCAAGCTTTTATCGTAAAATGGATATACAGGAAAATATTGTCAATCGCGTTGCCCAAAGTGGTTTAATAAGTCTTGATCCGGCAGAACTATATCCGGCCGGCGATAGAATTGTCTATGATATCAAAGATAACCTGTTTCACGGCTTAATGCTTCGGGAGAAAGATTTCAGGGAATTTATCAAACAACACGACTGGTCGCAGTACCAGGATAAGCATGTGGCGATTACCTGCTCATCGGATGCGATTGTTCCCACCTGGGCCTATATGTTATTAGGAAATAAGATGGCGCCTTTTGCGCGCACCATTGTTTTTGGTAACCTTGAACTGCTCGAAACCGTATTGTTCGACCGTGCTGTAAACATGCTCGATATTGAAAAGTATCGCGATGAACGGGTAGTTATCAAGGGATGTGGCGATATTTCTGTCCCTGTTTCAGCATATGTCGACTTAACAGCAAAGCTTAGCGGTGTAGCAAAAAGCATTATGTATGGCGAACCCTGTTCTACTGTGCCTATTTACAAGAGGAAGGATTAAGTGGAATTAAAAATTAAAAAGTAAAAATTAAAAAGTTAGAAATAAAAAGGCAGTTCATTTGAAAAGTAAAACAACTCCGGAAATATTGCCACAGCCTATAATACATTACGCAGCTTTATGAGAAAACTCCATCTTTTGGTTCTGTTATTTTTATCTTCAAATGTTGTGTATTCACAATATCTAGAGAACAGAAAAGAACCAGTTTTTAAAGTTGGCGAAGAGCTCAAATATAAATTGCGATACGGTTTTGTAACTGCCGCTGAAGCTACATTATCTGTCAGAAACAGTGATCTTAAATTTAATAATCAGTCTGTTTATCATTTATTGGCAGAAGGCAGAACCTCAGGGACCTTTGATGTTTTTCATAAAGTACGAAACCGCTATAACTCATACATTCATCCGACCCAATTACTCCCGTTTTTATATACTGAAACGATAAGAGAAGGGAATTACAGGCGTAATGACAAGGCCCGTTATCATCAGGAGGAAAAGAAAGTTGTTTCAAACAAGGGCACGTTCTTTGGTAAACGCAGTCAGCTGTTTGATATAGTATCGGCTTATTATTTTGCGAGAAGTCTGGATCTGAGCGAAGTAAAGCAGAATGAAAAATTTAAGATGACTTATTTTCTCAATGACGGTTTGGCCGATCTTGAAATAATTTATATTGGTAAAGAGAGGGTAAAAACCTCTATGGGCTATTTTAATTGCCTGAAATTTAATCCCTCGATTCAGGCTGGCCGGGTTTTTCGCGAAGATAGTAAGCTATATCTGTGGATTACTGACGATGGGAACCGTATCCCTGTGAAGGCTCAGGTCGAAATTTTGGTGGGCACCGTAACGATGGAACTCACTTCTGCTAAAGGTTTAAAATATCCTTTAGATGTAACAAAGATTAAATAATGATTGAAGTACTGAATACCCTGGTAGATGAAGATCTGCTGACAGAAAGTTTTGTGTGCCACCTTGATAAATGCAAAGGTGCATGCTGTGTTGAAGGAGATGCCGGTGCACCCCTCGAAAGAAGTGAGCTGGCTGTGCTGGAAGAAATCTATCCGCTTGTGAAGCCTTACATGACCGAAAAGGGCATACAGGCTGTAGAGGAAGCCGGAACCTGGGTTAAAGATGGCGAAGGCGATTATACCACTCCGTGTGTGGACGGTCATAAAGAATGCGCGTATGTAATGTGGGAAGACGGAATTAGCAAATGCGCCATAGAGCGGGCATACCTCGATGGTAAAACCGGCTGGAAAAAACCCGTTTCCTGTCATTTATACCCAATCCGGATTACCGAGTATCCTGAGTTTGATGTCCTTCATTACGATCGCTGGCATATCTGTAGCTCTGCATGCAGTTTTGGAAAGGAATTGAAAGTTCCGGTGTTCAGATTTTTAAAAGATCCTCTTATCCGGAAATATGGAGAGAACTGGTATAATGAACTGGAAGAAGCGAATACTGCATATAAGGAGCTGAAGGGATAAGCAAAGCGCTGTTGGTGAGGCGCGCACGTGGTCGGGTTTCGTTTCAAACTCAAAGCATCCTATGCAAACGTTCTTAACATAATTCCGAACGAATGGCCCTGTGGTATTGCATTGTGCGGAAGAGAGATATCTCCGCGGACAAGGGGCTTCACTTCCATCGGTAGGAGACCTCTCTCTGCTCTATCCCCAGCTATAGACCGTTCGAGGTGACGGCCGAGGTATTGGTTTTCGTGTTTGAACTGACAGCATCCTATGCAAACGCCCATAACATAATTTCCGCCATATCGAGCGAATGGCCCTGTGCTACTGCATTGTGCGGAAGAGAGATATCTCCGCAGAAAAAGGGTAGATACTTTCATTGGGGTAGTATTCGGAAATTTAGTTAATTGCCAATTGCTCCCACAAATCTATCCATTCTGGATTCAAGGTATTTATTAAAACCACCTTCTTTTCTCTGCGCCATTTCTTTATTTCTTTCTCCCTTCCAATTGCTTCTTCAATTCTGGAAAAGAACTCGTAATATATACAGTATTCAAGATTGTACTTTGCAGAAAAACTTGAGGGATATTTGTGTTCTTTATGCTCCAGTATCCTGTTAAGTAAATGAGAAGTTACCCCAATATATAAAGTAGTTCGATGTTAATTGGTCATGATGTAGATGCATCCTCCATATTCCATTTTTAAAAGTAAAAAATCTTATAAAAAGCTTTGTAATAAATTTCCCATAATATAATTCCCGTCATGTCGAACGAATGCCCTGTGCTATTGCATTGTGCGGAATAGAGATATCCGCGGACAGGAGGTAGCTGCTTCCATCGGTAAGAGACCTCTCTCTCTGCTCTAACCCCGGCTATAGGCCGTTCGAGGTGACGGATGAGTGTTTGGTTTCGTTTTCAAACTGACAGCATCCTATTCAAACGCCCATACCATAATTTCCCGTCATATCGAACGAATGGCCTGTGCTATTGCATTGTACGGAAGAGAGATAACTCCGCGGACAAGGGCTTTACTTCCATTGGTAGGAGACCTCTGCTCTATCCCCGGCTAAAGGGCTGTTACTTCCATCGGTAGGAGGCCTGCTCTATCCCCAGCTTAGGCCGTTCGAGGTGACGGATGGGTGTTGGTTTCGTTTACAAACTCAAAGAGCTGAGATTTACTCTATTCCCCAGTACCTCTCTCATTCAATAATTTTGATAAATTTGCAGCTTTAGAAATATTAATGAGCAAAATCATAGTTTTTGGAGCTTCAGGGCAGCTCGGCCAATGCCTTAAAGTGGTAGCCGGACAGCAAAATATAAAGGATATCAATTTTCTGCCTGAAGAGCAGGCCGACATATTGAATGTAGAAGCACTAAAATCTATCTTTCAAACCGAAGCTCCGGCTTATTGCATCAACTGCGCCGCATATACCGCCGTAGATAAAGCCGAAGACGAACAGGACCTCGCCCGGAAAATAAACCGCCAGGGAGCAGATAATCTTAGCCGTTTATGTAAGGAATATAGTACTACACTCGTTCATGTTTCCACAGACTTTGTATTTGCCGGAAATGAAGCCAAAGTTTTAACCGAAACCGATGCTGCAGAACCTGTAAACATTTATGGCTTAACCAAACTCGAAGGAGAACAGGTAATTGCAGCGACAAATGATAAGTATTATATTCTGCGCACCAGCTGGTTGTATTCCGAATTCGGGAATAACTTTGTTAAAACCATGCTTCGTTTTGGTAAAGAAAAGGAAGAGATGCGTATCATATGCGATCAGATTGGTACGCCAACCTATGCTATTGACCTTGCGCGTTGTATATTCCACATCATTAAGAACGACAGTCAGCAATACGGATTATATCATTACAGCAACGAAGGAGTAACTTCCTGGTACGATTTCGCGAAAGCTGTTTTCGACATCGCCGCACTGAAAGTTAAAGCGATACCCATTAAAAGTTCAGAATATATTACAAAAGCGATTCGTCCCGCTTTTTCAGTAATGGATAAATCAAAAATTAAAAATACATTTAATATCGAGATCCCCTATTGGAGGGATAGTTTGATTGAATGTATGAAGAAGTTGGACTAAGGAGATGGACTTGTTGACGTAGTTTCATACTGAGCTTGCCGAAGTATAAGCCCGTCGAAACATACACCTGCTTATATTAAAATAAAACGAATGAAAGGAATTATACTAGCCGGCGGGTCAGGCACCAGGCTGCATCCTCTGACCCTTGCCACCAGTAAACAAATGATGCCGGTTTACGATAAGCCGATGATCTATTACCCCTTGTCGATCCTGATGCTTGCAGGCATTCGGGAGGTTCTTATCATTTCAACGCCCCATGACTTGCCAAACTTTGAAAAACTTTTAGGGGATGGCTCCCGGCTTGGCTGCAAATTTTCCTATAAAGTGCAGGAGGTTCCAAACGGACTGGCCCAGGCTTTTGTAATAGGAGAGGAGTTTATAGGGGAGGACAGCGTTGCGCTGATTCTTGGAGATAATATTTTTTACGGCGACGGGCTCTCCATGCTTTTACAAGATCTTAAAGAACCTGAAGGAGGTGTGGTTTTCGCGTATCCCGTTTCCGATCCTGAAAGATATGGAGTAGTGGATTTTGATAAGGATAATAATGTGCTTTCTATTGAAGAAAAGCCCGTTAATCCTAAATCTAATTATGCCGTTCCTGGTTTGTATTTTTATGATAATTCCGTAGTGGAAATCGCTAAGAACATCCCCATGTCGCCTCGTGGTGAATATGAAATTACCGATGTCAACAAGGTTTATCTTGAGCGGGGAAAGCTTAAGGTAGGAGTGCTTAGTCGCGGTACTGCCTGGTTAGATACAGGAACCTTTAAATCACTGATGCAAGCCAGCCAGTTTGTACAGGTTATTGAGGACCGTCAGGGCCTGAAGATCGGATGTATTGAAGAAGTGGCTTACCGTATGGGATATATTTCAGCGGATGATTTAAGTGAAATCGCAGCCCCGCTTGTTAAAAGCGGCTACGGACAATACCTGTTGAAGATTGTTAATCAGGGGCTGGTGCAGTAATGCACTCGCCTATTAAAGCGGTTAACCACCGGATTACCGTGTGGACATAGGTTTTTAAGGCGTTATGATTCCCCTCTTGAGAGGTGTTAGGGGTGTATTTAGTATCCTTTTCAAATGCATAAACATATCCCATCAAATTTTGTAAGACTTGCAAATATATGCAGCCCATATTCACCGGCAACCTTAAAGCGTTTAGTGTCCCCCGCTGGCGGGGGAATACAAGGGGGTGGATTCGAACAGCACTATACTGGAATTAGTATAAAAACATCAACCCATGAAAATCTGCAAATAAAAACAAAACATGCCACCAAAGATTGAAGACATCCACATCGCAATTATCGGACTGGGTTATGTCGGCCTGCCTTTAGCGCTGGCCTTTGCCGAAAAACACCCGGTCACAGGATACGATACCAATCCTGTCCGTATAAATGAATTGCAATCCGGACACGATTACACTTTACAGGCGAAATCTACCGATCTTTTAGACAGCACTGTAAAATTCAGCGATAGCGCTGCAGATATTCAATCTGCTAATGTGTACATCATCACCGTACCAACACCTGTGGATGAATCAAAAAAGCCCGATCTGGGTCCATTGCTTGAGGCCTCTGCCAGTGTGGGCCGACTGTTAAAAAAGGGTGACATTGTAATTTATGAATCTACCGTATATCCCGGCTGCACCGAAGAAGACTGTGTGCCGGTTCTACAGGCTGTCAGCGGTTTGAAATTCAACATCCAATTTTTCTGCGGTTATTCCCCCGAGCGGATCAGTCCGGGCGATGCTGTTCATACCCTGAAAACTATCGTAAAAGTAACCTCAGGTTCAACCCCCGAGGTCGCCGATTTTATTAATACCCTGTATGCAGGCATCATAGAAGCTGGCACCTTTAAAGCAAAATCCATTAAAGTGGCCGAAGCAGCCAAGGCCATTGAAAATGCCCAGCGCGATGTGAACATTTCCTTTGTGAACGAACTGGCTTTGATATTCGACAGGATGGATGTCGATACCACAGATGTTTTGGAAGCTGCAGCAACAAAATGGAACTTTTTAAAATTTAAACCCGGACTGGTAGGCGGGCATTGCATAGGAGTGGACCCCTATTATCTTGCCCATAAAGCAGAACTATTAGGTTATCACCCGGAAGTTATTCTCTCCGGACGACGTGTTAATGATAATATGTCAACCTTCATTGCCAGTAAAGTTGTGAAGATGATGTTGGCAAAAGGCACTGCAGTGAAAAACGCCCGGGCTTTGATACTTGGTATTACCTTTAAAGAAAACTGTCCCGATATACGTAACACTAAAGTCATTGATATTTACAGGGAGCTGCAGCAATACGGTATTGAGGTGGATGTCTTTGATCCATGGGCCAAAGCAACCGAAGTATCTCAGACCTTCCAGTTTAATCTGCTTTCGGATATTTATCAGAATGAATACCAGGCTGTGATCCTGGCTGTGGCCCATCAGGAATTTTACGAACTGGATTACTCCGCCTTAAAACAGGAAAACACCATACTCTTTGATACCAAGTCGATTATAGACAGGGTTTGGGTGGATGCAAGGTTGTAGCTTCATGCGTCATACGGAGCCTGTCGGCTTCATGTCGAGCCTGCAGAGTCATGCTGAGCCTGTCGAAGCATAAAGTGGTATATGCCCACCCCAATCACACCCTTCGACAGGCTCAGGGTGACACCTCCACGCAGTCCTCACGAAAACTGACTCTTCAAATTTCGTCGCCTGCTGTGCAGCGTCGATACTCGTGCAGCGTCATACTGAGCTTGTCAAAGTATAGAGCTTGTCGAAACATAGAGCGGAGAATCTGCCTTTCAGTTTTGACATCCTACAATACAAACCAATTTCCTATCTTTAATGATGCAATACATGGCTGGTCTTCAATGTTCAGATGGGAGTTACTATGTTGGGGTTACAAATGATGTAGAAAGAAGATTGTGGGAACATCAAAATGGATTAGATCCCAAAAGCTATACATTCAAAAAGCGCCCGGTTCAACTCATGTTTGTTGAATACTTTCAGGATGCTACTCAAGCCATAGAATTCGAAAAACAAATAAAAGGCTGGCGCAGAGCGAAAAAAGAAGCTTTAATAAAACGGGAATGGGATAAGCTTCCTGAATTAAGTGTTAGCTATCAATCTCGCTTGAGGTGACTCCGTGTGGCGCCATACGAGTAGCGTCATACTGAGCTTGTCGAAGTACCAGCTTGTCGAAACATAAAGCCACTCCGTCTTCTTCCGGATTAAATTTTTCAATATTCCCCTCAATATCATGCAAATTTTATAATTTTATTGCCGGAATATTGCAAACCATTCTTGTTGTTTGTTGTTTTTTGATTTTATCCATCACTTTAATAAATAAATGTATTTTTGAAGGGCCCTTATCAGGCCATGCAAAATACAACACCCAAAAAAGACATTTGTAAATGAAAGTAGCGTTAATCACAGGGATTACTGGACAGGACGGAGCCTATCTGGCAGAATTTTTATTAAAAAAAGGCTATGAAGTCCATGGTTTAAAAAGACGGTCGTCATTATTTAATACAGACCGTATCGATCATTTATACCAGGATCCTCACGAAACAAATGTCAGGCTTAAATTACACTACGGAGATTTAACCGATTCAACTAACATCATACGTATTATACAGGAGGTTCAACCGGACGAAATCTATAATCTGGCTGCAATGAGCCATGTTAAGGTAAGTTTTGACACCCCCGAATATACCGCAAACGCCGATGGTATCGGTACCCTGCGTATCCTTGAGGCAGTGCGTATTTTGGGACTTACTAAAAAGACCCGTATCTACCAGGCATCTACTTCAGAATTATACGGTTTGGTACAGGCGGTTCCGCAAAGTGAAACAACGCCTTTTTATCCCCGTTCGCCTTATGCAGTGGCAAAAATATACGGCTACTGGATTACCGTGAACTACCGCGAGGCTTACGGAATGTACTCCTGCAACGGAATTCTATTCAACCACGAAAGTCCGATCAGGGGGGAAACTTTCGTAACCCGTAAAATTACCCGCGCTACCGCGAAAATCGCTTTAGGCCTGCAAAGCTGTTTGTACCTGGGTAACCTTTCCGCTCAGCGCGACTGGGGGCATGCGAAAGATTATATCGAGGCCATGTGGCTGATCCTTCAACAGGATAAAGCGGAAGATTACGTAATCGCTACCGGTATCACTACCGCTGTTCGTGAATTTGTACGCATGAGTTTTGCCGAACTGGGAATCGAAATCGAATTCAGCGGAAAAGATGAAAACGAAAAAGGTGTAATCGTCGATGTGGATCAGGCAAGGGCATTAGAGCTTGGCTTAAACACCGATGCTTTAAAGGCAGGTCAGACTATCGTTAAAGTAGACCCGAGATATTTCCGCCCAACAGAAGTTGATCTATTGCTCGGTGATCCTACCAAAGCAAAAGAAAAGCTGGGATGGAAATTGAAATACGATTTACCGGCTTTAGTAAAAGATATGGTGCACTCAGATTTAAATCTCACTAAAAAAGACGAATACTTAAAACAAGGCGGACACCAGGTTTTAAACTATTTCGAATAAAATACCCCAACGCAGACAGCGTTTGGAACGCTGTCTGCGTTTATCTTCTAAAAACTGACTTATTTTTCTCTGCATTAAGATTCCTGCCTGCGCAGGAATGACGGGTCGAGTAATTGGACGAGTATCGTCATCATCCTCATATCCACAACCATCATTTTTCGCGTATCGTCATTGCCGATGCGATTGGCAATCCTAAAGCGCCATACCGGTATCAGATTTATTGTGCTCAGCATTAAGATTCCTGCCTGCCCCTGTCCGTCCGGTCAGGCGGGCGTTCCGTTTCAGGCGGGCCCGCGCAGGGATGACGGTGATTGGTAATTTGACGAGACTCGCCATCATTGTTCTAACCACAACCATCATTTTTCGCGTATCGTCATTGCCGACGCCATCGGCAATCCTAAAGCGCCATACCGGTATCAGATTTATTGTGCACAGCATTAGGATTCATCTCCCAATCCGATCGGCAATCCTAAAGCCCCATACCGGTATCAGATTTATTGTGCTCAGCATTAGGATTCCTGCCTGCGAAGGAATGACGGGTCGAGTAATTGGACGAGTATCGTCATCATCCTCATAACCACAACCATCATTTTTCGCGTATCGTCATTGCCGACGCGATCGGCAATCCTAAAGCGCCATACCGGTATCAGATTTATTGTGCACAGCATTAGGATTCCTGCCTGCGCAGGAATGACGGTACCTGGTAATTGGACAAGAATCGTCATCATCCTCATAACCACAATCATCATCCACCCCTAATCGTCATTGCCGATGCGATCGGCAATCCTAATGCGCCATACCGGTATCAGGTTTATCGTGCTCAGCATTAGGATTCCTGCCTGCGCAGGAATGACGGTACCTGGTAATTGGAAAAGAATCGTCATCATCCTCATAACCACAATCATCATCTACCCCTAATCGTCATTGCCGATCCGATCGGCAATCCTAAAGCGCCATACCGGTATCAGGTTTATCATGTTCAGCATTAAGATTCATCTCCCAATCCGATCGGCAATCCTAAAGCCCCATACCGGAATATGATTATTTTACGACCCGTAATATTAATTCATCATAATAATATCTGGAAACCACCACCCCTTTTAATTCCCCGCCGGCGGGGGGTACAAAACGCTTTAACCCCGTTCACGCCCTGTACGAGATTATACCTTAAATACCCATATTTTTTGCACACGCAGGCAACCGTTATTAAGCACGATAATCATCAAAAACCAGAAGGTAGCGCCCGGCCCGAGCCCTCCCACTTTTTTGCATCTGGCAGGCAAAGCCGTTAAGCGCAACAATCATCAATTACCAGAATGTAGCAGTCAGCCCGAGCATACCTTTTTAAAAGCGAAAATCATTATCTCAGTCGCCTCGTACTCTCCTCCTTATTTCCAAGGAGGGGGCAGGGGGTGGTTATTATTGCATTGCCAGAATCTTTGGCACGGATTCCCATAGCACGGTGCCAGATGTGCTTTTTTGCAAACGCCCAGTCCAAACGCCATTAAAGCACGACAATCATCAGAAACCCGAATCTAGCGCTGGCCGGAGCAGAACGGCGAGCAGAGAGTTTGCCCTGTGCGGCTGCCAGCAGGAATGATGGGTTGGATAATTGAACGATACAATCGGAGTAAAATCACCCCTTTATCCCCTCCTTGGAAATAAGGAGGGGAGTATAGCGCTTTAGGCAGGCTGCCCGAACAGTCGGTCAGATATAAAAAACACTGGTTATCAGAGGGGTTATTCTTAGACATGGATTCCCAGAGCAGGATGCCAGATGCACTTTTTGCAAACGCCCACGCAAACGTTATTAAGCACGATAATCATCAAAAACCCAAATCTGGAAGAGGAGATCAGGCAGATGTTTCGTGAGCTGGATGCCTGCAGGAGCCTGTATCCTTTTAAAGATGAAAACGCGAATTGAGGCGGGAGGGAAGGCGCATTAGCGAAATCCTGCCCTGCCATGCAGAAAGTACGGATTTTAAGAATGCGAGTTAAACATCGTATGTAGATAAACACGGATCTTATCTTTTTATCCCACACGAAAATGTCTTTCGGGCACGAAATTTTATTCTTATGTATTTTGGTTCGACAAGTATTCTTACCGGCACTAACGCGCTTCGTGTCCCCCGCAGGCGGGGGAATAAAAAGGGGGTGGTGGCCTTTATCTTAAAATATCGGATCTTTCTAAATCGAGCCTGCTTGCTGCCACCTTGTTCAGTTCTTGTTCATACCTTGTTTACCCTTTGTTCAGCTCAAATGGCTCTGGAGGCGGTTTGAGCTGAACAAGAACTGAACAAGAGCTGAAGAAGGGCTAAACAAATGCGCGATTTTTGGTCAAAAATAGGTCGTTTCGGTTAAATCGGTGACATGGCTTTAATGCTGTAATCGCTGAATTCTATCAAAAAGATTTTCTTATTGCCAATAAACACCAGGTAAAAGCAGTCTGCCCCCTGCAGCGTTCATGTTTGTTCCCGGCCCTGCTCTACCCATGGTCACATATGCCGGCTATCTGCACTATATATGCTTCGTATCACGAGGCTGATTGCTCCGAAACTTCACGGTGCAGATTCGATGCAGATACGGAGGTGATACGAAGGAGATCGGTAGATGGGTGGATGATAAATCAGGCGTTGCCGGGGGTAACAGTAATTCCACCCGCCTTGTGCTCCGCAGGAATGACGGGACTGTTAATTGGACTATACAATCGGAGTAAAACCGCCCCTTTATCCCCTCCTTGAAGATATGGATGGGAGTATAGCGCTTTAGGCAGGCTGCTTGAACAGTCGGTCAGGTATAAAATGGATTTTCATAGCATGATAACAGATGCACTTTTTTGCACCCGTCCAGGCATGGTCTCGCTATAACTCGGCATTGTCCTTTTTTGCTAAGAAAAAGGGACTAGGCCTCCCGCGGCTATGAGCGGGAAAGAATACTATTTTTATTGAGATTATAAAACCAGAATGACGCTCCTATACTATCATTCTAACCCTGTGCTTTTTGCACCCGCCAGTCAAACGTCATTAAGCACGACAATTATCATTTTCCGCGGCTCGACTTGATCGGTAATCCTAAAACCACCCCTTTATCCCCTCCTTGAAGATAAGGATGGGAGTATAGCGCTTTAGGCAGGCTGCTTGAACAAGCAGGTCAGGTATAAAAATAGATTCCCATAGCATGATGCCAGATGCACTTTTTTGCTCCCGTCCAGGCCAAAGTTATTAAGCACAACAATCATCAAATTACCAGAATCTAGCGCCGGCCCGAGCAGAACGGCGGACCGGGAATTTGCCCTGTGCGGCTGAAGCTTCCCTGCCCCTGCCCGTCCGTTCAGGCGGGCGTTCCGTTCAGGCGGGGTTCTGTTCTTGGCGTTATTCACCTGTTTTTTATTGTTTTTAAATGGCTATTTTTATTGAGATTATAAAACCAGAATGACGCTCCTATACTATCATTCTAACCCTGTGCTTTTTTGCACCCGTCAGTCAAACCTCATTAAGCACGACAATCATCATCTTCTACGCCTCGTCCGACTTGATCGGCAATCGTAAGCACCATACCGGTATCAGGTTCATCGTGCTCTGCATTAGGATTCCTGCCTGCGCAGGAATGACGGGGATGAGGCAGGAAGAACAGAAACTATAAAATAAATGAAAAGGAACTTGTATAGCTCCAATACAATAAACACCTTGCGGTGTATAGTCAATCTACAATTAATTCAATAACCTGTATAGCTATATTAGGGTAAGACAACCCAAAACTCATCTCATACTTTATCCATACTTTATCTATGCCTTTGCCATACTTTAACCATATACTAGCCCTCACAATAGGGGCCTTCAAACAGGCTTAGTAAATCTTTTAAAAAAAGCCCTTTAACATTGTTACATTTCCATATCTTTGCCCTCGCATAAAAATGATGCTGTCCGAAAGCGGTGTTCATCCTGAGATATTTCGGAATCTGTTAAAAGATCCTGAAATGCACGCGCCGAAAAGGCGACAAACCGGATGGTCCCTGCACATGGATATTGTCTGGGTTTAAAGAGAAAAGGGATCCTTTAACTATGCTGAAAAACGTTGCTCTTATGAAATTTAAAAACATTAATAGATTGAATCTACCCAAATCTGTTATATTGCTTATACTGTTTTTATGCCTGGGTGCTATACACCCCGTAACAGCACAAACCACACAAAACTTCAGCAATATTAATGTTGACCAGCTATCCGACGCTCAGATTAAGCAATTCATCCAGCAGGTAGAGGCCCAGGGTTTAAGCGAATCACAACTGGAACAGGTTGCCCAGGCCCGGGGTATGAGTGCCACTGAAGTTGCCAAATTACGCGCCAGGGTTAACAAAATAAAGCAAGCAGGATCCTCAAGCACAAATACGAATACAGCAAATAGTAATACATCATCTGGCTCAGGAGAACGGGAACTAAACTTTAAAGCCGATACCACAACCGCTGAAGTGTCCGGCCCTGTTTCCAGGATCTTTGGCTCAGAACTGTTCAAAAACTCTAAAATTTCGTTTGAGCCAAACCTTCGCCTCGCCACACCTCAAAACTACCAGCTAGGTCCGGACGATGAACTGAACATCGATATCTACGGATATTCAGAGGCGAATTATAAATTAAAAGTATCCCCCGACGGTAACATCAATATCCCTTATGTGGGTATGGTTTCCGTAGGCGGGCAAACCATAGAACAGGCCAGTCAGAGGATTCGTTCCAGGCTGGCTAGCATTTATCCGAATATGCGCGGCGGAAATACCAAAGTGAATATCACCCTGGGAAATATCCGAAGCATAAAAGTAACCTTATTGGGGGAAGTTACCCGTCCGGGTACCTACACTCTGTCCTCTCTTTCTACAGTTTTCAACGCCTTGTATTCGTCCGGCGGTCCTGCAGAAAACGGCTCATTCCGGGAAATTGAAATTATCAGGAACAACCGCGTAATCGCTAAGCTGGATGTGTACGAGTTTCTTCTACGCGGCTTTCAGCGAAATAATATCCGTTTGCAGGATCAGGATATTATCCGTATCCCGACCTATAGAAAACGTGTAGAATTCTCAGGCGAGGTAAAGCGTCCCGCAATATTTGAAGCCACAACAAATGAATCTCTGGAAGATGTAATTGCTTTTGCCGGTGGTTTCACCAGTGAAGCTTATACAGCAAGGATCAAAGTGATCCAGAACACCGCTAAAGAGCGTCGTATCTCCGATGTTTTAGCTAACAACTTCAATACTTATACCCCTCAGAACGGTGACAAATATTTTGCCGAGCCCATTCTCGATCGCTTTGAAAACAGGGTAAGCATTACAGGTGCGGTGTTCCGTCCGGGCCAGTATCAGTTGGAACCAGCTTTAACCCTCGGACAGTTAATCAGAAAAGCGGAAGGTATAACCGAAGACGCTTTTTTACCCCGGGGATATATTACCCGATTAAGAGCAGATAATTCTCCAGAACTGATATCCTTCGACCTGACAAAGATCATGAACGGTTCGACTGCCGACATCACTCTCCAGCGCGAGGACCAGGTTACCATATCCTCTATTTTTGACTTACGCGAGGAATATAAAATAAGTATTGAAGGAGAAGTCAGGTCACCCGGTACAATAGGTTACGCAGAAAACATGAGCCTGGAGGACCTGATAATTTTAGCTGGTGGATTTAAAGAAGGAGCATCTCCCAAACGCATAGAAATTTCCCGCCGGGTAAAAGACAGCGAAGCAGGCGCAGCCAATTCTCGTATCGCACAGGTATACCAGTTAGATGTGGACAAAAACCTTATTATCCAGGGTCCGAAATTTAACTTACAGCCCTTCGATATAATTTCAGTAAGAAATGCCGCGGGATATGAAATTCAGCGCCAGGTAAGGGTAGAAGGGGAAGTCCTATATCCCGGAACCTATACCATTACCCGTAAAGATGAGCGCATCTCTGACCTGATCAAACGGGTTGGGGGCTTAACTGATCTGGCTTACCTATCCGGAGCTTCTTTAAAACGTACCGAAGCCAGTGAAAAGGGTTCTGGTAAAAATAAGATCAATACAGCTGAAGAAGATCAACAGAAAATACTGAAACTACAGCGTTTACAGGAGACTGCGAAGGATTCAACAGATATTATACAGCAACAAGATATTTTACGAAATGACTTTGTTGGAATTGATTTGGAAAGGATATTGGATAAGCCAAAAACAAAGCTGGACCTGATATTGGAAGAAGGGGATGTGCTTAGGGTTCCGAAACAACTTCAAACCGTGAAAGTGAGCGGGGAAGTCCTATATCCTACTACTGCTATTTACAATGGTGGAAAAACATTCCGGCAATATATTTCTGATGCGGGTGGATTTTCTGACCGCTCATTAAAGAAAAGATCTTACGTGATCTATGCGAATGGCGCGGTTAGAAGTACAGGAAAGTTTTTGTTTTTTAATAATTATCCGATGGTGAAGCCGGGGGCGGAGATATTTGTGCCAAAGAAAGCTGAACAAAAGAAACTGTCGGCTTCTGAGATTGTAGGATTGACCTCTGGTATTGCTTCACTCGGAGCAATTATATTGGGAGTTTTAAATTTGATTAAGTAGTGGGTCCTGAAAATATTATCAAAGTTAGTCAAGACGATGAGATATCGATGAAGGAAATCATCCTTCGAATTCAATACCTGTACAAATATTTATTAAAAAGGTGGCCCATTTTCGTATTGGCAATAATTTTGGGTGGACTTCTAGGAGTAATGTATGGGTACACAAAGAAGCCGGCTTACAAAGCTGAAATAATGTTTGTGTTGGAAGAAAGTCAATCAGGTAATGGACTTGGGGGATATACGAGTTTAGCTGGCCAGTTTGGAATAGATTTGGCGGGAGCAAGTGGGGGTGGGGTTTTTGCCAGTAGCAATCTACTGGCGCTAATGAAGTCAAGATCCATGATTCAGAAGGCACTGCTTACGCCTGTTGTAATAGATAGCACTAAGATCACCCTGGCTGAACTTTATATTAGAATAAATAATCTTCGCGACCAATGGGTGGATAGTAAATTGCTTGCTTCAGTAAGCTTTCCCCTTGGCTTAAAGCCAGAGGAGTTTTCATTAGCTCAAAATGCTGCAATGAAATTATTCCATGGGGCAATTACGACGAAAGATTTGAAGATTGAAAAGCCTGATAAAGAGACTGGCATAATATCCGTTAAGGTCATTTCAACACATGAGATATTTTCACAGCAATTTGCAGAGGCTCTCATTAAAGAGGTGTCAAATTTTTACATCGAAACAAAAACCAGAAAGTCTGCAGCTAATGTAGCTATACTTCAACATCAAACGGATTCGGTCAAGAGGGCGTTAAACTCCTCGATCACTGGCGTAGCAGTCTCTTCCGATGCTAATCCAAACCCAAATTTGGCCTTACAAGTATTGCGTACCCCTTCTCAAAGGAAGCAATTTGATGTTCAAATTAATCAAGCTATATTAACGCAGTTGATCCAGAATCTTGAAGTTGCAAAAGTTTCCTTGCGCAAGGAAATGCCTTTGATCCAGATTATTGATAGGCCTATAATGCCTCTAGAGGTCGTTGAATTCAGCCTTTATAAGGGATTTTTTCTCGGAGCTTTTTTAGCGTTCTTTCTGACAAGTTTTTATATTCTATTCAGAGAGATTTTGAGGAGTATAATGGCTTCAAAGTGAACATGACATTTGCTTTCATCAAAAAAGGTGTATATTTGCGAGTAGTTTTTTTACTCGATCTTGTGTTAAATTCCATTGTTACTTCTAAAACACGGTTAAAGCTTCTTTTAAAGTTTTTCATAAATAGCGACACTAAATCTTATTTAAGGTCCCTTGCTGTCGAATTCAATGAGTCCACTAATGCTGTTAGAATTGAGCTTAATCGTTTGAGTAAGGCGGGGTTATTACACATGCATACTCAAGGAAATACAGTTATTTACCAAGCCAATAAAATGCATCCTCTTTTTCCGGATATCGTGAGTATTGTTAAAAAGTATGTCGGAATTGACCAGATTATCGGCCAAGTGGTAGCTAAGCTTGGTGATTTAAAGCTCGCATACATCTCGGGAGATTATGCGCATGGAAAAGACTCGGGGATTATTGACATGGTTCTGGTTGGCAATATAAATAAGTTGTATGTAGCCAGTTTAATTGACAAGGCAGAGAGTGTAATAAAGCGAAAGATACGATCGGTAATATTTACTGAATTAGAGTATGAGCAATTTGCCAAATTGTCCTCTCCACAGAATATTTTGATAATTTTTAATGAGCGGCCAGAGTGTTGATTGACATTACTAAATATCAAATCCAAATTTACGTGAAACAAACATTAGATAATGGATTTTAGGAAGCTCTTGAAATCTGAATCTAAAAGTACCCTGATTTACTTGGTATCAACTTTAGTAACCGGTTTTGGCTCTTTTTTGATTATACCGATTTATTGGTCTAAGTTATCTTTGTCTGACTATGGCATCATCGCAGTAACTGACCTACTATCGGGGATTTTGGGTATTTTTCTTGGGTTAAATATTGAGCAAGGGATAACTCGCTACTATTACGAATGGAATACTAATGAGCGAAAATTTGCATTGGGAAGTTTATGGTTGACGAGTTGGGGGGCCATAATATTGATGTTTCCTTTGTTTTTTGCAATAGTTTATTTTTTCAGTGATAGTCTTTTCCCAGACATCGACTTCTATCCCTATATATTTATAGGATTGATCATTTCTTTTCTAACACCTTTTGACCGAATTCCTACAGTTGTATTTAGAGTGCTTCAAAGACCGTATTTGTATTCTGGATTCAATATAATATCATTTTTTATTACAAATGCGACAGCTCTAATCTTTGTTTTCGCTTATAATATGGGTGTCATTGGATATCTTTATGCAATGATTTTAAGTAAAATTGTCCTTATAATTGCCTACACCATTATAATGCTCCTTTTAGCTAAGCCTACATTGCGTTGGAAGTATGTTAAAGAACCGTTGGCTTTTTCATTTAATTTTGTGTTTCCCGAAATAGTAACCTCGATTTCAAGTCAGGGAGATCGTTATCTTTTACAGTTACTACTAAACGTGAAATTATTAGGGATATATTCTATAAGTTTAAAATTCGGGGCACTGTATACTAATATTCATAACATACTTAAATTGTCTTACGTTCCTTTTCTGATTAAAACAGCCGCTGAAGAAGAAAATGGAACCAATATTGTAAAAAAGACTATTCCATTTTATATCGTTCCGATGTTTTTTGGCTTTGTTATAATTAGCTTATTTGCCGACAATCTGATCGTTTTAATTGGGAATAAAGAGTATTTTCCAATAATTGACTATTTGCCCTGGGTTTGCTTTTCTTTATTAATTCCCAGTCTATATATGTATTATGCTCCTGGAATTTACTTGTCTAAAAATACTAAGTATCTTATTTATCCACCCTTGGCAAGTTCCTTATTGTTTTTAGTGTTTTCGCCCATATTAGTCCCATTTATGTCATTATTTGGACTCATAATCGCAAAGGTTATTGCCGGAGTCGGATACTTATATGTCTCTTTAGTCTTATCCAAAAAATTGTATAATTGGGATAATGATTTTTGGTTTTTATTTTTTATTTCAGGAGTAAGCCTTTTGATAATTCTAATCGACATAGCACTCTCGAAAATGGATATGAACAGTATTTATACAGAGTTTTTTTTGATCTTAAGTTTCACTCTTTCCTGCTTTTTAATTTTAAAACGGCACTGGAAATTAATTATATAGACATCGCATAAATTGAATAAAGCTAATGCATAAAGTTAAATTAATGTTACAAGACGCTGGTTATAAATTGATTAATTCTCTTTGGGGAATAGTCCCGCAGAGGGTCAAGATTTTGCTTATATCTCAAAAGATAGTTGACTATCTCGATTATTCTCATTCGAAAATTCGAATGATAATTAGCTCGACTGTGAGTTACCAAAGATTATACTCCTGCCAAAAGGAGCCTGGGACGGTTAGCTGGGTTACATCCAATTTATCAGAATCGGGAGTCTTTTATGACATTGGGGCAAATACGGGTGCGTATTCGTTAATTGGAGGAAGCAGACTGAATGCATATGGAAAGGTATATGCATTTGAACCAGTTCCAAGCACTTTTATAGAATTATGTCAGAATGTGCAATTAAATAAATTAGAAGAAAAGGTTATCCCTATAAATGTGGCTTTAAGTGATTCAAATTCGGTTGTTCCGTTCGGACTAAATAGTTTTAGCGGTGGAGTAGCAATGCATATGGGATTATCAGATACAGAAATATTAGCAAATAGCGACGAAACGGTGTTTAATTATTTGATTCGTACCCAAACATTAGATTCACTTGTAAAGGAATTTAATTTGTTGCCGCCCACCATTATTAAAATCGACGTTGATGGCCCAGAATTTAAGGTTCTTAAAGGCGCTTCAAATGTTTTAAAGAGCGAAAAGTTATTAAGCTTGCAGATTGAAATGGATGAGCTAAATCAGCCTATTAAAGAAATGACATCTTTCCTGGAAGATCATGGGTTAATATTCAAAGACAAATATCAACATGGGAATAGTGAAATTTTTGATTATGTTTTTGAAAGAAAAGTATAACTATATGAATTAATTTAACAAAACCTAAAATAGTACAAAATAGAAATTTAAAGATGAAAAATATCTTAGAAAATTTGGTCGCAAATCCGAACAATGTTTTTGTGATCGCAGAAATCGGTCATAACCATCAAGGGAAGGTAGAGATCTGTAAGTCAATGTTTTTAGCAGCGAAAGAGGCTGGCGCTCATGCAGTGAAGTTGCAAAAAAGGAATAATAAAACTTTATACACTAAAAGCTTATATAATGAGCCATATAATAGTGAAAACAGCTATGCTTCAATTTATGGGGAACACCGGGAGGCACTAGAATTTAATAAGGAGCAATATCTAGAATTAATCGATTACGCTAAACAGATTAACATTTATTTTTTTGCTACTGCTTTCGATTTTGAGAGTCTGGATTTCCTAATTAATTTAGGTATGCCAGCATTTAAAATTGCGTCAGGCGACCTGCTTAATACGCCCTTACAACGTAGGATTGCTAAACTCGGGAAGCCCGTTTTTCTAAGTACTGGAGGAGGCACTTTTAATGATATAAAGAGAGCTGTGGAGACAATTATAGAGCACAATCGGGAGTTAATAGTTTTTCATTGTACCGCATCATATCCTGCCGATGTTGAAGATATGAATCTCAACGTCATCCCAGAGCTGAAACGGTTGTTTCCTGATATTATCATCGGTCTTTCAGATCACGAGAATGGTATTGATGCTGCTTCTGTTGGATATATGCTAGGGGCTCGCGTCTTCGAAAAGCATTTCACCTTAAATAGAGCTTGGAAAGGAACTGACCAATCATTCTCACTGGAACCGGAAGGACTTCGAAAGCTAATTAGAAACCTAAACCGTATACCCATATTGCTTGGTAGCTCTGATAAACAGTTACTTGAAAGTGAGAAAAGACCGTTAAAGAAAATGGCAAAATCTTTAGTAGCTAAAACAAATTTAAAGGCTGGTCATGCTCTTAGCGAGGTAGATATTGCGATAAAATCTCCGGGAGGAGGCTTACCACCGTATGAATTGGAGAATATCATTGGTAAAGTGCTTAAAGTTGACATTAATGAGGATGAAAACCTACTATTTGAAAACTTTATTTAAATACAAGTCAACTATTAAAAATGAAATTTAAACATATACAATCAATTGTATTTGATTTTGATGGGGTGTTTACTGATAACACTGTAGTTGTTGATCAGAATGGTATCGAATCAGTTCGCTGCTGGAGAAGTGATGGTCTAGGCCTTGACAGATTAAGAGCTCTTGGTTTAAAATTATTGATAATATCCACTGAAGTTAACCCAGTTGTAAGTGTTCGAGCTAAAAAGTTAAAAGTGGAATGCTTTCAGGGAATATGTGACAAAGCTGAAGCAATTCTCAAATGGACTAAAGATAATAATGTAGATTTATCTAAAACCGCTTTTGTTGGGAATGACATAAACGATATAGCTGCATTTAAAGAAGTGGGTTTCGCTATCGCAGTAGCGGATTGTTATGACGAAGTAAAGCCCTATGTGAAATTTCAGTTGAGTAAGCCTGGCGGATATGGAGCTGTAAGAGAAATATGTGATTTGATTTATAATGATTACCAAACTTTATCTTCAGCGGTTTCTTCTAATACTAGTTCTAATCTTGAAGAAGTATGAGGGAAAATCTTTTTGATATTTCTGAGGAAATTGTAATTATTACTGGTGCTTCGGGGCAATTAGGTCTGGAATATTCAAAAGCTTTTCTTCATAAAGAAGCTAAAGTAATCGGTTTGGATTTAAGGGGGAATGATTTAATCATTGAGCTTTCTGAACAATACAAAGATAGCTTTACCTTTATAAAATGTGATATCACCGATAGCGAAAGCTTAAAACGCGCCGCTGTAGAAATTCAGGATATCTATGGTTGCCCTACTGTTTTAATAAACAATGCGGCTATTGATTCGCCACCCGAAGCGCCACTGGAAGAGACAGGGCCTTTTGAGGATTATCCGGAAACTTCTTGGGATAAAGTTATGAATGTAAACGTCAAAGGAGTATTTTTGGCCTGCAAAGTTTTTGGTTCTTTAATGGCAAATAATCTACGCGGTTCAATTATCAATATCTCATCTATATATGGTGTAGTTGCACCCGATCAGAGCTTGTATGAATACAAACGTGAAAGGGGAGAAGTCTTTTTTAAGCCTGTAGCTTATGCAGCATCAAAATCTGCTTTAATTAATTTAAGTCGTTATCTGGCAGTTTACTGGGCCAAAAAGAGAGTTCGTGTAAATACCTTGGTAATTGCGGGGGTTTTTAATGGACAGGAAGAAGGTTTTTTGAACGCTTATTGCCAAAGAATTCCAATAGGTAGAATGGCCAATCATGACGAATATAATGGGGCTTTAGTTTTTTTAGCCAGCAATGCGTCAAAGTATATGACTGGTTCTCAAATGACGATTGATGGAGGGTGGACTGCCATATGATATCAGATAAAATTATTTCTAATTGGATTGACGGTCAGATACAGTCCGTCGAAAACAAGGAGTTCCTTGATAAATACAACCCTGCTACCGGGCATAAATATTCTTCACTCGTAAATTCTACTGCTGAGGATGTTAAACTCGCTGTAATAGCAGCTCAAAAGGGCTTTAATATTTGGTCTGTTGTTACACCAATAGAACGCGGAAGGATTTTAAGCGAACTGGTAAAGCTAATGGAACAAACCAAGAATGATTTGGCATCTATAGTAGCTATCGAAACTGGTAAGCCCTTAAATGATGCAATTGGGGAAGTGAATGCTTCTATTTTGCAAGGTAAGTATTTTGCCGGCGAAGGAATGCGTCTATATGGACGTTCTTTGACATCAGGCATGCCAGGTAAATATTCACATACAGTACGCCAGCCGATCGGAATTGCAGGATTAATAGTTCCGGCTAATACTCCGATTGCCAATATTGCTTGGAAGCTATTTCCAGCGTTAATTTGTGGTAATTCGGTTATTTTAAAGGCATCCGAGGATGCTCCCGAAACCGCCTTGAGAATTGCTGAATTATCTAAAGAAGCTGGGCTTCCGGATGGAGTATTTAATGTTCTTCAGGGAAAAGGTGATTCGGTAGGTGTTGGCATTGTAGAGAGCACTTCGATATCTATAATTAGTTTTACAGGGTCAACTTCAACAGGGCGATGGATTGCAAAAACCGGCGGTGAGCGTTTAGCACGTGTCTCGTTAGAATTGGGCGGAAAAAATCCATTTGTTGTTTGTGATGATGCGGATCTTGATGCAGCAGTACAATGGGCTGTTTTAAGTGCCTTTAGCAATGCAGGGCAGCGTTGCGCAGCAGGTAGTCGTATTTTGATATTTGAAAACATTTATGACCAGTTTGTAGACAAACTGGTTGAAAAAACCAAAACACTAAAACTTGGTGTAACAGAAGGATGCAATTTGGGGCCGGTTATAAACTCCAGGCAGCAGAAGGCTATTCTTGCTGCTATAGAAAGAGCAAAAAATGGAGGAGGAAAAGTTTTAGTTGGAGGTAAAGCTCCTCAAGAGATTTCTTTAAAAAATGGATTTTATATAGAACCAACCCTAATCGATGGCTTAACAGAGGAAGACGAATTATCAACCAAAGAAGTATTTGGTCCTGTAGCAACCCTGCATCGTGTTTCAAGTATAGCACATGCCTTAAAATTAGCTAATTCTACTGAGTATGGACTTACTGCAGCTATTCATACAAAAAATGTTGACCGCGCGATGTGGTTTGCTCAACGGGTAAGATCAGGAGTAGTCAATATTAATATAGGAACCTTTGGAAGTGAAGCACATATGCCATTTGGTGGCATGGGAGCTTCTGGAAATGGAACAAGAGAGCCTGGAGTTGAGGCGCTTGATGTTTATAGCGAACTCAAAAATATTTCTTTCCTGGTGAGAGAATCAGCAATCTAATGAAAAAGTCTATTGCACTTATTCCAGCGCGTTCAGGTTCGCAACGTATTAAAGATAAAAACATCCGGTTTTTAGGAGGACACCCTATTCTTGCTTATTCTATACGCTCTGCAATTGATAGTGGTGTTTTCGATGCAGTAATATGTGCTACGGATAGTGAAGAGTATGCTAAAATAGCCAGATATTATGGAGCAGAAGTGCCGATGTTACGTAGCACGAGTATTTCAGGAGCCAAATCTCCAGATATAGAATGGGTGGAATGGATTCTTGATTTTATGAACAAGCACGAGCGGGCTTATGATATATTTAGTATTTTACGGCCCACAAGTCCCTTTAGAAAGGCAGAGACTATCCAACGGGCCATGAAACAGTTTTTAGCGCAACCCGAAGTACATTCCTTACGTGCCGTTGAAAAATGTAGTCAGCACCCAGGTAAAATGTGGGTTGTTCGTGGAGCTTACATGACTCCTTTAATGCCTTTAAGCCCTTCAGAACAGCCTTGGCATAGTAGCCAGTACGCAGCCTTACCTGATGTATATGTTCAAAATGCGAGTCTTGAAATAGCATGGACCCGGGTTGTTTTTGAACAGCACTCAATAGCGGGCAATGTTTTGTGCCCGTTTATCACTACCGAGGAAGAGGGACTTGACGTTAATAATGAATTCGACTGGTGGAGAGCTGAACGTCTTTTGGAGTTAGACTTAGCGACTTTACCGGAAATTAAAATTAAACCAATCATATTATAATTGTAATGGGCGAACAAATAACATATAGTATTTCTGAGGCAATTGAATCATCTACAAAAGGAGTATCACTGTCTCACTATGGAAAAGAGGCATTCGATATTTTGATAAAATCTGATGTTCCTCCAAAAGAGAAAACACAAATATTCGCGCAAATGGCCAGGTTTAACACCCTATACATGATTGCAAAAGCCGGTTCAGGGCATTTAGGAGGGAGCTTTTCAAGTTTAGATATAGTAAGCTGGCTTTATTTAAATGTATTAAAAGCGGAAGATCGATATTTTTCATCAAAGGGCCATGATGCCCCCGCGTTGTATGCTGTTCATACGGCTCTGGGAGTACTTCCTATGGAAAAAATTCATGCTCTCCGACGACTGGGAGGATTGCCAGGTCATCCTGATACTAAAACACCCGGTGCACATACAAATACAGGCTCTTTAGGCATGGGAGTATCAAAGGCTAAGGGCTTCTTGTATGCAAACGAGGTGTTAGGAAATGTCGAAGGTAGTGTTTTTGTGTTAACTGGTGATGGAGAACTCCAGGAAGGCCAGTTTTGGGAATCACTTGTCTCGGCCTCAAAGTTTAGAAACGGTAAATTAACCGTGATTGTAGATCATAATAAAATACAATCAGACACCTTTGTTGCAAATGTTAGTGATCTGGGAGATTTAGAGGCTAAGTTTAAGGCCTTTGGTTGGGACGTTCATCGTATTGACGGTCATAACTATGATTCTCTTAATACTTTACTTGGTTCTCCGGGTTCTGAAGGTAAGCCATTAGCAATAATTGCTGATACGATTAAAGGCAAAGGTGTTTCGTTTATGGAACATACTTCTATGCAGAAAAATGAAGAATATTATCGGTACCACTCTGGTGCACCAAGTCCGGAAGATTATGTCAAGGCTGCTAATGAGTTAAAGCAAAGTATTAACACTCAGGCTGAAGCGCTTAATATTTCATTACCAGAGACATTATCGGTTGAGTTTGAACCATTAAAATTACCTTCTGGAGCTGAGCGAATGATTCCGGTTTATTCGGAAGCGCTATTAAATATAGCTCGAAGCAACCCTAAGGTAGTTGCCTTAGATGCGGACCTTGTTTTAGATACTGGCCTTATTCCGTTTAAAAATGAGTTCCCAAAACGTTTTATTGAGTGTGGAATAGCTGAGCAGGATATGGTTTCACAAGCGGGAACAATGGCGCTTAGCGGACTTATTCCTGTTGTGCATTCTTTTGCCTGCTTTTTAACGAGCAGAGCATCAGAACAAATTTACAATAATTGCACTCAGGGCGGTAAGGTAGTGTATGTTGGGTCTTTAGCAGGTGTTTTGCCTGGTGGCCCTGGAAGTTCGCATCAGGCGGTAAGAGATATAGCGGCTATGTCGGCTATGCCGGATATTACAATTATAGAACCAGTCTCTCCATTCCAAGTCAATCTAGCTCTTAATTGGGCTATAAGATCCAATGAAGCTAGCTCTTACCTTCGATTGGCATCAATACCTATTGAAAGTAGGGAGGAATTTAATCAGATAAAAACTCTGGAAATAGGTAAAGGAAATCTTTTAAGAAAAGGAGGAGATACTACATTTTTAACACTTGGTCCGATTGTTACTATTGAAGCGTTAAAAGCAGCCCAAAAATTAAGCTCAGAACATGGAATAGAATGTAAGGTTATAGCAACGCCATGGGCAAACGCCTGTGATGTAGCATGGTTGAAAAGTGTATTGACAAATGATTTGGGCCCATTGGTCATTGTCGAAAACCATTATTTAGAGGGTGGTTTTGGTGAAAAAATTGCCAAAGTAATTTTAATGAATAAACTTACTAAAGATAGAAACATAACGATGCTGGGCATCAGCGGATTACCTAAGTCTGGCTTAAATTCTGAAGTTCTAAAGGCACATGGTCTGGATAGTGAATCTCTGGTGGAAGTGATTAAAAATCTGAAATGATTAAAAGTAAAATATTAGTCGTTATTACCGGTAATGAGTATATAAGAAATTATATACAAAGTGATGCATTGCGGGCTTTGGAAAGCGAATACGATTGTTACTTTTTAGGTTCAGACCAAATTACTATAAGAGAGCAGTTAATTAACAAACCCAACTTTTTAGGGTTCTACACCGAAGATCCCAAGCAAAAGGGAAGGTCTTATAGTTACTTTAATGTTTTGATGTATAAAAATCGAAATCAATGTAGCTCATTTAAATTTCGTACATATAGAACATATTATAAGCCTGAATCTTTTTATAATACAATTAAATTAATTTTATCAGAAAGTGTAAAGCTGAAGTTTGACTTTTTAAGAAAGTTCAAAGAAAAATCCAAAGTTAGGATTTTTTCTCGCACACCTTTTTTTAACTATTATGAGAGCAAGTTTAAAAAACTGCATTTAATAAACCCCTTACTTCTATCAGCTATTGAAAAGAATAAGATTGATATTGTTCTATTTCCATCATCAGCCTACGATCCAATTGGGGTGGATATTGTTCAGGCTTGCAGGAAATTCCACATACCGTCACTCTTTCTAATTGATAATTGGGACAACCTTTCAAGTAAATCAATCTTATTTGAAAAGCCAGATTATCTGGGAGTTTGGTCACAACAGAGCTTAGAGCATGCTACCGAAATTCAAGGTATTGAGAAATCGAATATTTTCATATTGGGCACACCACGGTTTAACCATTATTTTAAAGATCGTGACAGGGACCTTCCATCTTCCTTCAATTTTAGATACATATTATTTGTAGGCACGGCGGTAGCCTTTGATGAAGCAGGGATTATTACAAAAATCAATCAGGTTATGGAAGATAATCAGCATATCTTTTCAGGTGTTAAATTACTGTATCGCCCCCATCCTTGGAGACATAGTAAGGACTCAATAGCAGATAAAGATTTACCTCACCTAGTTATTGACCCACAACTGAAAGATGCTTATTTAAAGAAAGATGCAAGTTATGCCATACAACCATCTCTTGATTATTACCCATCTCTTATTAAAAACTCTGAATTTGTAATGGGAGGACTTACTTCCATGCTCATAGAGACATTAATTTTCAAGAAACCATATTTTGCCTTAGCATACGACGATGGCATAAATTTAACCAGTCCTCATAATGTACTAAAATACTATGTCCATTTTAAAGGTCTTGAAAACGTAGAGGCAATTAAGTTCTGTACTGAATTACAGGATTTTCCTTCTCAGTTTATAGAACAGTGGAATGAACGTGGCGATATCAATTCAAAGAAGGTGGATGATCAAAGGGAATATTACTTGTCTCATGACCAGAATATGGAATATAAAGATAAGTTGAAGTCAATAGTTGAAAATATTATAACAAAAGATGCTCACTAACAAACTAATTCTTATAACCGGGGCTGATGGCTTTATTGGCTCTCACCTTACAGAAACATTAATAAATGAAGGATATAGTGTTCGTGCTTTTGTTTACTATAATTCTTTTAACTCGTGGGGCTGGCTTGATACATTATCACCTGAAATAAAAGATAAGATAGAAGTCTTTGCTGGTGACATAAGGGACCCTAATGGAGTGCGTAAAGCCATGAAAGGAGTTGATGTGGTTTTTCATCTTGCAGCTCTTATAGCTATCCCTTTCAGTTATCATTCACCAGATTCATATATAGATACTAATGTAAAGGGCACTCTAAACATTATTCAAGCGGCTAAAGACTTAAAAGTTAGTAGGGTTATTGTAACTTCGACATCAGAGGTTTACGGAACCGCTCTATATATTCCTATAGACGAAAAGCATCCTCGCCAGCCACAATCTCCGTATTCGGCATCTAAAATAGGTGCAGATTGTATAGCTGATTCATTTTATAGGAGTTTTGATTTACCCTTAACTATTGTTCGACCTTTTAATACGTTTGGTCCAAGACAATCTGCACGGGCAGTCATACCTACCATTATCACGCAACTGCTAAATAATATCGAAGAAGTAAAGTTAGGAGATTTAACTCCTACACGTGATCTTTTATACGTGCAAGATACAGTTGATGGTTTCCTAGCCATAGCGAAATGTGATGAACTGATTGGACATGAATGCAATATAGCTACTCAAACTGAAATATCGGTAGCAGAATTGGCCCAGGAATTGGTCCGTCAAATAAACCCTAAAGCCCGGATTGTTTCTGATGAACAGCGAATCCGACCTGTAAAATCTGAAGTTTTCCGTTTGTATGGGTCAAATGAAAAAATAAAACAATACACCAACTGGCAACCTAAACATACTTTAGCAACAGGGCTCGCTGAAACTATAAAGTGGTTTAAAAATCCTGAAAATTTAAAGCAATATAAGGCAGGAATTTATAATATCTAACTCAAGATGGGCTCACTATTCCAAAATATTACAGATACAATCAAAAGCCAGTTTCCTGGGAAAGACTTTATTCCTTTACATGCCCCAGTTTTTAAGGGGAATGAAAAAAAGTACGTGCTTGATACAATTGAATCTACTTTTGTTTCGTCTGTAGGAGCCTATGTAAATAAGTTTGAGGAAATGATGTGTGATATAACAGGCGCTAAATATGCGGTAGCAATAGTAAATGGTACCAATGCATTACACATGGCTTTAATTCTTGCAGATGTTATTGCGCATGATGAAGTACTAACTCAAAGCTTAACCTTTATAGCAACTGCAAATGCTATTTCATACATGGGAGCTAGTCCGGTTTTCATCGACGTTGATAATGATACACTCGGCCTGTCTCCAAATGCTGTCGAAGCTTTTTTAGAGGATAATGCGCTACTTAGATCAGACGGTTTTACTTATAATCGACATACGGGTAAAAGAATAAAAGCATGCATACCTATGCATACATTCGGTTTTCCATGTCGTGTAGATGAGCTTTTCACTCTTTGTGAAAAGTGGAATATTAGTTTGATTGAAGATGCTGCAGAGTCTTTAGGAAGTTATTACAAAGAGAAACATACAGGGACATTTGGATTAATAGGGACGTTTAGTTTTAACGGGAATAAAACAATTACTTCAGGGGGCGGAGGAGCGATTGTGACCGATGACGTTGCAATAGCTAATAGGGCAAAACATTTAACTACTCAGGCTAAGCAAACGCATCCATGGGCCTTTATTCATGACGAAATTGGATATAACTATCGCATGCCCAATTTAAATGCTGCATTAGCTTGTGCTCAACTCGAACAACTGGATACCTTTGTGGATAATAAAAGAGAGCTCGCGTCTTTTTATAAAGAGTATTTTAAATCTATAAATATTACTCTAATTGAAGAGGTCGAGAGTTCAAAGGCGAATTACTGGTTGAACGCTATTCTTTTAAATGACAAGGACCAACGCGAGGCGTTTTTAAAATTTTCAAATAATAATGGGGTAATGACTAGGCCTTGCTGGGAGCTGATGCATCGTTTACCGATGTTTTCAAAAGCTGAAAGAGGAAATCTGAGCAATAGTGAATGGATTGCAGACAGATTAGTTAATATTCCAAGCAGTGTAAGGTTGTGAAAGAGGCAGTAATTATAGGATATTCTGGTCACGCTTATGTGGTATTGGACCTACTCTTAGCGAATAAATATTCAATAAAAGGATATTGCGAAAACCGTGTCATTATAGAGAACCCTTATAAACTTGTTTATCTAGGTTCAGAAAATAATTATGAAGTATATAATTCAATCAAGCATGTAGATATTTTTATAGCTATTGGAGATAATGCAATAAGGAAATCAATTATTGAGAACTTACTTGAGAAGGGAAGCCATCTGCCAAGTCTGATTCATCCTTCAGCTATAGTTTCAGATACCGTAACAATGCAAGGGGCCAATGTAGTTATGCCAGGCGTAGTAATAAATTCATGTGCTCGTTTGGGAAAAGGTATAATTTGTAATTCGTCTTCCATAATTGAGCATGAATGCCAGATAGGCGATTATGTTCATATAGCCCCAGGTGCAGTATTGACAGGAAATGTAAGTATTGGAAATAATAGTTTTATAGGCGCAAATGCCGTGATTAAACCAGGAATAAAAATAAGCGACAATGTAATTATTGGTGCTGGTGCAGTTGTAACTAAAAATATTGATAGCGGAGAAATAGTTGCTGGGAACCCTGCTAACCCCATTAATATTTGACATTTATGAGAAGAACATTAATCATAGCAGAAGCAGGTGTCAATCACAACGGCAATCTTAAAACAGCTAAAGTGCTTATTGATGCTGCAGCCAGAGCAGGCGTTGACTTTGTTAAGTTCCAGACATTTAAGGCTGATAAGTTAGTTAGCCCCGCTGCTCAGAAAGCAGAATATCAAAATAATAATACCGGAATTGAAGAAACACAACTTCAGATGCTTAAAAAGCTAGAGTTAACTGAAGAGGATCATAATGTTTTGGTGAAGTATTGTTCCAAAAAGGGAATAAATTTTTTATCAACGGCATTCGACCTCGAGAGCCTTGACTTTTTATACAAACTTGGAATCAGACTCTTTAAAATCCCCTCCGGAGAAATTACTAATTTACCTTATCTTGAAAAAGTTGCTCACCTTGCAGAAGAAATTATTCTTTCAACGGGAATGAGTAATATGTTAGAAATTGGCGAAGCATTAACAGTTCTTCAATCAAATGCAAAATTAAATACTCGTATAACAGTTTTACACTGCAATACAGACTATCCTACTCCCTATCAGGATGTAAACTTAATGGCCATGGAAAGCATTAAAAATAGGTTCGGTGTAAATATTGGCTATTCAGATCATACTTTAGGCATTGAGGTGCCGATTGCTGCAGTAGCGTTGGGCGCTAACGTGATAGAGAAACATTTTACCTTAGATCGAACTTCACCGGGCCCGGATCATAGTGCCTCGTTAGAACCAGATGAATTGAAGGCAATGGTTACAGCTATCCGGAATATCGAAAGCGCATTAGGGTCATCAGTTAAAGAACCCAGCTCTTCTGAAAAAAAGAATATAGAAATTGCAAGAAAAAGTATTCATTTGATTAAAAGTTTAACCCAAGGTGATTCCTTAAAGGAATCTGATTTAATTATGCTTAGGCCAGGTAATGGAATCTCTCCAATGAGATTGAGGGAAGTTATTGGTAAGACTGTAAATAAGGACTTAGCTGCAGGTAGTAAACTAAGATTTGAGGATTTGGAATGAAAATAGGTGTATTAACAAGCTCGCGAGCAGATTTTAGCATCTATCTTCCTTTACTAAAGGAATTGCAAAAAGATGCCTTTTTTGATCTGGAAATCATTGCTTTTGGAACTCATTTATCTCATTTCCATGGCTATACCATCCGTCAAATTGAAGAAGAGGGGTTCACTGTAAATTACACCATCGAGTCCATGCTGGTTTCTGACAGCAAAGAGGGCATTGCGACAGCGATGAGCTTAACCATGATGAAGTTTTCTACATTCTGGAAAGAACATTATAAGAACTTTGACCTTGTATTTTGCTTAGGAGATAGGTATGAAATGTTTGCTGCTGTTATGGCAAGTGTTCCTTTTCAAGTTAAATTTGCCCATTTACATGGTGGAGAGAAAACTTTAGGTGCTATTGATAATGTTTTTAGACATGCGCTTTCCCATGCATCGATGATTCATTTTACGTCTACAGAACAGTATAAGAGACGTATCGAGGAAATGATTGATGAACCAAATCATATATATCATGTAGGTGCTTTGAGCTTAGATAATTTATTAACAATTCGGTTATTAAGCATTGAAGAGTTTAAAGCTAAATGGGGCATTGACTTAACCGTACCTACGGTTCTTACAACGTTCCATCCGGAAACTATTAATGTAGATCTTAATATTAAGTATGCTGAAGAGCTATCTTATTCGATAATAGAAGCATCCAAAAAATATCAGTTTATAATTACGATGCCTAATGTTGACACTAGCGGTAACAGCATTAGAGAGATATTCAAAGAGAGATTTTCTGGTCTGAAAAACGTATTTCTTATTGAGAATTTAGGTACTCAAAGTTATTTCACCGTTATGAAGCACAGCAATTTCTTACTGGGAAATACATCTAGTGGGATAATAGAAGCAGCTTCCTTTGGTAAATATGTTATCAATTTAGGGGAGCGGCAACATGGCAGAGCCTGTGGAAACAATGTAATTCAAACAGATATAACCTCAGGAGCAATAGATGTGTCTATTGCAGCCATTGAAAATACTCCGGAATATTTAGGCGGCAATATATATTATAAAGCGGGTGCAACAGATGCTATAATAAATATTTTAAAAACAGGTCATGAATAATAACCGGCAGCATATTGTTAAAGTAAACCAGGAAGCACGGGCAGCTTTGCGTGCATTAGATATCTTGAAGGATAGTGTCAGTAGAACATTATTTGTAATTAATGATACAAACAAACTGGTAGGCTCGTTAACGGATGGTGATATCAGGAGAGGCCTTTTAAAAGGGCTGGAAATTTCGTATTCAATCGAGTCTTTTATGAACACTAATTTTAAGTATTTAAAAGAGTCAAACAATAATATCGATCGAATAAAGTCCTTCAGAGAGGCCGATATTAGTTTAATACCTCTAGTCGACGACGAGTTTTATTTATTGGAAGTTTTAGATCTTAAAATAACCAAGACTGTTATTCCTGTTGCCGCGTTAATTATGGCAGGAGGCAGAGGAGAGCGACTAAAGCCCTTAACCGATACGCAACCTAAACCTATGCTTAAAGTAGGCAGCAAGCCTATTCTTGAGCATAATATAGACCGTCTTATCTCATATGGCATAAAAGAGATTTTTATTAGTGTTAAATATTTAAAGCGGCAGATAATGGACTATTTTGGTGATGGTTCACCTAAAGGAGTAAGTATTTCTTATATAGAAGAAACTGAAGGCTTAGGAACGCTGGGAGCTTTATCTTTAATAAGCAAATCGGGATACCATGATATATTGGTGATGAATTCAGATCTTTTAACAAATATTGATTTCGAGGATTTTTATCAGTTTTATAAAGATCAAAATGCCAGTATGGCACTTGCAAGCATCCCTTACGAGGTAAATATCCCATATGCTGTTTTGGAAACTAATGACCATCACGTTTCAGCCTTTAAAGAAAAGCCGCGATACACGTATTATTCAAACGGTGGAATTTATTTAATGAAATTTGAATTAAGAAATCTGTTCAAAAAAGGCGATTATTATAATGCGACCGATATGATGGATCTTCTTATTCAAAAAGAGAAAGAAAGTTTAGTTCATTATCCTCTGTTAAGTTATTGGCTGGATATTGGCAAATACAGTGATTTTACCAAAGCACAGGAAGATATAAAGCATATTAGATTATAATGAGAGTGCTATACGTTATCCCCGCGAGAAAGGGGTCTAAGGGTCTTCCGGGAAAGAATATCAAGCTGTTAAATAACAAACCTCTAATTAGTTATTCCATTGATTTTGCCTTGCAAAACATGGACCTAGATGCTGAAATATGTATTACAACTAATGATGATGATGTAATAGCTATAGCAAAACAAAGAGGCATTGAAATTCCATTTAAAAGACCTGAACACCTTGCCTCTGATATAGCTAATACCTACGATGTTTTATTACACGCTTTGAATTATTACAAGGGAAATGGTAAAGAATTCGAAGCTGTCATGCTATTACAGCCTACCTCACCGTTTAGAAATTCATCAGATCATAAAGCTGTTATAGATACATTTGATCTAGAATGTGATATGGTGGTAACGGTTAAAGAGTCGAAAGAAAATCCTTATTTCACGATCTTCGAGGAGAATGAATTCGGATATTTGGAAAAATCAAAACGAGGGGAATTTCAACGTAGGCAAGACTGCCCTCAAGTGTATACATACAACGGCTCAATTTATTTAATAAGAGTTTCGTCATTGGAAGTTGCTCCACTAAGTACTTTTAAAAAGGTAAAAAAAGTGCTAATGCCTGAAAATCGAAGTATTGATATAGATACCATGGCAGACTGGGTCTTAGCAGAATATTTTTCCAACGCATATAATTAATGAAGACAGTAAGAATTATCCCCCGTTTAGATATTAAAGGACCAAATCTTGTAAAAGGCATTCACCTAGAAGGATTAAGAGTTTTGGGTAAGCCTTCTGATTTTGCGAAGTATTATTATGAACAAGGTGCCGACGAGCTGATATTTATGGATGTAGTTGCCTCATTATACGAGCGTAATAGTTTACATGATATTATATCTGAAACCGCCAAGAGCATCTTTATTCCTATTACAGTGGGTGGCGGTCTTCGGAGTATCTCAGACATTAAAGAAGTTTTAAGAGCTGGTGCCGATAAAGTTTGTTTAAATACCGCCGCAATAAATAACCATCAGTTGGTTAAGGAGGCGTCAAGAATGTTTGGCTCATCTACAATTGTCATCGCTATTGAGGCAATCAAGGAAACAGATGGACGTTATCTTGCATATACAGATAATGGCAGGGAGTACACTGGGGTTGATGTTCTTGAATGGGCGCAAAAGGCAGATGAACTAGGTGCAGGCGAGTTAGTGATAACTTCAGTAGATAGGGAAGGAACAGGTGAAGGATTTGATTTGGAACTTATATCTAGAATTAGTTCTCTGGTAAGCATTCCTGTAATAGCCCATGGGGGCGCTGCTAAAGCGGAGCACGTTACCTCTGTATTTAATGATGGATTTGCAGATGCTGTTGCCCTCTCTTCTTTATTGCATTATCATTTTATAAGAGAAAATGAATCAGAAGTTTCTAGTCTGGAGGGAAATGTGGAGTTTTTGAAACAAAAAAGAAGTTATCATATTTTTGAGCCCTGTAGTATTTCTGAGGTAAAGAATATATTAAAGTCGAATAATATTGATTGTAGGATATGATGAGTAAAGCTAAAAAAGTAACTATTATCGATTATCGGTTGGGTAATCTGTTTAGTGTAAAGCAAGCCTGTGATACTATTGGTTTGGGAACCAAAATCAGTACCGATAAAAACGACATCTTGGAGGCTGACGCACTTATTTTGCCAGGGGTTGGAGCTTTTATAGAGGCAATGAATAACCTTGAAAATTTAGAACTTATTAATCCTATAAAGGAAGTTGTTAAAGCTGGTAAACCCATTTTTGGGGTTTGTTTAGGGCTGCAGTTACTATTTACCGAAAGTGAGGAATTCGGTTCAGGAAAGGGATTAGACTTAATCCCAGGAGTAATTAAAAAATTTCCTTCATCAAAAGATAAAAAGAAAATTAAGGTGCCTCAAATTGCCTGGAATCGTCTTTACGCTTTTAAGCAAGCTTGGGCAAACACCCCACTTAATTCTTTAAGTGATCAAGAATTTATGTACTTCGTGCATTCTTATTATGTGCAGCCCTCAAATGAGTCATGCATATTAACGAAAACAAATTATGAAGGTGTTGAATATTGTTCTTCCATCTTAGAAAATAATATATTTGCAACACAGTTTCATCCAGAGAAAAGTTCAGAAAAGGGACTATCTATCTATAAAAATTGGGCTACAACTAATAATTTACTATAATGGCAGAAAAAGGCAATCTTGAAGCTTATTACGGCTTGCCGCAAGACGTAAAATTTTGCGAAAAATGTGTTATGTCTAACCAGCGCCCAGCTTCAACAGTTGAATTTAGACATACGAAAGACAGCAAGAAAGTTACCATGAATTTTGATGAACATGGTATTTGTGATGCATGTCGCACGGCAGAGATTAAAGAAAGTATCAATTGGGAAACTCGTGAAGAAGAATTAATTAAGCTTCTTGATAAGCACCGAAAGAATGATGGCTCTTATGATTGCTTGGTACCCGGGAGCGGAGGAAAGGATAGTGCCTATCAATCTCACGTTTTAAAGTATAAATACGGCATGAATCCTTTAACGGTGACGTGGCCACCCATTCTTTATACTGATTATGGACTTAAAAATTGGAAAAATTGGCTTGATAGCGGGTTTGATAATATTTCGTTCTATAGAAATGGAAAAGTAATGAAGCTTTTAACCAGGCTTTCAATCGAGAACCTTCTACATCCATTTCAGACGTTTATTCTGGGACAAAAAAATCTGGCGCCAAAAATTGCAGCTAAGCATGGAATTAATTTAGTATTCTACGGTGAAAATGAGGCCGAATATGGTAATCCTATTGCTGATAATATGACATCGTTACGGGATAAATCTTACCATAGCTTCGATCATTTAGAAGATATTTTTTTGGGTGGAGTTTCTGTACCGGAACTAATTGATAGCTATGATGTAAGGCTATCAGATATTTTAACCTTTTTGCCTCCAAAAGCTGAAGAATTGGAAAAAGCTAATATAGAAGTTCATTATTTGGGTTATTACTTAAAGTGGACTCCTCAAGAAGTTTACTATTATGCAATCGAAAATACAGGATTTAAGGCCAGGCCTTTTAGAACTCAAGGAACCTACAGTAAATACAGTGGTATAGATGATAAAATTGATGATTTGCATTTTTATACCACCCACATAAAATTTGGAATTGGGCGCGCATCTTATGACGCTTCTCAGGAAATAAGAAATAAACACATTACGCGTGAAGAAGGTGTCGCTCTCGTAAATCGTTTTGATGGTGAATTCCCCGACAGGTATTTTAACGAGATCATGGAGTACATTGGCATGAAGCCTGGGCATTTCCATGAGCTTTGCGATAAATTTAGGTCACCCCACTTATGGGATAAGGATGATAAAGGCGAATGGAAATTACGTCACAACGTAAGTAAGTCAGGTTTAGAAGACTAAAATCGAATATTATGTATTTGTTTAAAGTGTAGTGTTTAATGGATAACGGATTACCTCATTCTAAAACGACTCTTTTAGCAGTACAGGGCCCAACACAATTTATTGCAGCTTATATCGCTTTTCTTTGGTATAATAAGGTGATTGCAAAAAAGGATCCAGAAGCGGTACTATTGATATATGACACATATGCTCCTTCAGCAAATGAATCACCAATTAAAAATGCTATATTAAAGTTAGCTTCAATATTTCCCTGGCATGACATTGTTTTTCTTAATGAAAGTGATATGAGAAAGATATCATTGTCAAATTATAAGAAATCTATCTCAAAGTTGCGAGTAAAAATGCTCAATTATGATTTTGAAGAAATTTTTATCGCAAGAGATTACGGTAGTTTTGGTACTCAGCTTATCCTAAATACATATCCAACTTCTCTTCGCTTTGAATATGGGGATTCCTTTGGCTTGGTTGGAGATGAATCTGCTATAGGTCTCTCCTTTAAAGATTTTTTTAATGCCCCACTGCCTGTGCTTAAATCCGTCTTAAAACAGCTAATTTTCTGGCACTTTCCGGCTCGTTATAAGTTTACGGCCTCTATTCTTTCTATGCCTCTGGATTGGACAGGGAGTTATCTTAAAGGAAAACAACTAATGATTCCATCTAGAGAGTTTGGAAAGAAGGTTTTTACTGATCTGGCAGATCAGATTCCTGAATTAGCTAATTATTGTAATGACTTGCTTAAGGATAATGAGGTCCCGTGCAATTTATATCTTTTAAGCAATTTGGCAAATTCAGGATTAAGTACATTTGAGAATGAATTAGGACTATATGAAGAAATTATTAATGAGACTGCAGAAAGCGGCACCCTTATAATTTTAAAAAATCATCCTCGTGGATCCGAAATAATAATCGATAGGCTTCGTGAAAAGTTAAATAAGAGTTATAATGTTAAAATTATTAATCGTGAAGCTTTTAGCGCTTATCCAATTGAACTTTGGACCTCTTTGTTGAACAAATGTAACGTTTATCCAATTTTCTCAACCAGTGTAATTAGCTTAATGTATTTATTATCTAAGGGAGTTATAATGACGCTGGATATTAAAAAAATTGAAAGGTATATTTACCCCAATAAAAGAGATTTTATATTAGAGAGTGAAAAGATGTCAAGACAAGCTCTTGCAACGCTAATTGACTGGGATGCAAAGTCCCCACTATGGAGTGGTTCAAAAGTATAAATCCTTGGTAATAACAAAAATAAAGATTCTCCTTTGTAAATTTAAATATCGATTCAAGCGATATAAGACTTCTAATATTTCTTGGAGCGCGTTTTTAGCACCCAAAGTGCAAATATTAGGTATTGATAATATTTCAATAGGAAGAAACTGTACTATAGGGGAATCCACTTTATTTACTATTAATAATAGAAAAAATAAGGATGCCCAGCTTATTATTGGTAATAACTCCTACATCGGCAGGGATAATTTCTTTTCTGTCGGCAAATTAATTACAGTTGGAGAGTATTGTATCTTTGGTAATAAATGTTCTTTTATTTGTAGTGATCATAAGTTCCAAGATCCCTTAATCCCGTATGCAAAATCCGGGAATAGTTTTGAAAAGGTTATTCAAATTGGAGTTAATTGCTGGTTAGGACATGATGTTGGAATTATTGGTAACATAAGGATCGGTCATGGATCTATTATTGGAGCTAAAGCATTAATCACTAAAGATATACCGCCTTTTAGTATGGTAGTAGGAAATCCGTCGAAGATTATAAAAAGATATAATTTCGAAAAAGGGGAGTGGGTGAGAGGGAATGAAATAATAGAAAGCATTTTTCTAGACGAACAAGTCTATTTGCAATTTTTGCGTAGTTCAGGAGATTTGCCGATCGCTTATCATGCTAGTTCGTCATACAGTGGTGATCTTTAGTTTTATAAGAATTCAAAATATAAATCTGTCAAAAGGGGGCCGTACTTATTAATCAAATGAAAATAAACACTCAGATAACATCAATAGTATGAATGTATTAATTACGGGTGCATATGGTTTCTTAGGAAGATATGCGGCTAAAATGTTTAAACAGCAAGGTTATTTGGTCACCGGCATGGGACATGGTAAATGGTATTCCGATGAATATTCAAGGTGGGGAATTGACCATTGGGTAGAATCAACCGTTACGTTTGACTCATTGATGAATATAAATAAAAAGTTTGATTTAATTATTCATTGCGCTGGAAGCGGTTCAGTAGCCTTCTCAAGGGAAAATCCATATGAGGATTACCAAAAAAGCGTTCAAAGTACGTTGTCACTTTTAGAATATATTAGACTGCAAAATCCAGATTGTAAATTTATTTACCCATCCAGCCCTGCAGTTCAGGGAAATCTTGGTAATGTACTTATAAGGGAGGATATGATTTCCACACCTGTTTCTCCTTATGGATTTCATAAAAAGATTGCTGAGGAACTTTGTTTGTCTTATCATAGGAACTTTAACATTAAAATTGGGATAGTTCGTTACTTTTCTATTTATGGTGAGGGTCTGAAAAAGCAGTTATTATGGGATGCCTGCAGAAAGATTCAACAGTCAAACGAGGTAGTTTTTTTTGGCACAGGGAAAGAAACGAGGGATTGGATTCATGTATCAGATGCTGTTAATCTCTTGTTTTTTTTAGCTAATAATTTAACTGATTATAAAGTAGTTAATGGAGGAAGTGGTAAGAGCATTGAAATAGAAAGTGTGATTTCTTATTTATGCGAAGCTTTTAACAAGCCTGTTAACGTAAGCTTTAACGGCCAAATAAAGGAGGGCGACCCCCTGCACTTTTGGGCCGATTTGAATCAAACTTCAACTTTGGGATGGCAACCGAAAATTGATATTAAAGATGGCCTGAAGGGTTATGTGAATTACTATAAAACCCTTATTAATGATTAGAGTAGCTTTTTTGCTGAATTTCCCTTTGACCTACAAAGGGGGAATAAATTATTTAAAAAATTTATTTTACGCGATCTCAACTGTCAAGCGTAAGAAGGTGGAGATTTATTTGTTTGTCCCTGATGGTATCGACCAGGAATATATAGATGCTTTTTCACCGTTCGCTACAATTGTTAAAACTAAAATATTAACGCGGAGAGATCCTCAGTGGTTTATAGATAAGATCTCCGAAAGGATATTTCATTATAACATACTTCTTAACCAGGTACTGAGAAAATATCAAATAGATGTCATTTCGCACTCTAACTACGTCAGTAAAAATCATGCATTTAAAGTGCTAAATTGGATACCGGATTTTCAAAGTATGCATTATCCACATTTATGGACACCCAAAGCGCTTAAAAACAATTTCTCTTTTTATCATAAATTAATAAAGAGAAGTGATTTAGTAATTCTTAGCAGCAACAGCGCTTTTGATGATTATAAGAATTTTTCGAAAACAAATGAAGATAAAGTTCGTGTCTTACAGTTTGTTTCGCAACCTGAAAATGACCTAGGACCTCAGGAGATGAAAGATATGTTCAGCTCAATTAAATCGAAGTATAATATTGAGAATAATTTTTTTTACTTGCCCAATCAATTTTGGCAGCATAAAAATCATATTGTAGTTTTTAAAGCTGTTAAGATCTTAAAAGATAGGGGGGTTGACATTAAACTTGTAACGAGTGGTCAAATGGGGGATTACAGGGTTGGAGAAGAACATATCAACATGCTAACAAACTTTGTTTCCCAAAATAAATTAGATGAAAATATCTTACTACTAGGCCTTATTCCTTATCGGGAAGTTTTAGTAATGATGCAAAGCTGTACGGCTTTAATAAATCCGTCTCTTTTTGAAGGTTGGAGTTCAACAGTTGAAGAAGCGAAAAGTATTGCTAAAACCATAGTACTGTCAAATATCCCTGTTCATCGAGAACAAAGTCCCTCGAAAGGAATTTTTTTTGATCCTCATGATGCGGAAGCTCTGGCGGACATTCTCTTAGAGCTGTGGCAGAACCTAGTGACATCTCACAACTCAGATGATTTAACAAAAAGCGACCTTTATTTGCGAACGATTAGTTTTGCAAACAATTATCATGGCATCATTGAAGATGCCATGAAATTGCCTTTAAAGACACTCCGTTAATAGATCCTAGTTTTCTGTTAGCTATATTAGCTTACAGACTATTCGAACTAGCAATTATATGATAGCCCAAAATAAAAATCGTGTCGTTGATCTTTTGTTTATTATAAGTGTATTTTGCGTTACGCGATTAGTGCCCTTTTTTTTTCTGTCACCGATCATGAATATGTCTGTGTTAGCGATCTTGTTTGTAACGCTTGCAGTCTATCGATTTACGCGTGAGAATATCGTTATTGTACTTGGTCTGTTAATAGTGCCGTTGTGCCTAAACCTGTTGTATACAGTGTTATTGACAGATAATAATTTACTCATAAGCACAAAATTTTTTATTACTTTAATTACTGTCGGTCTCGCTTACTTTGTAACCGTTAATCGATATGCATTGAAGTGGTTTATCTGGTTAAATCTTTTGCAAGCTATAGTTCTAATCTCTATATTTCTTTTTGTTTTATTCTATATAGGTCCGAAAGAGTACTTGCCAATACGTTTTTTCTTTATTGAGAAAGATTGGGGCGATATCTATACCTATAACGGGTATTTTTTCAGAATACAAATTAGAGGCAGTGCTTTACTTCTTGTATCCATAATATTAACCAATGAAACAAACCTTATTAAAGGGAAGTATTTAACGCTAACGATACTTATCATAGGGCTAATTTTGGCCGGAAATTTTGCATTTTTAATTGCGGGTGCTTTATATATCATTTATTGCATTTTACGTATAGAAGGGAAAAGGTCTAATAATGCTTACTTGTTAATAATTTTAATTTTTGTTATTGCCGGAGTTTTTTTAAGTCCCTATATTTCTGAATATGTAGTTAGTACCCTAGAAAGTAAGCAGGAAAGCTCGATTGGAGCTAGGAATGATCAAGCTGCTTATCTTGTAAAAGATGTATTTGAGAATCCTTTTTCAACCATGCTGGGCCAGGGTTTGGGAAATACCTTACAAGTCAAATCAAGCTTCAGAGATTACACCACAAGTACTTATTATGAATTGCAGACTCTTTATATCTTCAACCAGTTAGGTGTTCTTTTTTTTCTTATTTACTTGCTATATCACATATTTATGGTCATTCAGAGATGGGGGAAGGCTAAAAACGTAATATTTATAACCTACTTAATTTACGTTTGTTATGCAATTACAAATCCTTACATTTTTGATACAAATCATTTTATTATAATTGTAGTTTTAAATTCATGGGTTAATACCATTAAATGCGATGCCATATACTAGTGCAGTCATAGTTCTATATAACCCAGTAATAGATGAACTAGCGAAAAATATATATGCTATTATTCCGCAAGTTAATAGCATAATCTTAATTGATAATTCAGTTAGACACTTAAACCTTGAATTTTTAAAGGAGATTAGGGAGTTAAAAAAACTGAAAATTGAATACATATTTAATAATCAAAATTTAGGGGTTGCGGCAGCACAGAATATTGGGCTAAAGATGGCCATCTCCCGCGGCGCAGAATATTTGATTATTTTCGATCAGGATAGTTGTCCGTCGGATAATATGGTTAGACAGTTGTTCGAGGATTACCAGTTGCTGCTTGAGAATGGAGTAAGTGTTGGTGCGATTGGACCAATGGCAATAAATATTCAAACAAATAAGCCGTACAATCCCAGAATACGAAGATTCAGACCATTTCCCCAAGTTCAGCACGTCCTTCAGGTCACGGAATTAATAAGCTCAGGCTGTTTGTTGCATAAAGACGTCTTAACGATAGTAGGCCTTATGGATGAAAAATTATTTATTGATGGAGTAGATCATGAATGGTGCTGGAGGGCTAAGACGTTTAATTATCATTGTGCGTTAACCACAAAAGCTCGTTTATATCACATGCTAGGCGAAGGTGATAGAAAATTTTTAGGCATAAACGTTGCAATCACATCTCCCTTCAGGGTGTATTTTCAATACAGAAACTTCTTTTACCTTTTGAAAAAAGGATATGTGCCACTCTATTGGAAGTTAAATAATGCTCTAAAATACGTTATCAAACTGCTTTATTATCCGGTTTTTATTCACCCGCAAAAAGTATATTTTAAGAATATAATAAAGGGGATTATAGATGGTGTTAAAAAAAGATGAGCAATATATAAGTTGAAACCTAAATGGCTAGTGTCTGTGTGATGAATTTTTCCGTTTTAATGTCCATTTATTCTAAAGAAAATCCTGTATTTTTTAGACAGGCCTTAAATTCTATCTTAAAGCAGACCGTACTTCCCGACGAAATTGTTTTAGTTAAAGATGGCCCGCTCCCAATCGAATTAGAAGAGGTTATTGAAGAATACCGCAAAATATTTTTCATGAAAATTGTACCGTTGGAGAAGAATATGGGCTTAGGGGAGGCTTTGAGGGTCGGGGTGAATGCAGCGTCAAATGAGCTAATTGCGAGGATGGATACAGATGATATCTGCTATCTTGATCGCTTTGAGATTCAATTAAATTATATTCGTAAGAACCCGGATGTTGCAGTTTTAGGCAGTAGTGTACAAGAGTTTGGTAGCTATCCAGAAGATCTGGGTTCTTTCCGCGTCCTTCCGGAAAAGGGTCAAGCATTACTACGTTATGCTAAATATAGAAGTCCAGTAAATCATCCCTCTATTATGTTTAGAAAGTCTGCCGTAATTACAAGTGGCAACTACAGTGGTACCATTAGGCTTTTTGAAGATTATTCGCTTTTTATGCGAATGATATTAAAAGGTTACAAATTCTATAACCTACAGCGAGCCTTGCTTCATTTTCGGGTGGGTGATGGAACTCAGAACATTAAAAGACGTAGCGGATTACACTATATCAAAAGTGAACTCAAATTTCTTCAATATGCCAGGTCTATTGGGTATCTTAATACACGCGAGTATTTGTTATCAATCATTATGAAGACTCCAGTTAGGGTTCTCCCGTTATTTATTGTAAAGTTTATTTATTTTCGTTTACTTCGAAAAAAAACCGGTTTATGAATATTGGAATTACAGGCGCGACAGGATTTGTTGGGATAAATATTAATTCCTATCTTACTAGGTTTAATCACACCTGTCAAACTATTTCAAGAACGGAATTGAATGGAGGTAAAGTTGACTTCGGAGCCATTAAAGCCATTATACACTTGGCGGGGAAAGTTCATAATTTAAAAGAAAGTGATCTTCTCGATGATTATTATAGGATTAATTTTGAATTGACAAGAAGTCTTTATGATAGTTGGTTACAATCTGAATCAAGTGTCTTTATCTTTATTAGCACAGTAGCTGCCGTAGCGGGTAGGGTTGAAGGCATTTTAACAGAGGATTGGTTTCCATCGCCCATCACCCATTACGGCAAGTCTAAATTGATGGCAGAACAATATATTCAGAACCAACCATTACCTGAAGGAAAATCTTATTATATCTTTCGCCCTTGCATGATTCATGGGCCGAATAACAAAGGCAATCTTAACCTCTTGTATAACTTTGTGTCTATGGGTATCCCATATCCTTTAGCATCTTTTTCAAATAAGCGCTCTTTTTTAAGTGTAGAAAACCTTTGTTTTATCATCAAGGAAATTCTTGGTAGAACCGATATCCCTTCTGGGATATATAATGTTGCAGATGATGAGCCTTTATCGACAACTGAGGTGGTAACTTTATTGGCCCAGGCACAAATTACATCACCCCGCCTATTGAATATTCCTCAGAAAATAATCAAGCTTCTTGCTAAAATTGGAGATAAACTACATTTGCCGTTAACTACAGAACGCCTTCAAAAGCTCACGGAAAACTTTGTGGTAAGTAATTATAAAATCAAGGCAGTTTTAAAAAAGGATTTACCTTTGTCTTCCCGGGAAGGAATGTTGAAGACAGCTCGTTCTTTTAAAAATTTGAGAAGTTAGACAATCTATTGTAATTTAACTCAATATTTTTTACAGCTAAAATATATAAATAGACCAATGAATGCAACAGAAACAAAGTTAAAGGGCTGTTTTATTATCGAGCCCCGAGTCTTTAAAGATTCCCGTGGCTATTTTTTCGAATGTTTTAACTCAGAGAAATTTGAAGAGTTAACCGGTCAGAGCGGACGTTTTGTACAGGATAATCAATCTGCTTCCATTTATGGTGTTGTACGTGGACTTCATTTTCAGAAAGGTGAACATGCTCAGGCTAAATTAGTTCGGGTTTTGGAGGGAAAAGTTCTGGATGTGGCTGTGGATATTCGAGAAAACTCAGAGACCTACGGTGAATATGTAAGTGTAGAGTTGTCAGCGGAGAATAATCTTCAGTTATATGTTCCAAGAGGTTTTGCTCATGGTTTTTCGGTATTAAGTGAAACCGCTGTTTTTGCCTATAAATGTGATAATGTATATAATAAGGATTCTGAGGGTGGAATTCATTATAATGATCCTTTCTTGAATATAAACTGGGAAATACCGGTAGATAAGATGGTTCTTTCTGAAAAGGATTTGGTTCTGCCGTTTTTGAGTTCGGTAGAGGTTTTTGGATAAAACCGCTTTATGTTTCGACAGGCCCATACTTCGACAGGCTCAGTATGACGCTGCTCCGAGAGGATTTGGTTCTGCCGTTTTTTAGATCGGTAGAGGTTTTTGGATAAATTAATTCCTGGAGATCGGGTATCAAAAGCTTAGTAATGGTATGGTCACTGGAAACCGCTTTATGTTTCGACAGGCTCAACATGATGCTACGCCGACAGGATATAGTTCTGCCATTTTTGAGTTCGGTAGAGGTTTTTGGATAAATATATTTAGAATGTATTTTGCAGTTTTCTGATAAGAGGATAGCACCGGGTGTCATTGCGAGGCTTGATTTGGCCTTTATGTGTTGGTGCTGTGGCAATCCTGTATTTAAAGGTTATGTGGGATTGACCAGGGGGCGGAATCGCTCTATACTTCGACAGGCTCAGTATGACGCTATGCCCGACAAGCTCAGTATGACGCTTCGCCCCTTGCCTTAAAATCGGGCAGACCTTTATATATGCTTTTCTTACGGTATTGTCCCTCAACATGACAAAACCTTTACCACCTCTCTCTTTTTCAGTGCTTTATTTATCCCTATCTTTGCCATCAGAATTTTTTGAAGCATGACATTGTTCTTATCCATAGCCTTTTTAGTAGGATTATTTATCCTCGAGCTCATCTACTTTAAGCTCGCGGATCATTTCAATATTATAGATCATCCCAATGAGCGTAGTTCGCACACCTCTATAACCTTACGTGGCGGAGGAGTTATTTTTCCTTTGGCAGCGGTGTTGTTTTACCTGTGCTTTTCTTTTCAATATCCTTATTTTTTAGCCGGCCTGGTAGCTATCGCTGTCATCAGCTTTTTAGATGATCTGCATACTTTAAACAAAAGGGTCCGGATTATAACCCATTTACTGGCTGTGGGGCTGTTGTTTTACCAATGGGGTTTATTTGCTCTGCCCTGGTATTGGGTAATACTGGTTGCTATAGTAGTTATTGCCACTATCAATGCCTATAATTTCATGGATGGGATCAATGGCATAACAGGTTCGTATAGCCTCTTAACTATTCTTTCATTATATTTTATTAATGAGCGAGTGGTCGCCTTTACTTCCTCTGATTTCTTACTTGTGATGGTTTTATCTCTGCTGGTTTTTAACTTTTTTAATTTTAGAAACAAGGCCAAATGTTTTGCCGGTGATGTGGGTAGTATAAGCATGGCCTTTATCATTATATTTTTAACAGGTCAGTTAATCCTGCAGACTCAGAATTTAACTTATTTCTGCCTGCTTTTAGTCTACGGTCTGGATGCTGTGACAACAATCGTTTTCAGACTGATCAGGAAAGAAAATATTGTTCTGGCCCATCGCTCGCATTTTTACCAGTATTTAGCGAATGAAAAAAAGTGGCCGCATTTAGGAGTGTCTGGCTTATATGTTAGTGTGCAGCTTCTTATAAACGCTTTAGTTATATGGGTTTTTTCAAACGCCGAAGGCTTTGAGGAAAGTTTCTATTGGTTATTCGGTTTGGTGCTTATTTCTGGTCTGGTGTTTCTACTGGTAAGAATTGAGGTTGAAGGAAAAGAAAGATTGTTTAAGAGGGAAGAGGCAGAAATATTGGAGTTGGAGTCTGTGGAAGGGTAGGTTAAGCTACCTGAAGCTTCATCACTTCAAATACAGCGCCTTTACTAATGGCTTCCTTTCCTTTCTCCATGATGATCTTTGTCATCTCTTCTGATAGATAATAATGGCCGCAATTTGTACACACCTCGGCAGGTACATCTTTAATCAGGATAATAGCGGAACCCTTTTCAAGGGTTACAGTTACATTGCCTTTTTGGATAGTCCCATTTTTACATAATGCACAATCCATGTCTATTTCTTTTTTATTTTAAAATCTGCCTTCCATATTGCATGGTCCGGCTCGTAAGCGGTAATAATGATACATCTTTCGTTTTCTGCATCTTTTGCAATCACCACATGTATCGACCTTATCTGCACAAAACCGAGTAATAAGAAGCTGGGATAAGGTTTATCGTCAGGATATTCATTTATAGCCTCGACATGTTCAAGAATGTGCCTGATGTTGTTATTTCAATATCCCGTTTAAAAGGCTACGGCATGGTCACTATATAAAACCTCTGCGCATTGCATCTATTCTTCTATTTCCGTTAAAACAGCCTCGCATTTTAATTTAATTACCTTTTTTATTAAATTCCGTTAAAATGTTTTTTGCACACTCCAGTCAAACGTCATTAAGCACGACAATCATCAAAAACCCGAATCTAGCGCTGGCCCGAGCAGAACGGCGGGTCGGGAGTTTGCCTGTGCGGCTGAAGCTTCCCTGCCCGTTCGTTCAGGAGGGCTTGCCCGTCCAGCAGGCGGGGTTCTGTTCTTGATTTTATTCACCTGTTTTTATTGTTTTTAAATGGTGTTCATGGTCTCGCTATGGCTCGGCATTCGTTCTTTTTTATCAAGAAAACCTGCGCAGCAAGCATTGAAGCCTTAAACAAACAATAGATCCTTTCAATAACGAACTAGGCCACCCCGCGGCTATGAGCGGGAAAGAATATCGTTTTTATCAGGTAAAAAATAAGCCCGGTAGCCACCCCCCCTTTACTTCCCCCCGCCGGCGGGGGATACAAGGCGCTTTAATCCGCTACTGTTCACGGTCTCGCCTCGGAATAAAAAGGGATACTTTGCAAAATAAACGAATAATTCTTTGCTCCGATAACAGCCAATTAAATGAGGTAGCACCCAAATTAAGAGTCTCACTCTTTTATTTTCTTAATTTAGCATTTTTAAAATCTACGCTTAGGCATCCTTATGGTTAAACACTGTTTCTTTTACTTATTGCTAATAGCATCTTCTCATGTTTTTAGTCAATCAAGAACATATACCTACGACTATCACCATTACCAAAAAATTAATTCATCCCTTTACTCCTTAGACACCAATCTCCATACTTCAATTCGTCCCATTTTTCCGAACGATAGTCTGCAATATCGTCTTCTGGATTCATTAAGTTCTTTACACAATGATACGTCAGAGCAAAGATCATGGATTTACCGGAAGATATTTACCGACCATCTTATACAGGTAGAGCGACCAGATTACAATGTATACATTGACTTCCTCCCGGATTTTCAGATTGGTCGCGACAGTGAGCGTAAGCGTGCTACCTGGTTAAACACACGCGGATTCCAGGTGCAGGGAAATATTGGCAAAAAGTTTCGTTTTTACAGCAGTGCCTATGAGAATCAGGGGAAACTGCCTGTATATCTTAATAACTTTGTGAATAGCAACGGAGTGATTCCGGGACAGGTCAACGCGAAATTTCTTTCTAATGGGGATAAGGACTGGGCCTATGCTTCAGCCCTGATTAATTATACACCGAACAAGTATTTTTCTTTTGTTCTGGGACAGGATAAAAACTTCATCGGTGATGGTTACCGCTCCATGATTTTATCAGATGTGGCTTCCAATTATCCTTTCTTCAAAATTGAAACCACTTTGGGAAATGTCAGATATATGAATCTCTGGGCGCAGTTCCAGGACCTGAAGGCACCTGTTTTATCGCACGATAACGGATTCAGAAAGAAGTATGGTGTTTTTCATTACCTGGACTGGAATATAAATAAACGACTTTCTTTGGGCGTTTTTGAGTCTATTATCTGGCAGGATGCTGATAGCAGCGGAAAGCGCGGCTTCGACTTAGGATATCTCAATCCAATTATTTTCCTGCGGGCCATTGAGGGTTATCACGGCTCTCCGGATAATGCCTTGTTAGGCTTTACTGGTAAATATAAATTAGCAAAGAATTTAACAGGTTACGGGCAGTTTATACTGGATGAGTTTACCGCAAAAGAGTTTTTCGGAGGCAGTGGTTATTGGGCAAATAAATTCGGAGTTCAGCTCGGAATTAAAGGCTTCGATGCTTTTAAAATCCGGAACCTGAATTTCCTTACCGAGTTTAACACGGCTCGTCCTTATACTTATTCTCAGCGAAGTTCATTATTAAATTACGGACATTACAATCAAGCTCTGGCGCATCCTTTCGGAGCCAACTTTAAGGAGTATCTGGCCATTGTTGATTACAGTTATAGGCGCTTTCAGTTTTTTCTTCAGGGTAATATTGCCGAATACGGCTTAGATCCCGCGGATGCTAATTTCGGAAAGGATATATTTAAACCATACACCACCCGGAACACTGCAAAAGGCAATTATGGAAATCAAACCGGGCAGGGTGTAAAGACTGATTTTGTTTATTTTGACGGGAGAACATCCTTTCTTTTAAATCCAAAAACTAATTTGCGAATTGAATTGGGTGCTGTATTCCGAAATGAAAAAAACTCATTAAGTTATGATAAAACAACCTGGCTGACGTTTGGCCTTCGCAGTTCCTTCAGGAATTTATACCAGGATTTTTGATCTTAATGATATCCCGGTAGCCACCCCCTTTAATTCCCCCGCCGGCGGGGGATACATAGCGCCTTAGCCCATCAAACGCTTTATTCGTAGATTTTAAACGATAATTTCAAATTCACTTGCCTCATACTCCCCTCCTTATTTTCAAGGAGGGGGCAGGGGGTGGTTAATTATTGCATTTACACAATGATCTTTGGCAGGAACTCCCATGGTTGGTGCTAGCTTTTTTGCACCGCCAGTCAAACACCATTAAGCATGATAATCATCATCTGCGGGGATCGTCATTGCCGATCCGATCGGCAATCCTAATGCATCATACTTTTAACCTTTTATCCGTGCTCCGCATTAACATTCCTGCCTGCGCAGGAATGACGAGGGTGGGTATTGGACGTATCGTCATTGCCGACCGATCGGCAATCGTAATGCATCATATTTGTAAACTTTTATCGTGCCGTATTAAGATTCCTGCCTGCGCAGGAATGATGGGGGTGGGTATTGGACGTATCGTCATTGCCGACCGATCGGCAATCCTAATGCATCATACTTTTAACCTTTTATCGTGCTCCGCATTAAGATTCCTGCCTGCGCAGGAATGACGAGGGTGGGTATTGGACGTATCGTCATTGCCGACCGATCGGCAATCCTAATGCATCATATTTGTAAACTTTTATCGTGCTCCGCATTAAGATTCCTGCCTGCGCAGGAATGACGGGGGTGGGTATTGGACGTATCGTTATTGCCGACCCGATCGGTAACCGTAATGCATCATATTTGTAAGCTTTTATCGTGCTCAGCATTAGGATTCCTGCCTGCACAGGAATGACGGGGGCGGAATTGGACGCGTATCGTCATTGTCGACCTGATATATCGTCATTGCCGATCCGATCGGCAATCGTAAAGCGCCATATCAGTATCAGGTTTATCGTGCCCAACCTAAACCTTGTAATTTTTTTAGTTTTCAGCTAATGTCTTCTATATAAGCCTTTAACGTAATGTTAAAAAAATACAGAGAATTCCAGGTACATGGCTGACCTTCCTTTTATAACCCTCCCTCGGGCAAAAGTTTATGATGCTTTAGCCCTTCAAAAGCCTTAAATCTTAGATTTTTTAAAATCATATGTTCAATATCATATATCTCCTTTGATCTGGAAGAGGCCCTTACAGTATTTAAACACTCATTCCCCTCACATACAGCCTATTGTCCGCCAATCAATATGCCGGTTTTCTTCATTCTCTTTTAATTTAAAGTAAATTATTCAAATGAAAAACTATCTTTGCGTTCACAAGCTTAACTATCTACATGTTCAGCAGAATAAACATAGTTCCCCGTTGGATAATTTTTTGTTTAGATCTCGTTTTTTGCATCTTCTCATTGTGCTTTGCCTATTTTATCAGGTTTAATTTTAACATCAATCAAATTGATATCAGTGAATTAAGCAGAAATGTACTGGTGTTTTCATTGATAAGCTGCCTGGTTTTTTATAATGCCCGCACCTATGCCGGAATAATCCGTTATACCAGCGCACAGGATTCTTTCCGAATTCTGTTTTCCGTATTTGTCAGTAACTTCCTTCTTTTTATAGCCAACCTTGTTCTCATATCCTTTCATGAGGCCGCAGTCATCAGCAATGCTGTGCTGGTTATTAACGGACTTTGCAGCTTTTTACTTTTAATCACCTACAGGGTTTTCATTAAATATTTCTTTATCTATATAAAAAACTTAAGCCTGGACAGGCGAAAGATCATGATCTATGGGGCCGGAGAGACCGGAATTGCTATGAAAAGGACTCTGGATCATGACCGCAACCTGAACATGCACGTTATCGCATTTTTAGATGACGATGAGAGAAAGTCGGATAAAGTAATTGACGGCATTAAGATCTTTCATCCAAGGGAAATGAAAAGGGTTATTCTGGAGGATAAGGTGAATGATATCCTGATTGCAGGTAATATCACTCCCGAAAGGAAAAACAATATCGTAGATTTTTGCCTGGAAAACGGGATTAAAGTATTAACCCTTCCATCTGTTCCGAACTGGATAAACGGGCACATCAATACCCAGCAGATTCACCAGATTAATATTGAGGACCTGCTAGAACGCGAACCCATTGAGATTCACAATGATATCATCGGAGCCCAACTGAAAGGTAAAAGGGTGTTGGTAACAGGAGCTGCAGGTTCTATAGGTAGCGAAATTGTGCGTCAGGTCGCTCTGTTTGAGCCTCAAATGGTTATCCTTAATGACCAGTCCGAATCACCTTTGCATGAGCTGCAGTTAGAGTTACAGGATAAGAATCTTGCTAATATTTTTCACGCTTTTATCGGCGACGTTAGGGATCAGTGCCGGATGGAGGCCTTGTTTCAGACCTTCAAACCACATTATGTGTATCATGCCGCGGCTTACAAGCATGTGCCCATGATGGAACATAATCCCGCCGAAGCGGTGCGCACGAATGTAATGGGTACTCACAATCTGGCAGATCTGTCTGTAAAATACGGGGTGGAAAAGTTTGTCATGATCTCTACGGATAAGGCTGTGAATCCTACGAATGTGATGGGGGCTTCTAAGAGGATTGCGGAGATTTATGTGCAGTCGCTTTATAATTCTTTTAAGCATACCGGTGTAAGCTATACCAATGGCTTAAGCCATTTAAACGGCAAGCAGGCTAAAACGGTGACGAAGTTCATCACCACACGTTTCGGAAATGTGCTGGGCTCGAATGGCTCGGTAATTCCACGCTTTAAAGAGCAGATAGAAAGAGGGGGACCTATAACCGTAACCCATCCTGAAATTACCCGCTATTTTATGACTATACCGGAAGCCTGCCGTTTGGTGCTGGAGGCCGGTTCGATGGGAGAGGGAGGTGAGATCTTTATTTTTGATATGGGCAAGTCGGTTAAGATTCTGGAACTGGCTAAGAAGATGATTCGTTTATCAGGGCTAATTCCTAATCAGGACATCAGAATAGAGTTTTCGGGACTGCGTCCGGGAGAGAAGTTATATGAAGAGCTGCTGAACGACAGCGAAAATACCTTGCCTACTCATCATGAAAAAATAATGGTGGCCAAAACCCGTGAATACGACTTTGAAGCCATTAATAAGGATATTGAGAAGCTTATTCAATTAAGTTGCCAGTATCAGGACCGCCAGGTAGTTGTTAAAATGAAGGAAATCGTTCCCGAATTTAAAAGCAAAAACTCTGTTTACGAGGACCTGGATGTGCAGCCACGCATGAAGCAGGTTGTAGCGGGGTAATCAGTCAAAACGTCATTAAACAAGATAATCACATCTTCTTCTGATCGTCATTGCCGACCTGATTGCAATCCTAATGCGCCGAACCGGTATCAGATTTATCATGCTCAGCTTTAAGATTCCTGCCTGCGCAGGAATGACGGAATGGGTAATCTGATCGTCATTGCCGACCTGATCGGCAATCCTAATGCGCCGTACTGGTATCAGATTTATCATGCTCAGCATTAAGATTCCTGCCTGCGCAGGAATGACGGAATGGGTAATCTGATCGTCATTGCCGACCTGATCGCAATCCTAATGCGCCGTATTGGTATCAGAATTATCATGCTCAGCATTAAGATTCCTGCCTGCGCAGGAATGACGGAATGGTTCTTCTGATCGTCATTGCCGACCTGATCGCAATCCTAATGCGCCGGACTGGTATCAGATTTATCATGCTCAGCATTAAGATTCCTGCCTGCGCAGGAATGACGGAATGGGTAATCTGATCGTCATTGCCGACCTGATCGCAATCCTAATGCGCCGTACCGGTATCAGATTTATCATGCTCAGCATTAAGATTCCTGCCTGCGCAGGAATGACGGAATGGGTAATCTGATGCGCCGTACTGGTATCAGATTTATCATGCTCAGCATTAAGATTCCTGCCTGCGCAGGAATGACGAGATGGGTAATTTTACGTTTAGTAACAACATCTCTAACCCTCGACCACTCCTTTAATCCTTCTCTCAGCTTCAGCAATCACTTCCTCATGCGTTTTCCCTGCCGGTTCAATAGGTTCCAGAACAGTATACCGGATTCCTTGTCCGAATTTTAAAGGATATGACCCATATTGGGTAAGTTCCCAGGAGCCCTGGATAGCAATCGGGACTACTAAAGCATCAGGGACTTTTTTCAACAGGGTAGCCACCCCGCCAAGGGCGAAAGGCTTCATTTTCCCGTTTCTGGTACGTGTTCCTTCCGGGAATATAACCGTCGACCACTTATTGTCGCGCATACGGCCTGCTAACCTGAGTATCTCTGTGATTGATTGCTTGGGGTCTTTCCGGTCGATATTGGCCCCTCCGCCATGAAGCAGGTTAAAAGAGATACTTGGAATCCCTTTAGTCAGCTCGATTTTAGAAACGAATTTTGCATGGTACTTTCTGAGGTGCCAGATCAGCGGTGGTATATCATAAACGCTCTGGTGATTTGCCAGGAAAATAATAGACCGGTTGAGGGGAAGCTGATGTTTATTATCAAACCTGACCACGCATCCCACGCAATAATAGGTGCTTTCCAGGAAAAAGTTCAGAATATCAACAGCGCGCTTATGTGCCGAATACCCCCCCAGCTTTAAACTGATCCATTGAATGGGATGGAAAATAAGCAGAAACATTCCGAATGTCAGATATTGCAGCGGAGAAAAGATGTAGCCAAGAATTTTGTTCATGCAAAATAATTATGCCGCAAAGCTAAGAGCTTATAACTTATTTTCAAGTGATAAGAGTTTTACGCGTAATATTGCCGCAACGCTAATAGAATCGCTGATTTTGCCTGAGGTAACCATTTCATAGGCTTCATCTAAAGAGACTCTCTTTACCTGGATTTCTTCAGTTTCTTCAGGTTCGGCCTCGCCCTGTTGCAAACCCCTGGCTAAATAGATCATTCCCGTCTCGTCGCCTACAGAATTAGACAAATGAATAGGTTGAAGTTCTGTCCAATCCGTAGCGGTCAGTCCCGTTTCTTCAAGCAGCTCCCTTTTAGCGGATTCCAGGAGGTCCTTATCTAAAGGTCCCCCGCCTTCAGGGATTTCCCAGTGATATTGATTTAATACATAGCGGTATTGCCCTACCAGCCAGATATGATTTTCTTCATCTAAAGCTACAATGCCGATAGCATGGTTTTTATAATGAATCTTTCCGTAAATACCCTTTCCGCCCGAAGGATTTATAACCTGGTATTCTGTGACATTGATCCATGGATTATCATATACCTCCCTGCCGGATAACGTTTTCCATGGGTTTTTATCTTCGTCGATCATGTGGATTTTAATAGGAAATGTTTCGCGAATTTAATAAAACGAGGCAAAGATAAGAGTTCATGATTATATTTTTTATAAGCCAGTTTTATCCAAATATCAAAACCACCCTTAAACCCTCACCTCAGAGCTTAATCACGCAGTGGTCTTCGGCGTCGCGTATTTGCAGATGCGATCGGGAATCGTAAAGTGCAATGTCGGTATGATCATATTTATCGTGCTCCGCATTAGGATTCCTGCCTGCCCCTGCCCGTTCGGTCAGGCGGGCGTTCCGTTCAGGCGGGCCAGCGCAGGAATGACGGAGCCGGATAATCAATTCACAACTCATCACTAAACAAATCCAACCACTTGGGATTTGTATCCTGAATCAATTTATCTTTCCATTCTCTCTTCCACTTTTTCAATTGCTTCTCCTTGCCAATTGCTTCTTCAATGCTTGGAAACGTTTCATAGAAAACTAATTTATTACAATTGTATTTAGCAGTAAAAGAATCAGGATACTTTTTACTCTTGTGTTCAGTTACCCTTGAGTAAAGATCCGAGGTTACACGCCACCTCGTTCCAAAATCAAAAATAAAAAAGAAAAGCAGGCCAGTATCATTTTAAGATTCCTGCCTGCGCAGAAATGACGATCAGGGTAGTTGACTGTATCATCGCTCTAACCCTAACGATAGTCTTACGCGTTTCTTCATTGCCGACGCGATCGGCAATCGTAAAGCGCCATGCTGTTATCGGATGTAATGTGCTCAGCATTAGGATTCCTGCCTGCGCAGGAATGACGAATTGGGTAATTTAGAGGAGTATCGTCATTGGCGACGCGATCGGCACTCGTAAAGCGCCATGCTGGTATCATCAGAGTTATCGTGCTCAGCATTTAGATGCCTGACAGGGGAGGGATGACCAGTTGGGTAAAATTACCGGGTATCATTTTTGCCTGCCGTAAATATCCTCCAATAAAAAAGCCCTCTGTACTACTACAGAAGGCTTTTACATATTATATTTTAAACTGCTTAAATTCCGAAAGCCGCTTTTACTTTATCAAGATAATCAAGCTTCTCCCAGGTAAACAATTCCACTTCCACATTTTTCTTTTCACCGTTTGCACCTTCAAACTGCTTGTTAACAATTTCAGAAGTTCTTCCCATATGGCCGTAAGCAGCAGTCTCTGCATACATAGGATTACGTAACTTTAACCTGGTTTCGATCCCGTAAGGAGTCATATCAAAAAGTTCTGAGACCTTATTGGCAATCTCGCCATCATTAAGACCCACTTTTGCAGTCCCGTAGGTGTTAACATAAATACCCATAGGGTCTTTTACGCCGATTGCATAAGATACCTGAACCAGGATTTCATCACAAACTCCGGCTGCAACAAGGTTTTTAGCGATATGACGGGTTGCATAAGCTGCAGAGCGGTCAACTTTTGAGGGATCTTTACCCGAAAAAGCACCACCACCGTGCCCGCCTTTACCACCATAAGTATCTACAATGATTTTACGGCCTGTTAAGCCGGTATCACCATGAGGCCCGCCTATAACGAACTTTCCTGTAGGATTGATATGATATTTAATATCGCTGTTGAACAAACTTTGTAATTCAGGTTTAAGCTGTGCTTTGATTCTTGGAATAAGAATATTGATGATGTCGGCGCTGATTTTCTCCTGCATCGCTTTTTCCTCTGCAAAATCATCATGCTGTGTAGACACTACTATAGCATCGATACGCACAGGTTTGTGATCATCGTTGTATTCGATAGTAACCTGGGATTTTGCATCCGGACGTAAATATTGAATTTCAGAATTTTCTCTGCGCAGTACAGCAAGCTCAATTAAAATCTTATGTGCCAGATCCAGCGCAAGCGGCATATAGTTCGATGTTTCGCTGGTTGCATAACCAAACATCATCCCCTGGTCTCCAGCGCCCTGTTCCTGTCTCTCCAAACGATCTACCCCCTGATTGATATCAGCAGACTGCTCATGAATTGCAGAGATGATACCGCATGAGCTCGCTTCGAACATGTACTCAGCTTTTGTATAACCAATTTTAGTGATTACCTCTCTTGCGATTTTCTGTACATCGAGATAAGTATTCGATTTAACCTCACCGGCTAACACTACTAAGCCAGTGGTTACCAGGGTTTCGCAGGCTACTTTAGAATCAGCATCCCAGGCTAAAAAGTTGTCGATTAGAGCATCTGATATCTGATCCGCTACTTTATCCGGGTGTCCTTCAGAAACAGACTCAGAAGTAAATAAATATGGCATATTAAAAAAAATAAAAAATTAAAAACTCAATCTTGAGGAAGGAAAGGGATTGCAGATGTAAAAAACTCAGTATTAGCAATTTTTTTACGTGGTTGCAATCTTGCTGCCCTAAGCAGCAAAGCAAATCATTCCACTGTTACGAGGGCGAAAGTACAATTATTTTTATATTAAGGGAAATTATAAGGTATTTTAGCTTTTTATATTTTCATTGAAAAAGAGCGTATTATTCATCATAAACCCCATATCCGGGGGCAAAAGAAAATCAGATTTTCCGGTATTCGCAAAGACCCGCCTGGATTTGAGTCTGTTTGAACCTGAGTTTGTTTATACCGAATGGCCTACGCATGCTAATGAGCTGGCGCAGGGAGCTGTGGAAAGCGGAAAGGATATAGTGGTTTCTGTGGGCGGCGACGGCACAATAAATGAGATCGCTTCAGCGCTGGAAGGCAGCGAAGTGATCATGGGCATCATTCCCTTTGGCTCGGGCAACGGACTGGCCAGGTCTATGAATATCTCCCTGGATAATGAAAAAGCTATTGCTGTTATAAATAACTTAAACAGCCGCAGGATTGATTCGGCAGCATTAAATGACCGTAAATTTTTTAATATGGCGGGCATGGGCTTTGATGCGCATATCAGTTTGAAGTTTGCCAGCCTTAAAAACCGGGGGTTAAAGGGCTATATCAGCACTGCTCTGACCGAAATTTCATCTTATGTGCCCGATGTGTATGATCTGATCATTGACGGAAATCATTTTCAGAGAGAGGCATTTATGATTAGTATTGCAAACTCGTGTCAGTATGGGAATAATGCTTATATATCGCCGGAGGCTAAACTGGATGATGGGTTACTCGATATTTGTATCATTAAGCCTTTTTCATTGGTTCAGTTGCCGCTGATAGGGTATCATTTGTTTAATAAAACTGTACATAAAACACAGTACGTTGAGATAATAAAAGGAAAAGATATACGTATTAACAGAAAAAACGAGGGAACAGTCCATTTAGACGGAGAGCCGGTAGAAATGGATAAAGAGATCAGTATCAGGGTCAAACCCCTTTCTCTCTCAGTTTTGAACTAATTATAATGCCAAAAAAAAACAAAAATATTGCCGGTGTGGTTTACTCCACAGACCCTGAATTTCAGTATCAGTTTGATGAGGAAGCGGAGCAGCAAACCCTGGCTCCAAATCAGCAGGATTTGAGAGTACAGCTGGATAAGAAACAAAGAGGCGGTAAAGCAGTTACCCTGATAACTGGGTTTATAGGCACCGAAACCGATTTAGCAGAACTGGGAAAAAAGCTTAAACAGAAATGCGGAACAGGCGGTGCCGCAAAAAACGGTGAAATTCTGGTACAGGGCGATTTTAGAGATAAAATTGTTGAAATGCTTAAAAATGACGGATTTAAGGTGAAAAAATCCGGGGGTTAATACCGATTTAACAAAAGCTTAACCTCTATTTGATCAGTATACTTGCATTTAAGAGAAAAAATAGTTTTCATTGTAAAACTATTTTTTTCAAATAAGAGTTATTGTCCGGTAAGAAAGGGTATAAACACGTAACGCATTTGTTATCTTAGGCGCGGGATATTTTTTATTATTTCGTAACTTATACTTTTATTAACCTATTGAATTATATTGCAATCAAAAATTAAACTAATATTATAATCTAAACTAAAACTAAATTTTAAAGTAAAATGGCAACCGCACCAAAAGCAACAACAGCAACAGCGAAGAAAGAGGGATCAGGTTCAAGCATCTTTGCAAGTTTAACCATAGTAATCTGTATCGTGATCGGATTTCTATTGTGGAAATTTGTAATGGGTAACCCTTCAAATTTTGAAGGAGGAGACCCTGAAAACGGACACCCACTACCAGGGAATTATTTTGGTATGGTTTACAAAGGTGGTTTTATTGTTCCTGTATTAATGGGAATGTTTTTAATGGTAATCGTTTTTTCAATAGAGCGTTTTATCGTAATTAATAAAGCATCCGGAAGTGGCAGTATCGATGTATTTGTTAAAAAGATACAGGCTAACTTAAACGCAGGGAATATCGAAGCAGCAATGGCTGAGTGTGATAAACAAAAAGGATCTGTTGCCAATGTTATTAAATCAGGATTAAAAAAATACCGTGAAGTGGAAGCAGATTCAAAAATGGATACCGAGCAGGCTTCATTAGCGATTCAGAAAGATATTGAAGAAGCAACTTCACTTGAAATGCCGATGCTGGAGCAAAACTTAACCGTAATTGCGACATTAGTATCAATTGGTACATTAGCGGGTCTGTTGGGTACGGTAACAGGTATGATTAAAGCGTTCGCCGGTTTGGCAACTGCTGGTGCACCCGATCAGGCTGCTCTTGCAAATGGTATCTCTGAGGCATTAATTAATACAGCAACCGGAATCGCGACTTCTGCACTGGCAATTATTATGTATAATATATTCACTTCTAAGATTGATAAGTTAACCTATTCAATTGATGAAGCTGGATTTTCAATTGTACAAACTTACGCGAGTACACATAAATAAAATTTTTAGAAGATTTTTATACCGGGCTTATGGAAAATCCGGTATAATTTCATCTCTATATAAACCGATAAGAAATTTAAGCGATGCCAAGAGTTAAAGTTCCAAGAAAGAGTACCGCTATTGATATGACGGCTATGTGCGACGTAGCTTTTCTGTTGTTAACTTTTTTTATTTTAACAGCAACTGCACGCCAGCCCGAGCCTCTGCCGGTAGATACTCCTTCATCCACAGTACAGATAAAACAACCAACAGTTGATATTGCTACTCTTACTATAGGGCAGGGGAAAGTGTTTTTTGCTGTTGCAGGTCAGAATGTGCGTACACGTACACTTGAATTAATGAGTGAGCGTTATGGCGTGCCCTTTACCGCTGATGAAAAAAACCGCTTCTCCTTAATTGAGACATTTGGAGCGCCTATTGGCAATTTAAAGCAAATAATTGGCATGAACGCGGGTGAGAGAAACAAAGAAGGCCTTCAGCCGGGAATTCCGATTGATTCGATTGCTAACAATGCTTCCGAGTTGCACTGGTGGATCTATAACGCACGTGTTGCTACCAAGGAAGTTAATGGTACATCCCTGCGTTTTAGTATAAAAGGCGACTCCAAAGAGCAGTATCCAACTATCAAAAAAATAATTGATATGCTTCAAAAGCAGGAAGTAAATAAATTCAGTTTAATTACTTCTCTGGAAGGAAGAGATTAATAATCTTTAAAATATTATAAAATGGCAGAATTAGATACCTCCGGCGGGGGTGGTAAAGGCGGGAAGGTTAGAAGTAAGAAAGCATCAACACGTATCGACTTAACAGCGATGGTGGATCTTGCATTCTTGCTGATCACATTCTTTATGCTTACTACTACCCTTGCGAAACCCCAGGCAATGGACCTTGCAATGCCGGATAAAGACGAAAAATTAGATCAGAGATTAGAAGTAGCAGATGATCGCACCATGACCATTCTTTTAGGCTCAAATAACAATATTGAGTGGTACATGGGAACAGTGGATAATCCATCGACACCCACGAAGACGATTTTTGGGAAAACAGGCATCAGACAGTCGATTCTGGACAAACTTAAGGACGTGAAACAGACAACCGGGAAAGATTTAATGATTTTAATAAAACCCAGTGAGAAATCCAACTACAAAAACCTTGTTGATATCCTGGATGAAATGAAAATCACCAATGTAAAGTCTTACGCTATTGTTGATATTACCACTCCTGAAATTGGATTACTTCAACGCGACAAATTTTATTGAAAATGGGAAAGTTAGATATTTTTAATCCGGCATGGCTCGATGTTGTTTTCGCAGGGCGAAACCAGGCATACGGCGCATACCAGTTGCGGAAGGCTAATCCTAAGAACACTACAAAGGCTCTCTTTTTAGGCAGCGTACTCTTTATCGTCGCGGTTAGTTCCCCTTTAATTTTAAAATACATAAAAGGGATAACACCGCAGAGCGAAGACGAAAAATTGATAGAAACAGAAGTAATTCTTACTCCTCCGCCTCCGGTTGACGAGAATACTCCTCCGCCTCCGCCTCCTGTAGAGCCTCCGAAACCAAAAACAGATCAGGTTAAATTCCCGCCTCCGGTGGTAGTACCCAAAGAGCAGGTAAGAGATGAAGAGCCGCCTACTGTAGAAGAGCTTAAGGTTGCTGACCCGGGTCAGAAAACCATTGAAGGTGATCCTACTCAGGAAGTGCGTATTGATGAGCCCGTTGGAGAAGCGCCTGTAGGTTCGAAAATTACAGAGGATAACGGTGTGTATAACCAGGCAAGCGTTGAGCTGATGCCTGAATATCCCGGAGGTATCCAGAAGTTTCTTGAATGGGTGGGTAGTAATTACTCATTCCCTGCTGCGGCTTCAGAAGCGGGAGTTTCAGGAAGAATGATTGTACAATTCGTTGTTGAAAAGGATGGTACATTAACAGATATCCAGGTACCCAGAGATTTAGGTTACGGTACCGGCGAAGCGGCCAAAAAACTTTTGTCAAAATCCAAAAAATGGAAAGCAGGAGTACAAAACGGACGTCCGGTTAGGGTTCAGTATACATTACCATTAATGCTAAAAGTTCCTGAATAACACAATGTTTCATAAAGAAAACAGAGAACAGAAATCGCCCGCAAAGCGATTTCTGTTCATTTTAGGGCTACTAATCTTCCTGTGTTATCTTGTTCTGGGCTTATGCCTAATATTCTGGAATAAGTTTTTACCACAGATTGAAAGTCCGTACCGGCATTTATTTGCGGTTCTTTTGATTGTATATGCAGCATTCCGTTTTAGCAGATTGTTTAAAACAAGAGAGGTTTAAATGAAATGTTCATTTGTTTACGTGGTCTTATGTTGCCTGGTTTTTCTATCCTGTTCGGAGAGCAAGACCAAGCAGTCTGCAACTGTGGGAACAACAAAAATCCTTGTTGATGATAGCTTTGCACCTATTATAGAAGATCAATACATTGTATTCGACAGCAGTTATCCCCGGGCAAAGATCGATCTCGTCTATAAGCCTGAAATTCAGCTGTTAAATCTGCTGCTGACAGATAGTATTGATGTCGCTATTATGTCAAGAAAATTGTTGGCCCATGAAGCCAGGTTTTATGAAAGCCGCGACGTTATTATCCGGACCAACCATATCGCTACAGATGCAATAGCACTTATAACCAGGCAGCCTGCCTCCGATTCGACAATAACTATTGATGAAATTAAGGCGATTATGAGGGGTAAATCTTCAAAAAGCCTCGTGTTTGATAATCCCAGCTCCAGCACGGTAAGGTATCTTAAAGAACTGGCAGAAATAAAAAATTTACCCGCGCGTGGTGTTTATGCCCTTAGCAGCAATGCAGAAGTTATTAAATATGTGCACAATAATCCGGGTACTATAGGTGTTATAGGATATAATTGGATAAAGCAGCCAACTAAAGAGTTAGAACCTATCGTTGAAAAACTTAAAATTATGTCAGTAAAAAATTCGCCGGGGCTTGCAGGCTCGGATCAATTTTATGAACCGACTCAAAATAACATAGCTTTGGGCTTATATCCGCTTTGCAGGGAATTGTATATAATTAACTGTCAGGGTGGTTCTGGTGTGGGCACGGGTTTTGCTGCTTTTCTTGCCAGCGAGCGCGGACAAAGAATAATGCTGAAAGCAGGTTTATTGCCGGATAGTATACCGACCCGGGAAGTTATAATAAGATAATTAATACATTAAATATTTAAGCATGAAAATGATTAAAAAAGGCGTAAAAACAAGTTTAGTTATTGCATTAATGGGCGGAACTTCCGTTTTTGCACAGTCGATAACGGATGTGAAGCAGGCGATAGACGCTGAACAATATCAAAAAGCTAATACAACATTGAAAGGCATGATCAGCGCTAAACCAGCTGATGCTCCGAATTATTTCTACCTGGGTAATCTGTATCTGAACTCCGGATATGCTGATTCAGCTCAGACTACATTCTCGAAAGGAATTTCAGCAGATGGGAAATATCCTCTAAATTATGTGGGACTGGGAGCATTGGCATTGAGAGCAAATAATACTGCTCTAGCTGAAGAGAACTTTAAAAAAGCAATTGATCAGGCCGGTAAAAAGGATAACGACCCGTATATATATGTTGCAAAAGCATATGTAGCGGCGCCGAAGCCAAATTATGCTGCCGCAATAACTCATCTTCAAAAAGCGATCGCGCTGGATGCTAAAGACGCAGAAGCATACTTAGCTTTAGGAGATGCATACAGGGGACAAGAGAAGATCAGCGAAGCTTTTAGTGCTTACCGTACAGCTTTTGATCTGAACAAAAATCTTTTGCGTGCTAAAATAGAGTTGGGAGTGATTAACAAACGTGCACAGGCATGGCAGGAATCTCTTGACGAGTTCAACAGTGTATTGAAAATTAATCCTAATTACGGACCGGCTTACCGCGAGATGGCAGAAACATATTTACGTTGGGCCAATACCGCTACCGAAACAGCAGACTACGAATCAAGGATTAAAAATGCTTTGAATTCTTATGTTAAATATATGGATCTGACAGACAGATCGATGGACTCAAGAATGCGTTACGCTGACTTTTTAGTTTTGTCGAAGGACTTTAAAACTTTGGAGAAAGAAGCGCAGGAAATGGCCAGATTAGATCAAACCAATCCGCGTATCTACAGATATTTAGGCTATTCTGCTTACGAAAACGGTCATTATGCTGAAAGTTTAAAAGCTTTGAATAACTGGATATCAAAAGTGGATAAGGACAGATTAATCGCTCATGATTACCTGTATCTTGGAAAGGCACAAATGAAAACCGATACCACGAATATGGCTACCGGAATTCAAAATCTTGCTAAAGCTATAGAATTAGATTCTACTCTTGCCGAGCAGATGAGTGCTATTGGAAAAGATTTATTTGCGGCAAAGAAATATGATGAAGCTGCCCAGGTTTACGAATTAGCTCTTAAAGGGCCCAAACCTAGCGTGACGGATAGATTCTATATAGGCTATTCACATTATTTCAATTACATTTTTAATGTACCTGCCGATAAGAAAGCACAATTTAAATCTTCGCTGGTGAGAGCCGATACCGCATTTAACAATGTAAATAAAGTAGTTCCAACCTATGCTCTTGCATATATTTACAGAGCCCGTATCAACAAGCTTATGGATGACGATCAAAGCCCTAAAGGCCTGGCTGTTCCTTATTATGAAAAATTTATTGAGATACAGGCAGCTGCCCCGGCTCAAAATGAAAATAACAAAAAGGATCTGATTGAGTCATATAACTATCTTGCCAACTATTATAGCAAGAATGATACAAATAAATCAAAAGAGCTTTTAAAGAAAACCTTAGCTCTTGATCCGGCAAATGAATATGCAACTGCTGCATTAAAAGCATTGGCAAGTCAATAAGATATCTGAGATTTTACAGGGCCGGTATCTGAAAAGATCCGGCTCTTTTTATTTATATTTGCGACCGTAATCTCTAAAATGGAAGCACAAAGTACACCGGTAAGTTATCTGCCGATCATTTTTCAAATGATTGTAGCTCTAGGGTTTGTTGTAGTTACAATGATTGCTACACACCTTCTGGGGCCCAAAAGGACAACTAAAGATAAGTTAACTCCGTTCGAATCCGGAATAGAAGTAATAGGAAACGCACGCCAGCCGTTCTCAATAAAATATTTTCTGGTAGCTATCCTGTTTGTCCTTTTCGACATTGAGGTGATTTTTATGTATCCATGGGCGGTAAACTTTCGTGAAATGGGAATGGAGGGTCTGATCGAAATGTTTATTTTTATGGGTACTCTGCTGCTCGGCTTTATCTACATTATCAAGAAAAAGGCTTTAGACTGGGAGTAGTAATTAGAACATTTCTAAATAAATATACCCTCCGAAAGAGAAATAGTAAACCTTTAAATTTGCCGCTTGATTCTATATAGATCCAAGCATTGGGAAGGACAGAAGAAATGAGTGATATAAAATTAGCAGAAGCCCCTCCGGGTATTGAAGGATCAGGTTTTTTTGCAACTTCATTCGATAAAGTTATCGGGCTTGCCCGTTCACATTCATTGTGGCCATTGCCGTTTGCTACTTCATGCTGCGGAATTGAATTCATGGCAACTATGGGTTCACATTACGATTTAGGTCGTTTCGGTGCCGAAAGGCCTTCGTTTTCACCGCGTCAGGCCGATATGCTATTAGTTATGGGAACCATCGCAAAAAAAATGGGACCTGTATTAAGGCAAGTATATTTACAAATGGCAGAACCCCGCTGGGTTATCGCTGTGGGTGCATGTGCATGCAGCGGGGGTATCTTCGATACCTATTCTGTTTTGCAGGGTATAGATGAAATTATTCCGGTCGACGTGTACGTTCCTGGTTGTCCGCCTCGTCCGGAAGCTATTTTAACCGGCGTGATGAAATTGCAGGATCTGGTTAAGGATGAATCACTGCGCAGGCGAAACGGAGCGGAATATAAAGATTTAATGAATAAATACGGAATACAGTAAATGGCTAAGATCAGCAATCAAACTGTACTGGATAAACTAAATACGCAATTCGGCCAAAAAATTTCTGCTGCTGCAGAACCCTATGGTCTTTTAACGTTTGAAACTTCTAAGGAAGATATTATCCCGGTTCTGACATTTTTAAAAACTGATTCGGAGCTGAAGTTTAACTTTCTTACAGACATCACCGGAATACATTACCCGGGAACAGAGCTGCCGATAGGTGTTATTTATCACGTGCACAGCTTTGTGAATAATGTCAGAGTTCGTATCAAAGTGTTTTTAGAAGAAATTAATCCGGTTATACCCTCAGCAACAGTTTTGTGGGAAGGCGCAAACTGGATGGAAAGAGAAACCTATGATTTCTTTGGAATTACATTTGAAGGACATCCCAATTTGTGCCGTATTTTAAATATGGACGACATGACGGTTTTTCCGATGCGCAAAGAATTTCCTTTGGAGGATCCAAACCGCGTAGATAAAAAAGACTTTTTCTTCGGAAGATAAAAATGAATCATCCTATAATCGCCGAAAGGCACGAGTTAAAAGAAACTACTACATTAAACCTGGGACCAACCCACCCTGCTACGCATGGAGTTTTCCAGAATGTGCTGGAAATGGATGGTGAACGTATAGTGAGTGGCGTTTCCACCCTCGGATATATTCACAGAGCATTTGAGAAAATTGCGGAACACCGCCCTTTTTATCAGATCACGCCTCTGACCGACCGTTTAAATTATTGCTCATCTCCTATTAATAATATGGGATGGCACATGACGGTTGAAAAGCTTTTGGGAATTCAGACTCCTAAACGTGTTGATTATCTCCGGGTGATCATTATGGAGCTGGCCCGTATTTCAGATCACCTTATCTGCAACAGTATTCTTGGTGTAGATACAGGTGCTTATTCAGGATTTTTATACCTGATGGAGCAGCGTGAGCATATCTACGAAATTTACGAAGAGGTTTGCGGCGCACGGTTAACCACAAATATCGGGCGGATCGGTGGATTTGAACGCGACTTTAATGATATTGCTTTCGCGAAGATTAAAAAGTTTCTTAAAAACTTTTCGCCGGTATTGAAAGAATTTGAGGCCTTGTTTAACAGGAACAGGATCTTTATTGACAGAACAGCAGGGGTGGCCGCGGTTGATGCTGAAACAGCAATGAGCTATAGCTGGACCGGACCGATACTCAGAGCCTGCGGCGTAGATTACGACGTTCGGGTGAATGAACCTTACAGTTCTTATGAAGATTTCGATTTTGACATCCCGGTAGGGAAGACAGGCGATATCTATGATCGTTATCTTGTTCGCCAGGAAGAGATGTGGCAGAGTATTCGCATTATTGAACAAGCTCTTGAAAAAGTGGAAAAAGAGCCCAAGGGGATTTTTCACGCAGATGTGCCTGAATTTTACCTTCCTCCAAAAGAAGAAGTTTATAATAATATGGAAGCCCTGATCTATCACTTTAAAATTGTGATGGGCGAAATAGATACTCCTAAAACCGAAGTTTATCATTGTGTTGAAGGAGGAAATGGTGAACTTGGATTTTACCTGGTAAATGATGGTGGCCGTAGTCCTTACAGATTGCATTTCCGCCGCCCAAGCTTTATCAATTATGCAATGTATGCACCTATGAGCGCAGGAATGCTGCTTTCGGATGCTATCATCAATCTGAGTAGTTTAAATGTTATTGCAGGAGAATTAGATGCTTAATATTGCTCAACCCGAGGAAGTAGTTTTTAGTCCTGAGCTTATTACTAAGTTCAATGAAATGGTTAGCCGTTATCCGGAAGGGAAACAGAAGTCGGCTTTGCTGCCGGTTTTGCATTTGGTCCAGGCAGAGTTTGGCTGGCTTAGTGCTAACTCCATGGACAAGGTGGCCGATTACCTGGACATCAAGCCGATAGAAGTATATGAAGTAGCTACTTTTTATACGATGTTTTTTTTGAAACCATTGGGTAAACATGTTCTGGAGGTTTGCCGGACCGGACCTTGCTGTTTGGTAGGCGCAGAAAAGATAATGAAGTATATCGAGCAGAAGCTTGGTGTTAAAGAAGGTGAAGTTACTGCCGATGGCTTATTCAGCTGGCGCGGCGTAGAATGTCTTGCAGCTTGCGGAATGGCTCCGGTATTACAGATTGGTCCCGAATACAAATTCCATGAGAATTTAACCGAGGCTAAAATTGATGAGTTAATTGATAGTTTAAGGCTGACAACTGCTGCAAAACCTCAAATAAGCTAATAAAATGGGACGCAAATTATTATTAGAACATATCAACGTTCCCGGAATAAATACTTTCGATGTGTATCGTCAGAAAGGCGGCTATCGTGCTGTTGAAAAAGCGCTGAAAACCATGTCTTCTGAAGATGTAGTTGAAGAAGTGAAAAAGTCCGGTCTTCGCGGGCGTGGTGGGGCAGGTTTTCCTACCGGGATGAAATGGAGTTTTCTGGCCAAACCAGAAGGTAAACCACGTTACCTGGTGTGTAATGCAGATGAATCTGAACCAGGTACATTCAAAGACAGATATTTAATGACCTATATTCCTCACCTTTTGGTGGAAGGAATGATCGCGGCCAGTTATGCCCTGGGTGCAAATACATCATATATTTACGTACGTGGCGAAATGATGCCGCAAATACGAATTCTTGAGAAAGCCATTGCCGAGGCAAAAGCTGCCGGTTTTCTTGGAAAAAATATTTTAGGCTCGGGTTTCGACCATGAGATGTATGTACAACCCGGTGGCGGGGCTTATATCTGTGGCGAAGAAACGGCATTAATTGAATCGCTGGAAGGAAAAAGAGGGAATCCTCGGATTAAGCCACCTTTTCCTGCGATATCCGGTTTGTATAACTGCCCTACTGTAGTAAACAATGTAGAATCTATTGCCGCGGTTGTGCCTATTATTAACGACGGTGGCGATGAATATTCTAAAATAGGAATTGGTAGAAGTACAGGTACCAAGCTTATTTCTGCTTCGGGCAATTTAAATAAGCCTGGAGTCTATGAAATTGAATTGGGTGTTCCGGTTGAAGAGTTTATTTATTCCGATGAATACTGTGGCGGAATTGCGAATGGCAAACGTTTGAAAGCGGTTGTTGCCGGTGGTTCATCTGTTCCGATTCTTCCGGCAAACCTTATTCTTAAAACCACTAATGGTGAAAATCGTCTGATGACTTATGAATCTCTGGCGGATGGTGGTTTCGCTAGTGGTACGATGCTTGGTTCCGGAGGTTTTGTGGCCTTTGATGAGGATCAGTGCATAGTAAGAAATACCTGGAACTTCTCGCGTTTTTACCATCACGAAAGCTGCGGACAATGTTCTCCTTGCCGCGAAGGTACAGGCTGGATGGAAAAGGTGTTACACAGGCTTGAATACGGTCATGGTAAATTAAGTGACATTGATTTACTGGTAGACGTTTCGAAGAAAATAGAAGGAAATACCATTTGTCCGCTTGGAGACGCCGCCGCATGGCCTGTGGCTAGTGCTATCCGTCATTTCAGGGACGAGTTTGAGTGGCATGTAAGCCAACCGAAGGAAGCAATGGAAAGAAATTATGGTTTGGCAGGTTATGCTGATCCCTTGGAATTAATTCAAAATTAAAAAGTAAAAATTAAAAATAGCGTTAACCTTAGAAGTCCGAACTAAGAAGCAGGGTGTTCGAGAAGAGACGTTAGAAAATTAGGAACTTATTGATGAGAGCGCTGAGCTATATAAATAATTGCTTCTATAGTCACCAATCTCGATAAGAATAATTGATGTACTCGCCTTAAATGCATTTTTAATTTTGATTTTAACTTTTATAATGCTTCATGCAGGCATTTTTAATTTTAACTTTTAGCTTTTAACTTATAATGAAAGTTACAATAGACGGAATAAGCATCGAGGTAGAGCCGGGAACAAGTATCCTGAACGCTGCCCGTCAAATTGGCGGAGACATTGTTCCTCCGGCAATGTGCTATTATTCTAAACTGGAAGGCAGCGGGGGTAAATGCCGCACCTGCCTTGTGAAAGTAAGTAAGGGTTCAGAAAAAGACCCCCGGCCGATGCCTAAGCTTGTGGCTTCATGCCGCACAGCGGTAATGGATGGCATGGAGGTCGAAAATATTACTTCACCGGAAGTGAAGGAAGCCAGAAAAGGTGTTGTAGAGATGCTACTGATCAACCATCCTTTGGATTGTCCGGTATGCGATCAGGCAGGCGAATGTCATCTGCAGGATCTAAGTTATGAACACGGTTCTGAAGCTACCAGGTATGAATTCGAACGCAGAACATTTGACAGAATTGATATAGGCGATAAGATTCAGCTGCACATGACACGCTGTATTTTATGCTATCGCTGCGTATACGTAGCAGATCAGTTGACCGATAGCCGCGAACACGGTATTCTGGGTCGTGGTGATGCTTCAGAAATATCCACTTATATAGAAAAAGCAATCGATAACGACTTTTCAGGGAATGTAATAGACGTTTGTCCGGTTGGAGCGCTGACTGATAAAACTTTCCGCTTCAAACAGCGCGTTTGGTTCAGCAAACCGGTTGATGCTCATCGTGATTGTCCTACCTGCACCGGAAAAGTTGCTTTATGGTACAAAGGTGAAGATGTTATCCGGGTAACCGCTCGTAAGGATGTATATGGCGAAGTGGAAGAGTTTATCTGCAATACCTGCCGTTTTGAAACTAAAAATACAAAAGACTGGGTAATTGAAGGACCAAGAAAGATTTCAAACCATTCGGTTATTTCATCAAATCATTACGAACAATTAGTTCCGCCAGCTGTGGTAAGAAAAAATCACGCTTTGCAGGAAGCAAATAAAGAAGAATTCGAAAGAGCAACTAAACATCACTAATGGAACTGGCATTCGTTATAGAGAAATTCGTTTTAGTTACTGTAATATTTATGGTATCCTTAGGTGTCGCAGCCTATTCCACTTTGGCAGAACGTAAAATTGCAGCTTTCCTTCAGGGAAGAGTTGGCCCGAGCAGAGCAGGCTGGGGCGGTATGTTTCAGCCATTAGCAGATGGAGCAAAAATGTTTTTTAAAGAGGAGATCATTCCAACTCAGTCTAATCCGTTTTTATTCATTGCGGGACCTTCACTGGCATTGATGACTGCATTAATCGGGAGTGCCGTAATTCCCTTCGGACAGTCATTAACTTTTGGAGATAAGGTTATTAACCTCCAGGTAGCCGATATAAATGTAGGCATCCTGTATATTTTCGGAGTAGTTTCTCTTGGAGTTTACGGAATAATGATTGGTGGATGGGCGTCAAATAATAAGTTCTCACTGATGGGGGCTATTCGTGCGGCATCGCAAAACATCAGCTATGAAATAGCGATGGGGCTTTCAATTATCGCCCTTTTGATGGTGACCGGAAGCCTGTCTCTTAAAACTATTGCCGAACAGCAAAGCGGCTTTTTAAACTGGAATGTCTGGGCGCAGCCACTGGGCTTTTTAATTTTTATTATTTGCGCCTTCGCGGAATGTAACCGGACACCATTCGATTTGCCTGAGAGTGAGAACGAACTGGTAGGCGGCTATCATACAGAATATTCTGGGATGAAGCTTGGAGGGTTTTTATTTGCCGAATACATCAATATGTTTGTATCATCGGCAGTAATGGCCACACTCTACTTCGGGGGCTACAATTTTCCTTTTATGAATGATCTGGGGCTACCTCCGAATGTTATAACCATTATCGGAGTTCTGTTCCTTTTTGCCAAGATATTCTTTTTCATTTTCTTCTTTATGTGGGTTCGCTGGACTGTTCCGCGTTTTCGCTATGATCAGTTAATGAATCTGGGATGGAAGGTGCTTATCCCCTTAGGAATAGCAAATATTGTGATTACAGGGATCTGGATAATAGTAAAGGACACTTATTTTAAGTAAAAATAAAAAGTAAAAAGTAAAAAGTAAAAAGTAAAAAGTAAAAAGTGCCACTGCAATAGCAGAGTGGCTGATGAAACAGGTTGAGATAAAATAGGCTTAAAATTACAGTATAGGCTTTGCTTTTACCTTTAACCATAAAAAGTAAAATATTGAAACAAGGTTAGATAAGAAGAAAAGTGTGGTTGGACCTGATGCAGCTTTCACCTTTTTGCTTTCACCTTTTAGCTTAATTATATGGAATCATTAAGTAACAGAAAAAAAGTAATCGAGCAAAAGCCTATGAGCCTTGCGGAGAGAATGTATCTCCCGGCAATAATCAGAGGACTGGCCATTACTTTCCGCCATATGTTCCTAAAGAAGGAAACAATCTTTTATCCTGAGCAGGAAAGACCTATGTCTGAAAACTGGCGCGGTTTGCATTCACTAAAAAGAGATGAAGCGGGCAAGGAACGTTGCACCGCTTGTGGCTTATGCGCACTGGCTTGTCCGGCCGAAGCGATCACCATGATTGCTGCTGAACGAAAAAAAGGAGAAGAGCATTTATACAGGGAAGAGAAGTATGCCGCAGTGTATGAAGTAAATATGCTTCGCTGTATCTTCTGCGGACTGTGTGAAGAGGCCTGCCCTAAAGAAGCAATTTACCTTGACGGACCATTTCTCAAAGCGGATTATCTGAGAAAAGATTTTATTTTCGGTAAAGATAAACTGGTTGAGGCTCCGTTCAAATCGTAAAAAATTATACCTTTGCCCATCTTTTCCGCATATAAGGAGAAGCAGGGCAAAGAAACAAACATACAATTAATGAATTTATTCTATTTAATTGCTTTTTTATCCATCTTCTTTTCGTTACTGGTTATCTTTTCAAAGAATCCGGTGTACAGTGTACTGTATTTAATAGTTACTTTTTTCACCTTTACTATCCATTATATTTTACTGAATGCGCAGTTTTTAGCAATCGTAAACTTTATTGTTTATATGGGTGCCATAATGGTTCTTTTCCTCTTCGTTCTGATGCTCCTTAATCTCAACGAAGATTCTGAGCCAATGAAATCAAACCTGATAAAAATTGCGGGTGTGGTTGCAGGCATGTGCTTACTGGTAACCCTTGTTGGTTCAGTTAAGGCTCTAGGTTCATCTGCTCCTGTGATTCTTAAAAATCCTGAAATCGGCCTGGTAAAGAACCTTGGAAAGGTACTGTTTAATGAATTCCTTCTTCCTTTTGAAATATCTTCTATTTTATTATTATCAGCAATGGTTGGAGCTGTTTTACTCGCTAAAAAGGACCCAAAGAAAATATAAATGGAATCTATAACAAATTCAATCCAGGGAGTTCCGCTAAATCACTACATCTTATTCTGTTCCATCCTTTTTTGTATCGGGGTAATGGGCGTATTAATTCGCAGGAATGCCATAGTGATATTTATGTCTGTTGAATTAATGCTTAATTCTGTGAATCTTCTTCTTGCTGCATTTTCGGCGTACAGAGGTGATGCCTCAGGACAAGTATTCGTGTTTTTTGTAATGGCTCTTGCCGCGGCCGAGGTGGCTGTAGGTTTAGCAATTATTGTTATGATATATAGAAATACCAGCTCAACAGATATTAATGTGTTGAACAGGTTAAAGTGGTAATATTTTTTTGAGATTTAAACGTCGAAAACGTTCATGATAAATTTAGTTTGGCTGGTTCCTTTATTTCCATTAATAGGATTTCTGATCATTGGCCTGGGCCGGAATATTTTACCTAAAACACTCGCAGGAATTATTGGTAGTCTTACAGTATTCCTTTCATTCGCAACCAGTATTGCGATCTTCTTAGAATTAAAGGGAAGTGCAGCCAAAACCTTTGTGGTTCCTTTATTCGATTGGATACAAGCCGGAAATCTTCTGGTTCCTTTTTCATTCCAGATTGATCCCTTAAGTTCGTTAATGCTGCTTATTGTAACGGGTATCGGTTTTCTGATCCATGTTTATTCGATAGGCTATATGCATCACGATACTGGCTTTGGGAAGTTCTTTTCCTATTTAAATCTATTTGTGTTTTTCATGTTGCTGCTGGTATTGGGTTCCAATTATGTGGTAATGTTTATAGGATGGGAAGGTGTCGGATTATGCTCATACCTGCTGATAGGCTTCTGGTTCACAAATCCATCGTACGCTAGTGCAGCCAAAAAAGCATTTGTAATGAACCGTATCGGAGACTTAGGGTTTTTAATTGCAGTATTCCTGATTTTCAGCACATTCGGGAGCCTTGAATTTTCAAATGTATTTCCGCAGGTAGCCACATTAGCGCCGAATAACAGCATGCTCACGTTGATTACGCTGCTACTATTTGTAGGTGCGATTGGTAAATCGGCTCAGATTCCTTTATTTACCTGGTTGCCTGATGCAATGGCCGGACCAACCCCTGTTTCGGCATTAATACATGCCGCTACGATGGTTACAGCAGGTATTTACATGATTGCACGCTCAAATATTTTATTTACCTTATCGCCATTTACACTTATGGTTATTGCAGTGATCGGTATTGCTACAGCAATTCTGGCCGCAACAATAGCTATTACCCAAACCGATATTAAAAAAGTTCTTGCGTATTCTACAGTTTCGCAATTGGGTTATATGTTTTTGGGATTAGGGGTTGGTGCTTACACCGGTGCTTTCTTCCACGTGCTTACACATGCATTCTTTAAAGCATTATTATTTCTTGGTGCCGGATCGGTTATACATGCCATGAGCAACGAGCAGGATATGAGATTTATGGGAGGATTAAAAAAGAAGCTTCCTATTACCTTCATCACTATGCTTGTTGGTACCATCGCGATAGCTGGTATTCCGCCATTCTCAGGTTTCTTTTCCAAAGATGAAATACTGGCCCATGCTTACGAACATAATAAAGTTTTATGGGTACTTGGTGTGATTGGAGCTTTGTTCACCTCATTCTATATGTTCAGAATGTTGTTCCTCACTTTTAACAACAAGTTCCGGGGTACGCATGAGCAGGAACATCATTTACATGAATCTCCGCTCTCGATGACTGTGCCACTGATTGTATTGGCTGTTCTTTCTGCTCTGGGTGGATTTTTAGGTGTCCCTGAAGTACTCGGAGGCCATCACTGGCTGGCTGATTTTCTGAGCCCGGTATTTTATCAGTCGAGCGTAAGAACCGGCGGGTTGAAACTCGATCATTCAACTGAATATCTTTTAATGGGTATTTCCGTTGCCGGAGCCTTAATTGCTGCATTGATCGCTTTTGTTAAATATGCAAAGAACAATCATGTGCCACTTGCAGATACTGCGGAAAGGGGTTTACTGGCAAACTTATCATACAACAAATATTATATCGACGAGATTTATTATGCCATTATTACTAAACCTTTAAATGCTTTGTCAGGCTTCTTCTTTAAAGTAATAGATAAGGGGGCGATAGACGGCTTTGTTAACGGATTAGGTAAGGGAACTACCGAAGTCAGCAAAGGTATGCGCCTTTTACAGTCGGGCAATATTGGTTTTTATATTTTTATGATGGTGGCTGGCATTGTTGGCCTGCTTCTTTACGGGTTCTATAATATATAATAAAAGGGATAAGAACATATAGATGGAAATTTTACTGCTTATATTTTTACCCATACTCGGTGCAGTGCTTACATCCCTGCTTGGTAAATCACAACAGGCAAGAACGCTGGCATTAATATGGTCATTGCTGTCATTAGGCTTAACAGTTTATCTTCTTATTGCTTTTAACCAACACTCCTCCAGATTTCAGTTTGCTGTTGATTACCCATGGTTAAGCACTTACGGCATTCGCTTTAGAGCGGGTATCGATGGAATCAGCATGATGATGGTCTTGCTGACAAATGGCTTAATCCCACTTATTATTCTCTCCAGCTTTAAACATCATTATAAAAATAGCGGTGCTTTTTACGGGCTGATTCTCTTTATGCAAAGTGGTTTATTACTGGTTTTTACTGCTCTGGATGCATTCTTGTTTTACATAGGCTGGGAAGCTGCTTTGATCCCGATATACTTTATCTGTGCCATATGGGGAGGAGAGAATCGTATTAAGGTTAATCTTAAGTTTTTCATCTATACCATTGGCGGTAGTTTAATAATGCTTTTAGGCATTATTTTTATGTACCTGAACACTCCTTATAAAAGCTTCAGTATCGATGCATTTTATAATCTGAATCTCGATGCCCATACGCAAGGATGGGTATTTTGGGCATTCTTTCTTGCTTTCGCAATTAAAATGCCTGTTTTTCCTTTTCATACCTGGCAGCCTGATACGTATACCGAAGCTCCTACTACTGGGACTATGCTGTTATCGGGGATCATGCTTAAGATGGGTATTTACGGAGTTATTCGCTGGTTAATTCCGGTTGCGCCTTTGGGGTTTGTGGAGTGGGGACAAACCGCTTTAATATTATCTATAATTGGTATCGTTTATGCTTCTTTAATTGCCTTCACACAGAAAGATGCCAAGCGTTTGGTGGCTTATTCCTCTATTGCCCACGTGGGTTTAATATCCGCAGGAATATTTGCGTGGAACCCTCAGGGAGTTCAGGGAGCTATGATCCAAATGATCAGCCACGGTATCAATGTTTTCGGATTGTTCTTTGTGCTGGATATCATCATCAGGAGATTAAATACACGGGAAATAAGCAGCATGGGAGGCATTGCCAAAGTGGCGCCCCAGTTCGCTATCGCTTTCCTGATTATTTTACTGGGTACAGTAGCCCTTCCGCTTACCAATGGGTTTATCGGGGAATTTTTACTCCTGTTAGGAGTTTATAAATACAATATCTGGGCAGCAGCAATATCCGGTCTTACAATAATTTTCGGTGCTGTATATATGCTCAGAATGTACCAGCGAATTATGCTTGGCGGAACAAACGACAATACTATTAATTTCGCAGAAATTGATGGCACCGAAAAAGTTGTTTTGTTTATAGTTTGTGCTCTGGTAATTTTTATTGGTGTTTACCCTCAGCCATTATTAGACATTTCCGATGCTTCTGTGAAAACATTGATTGAGTTTGTTAATAATCGCATCGCAGGAATAAATCCATATATACATTAGACAGTGACGAAAACATGGATGTAATAATAACGATATCTCTTTTAGCCATACTGGTTTTATACCTTGGACTGTTCAAAGCAGGTAAGGCTCTTTTACCTGTTTCAATCGTGGGATTGGTTGTGTCACTCGGACTAACCGTTAACCACTGGGATTGGGCCAACAATGTGCGTACAATTTTTAATGGTATGCTGTTGTTTAATAACTTTGCCGTTGCTTTTTCAGCAATTGCTATTGCCTCAACTATATTAATTTTACTCCTTTCTAAGGATTATTTTGAGCGTATCAGCAGTAATGTGGCGGAGTATTATACCATCATTCTTTTTTCGCTTGTTGGAATCATTATCATCGTTTCTTACCACAATTTATCCATGCTGTTTATTGGTATAGAGATTATGTCGGTGAGTTTATATATCCTTACCGGGATAAAAAAGCGTGATTTCGCTTCGAATGAGGCAGCTTTGAAATACTTTCTCATGGGTGCCTTTTCAACAGGATTTCTGTTGTTCGGTATTACCCTGTTATACGGGGCCTCAGGGTCGTTTGATTTATCAGAAATCAGACAATATGTAGCTTCCTCGAATTCAGAGATATCCCCGATATTTTATGCCGGTATACTTCTCACTATAGTTGGCTTGTGTTTTAAAGCCGGGGCGGCTCCTTTTCATTTCTGGACTCCTGATGTGTATGAAGGCGCTCCTACGCTTATCACGGCATTTATGAGCACTGTTGTAAAAACAGCGGTTTTTGCGGCTTTTCTAAGACTGTTCTATATGTGTATGGCTCCATTACAGGATTTCTGGACACCGGTTTTAGTTGTACTGGCTTCTTTATCATTGCTGATAGGAAATGTTACAGCTGTGTATCAGCAGCATTTTAAAAGGATGCTGGCATTTTCAAGTATCTCTCATGTTGGTTATATGTTGTTTGCTTTAATAGCAATCAATAGTTCATCCGATAATGCAGTTTTTGTATATGCGGCAGCTTATACCATAGCTTCCATAATTGCATTCGCAGCCTTAATGGTGGTTCAGCGTCAGGTGGGTAACGATAGTTTCGACAGCTTTAATGGTCTTGCGAAAAAGAATCCTTTATTGGCGATTACCCTGACTGTGGCGATGCTTTCACTAGCAGGTATCCCTCTCACTGCCGGCTTTATCGGTAAGTTTATGATGTTCACCGGTGTATTGTCTAAGTATCATACATATCTGGTTGTCTTCGCCGTGCTTAATGCAATAGTTGGTATATTCTATTATCTGCGTGTGGTTGTTGCCATGTATTTTAAGGACGCCGAACGCAACGAATTACTGGTTCCTGCCTACTTTAAAGTTGTCTTAATTATATCTACCCTTGCTACCTTAATTTTAGGGATTTATCCTGGTTTTATTTCCGATCTGATCTGATTATTAAAAAATTAAAATTTATTTTAATAATCGTAGATTTACGGGTATTCAAATATGTACGAAATCTGGGATTCAATCCAACATCTTATGCATCCGGAGACTTTACTGAGGGAAGGCGGATTTTATCTCCTTCTTTTCGTGGTATTTGCAGAAACCGGACTTTTTTTTGGATTCTTCCTTCCAGGCGATTATTTGTTATTCCTGGCAGGGATGTTTGTAGCAACAAATAAGCTTGATGTCAGCATTTATTTATTGATAGCAGGTTTGATTGCTGCAGCTATTTCAGGAAATTTTGTGGGTTACTGGTTCGGGATGAAAACGGGTCCTGCTTTGTACAAACGTAAAGATTCGTTTTTTTTTAAACAGAAATATCTGGCAGCGGCAGAGGCCTATTATAATAAACAGGGCGCCTTTGCCTTAATTATGGGTAGATTTATTCCGATAGTAAGAACGTTTGCCCCTATCATCGCTGGTATGATCGGCCTTGATCATAAGAAGTTTGCCTTCTATAACGTATCCGGAGCTTTACTCTGGATATCATCCTTAACACTCCTTGGATATTTCCTGGGGATTAAATTTGCAGATGAGGTTAATGAATACTTATTCTATATTATAATGGGTTTCATCGCAGTTACAGCGATTCCTTTAATATGGACATACTTAAAAAGAAAATTACCCTAAACAAAATATCAATAGTTTAGTTGAACGAAAATATAGATTACATATGAGTAAAGACCACCCCTGGCATTGCGTTTCACCCGGTGAAGATATTCCAAACCTAGTTAATGCCATTATCGAGATCCCTAAAGGCTCAAAAGCAAAATATGAGATAGATAAAGAGTCGGGACTTTTACGGCTCGACAGAATTCTGTTTTCATCTGTAATGTATCCTGCGAATTACGGATTTATTCCTCAAACATATTGCGATGATCATGATCCATTGGATATTTTAGTTCTGTGTTCGGCAGATGTGTATCCTATGTCAATTATCGAAGCAAAGGTAATCGGAGTAATGCATATGGTGGATAATGGCGAACAGGACGATAAGATAATCGCAGTAGCTAAAAACGATATGTCTGTTAATTATATCGACGATTTAACCGAGCTCCCTCCGCATGCGATGAAAGAAATTGTACGTTTTTTCCAAGATTATAAAGCTCTGGAGCATAAAAACGTATCCATTGAGGATCTTCTGGGTAAGGAGTATGCCTATAAAGTGATCGAAGAAAGCCTGGAGCTTTATAAGAGCACATTTGTAAACCTTATTTAAAAGAATGGGCCTCCAGATATTTTGGACTTTCTTCCTGGTTTTCCTGAACGGATTTTTCGTAGCAGCAGAATTCGCTATTGTAAAGGTCCGAGCATCCCAGATCGAAATTAAAGCGAAATCGGGAAGCCGTGTTGCTAAAATTGCCAAACACATTACACAGCGTTTAGACGGGTATCTTGCCGCTACACAACTGGGTATTACTTTAGCCTCTTTAGGCTTAGGTTGGGTTGGTGAATCGGTAATGGAACATATTATTACCAATGTGCTTACTTTTTTCCATGCCGAACCAGCGTTTATCGATTCGATGGCCAATACAGCATCTCCGATAATCGCATTCTCGGTAATTACCATTATGCATATTGTATTTGGAGAACTGGCGCCTAAATCTATTGCAATACAGCAGCCTATAGGAGTTACTATGGCTATTGCTTTTCCTCTTCATATCTTTTACCTTGTTTTCAGACCTTTCATTATATTGCTTAATGGCTTTGCCAATGCTCTTCTAAAAATATTTGGTATCAATGCTATCGGCTCTCATGAATCAGCGCATACGTCCGAAGAGCTGCAATATCTGCTTGAACAGGGGAAAGAAAGCGGCGCCCTGAATTTAAATGAGCATGAGCTTATAAAAAATGTGTTCGATTTTAATGAGCGGGTGGTGAAGCATATCATGGTACCCCGTACTAAAATATCGGGAATCGAACAAAACACACCGGTAGATGAGCTGATTGATACCCTGGTAAAAGAGGGCTATTCGCGTATGCCCATATACGAGGAAACTATTGACAAAATTATTGGTGTGATCCATGCCAAAGATATCCTTCCGCTATTGGCGCAAAAAAAGGAGCTTATTTTAAAGGATATCATCCGGAAACCTTATCTGATCCCAGAAACTAAGAAAATCAATGATCTTCTGGCTGAGTTTCAGCTTCGCAGAATTCAGATTGCAATTGTTTTGGATGAATTTGGCGGCACTGCCGGTATGGTTACATTAGAAGATATTGTTGAAGAGCTTGTAGGGGAGATTCAGGATGAGTATGATGAAGAAAAGCCGATTGTCGATAAAGTTTCTGACGGCGAATTTATAGTAAATGCCTCCGCTACAATTTATGATGTAAACGAATATCTTCCCCACGATTTGCCTGAAGATGAAGATTATGATACGGTTGGTGGTCTGGTGGGTGCCTTATTCGGCAAAATTCCCGAAGTTGGCGAAAGCAAAGAGTTTTACGGTTACAATGTAACGGTATTAAAGAAATCTGAACAAAACGTTGAATCAGTAAAGATGGAACTGGTCATTAATCCTGAGGATGTTGTTGATATACATTAAATAAAGGTGAACTATGCACCTGTTTTATACACCAGATATTTCCGGGGACAGTTATGAGCTTAATGAAGAAGAAAGCCGGCACTGTTCCAAGGTGCTTCGACTTGAGCAAGGCGACAAGGTAAACCTTATCGACGGGAGAGGAGGCTTTTATTTAGCTGAAATTGTTAACTCTCATCCTAAGCATACCAGTTTAAAAATCCTGGAGCATCATCAGGAATATTCCAGACGTAACCATTATCTTCATATCGCGGTAGCGCCAACAAAGAACATAGATCGTTTTGAGTGGTTTCTTGAAAAAGCTACCGAGATCGGGATTGATGAAATCACCCCAATTATTTGCGATCGCTCTGAAAGAAAGGAAGTAAAAACCGAACGTCTGAATAAGATCATAACCTCGGCCGTAAAGCAATCGCTCAAAGCTTATCATCCCAGGCTTAACGAACCGTGCCGGTTCAAAGATTTTATAAGCAAACCCGCAGCAGAAAAATTCATTGCTCATTGCATAGACAGTGAGAAAAGTTCTTTAAGTGACAGGATAACGCTTCATGGCAATTACACTATTTTAATTGGTCCGGAAGGAGATTTTTCTACCTCCGAGGTAGAAAATGCTATTGATTCAGGATATATTCCAGTAACTTTAGGAAACAGCCGCCTAAGAACAGAAACCGCCGCTCTTCAGGCCTGTTTTGAAATAAACTTTTTGAACCGCTAAAGCCTCATTAAGAGCTTTTGCAGGTAACCAATAAAATAAATGTAATCTATGAAAAGGCTGCTTCTCCCTGCGTTGATTTTGCTTGTTATCCTGAGTGGTCTGAAACCCCCTTCTTACAGGCTAGGGAAACTAAAATATAACGGAGGAGGGGATTGGTATGCTAACCGGAGCGCGCTGGTTAATCTTATTGAATTCTGCAATAAAAATACAGGTACGAACTTTGAGCCGGAAGAATCAATTGTTGAAGTGGGCAGTACAGATTTATTCAATTATCCTTTTGTTTATATGACAGGTCACGGCAACGTGGTGTTTTCCGATCAGGAGGCTGAAAATCTTCGGAAATATTTAATGGCCGGTGGATTTCTTCATATCGATGATAATTACGGCATGGACAAATTTATTCGTCCGCAGATGAAAAAAGTATTTCCTGAATTGAGTTTTATAGAATTGCCTACCAACCATCCGCTTTATCAGCAGAAGTTTAAATTTCCGGCCGGGCTTCCCAAGATACACGAACACGATGGAAAACGTCCGCAGGGACTGGGGCTGGTATACAAGGGGCGGGTTGTTTGTTATTATACCTATGAAACGGATCTTGGTAACGGATGGGAAGATGCAGGCACTTATGAAGATAGTCCGGAAACCAGGGAAAAAGCTCTGAAAATGGGCTCTAATCTTGTTCAGTATGCTCTAACACAATAATATGTATAAAGTAAAGGTAAATGGAAGGTATCTGTTCGCTTTTAGCAGCGATAATGGTGCTTTAACTTATGATGGAGAAAATGTTCAGATAGATCACAAGCTTAACAGCAGCACTCTAAGCCATATACTTTATGAAAATAAATCTTACCAGATAGAGCTTATTGAGCATCGGGCGGCAGAAAAAATACTTGTACTAAAAGTCAATTCCAAAGAATACCTGGTGGAAATTTCGGATCAGTATGATGAACTGCTTCATAAGCTGGGGTTTGATAAGGCGGTGTCAAACCATATTAAAGAACTGAAGGCTCCAATGCCGGGGATGGTATTAAATATACTGGTTAAAGAGGGTGATAAAATTGCCAAAGGTGATAACCTGGTTATTTTAGAGGCTATGAAGATGGAGAATATAATGAAATCTCCTTCCGATGGTATTGTGAAAGAGATCAAAGTAATGATTGGTGATAAGCTTGAAAAGAGCCAGGTGATAATGGGTTTTGAGTGAAATTTAACTTTAAAACTTGAATGTTTGGCCTCGCTCTGAGGGAGTTTTCATTAAACAGGAGAGCAGGTGAGGCGATAGTTAGCATAGTGGCATCCCTCTCTGCCTTCGGCATCTCTCCCAGAGGGCGAGAAAGCCCACCGCTCCCTTGCAAACGCCATAATTACAATCGAACTCAGCTTTATATATTTTTATCTTCAATCACCTTAAAGAAATTGTCCCGGTAGGTATCTCCGATGGGGATGGTTTTGTCGCCAATTTGAATCCTGCTTCGTTCGATACTCTCAATTTTATCAATGGATATGATATAAGATTTGTGAACCCTGATAAATCTGCCTGCAGGTAGGTTTTCTTCCATTTTTTTCATATGCTGAAGCGTGATGACACGTTCCGTTTTTGTGAAAATGGAGATATAATCTTTTAGTCCCTCAATGTAAAGAACATCGTCAAGATATATTTTTTGTATCCGATGTTCGGTTTTTACAAAAATAAAAGCATTTGGACCGCTGTCAAGATTCTTGCTGTTATTTGCGGGAGGAGTAAGCTGTTGAATTGCATTCTGAACTTTTACTACTGATTTATAAAATCTGTCGAACGCAATGGGTTTAAGTAAATAGTCGGCAACATCCAGTTCATATCCATCAAGGGCATACTGTGAATAGGCTGTGGTGAGTATCACATTACATTTACCGTTAATGATTTTGAGAAATTGTATGCCTGTTAATTCTGGCATCTGCACATCCAGGAAGATCAGATCCACCTCATCTTTTTGTACTATGGCCAGGGCCTCAAAAGCACTTGTCGTTGCTGTTACGAGTTTTAAAAAAGGTACCTTTTCTATATAATCTGTAAGGATATCAAGAGCTAAAGGTTCGTCATCTACAACAAGGCAGCGTATCATTTTATAAAGTGTCTATCCCGCTATAAGCCAGGATTTGTCTGGTAGCGAAGATATTGATTTATAGCGCATTTTTCCAAAAAGATACTGGACTGTAACTTTTTCCTGCCTGCATCCGTCTATATAATACACACAAACCTAAAACTATCATAGCATGAAAAGATTTGCATTAAGTGCCTTAGTGGTAACAGCTGTTTTACTGCAGGCATGTTCGTCTGAAGTATATAATAATTCGGCTTATTTAAACCAGGCAGGCGTGGAAGGAAAGAGGGTTGCCATACTTCCGGCTGAGGTGGAATTAACAGGACGTATGCCTGCAGATTTTAGTGAAGCGAAAAAGCAGCAGACTGAGGAGTCTGAAAGTATACTTATTCAGCAGGAGATATATAATCAATACCTGTTTAAATCTAAACCGAACAGGAAAAAGAAAAAGTATGTTGAGTTAATGAATGTCGACCAGGTGAATAGTAAACTGAGGGAGAAAGGAATTGACACCCGCAAGTCATGGACTATGAATCCAGATAGTTTGGGTAAATTAGTGGGAGCAGATATGGTGTTGAAGGTTAGGGTGAAGAAGAACCGGATCATGTCTGATGCTGCCGCTTTTGGCATCGGGGTAGCGACTACAGTGCTGGGGAATATCTTAAACAGAGGGAATGGTACAAATACCTCGGTAAATAACAGTGCAAAAACTTATAATATGTTTTTTGATGCAACTTTAACCGATATAAATAACCATGCGGTAATAACCAAATTTACGCATGACAGCAATGCAAGCTGGAGCCAGCCTCCTGAAAAAATAATTGAATCATCTGGAAGGAAGATTGTAAGAAAAGGAGGTATTTATGTTCAAAAGTAGAGGCTGAGTAATTCCTTCACAAACGCACGGAGGTACAAAGATTTTGATTGGTATTTTTCTCTGTGCCCCTGGCGTCTTAATGGCTGATTTTATAAACTCAACCATTTCTTTCGTATGGCTAATTGTTCTGTTGTCGCGCTTTTATCTATTTCAATACGGTATTTGCCTGAAGTTGCCTGAGTAATAGTCACCTCAATAGTCCGAATAATTCCATCTCTTGAAATGATTGCTGTAAGTTTATCGCCTGTTTTTTTCACAGCGATATGTTTAGCTAAGTCGGTGATTCCTTTACTGTCTGCAACTCCGGTAATCCGGTAATCATCAATGGCAATTAATTCATCATTTACGTTAAGGCCATCGTTCCAGGCAGCGCTTCCTCTTTGTACCGCTGTAATTACTACCTTCCCATCTCTTACTGCCGTAGCTATTCCAAGTGATGGGTTTGGTTTTCCGGCATAATCGTTAACCAGATACAAACCCGCATGACCCAGGTAAGAATTGAAACTTATGGGCTCAGTGCCATTAATATATTTAGTATAAATTTCATCAAGAGATTTACCCGCTATTTTTTCGGCCATGGCTTTAAATTCCGCATCGGTGTATCCTCGTTTCTGATTTTTATAAAATTCATCATACATGGCTTTCATTACATCATCAAGCCGCTTTTGACCCTTGGTTGAACCAAGAATTTCCAGGTCTAAGATCATTCCGATCAAGGCCCCTTTATCATAATAAGAAATAGTGCTGTTCCTGGAGTTTTCGTTCGGCCGGTAATATTTTATCCATGCATCAAAGCTGGCTTCACTTACTGGCTGAATTCTGTTTCCAGCCTGATTTTCTACCGTATTTATATCAGTTGTAAGTGTGCTGATGTATTTTTCCGGAGAATATATTCCGGTGCGGCGCAGCATTAAATTATCATAATATGCTGTAAAGCCTTCGGCAATCCATAAATTACGGGTGTAATTTTCATTGCTGTAATTAAATGGTCCTAAAGCCTCTGGGCGTAATCTCTTTACGTTCCATAAGTGGAAGTATTCGTGAGCCACCAAGCCTAAAAAGCTTTTGTAGCTGTCCTCCTCTGCATATCCAAGTCGTATTGCCCCAAGAACAGTGGAATTAAGATGCTCTAAACCTCCGCCACCGGCAGATGTATTATGAACAATAAAAACATACCGTTTATTAGGGTTTTCTTTGAATATATCAGTTTCAGCTTCAATGATTTTAGTCATGTCTTCAGCTAATTCAGTTTTATTATAATTCCCACCGCCATACATGGCAACTTCGTGTTTTACACCCGCAGCTTCGAATTCAAAGGTATCGTGAGTACCTACCTCTAATGGTGAATCGTATAGAATATCATAATCGGGAGCATAGAAGGTTTGATTTTTTCCTTTTACAGGATCTAATCCAGTTGATATTTTGTTCCAGTTTTTATAAGGTTTAATAACAATTGTTGAAGGAGATTTAAGCATTCCTTCAGGATACATTAATAGTCCGCTTGGTGATAAAAATGCATGCGACGCATCCACAAAACTGGTCCGTACTGAAAGCTCAAAAGCATATACCCGGTAACGAATGCTGATGTTTTGGTTCCGCGTATCTGAAATACGCCATGTGTTTTTGTCGATTTTAGCTGCCGATAAGATGGAATTGGAAGAATTTCTTGCAGAAAAGCCTTCTACATTTTTTGCAAACTCTCTCACCATGTATGACCCTGGTGTCCAGACAGGCATTTTTACGTCAAGGTAATTGCCTTTACTCTCTTTAATGTTCATTTCAATATCAACATAATGTGCCTGAGCTTCGGGAAAAGAAATTTGGTAAGCTATTTCGGATTGAGCAAAACTTTCTTCCGTGTTAAGTGCCATAAATAAAATATAAATAAGGGGGTAAATCAGAGCCTTCTTCATTATTCAATTTTAATCAAAAATTTTGTATAGCCAACCACAACTTATTTCAGATCTGTAAAATAGTTGGTACTTTCAACTAATACTATTTAGCCAACTTACCTTTGTAAAGGTTATGAGTATTAAACAGCCATTGGCACATCTTCTGGTTTCGGTAACGAAAAAGTATTTAAGCATCTTTTCGCAACAAACAGAAGGAGTAGGTATAGACAGATATCAGTATGTTCTTGTTCTGATTAATTTACATGACGAAAAATTAACTCAAAAGGCGTTAAGTGAATTATTGGAAGTGGACAAATCGTACATGGTGAATATTATCGACTATCTGGCAGATAAGGGATACGTGGTACGGGAAACAAACTTAAAAGACAGGCGGCAGCATTTGATTAAATTAACCGAGAAAGCGAGAGCTGTGGTTCCTGAGATTGAACAGGTTATAGCGGGTTTAAACAAGAAATCAATGGAAAATTTATCTGAAGGTCAAATTGAAATATTTTCTGAGGTACTGGTGCAGATTAACAGTAATTTGTCCGGGGGTATACCAAGTGAGATCATTATAAATTACAAGAAATAAAGAAAATGAAACTTAAACATATTATTTACGCGGTACTTATTATCTGCTTCGGATCTCTGATTGTATACCGCATTTCCAAAAATAAGGAAGTGGCCGGACAAGGCGGAGGTGGCAAGAAGGGAGGGCCGGGTGGGTCCGAGCAAAGACCTATGAGCGTAAATGGTATAGTTGTGATGCCCGTAAATTTTGCCAATTCACTAACGGTAACCGGTTCTATTGACGCAAATGAAGAAGTTCGTATAATAAGTGAGGTTTCCGGTATTATTAAAGGGATTTATTTTAACGAAGGAAGTAATATCAGAAGGGGGCAGGCACTGGTTAAAATAGACGACTCTGAGCTAAGGGCGCAATTGGCCCAGGCAAATACAAAGCAGAATCTATCGTCGGAAAATGAAAGAAGGGCCCGTTTATTATTGCAGAAGGAAGCAATCAGTCGGGAAGAGTATGATATTGCTTCGGCAGATTTTCGTACGTCCAGAGCCCAGACCCAGCTGATTCGTGCCCAAATAGCTAAAACTGTGATCAGCGCACCCTTTAGTGGCCGGATAGGACTCCGGGCTGTTTCTGTGGGTGAGTATGTAACTCCTGCTATGCCGATAACTAATTTGGTAAGTATTAATCCGGTTAAGATTACTTTTTCAGTTCCGGAGAAATATTCACGACAAGTAACGGCAGGAACAGCCATTAATTTTACGGTAGCGGGTTCTACGCAGGTTTACACTGCCCGGGTATATGCAATTGAACCCAGGATAGAAGCAGCAACACGGACATTACAGTTAAGAGCCAGGGCAGATAATCCCTCAGGATTACTTATTCCCGGGTCATTTGCCAATATTTCATTACCCCTCACAACTATTGAAAATGCTATTTTGGTTCCTACCGAAGCTATCATTCCTGTTCAGGATGGAAAAAAGGTTTTTGTAACCGACAGTGGTAAAGCAAAAGAAGTCATGGTTCAGACATCTACCCGTACCGAGAAAGATATTTTAGTGACTTCAGGGTTAAAAGCAGGGGATACCGTGTTAACTACCGGAATTATGACAATGAAAGAAGGAAACAAGGTGAAGGTGAAAACAGGAAACAGAAAAAGCGTGAAGCTATGAGTTTATCAACCACAAGTATAAGACGGCCGGTTTTTACTATTGTAATTAACCTGATGCTCATCCTTTTTGGAATAATCGGTTATACCTTTTTGGGTGTCAGAGAATTTCCTTCTATCGACCCGGCAATAGTATCGGTCAGAACAAGTTATTCTGGTGCTAATTCGGATATTATTGAATCTCAAATTACAGAACCCCTCGAAAAAGCAATAAATTCTATTGACGGAGTACGGAATATAACCTCCTCAAGTAACCAGGGAACCAGTAATATCACTATTGAATTTAATCTGAGTAAAAATTTAGAAGAAGCTGCTAATGATGTACGGGATAAGGTTTCCCAGGCAGTGCGCAGTTTGCCTGAAGATATAGATTCTCCTCCGGTTGTCTCAAAAGCGGATGCAGATTCGGACCCTATTATTACAATGACCGTCAGAAGCAGTACGCGGGATCAGTTAGAATTAAGTGATTATGCAGAAAATGTTATCTCCCAACGATTTCAGACTATTCCCGGAGTAAGTAGTGTGCAGATCTGGGGTCAGAAACGTTTTGCTATGCGCTTATGGTTAAGTCCTGAGAAATTAGCTTCTTACGGGCTTACTGTATCTGATGTCAGGGATGCTTTAAACCGGCAGAATATTGAATTACCATCCGGTAAAGTGTCGGGGGCAAATACTGAGCTCGTTGTAAAAACTCTTGGAAACCTCTCGAACCAGGAACAGTTCAATAATCTTATAGTTAAGTCTGATGGAGATAAAATAATAAGGTATAGCGATATCGGATCTGCAGAACTGGGCCCGGAAAATCTTGAAACTAAAATGAGTGAATCGGGCCAGCCTATGATTGGTTTGGCCATTATTCCTCAACCCGGAACAAACTATCTGGAGATTGCTGGTAAATTTTATGATGAATTCGAAAAGTTAAAAAATGAAGCGCCAAAGGACTTGCAACTCGACATTGCGATGGATAACACGCTGTTTATAAAAAAATCAGTTGTTGAAGTTGCCGAGACAATTTTGATAGCGCTTATTCTGGTAATCTTAATTATATACTTATTCTTCCGAGACTGGGGAATTGCTTTCAGACCATTAATTGATATCCCGGTTTCTTTAATTGCTACCTTCTTTATTATGTACCTGGCTGGGTTTTCTGTAAACGTACTGACCTTACTGGCCATTGTACTTGCAACAGGCCTGGTTGTGGACGATGGTATTGTTGTTACAGAAAATATTTATAAAAAGGTAGAAGAGGGCATGTCGCCGATTGAGGCTGCAATTAAAGGTTCAAACGAAATTTTTCTGGCTGTTATTTCTATTTCTATTACCCTGGCCGCGGTATTTCTTCCGGTAATTTTTCTTGAAGGTTTTGTAGGGAGGCTATTCAGAGAGTTTGGGGTGGTTATCGGGTCGGCTGTATTGATTTCAGCGTTTGTATCGTTAACCTTAACCCCCATGCTTAATGCCTATTTAATGAAAGGCGGAGCCCAGAGGAAGTCGAAATTTTATATTTGGAGTGAACCCTATTTTCAAAAAATGAATTCGGGTTACGCATCGGCCTTAGGCAACTTTATGAAAAAGCGCTGGCTAAGTTTTCCTATTATTCTTTTGTGCCTGGGTATAACCGTTTTTTTCTACACCAAACTTATAAAAGAAACTGCACCCCTGGATGACAGGAGTATGCTACGGCTCCAGGTTTCTGCGCAGGAAGGCGCTTCTTATGAATATACTGATCGCTTTATGCAGGAATTAACGACTTTATTAAATGATTCTGTACCTGAAAAACAGGTCGCGCTTGTTATTACTTCGCCAGGGTTTGGCGGTTCCGGATCGGTTAATAGCGGAATGGTGCGATTAGGACTAAAACAGCCCGGAGAGCGGAAGCGTTCCCAGAAGGAAGTCGCCGAGTATTTAACGAAAGTGACTAAAAAGTATTCGGAAGCACGTGTGAACGTTACGCAGCAACCTACCATATCAGTAAATCGCCGGGGCGGACAACCGATACAATATATTATTCAGGCGCCCAATTTTCAAAAGCTTCAGGAAAAAATACCTCAGTTTTTAGATGTAGCAAGTGAAGATCCTACATTTTCGATGGTAGATGTTAATCTGAAATTCAATAAGCCTGAAATTAACATTACTATAAACCGCGAGAAAGCGCAGAGTTTAGGTGTTTCGGTATTGGATATTGCTCAAACACTGCAGTTATCATTAAGCGGACAACGCTTCGGGTATTTTATGATGAATGGCAGGCAATATCAGGTTTTAGGTCAGTTTGAACGTGAGGACAGAGACGATCCATTAGATCTGACATCATTATTTGTGAGAAGTAATACAGGACAATTAATCCAGCTGGATAATGTTGTTAATCTGGAAGAGCGGAGCAGTCCGCCGCAATTGTATCATAACAACAGGTATCTTTCCGCAACGATATCGGCTGGTTTAGCGCCAGGCAAAAGTATTGGTGATGGAATAGAAGCCATGGATAGAATCAAGGAGAAAGTATTAGATGATACATTTACCACAGATTTATCAGGCGAATCGCGGGATTTCGTTGAAAGCAGCTCAAATACAGCGTTTGCTTTTGGGCTGGCGCTTTTGCTGATCTATCTTATTCTGGCAGCGCAGTTCGAAAGCTTTATTGATCCTATGGTTATCATACTTACAGTACCGATGGCAGTAGCCGGCGCGATGTTTTCATTATGGCTATTCGGACAGACATGGAATATTTTCAGCCAGATCGGAACAATAATGCTGATAGGTCTTGTCACGAAGAACGGGATCTTAATTGTGGAGTTTGCTAATCAGCTCAGGGAACAGGGCAAACCCAAAATGCAGGCTATTATGGAAGCTTCGGAAGCCAGGCTTCGTCCTATTTTAATGACCAGTCTGGCTATTGCATTAGGTGCTTTGCCGATTGCATTGGCCCTGGGCGCTGCCTCTCAAAGCAGGATTGGAATGGGGGTGGTAATTGTAGGAGGAACTATTTTTTCGTTAGTCCTTACCTTATTTGTTATTCCCGGCATTTATTCTATGTGGTCTAAAGAACGTAAACATCATCCTGAATTCGACAGAATAAAGGAATTTGAAAAGGAAGAAGTTATTGCACATTAAGTTGTTTATGAAATTAAAAAATATAGTCTTGTTATTTCTTTTGGGGATTTATGCAGGCACAACATCAGCTCAGGAAATATTAACTCTGGAAGAGGCTGTAAGAATTACTTTAGAAAATAATTACAATATTCTTATTTCAAAAAATGATGCTGAAATAGCTGAACGGAATGTTAACCGGGCCAACGCGGGCATGCTCCCCGCTGTTTCAGGCACTCTGAATAATAATAATACTATTCAAAATAGTACACAAACACGGTCTACCGGCGAGGTTACAGAAAGAAATAACGCGAGAGGAAATAGCCTGAATTACGGTGTTGGACTAAATTGGACTATTTTTGATGGTTTCAGAATGTTTGCCCGGTATGACCAGTTGAAAGAGTTGCAAAGGTTGGGCGATGCCAATCTTCAACTGAATGTTCTGACTACTCTGGGTGATGTCATGGAACAGTATTTTAATCTTGTTCAACAGCAGCAGCAGCTCAAAGCATTCGATACGGCAGTATCCATATCCAGGTTAAGGGTAAAAACAGCTCAAACCCGGTTTGAAGTAGGAAAAGCTGCCCGCCTAGAAATTCTGAACGCCCAGGTGGATTATAATACCGATACTGCCAGTTATTTACAGCAGGAGGTTCTGTACAAAACTTCGCAAATCTCACTAAACGAATTAATGGGAAGGGATGTAAACATACAGTTTCGCGTAGCTGATGGATTTCAAATCGATGAAAGTCTTGTGCTCGGTAAGCTTCTTACCTTATCTATGCAACAGAATCCAGCTTTAAGGGCCGCCCTGATAAGTAAGAGAATAGCTGAATTGGATTTAAAACAGGTTAAAGCTAACCGATATCCCGTTATCGGGTTAAATAGCGGCTATAATTTTAACCGTTCTGAATCAGCCCTGGGCTTTGCGACCCAAACGACCGGACGTGGTTTCAACTATGGCTTGAGCGCTTCTGTAAATATTTTTAATGGTTTTTTGCAACGCAGAAATGAAAAGAATTCGGAAGTGCTAATAAGAAGTGCGGATCTGGATTATCAGCGGATTAACCAAAGCGTAAACGCCCAGTTAGCAAGTGCATATCAAACTTATCTTACCAATCTGAGTTTGGTAAAACTCGAAGAAAACAATCTTAAAATTGCGAGTCAGAACCTGGATATAACCCTTACAAGGTATCGTTTAGGGACTATTACCCAGGTAGAAATCAGAGATGCACAGCTTAATTATTTAAACGCAGCAGTTCGCTTAAATAACTCGAGATACCAGGCAAAAATAGCAGAAGTTTCGTTAAAGGAAATTTCTGGTTCCATAAATTTGTAATATGAATATTATTCATAGTTTTATAAAACTTTTTTAGTGCCCATCCGTAGAAAATAACATCCAACTGCGGTTTATGCCATATATGGAAGACTTTAAATACAAATCTGTGTTGCTCGTGGATGATAGTTATGTAGATAACCTTATCAACCGGAAAATGTTGCAGTCGTATAATTTCGCAGATGATATTACTGTTATTGATTCTCCCTTAAAAGCAATTGCCTATTTACATCAATGTGTTGATGAAGGTACATTTCCCGACGTGATCTTTTTGGATATAAGAATGCCGGAGATGGACGGTTTTCAATTTCTTGAAAATCTGAATGATATTACCGATGTAGAAAATTCCAACTTAAAAATTTATATGTTATCTTCGTCTCTTGACCCAAATGATTTGAAGCAGATTGCCGATAACGATTTGGTGTCAAAATTTATCAGTAAGCCTCTTACTGAAAAAATACTGAATGAGATTGGATAAACATGATTCTTGTAGCCGATAGCGGTTCCTCAAAAGCAGATTGGACAATAACCATAAGCGATACTGAACGGGTAGAGTTTAGCACCAAGGGTATTAATCCTTTTTTTATTAATGAAAAGGAAATTTGCAAGCTCCTTTCAGGCTATGATGAGGTTCAGGAGTATAACTCTAAAATAAAAGAAGTTCATTTTTTCGGTGCCGGCTGCTCGAGTCCGGATAAAAGGGAAATTGTATCAAATGGACTTTCAAAGGTATTTTCAAAAGCTTTTATTAATGTAGAAGATGCTGTTTTGGGAGCCGTATATGCCACGTGCGGTACCAGTAAAGGATTTACCTGCGTGCTGGGTACCGGTTCAAATATTGCCTATTTTGATGGAGAGCGGACTCAATATGGAAAGCATGGAATAGGATTTGTATTGGGGGATGAAGGATCGGGTGCCTATTTTGGTAAGAAAATAATTACAGCTTACCTGTATGGTTTAATGCCAAATGATCTGAAAAAGTCATTTGAGGAGTTGTATGGCATTGATAAGGAAAGCGTTATTGTAAACGTTTATCAGAAACCCTCACCCAATATCTATTTGGCTTCATTTTCCAGATTTATGTATAAGCAGCGGAATAATGAATTAATACGATCTATCTTACTTGAGGGTCTGGAAGAATTTGCCAAAATGCACATTCTCCGGCAAGCCAATTACCAAGCTTATCCCTGTCATTTTGTAGGGTCTATTTCTTTTTTCTTTCAGGACCTTGTAAAGGAGGTTTGCAATAGAAATAAAATTAAGCTGGGAAAAGTAATTGCCAGCCCCATTAACGAATTAACCGAGTACATTATTAAAAAAACGATTTGATTTTTTTTCTGTTGTTAAGGAAATAATCCGGTTAGAAACGCAGTTTAATCACCAGAGTTATTAAACAAAATTTGCATTTATAATTTGCTAAATATATCTTCGTAATAATACGGAGCAAGACTATTCCAGGAATACTGGTGTGGTCTTGTTTGTTTTTTATACAGTTTAAACCTACTAGTGAGTCATGACAGAGGTAACATATTATACCAAAGAAGGAATTGAAAAACTTAAAGAAGAGTTGCATTACTTAAAAACGGAAGGCAGGTCTCAGATAGCAAAAGCTATTGCAGAAGCGCGGGATAAGGGAGATCTTTCTGAAAATGCAGAGTATGACGCAGCGAAGGAAGCACAGGGTATGCATGAAGCAAAAATCTCCAAACTTGGAGAATCACTTGCAAATGCCAGGTTAATTGATGAGTCAAAACTGGACTCTTCAAAAGTACTAGCTCTGTCTATAGTTAAAATAAAAAATATTAGAAACGGATCATCAATGACCTATCAGCTCGTTTCGGAAACAGAAGCGGATTTAAAATCAGGTAAGATCTCAGTTAAATCTCCAATAGCGAAAGGTCTGTTGGGTAAATCTGTTGGTGATAAAGTGGAAATTGCGGTTCCGGCCGGTAAAATGGAATTTGAGATACTTGAAATTTCCAGATAATGGGATCAATATTTTCTAAGATAGTTGCCGGAGAGATACCTGCTTATAAAGTGGCTGAGAACGAAGAGTTCTTGGCCTTTTTAGATGTACATCCATTAGTAACGGGACACGTACTTGTAATTCCTAAAGTGGAGGTAGATTACATTTTTGATCTTGAAGATGAAGTTTACATCGGTTTGCATGCATTTGCAAAGAAAGTTGCTTTGGGCATTAAAAAGGCTATTCCATGTCAGCGTGTCGGTGTTGCGGTAATGGGGCTCGAGGTTCCGCACGCTCATATCCATCTCGTTCCGATGAAGAGTATGAGTGACCTAAATTTTTCGAAGCCAAAATTAAACCTCTCGGCAGAGGAGTTTAAGAAAACAGCAGATCTGATTGCCCGGGAAATTAGCTTATAGCTTATCTTTAATTTTCAGAGGGTTGGCACCTGCCAGCCTTCTCTCATTATCCTTTACAAAAGCACCCCAACCAGAATAACTTTTGCTCTCTCCGCTTGTTCCGAGTCGTTGAAAGGAGTGACATACAGCTACCGCAAGCCCATCAGTGGCGTCCAGAAACTGCGGAGTTTCAGTGAATTTTAACAGTGTTTGCAACATTGCAGAGACCTGCTCTTTAGTGGCATTTCCATTCCCTGTAATAGATTGCTTGATTTTTCTTGGAGCGTATTCAAAAATCGGAATGTTTCTGGAAAGAGCCGCGGCCATAGCAACACCCTGCGCCCTCCCTAATTTGAGCATTACCTGGATGTTCTTACCATAGAAAGGAGCTTCAAGGGCCAGGCAATCCGGATGATACTGATCTATCAAAGCGATAGTCTTCTCGAAAATACGCTGAAGTTTTAAAGGATGATCATCTAAATGATCGAGTTTTACGATGCCAAGGTTGATCATTTCAACGTTCTTTTTGACTTCTTTAACAAGCCCATAACCCATTATTGAGGTTCCGGGATCTATTCCCAATATGATTCGCTCCTTTGAATTTTCTTTCTGCATCCAGACAAAAATACTAAACAGTTCGCATTAATAGTTTGCTGAGGATTTTTGTAACATTGCAACAAATTCTATAAATGACCAACAGTAAGAAGAAAACTATCAATACAATTATAAAGATTAGTATTCTGGTACTGGCTGCAGTTTTTATTTTCCATAAACTAAACAACAATAAAAACCTTGTAAACTTTGAGCACCTGCTAAATGGTCTTTCAAAAAATAAGGTCTATAGCATACTTTCACTCGTGTTTGTACTTATGTTGGTAAACTGGTTTTTAGAGGCTCTTAAATGGAGGTTTTTAGTAAAGCCAATACAAAGAATTAGCATAGTGAAGGCGGTAGAGGCAGTTTTTTGCGGACTAACGCTGGCGGTTTTTACTCCTAACAGGATAGGTGAATATGGGGGGCGGGTATTTTTTCTCGCGCCCAGAAAGCGGGTGTTGGGCATAATTGCAATGGGAGTGGGCGCCATAGGACAAATGGTGGTTACCAATATACTTGGAGCCATAGCTATTTTATGGTTTATAGGTAGTTATGTTGAAATGAGCTTTTGGCTCTATTACGGAATAATTACTTTGGTAGTTTTCTATTGCCTCTTTTTTCTATTGTTATATTTTAATATCAGTTTTTTATTGGCCATTCTTAACAGCATTAAATTCTTAAAACGGTTTCAGAAGTTTTTTAGAATATTAGCAAGGTATAAGTATTCGGAGTTAATTGTTGTTTTTTCATATAGTCTGTTACGGTTCATGGTTTTTACATCTCAATACTGCTTGATTATTAGCATGTTAATACCAGATATTCCGCAGTTTCAAATGGTTATGATGATTTTTATACTCTTCTTTATTCAATCAGCTTTACCTTCGCTGGACTTGCTTGATGTAGGGGTAAGAGCCATGACGGCTACATATTTTTTCAGTTTTATTACATCCAATGAAGTGGCTATTATGGCGGCAACAGCTTCCATATGGTTGGTAAATCTTATTATTCCTGCTATTTTAGGCTCCGTATTCGTTTTTAAACTTAATATTTTTGGCACTCACCGCACTTAGCTTTCTTACGTTCACTTTAATAATTTTTTATGCACTGGCTGTACTTTTTTTCAGATATGGCTGGATGAGGATTTCTCTACCAAAAGAAAGCTTAAGTCTGCCTTCAACATTTGTAAGCATTCTGATAGCTGCAAGAAATGAGGAAGATAAAATAGCTACAACTATTGAAGATATTTTGGGTCAGGTTTATCCTAAGGGACTAATAGAGCTGATAGTGATCGACGATCATTCAACAGATCGGACAGCAGAAATTATTTCAGGGTATTCTGATTCAGGGGTTAAGCTTATTAAACTTAATGAGGATAAAGCTTTAAATTCGTATAAGAAAAAAGCAATTTCTGAAGCAATAGCAGTTGCTAAGGGCGAGCTCATCGTTACAACAGATGCAGATTGCAGAATGCATAATAAATGGTTAAGCACCATTGTTTCTTATTACGAAAGCAATCATTTCAAACTGATCTCTTCGCCCGTTGTATTTTATGAGGAAAAGAATTTTTTTGAGCAATTGCAAACCCTGGAATTTTTATACTTAATTGGCCTGGGGGCTGCTACCATAGGAAACAAAAAACCTTCAACCTGTAACGGCGCAAATCTGGCCTACAGAAAAGATGTTTTTCATGAGCTGAAAGGGTTTCAGGGAATAGATGACCTTGCTTCAGGGGATGATGAACTATTTCTGCACAAAGTGGCTTCAAAATATCCGGACGATATTGGCTTTTGTAAGTCATATGATGCCCTGGTGTATACACATGCCAAGCCTACGCTTAGCGATTTTATTAGTCAGAGAAAACGCTGGGCATCTAAAAGTACCCGGTATAAGGATAAAAAAATTGTTGTGCTTGGAGTAAGTATCTGGGTATTTAATTTACTTATTGTTTTTAACGCCGTACTTGGCTTTTTCTATCCAAGTAGCTGGGATGTTCTTTTTATTGTATTGATAATTAAGTTCTTAGTGGAGTTTTTATTTTTGCTGCCCGTTACAGATTTTGTTAAGAGGAAATCATTATTGTTATATTTACCCCTGTTAACCTGCATACATACCATTTATATAATTTATATTGGCATCGCAGGAAATTCAGGTAAATATATTTGGAAAGGCAGGCTCGTAAAATAAATTAAAAAATTTATGCTTAAACGGTTAAATTCTTACTTTTAACGTATTGAACAATCAATTTGGAAGCATTTAATAGCAGTTCTAAAGAGCCTGAAGAAAACGATCTGATTCAGTTGCTGTTAAAGCGGCAGGCTGAATTAAATGCCTTGCTCGAAGTTACTTTAGCAATTAATAAAAATAGCGCAGCATCTGTGCTTTTCGAAATGCTTGAAGTTGTTCTTAAGGTAAACCTTAACGTGGGTAAGATGCGTCTTGTAATAAAAGATGAGCATCAGTTTGCCTGTGTTTCCCGGTTTGGCGGTAATTATGAGAGTTCCAAAGTTCTGCAGCAAATTTGTAAAGAACTTGAACTTACTAAATCAATAATATCTCTTACAAATCATGCCGATGAAATTTTATGTGAGTATGATTTTTTTGTTCCCGTAAGGCACAAAAGAAATACCCTTGCATTTGTTCTTATTGGCGATTTTCATACTAAACCGGAATTAGTTAGTCACGAGCTCAACTTTATTCAGACACTGATAAATATTATAATTGTTGCCTTAGAGAATAAAAAGCTATTTAAGGAGCGTGTACATCGCGAACGCTTTCAGCGTGATATGGAGTTGGCCAGCGAAGTGCAAAGTATGCTCGTACCCCTGCAGCTTCCTAAAAGCGAACGGTTTGAAATAGCTGCGACCTATCTTCCTCACGAGAATATAGGAGGTGATTATTTTGATTTTATCAGGCTAAATGAACACGAGTTTATTTGGTGCATTGCTGATGTGTCTGGTAAAGGTATTTCTGCTGCACTGCTTATGGCAAATCTTCAGGCCAGTTTACGCGCCTGGGCTTCTGTAGAGAGCAGTATGGAGAAAGTGGTTACCAAGCTCAACGAAATTGTCACTTATAATACCCACGGCGAACGATTCATCACGCTTTTCCTCGGCCGCTATAATGAGCTGACAAGAGACATGCAATTTGTAAACGCCGGTCATAATTCTCCGATCCTGATAACAGACGACGGGTTTCGGTTTTTGCAGGAAGGCACAACACTTCTAGGCAGTTTTGATACTCTGCCCTTTGTAAATACCGGAAATTTAACTTTGCCTCCGAACTCTTTAATTTTTAATTATACCGATGGCCTGATTGAAAGCCCGGATGAAGATGTATTTATTTCTGAAGAAGAATTAGTGCATTATCTGCAGCTGCACAGGCACGTTCCGGTAGAAGTTATCAATAAAAACATTCTGACAGATATTCAATCCTCCCGGATGGCAAAAATGAGTTCGGATGATATAACTTTGTTAACAATAAAAATCCTTTAGTGTTGGAAAATCGGGCTTTCAGCTAGCCAATAAATGCCTATTTTTGATTTTTGTTTACATTTTAACTTAGGAGATGCTGTTTTCCTGTTATCAGAAGGAGTTTATAGAAGCTGGATGCGATGAAGCAGGAAGGGGCTGTCTTGCTGGTCCGGTGTTTGCCGCGGCCGTAATATTGCCGCATAACTTTAAACATAAACAGCTTACAGATTCAAAGCAACTCTCGGCAGATGACAGATATGCTTTGCGTAAAGTGATTGAAAAGAAAGCGATTGCTTACGCAGTGGCCAGGGTTGACCATGACGAAATAGACCGGATAAATATTTTAAACGCGTCTTTTTTAGCGATGCATAAAGCTTTGGATATGTTATCCATACAATTTGGCTTTATCCTGATTGATGGTAACCGCTTTAAAAAATATAAAGAAGTGCCTCACGAATGCATCATAAAAGGTGATGGAAAATATTTTTCTATTGCGGCGGCATCTATTCTTGCCAAAACCTACCGGGATGATTTCATGAAAAATATAGCACTGGAACATCCTGAATATGAATGGGCAAGCAATAAAGGTTATCCCACGATAAAGCATCGCGAGGCTGTTCTGAAACATGGATTTTCTCCTTATCACCGCCGCACATTCAGAGTTACTGATCCCCAGTTAGATTTATTTGAACCGGAAGTAGTGATAGAGTGTATTTAATTAAAAACACGCTGGTATGCCGGCCCTCTCAGAGCATTTGATTATTTTCGGCCCTCGATTTAAAATATGAAGGATACCGCCTTAACACAAAAACATATATCATTGGGAGCCAAAATGGTTCCGTTTGCAGGTTTTAATATGCCTGTTCAATATGAAGGAATTAATGTGGAGCATCAGGCCGTGAGAACAGGTGTTGGTGTATTTGATGTGAGCCACATGGGCGAGTTTATTTTAAAAGGAGATAAAGCACTTGACCTGATTCAAATGGTGACTTCTAACGATGCTTCAAAGCTTGTGGATGGAAAGGTGCAGTATTCCTGTTTGCCGAATACAAGTGGAGGAATAGTTGATGATTTGCTGGTATACCGGATTGATGAGAAAACCTATATGTTGGTAGTTAATGCTTCTAACATAGAAAAAGACTGGAACTGGATATCGCAATACAACACCTTTGGAGTAGATATGAAAGATATCTCCGGTCGCACCTCCCTGCTTGCCATACAGGGTCCTAAATCAGCGGAAGCCTTACAGAGCCTTACAGATATTGATTTAGCTTCCATGGAATATTATTCCTTTAAGAAAGGAACTTTTGCAGGGATATCAAATGTGTTAGTATCTGCAACTGGTTATACGGGTGCCGGCGGCTTTGAAATTTATTTCGACGAGCAACACTCAGAGTTCATTTGGGAAGCGATTTTTAACGCAGGAGCAGCTTTTGGTATTAAACCCATTGGTCTTGCTGCCAGAGACACACTTCGTTTAGAAATGGGCTTTTGCCTGTACGGGAACGATATCAGCGATACTACTTCCCCCCTGGAAGCAGGTCTGGGCTGGATCACCAAATTTTCTAAAAGCTTCGTAAATTCAGATGCGCTGGAGGTTCAAAAAAAAAATGGTGTGTCAAGAAAATTGGTTGGGTTCGAACTTATTGACAGAGGAATCCCCCGTCATGATTATCCTATCACAGATGCCGAAGGCAATGAAATTGGCATTGTAACTTCAGGCACTCAGTCTCCCACTCTTCAGAAAGCAATTGGTATGGGGTATGTTAAAACTGACTTTGCCAAGGAAGGAAATGAAATTTATATAAGTATAAGAAATAATCCTGTTAAAGCCAGAATTGTTAAAATGCCTTTTACTAAAGTTTAAGAATGTCTAAAATAGTAGCACTAAAATCAGATAAGTTAAAAATTGAAGTTTGTTTAACACCGGCCTTACTTCCTCTCCATAAATTAGAAAACAGCATTGTTGTTGTGATCGATATTTTCAGGGCAACATCATCCATTTGTTATGGAATTGAAAATGGTGCGGATGCTATAATTCCCGTTTCACATGTTGAAGAATGCGCTGCATATCATGGAACGGAGCATTTGCTAGCTGCCGAAAGAGATGGTGAAGTAGTTGAAGGTTTTGATTTTGGAAATTCTCCCTTTGCATATACCCCCGAAAAAGTAGCAGGTAAAACTATCGTATTAACTACCACAAACGGAACACACGCTATCCAGCTGTCGCGTGGCGCAAAGCGAATTGTTATAGGCTCGTTTTTTAATCTAAGCGCCCTGTCTCAATGGTTAAAAGAGGAAAATGAGCATGTTATCCTGGTTTGTGCCGGATGGAAAAATAATTTCAACCTGGAAGACACAGTTTTCGCAGGTGCTGTAGTTAACCGCTTAAAGAGTGATAAATATACCCTTGACGACGCCGCAATAGCAGCGGAAGATCTCTTTGTTTTGGCTAAGGATGATTTAGGTGCTTTTCTTTCTAAAAGTTCTCATAGCGAACGCTTGAAGAAATTAGGCATCGAAAAGGACATCGCGTTTTGTCTGAGAATAGATGAGACGAGTGCAATTCCGGTATTGGATGGCGACAGGCTGGTGAAATTGTAGCAATCTAAATTGCTATTTTAACTTCTCATTATTTCTATGCCTGTCGGCATCGCGAATATTTTTCTTTTCGAGGTTTTTTTGCAGAGCATCGGTTAAATCAATCCCGGTTTGATTGGCAAGACATATCAGCACAAATAATACATCGGCCATTTCATCGCCCAGATCAACATGTTTATCCGATTCTTTGAAAGATTGTTCGCCGAATTTACGCGACATGATCCGGGCAACTTCACCCACTTCCTCCATCAAAATAGCGGTGTTAGTTAACTCGTTGAAATAACGGATGCCTGTGGTGTTAATCCATTGGTCTACGATCTTTTGAGCTTCTTGTATGGTCATTATAAACACGAGTTTTAAGGCACGAATTACACGAAACTAATTGGTTATTACAAGTGGAATGAGAATTGTGAATTTAAATCATGAGTAACACAAACCTATTTGGTTAAAAAAGTACGCGTTTGAATGCACTTCTAAGCAAGCGGCTATTACCTTATACGACTCATCTTTAAAGAATATTTCAGTCAATTCGTGAATCTATTAATTAGTGATTTTCCTTGTCCTTTGTATCCATTATAATTGTTACCGGGCCATTATTTAATAACTCAATTTTCATATCGGCGCCAAATGTCCCGGACTGGGATGCATTACGGGTAAGTGCATCAAATTCGATTTTCATAAGTTCGAAGTAGTGGCTTGCTTTCTCAGGCTTTGCCGCTCGTGTAAATCCCGGTCGGTTGCCTTTCTTTGTTTGAGCGAATAAGGTGAATTGTGGAATCAGGAGAATATGCCCATCCACATCATTTAGGGACTTATTCATTAATCCCTGCTCATCACTAAAAATGCGCATATGGACGATTTTTTGAGTTAGCCAGATAAGGTCTTCAGTACTGTCAGATTCTTCTATCCCGAGTAAGATCAAAAGTCCGGTACCGATTTTTCCGGTAACATTCCCGTCTACAGTGCATGTTGCATGTGAAACGCGTTGTATTACTGCTCTCATAGTTTATAATATGCAAGATAAGAGAAACAGGCGAGATGAAAGGTTTTATCCTTAAGTTCTATCTTAAACTTATCATTTAGGCCCTTGTGTCATTACCATGATAAATACTGAGATAGCTTTCATATCGTGATAAATCAATTTCGCCTGATTCAACGGCTTCAATAACCTGGCATCCGGGTTCATTAATGTGACGGCAATTATGGAACCTGCATTCATTCAGACGTTCTCTGATTTCAGGAAAGAAGTGTCCCAGGACCTCCGGTTCGATATCAAAAACGCCAAGTTCGCGAATACCGGGAGTATCTATGAGATAGCCGCCTTTGGGAAGATGATGCATTTCCGCGAAGGTCGTAGTATGCTGGCCTTTATCGCTCCAGTCTGAAACAGCGCCAGTTTTAAGATGTATATCAGGAATAAGAGCATTTATAAGTGTGGATTTTCCGACACCAGAGTGGCCGCTGAAAAGGGTGACTTTGTCTTTCAACAAATCCTCAACCTGGTCTACATTAGTGCCTTCCACCGCTGATACTTCATAACAGGGATAGCCTACTTTTTTGTAAATGTTTTCATATTCAGCCAGAACCTCCATTCCTTCTTCGCTAAATAAATCCAGTTTATTAAAAATTAGTCCCGCCGGGATATCATAGGCTTCGGCGGTTACTAAAAACCGGTCGATAAATCCAAGAGAAGTACGCGGTGAAGCTAATGTAACAATCAGGAATGCCTGATCAAGATTGGCCGCGATAATTTGTGATTGCTTTGAAAGATTAATGGATTTACGGATGATGTAATTTTTGCGTGGTTCAAGTTTTACAATAACACCAGTATTTTGATCGGGTTCCATTTCAATGTGCACAATATCACCAACAGCGATTGGATTGGTGGTCCGGATATCTTTGATCCGAAATTTCCCTTTAATGCGGCAGTCAATAACCTCACCAGAATCGTTTACGACCTGGTACCAGCTTCCTGTAGATTTTGTTACTAAAGCTCGCATTCTTTACAGATTTAAAATAATCCTTAAATTGTTTTTTAAGTCCTCTGAGACCTCTTTGGAGATTTTACCCACTCGTTCTTTAATTCGTGAAAGATCTAAGGACCTTATTTGATCTGTAAGTATATAAGATTTTTTTTTAAGTCCGTTTTCTAATGTCGCTTCCACGGGCAATCGTAAAATTTTCATATCACCTCTTTCCTGTGATGAAATCGGGCAGGCAATAAAAGATGAATGTTCGTTTGAATTGAGCAAATCGCTTTGTATAATCAAAACGGGTCTGGTTTTACCAACTTCAGAGCCATTTCCCGGATCCAGATCTGCTATCCAAATATCGAACTGTTTAATCTCAGGATTGTTCTTCATCTAAAAATTTTTGTAAATCAACTAAAGATGCTTCATCAAAATCGCTTATTAGTTCCTGATCGTAACTATTGTCCTTTATAAGAGCAATTTCTTTTTTAATTTGAGTCTCCAGCCTCTTTCTCTTAATAAGGTTATTATAGGCTTTTAAAGCTGTTTTTAGGTAATTACTGCGACTGATTTTTAACTCCTTTACTTGCTCTTCGGTTTCCTCGAATAGTTTATCATCAAGTTTTAATAAAATGCTTTTCATATTATTAATCTTAGATATCAAATTTAGATATACTTATTAGATATACGAAATTTGGAATGGTTTATTTTATATGGAAGAATACATTGATTTTTACACCTGATGGAAGCGGCAGTCCCCGATCTTATCGGGGCTATAGCGTACAGCAGGACTGTAGTTTCCGCAAAGACGAATGCTGCTTTTTCAAAAAAATACAAATTGTTTGTTAATCTAAGATTTTACTGCTTACTTTACGCCCGATTTAAAAAACAATGAAAAAGTATATTTATACCATGGTTACGATTACTACCACCACGCTAAATTTAGCTGGAGGAAGTTCGGATATGGTGTAACTTAATTATAAAAGGAAACCAAAAAACGCCTTCCTCCGTTAGGGGAAGGCGTTTTTTGTTAAAAATTTACGTTAAATGAAGGTCTTAAAATTCGGTGGTACTTCAGTTGGTTCGGTTGACAGCATCCGCACCCTGATAGAAATTCTTAAGAGAGAAAAGTCTGAACGCCAAAACCCGGTAGTGGTATTATCAGCGATGAGCGGAGTTACAAACTTGCTTATCTCGATGGCAGACAGGGCGGCAAATGGCGAGGACTTCTCTGCGCATCTTTCAGAATTAGAAAACCGCCATTTTGATGTGGTTAAAGCATTGTTGGAGGTGCCCCGTCAAAATCCAGTTTTCACCAAGTTAAAACTGTTTTTCAATCAGCTTGAAGATTTGTTGCAGGGGATTTCAAGTTTGCAGGAACTGACGCCAAAAACCCGAGACCTGGTGTTAAGCTATGGAGAGCGCTGTTCTACATTTATGGTGAGCAAAATTGCAGACCAGAATGTTGGTGAAGCCCTTTATGCGGATGCTTCAGAATTGATTAAAACTGATAATACATTTGGTCAGGCTCGTGTTCAAACTGAATTGACAGAACTTCTGATTAAGAACTTTTATGAGCAAAATAGCGATAAGCTGATTTTCGTAACAGGATTTATCGCCAGCAATGAAGCTGGAAAAATAACAACACTAGGTCGCGGGGGCAGTGATTATACTGCAGCCCTGATAGGATCAGCTTTGAATGCGGAGGAAATAGAAATCTGGACGGATGTAAATGGAATGATGACCGCTGATCCAAGGATGGTAAAAAAAGCATTTCCATTGAAGGAGCTTTCGTACACCGAAGCGATGGAGCTTTCATACTTTGGAGCAAAAGTTATTTATCCGCCAACTATGATTCCGGCGTTTTTAAAGAAAATTCCGATTGTTATACGCAACACCTTTGAACCCGATTTTAAAGGGACGGTTATCCGCCACGATTGCCGTGAATCTGAACATCCGATTAAAGGAATTTCATCTATTAACGAAATCAGTGTGCTTAACCTGCAGGGCAGCGGAATGGTTGGCAAGGCAGGTTTTAGCGGTCGTTTGTTTTCTTTACTTTCCAGGGAGCAGATTAACGTTATTCTGATCACCCAGTCATCATCCGAGCACAGTATAACGTTCGCTGTTCATCCCGCGGATGCGGTAAAGGCCAGGCTTTTAATTGAGCAGGAATTTGAGCTTGAGCTTGAAGCAAAAAAGATAGATCTTCCTTCAGTTGAAGAAGACCTGGCTGCTTTAGCTATTGTGGGTGAAAACATGAAACAAACCCCGGGAATTTCCGGCACCCTGTTTCATGCTTTAGGAAGAAATGGTGTGAACGTCAGAGCAATAGCTCAGGGTTCTTCTGAATATAATATTTCTGTAATTATATCTCGTCACGACCTCGCGAAAGCCCTTAATGCTGTTCATGATGCATTTTATACCGAACTTAAAAAGAACCTGAATATCTTCTGTTTAGGAACAGGAAATATTGGCTCAACCCTATTCAGGCAGATTGAAGAGCACAGTGAATTTTTGCAGTTGCAAAATGGGGTGATGATAAATGTTGTGGGCATTAGCAATAGCCGGCAAATGGTATTTAACCCAGGCGGAATAGCGCTGAATAATTGGAAAAATATTTTGGAGCAGGAAGGAGAGGAAGCAGATCTGGCTAGTTTCGTAGCCAGGATGCAGGAAATGAATCTGCCTAACGCTGTTTTTGTAGATAATACAGCAAGTTTGAAACCTATAGCCGTTTATGAAGATGTTTTTCGTTCAAATATTTCGGTAGTTACCTGTAATAAGATAGGTAATTCATCTTCATACAGTCAGTATAAAAACTTCAAGGATTTGGCATTTCTTCATGGAGTAGATTTTTACTACGAAACCAATGTGGGAGCGGGCCTTCCTATTGTTCGTACCTTAAAAGATCTGATGATCAGCGGGGATAGAGTGATCAGGATTGAAGCTATTCTTTCCGGAACGATTTCTTTTATCTTCAATAATTTTAAGGGTGATGTAACTTTTCACGATATAGTAAAACAGGCGCAGGAAAAAGGCTTTACAGAGCCCGATCCGCGTGATGACCTTCGAGGAACAGATTTTATGAGAAAAATGCTTATCCTGGCCCGCGATGCCGGATATCAATTGGAGCCCGATGAAGTGGAAATAGAAAGTATGCTGCCTGAGGCATGTATAAATGCTACCAGCGTGGAAGAGTTCTATCAAGAGTTAAAGAATAATAATGCATTTTTTGAGAATTTGAAGAATGAAGCTGCTAAGGGAGGAAAAGTCTTACGCTATATCGGTATGCTGGAAGACGGAAAAGTTTCGATCTCCCTTCAAATGGTAGATGATAGTCATCCTTTTTATATGCTTTCAGGAAGTGATAATATTATCTCTTTTACAACCGACAGGTATAAAGAAAGACCACTGGTCGTAAAAGGCCCTGGAGCAGGTGCCGAAGTTACAGCAGCAGGTGTATTTGCAGATATTGTTAATGTGGGCGCTCAATATCCAAACTATTTTTAGAAACGCTTATTAATACGCTTTGTCATCTCGACGAAGGAGAGATCTTATCACTTTAGATTTCTCCTTGTGGTCGAAATAACAAAAACGATGATTTATGAAAGAATCAATTAGAGTTTTTGCTCCGGCTACCATAGCTAATGTTGTTTGCGGGTATGATATACTTGGACTGGCGGTTGATGCTCCCGGAGATGAAGTGATCATGCGCAGGAAGTCTGAGCCTGGAGTAATAATTACAAAAATTTCTGGTGATGACGGTCGTCTTCCTATGGACGCTTCAAGAAATACGGTAAGTGCAAGTGTACAGCATTACCTTCATCACATCGGCCGTGCTGATGTTGGGGTTGAAATAGAACTACATAAAAAAATGCCGATCGGGAGTGGATTGGGATCAAGTTCGGCAAGTACTGTCGCTGGATTGTTCGCTATAAATGCTTTGCTTGATAATCCTTTGTCGAAAATGGAACTTGTCCCCTTTGCGATGAAAGGTGAGGAGCTGGCCTGCGGTACCGGTCATGCCGACAATGTGGCTCCGGCTATTTTAGGTGGTTTCGTACTAATCAGAAGCTATGAACCGTTGGATATTATAAAGCTCTCCTATCCGGAGAATTTGCATTGTGCGATCGTCTTTCCCGAGGTTGATGTGCCTACAAGGGATGCAAGAAAGATGATTCGCGAAAAAGTATTATTAAAAGATGCTGTTGTGCAATGGGGTAATATAGCCGGCCTGGTAACGGGTCTGTTTATGAAGGACCTGGACCTAATAGGCCGCAGTATGAAGGATGTTTTGGTAGAGCCGGTTCGTTCTATTTTAATACCAGACTTCTATAAAATGCGTGAAATCGCTCTTGAAAACGGGGCCATTAGTTTTGGTATTTCGGGATCTGGACCATCCGTGTTTGCATTTACAAAGGATGCCGATACCTCAGTTAAAATTACAACAGCTATACAACAGCATCTCTCAAAACTTAATATAGGAAGCCAGGCTTATACATCGGCGGTGAACGCGGATGGTCCGAAAATTCTAGATTAATAAGGTTAAACTAATTCGCCTTAGGGGCGGATACAAATTGCAAAACTTGAAACTTTACAGCACCAATAATCCAGCATCATCCGTAGATTTTAAAGAAGCGGTATTTAACAGCATGCCACAGGATAAAGGTTTATATATGCCTTCATCTATACCGGCTTTAGACCCTGATTTCATTAATTCTATTGAAAATTATTCTTTGAAAGAAATCGCGTTTAAGGTTGCAAAAAACTTATTGCAGGATGCTATTCCTGATGCGGATCTGAAGGCGATTGTTGATAACGCGATCAATTTTCCGGCACCCGTTGTCGAACTTGATGAAAAGACCTATGTACTGGAACTTTTTCATGGCCCTTCATTGGCGTTTAAAGATTTTGGTGCACGGTTTATGAGCCGTATTATGGCTTATTTTCTTGAAGAAGGAGAGAAAACCCTGAATGTTTTAGTTGCGACTTCGGGCGATACCGGGGGCGCCGTTGCACTGGGCTTTTTAGGTGTTGAAAATACCCAGGTCACTATATTATATCCCAAAGGAAAAGTTAGTCCGATTCAGGAATTGCAGCTGACTACAAATGGTCAAAATATTCGTGCTGTTGAAATCGATGGCACTTTCGATGATTGCCAGGCCCTGGTTAAACAAGCTTTTGTAGATGCCGATTTAAATAAAAAATTCAGGCTTACATCTGCTAATTCAATCAATATATCTCGTTTAGTGCCCCAAACTTTTTATTATTTTAATGCCTATGCGCAGTTAAAACGTGAAGGGAAAACGGATGTAATATTTTCTGTCCCAAGCGGAAATTTCGGGAATATTGGTGCAGGCCTGCTCGCCTGGAAAATGGGCTTACCCGTAAAACAATTTATTGCTGCTACAAATGCGAACGATACCGTTCCGGAATTTTTCAAAACAGGCTCATACCAGGCGAAGCCTTCTGTTGCAACACTCTCAAATGCTATGGATGTGGGAGCTCCGAGCAATTGGGTACGGATTATGGACTTGTTTAAAAATGACCTGCAGGAAATAAAGAAGGTGGTGTCTTCTGCAAGTTATACCGATGAACAAACCCGCGAGTCGGTTCAAAAAATATTTAAGGATTATAATTATGTAGTTTGTCCGCATACAGCGATTGCCTGGTTGGCCGTGGAAGATTACCGGAAGCAATCGGGAGATGAAGCAAGCACAGGAGTTTTTCTGGCGACTGCTCATCCTTGTAAGTTTCCTGATGTATACGATGCGCAGATGACAAGCATGATCATTATACCTGATCAGGTTGAATCTTTGATTGGTAAACCGAAACAGTCTGTGGAAATGCCGGCAGACTTTAATTTGTTTAAGGAGTATTTGTTAAATAATTAGCGCGTGCGCATAGATTGTTTTTATGCGTATCTTTGTTGTATGAAAGCTAAAATTAATCTGTCTATTGATGAAAGGCTTGTGTATAAGATCAAAGCTTATGCTGAAGAAAAACATACCAGCGTTTCTGAATTGGTCGAAGAGTACTTTAAGCGTACGGTAGAAAAGACGGTAAAAATGAATAATCTGATTGATCTGGTCAAAAGTTTGCCTAAGGTTGAGCTTCCTTATGCGGATGATGTGGATTTGAAAAAGCAATATTACGAAGAGCAGGCATCGAAATATGGCTTCTAAGATATTTTTAGATGCGAATGTTTGTATTGATTTTCTACTTCAACGGAAAGGTTATGAACCATCTGAGGGAGTATTTGAAAAAATTATTTCACAGGAGTTTAGAGGATATACCACTCCGGCGATCATTCACATTATAGCATATTTATTGAAAAAGGTTCACCCCAAAGCTACAGTCAAAATATTAGTTCTTAATTTGCTGGCAAATGTACAAGTGATTGACTGTAATCATGAAGTAGCAGTAAACGCAGTCAATTCTCAAATGGCTGATATAGAAGATGCGCTTCAATATTATACAGCAATGCATTATAAAATTGATTATTTCATATCTCTGGATAAGAATTTAATCAAATCCGCAATTCCCACTTTGCCAATTTACACCCCAGAACAACTTCTCCAGGAGTTTACTGAATAAGTATGATCACAACTATAATTTTTGATTTAGGCGGAGTTTTAATCGATTGGAAGCCTGAATACCTTTACACGAATATTTTTGCAGATGAGATGGAAATGCGGCACTTTCTTGATACGGTTTGTTCAGGCGACTGGAACGAAGAACAGGATGCAGGGCGCACCATTAAAGAAGGGACTGATTTTCTTGTAAGTCAATTCCCCGATCATGAAGAAAATATCAAAGCATATTATGGGCGGTGGGAAGAAATGCTTGGCGGAGCAATCGGAGAAACAGTAGAGATTTTTAAAGAATTAAAGTCCGCCGAAAAGTATAAAATCTATGCTTTAACCAATTGGTCGGAAGAAACATTCCCCATTGCTCAACGGAAGTTTGATTTTCTGAATTGGTTCGATGGTATTGTGGTTTCGGGTACAGAAAGGATGCGTAAGCCTGATCCTTCATTTTATCAGTTAATTTTAGACCGTTATCAATTACCGGCGGATGAGGTTTTGTTTATTGATGATAACTTAAGGAATATAAAAGCTGCTCTTGAAATGGGTATTGATAGCATTCATTTTACAAGTCCTGAAGAATTAAGGATTGAGCTGGAAGAAAGAGGGGGATTGTAATTAAAGAGTTTAAGGCCGTTTGTATCTTTCTAAATCTGAATGTGAAATATAGATAGCAGCACTCCCGAACTTGTTTCGGGAGTGCTGAAAAAAATACTCGAAATGACAAAATTCTCTAATGCCTAAAATATCGCCTCAGCAATTCTCTTTGTCGGCCCGGGGTTACTCATTGTATAGAAATGCAATACAGGAGCACCGAACTTCATAAGTTCTTTACATTGCTCAATCATATATTCAATCCCTACTTCTTTGACATCTTTTTCTGACGAGCAGGCCGATATCGCTTTTGTCAGATCCTCAGGTAAATCCAAATGAAAGATCTTTGGAAGGCTCACCAGTTGTTTGGATGAAGTAATAGGTTTTAATCCTGGTATTATAGGAACATTGATCCCGTTTTCGCGGCAAAGATTTACGAAATCAAAATATTTCTGATTATCAAAAAACATTTGGGTAACAATGAAATCGGCACCCATATCAATTTTCATTTTCAGATAATCGAAATCGGTTGACATGTTAGGGGCTTCAAAGTGTTTCTCCGGATACGCTGCTACCCCGACACAGAAATCAGACTTATTTGATTCATTATGGTCGTGAAGATATTTGCCTCTGTTTAAATTGAGTACCTGGTCCAGCAGATCTGTTGCGAAGGCGTGTCCACCAGGTGTCGGAATAAATCCGGCATCGCCTTTACGGGCATCTCCTCTTAATACCAGTACATTATCAATGCCAAGAAACTGAAGATCAATCAGTGCATTTTCTGTCTCTTCTTTAGTAAACCCGCCGCATATCAAATGAGGGACTGCATCGACTTTGTAGCGGTTGATAATAGCTGCGCAAATAGCAACCGTACCCGGACGTTTACGATAGGCTACCTGCTCAAGCAAGCCGTTAGGGTGTTGTTTGTATATAAAGTCTTCGCGATGATAAGTTACATCAATAAACGGTGGTTTAAACTCCATTAATGGATCTATCGCATCATAAATATTTTGAATACGTTGCCCTTTAACAGGGGGGAGAAGTTCGAAAGAAAAAAGAGTTTTTCCGTTTGCGTTTTTAATGTGTTCAGTTATCTTCATATCAATTCGCCGCAGGCGAAACGTTTTTTTTGTAATTATTTTTTTAATAGAATACTGCCGTGATGCTTGATTAGTAACCTAAATTTGGACTTAGCCATCTTTCCGTAACTTCAAGATCCATGTTTTTGCGTTTGGCATAATCCACTACCTGGTCTTTTGATATTTTACCTAAACCAAAGTAACGAGAATCGGGATGCGCAAAGTAGAACCCGCTTACTGCTGCAGTAGGGTACATGGCAAAACTTTCTGTAAGTTTTATTCCAGTGGCATTTTCTGCATCCAGAATGTCAAACAATGTTTCCTTCTCAGTATGATCGGGACAAGCAGGATACCCCGGAGCCGGACGTATACCGACATATTTTTCTTTGATGAGTTCTTCGTTGCTCAGACTCTCATCTTTAGCATAAGCCCAATATTCCTTCCTTACCAGTTCATGCATCCGTTCAGCGAAAGCTTCCGCCAGACGATCTGCAAGTGCTTTAACCATGATGCTGTTATAATCATCATGATCCTCTTCATATTTGGCGACCAGTTCATCACATCCAATACCTGTGGTAACAGCAAAGCCTCCGAAATAGTCCTGAATGCCTGTTTCTTTCGGCGCAACAAAATCTGATAGCGCATAGTACGGTTCACCAGCGGCTTTTTCAACCTGTTGACGAAGGGTGTGGATGGTGGTTTTGCCAGAGGATAAAGAGTCATGCTCCAGAACGATATCATCGCCGACTGCGTTGGCAGGCCAGAAGCCTATCACACCATTTGCCTGCAATAATTTTTCATCCAGTATTTTCTTTAACAAAGCCTGGGCATCATCAAAAAGTTTTTTTGCTTCATCGCCCACAAATTTATCTTCGAAAATACGGGGATAACTTCCCCGCAGCTCCCAGGTATGGAAAAACGGAGTCCAGTCGATATAAGGAACCAGCTCATCCAAAGGATAATTTTCAAAGACTTTAGTTCCTAAGAATGCTGGTTTCGCCGGAGCAAAACTGCTTAGATCCAGCTGAAACTTATTCTCTCGCGCCTCTTCTATTGATTTAAACTTTTTATCAACGCTTTTATTTAAATGTGCCTCCCGTGCTTTGTCGTATTCGCCGCGAATTTGATTAATGTATTCGTCGCGGTTGTCGTCGCTCATCAGGGTGCTGCAAACCGTTACACTGCGAGATGCGTCAAGTACATGAACCATTGGTCCCGAGTAGTTGGGAGCAACCTTAACTGCCGCGTGGATACGTGATGTGGTTGCACCACCAAGAATCAAAGGAATTTTAAATTCCTGGCGTTCCATTTCTTTGGCAAAGTGAACCATTTCATCCAATGAAGGAGTAATTAATCCGCTTAAGCCAATAATATCAACATTATGTTTCCTGGCTTCGTCAATGATTTTTTGTGCCGGAACCATTACCCCCAAATCAATCACTTCGAAATTATTACATGCCAGCACCACGCCCACAATATTTTTTCCGATATCATGAACATCACCTTTAACAGTGGCGAGTAATATTTTACCGGCATTTTTACGCTGGTTGCTGTTAACGTTGTTTCGTTTTTCTTCTTCAATAAAAGGTAAAAGATAGGCCACCGCCTTTTTCATTACGCGTGCAGATTTTACTACCTGTGGCAAAAACATTTTACCCTGACCAAAGAGGTCGCCTACTATCCCCATCCCGTCCATTAACGGGCCTTCAATAACTTCCAGAGGTTTATCATATTTCTGACGGGCTTCCTCAACATCGTCATCTAAATATTCAATAATTCCTTTTATAAGAGAATGAGATAGACGGCTTTCGACACTTTCTTTGCGCCATTCTTCGTCTTTAACTACAACTTTACCTTTAGTTTTAATCGTGTCGGCAAATTCCACCAGTCGTTCTGTAGCATCCGGACGGCGATTTAAAAGAACATCTTCAACTAGTTCTAAAAGGTCTTTAGGGATTTCCTCATAAACCTCAAGCATTCCGGCATTCACAATTCCCATATCCAGACCGGCCTTAATTGCGTGGTACAGGAATGCAGAATGCATAGCTTCACGAACTGTATTGTTTCCCCTGAAGGAGAAGGATATATTACTTACTCCACCACTTACTTTGGCAAGAGGCAGGTTCTCTTTGATCCAGCGGGTTGCGTTGATAAAGTCGACAGCATAGTTGTTATGTTCTTCCAAACCGGTTGCAACCGTTAAAATATTAGGGTCGAAAATAATATCCTGAGGAAGGAATTCAACTTCATTAACTAATATATCATACGATTTTTTACAGATCTCGATTCTGCGCTCGTAAGAATCGGCCTGGCCCTCTTCATCAAAAGCCATTACCACTACAGCCGCCCCATATTGTTTAATTTTGCGGGCATATTCTTTGAACTTTTCTTCGCCTTCTTTTAGTGAGATGGAATTAACAATTCCTTTTCCCTGCAAACATTTTAAACCCGTTTCGATTACGCTCCATTTGGAAGAATCGACCATTATCGGAAGCTTGGAAATATCTGGCTCTGAAGCGATAAGATTGAGGAACTTGGTCATGGCCGCTTCAGAGTCAAGCATGCCTTCATCCATGTTGATATCGATAACCTGGGCACCACCTTCCACTTGCTGGCGGGCAACTGTAAGCGCACCTTCAAAATCGCCACCTAATATCAGTTTAGAAAATTTAGGAGAGCCGGTAACGTTTGTACGCTCACCGATATTCGCGAAATTGGTTTCTGGAGTTAATGTAACAGGCTCCAATCCGCTTAAGCGCAGGTATGGTTTTGGCTCTGCCGGAACCCGTGGAGGATATTTTGCAGCCTTTTCGGCGATGCATTTAATATGCTCGGGCGTTGTTCCGCAACATCCGCCTACAATATTTACAAATCCGTTCTGAATGAAATCTTCTACTAAATGAGCCGTTTCATGCGGGACCTCGTCATAAGCACCAAACTCATTTGGCAAGCCCGCATTTGGGTAAGCTGATATATAACAACCTGCTTTCGCAGATAATTCTTCAATATGAGGACGCATATCCTTAGCCCCCAACGCACAATTTAAACCTATACTTAACAGGTTAGCATGGGATAAAGAGTTTAAAAATGCCTCAACCGTTTGCCCTGAAAGTGTACGGCCACTGGCATCAGTAATTGTTCCGGAGATCATGATTTCAATCTTCCCGCCGATTTCATTCTCGTAATTTTTTGCAGCGAATAATGCAGCCTTGGTTATTAGTGTATCGGTGATGGTTTCAAATAGCAGAACATCAGCTCCACCTTCCACCAAGCCTTTTATCTGCTCATAATAAGCATCGACAAGTTCATCGAAAGTAACTGCACGGTAACCAGGATCGTTTACATCGGGCGACATTGAAGCCATTTTTGTTGTTGGCCCTAAGGCACCCGCAACAAAACGAGGTTTATCCGGATTTTTAAGAGTGAATTCTGTAGCGACTTCTTTTGCGATACGGGCTCCTTCAAAACTCATTTCGTATGACAGGTCTTCCATGTGGTAATCAGCCATGGAAATCCGCTGGGTGCTGAAGGTGTTCGTTTCAATAATATCGGCCCCTGCTTCCAGATATTCAGCATGGATAGCTTTAATTATATCCGGCCGGGTAATATTTAACAAGTCGTTGTTGCCACGTACATCGCATGGGTGATCCTTAAAGCGTTCGCCCCTGAAATCTTCCTCTGTTAACTGGTAGCGCTGGATCATTGTACCCATTGCCCCGTCTATAACTAAAATACGTTTCTTTAATTCTTCTCTGATGCTCATTGTTTTTTAGATGTGAGGTGTGAGATATCAGATGTGAGAACAGATCAGACGCATAAAGTCTCATATCTCATATCTATCATCTCAAATCTCTCTTTACAAGCTTATTTTTGAAAAGTCGGTATCCGGCTTTGACATTCACTTATCTTTCTTCATCCTTAGTATGGAATCAGTTAGAATTTAGCACCTTGTAAGCACAGGTTGCTAAGACTTCGCAGGGTCTAGTCCCTCCGTCTTTCTGAATAAGCGTTGCAAAAATGCAATAAAAATATTTAATAGCAAAATGAAGGATGTTTGTTGTGGTGGTTTATTGCGAAATTGACCCTGCGATGGTATCAAATGTCTGATTCAGTATATTGGGGTTCAGAATTAGCTTAATCGTTTAACGAGCTGTTCTTCGATTTTTTTGAAAAACTGAACGGGCTTTAATGACCGCCAGGAAACTTCATCAAGTTCTCCGCCGAAATTGATATAATAATCGATATTGCTCCTTTTAAATTCATCTATAACATGCTGCCTGAAGTTTACGCCGGCAATCCATCCATCTTCCACGTCCTGAAACCATTCTTCATAATATGAGTCATCTGAAGAATGAAAATTGAGTACATTCTCGCCAACTAAAATGAATTTGTTGATGCCTTCATCTACCATCAGTTCCAGAATTTCTCTTTTAAGAAGCATAATGTCGTTATAAATGGCATCGTTCCATTCGCCAATGAGTTCAATTATTGCGTATTGCCTGTCGTAGTCTACAAAAAGTGCTTTGATGTATAAAGTCTGAGACCCAAAGGAATCCCATTGGGGATGGATATAATAGTTATATATCTTTTTATCAAATTCAAACTCACTATATTCCGTCTCATAAAACGGCGAACGTTCATCTTCTGCCGCTATATAATCATCCCGCCACCGATAAAAAGGTTCTATTTCGTGCATTCTTCAAATGTGTAAATATGCAGTTTGCAAACCCGAAAGCCCCTGCATGTGTTAAAATTCTAATGTTGATGTGCAATGTTTTGCATTATATTTTATAATTGGATGACGAGCATTTAGCAATTGCTTATCGCATATCCTTATAATTTGTATTTAATTATTTCTGTATTTCTCTACAGCTTCTCTTACGTTTCCGTGCTCCTCTAATAGCTTTTGAGCAGTTTGCTCATCTACACCAGTCGCTTCCATTACCATATTTACGGCACGTTCCACAAGTTTATTGTTACTTAACTGCATGTCGAACATTTTATTTCCTTTAATCCTGCCTAATTGAATCATCACGGTAGTGCTGATCATATTAAGTACCAGTTTTTGTGCTGTTCCTGATTTCATCCTTGTAGAGCCGGTAACAAATTCTGGCCCTACCACAACTTCAACCGGGAATTTTGCTTCAGCGGCTATTGGACTTCCGGTATTACAAACAATACATCCGGTTACAATTCCAGCTTCATTGGCACTTTTTAAACCGCCAATAACATAGGGCGTTGTGCCGGATGCGGCAATTCCGATTAATACATCACTGTCTGTGATCGGGAATCTCAGTAAATCTTCCCAGGCCTGTTTGGTATCATCTTCTGCAAACTCAACCGCTTTACGTATAGCCGAATCACCTCCTGCGATAATTCCCACGACCAAATCATGAGGCACTCCAAAGGTCGGAGGACATTCAGAGGCATCAACGATACCGAGCCTTCCGCTGGTACCTGCGCCTATATAAAATAAGCGTCCTCCCTGTTTCATTTTAGAGACGATCACATTTACCAGGGCTTCAATCTGTGGAATAGCTTTTTCGACAGCCAGCGGAACTGTTTGATCCTCGCGGTTAATTCCCTGCAAGAGTTCAGTAACCGATTTTTTTTCGAGACCGGTATATAAAGAGTCTTGTTCAGTCGTTCTAATCATAAGTTAAAGGTCGGAATATATTCAGAAAAGAAGCCTTAAAAAAAGCTTTTTTGTGACAATTTTATATCGATAAATCTCAACCTCATTTACTACTTTTAGAACGCTCTTATCGCATGCAATCATCCACTAAAAGTAATTTATTTGTCGCTTCCTGCTATGCCGGAATATTGGCCCTTGGCATGGCCGTTGGTCCCAAGTTTGGTCACGAAAACAACACTTCGCTAGGAAGTTTTGTGCCATTTATTTCCGGAGAGAAGACAGAAAAAGTTGAACAGGTTTTAAGGATCATAAAAGAAAATTATGTTGATCCTGTGACGGTCGATACCCTTCAGAACCTGGCAATTAATCAGATCCTTTCGCATCTTGATCCTCATTCCCTCTATCTTCCGCCAATCAAAGCCAGAGATCAGTCGCAAAGCCTTGAAGGGAATTACAGCGGAATCGGAATTGAATACCTTATTCTAAACGATACCATACTGGTGACTTCAGTAAAAAACGGTCCTGCACAAAAAGCCGGAATACGGGCAGGTGACAAAATACTTCAAATTGAAAACAAACTTGTAGCAGGCAGGAAAATCACCACTACGGAAATAGTATCGCTTATTAAAGGCCGTACCGGAACTTCAGTCAAACTCCTTGTTAAAAAGCGAAATTCTCAGGCAGTTGATTCAGTTTCTATAATGCGTGATAGAATAACAATTAGCAGCATTGATGCCGCTTATATGATTGCTCCTACTGTTGCTTATGTTAAAATCAGCAAGTTTGGCGCCCATACAGATGAAGATTTTTTGCTGGAAATAAGCCGTTTACAGCAGAGTAATATGAAAAATCTGATATTGGATTTGCGGAATAACGGAGGTGGATATCTCAGCGCGGCTACGGCCCTTGCAGATGAGTTTTTGCCCGAAAAGCAACTAATAGTTTATACCAAAGGTGAGCATGAACCGCGGACCGACTATTTCGCAACTAAAAATGGGAAATTTGAGCAAGGTAAGCTGGTAGTACTGATTGACGAAACTACGGCTTCAGCAAGTGAAGTTGTAGCTGGCGCGGTTCAGGATCTGGGAAGAGGCGTTGTTATCGGACGACGATCTTTTGGTAAAGGGCTTGTACAGGAACAATTTAATTTCGGTGACGGATCTGCTCTCAATCTAACTATTGCGCGTTATTATACTCCACTTGGACGCTCTATACAAAGGCCATATAAAATGAGTTCGGAAGCATATTTTGCGGAAGCGTCTACCAGGCTAGAAAATAATGAGTTAAATACTGACGGTACTTTGAAAGATAGTTTATTCGATAAGAGCCAAGTCTATAAAACAGCTTCGGGACATGTTCTCTATGGAGGAGGCGGAATTATGCCGGATATCTATATTCCAGTGGATACTTCTGCATATAATTCCTTTTTTTATGCTTTGCGGGCAAGAGGTCTTCTGACGGAATTTTTATTTAGCCAAATTGTAAATAATTATCACCCTGTTTCCTTAAAACAACTATTAACGGATTTTAAATTAAGTGATGAGGACTATCAACGATTAATATCTATTGCCGTAAAAAAGGGGGTCAAAGTATCTCCTAAAGCTTCAGCAGTTGCTAGGAAAGCTGTAAATAAAGAAATTAAAGCTTCCTTAGCAAAGTTTTATTTTGAAGATGAATCCTATTACAAAGTTGTAAATTCAAGTGATGAAGCAATTTCAAGATCGCTTCAGGAAATGAAGTAACCTTGAAATTTTTTAACGATTGTCAGAACCTTTGGACATCGAATCGGTAGGCATATTGTCAAGCGTGCTATCCGTATTCATCGAGGTGTCAGAATTTAATTGATCCTGGATCATTGAGTCCGCAGCCCTTGCTGCGTCAATGGAATCTTGAGTATTCGAATCTCTGTTTGACCCGCCACATGAGCTGAGTGCAATACATGAAACAACGAATAATGTCGAAAATAATTTGTTCATATCTTAACTGTTAATCCAAAAATAATAAGACAAAATTTAAAAAAATAGGTGTTCTAAAAATCGCGAATACCATTGACGATTTTTTTTACATAACATTATTTTTGTCTGAAATATATTTGAATAGGAACACCACTGAAGTCAAAATGTTCTCTCAGCTTATTTTCTAAAAAGCGTTTATACGGATCCTTAATGTACTGAGGTAAATTACAGAAGAACGCGAACATCGGTGAAGATCCACTGATCTGCGTAATGTATTTTATCTTCACATACTTTCCTTTTAATGCAGGGGGAGGGTAGTTTTCAATTATCGGAAGCATCACCTCATTCAATTTTGAGGTAGGGATTTTCTTGGTTTTGTTCTCAAAAACCTTAGCTGCCGCTTCAACTGCTTTAAAAATTCTCTGTTTCTCAACAACTGAGGTAAAAACGATAGGCACATCGGAGAAGGGCGCAAGACGTTGTCTGATCTCGTCCTCGAATTTCAGAGTGGTTTTGTTGTTCTTCTCAATTAAATCCCATTTATTTACCAGGATAACAGCTCCTTTTTTGTTTTTCTCCGCAAGATGGAAAATGTTTATATCCTGAGATTCTATCCCTTCAACGGCATCGATCATCAACAATATAACATCAGCTTCCTCTAAAGCTTTGATGGTCCGCATTACCGAGTAAAACTCAATATTCTCTTTAACTTTAGTTTTTTTACGTAATCCGGCGGTGTCAATCAGCATGAACTCATGGCCAAACTGATTGTAATGGATATGAATTGAATCGCGGGTTGTGCCTGCGATAGGAGTAACAATATTTCTGTCTTTCCCGATAAGGGCATTGATTAAGGACGATTTACCGACATTTGGTCTTCCTACAATTGCATATTTCGGAAGCGATGAATCATCAGGCTGGTCTTCTTCGAAATGGGAAACCACCTCATCCAAAAGTTCACCTGTTCCGGACCCTGTCATCGAAGAGATGGAATAAATCTCACCTAAGCCAAAGCTGTAAAAAGGATGAAGATCATCAAGCAGCTTGTTATTATCTACTTTATTGGCAACCACTAATACGGGTTTTTTGCTTCTGCGAAGTAAATCGGCGATGCTATCGTCCAGATCGGTGGGCCCGGTTGTAACATCCACCATAAAAAGGATAACGGTTGCCTCTTCAATGGCGATGATTACCTGCTCCCGTATCGCTGCTTCAAATACATCAGCCGAATTGGCCACATATCCGCCCGTGTCGACCACCGTAAAGTTCTTGCCTATCCATTCTGCCGATCCGTAATGGCGATCGCGTGTAACGCCGCTCTGATCGTCTACAATTGCTTTGCGCGATTCGGTTAAGCGGTTATATAAAGTGGATTTCCCAACGTTGGGCCGTCCAACTATAGCTACTATATTACTCATTCAATTTTTGATTTTTTGATTTACGAATTACGATTGCAATTCAAAATCAAGTATATGGCAATTCACTTTATAAATTTACGAATGCAAAAATCGTAAATCTTAATTCGTAAATTGTAAAATTTTAATCTTCGTATCCAAAGCTCTTCAGGTAATTCTTCCTGTTGCGCCAGTCGGGTATAACTTTAACAAACATTTCAAGAAATACCTTTTTCTGAATAAACTCTTCAATGTCTTTACGTGCATAGGTGCCAACTTTTTTAAGCATTGCGCCGCCGGGTCCAATCAGGATATTTTTTTGCGAATCACGTTCCACAATTATTTCAGCGCTTATCCGGGTGATTTTTTCTTCCTCTTTAAATGCCGTTATAATTATTTCAGTGCTGTAAGGGATTTCCTTCTGATAGAGTTTAAAAACTTTTTCCCTGATTATTTCAGATACAAAGAAACGTTCATTTCTGTCGGTAAGTGCATCTTTTTCATAATATGCGGGATGCTCCGGTAATTTATCCATGATGAAATTCATTACAGCATCTACATTGTAATCATGCAGTGCAGATGTTCCAAAAATCACTTCAGGATTCAGGGTTTCTTTCCAGTGCTCAATTTTAGCTTCAACCTCTTCCTGGGTTGATGTGTCAATTTTATTGATAACAACGGCAATAGGAGAGGAGGTTTTCTTTAATTTTTCAATGATATCGTTTTCGTCGAAACGTTCATTTATATCGGTCACTAAAAGAATAATATCGGCGTCCACCAGCGAATCATTCACTGCTCCCATCATACTTTCCTGCAAACCGTACTTGGGTTTTATCACTCCGGGAGTGTCAGAAAAAACTATTTGGTAATCCTCTTCATTTACAATTCCAATTATGCGATGACGGGTAGTCTGCGCTTTAGGAGTTATAATGGATATTTTTTCGCCGACAAGCGCATTCATCAAGGTAGATTTCCCTGCATTTGGCTTTCCAACGATACTCACAAATCCGGCTTTATGCGACATGAAAAATTATTTTAAAATATATTTGGACTGCAAAGAAACGAAATATATCTTTGCAGTCCAATTCAGGGAGTAAGGAAATAAGTAATAAAGCCTAAAACCAAAGATTGCTAGAGTGCGGGGTGGAGCAGTTGGTAGCTCGTCGGGCTCATAACCCGAAGGTCATCAGTTCGAGTCTGGTCCCCGCTACCAAGGAAGTTGAAAGACACTTCTTTTTTTATGGCCCGTTCGTCTAGGGGTTAGGACGTTAGATTTTCATTCTAGAAACAGGGGTTCGATTCCCCTACGGGCTACTGGAAACACTAGCAAAAATCATTAAAAGCCTGCAAATCAACTGATTGCAGGCTTTTTTGTTGGAATCAAATCACCAAAATATGCATGATTTCGCATAATTCTGGTGAGCAATTCGGTGAGCACTTTTTCCAGGAAGAGGTGCTCACCAGAAACGACATAAGATTCTGACAGTCAACCTGTTCACTCAATGAACATCTTGTAGACCGGGGCTGCGAAAGGTAACTTTGTTTCACCTTTTAAATGCTATTTTTTTATGTTCACTCCGTACAATGTGCTTTTTTATCTTAAAAAGCGTAACACTTACAAATCAGGACCAGCTCCTATTTATCTTAGAATTAGCGTTGATGGACAGCGCACAGAAGTTTCTGTGGGCCGCGAATGTGATCCATCGCGTTGGAACTCCCATGCCGGTAGGGCTACGGGGAATAAAGAGGATGTTAGGGCACTAAACACATTTCTTGACAGTGTGCAGTCCAAATTAAATGTTGCTCACCACATGCTTCTGGAAACCGGCAAAGAAATTACAGCCGAAAGTTTGCGCGACCTGCTCACCGGAAAAAAGCCAAAATCAAAAATGCTGCTGGATATTTTCCAGGAACACAACAAAAATGTTGAAGCCCTACTTGGAAATGGTTTTGAGCCCAACACCTTAAAAGGCTATCGTACCACCGTTAAGCACTTGACCGCTTTCCTCACATGGAAATTTAAAGCCACCGATGTTCCCCTCGACAAGCTTAATCATGCTTTTATCACCGACTTTGAATTTTATCTGAAAAGTCAATGTAAGATTAGTGGTGTATCTGCAGTTAAGTACATCAAGAACCTGAAGAAGATCGTAAACAGTTCCCTGGCTCATGGCTGGCTGTCAACCAATCCTTTCAGCAATTACAAATCGACGGCAAGGGCAGGAGAGCGGGTTTATCTCACCAAAGAGGAACTGGACACCATGCACAAAAAGAAAATAAGCATGGAGCGTCTGGCCCAGGTGCGTGACATTTTTCTTTTCTGCTGTTATACAGGTTTGGCCTACGCTGACATCAAAAAGCTAAAGCGCTCGGAAATAGGAATAGGGGTGGACGGCGAAGCCTGGATTTTCACTACCCGGAAAAAAACAGACACATCTTCAAGGATTCCTCTTCTAAGTAGTGCCCTGGAAATTCTCGACAAATACAAAGAGCATCCGCAATGCGATAGTGACGGAACGCTGCTTCCGGTACTTAGTAATCAGAAAATGAATGCCTACCTGAAAGAGATTGCAGACGTATGCGGTATCTCTAAAACGCTGACCTTCCATATTGCCCGGCATACCTTTGCCACTACGGTCACTTTAAGCAATGGTGTCCCTATTGAAACAGTTTCGAAGATGCTAGGACATACCAACCTTAAAACCACGCAGCATTATGCGAAGATTTTGGATATTAAGGTGAGTGATGATATGAGGCTACTGAAGAAGAAGCTTTCGGGAGAGTTTTGAAGTAGTTTACTATGAGGAAAGGACAGCCAGTACTTGGTTGTCCTATTTTAATTTACAGCATATGATCTGCTGCAGCAAAGTTAACCTGCGAAGAGAAAGCAGTAAACCGGCTTTCGGCGGCATAAATTCTCCTTCCTTCGTCAGTCCGATTTATTCCACGACCAGTTGACAGCTTTATCTTCTTCAGTAAGAGGTGGCTTAACCGTTCATGAGACTGGAGATTTATCCTTGGTCTTTCGTGAAGTCTTTCTTCAAAGATCTTTTCACAACCCCGGCATTTTCAAAGCCATCTTTTTCAACTTCAAGCTTCTGGGTATAGTGCTTACTGGTGCGAGTCATTTTTTTTAAGGTGTCTCATGCCAATTTTAGACAGGCGTTCTATTTCCTGGGTACACTTTTCCGAAGAATGTATAAATCATAAAAATCGACCGTTTTCTTAGACTGCAGTAATAAGTGGCTTAATTTTTGAAATAATATTGCTAAATTGAATTTTATTATATTTGTACAAATCATATACAGTTGACTACAAGGAGCATTACAGATCAGATCACTACGCTTAAAACCGTAACAGCAGAGGTTTCTTCTTCGAAGGATGCTGCCTTAGCATTTTTGCTAAAGGCTGGTATTATTTCTGAGCCAGTTCGTAATGCAAAAATATCAGGTTTGAGTATAGTTAAAGCAAGTGACCAACAAGCTACTTTAACTCGTTTAGCAGCTTTTGCTTCCTCTTCAAGGGGGCAATTTTCAGGAAGAACTACTGGAAAAAAAGCATCAGTAAAACATACCGGCACAAGGAAAACCTCTTCTAAAAAACATTAATGCCGTCCGTATCATCCGGTTATATTATTGGATATCATAGCTGCGATAAGGAAGTTGGCCTACGCCTCATTAATGGATTCGATGAACTTAAAGCTAGCACTAACACTTGGGACTGGCTTGGGGAGGGAATATACTTTTGGGAGGATGACCCCGCTAGAGCCTTACAATATGCTTTAGAAAATGCTTCTGGAAAGCAGAAAAATAAAACAGCTGCAATTACACCGTTCGTGGTAGGTGCAGTAATTGACCTTGGGAAATGCTTGAATTTAGTTGAGGTTGAATCATTAATCATTTTGGCCGAAGCGCATACTGGATTAGCGAAGGTGATGGAGATCGCCGATGCACCCATGCCGATCAACCAAGATAAAAACAGAGCGTTGGACTGTGCGGTTCTAAATTACGTCCATCAATCTAATGAAAATGAAGGAGTTGATCCATATGATAGTGTCCGGTGTGCATTCCCTGAGGGAGATGCGGCATTTCCAGGCTCAATGATCACAGAGCGATTGCACATTCAGCTGTGCATTAGAAACCCAGAAATGATAAAAGGCTATTTTCTTCCTAAACCACTGAATCAATTTAATCCACATTTAATAGCTAAATAATCTTAAACCGCTCTAACGGCATTCTATTTTTGATATAGGCTAATAGGCCAAGTCCATCTTACTTACTCTCAAAGATTCATAATGCAGCAGCTAGCAGTTCATAAAAACGAAAGTTTTACGTATTTACTGTAAGTCTGAACAATCCTATCCATTTCACCGCGTAGGCACCAAAGAGCGCATAGCCAGACAATGGCTCAAGGCCGGGAAAGCCAATATCAAATAGACAACATTTCCCGCTTGTATAGCCTTGAACCATTGGCGGGCGTCGGTATCTTTGTCGTGGGTGGTGAAATGGAACCATTCTAATAGTGAGATTCAAATAGTGCATGCGGCACTTGCACAAACATCTATTGCTTAAATAAGAAGGCTGCTATTTAAGTAAAATGGCAAAAAACTTAAATAAGGGATTTAAAGGGACTATAAAAGTCCCTCATCAGCAAATGAAAAATACTCCTCTGCTGTAATTATCAAATGATCTAATACTGATATATCTAATAACTTTCCTGCCTGAGTCAGCTTATTAGTTAATTGTCTATCTGCTTCACTTGGCTTCAAATTTCCTGATGGATGATTGTGAGCCAGAATAATTGAGCTAGCATTTCCTTTCAACGCTGTAGCAAATATTACTTTAGGATCTGCAACTGTACCTGCTACACCTCCGGTGGAAACAGTGAAGATTCCTAGGACTTTATTTGCCCGGTTTAATAGCATGATCTTAAACTGCTCAATCATTTCAAACCGGGTATTGTCCCAGTTATGAAAGAAGAAGTTGTAAACGTCTTTTGAACTTGATACAGTTGGCCTTTCTGAAGCTTTGAACTTAGGCTGATAACTTACGGTAATTTCAGCAACCTGGAATAGTGCGATTTGACTTGATAGCTTTTCCATAATCATAGATTTAATTAATTATGGCGCTCTCAGCGGCTGTAAACCAGACAAAGGGCAAAGTGGAGATTCAAAAAATGCGGAGGCTCCGCCCTAAGGTGGATACCCATTTTTTTAATACTACTTTGGCGAAGCGAAACCGTGTCTGGGTTATGGCCGAAATTGGTGCAGATGATTAATAAAGATTTCCTCCCTATATGACCTATAATTGATTCAAAAAAACATTGGTTTCCGCAACTATATCAGCTGGAATTTCAGGAGAAAACTCTGTTTCCGAAATATTAATTCCTTGAGCCTCGTTTATCGTATTCACTTCTATCTTATTAAGTTCAAAGAAAGCATATGTGAAATGACCCTTTCCAGTTTGACAGACATACTTAATAACCCTCTTGTTATTTCGAAAGAGAGCCAGAAACTCAATATTATCAAAGTAATTGTCAAGGTTTGGGTGGATAAATAAATATTGATTTGGGTCTCTAGGATTTAAATGTATCGTTGTGGAGTCTATCAAAAAATCCAGCCGCTCTCCCTTGATTTTCATGTTGCATCTCTTACATGACACACTAAGATTAAATAGCTCAAACATAAAATCTCCGTACTTTGCTTTTGGCAGGACGTGCTCAATATCTATCACCATCTTAAATTCATTAGTAAAATCCTTTCGGCAATAGCAACATTGATCTTCTGTAATCGTTAGGTAATGAGTTTTAATTTTCGCCTTTACGTCAGATAATAACTCATTGTCCCATACCTTACCACCTTCGGCGATGGCAGACTGAATAATCAATAAATCATTAGCATCTAAAGGCATTATTGACGTTCTTTAATTTTTCTACCCATTTCAATTATTCCATCTAATGCTTCTTTTTGCTGATCACTATAAGATGAGTCTTTGAAATCATTTATACTATGTTCAAACTCTTCTAGGTTCATCATGCCAGCAGCAAGCTGGTTCATTTCTTTTACAATTTTTTCCGACAAAAACCTATTCTCAGGAGTAGTCACATCAAAATAATCTTGATACATCTCTTCAACATTTTGTGTGTCATTATGCTGATCAGTGAATAATCCGTTGCTTCCTTTAAATACCCTTACTCCTTGTGAGGTTATTTCTGCAGCATTTATTATTAGAGGCGAGTGTGTTGCAATAATAATCTTAGGCTCATATCTATGAAAGTGATCCACTAGTAACTTCACGTATTCAGTTTGCCACTTAGGGTGGAGACTATTTTCAGGTTCATCTATTAAAACGATTGAACGTGTGTCAATGCTTATCGTGAGATATAACAGAGAGGTTATCATCGTTAATTCTCCTGAACTCGCACTATTAACAGGTAGCATTTGTCTTTCTTTACATAAATAAACCTCAATTTTCTTTACGATTTTAAGACGTCGCAGTTGTTCTTCATAAAGTAAAATACTAATCAAAAATGAATCTCTCAGGTCATAGAAATTTCCATGGTGTAAATTGATTCGCTGAATATCATCTCCATACTGGGATTCTTCAACGAACCTGGACAAGCAAAAGATTAGATCCTTTTTAATTTTTGAATCAAGTTCTGCTTCTTCAATAATATACCTATAATCTTTATTAATCCCTTTTACTTGTAAACCTATTACTGGGTCTAAATTAACATACTTTAAAGCGGCTCCTATGTTATTAATTCTTTTATTATCATCACTCGAGAGAAGTTTCAAAGCCCTCTTTAAAGTTTTTTTAGCTATTGTTTTTCCTGTGGATGCCCGCAGAATTTCAAATCGATTATCTCGAATGTTAAACTTATCGTGGATTGTATTGGCGACTGCTATGACCTTGTACCTCTGAGAGGCAAGGTAATATTTTGCAACTTCATTTAACACTGTGCTCTTACCGCTGCCATTCTCACCGATGAGTATATTAATATCATCGCCAAATTCGGATCTGTCAAGGAGAGGTCCAGGGATTCTAATATTACTATTAAAAAGCATTTTTATAATTTAATTATTTGGAGGAATAGCTTGCATTTCAATTTCTAAGATAAGGGTCTTGTCTGCTTAGAAGATTCATGCGTTGAACTGTTCTTACTGCTATTTTCTGAATGACCTGTATAGCCGTTACTTTAACAACTACATCAATAGGCTCCAAAACATTATCATTTAATAGGCCCAAATAGGTTTTGCCAGCTAGTGGAGTTTTCATTTGCCCAGCGTCATTTACGACATCCCCCGTTTTGTATTGATAGAATGTGTTACCAGCTTTAAATTGAAGTACATTATTCCAATCAGTAATGAACCAATATTTGACATTATCTTCTCCCTGCACCTTATTAAAAGCATTCACACCGTAAAGCGCTAATGCTCCCAAAGTCCCATAGCCTGGAAGCTTCGTGAGGGCCGCTGCTGTACTTGATAAAAACCTGTCTCTTGCTTCAGTATATGCCTGTTTTCCAGCAGAACCAACGCCAATATAATAGCTCCAAGCAATAGTTCCCTCTGGTAGCTGGAAGTCGACAATAGTTCGATTTGTATTCCCATTTAATGCACTTTGTGATGAAACTTTTGCAAGTTGGTCAACCACCTGAACAATTGAAGTATCAATCCGCTCTATGAATCTCTCTTGAACCGGAGTATACGTGGTATCTTTATGCGTTTTCCAATATACATTAGTATTGAAATTAGTAGTTCGTTCAGATGAAGGAATGCGTTGAATTTTAAGCTTACAAATCCGTCCTGCTATCGATGTATTCGAGAAGCGAACCTTGTAAATACCTGTTCTTCCAATATTCAACGTTTTGTTTGAAATCTTATTAATCTTATACTCCATAAATTTGGAAGCTTCAGGCAGTTCAATGATTTCAAATTCCTTCAACTCTTTCCCATTGACCTCTTCAAAGTTTATTATAATCTGATCGCCTTCAGCAAATCCGTAATACAAAATATTCTCCTCTAATGCAGGTACTTTAAATGTGCTTTCCACAACATCAATTGGGGTTTGGGCTGTGGTTGATAGAGTAAGAAGTACTATAATAATGTTGAGTAGATGTTTAATCATAATTACCTGTTTTATGAACTAAGCTGCGCCTGAACGACTAGAAAAGGTTCCTTGCTTACTATGTAATAAAAATAATTGAGCACATGCCATCGCATCAGAAAGTGCATCATGATGGATTAATTCTATACCATATCTCCTGCATAAGAGATTAAGCTTTTGACCATAAATCTTATAAGTACAATGTGATTTAAAGCCGGGGGTGTTCATTCTATAATATGCAAGTGTTTGCTGTAAGCAACTAATGTCGAAAGAACTATTATGAGCAACAATATTTTGATTGCAAATAAAAGGTTCTATTAAATGCCAGACTTTGTCAAAAGTCGGTGAATCTCTGGTCATTCCAGCCGTGATTCCGTGGACTTGAGTGTTGTAAAAAGAATAAAAGTTGTCAGGTGGTTTAAATAAGAGAGATAGCTTTTTGGTTACTACGCAGTCTTCTACTCTAACCAGACCTATTTGACAAATGCTATGGCGCTTGCCTTGGGCCGTCTCAAAATCAATAGCCGTAAAGGTATTTAATGCAGTCATTAAGCAGATAGATTTGAGGCAGATCTTCCATCTTCAACAAAGTCCCAGAAATCAAATTCATGCACTAGAGAAATCTGATGCCCCTGTTTTCTAAGACCAACAGCCATCTCTACCTTCCGCCCATAGCAAGCAAAAGCCCAGCAAGGGTTGCCTCCATCGCCTACAATCAAATAATCCGTTGTTTTAGTAACGGTATTGCTGAAGATGCCTCCAAAAGCTTTTATCTGCTTCTCAATATCGCTGCGTTTTGCCCTTTTCGAAAGGCCGGTAAAACAAAATGTTTTTCCTGCGAAAACGATATTAGGATCAACCGTACAAATACCACTTATTGTGACGTCCGCTATTTCATACTTGATCTTTGAGGTGAGTTCCGCATCTGTGAGATTGACAAATTCATTGAAATACGCCATTAGACGTTTTCTTTCATGGTCATCAATTTTACCATCTGATAGAACCGATACAACTAAGCTTCGAAGCTCATCATATGGATAATAGCTCGCTAGATGTTCGTTCTCTTCTAACCATTGGTCTAAGGCAGCAACTTCCTGATCATTTATTGAAGCGTCAGCCAGTATCCCGTGACAGATACCTTGCAAAGTTTGCAGATCGGCTGTAGCTCCGTTGTAGAAATAGCTATCTGTTTCATATTTCTGACAAAGCCAGAATAGATCTTCAACTAGCTCTTCTCTATTTGAATCTTCTCTAAGAGCTTCTGCAATAACCAGCATGAAGTCTTTGAAAGGGTTCCGATTAACAAGATCATGATGTTTGGTACACCAATTCCTCAACTCGGATAATTCAGCATCGTTAACTTTTTTGTCAAGGTTAATTCCTAATAGGATGCCTTTTAAAGAATTGATGGCTTTGTCAGCTTCACTCTTAGTTGTGAATTGACGGAATGGTAGGTTATCGTAATTGTGCATAAGGTAACTAGTAAAATTTGAAAAAGCAGTTTATATGAATTATTGAACATGTCGATACCTTTTCGAACGCATATCGAATGCTTCTTTTCCACCTTCCATGATAGTACAAATGGCATTCTTAATACCTGTATCTTCAATACAGCCAAGTTCTTTTGTCTGGATATATTTAGAATCAGAATCCATAACAATTATATACTCACTATCACCATTGACTGGAATATTAGCATTATGAGTTACGGTAATTATTTGCCTGCTTTCTTTTGATTTTCTAAGCTTGTCTACCACGAGGTCATAAATCAGAAAATTGTCCAAGTCATCCTCAGGCTGGTCTAAAATCAGAGGTTTATCACCTTGCGAGAGAATTAATGTTAGTATGGCTGCGGTTTTTTGACCTGCTGATACATTTGATAAAAGTTTCCATTGACCAGCTTGTGTTTTATATTCTAGCTGTATTTCGTCTTCTGGAAATATGAGGTCTACTTTATCTAATTGCTCGCCATTTAGAGTTTGGATCTTGGAAACAAATCTTTGGAAAAAGGCACCTGACGTATATGTGCCATTATGCATTGACAAAATTAAATCAAAGGTTGCTTGATTATGCGTTTGAGGTGAACCAGACTTCCAGGTTTCAACAAGTTTATTAATGTCGTCATCGAATGCATTCTGGCAACCAATTGCATTCCTTAGTTTTTCTTCTAAATTACTATAGTCCTTACCGTATTGCACCTTAGCTCTAACATTTCCATCTTTTAACAAGTCGGAAAGAAAGGTCTTTCTGGCTTCTGTTAACTCTAATCTTTTAGCGACGAATTCGCTTTTTAGTAAAGCTTTCTCAGCTTCCTTTAGCAAAATCTCCTTTTCGGTTTCCTCGAGTAATAGTAAATCTTGCTTTTTCCTTTCTAGTACTTTTATATCCTCCTCGATTTGGTCTATTGTCTCTACACCAGCTTCAATGAGTTGAGATTTCTTTTCATTGAACTTCTTTATAGATAGCTTTCTTCCACTATTCCAAGAAGTAGCTCCAATCTCGTTTCTAAGAGCTCTAGGAATTTCAGAGTATTTTGACTTTATTTTTAAAATGTTTGAAGCGACCTCTTGTACTAATTTATTGATAGTTTCAAAGTGTGGCCTTAACGTTTCACGATTCATATCCGAAGCGTGATCAATATTCAATTGAGGCAATAAAACACTCTCTGCCAGGTTTTCAAATTCTATTTCCCTAGATTTAATTTGGTCAACAAATGCTTTCAACTGATTTAATTCGGTTTGAAAAGCCTGAGTATCCTGTAATTCTTGTTGTATACCAATTTCATTGAACTTGTTGATTTTGTTTTGAGTGTCAGCAATTTCTGCAAGTAAGAGAGGTTTTCTTTCAACCTTAACTTTCATTGTTCTTATTATAGAAGCTTTTTCTATGTACTCACTAGCTTTTATTTCAAGTTCTGTTTTTAGGTTCTTGATAATATCTGTTGACTCATCAATCCGCTCACGTAAGGAATTTAAGTTAGTGGCTATTTCATAAATTTGTTTTTGAGAAAATATGTCAAACTCCAAGAAGGTCATGAAGGTGGGGTCGTGTAACTCAAACTGGCCCGATACCTCGTTAAGTTTATAAAGTTCGATGGTTGGTACAGGATTAGTCCCTTGAGCCATTCTAACGCTGAAAATCTCGTCTCTCCTTTGAATTGTTATTTCTATTGTACAGCCAGCTTTCAGAACCCCTCTTTTTGCTCTATCAGTTAATTGAAAAAACCTCTTAAATTCATCATGCACAGAATCGAGCGAACTTAACTCATCTCCCCTTTTAAAAACCCCTCTAATAAATTGCAGGATAGATGACTTTCCACTCCCTCTTCCACCAATAATACTGTTCATCTGAGGGCTAAATTCCAATTCTAGAGGTGCAGAAGCATGCGAAATCTCCGTTGCACATATTTTGATCTTCTGTATCCAAATTAGGGGATTGTTATATGGTTTTTGATGGTTTAAACAATCGAAATCTGGTCTGATGCGGAAACGATGAAGAAGTAATGCTTGACGTAAGCTCTCCAAACTTGGCTTTTGTTCCATTTTGATCCAAGTATAACGGCTTCCGATACCTGCTAGTCCATGCTTTGAGTCACGGGGCGCGTGCGGATTATCAGAGAAAGTTAGAATAGCCTTCTCACACTTTACAGCTTGCATTACTGTTTGCCTCCAGTCTTTAATTCTTTCTTCTGTAATTTTAAATTTCCGTTCAATTATTTCCTTATCAGTGGCTCCGAAATACTTATTAATTGAGTTTGTTAAAATCTCCTTTTCTGTCGAATTGTATTTGCTTTCAGATATTAATATCCCCGGGTGTACGACTTGAACCCCTAATAATCTATCGTCCTTTAAAATCTTTTGTCTTGGAGTATTTGCGACTTCAGACAATCCATTAAATTCATCAATATGTGCAGGAATACATAAAGCAGACTGACTAGTTGCCAAATCAAGTATTTCCTCGACACTCATTGGGGAATGTGCGTCTTGTTCACCGAACTGGCTTCTATTTATGTGGGATAATGTAATGAAGTCTTCGACTGTTTGCTTTGTTGCTTGAGTATCAAAAACTATTAACAAGTGAACTTTAGCATCGCTACATGTCAATTCCACACCAGGAAAGACGACTAAACTAGTTCCGTGGGCTGCCGCTTTCAAATCATCAACCCACTCTCCTGTATTATGATCAGTAACAGCTACACAGTCTAATCCTTTTTGAATAGCTTCTTGCACCCACTGTTCGGGTGTTATGCTTCTATCACGAAAGCATTTACTTGCTGGAGTATGAAGGTGTAGATCACACTTATACCATTTGGTTCCTACCATAAAGCTTCAATGAGATTGGATATCTTGAGCATCTTAGTAATGTTATACACTTTCACTTTACTAGTATGCTTTTCTTTTTGGAAGAAAGAAACGATAGGTAAAATAGAAATTGTAGATAAGGTTACCAAACTTACTAGAGAATAGTCGGATTTACAATAGGTATATTGATCTTGATTAGCAATTATTTTTTAAACTACGCGATTCTACGAATTCGCGGGCCCCGTCTAAATCGAAATACTTTTGCTTCATCAAATTGACTTGGTGTTCAACCGGCAAATAAGCTCCCCATTTTGAGAATCCTAACACCCCCGGATTACTTATCAGCAATTCTTGAATATGCTGGTCAATATTTTTCAAGGTCTCGGGCAACTTTTTCAGACTAGCTCGAAACTCTACTTCAGGACCTTCTATATCAATTGAACTGTGGGAGTCATTAAGGGTGCTTTTTATACCGGCGAGATCAAATAAAAAACCTAGAGTATGGTTGATTCGTGTTCCGGTAAAAGTAAACAGCTGTAAATATGTCTTTGTAACTAAAAGAGGTCTGTCTCTGCTTAAGTCAGTAATATCAAATATTCTGAACTCCTTACGCATAGATTCCATTTCTTCCGAACCTAATTTATCTAAGACTTCAAAGGTTTCATTTGAGTAAATGATCTCAAACATCTTAGTACGAATCCTTGGATGGATTGTAGCCCCCCCGCCAAAGAATGAAGGTTTCTTCCCGTCAAGAGCTTTTATAACTTCAATCTTCTTTGTCTCGTAATCAACGTATTTTATTTTCCAGATTTTTGCTGCTAATAAAATATTTTCATCCTCTCGAATTTGGGGGCTTATTGGAATTTCACCGATCTTGTTACCCGCGTTCAGCACTTTGAAATTTTCCTCAGCCTTAAAGACACTATAGAAATCTCTGCTGTTTACAATCCATTCGCCTTCCACACCGATTATAACTTCGTTTTGCAGTTTCTCAAGAAAGTCTATTTCAATCAAATGCTTTACTATTGCTTGGCATTCAGTGGTTTCTATTTTTGAAAAGGCGAAGTTGCGTTTTAATTCTTTGACTAACTGTTCAATCCTAATGCCGGAATGTCCTTTAACAATTGATAATATTTGATGTAATAAAATATCATAGGGTTTATCTGTTATCAGGGGAGGTTCGATATATCCTTCCTTATACAAAAGCCAACAGGCTAAAGATTGTAATAAGCTCCATTTATCAGTGGCATAAAGAAATAGATTGCTTTTCTCCCCTTCTTTTCGTCCGCTCCTTCCTACACGCTGTATTAACGATGCAATGCTGTGTGTTGCATCAATCTGTATTACTTGATCAACCGAACCAATATCAATCCCTAACTCTAATGTGGATGTACAAGAGATACAAAAGTTTTGTCTGACGCTGTTCTTAGCAAAGTATTCTACGTATTCTCTGACCTCTTGATCTACCGAGGAATGATGTGAGAAATAGTTCGCATGCCCCTTTACTCTTTCTGAGATCTTTTTAAGTTTTACAGCAACTTCCTCCGCGCGTCCTCTGCTATTAGGAAATATTAATGCTTTAGAATCTTTCGTTTCCAGGTATAGATCCTTCATCAACTCCAAAGGCAATTCATCCTTTTCACCTATAAAAAATTTAAACTGAGCATTGATTTCTTTAGCTGTTCTGTCAAGCAGAACTTTGGTCTTTAATTCATCTCCGGTAAACTTCTTTGCTTCATTATAATCACCAATAGTTGCTGACAGTCCTACTACAGTAAAAAGGTCCGTATTAATATCTTGCAATCTAGATAGGATAGACTTTAGTTGGACACCTCTGTCAGCCCCAATAAAAGAATGTATCTCATCAATTACAACGAACTTTAGATTAGAAAAAAGATGTTTTACGTTATGCGGCTTATTAACAAACATCGCCTCTATAGATTCAGGAGTAATTAAGATGATGCCGTTCGGTTGTTTGATTAGTCTATCTTTCCCGGACTTATTCGCTTCTCCGTGCCATTTAGTGACAGTAACATCAAGGTACTTACAGAGCTCTTCGATACGACCAAACTGGTCATTAATCAATGCAATTAGTGGGGAGATATAAAGAACCTGAACTCCAGGATCTTCGAAATTTACCTTAGAAAGGATGGGAAGAAATGCTGCTTCGGTTTTTCCCGAAGCCGTTCTGGAAGCTAATATATAATTGTCTCTGGTTGAAAGGATTTTCGATATAGCCGCTATTTGGATGGGTCTAAGTTCTTCCCAGCGTTTATCGCGTATATACCGGCGAATCGGCTCTGAAAGTAAATCGAAAGACATTATAATTCTTCGATGCTGTCTAACGATAATTCATTAGGTCTCTCATCTGAAATCTCTATCTCACCAAATAGCGTTGCTTTGTTCAACGTAGGATTTTGACGAAGAATATTTAAAATATTAAGAAAATCCCTGATTACCTCTCTTGGTGTAAGAAACTCTGAAGCCCCTGGCTTGTTGAATATCTCCTCCATAAAAAGATGAATATCATCATCAGTGATATCGATTTGGGTAGAATAGTTGAAGTCGAAAATTGCTTTTAGCTTTTTAAGTAGGACGAATATTTCATTGGGGTTCAAAGGCAAAAGCTTGATTACCGGTTGAGCAAAATCTCTTATAGATTCTGTTTCAAATTTATTTGTCTCTAACCTCGTTTTCAAGGCATCGTAGCTGAAAAGTCCTCTTCGTTGGTTTTCAAGTGTTTCTCTTGTTCCAGCGAAGTTGAAAAACAGATGGGTTACTTTACCCTGGAAGCAATCATTGTAGATAGTTAGAATCTTTTCATAATTTTTCTCTCTCATGACGGAGGTGGAAATTTTATAAAGGTTAATTGCTTCATCTAGGTTTACCATAAAGCCGCTATATCCCATACTGACAAACAGCTTACAGAAGTTTTTCAGCATATCATAGTAGTTAAGGTCATTAATAACCTCTCTTACTCCCAAATCCTGCTTTGCGTCCGTTTTGGTTTTATATTCCCCTTTTAGCCATTTCAATGCATTTCTTCGTAACTGCTCATCATCCTTTATATAACCCTCATAATATTTCATCACTACTAAGCCAAAATCAAAACCACCAACATCAGTAATTTCATTAATGGTTTTCATGATGTTAGCTTGAATAAGGCTTAGATATTGCTCGCTTCTTATGTCAGTTAATAGAATATTATTTTCCTGAGCAGTTTTAGTAATAACTTGTTCAATCCATTTTTCCAGCAAAGTAGGCAGTGCTCCACCTTCTGGCTTGGTTTGAATGGAAACATTGTCCATAATGGATGCATATAACGCAACTCCTTTGCCGTCATTTGAATACAGACGGTTATCAGGTGTAAAGTCCGCATTTGCAACTACAAATTTTTGCTTTAAAGCAACAGTGTTTAAAAGGTGCAACATGAAGGATTTACCAGACCCGAAATCACCAATCCAGAACTTGACCATACTGTGCCCATTCTTTACATCTTCTAATGCTTTTATGAATGCATCGATTTCTTCGGATCGACCAACAGTGATGTGCTGAACACCGATTTTTGGAACTACACCACCAATTAGTGAGTTAATTATCGAGGTCGCCTCTTTTGGCTTAATGTTATCTATCATTTCTAAAGATTCTTTGGTAGTAGTTTTCGTTTATAATGTAATTATCTTCCTCTTCTTCAATCAAAATATCATCTAATACTTCGTAGCAAACATCATTTATACTTTCTATAAGTTGATTTTTGAAAAGCCCATTAGACTTTACGAAGACATTCATCTCCATTTGAGAGACCGTAAGACTCGACTTGACAAATAAATTCAATAGTTCCGTCTGATTATTATCCAGCAAAATATCATTAGTCAAAAGTGAAGGTTTCGGAGCTTCAATTTTAGGAGTAATTTGGATTTGCAACTCCTCGTTGTTCAATTGCTTAGTTGTAACAATATTCTCGCTGTCTTCAAGCTCATCTTTCAGATATTCATTCAGAAGCTCCACAGTACCGGAATGTCTTTGATGCACTACCTCAATAGCTTCCTTGTCAAGAGCTATTTTTTTACGTTTAGGAACATATATTTTTGAAACTGATTCCAGAGCTTTTTCTAACTTCCGGTCTTTAATAAGTTCACTTATTACTTCCTCAAAATCGTGCAGTTGCTCACTTGTCTTAAACAGGCTTTTTTGAATGGTTTTTGTTAGCTTCTTATTGTCAAAAGTTGAAGAGTTTAAATCTTGATATAAATAATATATGTACAATGTTAATGACGCCTCCTTGTTAATAGGTGCAATGCATTTCGAGGCTTCGAAGTAAATGTTTTCAGCTGATGGATTTCGTTTATTCAAATACGCAAGGCGCTTTATTTCTTCAATAAACTTCTTTCCATCACTCAAGTCAATAGAAATTTCTTCAAATTTTCGCTTCCATCGATTTGTATTTTTTGCATAAAGGTCAATTTCAGTCGCCTCATCCGGTTCAGCTACGGTTGGCAACAAGGAGTTTATAACCTCTTTAATCTGGGATGTTATTTCGTCAAGAACAGTGGTTATTTCTACGTGAGTATAATATGTGTCCGTATTAACTTTCCTTTTATGTCCATACAATTCCCGTACTGCGTTTTCACAGTATTTGAAAGCAATTGAGTATATGTCCTTTGGAGTGGACTCTATAGTATATTTATAGTTGTAGCTGTTTGCTCTGTACTTGAAATGCTTGCGAGCTATGATATCGCCAATAATCTCAAATTGTTGTTTTATTGGCTTTCCGTCCTTTGAATAGCGGTTTGTTAACTCTTTGATGGTTGCTAGAAAGAGCTTGATAATCTCAAGATTACAGAAGTCAATGCCCGAAAAATTATTACTTGAATAGTAAAAATTATTAAGAATATCGGTTTCCTGTTTTGATAACTTAAGCTTTGTTTTGTACCTGACGCCTAGTCTCCAGTCTTCGTAATCGGTTTGATAATATTGTTGTATTTCCGAGCTTTGTTGGGTTCGCAACCGAGTTATACCATCTTGGTCTCCAACCTTTGCCATTCTTTCAACTAGGAAAGACCTTCCATAAGACTTCGTTTTGGGATAACATTGACCTAACGCGTATAGCTGTTTTTCTAATAAATGAATGTCTTTATGAAGCTCATAATCGATTAGCAAGTCAAACAACAAGATAAATGCATAATTAGTATTACCTTCTAAGTCCAGAAAAATATCTTCTAAAAAGCTCTTCTTAAAAGTTCGATAAAACTGCAGTTGGGCATTAGAAGCATTATTAATATCAGAAAAAGAATACACATATTTATGGCTCCAAAAAGGAACGTCATCTGTATATTTTACAAGGTTGAAACCTAACTCGGTTGGGGTGATCTGATAAGTTTCTCCTGTTATGTCTACTATTGAATTGTCAACCATGCTTACTGGTTCTTTAGTTAGCACTCTGGAATCAGAGAGCTTTCGATCTCTTATTAAATCATCTTCTGAATAATAATTCGACTTAGGTAATCCATGGGAAGATTTTTCTTTCGGACGGCTAAGAAGATAAATAATAAATCCGATTAAGGTTAGAGTTAGAAAAGTAGCCATAATGGTAGTTGCGTTTGAAAATTGTCGCAATTACTCTTTGATAAGGCCACTTGCAGGCATGTATGCCTCGAGTGTTGAAAATACATCTTGATCATAGATATTGTGAAAATTAGGTTCCCTAAGATAAAAAAACCCAGAAGAAAATGTATGACTAAAGAGTTGCCATTTTGGAGCGGTATAAATAGAGTCCTGCACCATCAATTGGTTAGCCCTAAGGTTCTTTTGCACTTTTAAGCCAAGCTTTTTCCATTGCTTTTTTAACCTGTTTGGTTGCATGCTCATCCATATACACCCAAGCTCTAACACATCGTTCAGCCCGTTTATTATATTGATACGCTTCCCAAGCCTTGATACTCTGCTGACATAATGAGAAAAGGCATGCAATAGCTACAAAAACCATCCCCCATGGTATAAGTCTGCCGAATACAATTCTATAATAAGTACCGGCATTTGTCTCAGGAAATAATAAGAGCCGATAAGATTTAACAGTATGTTTGGGCTCATTTTCAATATGTGCAGAGATGTTAGCTAGCGTTTGTTTAATTTGAACCAAGTCACCGGCATTTTGTGATAGCAACAACGTCTGCTTAATCGACTTGAACTCTTGAGAGTAATCAGGGATATTAATCACTGGTTGCTCTGTTTTCTCTTGTTCGAGCTTCATTATTCGTTTCTCATGCAGCGACAATACAGATTCTGTATCGCTCAGTCTTTCGTCCATTTCTTCTGATTTCATAAGCTTAGGCCTTGGTGTTTACGCTTTTTCTTTTTCTCTTCCTTCATTATGTTAGGGTAATCATTAGGAGTGATTGTAAGAAGACTCTCCAACAACGGCTTGTCAGTATTCTTGGGTTTTAAATAGTTGGTTACTTGCGGCGGTTTAAGGTAGGTTTTCTTTACTGGCTCTTTATTTAGAGTCGTTAAGTTACCAATGTTGGAACCCTGTTTTTGAGAACTCATAAGATTATTTGTTAGCACCTGGTTCAGCTTACCATAGCTCAAACTCCTGTCAATCTCTGAGCCTTTGAGTTTTAAGCCATCCTTACTGAAGGAGATTCCCTGAACTTCTGCTGTTCCACCTTTATATTTATAGTGTAGTTCAATACCGTGTCGCGTTAGCAGATTCGCAAGTTCTATCCAGGTTTTTGCCTGAGCTGATGTTTCTTTGATAGCATCGTATAGCTGGTACTTAATTCTATCTGCTCCCGTAAGTCTGGCCCGGTTCACCTGTGCTTTTCCCTGGGCCATGTGATAGTTATACTTTAAAGTAAGCTGCTTGCATACTTCCGCATTTCGCTTCCGCTGGTACTGGTCGGATATGGTTTTCGCGTCATTGTTGACACGATTATAAACGATATGAATATGCGGATGCTCCCGGTCGTGATGCTGAACAACCAGGAGCTGGGTGTCGGCTATTTTCATTTTCTGGAGATACTCCTTTGCGTGATCAGCCATAGCCTCGGGACTTAGCTTCTCTTTATCCTGCACACTCCAGCTTAAAACAATATGGCCAACAGCCTGACCCAATTCAGGATTCATTTTCCGCTGCATGTTGAAGTCCCTAATGATATGCTGGATGCTGTCTGTTCTGATTCCTTCAGCATGAAGAATGGTTGCTTCCTCTCGCTCTAGGTTATAGTGGATACAGCCTGCAAAACTTTTCCCAGTTTTAACTTTCCCGATCATCAGAGTTTAATTTTTTCAAGGTTTCGTCAATCTCAAAAAGGATATCTCGGCAGCGTTTCAGAACTGATAATAATCCTTCCTTATGAGCCAGGTGTGTGATCTGGTTGAGGTTGTTGGCCATACCGGTTAGCATTCTCAAGTAGACTAAGTCTTCAGGATTTAGACGGGCAACGACCTTCGCCCGTTTGGCAGCTTGCCGAAACCATTCGCTGACTGACATCCTTGCTTCCTTGGCTTTATGCTGGATAACGAGAAGCTCGGTATTGGTCAGTCTTACCCGGATATCATTACAGCGTTTAATCCGTTTTACCGGTCTTCCACCTTTATGCTTTTTCGGTTTTTCTAAGGTCGCTTCCATAATCTCTTTTCAAATTTTTTAATCCTTTTGCGACCATCGTGAGAAAAAGGCAAGTTGGTTCCGGCTACCGCCGGAAGAGTTTTTGTGGAACAAAAACACAAACTTGCTCCCTGCAAAACGCCAACAAAATAAGGCGCCCTCTCTAGGCCAAATCTTAATGGATTATTCATCTATTATTTACTTTACATTCCAATAAATCAGGCTTCCAATCTTCGGGTGATACGACGGTTCATACCTGATGTAGCCCGACTCATGAAGTTCTTTGATGCACTTGTGATAGGTAGCGATTGATGCAATTTTTGAGTAGCCCATCAGCTCTTTTCGGGTTACCGAAAACGGACTCTTAAAGTTCTTCCGTTGCCAGCAGATAAAAAGTGCAGTAAACAGGCTTATGTGAGAAGTCAGTAATTCCGGGTCGTTTGCGATGCGTTTAAAAAGCATGTTAAAGCGCTTTGCTTCCTGTACTATCATAAGCTCTTCATAAATCGTCCGGTGATAGAAATGTTCTTTTGCTGGGTGCTACTTCCGTTTTCAAGCAGGTTGTAAATGTCTTCCTGTTTGTAGTAGTAGATGGTGCCTACCTGGGTGAAGCGCAGGGTGCCATTAATTCGCAGATTTTGCAAAGTGCCTGGTGAGATGTTCAGGAGTTTCCGCACGTCCTGGCTTTTTAGCCACTGTTTTCCCTGGGGCTGATTTGGCTGAATAATCTTTAGCAGCTCTTCTAATAACTCGGACTTAAACTGCTGTAAGTCTTCTTTGGTGATGATTTCCACTGACATAATGTTTCTCATTTAATAGGTTTCAAAATTCCCGATACCGGCAAATTATTCTTCACACCTTGTACCGGAGGTGTGTGTTTTTTATTCAGGCTGTTGGTACCTTCCACATATCAAAGTTTCGGATTCCGAAAACCTGAACTTGGGTACTTTTGGGTACTACCTATGTTTTTTTGTAAAGGACGGAAGAGACAAAAAAACCTATGGTACATTTTTAAAAATGTACCATGGAATAAGGGCATTTTGGGAAACTTTGAGACAGATTGGGATAGATTTTTATCTAAGTAGATCTGGCGAATACAGTATATTAATTTCATGTGCATCGAATTGATGCTCAAAGTTCGGTTTAGTCAAAGTGTTAGGTTCGCAAGGGATTCGCAAGGTGCGAAGGTTTTTTGCTGATGAATAAAGTAGCTGTTTAAACGTTGCTCGTTATAAAACTCACACCTTGCACCGGAGGTGTGTGTTCGACTCTGACTTAAAATATTAATCAATGATGTATATTATCTCCATTTTTATTATATTTGATGAAAATATTCACCATTATGAATACGAAGAAACATATTGTGTTTCCAAAATACCTAAAGGTTCTGGGAGTAATGGGTGAGAACATCAAGCTTTCAAGAAAACGACGGAAACTCACCAGTATCCAGGTGGCAGAACGTGCGGGTATAGATCGTGGTACACTGAGGGAAATAGAACGAGGCAATCCTAGTGTCTCAATGGGGGCTTATTTTAATGTTCTTCGAGCTCTTAATCTGCAGGACGATTTTTTGAAAATTGCAGCAGATGATGAATTTGGAAAAAAGCTACAGGATCTGCAATTATTAACACCTCCCCATCATGGCAGCAAATAGAACCGATATTTGGGTATATGCACATTGGAAGGGGCTGACTGAGCCCCAGCTAATCGGAACGTTGTCGGCACATCAAGCCAAGGGTAAAAAGGCTTTTAGCTTTGAGTATGAAAAGTCGTGGATAAATTCCCAGGCTCAGGTTTTACTGGATCCGGATATTAGCTGGTATACCGGAACTCAGTTCCCGCTCGGCAAAGAAAACTTTGGGGTATTTATGGATTCAATGCCTGATACATGGGGACGCAAACTTATGCAGCGCAGAGCGACGTTGAAAGCCAAAGAAGGCAACACGGTCACACCCAATCTATATGAGATTGATTACCTCTTGGGAGTTCACGATAGCACACGAATGGGGGCACTGAGATTTAAATCAGAGCCTGACGGGCCATTTCTGGATAACGACTTCCACTCACCAACCCCACCATGGGCTCACATCCGGGAATTACAACAAAGTGCTGAAGCTTTTGAAGATAATGAGAACCCGGCTGATGAAAAGAAATGGCTGGACCTGCTTATTGCACCTGGCTCATCGTTAGGAGGTGCCCGGCCTAAGGCCAATATTCTTGATCAGGATAATCACCCCTGGATTGCAAAGTTTCCTTCAAACAACGACACCACCGATAAAGCTGCCTGGGAGTACCTCGCGTATCTACTGGCGATTGATGCTGGTATTGATATGGCTGAATGTAAATTGGAAAAAGTACGGGGACAGTATCGAACTTTCTTCACGAAAAGATTTGACCGGGAAAATGGAGAGCGAATACATTTTGCTTCGGCTATGACTATGACAGGAAAAAATGAAGACATTATTCGGGACGAAACACCAAGCTACCTGGATATCGCAGAATTTTTGCAGTATTCCGGAGGGAATATTGACTCCGACCTCCGGCAGCTTTGGAGAAGAATTATATTCAATATAACCATTTCTAATACCGACGATCATTTACGGAACCACGGTTTTATCCTGAGTGATAAGGGCTGGCGCTTATCCCCGGCCTATGATTTGAATCCTTCGATTGACAAAGCTGGCCTTGCTCTTAATATTGACATGGATAACAACATGCTCGATTATGATTTGGCAAAAAGTGTGGGTGTGTTCTTTCGCCTTGGAGAGCAGGAGATGGATAAAATAATAACAGAAGTTAGAGTTGCAGTAGGGAAGTGGAGACAAGTGGCAGCCGAGATTGGAATATCAAGGGCTGAGCAGGAATTAATGGTGGGGGCGTTTACATTATCTATTAGATAGATAATGTAAGTTGTTAATCCGAAACATATTCATTTTAAATGATGGTGAATGCAGTTATTCAATTTTCTAAAATAACTCAATATAAATTGTAGAATTGGAGCACCTTAAACTTGATCCTGATCTAAATGTCCGACCTAAACAACTTCATTAAAAACGAGCTGAAGAACCGGCTAATCGATTATACCAATTCGCCAAATTATATCCTGGAACACCATGGAGCGGAACGTCAGAACATCGAAGCCTACAATGGTCGGCAACTGCTGGAAATGCTGCAGAATGCGGACGACGCGTCAGCATCGGCAATAGAAAAGAAAGCCGAAATGGTGCTGGAACGGGGGGTGCTGCGCATATCCAATAACGGCGCTCCTTTTGATGAAGGTGGCTTTACTTCTTTGATGTATATCCACCGGAGCTTTAAGCCGATGCAAAAGGATATGATCGGTCAAAAAGGTCTTGGCTTCCGTTCCATACTGAGCTGGGCTAAAAGTATTGTGATCCAAAGCGCCGGGCTTCAGGTCGGCTTTTCCCAGCAACGCGCCGAAACCTTTTTGAAGGATCTGATTAAAAGACGGTCTGATATCGGCGATTTTCTGAAGCATCAGTCGTCGGAAAAGTTTCCGATAGCGGTATTGCGACTGCCGGAGATACTGACCCAACAGCAACCCTTTTACCCCTTTGATACCAACGTTCTGATCACCCTGAAGGGCGAAGAAACAGCCAGCGACGTCAGCCTACAGATGTCAAATATGATCTCGATGGAGACGATGCTATTCTTAAAGAATCTGGATAAACTAGAACTGAAAAGTCCGAAGCAACATATCGTATACAGCCGAGAACCCGAAGGCGACGGTATCCGGGTAACCAAACATGACCGTTTGACGAATGAAATCACTTCCAAAGCCTGGCATATAAACCGGATTACGGGAAAACATAAAAAGAAACATTATGAACTGGCCATTGCTTGGAATGACCAGCTTGATGATAAATGTGACCTCTTGTATAGTTATTTTGAGACCAAGGTCAGGTTGCCTTTTCCCGCGATCTTGCACGGTACTTTCGAACTAACACCGGAACGGAATGGTATCACTGACGACACGGCTGGCCATAATCTCTTCCTGATCGGCAAACTGGCCGATCTGCTGGTGGACACCGCTCTGCGAGTGACAAGAAAAAACCAAGGTGTATCCTACGATGCCCTGCAGCTGCTAAACATCAACTTTTCGGCCATGGACCCGCGGCTGACCGAATTCAAATTTAAGGAAGCGCTTTTCGAGCGAATGAAAAGCAAAGCCATCTTTCCAAACGTGAATGGCAAATATATTACCCATGACAAACAGCCGGTTTTTTACGAGTCATCGATTCCGCATGTTCTAAAAGGGGATGATGTTAACGACCTACTGATCTTTTGTAATGATAAAAAAGTCATTGGCCTGCTTGATGAACTGGAGGTCTATAAATACCCATTTAGCCAGATCTGCAATATTGTTTCCCAACGGCTACAATCGCTGGCAACTGGGGAAGCCGCGCAGCTTCTGCAATTTTTATTCAGCTTTGCCAGTTATTCTGCCGAGTTCAAAAAACCGGATTTTAACAGATACAAACTTCCTCCTTTGCTGACCGATGGCAGTCAGGTACTCATTCCCTGGATCAACCAGATCTTCCTGCCGCATGACCAGCAAAGGTCCTTTGAGTTGCCAGCGGCGATCAAAGTTAGCTTTATCGACGCGGAGTTATATGGCCATCTGGCCACGCTATATGGCAGCGAACACAGTAGCCTGCTTTCTAGCCACCTGCGCCTGCTGGGTGTCCGGGCCTATTCTTTTACGGAAATTGCCATAACGATTATCGTCCATTATGAACGAAGTGAAACAACCGAAAAGGTGCTGGAATGCCACAGATATCTTTTTCAGCTTTTTCAAACCGAATATAACAAAGGAGTACCTGCGCCGCTGCAAACCAACCGGCAGGTCAACGCGCTTAGTCAGAAAAACAAGGTAATGCCGGTGGAAAAACTTTATTTCGGAAAGGTCCACGGGCATGAGCTGGCCGAGCAGCTTTATAGTTATGACAAGAACAAGTTGCTGGCACCTTACCGAGAGCTAGGCTTTGCGGCGGAAGACCAACCGATGGCTTTTACTTATTTCAGTTGGTTAGGCGTTGAAGACCAGCCGCGCGCTTATGTCAAGCGGATCGCTGAAGGTAGTCCGCATTATGCCGGATACAAAGAATATCTGCTACGAAACTACAATTACAAACATGCCTGGGATAATTACCACGAAAAGTTTAATAATTATGAGCACCTGATGCAGGACCTTACTTCTGTAGACGAGATTAGTGTGACTGAATATGATGAAATCGACACCATATTACAGCGCGCAAGACCCGAGTATATTTTTAAGTGGATCAACACATCGCCGAATTTGAAGAGGACACTAGAGAACAACGAAGAGATCCATAGTTCTTCCGTTGTAGCACTGACCATCAGACCGAAATATTATAAGCGGCAATTCTCAGCTACAAAAATGAGGTCTTATACCCGCTGGGTGATGGCTAATACGCCTTGGCTTCCTGTGGATTCAACACTAGGCAAAGGCTCGCCTGATCGCTGTTGTCTGTCTAGAACCATTACCAGAGAGTTCAGCCCCTATGTCGAAAAGCCTAAACTGGACCTCGCCAAAATGGCTGAAAAGCTCAAGTTGCCGGAGGAAACACTAGAAAGTTATTTGGTGCTGATCGGCGTACATCGGGAGATCAGCTCTTTTTCCATGGTTACGCTTTACGATATGCTTGGTTCGCTGGAAAAGACAGATACCCAAAAAACGATAGGTTCAACCATCTACCGCGAGATCGCCAGCAATTATAATGATGCCAAACTCGATGTGCGGCACCCCGCCTACCAGAAATTCCTGGAAGAGGGAAAAGTACTTTGCACTAAAGGCAACGCAACCGGCTATTTCCCAATTAGTGAATCTTACTATATCAACACGAAGAATTTCGGCAACAACGTCCTGAAACGCTTCCCTCTGATCGTGGTCGATAAAAAACGCGGATCGCAAAAGATCAGGCGCATCTTCGGCGTGCAGCCTCTTCAGAATATCTCTTTCGACATCATCGGCCAGCCGGAGCTCCATTCCCTTAACCCATTGTTCGAAGAAGAGATTGCCCGCTTCAAGGCGCTGGTCTATGCCCTGCGCATTGGCACTGATAAGGACGGTGATATTAAAAGCAGAGTCAAGCGAACGAAAATTCACCTAGTGGAGCATATCAGCGCCGAGTATTCCCACGCTGGCAACAGAGAGGCCTTTTTACTCGAACCTTTTGAATTCGTTAACAAAAAGAGCAATTACTATTTGCTCGTGCCTCCCGGAGTGGACGATCCGGACGAACTTCGGCGCAGCATCGCCATGGGTGATGCCATCGCAGAAATCTTTACCGCGGTTATTAATACTGAGGAACACCGCTCCTTTATCCGGGAGCTTTTTTCCACCCGAGAAGCCAACCGGGAGGAATTGCTGCTCAGGGAGAACCAGCTGGAGAACAATTATATCATCACAGCCGCAAAACTGGAACTGAATATTGTCGATGATATCCGGCTTTCCTTCTGGAGAGCCTTTTCGCTGGCTTCGACCAAACACGTTAAAACCGAAATCAGGGACGAGCCCCGACTCCGACAATTCCTCGTAACTAAGTTGAAAGCCGAAGGATCTCTGCTGGAAACGTTCATCAATATCGACACCTATTCAAGCCTCTCAGAACTGGACGTGCAGGAGCTGTTTTATGATATGTTCCTTAAATTCAAACTAGACTTCGCCGTGTTCTCGCGGCACTTTACTGGTCTGGATTTTTCCCTGCTATTTCGAAACGGCTACGAAGATCTGAAAACCCGCTATAAACAGCTGTTTATGGAGTCGCTTTACAAACAATTGCTTGCCACAGGTGAACTGGAACTTAAACGGAAATACTTTATACTACTGCGCAAATATGACGCCGACGCCTATGATCCGGCTGACCGTTACCAAGCTGACCTCATCCAATATTTTAAGGTCCGTGTCAGCAAACGGTTCAAATTGGAGTTGGCCGACCAAGGGTCCCTTTTTTCCTGCAATGACTTGATACATGCGAAGGTTCAAGAACTGGCTGCTGGTGGTATTCACATCCCTGAATTGCTGCTCGAAAATGAAGAATTTCAGGCGATGCTTTTGTTCAATGAAATTGATGAAATCAACACGTTGATTCAAAAGTTTCAGCAAAAAGATGAAAAGACCGGGGATAGGCCGCCAGGCGAAAAACAGATCAGGGTCAGCGGCAGTCTGGTCACTTTTACCGATTACCGATCCTTGGCCGAACAGCTTGCCCAAACTACTGACTTCAGCAAATTCAAGATTCGGACGGGCCAAACCCTAAAAATGGACCTGCCTGACAAAGGCGTCAAAAGGGGCAGCAATTCCTCCGGCAAACGGGCAGTCAGGTTCGGCAGTGGAAACGAAGAGGTAATTGGCTTTATCGCAGAATTCCTGGCTTTTAACCAGTTGGTCAGGCGGTATAGCGAAAAAACCGTGGAATGGGTTTCGGAAAACGCCTTTCGCGCCGTAAATGCCTACACCAGCGAAGCGGGAAAAGGTTATGATATCGAGATCAGGGAAAATGACAAGGTACGCTATGTGGAAGTAAAAGGCGTCTCTAATGTCCGCGACGGATTTAGAATGACTGGTACTGAGATGGCCAAAGCCTTGGAATATCCGGATAAGTACGACCTGTTGATCGTAGAGAACCCGCTCGGCGAGTTGCCGATCTTCCGTTATATCCGCTCTCCCTTCAAATTCAAAAAGGAGGAGTCTTTGCTGGCCAATAAGCATATGAATGTCTTGAACGACAGCTTTATGATCAAATTCAAGTGGGATGAATAATATTTGTCTCTGAATAGAGATATACTTTTGCGGATACTCAAAAGCCTAAGGATAGAGGCAGGATAAATACTTAGCGGCTGCGACGCTCCACACCGTTATTTCTTCAAGAAGATTAAATAGGAAAAATCAGATAGCACAGTTTCAAAAACTGTGCTATCTGGTGTCATTTCCGTACCTTTATTATGACCATTTGCAGCCCAAAAACTGCCTTCTGGTGAACATTTGGTGAACAGGTCAAAATATGATTTTGTAAAATGTTGATTTTCAGTATAGTTAGGGCGTGGTTCGATTCCCCTACGGGCTACAAACCCGCTTTACGAAAGTATAGCGGGTTTTTTGTTGATGTTAATCTTTGTTCCTGATCCATAAATTCCCCCTCCTTCGTCAGTCCTATTTATTCCACTAAGGGGTGGCTTAACAGTTCATAAGGTTGAGACCTTATCCTTGGGTGTCGAGAATTAATCCCTGGCAAAAAAGAGGTAGAATTGATTATACGATCGATTCATAGTTCTCATTTATTTTTACCTAAAGGCAGGAGATTCTTCCTAAGAGCTAATTTCCAGCTTATATCCTTTCCCGTGAATATTAACAAGTTTAACTGTAGAATCATTTTCCAGTTTCTTTCTGAGTTTTGATATAAACACATCAAGGCTACGGCCGACAATTATGCCTTCATCCTCCCATATTTCTTTTTGCAACCTGTTTCTGTCTATGATTTCATTAGGAGCGCTTGCAAAAATGTATAGCAATTTAGATTCTTTCTGAGTGAGTTCTATTTGTTCAGTATTATTGATAAGGTATTGCTTGTCGTTATAAAAATGATATTTCCCAATTCGGATAAAATTGTCTTGAAAACTCTTGTCGCCTTTACCTGATATACTTTTCTTTTTGTGGTAAATCTTTACTCCTGAAAACACTAAAACCAACGCAAAAAGGGCTATTCCGGTTGATACAAACTTCTTTGGCAAACCCAAAAGGCTGGCATTATGGAATGATATATTGATTAAATAGAAGCCTTTGGATTGCTGCCGGCCTCTACAGGGTACGATATTCTTCTGCTCAGTTTTTAGTATTGCATACCCAAATATCATTTCATTGCTTGCGCATTCTATCACGTTTACAATATAGTCAGAAGGAAGCTGATTGGCTTCGATCGTTCGGTGTATAATCTTTACAAGTGAATCAGGTGTAAAGGTAAACTGACTTGCGAATCGAATTTGATATTCATTTTCAGCAATCTGCTTTACGGGCAAAACTCTGGATGAACTATCGCCGGAATGCAGCAGTACTTCATGTCCAATTTTCCTCATAATTATAATTTCTTTCGCCTCTTCAAAATCCGTATCATTTAACTGGCTTGCGCTAAGTACATAAAAAAGGATAAGCAAAGAGGCAGCAATGAAAATTGATAGGTACTTAAAATTCATATATAAAAGTAAGCTATTCTAGCTGATCGAAGATAAACTGCAGAGGGTCTTTACACTCGTTTACATTCTTTTACAACTCTTAACACTTTACCTGAAGGCATAGGATATAGCTTTGCTCTGATAAATGTAAAAACCTTTTAAATGCTTTTTATAAACAAATATACTAATGATGAAATACACGTACACTTATCTCCTGCTGCTTGTTTTCTGCACTTACTGTAAAGGACAAAACAAAACAAACCTCTCAAAAGATAAAATCAATTCCAAAACTAAAGACTCAATCAGTTTACATGGGCCTAATAGTGGCGTTTTTGAAATAAAACAGGATAGAAAAGGCAATATCTGGATTGCAACTAATGATGGTGTTTATAAATACGATGGAAGATCGTTCTCCAATATCACAAGTAAAGTAAGTTCAGCCCGCTTTATTTCTGTTTTGGAAGATAGGAAAGGTAATTTTTGGTTCGCTTCCCTTGGTTCGGGGGTTTATTTTTATGATGGGAAATCGTTTAGAAATTTTACAACCGGGGATGGCCTTGCCAGTAACCGCGTTTTTTGTATGTATGAAGACAGGGCCGGTAATATCTGGTTTGGTACAAATGATGGAGCAAGCCGTTACGATGGGAAATCCTTTCGGAAATTAAAAATGAAAAACGTACCGGCCCCTGCTGGTGCTGATTCCGTGCACGTGTCCGCCTATCAATCTATGGTTTCGAAAGATAGTTGGCTGCATAATGATATTCATACTATTATCGAAGATAAAACCGGGAAATTATGGTTTGGCACCAGGGGTAATACCTTCATTTATGATGGGAAAACATTTACCCCGCTCGCCAATAAAGACGGCAAAGCTTTCAACAACGTTTGGCGTATACTCGAAGACAGAAAAGGCAATATTTGGTTTGGTGCCGACGGTCTGTGGCGCTTTAACGGCAGCACCTTTACCAAAATTAATCAGACGGGTGCCGGTGTTATCGTCGAAGATAGAAAAGGAAACATTCTGGCTAGTTCAGGGGGGGCAATTTTTCGTTTTGATGAACAGTCATTGTCTAATAAAAATCCACATGTAACCGAAATAGAGACAAAAGGTGAAGGGCTTAAAAATCTGCCTTTCGGGATTTTAGGAGCTAATGATGGAAGCATTTGGTTTGCATCTGGGGGTGGGGTAAGCCGTTATGATGGAAAGACCCTCACGGACTTTTAGGCAATTAAAAATAACGTTTATCGTCAATTGTTACTTCCGCTAATTACTAATCATAGTTCCAATTAAATTAAAAAAAATGAAAAGATCATTTGTGTTTGTTCCGGCCATTCTCATAGTATTATTTCTACTCAATTCTTTTTTTGTACTAAAAGGGAAGGACGCAAAAAAGAAACCAATAACAGAGAGTAAATCATCGAAGATTGCTAACATCATTTTTAAATCTACTGATGGTGGACAAACATGGCAGGACATTAGCGAAGGGCTGCCTGAAAAATTGCAGAGGGAAGGTATGCAGAGTGATGGTTTCTTTGCAAATGAATTTGGGCTCTATTTACGTGCCGGAAATGGGATATATCACAGTGAACCAAATTCCACATCTCCTTTTTGGAACAAAGAGATCTTCCCTGGTAAACAGAGGAACATTGTCCCTGGCAAGAACGGGATACTTGCATATAATTTCAGGGGCCAATTTTTAAAAAAAATAAACGGAAAGAGTGATTGGTCGCCCATGTACACGAACTTTCAGGAGCAAGCCGTACGCATTAACAGAACGATCGATTGGATGTACACGAATTATAAAGAGAGACAAGTATGCAGCGTTTTTGAAACTACGGGAGGCACTGTTTTCATCGGCTCCAACGGCGCCATTTTTAAATCCACTAACAGTGGAAAAACTTGGAAATATGTGCATGTTGGAGGCTGGGTAACGAAAATGGTAGAGTCAAACGGTGTACTTCTGGCTGCCAGCACTCAGGGAATATTAAGATCGACCGATGATGGTGAAAGCTGGGATCGTGTTATTAGTGAAGGGAGCGATGGCATCGCTGTGGAACGTATCGACGGAGGATTTGTGGCTATAGCCTACAACAGAATAACCCAAACCAACAGAATACACATTTCATTGGATAGTGGGAAAACCTGGAATGTTATAGGTGAAGGACTTCAGCCTTCCTGGAACAGTTCATTTATCAAACAAATAGGCGGACTTCAGCCTTCATTGTATATTTCATCAATCAAGCAAGTGGGCGAATATTTAATGTGTGGTCGCTCAGATGGTATATTCCGGTCATCTGACATGGGTAAAACATGGAAACTGTTACTTCCTTCTATTGAAAATAGGGGCTTCAAATTAGCTGTTTCAGGCAACGCGATTTATGCCATACCAAATAAAGGATGTTGATTAAACAATCCCACCTATATAGCCCGTCATTGTGTCAATGCCGGGAAAAGCCAAATTAAAACAACAACTATTTTCGCTTGTATAGCTTTGACGCAATTGTAGGCGTCGGTATGTTTGATGTAGGTGGTGAAATGGAATTCCTAAACTAAACTCTTTGAGTCTGGTACGGTACCCTACTCCCCTTAAAATTGTCGCTATCCACCTCTGGAACTGTTGTGCCTGACAGGTAAATTTGTAATACAAAATTCAATCATTTATATTAATTATAAACCGACACACGATTTTGGATTGAGATAAAGTAAATATGAGAAAAGTAATCGCAGCAATCAATATGACACTTGACGGGTTTTGCGACCACACAGCAGGTATTCCGGATGAAGAAATACATCAACATTACGCTGAACTGTTAGATAATGCCGGCGTTGTTCTGTATGGAAGGATAACTTATCAACTTATGCAATTCTGGCAAGATCTGTTAAAAAATCCTTCAGGTGAAAAGACAATGGACGACTTTGCTATGGCAATAGATAAAATTCCAAAAATAGTTTTTTCCCACACGTTGAAAAATGTAGAATGGGAAAGTGCAAAGCTAGCAAACCGGGCCCTTGAAGAAGAAGTTTTAGAGCTCAAGCAACAACCGGGCAGAGAAATTTTAGTTGGCAGCCGTAGTTTAATTATACAGCTAATGAAACTCAATTTGATTGATGAATACCAACTCTGTATTCACCCTGTTGTTGCAGGAGGCGGTTTGCCATTATTTGAAAATATAAGCGACAGAACTGTCTTTAAACTCATAAAAACTAAGACCTTTAAAGGTGGTGCAGTAACGCTTTACTATGTGCCGACAGACGAAAAAACAACGACCCGCTGACAAGGTATTGCCAAAAGCGGGGGACGGGGTTTTATGATAATTTGTGCCTGGCTGACCTTTGGTTTTTCAGTTTAGGGTTTGCTTAAAAAGCCCTGCCTGCGGCAATATCCTGTCCGTGGTCAACGATCGTTACAAGTGCTTTGCGAGTAGGTGACAGTGAGCGGACGGAACACAAGATATCAGTTGAATTTTAGACTGCGGAAGTTCTTATAGCAAACTTTTAACCCGGCGTTGCACTATCCGACACCCTGCATCTCGCTCATCATATATTGGAGCAAGCTAAAATATTTGCTGCTTCTTAGCCCATATACCTTTATAAACCTCTTTTAATTCCTGATCTAAAAAAGAGGATTCAATATAGATGTTTATCTGCTTGTTTTTTGATGTGAATTTTTTAAAACTGTTTTCGATTGCTTTTTGCGGGATTTGGAGACTCTTTCCTAAAACTATAAAGTCGTCTAACTGAATTTTTTTCTTTTTACCATTCAATGTCAGGGCAAGTTCTTCATCGTCAGCAGGATTCAATAGATTTACATTCAGCAAATCAAAGGCAGGGCTTAAATGTATGCCATTATCCTCATGCACTACGGCGAAGTTCTTCAGGTGCATGTCATTATTGCCAGTGAGGTAGGAGAATAATACAAGCTCGAAATAATTCAAGGCATCTAATCCTGTATTCGTGCAATACTTATGGATAAGTTTTCCTATTTTTTCATATGAACCTTTGTATTTGCTTTCAGTTAAAAATTCAGAAAGCTGACAAAAGTCTTCCATGTGTACCTTTTCACCATTTACCCGGTCAAAACGTTTTGCCAGATAAACAAGGCTGCCACCTGTTGTCTTAAGAAGAGTATGCTCACAAACCGGAATCCTGAATAGTGATGCAAGGTGCATGGTTAGGTCCTCCGTTTGTGGCATCATGGTAAAATGTCCGTGTTGTGGCTTAAGTATGTATTCGCCCCAAAGTCCCACAATAGTTAACCGAGTATTTTCTTTGTTTTTTTCTAAGGTAACCGACAGTTTAGGCTGAACACCCGTGATCGCGATTCTTTCGTTTATAGTTTGATCGGCAAGCTCTTTCAATAACTGGTCATTCAACTCCAGCCTGGGAGCAACCGGTACTCCGAAGAACTTTTTGGAGCATTTCTCATGGTACTCCTTATCTCCTGAATCCTGATAACAAAACCAACAATTTGCCATACCTATATTTCTTCAGGGGTAATAGTTACGGCTCCGATAGTGTCACGGCAGGTGAGTAATAATAGTTCGAACCGATCATTAGATTTAACTTTCCAGTGTTCTGCGGCAATGTCAAGCAGCCAGCCTTCTGGTATCAATCCATCGAAAAAGGGAAATAAAACTCTACTTGTATACTTTTCCTCAGATAGGGGTAAGGTTAAACTTACTGGCTTAGCAGATTCCATTTCCAGGTATTCTGCTGCATAAGCAAATTCATAACCTTCCTCTGTTTCGGCAACTATACCCGCTTTAAGCTCTTTATAAAAAACTATACCGCGTTTACTCATGGTCCTTCTGTTTTGATATCACGCCTAATTGCGCCCCAAATAAAGCAAGTACCTGATTAACTTTATCCATCCGGAGCGTCGTTTTACCTTGTTCTATTTCCCTGATAAAACGGAGGCCCACACCCGCTTTTACCGCGAGATCCTCTTGTGTGAATCCGAATGCCTTGCGTTTTTGCTTCAAATAGTTAGAAAGCATTTTTATACCCTTTAAGGTGCAAATATAGCTAATTAAATTAGATTATACCCTTTCGGGATTAAGCATCTGATAAATGACGAATTTATACCCGAAAAGGTATATTAACGAAAAGTGGGGCCTAACACTATTCGAATACGGCATTCTACATTTGGAAATAATAATTACTGTGCTACTTTTGCATTTAACCATATGGTTAAATTAAATGGTTAATGCAAAAAGATAAGTCAACAGAAGAAAGAATTTTAGAGGCCGCAAAGAAAGTCTTCGTATCAAAAGGCATGGCAGGGGCACGTATGCAAGACATTGCAGATGAAGCCGGCATAAATAAAGCTTTACTGCATTATTACTTTCGAAGCAAAGACAAACTGTTTGAAGTAATCTTCCTTGAAACCGTTGCCGGCTTTGTCCCGCGGATAAATGTGATCATGAATTCTGAGATGTCCTGGAAGCAAAAGATAGAAGCTTTTTCTACTGAGTATATTGAAAAAATAATGTCTAATCCTTATTTGCCCCTTTTCGTGATGAACGAAATGCATAAGCAGCCCGAAGAATTTATGAAAAAGATGTGGGGCGGAGACAGACCCCGACTGGAAAAATTCATCATGCAAATCCAGCAGGCTATAGAAGCCAAAGAAATCAGGCAAATACATCCCGCGCAACTAATGATGAATATCATGGCACTTTGTGTGTTCCCTTTTATCGGAAAGCCATTGCTTCAGATGGTGGCGGGAATTAATGATAAGGAGTTTTTTTCCTTAATGGAAGAGCGTAAAAAGCTCGTTCCTGAATTTATTATACAGGCACTTACACTGTGAAAATATTTGTCATGAAGTTAGCTAATTGGTTAAATTATTTGGTTAGAATAATAGTAATAATAAGCCCTTGCACATTATTCGCCCAGGAATTAAGTCTTGAACAGGCACAGCAACGCGCCAGAGAAAACTACCCGGCTATTCAACTGAAAGCTCTGATAAAACAAACCGCTGATCTCAGCATTCAAAATCTGAATAAAGGGTTTTACCCGCAGCTTGCATTAAACGGACAAGCCACCTATCAGTCGGATGTTACCAGGATTAACATCTCTTTGCCTGGAATAATAGTAAATCCGATGAGCAAGGATCAGTATAAAGCCACCGCCGATGTGAATCAGGTATTGTTCGATGGTGGATTAATAAGCAAGCAAAAGCAGCTGCAACGGTTAAACGCTGATGTCGAAACCGAAAGGAATGAAGTCGAGCTTTACAAACTTCGTGAGCGGATAAACCAGATCTACCTGGGCATTCTGCTGCTTGACGAACAGGTAAAGCAAGTTGAACTGCTTGAGTCGGATATCGAGACAGGTATTCGTAAAACCAGTGCTTTGGTTGAAAACGGACTTGCGTTCCGCTCAAATCTTAACAGCCTGGAGGCTGAGAAGCTAAAGACAGAACAGCGAAATATAGAACTGAAATCATCCCGCAAGGGTTTGGTTCAAACATTAAGCCTCTACCTGGGAACACCTTTAGATGAAAATGTACAATTTCGGCCGCCATCTCCGGTAATAATTGAGGCCGAAATTAAACGCCCCGAGCTTACTCTGTATCAGAAACAAACCGACCTTATTAATCAGCAAAAGCAAATGGTGTGGTCCAGGAACCTGCCCAAAGCCAGTCTGTTCGGACAGGGCGGATATGGCAGACCGGGCTTAAATATGCTGCAGAATGAATTTGATTGGTTTTACATGGGCGGCGTAAGGCTCAACTGGAACATCAGCAACTTATATACTGCAAGAAAGGAAAGACAACTGACTGAACTAAATGCTAAATCTGTGAGCATACAGAAGGAAACCTTCTTATTAAATACAGCCAGCCAACTTAGTCAGCAAAAGTCTGAAATAGAAAAGCTGGAGGCTCTTGTTGAAACGGACAAACAAATCATCGCCTTGCGCAGAAAAATAAAAGTCGCGGCTAATGCCCAGCTGGAGAATCAGGTTATCAGCGCATCCGATTATATAAGGGAGGTGAACGCAGAAGATCAGGCCAGACAAGCTTTAATCATCCATCAGCTGCAGCTGATACAGGCCCAACTAAATTATAATACTATAGCAGGAAATTAGATATGAAACCACTGTTGATTTTAGTACTTGTTGCAGGAATCGCGTCCTGCGGCAGAAATGCAGATAAAGCAGATGCTTCGGGAACCTTTGAAGCCCGGGAAGTTGTCGTCTCTTCCGAAATCGGCGGTAAAATTGTATCGTTTGACATTGAAGAAGGGAAAGCCTTTGCCAAAGACATGATAGTGGGAGTGATCGATGCCGAAAACCTGGTACTGCAGAAAGAGCAGGTTGAAGCAAGCATTAATGCCCTGCAACAAAAAACAGCGGATGCTGGTCCGCAGATAGAGTTACTCAGAGACCAGTTAGGTGTGCAAGCTTCGCAGTTAACTAACTTACTACGTGAACGGAAGCGAATATCAAACCTGCTGAAAGAAGATGCCGCTACAGGAAAACAACTGGACGATATCAATGCTCAAATCGAAGTTCTCCAAAAGCAAATGGGGGTTACGCGTCAGCAGATTAACGTGCAGCAAAGTGCCATCAGATCACAGAACCGCAGCGTATTGAGTGAAGGTCAGCCATTGCAGAAGCGCGCAGAGCAAATAAACGACCAGATAAAACGTGCAAATATCACTAATCCCATAAACGGAACTGTAATCACCAAATATGCGGAGGCGGGTGAGGTAACGTCCCCCGGAAAGGCACTTTATAAAATTGCCGACCTGAGTATCATTATACTTCGAGCCTATCTCAGCGGAAGCCAGCTTTCGGAAGTGAAGCTTGGGCAGAACGTTAAAGTATTGGTAGATAAGGGCGAAGATGAATACAAAGAATTTACCGGCACCATTACCTGGATCTCAGATAAAGCAGAATTCACTCCTAAAACCATTCAAACTAAAGATGAGCGGGCAAACCTGGTATACGCCATCAAGGTAAGAGTCAAAAACGATGGTTATCTCAAAATAGGAATGTACGGCGAAGTAATTCTTAACAAAGAACAATGATGAAAGCTGTAACAGCCGAAAATATTGTGAAAACCTATGGCAGTAAAAAAGCCATTGCCGAAGCTCTGAATGATATTTCTTTCGAAGTTGAGCAGGGTGAGCTATTTGGTATTATCGGACCTGATGGCGCCGGTAAGACCAGCCTGTTCAGAATATTAACCACTCTGCTTCTTGCGGATAGCGGAAATGCCACGGTAGACGGTTTTGATGTAGTAACGGATTTTAAGAGTATCAGAAAACGGGTGGGGTATATGCCCGGAAGGTTCTCTCTTTACCAGGATTTAACGGTAGCAGAAAATCTTGAATTCTTTGCCACCATTTTCGAAACTTCCATCGAAGAGAATTATGATCTGGTGAAAGAGATTTATTCGCAGATTGAACCTTTTAAAGACAGAAAAGCAGGCAAGCTATCCGGAGGGATGAAGCAGAAACTGGCTTTAAGCTGTGCCCTGATTCACAGGCCTTCGGTACTTTTTTTAGATGAACCAACTTCGGGTGTTGATGCGGTATCCCGTAAGGAATTCTGGGATATGCTCAAGGGATTGAAACAACAGGGAATTACCATTTTGGTATCCACTCCCTATATGGACGAAGCCGGTTTGTGCGACCGGGTGGCCCTTATACAAACCGGAAATATTCTGTCGGTCAATACTCCCAAAGGGATAGTCGAAAACTTTGGAAAGCCCCTGCTGGCCGTGCGTTCCGCAAAAATGTTTAGCCTCCTGAATGATTTAAAAGGTTTCGAATCCACCGAAGAGGTCTACGCCTTTGGTGAGTATCACCATTTGGTACTTAAAGAAAACACAGACATGGAAACAGTTCGCCGGTTCATCCTTTCAAAAGGACACCAGGATGTCGAAGTGCTTGTTGCAAGTCCCGTGATTGAAGATTGCTTTATCTCTTTAATGAAAGCCTCATGAATACCGAAAGTGCCATAATAACAGAAAACCTGACCAAGCGCTTTGAAAATTTCACCGCTGTAGACGCGATATCTTTTGAAGTGAAAAAAGGTGAGATATTTGGTTTTCTGGGAGCCAACGGAGCTGGAAAAACAACTGCTATGCGCATGCTTTGCGGACTTTCAGTTCCGACATCGGGCAAGGCTTCGGTAGCGGGCTTCGATGTATATAAGCAAACCGAAGACATTAAAAGAAATATTGGCTACATGAGCCAGAAGTTTTCACTTTACGAAGACTTAACAGTAAAAGAAAACATGCAGTTCTATGGAGGGATTTATGGTAAAAGCAATGCCTTTATTAAAGAGAAAACGGCCAGCGTACTTAAGCAGCTGCACCTTGAAGATGAAGCTAAAAAACTGGTTAAATCTCTGCCTCTGGGCTGGAAGCAAAAGCTTGCTTTCTCAGTAGCCATTTTTCATGAACCCGGAATCGTGTTTTTAGATGAGCCCACCGGGGGGGTAGATCCGGTTACCCGCAGAGAATTCTGGAACTTAATTTACCAGGCAGCCGAGCAGGGAACAACTGTATTTGTGACCACCCATTATATGGACGAAGCAGAGTATTGCAGCCGCGTGTCGATTATGGTAGACGGAAAGATTGAGGCCATGGATACGCCTTCGGCACTGAAAAAGACTTATGAAGCAAAATCGATGGACGAGGTTTTTCTAAAGCTCGCAAGGAAGGCAGTAAGAACGGCAGATTAGGAGGGAAGAAAGTAGAAAGTAGAAAGTTAAAATTAAAAAGTAAAAAGCTGCAATTTAAAAAATTAAAAACCTGGCTAAAGATTATGAAAACATCGTATTTGGACATCCAAGTCGAAAGGACTAAGAAGTCGAAGCACACCATAGTTCTAAAAGTCGGGATCTCAGGTCTCAAATCTAATCTCCTCTCATGAAACAATTCTTTTCGTTTGTTAAAAAGGAGTTTTATCACATTACCCGTGATAAACGAACCCTGTTTATTTTGCTGGTGATGCCCATAGTGCAGATCATCATTTTCGGGTTCGCCTTAACTAATGAAGTGAAAAATTCGGCTATTGCTATTCTCGACCAGTCAAAGGATGCGGCAAGTACAGAATTAATTGGAGAGATAGATGCCAGCGATTATTTTACGGTTCAAAAGCAGCTCTCCTCTTACAAAGAAATAGAGCCCGAATTCAGAAAGGGTAAAATAAAAATGATAATGGTTTTCCCTCAGGAATTTTCTGAGGATCTGCGACATTTCAATAAAGCACAGGTACAGCTAATTACTGATGCTTCTGACCCGAATGTAGCCAATACGATAAACTCATATGCCAGTTCAATTATCAGGGATTACCAGAACCGGATCAATAATGACCTTAAGCTACCCTATACCATCAAAACTGAATACCGGATGCTTTATAATCCGCAACTGAAGGGAGCTTACAGCTTTGTACCGGGGGTAATGTCTATGGTATTAATGCTTATTTGCACCATGATGACAGCCATCACCATTGTGAAAGAGAAGGAGATCGGCACCATGGAAGTAATGCTGGTATCCCCGGTCCAGCCTCTGAAAATTGTAATCGCCAAAGCTGTGCCCTACCTCTTATTGTCAATTGTAAACATTTGCAGCATCTTATTGCTTAGTGTTTTCGTGCTGCATGTTCCGGTTAATGGCAGTATTACCTTATTAATGTTCGAAAGCATTTTATTTACGCTTACTTGTTTAGCCTTGGGACTTCTGATTTCTACCGGTACCGATTCGCAACAAACTGCTATGTTCATTTCCCTTACGGGAATGTTTCTTCCAACCATCATGCTGAGCGGCTTTATGTTTCCGATTGAGAATATGCCTTTACCCCTGCAAATTGTGTCGAATGCTGTTCCCGCGAAATGGTATTATATTATTGTGAAATCAGTCATGATTAAGGGAGTCGGCTTTTCGGCAATATGGAAAGAAACACTGGTTTTGGCGGGTATGATGATATTTCTGCTTGGTTTAAGCATTAAGAAATTTAAAATCAGGCTGGTATGAGAGTACTAAAGTTTCTGCTTCAGAAAGAGTTCCGTCAAATCTTCCGCAATCCTGCCATCCTGCGTATTATTTTTATAATGCCCATCATACAGTTGGTAATTCTTCCTCTTGCGGCAGATTATGAGATGAAAGATATTAAACTGAGTATAGTCGATCTGGACCATTCATCCTATTCGCAGCAGCTTGTTTCAAAAATCACGGCTTCAGGTTATTTTAAACTGACGGGTTTCAGCAGTTCTTATAAAACAGCGATGAGCGATATCGAAGAAGACCGGTCGGACCTTATACTAAGCATCCCATCCAGGTTTGAAAGAGATCTGGTGCGGGAAAATGAGAACACGCTTTTCATATCGGTAAATGCCATAAACGGTGTGAAAGCAAATTTAGGAGGTGCCTATCTATCCATGATCTTCCAGGATTTCAACCGCGAAGTACGTCTGAAATGGGTGCAGTTCCCGAGGATGAATCCGGAGCCGGTGGTGGATATTACTTACTCTAACTGGTTCAATCCCAGGATGGATTATAAACATTTTATGGTGCCAGGCATCCTGGTGATCCTGCTTACTATGGTCGGATCTTTTCTGGCGACATTAAACATTGTGAAAGAGAAAGAAATAGGAACAATCGAACAGATAAATGTTACACCCATAAAAAGGCATTATTTTATTTTAGGCAAGCTGATCCCCTTCTGGATATTGGGGATCGTGATCCTCACTATTGGCTTAACCATTGCCAGAGTAATTTACGGCATCATTCCTCTTGGCCATTTTTATGTGATCTATGTTTTTGCCGCGGTATACCTGCTCGCTATACTGGGTTTAGGCCTGCTCATTTCAAATTATACCAGCAACCAGCAGCAGGCGATGCTTATTTCTTTCTTTCTGATGATGGTGTTTATCTTGCTCAGCGGACTTTACACTTCAATTGACAGTATGCCCTACTGGGCGAGAATGATCACCCGCTTAAATCCAGTCAGCTATTTTGTGGAGGTGATGCGTCTTGTAGTTTTGAAAGGAAGCGGGTTGTACGACATTTCGGGGCATATTCTGACGATGCTTGGATTTGGTCTGGTACTTAACGGCTGGGCGGTTTTGAGCTACCATAAAAGGAGTTGATGTGCCCGCCGACTCAGAGGGTTGAGCGTTAAGAAAGGTTGAAAGAAAGCATGCAGAAAAGAACATTAAGAGCTGCAGAGACGAACTCCGGAGAAGCGTATTAGAAAAGTACGTGCCAGACAAACCTGACCCGCGGCTTGGATTGCAGCTAGCTTTCTTTCAATCTTTTAGCTCAAGCCTCGACAGCCTTGATTTTTCGTTCTTTTTATCAAGAAAAAGAACAAGCCCTGCCCGGCAATGAGGGCAAACGTTCATCATTTCCCCTCCACTGCTCGTAGCGCTGAGCGGATCAGAGGAGTGCCTGGTATTGCTTTCCTTTGTCGCTTGCCGATCCTCACGGCCTCCCCACTCTTAAACCCCAGCTTCAAGTCTCAGGAATTCGGAATTATGTTGTCATCGTTTTTATAAATCCTGCTATCTGCATCCAGCAATGGGTTCATACCACTTTAGATGCTGCAAGGCAAGTCTCTATTTATTTTTATACTTTAGATATAAAGATGCCTGGAGCAGTATTGCATTTAGGCAGCTCATCTCTACACCAAGAAAACTCTTAATATGGATAATAAAACATCAAGAAGGATTTTCCTTCGTTCATCAGCTATCCTTGGCCTTGCAACAGCTTTCAGAATCGACGGAACATTTGCAAAAGCGATATCCAAAAATGATTTTCCTTCACCTGCTGACGGAAAAAATCTGGTGATTCTATTTCAGGGAGATTCGATTACTGATGGTAATCGCGGGCGTAATAACGATCCTAATCATATTATGGGGCATGGCTATGCATTTTCTGTTGCAAGCCGTGTTGGAGCCGACTTCCCCGCATCGCAGCTAACTTTTTATAACAGGGGAATTAGCGGAAACCGTGTTCCTGATTTAAAAAACCGCTGGCAAACCGATACATTGAATCTTAAGCCTGATGTATTAAGCGTTTTAGTTGGCATAAACGATGCCTCCAGGTTTATAAGCAGCCAGGCCACAGGAGTGCAGGATTATGATCTGTTTGAAACTACTTACAGAGATATTCTTTCCCAAAGCAAACAACAAAATGCTGAAACTCTTTTTGTGCTTTGTTTGCCTTTTGTTTATCCTGTAGGCAGGGTGAAGGAAAAGTGGCAGCCTTACCAGGATACCGTAGCAGAACTTACAAAAAGAATAAAAAAGCTGGCTCAGGAATTTAATGCTGTAATTGTAGATTTTCCGGCGGTTTTCGAAAAGGCATCGAAAAAGGCCCCCATTGATTACTGGACCTGGGATGGAATTCATCCTACCGTAGCCGGGCATGAACTAATGGCCCGCGAATGGATCAGACAGGTGAGTACTAGGCTTAAATTTTTGAAGGCTTATAAATATAAATAAGTTGATAAATCCTGGAGCCTTGAGTTGCTGGATGCTTAATAACCGTTGGATCTTAATGCGTCAAATGCATCCAGCCGGGACGGCCTCAGAGGGTTGAGCGTTAAGAAAGGTTGAAAGAAAGCTTGCAGAAAAGAACATTAAAGAGCTGCAGGGAAGCAATCCGGAGAAGCGTATTAGAAAAGTACGTGCCAGACAAACCTGACCCGCGGCTTGGATTGCAGATAGCTTTCTTTCAATCTTTTAGCTCAAGCCTCGATAGCCTTGATTTTTCGTTCTTTTTATCAAGAAAAAGGACTAGCCTGCCCGGCAATGAGGGCAAACTAACCTGATTTCCTTTCGTCCGCTCATTGGCCGCGGAGGCCTAGTCCTTTGTAGGGCAAAGGACCAAACCCTTTGTGAATCCCGAGGTGCCTTTTGCACAGGTCTCATCCGCAGTCCTTGCATCAGCGCTCAGGGCTTTGCCTGGCTTCCTCTTGCGCTCAATCCCAGACATCAGGAAACCAGCCGATGCCCTTTTCCTGCCCGCATGGGCCTGCTGATGCAAGAACTCTTTCCGGCACTTGCGGGATTCACGGGTCTCCGTGGGTTGGGATACGGCGAATTGGAAGGTTGCTGGATGCATAGTGCTTGTTGGATCTTAATGCGTCAAATGCAACCAGCCGGGACGGCCTCAGAGGATTGAGCGTTAAGAAAGGTTGAAAGAAAGCATGCAGAAAAGAACATTAAAGAGCTGCAAGGAAGCAATCCGGAGAAGCGTATTAGAAAAGTACGTGCCAGACAAACCTGACCCGCGGCTTGGATTGCAGATAGCTTTCTTTCAATCTTTTAGCTCAAGCCTCGACAGCCTTGATTTTTCGTTCTTTTTATCAAGAAAAAGAACAAGCCCTGCCCGGCAATGAGGGCAAAGATGCACTGTTTTTTTGAGAAGTTTTCATGATTTCCTTTCGTCCGCTCATTGGCGCGGAGCCTAGTCCTTTCACAGCGGAAAGGATCATGCCGAGCGTAACGAGACCATTTATACCTTTGAAAACAATAAGTGCTTATAAATAACTTTCGCTGTGTGAATCCCGAGGTGCCTTTTGCACAGGGCCTACCCGCAGTTCTTGCATCAGCGCTCTGCCTGGCTTCCTCTTGCGCTCAATCCCAGACTTCAGGAAACCAGCCGATGCCCTTTTCCTGCCCGCATGGGCCTGCTGATGCAAGAACTCTTTCCGGCACTTGCGGGATTCACGGGTTCTCCGTAGGTTGGGATACGGTTAATTGGAAGGTTGCTGGATGCATAGTACTTGTTGGATCTTAATGCGTCAAATGCATCCAGCCGGGACGGCCTCAGAGGATTGAGCGTTAAGAAAGGTTGAAAGAAAGCATGCAGAAAAGAACATTAAAGAGCTGCAAGGAAGCAATCCGGAGAAGCGTATTAGAAAAGTCCCTGCCCAGACAAACCTGACCCGCGGCTTGGATTGCAGATAGCTTTCTTTCAATCTTTTAGCTCAAGCCTCGACAGCCTTGATTTTTCGTTCTTTTTATCAAGAAAAAGGACAAGCCTGCCCGGCAATGAGGGCAAAGATGCACTGTTTTTTTGAGAAGATTTTCATGATTTCCTTTCGTCCGCTCATTGGCGCGGAGCCTAGTCCTTTCACAGCGAAAAGGACCATGCCGAGCGTAACGAGACCATTTATACCTTTGAAAACAATAAGTGCTTATAAATAACTTTCGCTGTGTGAATCCCGAGGTGCCTTTTGCACAGGGCCTACCCGCAGTTCTTGCATCAGCGCTCAGGGCTTTGCCTGGCTTTCCTCTTGCGCTCAATCCCAGACTTCAGGAAACCAGCCGATGCCCTTTTCCTGCCCGCATGGGCCTGCTGATGCAAGAACTCTTTCCGGCACTTGCGGGATTCACTGGTCTCCGTGGGTTGGGATACGGCGAATTGGAAGGTTGCTGGATGCATAGTACTTGTTGGATCTTAATGCGTCAAATGCATCCAGCCGGGACGGCCTCAGAGGATTGAGCGTTAAGAAAGGTTGAAAAGAAAGCATGCAGAAAAGAACATTAAAGAGCTGCAAGGAAGCAATCCGGAGAAGCGTATTAGAAAAGTACGTGCCAGACAAACCTGACCCGCGGCTTGGATTGCAGATAGCTTTCTTTCAATCTTTTAGCTCAAGCCTCGACAGCCTTGATTTTTCGTTCTTTTTATCAAGAAAAAGAACAAGCCTGCCCGGCAATGAGGGCAAACTTCATCATTTCCCTCCACTTGCTCGTAGCGTCTCGCTACGACCTCACGATCCTCAGATGACGGAATTTTGTTGTACCTTTTTCATAAGATCCTGTAGCTATTCTATAAGCTTTTACATCACCCTCAACACCGTATCTTAGCTTATTAAACGTAAATTTTACACTTATTCGAATGGCTTTATTATATATTTAGCTACAGATTATAAATTAATGATAATATTCTATTAAGAATTCAATGAAAATGAAAAGATCCTATCAAATTGTCGCCGCAAGCTTGATTCTGCTTGCTTTTTTATGTCGGGGAGTGGAGGCAAATGCACAGAATGTTAACAGTGTCGCCGGGCAGCCTGAACCCGGACAAATACCACCACATCCGCCGCGCTTGCCCGAAGGTGCTATTCCCGCATTTCCCGGAGCATGGGGAGGAGGGATGTTTACCACCGGAGGACGCGGAGGCAAAGTTATTGCCGTTACAAATCTTAACGATAGCGGTCCGGGAAGTTTCCGTGCTGCCTTAGAAACAGCCGGGCCACGTATTGTTATATTTCGTGTTGCTGGCACGCTCAAGGTGAGTGATGATCTTAATATCAATCATCCGGATATCACCATTGCGGGCCAGTCCGCTCCGGGCGATGGTATCTGTATTGCCGGTACACTGAATATCAACACACACAATGTCATCATCCGTCACCTGCGTGTGCGCCGTGGAGTTCCTACAGGCGGACAAGGTGATGATAACATAGGGGGAAATCCAGACAATCACATCATCATCGACCATTGCTCTACGAGCTGGGGTATGGACGAAAACATTTCGCTCTACCGGCACATGAGACAATCGCTGGACAAAAGCACACAGATAAAGGATGCCGCAGAGAATATTACCATTCAATGGACTATTTCCAGCGAAGCTCTCGATGCCCGGGGACATGCTTTCGGTGGCACCTGGGGAGGAAACCCATCTACATTTCATCACAACCTCTTCGCCAGCAATACTGCCCGCAATCCATCGATAGGCATGTCTGGTCCCTTTGATTTCCGGTACAATGTTGTCTTCAACTGGCGTCACCGTTCAATAGATGGCGGAGATGAAACTTCTATGGTCAATCTCATCAACAACTATTTCAAACCGGGGCCTGCTACCAATGAAGACATGCGCGCGGTCTTCGCCCGTATCGAACAACGCAGTATGTATTCTCCCGGTAGTGCGTGGGCCGAAGGTGGCTGGTACACTAAAGCGGCCAATCGTCCCGGCAAATGGTATGTTGCGGGCAATATCATGCACGGCAACCAGGAGGTAATTAACAACAACTGGGCCGGTATGCGCGGACCAGAGAACCTTGCGCGCGTGAATACCGCATTCGAAGGATGGCCGGTAGCGCCACACCAGACAGCCGGCGTCGCTTTCGAGTCGGTACTTGCGAAAGCCGGAGCAACTTTACCAAAACGCGATGCGGTTGATGTCCGGGTTACCGAAATGGTGCGCACAGGAAAACCAATGACGCAAACCGGTATCATCAAAGCCGTGTCCGAAGTTGGAGGTTATCCAAACCTGACATACGATCCTGCCCGGGTACCTGTTGATACCGACAGCGATGGTATGCCCGACGCATGGGAAATCAAAAACAAGCTTGATCCTAAAAATGCCAAAGATGGCGCTTTGGATTCTGACGGCGATGTATATACTAATGTTGAAGAATTCCTTAACGGGACTAATCCCCAGGAAAAAATCAATTACCGCAATCTGGGCAACAACATCGATTCAATTAGTTAAGCAAAATCTGAGACCAGGCAAATAAAGAGGCTGGTTTGAAAGATAAGTAAACAAACAAGCCCAATCTCAAAAAAGAGGTTGGGCTTTTGCTTTAGATGGAAGGCTGGGTGATGGGGCTGGTAGGAAATGTCCCGGGTGGGGCTGCGTCACTTGATCATAGACTTTGTTAGCACACTTTGTCATGGCAAGAGCAGCGAGACATCTAATCTTCATGCTCAAGAGATTTCTCCTTTCGTCGAAATGACAAGGGGGATTAAATAGCGATATGCGCTCGAACAAGTACATGGCTCTTGTTGCCGACATGGCGCATTACGATTGCCGATCAGATCGGCAATGACGTCGCTCTAAAAACGACGATTATCATTCAGCAATAACGACACTCGTCCGACAATCCGTCCCCGTCATTCCTGTGCAGACAGGAATCCTAATGCAGAGCAAAGTGCTCTTTCCGGCATGGCGCTCTAGGATCGCCGATCAGATCGGCAATGACGTCGCTCTAAGCACGACGATTATCATTCAGCAATAACGACACTCGTCCGACAACCCGTCCCCGTCATTCCTGTGCAGACAGGAATCCTAATGCAGAGCAATTGCCCTTTCGCAGGCATGGCGCTTAGGATTGCCGAGGCAATTGTTGATACACCCTGTTAGCACACTTTGTCATGTCGAGAGCAGCGATACATCTGATCTTTCATACTCAAGAGATTTCTCCTTTCGTCGAAATGCAAAATCCCAAAGTCCTCTCCTTTGGACAGGATTTAGTTGAGGCCATTCCTGGCCCGTCCTCTTGGTTCATCGGCTTCATGCAGCACAATGTCTGAATGTAAGAACCCTGCTGCATCTGCTGAATCTTTTACTTTGATAGCACTGCGTTCTAACATTTCTGATTCAAATTCAGTCAATACGCTTTCCCTCAATCCGGCGTCTCTCCAATCAGATTGGGCTCTGCATCCTTTTGCAATTCCACGAGCAAGAGCTAAGGCATCCAGCAAAGCTTGATTTGCACCCTGTCCTTTGAACGGGCTCATCGGATGGGCCGCATCTCCAATCAAAGTCACCGGTCCGCCCGTGGCCAGCAATTCTGGCCTGAGTAATTCACGGTCATAAACAGGGTAGCCTGACACCTGAGCTTCCAAAGTAGCTGCTATAATCTGGGGAACGGGATGGTGCCATTGCATTCTGCGAATTGCTTCTTCTTTGAGTGCTTTTGCTCCCAGCGCACTCAACGCTTTAGCTTCCTCTAAAGGCGTTTGGAAGCTAAATTGCCACATTATCGCATCTTGCGAATAAGGCATCATATAAATTCGCTCATTCCCATTTACGGTTTGAAATACCGTGGCAGAGTCCAGCAGCGCACTCTCAACACCTTCAAGAGCCTCGAGCGAACAGATGCCCAATATAACTATACAACCAAGGTAGCGCAAGGGTGTACTATTCTCGCCAATGAGCAAGCTCCGGACCGAACTGCGAATGCCATCGGCTCCAACTATCAAATCTGCCCGGTGAGTTTTAATCTCTCCATTCAATGAAAAACTAAGTTCAACGCCATCATTCTTAGACTTCTTAAAATCTACCAGCTGATGTCCCCATTGCACCGCATCATTTCCACCTAGCTGCTCCAACAGGGCTAAACGCAGAGACTGACGGGCGATATGAACATTGGTGCGCTTTGGATACCCTGTTTCATTCTTTTGCAACCACTTCCTCACTCCCCATTCTGCAATCACTATTCCATCGGGGTTATGAACCACATGCTTTGTTGAAATCAATCTTCCTTTTAGAGAGAAAATCCCTAATCCCTCAATCGCTTTACTTGCTTGTTGCAGCGTAAGGCCGTAGCCTTGAGAACGTGTATTGAAGCCAGTATCTCGCTCATAAAGCGTAAAAGGAATCCCGCGGTGCAAACAAGCTACAGCCAGCGCAACTCCGCCAATACCACCGCCAATAATGGCTACATGCGGATAAATTTCCTTAGTCGGAATTGGTTTACTGGCGGACGAAATTAAACCGGATCCGCTGCAATCCAGGCATGGATATAAGTCACCCTTAGGGGGAACAGGAGGCGTTCCTTCGCCATTTGTTATTTCGAATTCTTTTAATGCTATCTGGTAAAGGAGCCGCACTTTCTTACGGAGCTTTCGGCGTTTTTTGCTTCGTCCGTTGCATTCAGGACAAACAGCCCAGTAAGGGCTCGTATTTTTTGTGGTTTTCAATCTTGTTTAATAATGCTTGAAATTTTTCGGGATTGCCTGGATTACAGCCAGAAAAAAAGGTAAAGCCGTTTTATATTGTATTTCAGTTGGTTTTTGTAACGTTTATTGTGTGGATAAATTATGATCTATAATTCGAATCGTAAATCCATAGATCTATTCTTCGTTAGGGCCGAAAGGAAACTTTACTAACACAGTTTGGCTCATGACTCCCTTTTCAAATTTTGCAATGCAGGCGTCCTTGAATGGGGGCAAAATATTTCCGTCTTCCTGTGAAAGATATTTCTGGTCAGAGTTTCCTTTGAGGAAATAATACACTTTTGTATTGCCGTATTTTGTATGTGGCATCTGTTTACCATAAGTCTCCATTTCTTTCCAAACGGTGTCCTCCACAGAAACAGCATATACACGAAGTACCGGCCCTGTGTTTTGCTCGTTGCGATAAAAGGCCAGTTCTTTAAAGTTTCCTTTCAAATCTTTGCCGGCGGGAAGCGTCAACGATTCGTAAACCATGTAGAGGCATATTGCCGCGCCGAAAGCGGTGAAAAAATAGCTGCGTTTGATAAGCATCGGATAGTTTTTCATCAGAATATATTTGTCTTTTAATGGCTATGACGCTATCATGAGTATGTTCATTGCTATTGGTGAGCGTTTGCTCATGATGGTTTCATTTGAATATAATTGTTTTTTATAGGCTATGAAGCTATCATGACCATATTTTTCACAGGTATTATTTTTTTAGAGGTGTTCAAGAGAACGCTTCGCTAAGTTCATTGCTATTGGTGAGCGGTTTGCTCATGATGGTTTCATCAGAATATATTTGTTTTTTATCGGCTATGAAGCCCGTCCGAACGGCATGGCCGGGCGGGCTTGCATGAGCTTATTTTTCACTCGTTTATATTTTATCAGCGGTGTTCAAGAGAACGCTTCGCTAAGTTCATTTCGGTTTGTGCGCGGAAAGCCCGCCTGCTTTTCGGGCAGGCTCATGCAGGTTTCTTTAGCAAAGATAGAACTAAAGTATCTGGTCCGACGGTTCAGAGATGTCAATTACAGAGTTTAGCCTTTGTTGGTGACAACACCAACATGAGCAGAGAAAAAATGGGACATCAAAGGATTTCTACCCCCAGTGTTCTCTCGAATATATAGCAAACTCTCTCATACTTAATTCGACTGCACTTGCAAGTCTTCTCACGTAAAAAGCTTCCTTTTCATGGCCGTTTTTATCTCTCATTTTTAAAAACACCGGATTAGACGCTTTTTCGTTTATTTGCACCAATGCAACGGTTTTACCGCCTAGATATTTAAATGTCACATCAAATTTTCCAGTAAAAGCATTACCGAAATAATTCTGAACAAGGTTATCAAAGTGTTTTAAAAATTCGTCTTCCTTATTTTTACCTTTAAAAGTTGGAAAGTCGGTCTCGTCCAGGCCTATAACGTTTCCGTTATCGTCTATGCCAATAAGGATAGTACCGCCTCCGGTATTTAGAAATGCTGCTATATTTTTGAAGGTACTATGCTCTACTGTATTCAACGCTTGTTCAGTTTTTAAGCAAAATCTTAATGACGATTTAAATTCTATAACTTTCGATTCACCACCATTAATCATTGATTGAATTTCGTTTATTCTTGGATTTTGAACGTAATAATTTAACTTTTCAAATAAGCTGATTAATCCATCTGGTGTCTTTTGGTAAATATCTTCACCTGAAGTAAATCTTCTATATCCATCAAATGCGTCGTCGTCACCTGTTAATATTATCCTAGGAAAGTGAGGAAAATTAACATCTAAATATTTTGTTGCTGTACCTATAAATCCTTCGTGTTCAATTTCCTGATCATCACTGATTAAACATTTGATGTCAAGTATGACAGCAACAATTTTCGAATTCAATTTTGGCATGACTGCCTGAAGTCCTTCAAAGCTTCTTTTATAAATTAACTGGAAGCCTCGGGCTTGAGCTTCAATTAAAAAGCTTTCTTTGAAAGCTTCGTCATCATCCACTAGTAAGATATTATTCATATTGATTAAGGTTTTTGGGAATTTCAATCGTCAAAAAAAATCCTTTTTTGACATTTTCTTTTATAGCTAAATTGCCACCGTGTGCTTTTACTATCCTAAAGATGTAATTACCCCCGATCCCTGAGCCTGAACTGTTTTTACTCTTTGTAAAAGGTGCTATATAGCTTTGTTCACTAAGGGGAAATGCCTCTCCATTATTGCTGTATTCTATAACAAGAAGGTCTCTACTTCTATCTTCTGAAATAGTAAATTGTACTTTATTGACGTTAGAGCCTTTTTTAAAAGCATGTTTTTCAGCATTAATTAAAAGCTGATCAATAATTGTTTTGAAGGATTTGTCGTGTATGAATGCGCTTACATGAGCGCCTTTAAGTTCGATAGAAAAACGACTTCTTATCTCCAATCGTTTTGAATTCAAATATTCTTCAAAAAGCTGAAATACATCTACTTCAATAAAATCAGTTGGCTTCAGGTTAAAGCTCATTACATCTTTCACTGTTGACAACATATCACTCAATTGTTTAGAATCATCCAAGAGCTTCGTACACACATCCAATAAATTATAGTTTTCAGTTGGCTCAATTTCATTTACCAAGTCAATATCAATATTCTCTACAAAAGTTTCTTCGTCATATTCAGTAACCTTTTCAAGGCTGTTCTTATTAATAATCCGCTTTATCTTACCGCTCAAAGTGCTGATATTTAACAGTTTTGGCCTTAACTCATGTACAAGAGTGCGAACAATATCCGACTCTAGCTGAATTTCCTGCTCTTCGAAACCAATTGCTTTTAAGCGTTGATTAACCTTCGCTTTTTCGCTCGCGATAATATTCGCTTTTTGGGTTGCGATAAATTCATTCTGAGAAATTAAAGGCATGTAAGGTATTACAATTTGTTTCAGCGCTTTGATGCTTATAAATGGCATTGCAGCGCCACTTCTCTTTTGTTCAATTTGGCTTACAACTACCGGGGAATAAAGCTGATAATACAGATACTCAAGATTTAGAGAATGCTGTCCGGTAGGTACCAATGAGAAGACCCCCGTATGAGTGATTATTTCTGGAATCTTGGAACTCGGTTTAAAATAAGTCGGTTTCAAATTATCCCCGAGTCGTGCGACTAAAAGCATTTCTGACCTAAAAACGAGACGTTGGTAGTTTGGAGACCTAACATAATTTTCAAATCTATTAGATGAAAGATACATATCCAGGATATCTTTTTCTAAGTTCTCTATCTTGATATATGGTATACCTTCACTATACCCTATATCTCCCCTGTTGTTAATCGTATTTCCAGCCTGTATATGCACTAAATCAGATAAGAGGACAGCTTTATTTTCATTAAGTAGGTTATTTACCTCTTTAAAAGTTTCGATATAAAACTTAACTTGAAGGGTATCTCTGATTAAAATATCTGCTGTGGAAACTATCTGAACAGTGTTATCGTCTATATATTTTTCCTTATACGAATCGATAACCTGCTTTGTATTAAATTTTATGTTCCTATTGCTGGTTCCGGTATTTTCGACATTTATAAATTTCACGTGGCCGATTAAGTAAGAAGGCTTTCTTTTACTTAATACTATAATTGACGCTTTTCCATTTGTATATGGTTTCAAGCTTCCGGAAGGGAGACTTATCACAGTTTCTATGAAATCTTCTCGCAATAGCAAGTTCCGGACCTTCTGTTCACTTCCTCCAGAATCAAGAAATGAATCAGAAACCGTGAACACCGCTTTTCCTTTGCTGTTTAATTTAGATAATATAAAAAGAACCAGACTACTTAGCCCTCGTCCACTCTTTGGAAGCTGAATATCCCAACGAGAATTCAACTCTAACTGGATATCAGGATTAGGGGCACTCAATAATGGAAGATCACCGATAATGTAATCGTAGCTATTATCTGACTTTAACTCATTAAAACAGTCTTCTGTTTTAATTTCAACATGAAACGCCCCATTCATTACCAGGTTCATGAATGCTAATTGAGTAGTTCGATAGTTGATTTCTGTACCTTTGATGTAGAGAGATTCTCTACTTACCTTAAACGCTTTTGTCAATAATCCTGCAGTTCCGCAAACAGGATCATACAAGCTTCCACCTTTAGGATTTAATATCCCTACCATTAACTCACTAACTTGATGAGGTGTACGAACTAATTCAGACTTAAAATTATCTGATAAATTGAGCTCTAGAATATACTCAAACGCAGCACCAAATTCTTCGGTTGAAAGTAGGCTTGTATCTATAGCTTCTAGATTTAATATTACATCTCTTAGTTTTTCTAAATCAAGTCTTTCTAGTAAGTTACTGATATCGGTGAAAATGTGAACCGGAAATCGGTTGTCACTATCAATGTAAGATATGCTTTGCAGCCAGTCACGGCTGTGCGTTGACTTCAATAAACCGTATGACTTATAAGTTGGAAGAGTAATCTGTTTGGAAATTTCCGAATCCGGACTTAAGTCATAAAGTCTTTTATAAAAGAATAAGCCCGCTATGATAAACTGCAAATCCGTATTGGTATAGGTGCCCCTTAAAATATTTGCAATGTACCAGTATGAAGAAAGCAGCGCGTTCCACCTCTTATCACTACTAAGAATAATGCGGCCGTTAATATTGTCGAACAGATGAGAGTATTGATTAACTCTGGCATCAATCTGACTGCTAGTTAATAGCTTAGAATCACCTCGTTTGTATAGCTGTCTAGAATTTATCTCTTGTGCTATTTCAACCGGTGTTAAAGGGAAACTCGTTTCTTCTAAGACTAGATAAATAGCTTCATGTAACTTCATAATACGTAATTAATAAATAATAGGCGTAATTCCTTACCCTTGCTTTTGTTAGCATTTTCCCCCCACTTTGGCGCAAGCATGCAGCCTTAGCCCTGGGCGAATGGCTGCTTGTGCCTTTGCATACCAGACTCAGATTCGCATTCTCAATCTGTTGTTTGTTTTCATTTAAAGCACAAGTACCCTCTGCTCATTGCCACCCTGCATACTTGCTCTAAAGGGGGCTACACAGACTTGCGGTTATTTAACCATCTGGTAAATCCTATTAAATAATTCAGTCGTCAATCCACACTGATCAGAACTGGCCCCTAAATAATTATCTGGTTTACGATAACAACCAGTTCTCTGAATTCTAAGAAGCATAGGATTAAGTTCTTCGGTAGTAATACCTATCTTGTTACATACTTCCAATTTAAAATCATCCCAATAAGAGCTCATGTTTTTCATCCGAAAAACTTCATCCTTATCTGCAAATTTTTCTTCATATTTAAACTTAATCATTAGAATTGCAAACTCCCTATCCGTCAATTCATTAAAGATTGCAGTGTAGTCTTCAAACTGGTCTATGTTAATCTCGCCTTTATACAAATGTTTTAAAATTTTTGCAAATCTTTCTATTTTTTCATCGGATCTTGTTCTTAATACATAGTTAACCGTAGAAAAATAAGCATGCAAAAATTCTTGATTTTCTATTACGTCAGGAGATAATACCGCTTCCCCCGTGTTTTGCTGAAAAAAAATTTTTATTTTTTTTTCTTTATACTCAGTAATGTACTTTCCAAGCAATCCATCTATTACAGAACCGATGGGAAAACCACCTAAGTTTAGTAATTCCACTAGACTTTTTACGGTTGGATTTTCCTGATACAAGTCTAAAAGATTCTCAAGAGTTTCTCCCATTGCTTAACATTAAAATTGTTTTAGGTTTGCCAGTTATGCCCACTTTCTAAGTTTCTTGCCATAGGCCTCATCAAATTCTTTTACAGCCAACAAGCAAGTAGCATATAAAGAGTCAAAATATGTCATTAAGCAAGTAACTGGTTTTCCATTAAGTTGTTCTCCCTCTTTTCTTATTCTATTATCTATATACTCCAACATTAATTTTCCACTCATCACATCTTTATAAAGTATTCGCATAGTAGATGAGGATGTAGCATAATACTTTTTCATTAATCCGTTGATATGTAACTGTTTTTCACGTGTTAACTTATCGTATTCCCGAGCTGCAAAAGTTTCAAGGGGATCGCAGTATTTCCTTAATGGATAACCCACCTCTTCAAGTGAATCGATTACTGATTCTAACCAACGAGATCTAAATGAATTTTGAAATTCATCAAATGTTAAAAGCGCAACATTTGAGTTTTTAGCAGCCTCGAATGCACCCGATTGAAACCCATTTTTTGATATAATGAGCCCCATATTAGCTCCATAATCTGCAATTACAGATCTGAAAGAATGAATTATGGTTTTTGGGACAGCACTTGTCCAATATTTGCACTCAACTATATTTATATCAACTAAATGATCTGTTGTTTTTTCACAATATACATCGACGTTTACCACTCCCCTTGCTGTTTGAATATCCTTTTCTACTGTTGCATTAAAGCCAAGATCTAAATATATCTTAGCAACTTTGTTTTGCAAATCACGCCAGTCAGAAGGTTCTAAATTATAAATAGGGATCATTGGAGTTTATGTTAATTGAAATTTTCTGCGAGTGTGTAACTAAATTGTATCCCCTATTTATTTTTAACCCCCTATCCATTCAAACTATTATAAACCTTCTTCAACATATAACTCCTCACCAGCCCTCCAAACTCCTGATCATCCATCATCTTAGAAAAAATATCCTGGTTCTGCTCCATGCGGCCAATTAGCTTATCCATGAAGATATCATCAAAGCCGAATTTGAAATTTTCAATGGTATTCGATCTGGCTTGCTGAACTAATTTAGAATCTGCAATTAATTCCGCTTCTATCTGGTCGAAGAACAATTTGTCGGCATCACCAAACTCCGTTGAAAACCTCTTATTCAACACCTCAATAATTTCCGAAAGGGCAGCCCTTTCCTCCTTGTTCATCCGGATGCCGGATTCATTTGAACCATCCAAGCCATACTCTCCAAGAGGCTCAAGCGCTATGTTAGTTTCACTGATTCGTTGCAGTCTGTAGTATTCCAGTGAAACCTCGTCGCCTAGTTTAAAGCGGTCGCTACTGTTACGTGGAAGGGTGCGAAGCAGAAACTTGCCGTAGGTATATAGCTTTTCCAACCCCACATCCTTAAAGGGCATTATTTGAGTAAGGAAAGAATACAAGCGCACAAACGACTGAAGGGAATTCTTAAAGCCTTCCTGCGTAGACTGTGTGGTGATGATATCATCACTGGTATTCTCCAGAGGCAGTTGTTTGTAGCGGTCTACCGCCGGACCCATATACGCATACAGCTTCTTTTGCTCCGTAGCCGAAAAAGCTTTCGCCGATTTAAAATAAACATTGCAGAAATTATCTACTTCCGTATCCCAAATAACCTGCGCTTTTGTAATCTCGGTCTTTAAATCGTATAAATGATTCGGGTCGGTGGTTGTTTCTACAGTAGTTAATTCGTAGTAGGGCTGAAAGGAATCTAATATGTCCTGTGTTTCGTTGGCGAAATCCAGCACAAAAGTATCTTCCTTTCCGGCGCTCATGCGGTTGAGGCGGGAAAGTGTTTGCACCGCCTTAACGCCTGACAGTTTCTTATCTACATACATGGTATGCAGTAAGGGCTGGTCGAAACCGGTTTGGTATTTATCTGCTACCAGCAGTAACTGGTATTCGTTGGTATTAAACTTCTTTGGAAGTTCCTTTTCTTTAAAGCCGTTTAGTTCAACTTCAGTGACTCCTTCGGGATACATGTCATACATCACCTTGGCCGAAAAAGCTACTATAGTTTTTATATCAGTATAGTTTTTCTCTTTGATGTAGCGGTCGAACTCCTCTTTATAACGCACTGCATGCAAACGCGAACTGGTTACTACCATTGCTTTTGCCTTGCCACCAATCTTCTTAGAAACCACCTGTCTGAAATGCTCCACCATTACTTCGGTTTTCTGAGCCAAGTTATGTGGGTGCAGCGATAGAAAACGAGCGATTGCCCGTGCTGCCTGCTTTTTATTAACCGCCGGGTCGTCTTCTATTTGCTTAGACAGCTTAAAGAAAGTTTTGTAAGTAGTGTAATTGCTTAGCACATCTAAAATAAAGCCTTCTTCAATGGCCTGCTTCATGGAATATACATGAAAGGGCTTTGGAATGCCTTTGGTATCCGGTGTGCCGAACACTTCAATGGTTTTGGCTTTAGGTGTTGCCGTAAAAGCAAAGAAGCTTAAATTGTCCTGCTTGCCTCGGGCCTGCATCGACTTGCGAATTTCATCCTCGGCATCTTCATCTAAGCCGGAATATGTTTCTTCCTGCTCCGCCTCTTCCAGTGATTTAGCGGCAAGCACTTCTTTCATTTTCTTTGTCGCTTCGCCGCCTTGCGATGAATGTGCCTCATCTATTATTACTGCATACTTGCGATTAGGCAAGGTTTCTATCTTGTCTAAGATGAAAGGAAACTTTTGCAGCGTGGTGATAATGATATTTGAACCGGAAGAAATAGCATCAGAAAGCTGCTGCGAATCTTTATCTATTTTATGTACAACGCCTTGCTTGTGTTCAAACTGATAAATGGTGTTTTGCAGCTGGTTGTCTAATACTTTTCTGTCAGTTATTACAATGACTGAATCAAAAATACGCTCGTTGCTGGCATCATGCAGACTGGATAAGCGATACGATAACCAAGCGATGGAATTGGACTTACCCGAACCTGCGGAATGCTGTATCAGGTAATTTTTGCCTGCACCATGTTCACGAGCATTCCTTTCCAATTTGCGAACCACCTGTAATTGGTGGTAACGCGGAAACACCATCGTTTCTTTAACCTTGCTAACACCATCGAACTCGTATTCTTCCGAACTTAAATGAAGGAACTTGCCGATGATATCCATAAAGCTATCCTTCGCCCATACATATTCCCATAAGTAGGAGGTACGGTAACCATCCGGGTTTAGCGGATTACCCGCGCCGTTATCTTTACCTATATTAAAAGGAAGGTAACGGGTACTTTTTCCGGCGAGCTTGGTAGTCATAGAACATTCGTCGGCATCCAAAGCGAAATGCACCAGGCTGCGTTTTTTAAACTGGAAGATTGGTTCCGTTGCTTCCCTGTCGTATACGTATTGCTTTTTGGCGTGGTTAATATCCTGACCAGTAAACTGATTTTTTAACTCAACGGTAGCGATAGGCAAACCGTTTAAGCTTAAAACCATATCCAGCGAATTGCTGCCCTTACGCTCGTAAAATAGCTGGCGGGTTACCGATAGCTGATTGCTTTGGTATTGCAGTTCTGCATTGGCGTTAAGGGTCGACTCGGGTTTTAAATAACCCATTTTAAACTTTACACCATAATCGGTAAAGCCGTTACGAATTACATCCAGCGTACCTCGTAAATCCAATTCCTTTAATAAGCGCTGGAGAACTTTTTTCTCAATATCTGTTTTATGGATGTTTGAGATTTTATCCCATTCTTTAGGTTGAGATGCTTTCAGAAAACCCGTGATATAACCGGGAAATAAACCCAGTTCTGCATCAAAATCATCGGAGAAACCTTTTATATAGCCTCCCTGGCTGGTTAACGATTCTTCTATTGCTGCTTCAAATGTTTGTTCGGTGTGGATTCCTTTTGCCATGCTTTCAGGAGACTAGTTCGGTAGATTCTGCTATAACCTCATCTCTTACATCTACTTTACCCGTCACTACTTCTGAAATTAAGGCTGTTTTATATTCTTTTAGGAGTCGGATTTCTTGTTGGGCATTCTTTTTTATCAAATCAATTTCTCTGTTCTTATCATCAATGAAACGAGAAATTTCGTTCTGTTCGGTAGATGAATTCGGTAGTGCTATCCAAAAATTATTTAACGTACTAGTAGTTAATTGGTTGATAGTGGCAGTGAGAAATAATGCAGATTGAGAGGTAAATATAGAAGAATTAAAATAATGCTTCAAGAATTTCCAATTCGGAGATCTAAAGATCATCATAAAGGCTCCAAATGTACTACCTTCCATATCCTTGTCAATGCATATATTTTTTCCGATAAGATTCTTACTACCATTTCTTGAACAGATTAAAATATCACCTCGCTTTAATGTTAACTTCACTGGTATTTTACTATTTACATACACATTATCTTTTAAGCTCAGCTCTCCGTTTTGTATATTGGAAGACCTTAAGACAAGAGTTCCCTCATTTTCTTCTACAACATTATTCGGTGCATAGGTCAGTCCGCCAAAAGCGGACCCAATAAATTTCAAACGTTTCAATTCCCAATGGTTTGGTATTTTGCCTATCCATTCAACCCCGCTATCCTTCATCGGCCCATCAGGATTTAAACCTTTGGTTACTGACTGGTTAATAATAGCAGTACGTTCTTCATTTAACAGCTCAATAAGCTTTTCCTTATCAGTGATGAGTTTATCTATTTGAGTTGTTTTATGGTCGAGGTATTGAGCTATTTGGGTTTGTTCTTCGATGGTCGGAACAGGGATATAGAAGGACTTTAGTGTCCCCGTAGGTAATTCTTTAAACGTTGAACCTTCTCCTAAAGACTCCAAAAAAGGCCTTGCGTGTTTTAGGAAATAATAGCAATAGACGTTGTTAATTGCCGTTGGTATAACAGTCTTACACCCTTGATTAGTACAAGCTTGAATATCTAAAATGCCTATATGTCCGATAGGAGCCCTCGTAGATATTACTACAGAGCCTTTACTCGCCATTCGGGTTCCACAACTCTCGTACCCCTCTTTTGTGATAGTCCTTCTTGTGTTTACTATTAATCTGTCTTTTAACTTCCCTAAATCGTCAGTTGTTACCCAGTTAACATCTCCATCCCAGTATTTGTCTTCAGAACTGCTTGGAGTGGAGCCATTTTGGATTGTTGAAACATGTTTGAGTGCTACACATTGCCATCCCTTCGGTATGCATCCAATCCATTCAACACTAGAATCTCTATAATCTTTATACCTCTTCATTAAGCAATCACCTCTTTAATTAACCCCAATGTTTCCTCTTCCAATGCCATGATATCTTTTCGGATATCCTCTAAAGAACGGAGCGGCTTATACTGGTAAAAGTATTTGGTGAAGTTAATTTCATAACCCACTTTAGTTTTGCTTTCGTCAACCCAGGCATCGGGCACATGCGGCAATACTTCCTTTTTAATGTATTCGGGTATATCCTGCTTTAGTGGAATGTTTTCAGTATCACGCAGACTGCTGTCGGCTTTTGGCTTTCCGTTCTTATCTGTTTTGATATTTCCTTTGGCATCTCGCTCGGGTCGTTCTACCGTTACCTTGTAATAGCCAAAGTCTTTATTGTCAAATATCTTGCTGTATTCATTAGCCACAAAATCGCCGTAAGCTTTGGTGAGTTCGGCAATATGACTGTTGCTTAGTTCATTTCGTTTATTACCCAGAGATTTGCTCATTTTCTTAAAGAAATCTACGGCGTTTATCAACTGAACTTTCCCTTTCCGCTCTACAGGTTTATGATTAGACAGCAGCCAAATGTAGGTGCTGATACCTGTATTGTAAAACAACTGGTTGGGCAGGGCGATAACCGCTTCCAGCATATCGTTCTCTATGATCCACTGACGTATGCTCGATTCGTTCTTTGTAGAGCTTGGGCTGCCTGAGAACAATGGAGAGCCATTAAACACAATCGCCAAACGGGAACCTTCAGGTTTCATTTTAGAAATCAGGTTCATCAGGAACAGAAAAGAGCCATCGCTGGTAGATGGCAGACCTGCCCCAAACCGTCCGCCAAAGCCTTTCTCCTCGTGTTCGGCTTTTACCTTTTTCGCAATCTTCTCCCACTTTACACCAAAAGGAGGATTGGTAATCAAGTAATCGAACTTCTGATTAGCTAAATGGTCCTCCGAAATGCTGTTGCCTTTTTTAATGTTTACCGGGTTCTGCCCTTTAATCAGCATATCCGATTTACAGATGGCGTATGATTCGGGGTTCAGCTCTTGTCCGAAAACTTCTAAACGGGCATCCGGGTTCAGCTCATTGAGGTATTCTTCGGCAACGCTTAACATGCCGCCGGTTCCGGCACAGCAGTCGTATATCGTTTTAACAATTCCTTTTTGAGTTAAAATTTCCCTGTCGTTTAAAAATAGCAGGTTGATCATTAATCGAATAACTTCCCGCGGAGTAAAGTGCTCCCCGGCAGTTTCGTTGGATATTTCCGCAAACTTGCGTATCAGTTCTTCGAAGAGATAACCCATTTCCATGCTGCTTACCTTGTTCGGGTGCAGGTCTATTTCCTGGAAACGTTTAACCACCATAAACAAGAGGTTATTATCGTCCATGCGGTTAATCTGGTTATCAAACTCAAATTGTTCGATAATTTCGCGGGCATCAGCAGAGAAACCGTTGATGTAATCTCTAAGGTTCGCGGCTATGTTGTTCGGGTCGGCAATCAACTTATCGAAGGTAAACTGACTGCGGTTATGGAAATTGTAGCCAGCTACTTTATTCAGAATAGGGTCGATATTCTGTACTTTAACGAATTTTGCTTGCTCTAATACTTTCTCTTTTGTTTTTTCCAGCACACAATCCATCCTTCGTAAAACGGTTAAAGGCAATATTACTTTACCGTAATCGCTTTGCTTATAATCACCACGCAACAAGTCGGCTATAGCCCATATAAAGTTGGCGGTCTCTTTAAAATTCTTCATGAATATGATGTTTCAGAACTAAACTCAATCTGCCCTAAATGTATCAAATTGAATTGAGATAGGAAATTGAAAGATACAGGGAACTACCGTGACGTCCCTTCGCTCTTCGGAATTTGTACAGGAATCTGCTCCGGGTTCACATGGACAATGAAACCGGACTCATTTCAATTAAAGTTTAGTGTTTAAATACTCTAATATCTCTGCTTTTAATCCTTTCACTTACTCAATCTCATACTCCGAAATAATGGTCCGTTTAAACTCCATCACTTGCGGTGAAATTTTAAAACCGCGTCCTCCGTACCCTTTTGCGAAAGTTTGTATTTCATCGTAGGAAGTATAGCCAGAATCGTCATGCCCGTTAGATGCACCTGCATTACTTAGAAAAACCAATTTCCCTAGTTTCACACCGGCCCTGTTGCCCAGCTTTTTGGCGGATTGGAGGGCATCGTCATATGCCAGAAGATCGGCTTCACGGAAAAGGCTGTCGGCCTTTGAGTGATCAAACTGAATTTGGGAAATGCTGTTGATTTTTGTCTCCTTAATTTCCCGGTTAATTCGGTGAACTTCCGGATATCGTGAAGAACGAAATCGACAGATTGTTCGGCCCTAAAGCCAGTGAAAACATTCATTCTTCCGTTGTGTTGGTAATGCTTATCTGCCGATATACTGCTGGTTTTAATATCATTCTCGTTTGTGCGATAGCCTGACAGGATTGTTAGGACAGAATCCAATGTATGTTGTGTCAATCTAACGGCATTCACCATTTTTGGCTGGGTAAAGGATACCTGGAGTGTTAGGATAACAAGGTCGGGTTTAGCTCTGATCTTTCCCTCTCCGGTAACGCGGATGGTTTCGGGAATTTTGCTTGTAGTACCGGCACATGCTGCGAACAGCAGACAAAAAATGGTAAGGAATATTTCATATAGGTTTTTTAAAAGGTTTAGGAGTTAATGTACTCAATTTTCCTTAAATGCAAAGGTAAGGGGCTTAAGCGCTTATTAAATATCGCTATCTTAGAAGCATAATAGCAAGGTTTCTTAGCCCTGTAAGAAAATTTACCATATGAAACTTAAATCACTTATCCTGCTCAAAGCCTTGATGATTGGCGGCGGTTCTCATGCGAATGTGAAGACTACCCAAACTACTTTGATGTAGCGGGCATAAACGCAGATGCTTACGTGCTTGCGGTGAGGCTCGGAAACCAAATTGAAGGAGCTTACAGGCTGGAAAATAATGAAAATGTTGACTATAACAAGTTCCTTATCCACCTTACACCTACGAAGACGTATTATGGTAAACGGAGTAAAACTATTGGATTTTCGTTTACAAATTCTGCCTATGCTTGCAAATGTAGTGAGGAGTACCCTGGTTGGATGGGTTCTATAGAGCAATTGTCGGAAATTAAAATTTATAGTGACTCTGCATTCAACTTAGGAGAAAGTCCCTCTGTGCTGTTGAACCAATATTTTGAAATGGCTGGCATGACTGGAGACACGTATGAGGATTTCTTTGATCTCGACGCACTACTCAGCACCAAACCTGAGCTATCTGTCTTCTCCGTTAAACTTCGCCTCAAGGTGAAACCAACTGGTTCCCTGAATCATAAGTTCAGTATTGAATACAAGCTCACAAACGGTGAATCCTATACTGCTACAACGCAACAGATTATATTCAACTAAGATCGAGATAGGTTTGGAAGGAATTCAGGGACTTCTTCATGATCCTTCTGCGCATTATAAATTCCGAAGAGCAGAAGGTTTGGGATTTCCTTTTGTCCGCTCATTGGCGCGGAGCCTAGTCCGTTCTTGATTAGTATTTATGTTTTCTTTGGAATCAAGGAGGGCTTCGCCGTATGGCATAGCCGCAACCTGCGAAGCAAGCATGAGTGCAAAAACAATAAACACCTACGAATAACGGACCAAAACGGCCTAGAAAGAAAGAAGCTTCATCCGCAAGGCAAACACCCGGCCCGCCTTTCTTTCAGCCCAGCGCTCGTGTGTTCTACATTTGATGATTTTCGGCTGCGAAGACGGTGACTTGCAGGATGACAAGGAACCGACATAGTTCTAGGCGTTAAGTATGAACATTTGCCGGAAACTACAGCATCAATAACAGAATATCAGATCAAGTCTTTCGAATAGTGACCGACGTGCGAGCGGTGGGAGAACAAAAATGCGGCCGAGCTTATTTTTGTTCTTGATTTTTTGCTTACTTTTTTATCAAGAAAAAAGTAAGATGCCCGCCCGGCATAGAGGGCTTCTTGCTCTTCGGAATTTGTAATTCCTACTTTATCGCAGGTTCTGTGAACCGCAAACCAGCCAACCAGACCTGCTTAATATCATTTTACCCTTGCGGATGCCATAGCATCAAATATATTATTCCGGATTGCAATTTCCGAAGAGCGAAAAAGTTTTAATGATTTCCTTTTGTCCGCTCATTGGCGCGGAGCCTAGTCCGTTCTTGATTAGTATTTTTGTTTTCTTTGGAATCAAGGAGGGCTGCGCCGTATGGCATAGCCGCAACCTGCGAAGCAAGCATGAGTGCAAAAAAACAATAAACACCTACGAATAACGGACCAAACGGCCTAGAAAGAAAGATGCTTCATCCGCACAAGCAAACACCCGGCCCGCCTTTCTTTCAGCCCAGCGCTAGTGTGTTCTACATTCGATAATTTTCGCTGCGAAGATGTTGAATGCAGGATGCCTACCTAGACGGATACAGGAAACCGGCAGCATCCATAACAGAGTAAAAGTTCAAACATTAGCATTAACCGAAGAACGAGCGGTGGGAGAGGTTGCTGGATGCTTAGCTGTTGGATCTAATACGCCAAATGCATCCAGTTGGGAGGGCCTCAGAGGATTGAGCGTTAAGAAAGGTTGCAGAAAGAACATAAAGAACTGCAGGGAAGCAATCCGGAGAAGCGTATTAGAAAACAACCTACCAGACAAACCTAACCCGCGGCTTGGATTGCAGATAGCTTCCTTTCAAGCTTTTAGCTCAAAACTCGACAGCCTTGAGTTTTCGTTCTTTTTGTCAAGAAAAAGAACTAGCCTGCCCGGCAATGAGGGCAAACTTTCATGATTTCCTTTTGTCCGCTCATTGGCGCGGAGCCTAGTCCTTTCACCGCGGAAAGGACCAAACGCGTTGTGAATCCCGAGGTGCCTTTTGCACAGGGCTACCCGCAGTTCCTGCATCAGCGCTCAGGGCCGTGCCTGGCTCCTCCTGCGCTCAGGCCGGGCTTCAGGAACCAGCCAATGCCCTTTTCTTGCCCGCATGGGCCTGCTGATGCAAGAACTTTGGCAGGCACTTGCGGGATTCACGGGTCTCCGTAGGTCGGGATACGGTGAATTGAAAGGTTGCTGGATGCTTAGCTCTTGGATCTAATGCGCCAAATGCATCCAGTAGGGAGGGCCTCAGAGGATTGAGCGTTAAGAAAGGTTGAAAGAAAGCTTGCAGAAAAGAACATAAAGAGCTGCAGGGAAGCAATCCGGAGAAGCGTATTAGAAAATAACCTACCAGACAAACCTAACCCGCGGCTTGGATTGCAGATAGCTTCCTTTCAAGCTTTTAGCTCAAAACTCGACAGCCTTGAGTTTTCGTTCTTTTTGTCAAGAAAAAGAACTAGCCTGCCCGGCAATGAGGGCAAACTTTCATGATTTCCTTTTGTCAGCTCATTGGCGCGGAGCCTAGTCCGTTCTTGATTAGTATTTTTGTTTTCTTTGGAATCAAGGAGGGCTGCGCCGTATGGCATAGCCGCAACCTGCGAAGCAAGCATGAGTGCAAAAAAACAATAAACACCTACGAATAAAGTACCAAAACGGCCTAGAAAGAAAGATGCTTCATCCGCACAGGCAAACACCCGGCCCGCTTTTCTTTCAGCCCAGCGCTAGTGTGATCTATATTCGATGATTTTTGGCTGCGAAGATGTTGAATGCAGGATGCCAACCTAGACTCTCGCTCTTCGGAATTTGCAATTCCGAAGCCTTATCGCAGGTTCTGTAAACCGCAAAAACGATCTCAGTTCTAGGAACGCAAAAACCGAACGTACTTAATAGCTCTTGGATCTAATGCGCCAAATGCATCCAGTAGGGAGGGCCTCAGAGGATTGAGCGTTAAGAAAGGTTGAAAGAAAGCTTGCAAAAAAGAACATAAAGAGCTGCAGGGAAGCAATCCGGAGAAGCGTATTAGAAAAGCACCCTACCAGACAAACCTAACCCGCGGCTTGGATTGCAGATAGCTTCCTTTCAAGCTTTTAGCTCAAGACTCGACAGCCTTGAGTTTTCGTTCTTTTTGTCAAGAAAAAGAACTAGCCTGCCCGGCAATGAGGGCAAACTTTCATGATTTCCTTTTGTCCGCTCATTGGCGCGGAGCCCTTCCTTGTAGAAACAGCAGCAATAACGATACTCGTCCAACAATCCAGCCCCGTCATTCCTGCGCAGGCAGGAATCCTAATGCAGAGCAAAGTACCCTTCTTGAAGGTATAGCGTATTACGATTGCCGATCAGGTCGGCAATGACGGCGCTCCAGGAATGACGATTATCGTTCAGCAATAATGATATTTGCCAATTTGGCGCAAGGTACTGTCTTCATAGCACCAGTATTACACATCCTCAAAATCAAATCCATTAATTTTTTTTACTTTGGTTTAAGTATTAGCTAACCTATCAGTACTAATAAATTCATTCAAAATAAAACAATAAAATCTATGATAAGCCCGGGAATTAAGCTTAAAGCTGTTGTTCTGTTAGTTACATTATCCATATTTTCATTAAAGTCTGCAGGCCAGCAAATGGGAGCTGAGGAAAAAGAATCCATGGAAAAAGGCAATGCTGCTTTTAAAGGTGGAATAAGGGGGCTGAAGGGTGAAGGTCTGAATCTTTCTCCTGAAAAGGTGGAGTGGTGGAAAGATGAAAAATTTGGAATGTTTATTCATTGGGGATTATATGCCATTCCGGGTACTGGCGAATGGACCATGTTTAATCAAAAAATTCCTGCAGAAGAATATGCTAAGCTTGCGGATCAGTTTAATCCAAAGTCGTTTAATGCTGAAGAATGGGCGGGTATCGCTAAAAGCGCGGGGATGAAATACATGGTCATGGTATCAAGGCATCATGATGGTTTCGCTTTATGGGACAGTCCTTCCAGTTATCGTGACTTTAACAGCATGGAAACTGCTTCGGGCCGCGATTTTGTAGCCATGTATACCGAGGCCTGCCGTAAAGCTGGTTTAGCGGTAGGCATCTATTACTCACCTATGGACTGGCGTTTCCCGGGTTATTTTGATCCGAAAGGTCTGCCTGAAAATGCGGCATTGATGAAGAAACAAGGATATGGCCAGGTTGAGGAATTGATGAAGAATTATGGCAAGATCGATATTTTATGGTATGACGGGGGCTGGCTTGCGCATAAAGACGGAGATGTTGGGGCAGCCTGGTTTTGGGAGCCGCTGAAACTGAATACGATGGTCCGCAAATACCAACCGGATATTCTCATTAATCCGCGATCGGGTATGTTTGGCGATTTTCAGATTAATGAAGGTGGCGCAGAAGTAAAAGGACCTATCATTAACATACCATGGGAAAAATGTTTAAACCTGAACGGATCGAGCTGGGGTTATACGAAAACACAAAATTTAATGTCTCTTAAAGAGGCGATTACTATGCTGGTAAATGTGGTAGACAGGGGCGGCAATATGCTGCTGAATGTGGGCCCTGATCCTGATGGCGTGATCCCCGCGACCCATGTTGCCCGGTTGAAGGAAATAGGTGCCTGGCTGAAAAAGAACGGCGAGGGTATTTATGGTACGCGTCCCGGCCCTTTTGAGCCTGTGGATGGAGTTTATGGCGCTACCCAGAAAGGCAGGAATATCTATGTTCATTTATTGAGCGTTCCGGCAGGAAGTTCGGAACTTAAATTGCCGGCAATCGACCGGAAATTGGTGAGATGTAAATTTATAAATGGTAAGAAGGTGAAGTTTAAGCAGGATAAAACGGGTATTAGGTTGAGTATAGATTCAGAGGAACTTGACCCGGTGGTGAGTACGATTGTGTTGAAAATGAAGTGAGGGGCTGGCAAATAAAATGAGGAGTGGAATTTAAATGCGTGGGTTTGGGATTTCCTTTTGTCCGCTCATTGGCGCGGGAGCCTAGTCCGTTCTTGATTAGTATTTTTGTTTTTCTTTGGAATCAAGGAGGGCTGCGCCGTATGGCATAGCCGCAACCTGCGAAGCAAGCATGAGTGCAAAAACAATAAACACCTACGAATAACGGACCAAAACGGCCTAGAAAGAAAGATGCTTCATCCGCACAAGCAAACACCCGGCCCGCCTTTCTTTCAGCCCAACGCTCGTGTGTTCTACATTCGATGATTTTCGCTGCGAAGATGTTGAATGCAGGATGCCAAACTAGACGACGTACAGGAAACACCCCGTCATTCCTGTGCAGACAGGAATCCTAATGCAGAGCAAAAGTGCTTTTGTTGCCGGTGTGGTGCTTTACGATTGCCGATCAGGTCGGCAATGACGGAGATCTAAGAATGACAATTATGGTTCAGCAATAACAATACTCGTGGGACAACCCTTATTTACTCAATCCTATCTTCCATTTTTTTTTCATTTATATAATCCTTCACGGGCAATTTTTTGTTCTCAATTATAGGGAAGGAGGTTTAAAATTCCGATGAAACGATTTTTGCCAGTATTACTCGTCCTTTGGATATCCGGGCCGGCCTTATCGCAAAATTATAGGGACCTGCGCAACAACATGGTCAGCGAGCAGATAGAAGCCCGCGGCATTACGCACCGGCCCACGCTTGAGGCCCTGCGTAAGGTGGAGCGGCATTTGTTCGTGCCCCTTCAATATCGCAAATATGCCTATAGTGACACTCCTCTTCCGATAGGCTATGACCAAACCATTTCCCAGCCATTTATGGTAGCTTATATGACCCAGGTGCTCGACCTCAGGGCGGATGATCGTGTACTTGAAATCGGTACAGGGTCGGGATATCAGGCAGCCGTTCTTGCTGAGATCGTTAAGGAGGTTTATACCATTGAGATCGTGAAAGAACTGGGCATACAATCCAGAAAACTATTGAGCGAGCTGTACAAGAATGTAGAGGTGATTATTGGCGATGGCTACAAGGGCCTCAAAGCGAAAGCCCCTTTCGACGCTATTATTGTAACAGCCGCAGCCAATGAGATTCCGCCCCCGCTTATTGAACAATTGAAAGAGGGCGGAAAAATGGTCATTCCGGTTGGTTCGCCTTCCATGGTGCAGGTTTTGAAGCTGGTTGAAAAGAAAAAGGGGAAGATATCCATCACCTACCTGACCGAGGTGCGTTTTGTGCCGTTTACTCGGGAAAAGAATTAAGTCGGTATTCTGAGATCCTGGGGCGTGTCTAAATCCTTCATGTGCAAAGAAAGAGTCTGCATTCAACCAATTTGTAGGGTTTACATAAATTCAATTTGAGCCGGCATAATTTAATAGGTGTTCATCCACCCCCTTTAATTCCCCCGCCAGCGGGGGACACAAAGCGCTTTAAAACTGAATCAAGAAATGAATAAAACATACCCCAAATTTTTAGATTGCCTGCATTGGCAACATGCTGTCCTCCGCTGGTGGGGGTAGGGGGTGGTTCTGCAATTTGAATAAATCGAATTCAGGTTTTAAGGGCTATAAACACATCTGTCCCGACCAGCACGGGGGTAGTACCCTCTCTGCCTTCGGCATCTCTCCCAGAGGGCGAGAAAGGCCAGGGCTCTTTGCAAATGCCGTAAAGTTATTTCTCATTTGCTGGTGGGAGCTCAATGGAAGGAACAAACCTCTCGCGTCCAGTTTGAGGTTAGGGGTGTGTTTAATCCTTAAGTTAATGACATTGGGTGCGAGCTTCTAATTCGTATCCGAATGCTTTGGCTGCGCCGCCTCGTCATTTTGCCGATGCGATCGGCAATCCGAAAGCGTTTTGTATATCATTTGTCCAGCACGGGGGTAGTACCCTCTCTGCCTTCGGCATCTCTCCCGGAGGGCGAGAAAGGCCGGCGCTCTCCTGCAATCGTCATAACCTTGTAGAGGCTTTATCATATTCAAAAACTGACTGATAAAATTTCTCACAGTTTACATCCTTGTGTTAAATAATGTTAATTCCATTTAATTAACCATGCCTTTATTGAATACTAAAGAATTAGTTATACTTTCGTATAACCTAAAACCAAATCATGAAACATCTACTATGGACAAGCTGCTTGCTTTGTTTGTCTTCATTCTCGCTTTTAGCACAAGATGCATATTCCGTTAGGGGCATAGTTCGGGATACCTCCGCAAATGCCGACCTTGTCAATGCTTCAATCGGCGTCTTAAATTCTAAAGATTCCACGCTTGTAAAATTTACAAGGGCTGGTTCTGATGGCTCTTTTTCGTTAACTAATCTGAAGCCCGGTAAGTTTATACTGCTGGTAACCTACCCAAAGTATGCAGATTATGTTGAAAATTTCACTTTAGACTCTGCTAAGAAAGCAGCAGATTTTGGAAAGATCAATATGTTTCTGAAATCTAAATTACTGGCTGATGTGATTATCCAGGGGAAAGTTGCGGCTATTAAAATAAAGGGTGATACTACTGAGTATAATGCCGGAAGCTTTCAAATACAGCCAAACTCTAAAGTTGAGGATTTACTAAAGCAGCTGCCCGGAATTCAGGTTGACAAGGATGGCAAAATTACCGCACAGGGAGAAACGGTAAGCAAGGTTTTAGTTGATGGCGAAGAATTTTTTGGTGATGACCCCACCCTGGTTACCAAAAATTTGAGGGGTGATATGGTTGATAAAGTGCAGTTGTATGATAAAAAGAGCGATCAGGCAACTTTTACGGGAATTGACGACGGGGTTAAGACAAAAACCATCAATATAAAACTGAAAGAGGATAAAAAGCAGGGATATTTCGGAAAAGTTGATGGTGGCGGCGCAGATGGCGACTTTTATCAGGGGCAGGCGATGTTTAATGCTTTCAAAGCAAAACAGAAGATTGCCGCCTATGCCACGGTTGCCAATACCGGGAAAACCGGACTGAGCTGGGAGGACGGAAATAAATACGGCGCTTCCAGTGTCGAAATGACTGATGGCGGAGGAATTATGATTAGCAGCGGGGGGGATGATATATATTATAATGGACAAGGAATTCCTTCTGCGGAAACCGGCGGTGCGCATTATGATGGAAAATGGAATAATGATAAAGAGTCTATAAACACAAATTATAAAGCGGGCGCTTTATCGATCGACGGAGTAAGAAATAATCTGTCACAAACAAATCTTCCGCAAAGGACCGCGAATGGTCTTGATACTACAGCCACTTTCAATGGGAATGATAACCAGCAATTCAGTAACTATACTTTCAGGCAAAAGCTCGACGCGACCTACGAATTAAAAATAGATTCTTCATCCAATTTAAAAGTAGCTTTAGACGGAACTTTAAGAAAGAACAGGTCAAACAATTCCAATTTCAGTGAAAATACCCGGGAGAACGATTTTAGAGAGAACATAAATCAGAATAATAGTAACCGGATTACATCTAATGACGGAAAAAATAAATCATTGAATGCCACGATTTTCTACAACAGAAAACTGAAAAAAAAGGGCCGTACATTTTCAATCAGCCTTGGCCAGGCACTTAGCCAGAACGATGATGAAGGCTTTTTGTATTCGAAAATAAACTATTATGACGATTTAGGAACCTTTACCAGGGATACTGTAGTAGATCAGTTCAAAACGAATAACTCGGTTAGCTCGAGGTTTAACAGCAATATAACTTTTACCGAACCTTTGTCTGCCACACTCTCTGTAGTGTTAAACTACGGGTTAAATCTTAATAACAGTTCCTCCGACAGAAAATCGTTTAATAAAGGTTCCCTGAATAGTTATGATATACTTGATGACGTGTTCAGTAATAACTTTGATTACAACCAAACCTCTAATCAGGGGGGAGCAATCTTTAATTATAAGAAAGATAAAACTGTCATAAATTTTGGAAGCAAAGTAGACCGGGTAGTTCTGGAGCAGATTGATTTGAACGCTGATAGAAATTATAAAAGGAATTTTATCAATTTAAGTCCGCAGTTTTCCTACCAGTACAGGTTTACTCAATACAAATCTTTAAGAATTGGGTATAACGGTAATACTCAGCAACCCGGTATCAACCAGATTCAACCCATCAGAGTGAATACTGATCCATTAAATATTTCTTTGGGAAATCCGGATTTGAAAGCGTCATTCCGAAGTTCCATAAATGTATCGTATAATACTTTTAAAGTGTTGAGCAATCAATATTTCTATGTTAACGGAAGCTATTCCTTTAATGTGAACCAGATTGTGAACAGTACTGATACCGATCCGGAAACGGGAAAGAGTATTTATCAATCTTTAAATCTTACAGATAAGGTTTCGTCAAATTATTATTTCAGAGGGAATTTTAGCAGAAAAATTGATGCCTTAGGATTTAATGTAGGGTTTAACTTTTCTGCCAATGGAAATAAAAGCTTCAACTATATAAATCAAGTCTTAAATACGCTGCAGTCTGACAGCTATTCAGGAGGTTTAAGTTTATATAAATACGTTGCTAAAAAATATGACTTTAATATCAATATGGGCCCAAGTTATAACACCAATAAATCGACGGTGCAAAACAGGGTTAACAATAATGGCGGGGGCTTCAGATCGGGTGGTTCATTCTCAATTTATCTTCCCGGTAAATTGCAGATAAGTTCTGACTATGAGTATACGCTGACTAAAAAGACAGAAACGTTTAATCAGGATGTCGATTATTTTATCTGGAATTCTTCATTAAGCAAGAAGTTTTTGAAAGATGAAAGTCTGAAGTTATCTCTTTCAGGGAATGACCTTTTAAATCAGAATATTGGCTTTCGGAGAAATGCGTATGGCAACTCCATTTCACAAAACAGTTACACTACAATAAAAAGATATTACCTGGTTTCTCTGCTCTGGGATTTTAACAAAATGGGTGGCGGACTTAAAGCAAAAAACTAATTATATGAAACGTATCTATTTTACCCTTTTAGGCTTACTGTTTTTTACAGGTAATTTGTTTGCTCAATATGCCCGGTTTCCTACTGTAGGAGTCATTGAGTTTGAGAAAAAGATCAACATGCACGCTCTTATTAAAAAAAGCATTAATAAAGATAATGAGAGCTATATGAACCAGGCTTTTGAGCAATACAAAAAGAATCAGCCTCAGTTTAAAACTCTAAAAAGTACTTTGTCTTTTACAAAGGATAAAAGCCTGTTTATTCCTATTGAAAGTCAGGAGAGTCCTTCTTTTTATAGTGGGCATCCTGCCGTAACTCAAATTAATACGGTCTATAACGACCTTTCTGCGAACGCCAGCATCATTCAAAAGAAAGTATTTGAAGAAACATTTTTGGTCAGGGATACTACCCGAAGCATTAATTGGAAAATAACTAATGAAATGCGTGACATAGCCGGATTCTCGTGTCGCCGGGCCAACGCGGTTATCATGGATTCAATTTATGTTGTAGCCTTTTATACTGATGAAATACCTGTTTCCAGCGGTCCGGAAACCTTTTCCGGTTTGCCCGGGATGATTTTAGGAGTAGCGTTGCCACACGAAAATATAACCTGGTTTGCTACTTCAGTGACTGACAAGCCTCTGGCTAAACCCCTGGTGTCGCCTGCTAAAGGCAAATTGACGGATAACAAGGGCTTGAGGAAAATTCTTGAAAGTTCTTTGAAGCAGTACGGTGAATATCTTAGTATGGCTTTAAAAATCTATTTGCTTTAAAAAATGATTTGAAATACTAAGCCGAAAACCCTGGAAATCTTTAATGTAATGCCGATAAGCGCCTGGCGGCCCTCTTAATTTATCCGGAAGATCAGGTAAAATGATATAGGTCATTTTATCTAAGCGCTTTGATTCTCAAATTTGGCATTCACAGAATGCATCACAAAACAAAAGCAATTGGGATATGGCTCCTTATCGGAGTCGGTATGATTATCGTTCAGGTTGTTCTCGGAGGCATAACCCGCCTAACCGGCTCTGGCCTGTCAATTACTGAATGGAAACCTCTGATGGGTGTTTTGCCGCCTTTAAATGAACTCGAGTGGCAGCAGGCGTTTCACAAATACCAGCAGATCGCTCAGTTCAAGCAGCTTAATGCCCATTTTTCGTCTGCCGATTTCAAATTCATTTTCTTTTGGGAGTGGTTTCATCGCTTATGGGGGCGCTTGCTGGGTTTGGTCTTTTTTATTCCTTTTTTAGTATTTCTAATTAAGGGAGTGTTCACGAAGAGCATGATTAAGCCCTTGCTGGTTTTGTTTATTCTTGGTGCTTTGCAGGGATTTATAGGCTGGATAATGGTAAAAAGCGGCTTGAATGATAGAGATTTATATGTGAGCCATATCAGGCTGGCCATACATTTCGTCGCTGCAATGGTGTTATTGGTGTTTACGTTTTGGTTCGCATTGGAAGTTCTTTTTTCCAGAAGAATGCGGGTGTCTGATTCTTATCTGAAAAACTTCAGTCTTATAATTCTCGCTTTAGTATTTGTCCAGTTAGTCTATGGCGCTTTTATGGCGGGCTTAAAGGCCGGTGTTTTTGCCCCCACCTGGCCTGATATCAACGGAATGTATTTAATTAATGCTCCTGAAGTCCCTTTATGGAGAGCGTCTGTTTCTGATCCGCTTACCATTCATTTCATTCACAGGACACTTGCTTATATAATCGCCCTTTTATTAGTGGTTTGGACTTTAAAAGTCCGGAAAAAAAGAGGTAGTAATTTTTTTCATCAGGTAAAGTGGCTGCCCTTATTATTAGTCGTGCTGCAGATGGTTTTAGGGGTATATGCCACTTTGACGAGCTATAAGGCAATACCGCAAGGCTGGGGTGTTTTTGAATGGAACGCTCAGATGCATCAGTTGGTGGCGATTTTCTTAGTGCTTTCTTTAACCTTGATGGTTTTCGTTCTCAAAGGGCGGGAACATTAAATGGCATAAAAAAAGCCCCCGATAAGTGTCTGACTTTTTGGGGGCTTTTCGTAAAAAGTTTTTTTTATTCTTCAACAATTTCGCTGTGCGGAAAGCTTTCTTCAACTCTTTCCTCTTTAAAATAACGTTTCTGGAAAATAAGGATTGAGATAACTCCTATTGAAATAGCAGCATCTGCAATGTTAAATACAGGCCTGAAAAATACAAAATCTTCTCCTCCCCATATCGGAAACCAGGTTGGAATGATTCCCTGTATTATCGGGAAATAAAACATATCCACTACTTTTCCGTGAAACAGGCCGGCATAACCGCCGCCCTCAGAGAAAATTTTTGCAGTTTCAAAGTAAGTGCTTTCAGAAAATAATAATCCATAAAAGGATGAATCAATAATATTTCCAAGGGCTCCGGCAAATATTAAAGCTACATTCAGGATCAAGCCTCTGTGATATTTATTTTTTATTAGATATACCACACCATAACCAATCATAGAAACAGCTGCTATTCTGAATAAGGTAAGAGCAAGCTTTCCGGCTTCTCCTCCAAATTCCATCCCAAAAGCCATTCCGTTATTTTCGGTAAAATGGATGATGGCCCATTTCCCTAAAAGATTGAACTCCTGACCGAGAGTCATATTCAGTTTTATCCAGAACTTTAGTACCTGGTCTGCAATCAGGATAAAAACTATGGCAAGAAAAGGCTTGTAATAAGCTTTCATTAACTTTGTTTCAATTTAGCTTCCATGCTCAATGTAGTGTGAGGAACTGAGCGTAAACGTTCTTTTTGGATTAATTTTCCGGTTTCGCGGCAAATACCGTAAGTTTTATTTTCAATACGTACCAATGCGGCTTCAAGATTCTCGATGAATTTTTTCTGACGGGCAGCCAGTTGATTTATCTGCTCTTTCTCTAAAGTAGCAGATCCATCTTCCAAAGTCTTGTAAGTTCCGGCAGTGTCGTCGGTTCCATTAAGATTCGGATTGCTTAAGGATTGCGTTAATGAGCCTAGTTCTTCTTTAGCGATTCTTAATTTTTCCAGAATCAGCTCCTTAAATTCTTGTAATTCTGAATCAGAATATCTTGTTTTTTCGTGGTTTTCCATCTTAAGCTTTAGTAATAGAGATTAGTAATTCTTGCTCATCAATTTCAACTTTCTCGCCCTTGTTTAATTCGTTAACAAGTTCAAATGAGTCGGCCAGAATTTCAGCGCAAATATATGATAAATTATTTTTTACAGCTTCTGTGATATAAGGGTGGCTGCTTGTACGTACATTAATCTTGTCGGTTACCTCGAAATCTAAATCTTTTCTTAAATTTTGAATCCGGTTTACCAATTCCCGTGAAATACCCTCCTGTTTTAATTCATTAGTTATCGTAACATCTAAAGCTACGGTTAATTTGCCCATGTTTGTTACCTGCCATCCCGGTACATCTTCTGCTATTATTTCTACATCATCAATAGAAACACTAAGGCTAAAGTCCTCTTTTTCAAACTGAACCGATCCTGTACTTTCAAATACATTCAGTTGTTCTTCAGACAAAGAAGTTATAAAGGCTGCTACATCCTTCATGTGCTTGCCTGCCTTAGAGCCAAGAGCTTTAAAATTAGGTTTGATCTTCTTCTTAATTATACCCGATGTGTCGTTAATGTATTCTATACTTTTAATATTCGTTTCAGAAAGAATAAGCTCTTTAACATGCTCAACTTTTTCCTGGAAACTGCTATCTAACACAGGTAACAGAATTTTGTTTAGGGGCTGCCTAACGTTTATCCCTACTTTCTTTCTCAGTGATAAAATCATCGATGAAATATTCTGAGCAATAAACATCCTTTCTTCTAAAGCAGTATCAACCAGAGTTGCCTGATAAACAGGGAAATCTGAAAGATGAATGGATTCGGCTTTTTCTTTATTGGTAATGCTGTTCAGATCCAGATATAAACGCTCGCTAAAAAATGGAGCAACTGGCGACATCAGTTTGGCTACCGTAATCAGACATGTATATAACGTTTGATAAGCAGAGATCTTATCTTCTGTGTAATCGCCTTTCCAAAAGCGGCGGCGGCATAAGCGAACATACCAGTTACTCAGATGTTCATCCACAAATTCCTGGATAGCACGTGCCGCACGGGTTGGCTCGAAATCAGCATAAAAGCCATCTACTTCTTTGGTTAAGGTATTCAAAAGAGAAATTACCCAACGGTCTATTTCAGGCTTGTTTTTAAGGTCCGTTTCCGCTTCAGAATATTTGAAACTGTCAATATTAGCATATAAAGCGAAGAACGCGTAGGTGTTGTACAGTGTTCCGAAGAATTTACGACGCACTTCATCCAGACCTTCCAGGTTAAATTTTAAATTATCCCATGGAGATGCATTGCTGATCATATACCAACGGGTGGCATCGGCGCTGTATTTCTCGATAGTTTCGAATGGATCAACGGCATTGCCTAAACGTTTAGACATTTTATTTCCGGTTTTATCCAGAACCAGGCCGTTAGAAACAACATTTTTAAATGCGATGGAGTCATTCAGCATTATTGCGATAGCGTGTAACGTAAAAAACCATCCGCGTGTCTGGTCTACGCCCTCAGCGATAAAATCCGCAGGGTAGGAGGCTTCAAACTTATCTTTATTTTCGAAAGGGTAGTGCCATTGTGCATAAGGCATTGCTCCCGAGTCGAACCATACATCGATCAGATCGGGTTCCCGAAGCATTTTCTTACCTGTGGATGAGATCAGAATTAAATCGTCGACATATGGCCTGTGCAGATCAAAATGACCTTCAGTAAGATTGTGCAGTTGCGCCTGTGCTTTATCTAATTCTTCATTGTCCAGCAAGCCACTGTTAATTGCGGCAGAAACTTTTTCTATTAACTCCTCAATAGAGCCGATACAAAGTTCTTCAGCACTGTCTTCTGTTCTCCAGATAGGCAGAGGCGTTCCCCAGTAACGTGAGCGTGAAAGATTCCAGTCGACTAAATTTTCCAGCCAGTTGCCAAAACGTCCCGTTCCGGTAGCCTCTGGTTTCCAGTTAATGGTTTTATTTAATTCTACCAGGCGTTCTTTTACTGCTGTAGTTTTAATAAACCAGCTATCCAAAGGATAGTATAAAACGGGCTTGTCTGTTCGCCAGCAATGCGGATAGCTGTGTTCGTACTTTTTAACGTCGAATGCTTTGTTATCTTCTTTAAGCTTAATGGCGATAAGGACATCGGTAGGCTTAAAATCAGAAGATTTGCGTTCCTCATCGGTGTAGAATTCTTCTTTTACATAATGGCCTGCGAAGTCGGTAACTTCATCCACAAATTTCGCCTGACGGTTCACCAGAGGCTGCTGTTTGCCGTTTTCATCAGTTACCAAAACGGCAGGAATACCACTCTCTCTTGCTGCTCTAAAGTCATCAGCACCAAAAGTGGGTGCTATATGAACAATTCCGGTACCGTCTTCAGTAGTTATAAAATCACCTGAAATTACCCTGAATCCATTTTTCTGTAAATCTTCATTGCTGACATATGGCAATAGTTGTTCGTATCGCAATCCGACTAGATCAGCACCTTTAAATTCCGCGGCAACTTCCCATGGAATCAGTTTGTCGCCCTCTTTATAGTCCTGAAAAGAAGTGTTTTGAGCTTCTGTTTTAAAATGTTTTGAAACCAGTTCTTTAGCCAGTACTACACTAACAGGAGAATACGTATACTGGTTAAATGTTCTGATTTTGACATAGGTGATATTATTTCCGATAGCCAATGCGCTGTTAGAAGGCAGAGTCCATGGAGTGGTGGTCCATGCTAAAATTGCAGTGTCCTCAGCTTCATTCTGAACTAATACCGAAAGCAGGGGATGAACCTGATCTTTTTTAATTCTGAACTGGGCAATGATAGAGGTGTCTTTTATATCTCTGTACGTTCCGGGCTGATTAAGCTCATGAGAACTTAAGCCTGTACCAGCAGCAGGTGAGAATGGCTGAATAGTGTATCCCTTATATAATAATCCCTTTTTATAAAACTCTTTTAATATCCACCAAAGGCTTTCTATATAATTGTTTTCGTAGGTGATGTAGGGATGTTCAAGGTCGACCCAGTAACCCATTTTTTCGGTAAGATCATTCCAGACATCTGTATACTTCATTACCTCTTTCCGGCAGGCCGCATTGTAATCATCTACAGAGATTTTCTTTCCGATGTCTTCTTTGGTAATCCCTAAAGTTTTTTCTACGGCAAGTTCAATAGGCAATCCGTGAGTATCCCAGCCACCTTTACGTTCAACACGATAGCCTTTAAGGGTTTTGTACCGACAAAAAATATCTTTAATGCTTCTTGCCATTACGTGGTGAATGCCAGGCATTCCGTTGGCTGAAGGCGGACCTTCATAAAACGTATATGGGTTAGAAGCAGGACGATTAGAAATACTTTTCTCGAATATCTTATTCTCCTTCCAGTATTCCAGAATTTCTTTCCCTGTATCTGATAAATTAAGTTGTTTATATTCTTTATACATCGCTGGCTTCGGTCCAAAATAAGGTTGCAAAGGTAAGAAATTACCCTTAAAAAATTAACGTATAAGCTTTTATAAAACGCCTTTATTATAGCATATTGTCGCTGCATGTTATGTTTCTGTATAGCGTATAGTACAAAAAATCATGAATATTAGAAATATAAAATACTTTTATACTCTTCAGGCTTTTATTTAGCGCTGGCTTGATTTTCGCTATTATAAAGGAAGTGTGAAAGATTTAAAAACCCTTAACAGAGGTTCGTATTTCAGAGGTTAAAGGAATTAAGTCTAAAAAAAATTATATTCAAATGAAAAATCGATTTGTAAGAAGAGGCGTTATTGCATTTGTTGCAGGAATAGCTTTAAATATAGTAGGATATATTTTAAAAGATAATGGTAATGATCTGTATAGTTGGGCTATGATAATTGGCACCATTTTATTTGGTATTGGATTCCTGTTAATATTCTACAGTCTTTTCAGAAAAGTGGAATATCAGGGAATTAAAGAAGAAAGAGCAGAAGAGGCCGAAAAATTCGGCAACCATAATCTGGAGATAAAATAACCAATCTTACTTCGTTTTATTGGCCTGCTTGCTTATTCTCTTTTCGAGAGAAAGTAGTAAAGCAGGCAATAAGGTAAGATTGGAGATCAGGGCCAGCATTAAAGTAATGGACAGTAAAATGCCCAGTGAAACCGTTCCGCCAAAGGTGGAAGCGATGAATATTCCGAATCCAAAGAACAAGATTAAAGCCACATAAATCATACTAACGCCGGTTTCCTTCAAGGTATCTTCCACTATCTGAGATATAGTTAAATTAGTGGTTCTCAACTCCTGCCGGTATCGTGTCAGGAAATACATTGTCTGATCGGATGCAATGCCTAAAGCGATACTAAAAATTAATATTGTTGATGGTTTTAATGGAATACCAAAGAAGCCCATAATGCCGGCAGTGATAATTAGAGGTACAATATTGGGAAGCAGTGAAATCAATACCATCTTAAGCCCCCTGAATAATACCCACATAATCAGGGCTATTAATCCTAAAGCTAACAATAAGCTGTCGCGAAGATTATCTAAGAGATAATTAGTGCCTTTTACGAAAATAACACTCGATCCCGTCAGGTCAACCTGGTAGCGTTCGGGGTTGAAAATAGAGTCGACCCTGGGTTTAATTTCTTCAAGGAGCCTGTTTACTCTGTAAGAACCAATATCTGCCATCTGAAAACTTACCCGGGTGATTTGCCTTTTACTGTCTACAAAACTTTTCAGCATATTTCCTTTCCCGCCAGAGTTACCTGCGTAGGCAAGGATAAAATTCATTTCCATTTCGTTAGGAACCCTGTAAAAGTCAGGATTGCCATCGTAAAAGCCTTGCGAAGAGAATTTTAAAACTTCTATTAAAGACACCGGTCTTGAAAACTCCGGGTACCCCGATATCATATCCTGCAACTTTTCAATTTTTTTAATGGTTGCAAGCTTCATTACCCCGTTTTTCCGTTTTGTATCAATACTTACTTCTAATGGAAGTACGCCCTCAAAGTTTTTTGCGAAGAAATTCATGTCTTCATATACCGGGTCGTTTTTGGGCAGATCATCAACTACGTATCCATTTATATTAATAAGACTTATTCCAAAACAGGAGACTGCAACTATAATCAGGGTGCCGATATAAATAGCAGGCCTTTTGGTTTGAGCCAGATTATTTAAAAGATTAAGTAAGCCACTCAAAACAGGCCTGTTTAAGTGTTCGGTGTGTTTGATATGCGGATCGGGCAGGTAGCTGAATATGATAGGTATAAGAGATAAGCTCATCAGCCAGGTGATCATTACCCCGATCGCCGCCACAATTCCGAATTGCATTAACAACTCACTTTCTGTAAAATAGAGTACTCCGAAGCCGATTGCTGTGGTGAGGTTGGCCACAAACGTAGTAATTCCTATTTTTTCGATCACCGTTCTTAACGCGATTTTTTTATCTCCATGATCATTAAACTCGTTGTGGAATTTGTTGAGAAGTAAAATGCTGTTGGGTATGCCTATTACCACAATTAAAGGTGGAATCAGACCTGTAAGTAATGTCAGTTCGTAGCCAAATAAGACCAATATACCCAGGCTCCATAAAACTCCGGAGATCACCACCAGAACCGGAAACAGTACGGGATAAAACGAACGGAAGAAAAGCAGTAGGATTAATGCCGCCACTAATACGGAAAGGCCGAGAAAGAGTGCAAATTCTTCAGATACTTTTTTACTGATTATCGTTCTGATATAAGGTAATCCCGAATAATGGATATCTATATTTTGTGCTTTTTCAAACGCGTGTGATTTATTGAGAATAGAATTAATTACCCCAATTCGTTCCCTGGTATTCAAAATATCCCCATCAAAAGTAATTGCCATTAAGGAGGCATTGCTTTTTGAATTGAAAATTAAGCCTTCATAAAAACTAAGACTGTAGATATTTTTCTTTACACTGTCCATTTCTTTTGAAGAAGAAACAGGCTTTTTCAAAAGGGAAGCAAGAATGAATTTTTTGTTAAGTGTGTCTTTTTTTAATTCAAATAAACTTGTGCTTGAAAGCACCTGCTTTATGCCATGGAGTTTTTGAATGTCGGAAGTTAGAGTGCTCCATGCATTAAAAGTAGTAAGCGCCCAGAGTTTAGGAGATTGTACTCCCAGTACCATGACACTGCCATCCTCCCCAAAGTTTTTCTTGAACTCACGGTAACGTGCAAAGGCGGTATCAGTTGTTGGCAAGGCTTTGCTTCCCGCATAGGATAAGCGAACCTGGCTGGTTTTATAAGCCATGAAAACTGTTACCAGTATAAAAAACAAAGCTATTGGGAGACGGTTAGACAGTATAAACTTTGATAGCTTCTCCCACATATATTATTATATTCGAATGAATTGATTGGGCGTAAAACTACAAAAATTACTTAATTTGCTGGGATACCGAAGGTTGGGGCGTACTGGAATACTTACAAAGATTTTCTGTGCCGGTTGTGAATTTGACATTAACTATTTTAAATGAAGAAGTTTTTTAAAGGCTTTCTCTATGCATGGCAGGGAATCGTATATGCTTTTGCAACGCAGATAAATTTTAAATTCCATACATTTTCAGCGATAGTGATTGTTGCTTTAGGGTGCTTTTTTAAGTTAGACTTATTTGAGTGGCTCTGGATATCTGCGGCAATAATACTTGTAGTTGTGGCGGAACTATTTAATACAGCTTTGGAAGTATTGGTTGACCTGGTTTCTCCGGATTATAACGAGAAGTCAGGCATCGTAAAAGATTTGTCTTCTGCTGCGGTGCTGCTTACAGCAGTTCTTTCGGCCATAATAGGCATTAGTGTTTTTCTACCAAAGATTCTGGCGTATGCTTCATAAGATCAGAGGAATCGTTCTTAAAACAACTGATTATTCCGAAAGCAGCGTTGTGGTTCAGGTGTTTACAGATAAGTTTGGTTTGCAGTCTTACCTGATTAACGGGGTTAAAAAGCCAAAGTCTAAAATTAAGCTGAACATGCTTCAGCCTCTGCATCTGTTGGAAATGGTTGTTTACAATAAACCTAACGGAAGCCTTCAGCGCGTTTCTGAACTGAGAAATCAGCCCGTATTGCAAAGTATTCCTTACAATGTGATTAAAAGTTGTTTGACGATGTTCATTGATGAAGTTCTATATAAATCCTTAAAACAGCATTATGAAGATGAACCTTTGTTCAATTACATTTACAATGCTGTAGAGCTGCTTGACAGAACAGAAGAAGGTTTGGCTAATTTTCATCTCTTTTTTTTATTAAGACTTACCAAGTATTTGGGCTTTTATCCGGACAGGACACTGGAAAGCGGGGCGAAATTTTTTGATTTAAAGGAGGGAGGATATTCCCAAAGTCAGCCCCTTCATCGTTTTATAATAGATGAGAATTTGATTTCCGACTTTTCTGAACTTATCGGTTCAACTTTTGAAAAACTCCCTTTTTTAAATTTAAAATCGCAAAACAGGAAAGCTTTGCTGTCAAAAATTTTAGATTATTACGCTTTGCATATTGAAGGTTTCGGAGAGGTGAAATCGCATCTTATTCTTGAAGAAGTTTTGAATTAAGCAGATTTTGGACTGTTGAGTACCATGCGATTGATAATGATTTCAAGTTCGTTCAGATCGAATGGCTTTTCTAAATAAGTGTCCGCTCCGGCCTGTTTTGCCAGAGTTTGAATATCATTATTTGCCGAGAAGTAGATTACCGGGATATGCTTCAAATCATTCTGGTTTTTCAGGGTTTGTGTAGCAACAACTCCGCCAGTATCCGGAATCCAGTTATCCATTAGTATTACATCCGGTTGAATGCTTCTAACCGTGGTATCGATATTGTTGCAATGCGGAGAAGTGTAAACTTCCCAACCTTGTTCTTCAAGAATGTAAGTACATATTGAGAGAATATCCACATCATCATCAAAAATAAGTATCCGTTTAGCCATGCATTTAATCTTCTTGGTGAACTTGATAGTAAATGAGAGAAACAGGAGGTGTCATATTTGTTCCTTCTAATTAATCTACAGGCTCCGGGCGTGCCCGGCGGAGATTCTACTTACTATTGTTGTTATAACTTCGATGATTAGAGAATTGTTTTAAAATTGAAACAATTGTTAATTAATCCACTCAAACCTGGTGTAGGGAATTAATGCCGCTGGAATTCTTATGCCTTTTTCTGTCTGATTATTCTCAAGTAAAGTAGCTACTATTCGCGGCAGTGCCAAAGCACTCCCGTTTAAGGTATGAGCAAGCTGAGGCTTGCCCTCTTTTCCTTTAAACCGAAGTTTTAAACGGTTACTTTGAAAGGTTTCAAAATTTGATACAGAAGATACTTCGAGCCACCTGCCTTGTGCTGCGCACCAGGTCTCCATATCGTAAGTTAAGGCAGAAGCAAAACTCATATCTCCTCCGCAAAGCCGCAAAACCCGGTAAGGCAATTCAAGTTTTTGTAATAAAGACTGAACGTAGGTGCTCATACTTTCTAAAGTGTCGTATGATTTATCCGGATGGGAAATCTGTACAATTTCGACCTTATCAAACTGATGCAGACGGTTTAAACCGCGAACATGTGCTCCGTAAGAACCCGCTTCGCGGCGGAAGCAAGGAGTATAGGCGCAATTCTTGATCGGCAATTCCTCTTCCTTTACAATTACATCACGGTATAAATTGGTTACCGGGACTTCAGCAGTTGGTATCAGGTAAAGATTGTCAACACCTATATGATACATTTGCCCTTCCTTATCAGGAAGCTGTCCGGTTCCAAATCCCGAAGCCTCATTAACCACTATTGGGGGTTGCATTTCGCGATATCCTTCGGCCTCTGCGTGATCCAGAAAAAAGTTAATTAATGCTCGTTGAAGCTTTGCTCCTTTGCCTTTATATACAGGGAAACCAGCGCCTGCTATTTTATTGCCTAATTCAAAATCTATGATGTCATATTTGGCGGCCAGTTCCCAATGCGGTAAAGCATTTGCCGGGAGCGATGGCTTTTCACCATGTTCAAAAATTGTCTCGTTTTCTTCAGGTGTAGATCCTTTGGGAACACTGGTATGCGGGAGATTGGGAAGAACAACTATTTTATTTTGTAATTCCTCTTCAATAGAAACCAGTTTCTCAGAAAAAGTCTTTGCTTTTTCTTTTAGAACCGGACTTTCCGCTTTTAAGCTTTCCGCTTTCTGCTTTTCACCCTGTCGCATTAAATCCCCAATCTGCTTTGCAATAGCATTAGATTGAGCAGAAACATCATCCAGTTGAACCTGTGTTTTACGACGTTCCTCATCCAGTCCGATAATTTCATCTACCAGTTCAGGCTGTTTGAAGTTCTTTAAGGCTAATCGCTCTAAAACCTTTTCCCTGTTTTCACGGATATAATTAACTTGCAGCATCTTTTGAAAATTTCGACAAAGATAAGAGTGGTTGTGAGTTGTTAGGTATGAGATGAGAGATTTTTTATAGAGTGTTTGAGATTATTAAAAATTGATGTTCAAGTAGTATGATAAGAAATTGATGGGACATTGCAGGCAATTATACATGGCAGAATGGCAATACAATTTTACAGTCAATCAGTCTATCGGTTTTTAGAAGTGGACTTTGAAAGGGATTATAGAGAGGAGCAGCAAAAAATTAATGGATAAGTTAGTTCAAATTATGACCGGTAAACTCTATCTCGTACCAACACCCATAGGCAACCTTGAAGATATTACTTTGAGAGCCATCAGAATTTTAAAAGAAGCTGATATTATTCTGGCAGAAGATACCCGCACCAGCGGCCCCTTATTAAAACATTTCGATATCGATAAAAAGGTATTTGCTCACCATCAGCACAATGAGCATAAAGCAAGCAGCGAAATCGTAAGGTTTTTAAAGGAAGGTAAAAACGTTGCTTTAATATCGGATGCCGGAACGCCGGCAATCTCGGATCCCGGTTTTTTTCTGGTCAGGGAGGTTTTAAAAAATGATCTCGAAATAGAATGCCTCCCGGGAGCAACAGCTTTTGTGCCCGCTTTAGTCAACTCTGGCTTGCCCAGCGACAGGTTCACGTTTGAAGGCTTTCTTCCGGTTAAGAAAGGCCGGCAAACACGCTTAAAGGAACTGGCAGAAGAGGAACGTACTATGATCTTTTACGAATCGCCACATCGCATTTTAAAAACTCTTGAAGAGCTTGCCGTCGCGTTCGGTGAAGACCGGCAGGCATCGGTATCGCGTGAGCTTACCAAGATGTTTGAAGAAACAGTAAGAGGGACTTTAACAGAGATAAAAATTCATTTTGAGACACATACTGTAAAAGGAGAATTTGTTCTTTGTGTGGCCGGCAAAGAAAAGAACGAGAAGAAAAAGGATAAAATGAAGGACAGAGAATATGAAGAATAATTAAACAGCCTATTTAAGTCAGGGAATCTCTTTTTTAATTTTTAATTTTAACATTTGTCTTTACGCTGCTGAATTTTCGAATTTTTAATTTTGACTTTCCAATTTAAAATATGCGCATTGAACCCTTTATAAACGACGAGCAAGATCCAAAAAACGCTGAAAAAGTTTTAGGCAAAATTTCAGACATGCTTACTCCCGGAGAGCAGGTAATTTATCTTGCTGTGCAAAAAAAACCTGCTGTAACTCTTATTCCTGATTCTATCGTGGTAACAGACAAGCGACTGATTTTCTGTAAGCCAGGGAATCTTGGTTTAACTACTAATTTTGAGATTTATAGCTGGAAGGACATTAAAGATGTATCTTTCAAGGAAGAGTTTTTTGGAGCTAAATTTACTGCCGTTCCCTCATCCGGTGAAAATTTTACAATAGATTATATTCCAAAAGTTCAGGCGCGTAAGCTTTTTCAATTCTGCAATCAGCAGCTAGAGCGTAACAGAGAATTAGAAAGAACGCAGGCTTTAGAAAAGGAGAAAGCGCTGAGACCTCAAAATGAAATCGCTACAAGACCTTCCATTGAAGAAAATTTCCAAAAGAGTTTTGAGCAAGCCAATATTCCGGTTGCCCCGAGTGTGCCCGTGCCGGAGATAGCCAAATCTTTAGAAGATGAAATAACACAAAAGCTTCAAAAGCTAAGGACTTTATACGAAAAACAACTCATTACACAGGAAGAATACGAAGCTAAGAAAGCCGATATTTTATCTCAGTTATAAAAAGTGCGAAATAATTATACCTTAGGGTTGGCTACTGCTTTTATAGCCTGGCTGGCCTGGCCACCAATTCCTTTTACCTCAATTTTACTGCTGATCGCTTTTATTCCATTGCTGTTAGCGGTAGAAAATATCATTAATTCTGATGCTAAGGGAAGAGGGAAAAAGATTTTTTCTTTGTCTTTTTTTACGTTTGCAATATGGAATACATCCTGCATTTATTGGGTTTTTAACTCACTTCATTCTGTAATGCCCGCATGGGTTGCTTTACTGGTTTCTTTAATTCCTTTCGGGTTAGCGTCTTTACTGATGGCCATTTGCTTTTGGTTGTATTACCGGTTGCGATTAATATCAGGGAGAATGACCAGCTATATCGGCTTGATTTGTATTTGGTTGGGCTACGAATTTTTACATCAAACCTGGGATCTGGCATTCCCCTGGATGAACCTTGGAAATGGCTTTTCAAATTTTCATCAAATCATTCAATGGTATGAATTTACGGGTGTGTACGGAGGAAGCTTATGGGTTTGGATTGCGAATATTGTTGGTTTTGAGTTTTACCTGACACGTAGAAATAAAATAGCCCATAAAAAGAATTTTGGATGGAGTTTTATTGCGATAGTACTTCTTCCCATCCTGTACTCCTTAACTCTGTATACCAATTACCAGGAAAAGGGCACTCCTTCGAATGTTGTTGTTGTGCAGCCTAATGTCGACCCTTATTTAAAATTCGGAGCTTTACCTTCCTCAAGCCAGATACAGCAACTTGTCCGTTTATCTGATTCTGTTGCTCAGATTAATACTGAATATTTTATCTGGCCGGAAACGGCGATCCCCGAAGATGTTAATGAGGGTCTTATTCATACCAATTCAAATTATCTCCAGGTTCAAAGCTTTCTCAGAAAGTACCCTAATGCAAACGTGCTTTCCGGAATTTCAAGTTATCTGATCTATGATTCTGCCCTGACAGAAACAGCAAGATACCTTGAACAGGATAATAAGTACTATGATAGCTTTAACGCTGCCATCCAGATCGAGAATTCTTCAAGGGTTCAGTTCTATCATAAATCAAAGCTGGTCCCTGGTGTGGAGCAAACGCCTTTTTCATCAGCAATGGGGTTCATGAAACCTCTGTTCGCAGCTTTTGGCGGTACTACCGGAGGCTATGGAAGTCAGAAGGAGCCTTCAGTATTTTATAGTCAGGGTGGAATTGGGGCTGCGCCCGTAATTTGTTATGAATCTATTTGGGGCGAGTATGTTTCTGATTATGTGAAAAAAGGTGCGCAGTTTATAGCAATCGTTACCAACGACGGCTGGTGGGGAAATACTTCGGGTAAGGACCAGCATCTGCTTTACGCAAAATTAAGGGCCATAGAAAGCCGGCGTTGGGTTGCCCGGTCTGCAAATACTGGTATATCCGGGTTTATTAACCAACGGGGAGATATTACTCAGCGTAGTAAATGGTGGCATGCGACTGCTTTAAAAGAAGATATCAATCTTAATGATGAGCTTACATTTTATACAACGCACGGGGATTATATCGCCAGGGCAGCCTGTATTCTTAGCGGAGGATTCTTAATATTTCTACTGTTAAATCTCTTTAGAAGAAAAATTTAATCAGTTTTTCATTTGAAAATTAGGTGATATAATAAATGTTATTTAGTTTCGTAAACGATTACGTAACCATTGCGAGCCAGAACAACCTTAATTGATATTGCCAAAAAGCTGAACATTACACCGGCAACCGTTTCGCGTGCCTTAAGCAATCATCCTGAGATAAGCGCAAAAACGAAGAAGCTTGTTAATGAAATGGCTATTGAGCTTGATTACAAGAAAAACAATATCGCCTCTTCTTTACGGCTCGGTAAAACTCATGTCATTGGGGTCCTGATCCCGACCGCAGAACACATTTTTTTTGGCTCCGTAATACATGGGATAACAAACCTTGCCAACCGCAATGGCTATGATGTCTTGATTTATCAGTCGAACGAAACCGAAGAATATGAGATTAAAGGTATAAATGCCTTTATCAGCGCCAGGGTTGACGGGATATTGGTATCGATAGCTAAAAACACCAGAAACTACTCGCATTTCAAAAAAGCACAATATGAAAATATTCCTATCGCGTTTTTCGACAGGAACAACGATGATTTGGGTATACCCTCAGTAGTGGTAGACGATTTCCAGGGAGCCTATAAGGCTACCGAACATCTAATCCAGAATGGGTATAAACGGATAGCTCATATTTCGGGCCCTCAGCATATAAAAATTTTCAGAGAACGGCTCCGTGGATATGCTGCTGCCCTTGCGGCATATGAGATGCAATATGACAGTGATTTGGTCTATGAGGGCGATGTGTCAATTGAGTCGGGCAAGACCGGAGTTTCCACTTTTTTAAAACTCGATAATCCGCCGGATGCAATTTTTGGGGTAGAAGATATCACGGCGCTTGGAGTGATCAAGGAATTAAAAACCCGGAATATTAAAGTTCCTGAAGAGGTAGGGGTTTTTGGCTTTTGCAATGATTTATTTGGCGAACATATTACACCTGCTCTGTCCACAATTGATCAGCAAACTATTGTAATGGGAGAAGAAGCATTTAAGCTGATCCATAATATGATTGTGCAGGGGCACACCACTGTTGCTCCCTCCAAAATAGTATTAGAACCTATAATGATTATAAGAGATTCGTCGATAAAACAAGCTAAACCTTTATAGATCTAAACAATGGGCCATTTACAAACACTTGACTATCTCGTTTTCCTGGTTTATTTTTTAATTGTTTCCGTTTATGGAGTTTGGATATACCAGAGGAAGAAATTTTCACAATCCGACACTAAAGATTATTTTTTGGCCGAAGGTTCATTAACATGGTGGGCTATAGGTGCATCGTTAATTGCTTCAAATATTTCTGCTGAGCAATTTATAGGCATGAGCGGGTCGGGATTCAAAATGGGCCTGGCGATTGCAAGTTATGAATGGATTGCGGCGGCAACCCTTATAATTGTTGCCGTCTTTTTCATTCCGGTATATCTGAAAAATAAAATATATACCATGCCACAGTTCCTTAGCCAGAGGTACAATGGTACGGTAAGCATGATCATGGCTGTGTTTTGGTTGCTGCTTTATGTAATAGTAAACCTCACTTCTATTCTCTATTTAGGAGCATTAGCCATCAATAGTATTTCGGGTATTGATAAAACTATTTGCATGTACGCACTAGCTGCCTTTGCCATCATTATCACATTGGGAGGTATGAAAGTTATCGGATACACTGATGTAATACAAGTGTTTTTTCTGATTCTTGGCGGACTTGTTACCACATACATAGCCCTGGGATTAGTTTCTGATCATTATAATGGCGACGGTATTATTGATGGATTTAATTTACTGTCGAAGCATGCACCGGATCATTTTGATATGATTTTTGATAAAAGTAATCCAAATTATATGGATTTACCGGGCCTTTCAATTTTATTGGGAGGCATGTGGATCTCTAATCTGAGTTATTGGGGTTGCAATCAGTACATTACTCAAAGAGCATTAGGGGCTGATCTGGACACCGCGAGAAACGGATTATTATTCGCGGCGTTCATTAAGATACTGATGCCTGTAATTGTTGTATTGCCGGGTATTGCTGCTTATGTTTTATATATGGAAGGCAGCTTTCAGCAGGAAATGCTCGATGGCGGGGAGTTAAATCCCGACAGGGCTTACCCTATTTTGTTGAATTTACTTCCAGCCGGGTTAAAAGGCCTGTCATTTGCCGCTCTCACTGCCGCAGTTGTTGCATCGCTGGCCGGGAAAGCCAATAGTATTGCCACCATTTTCACACTGGATATCTACAAAAAGAAGGTTGAGCCTTTGGCTACGGAAGAAAAAATGGTTTGGATAGGGCGGGTTACTGTTGTGGTAGCTATGGTTCTTGCAATTATTATTGCTCCGAAGCTAGGTATTGATAAAAAAGGAGGTTTTCAATATATCCAGGAATACACCGGCTTCGTATCTCCCGGTATTTTCGCTATGTTTTTATTAGGATTTTTTTGGAAAGGCACTACATCCGGAGCCGCAATGTTTGCAACAATCGGTGGATTCTTGCTTTCCCTGTTATTTAAGTTCCTTCCTCAATTTGCTGATCTTTCGTTCTTAGCACCCTTCGGATTCTCCAAAATAACCCCTCAAGGGTTATATGAAATTCCTTTCCTGGACAGGATGGGATTTGTATTTATCCTTTGTGTATTTGGAATGGTCATTATCAGTGTAATTGAAAGGCGTAATGGCGTAATCGCAAAAGGCCTGGATATTGACAGGAGCATGTTTAAGCCTTCACCTGCATTTATCGCCGGATCTCTGTTAATACTTGGAATACTCACAGCTCTTTATACAATTTATTGGTAACAAATCAAATTTGAAAATGACCTATCATCCTTCACCCGAACGTTATAAAACAATGGAATACCGGCGTTGCGGAAGCAGCGGAATAAAGCTTTCGGCAATGTCTTTAGGCTTATGGCACAATTTTGGCCAGGTCAGCAATTTCGAAAACAGCAGGAACCTCGTAAAAACAGCCTTCGATCATGGGATCACTCATTTTGATCTGGCTAACAATTATGGTCCGCCACCGGGTTCGGCGGAAGAAAATTTTGGTAAGATATTGCGCCAGGATCTCCGCAATTACCGTGATGAATTAATAATTTCTACTAAGGCCGGGTACACCATGTGGGATGGTCCGTATGGTGACTGGGGGTCAAAGAAATATCTTGTTTCAAGTCTGGATCAGAGCTTAAAAAGGATGAAGCTTGACTATGTGGATATTTTTTATCATCACCGTCCCGACCCGGAAACTCCTCTGGAGGAAACCATGCAAGCTCTGGATTTGATTGTTCGCCAGGGTAAAGCATTATATGCAGGCTTATCCAATTATCGCCCTGCGGAAGCAGAGAAGGCTTTTAAAATTTTGAAAGATTTGGGTACTCCATGTCTGATTCATCAGCCAAAATATTCAATGTTCGAAAGATGGGTTGAAGGCGGTTTGCTTGATTTACTTGAAAAGGAAGGTGTAGGATGCATCCCTTTTTCACCTTTGGCTCAGGGACTGTTAACAGACAAATATCTTCATGGCATTCCTGCTGATTCGAGGGTAGCAACGAGCGGCGTGTTTCTTAACGAAGACCACATCACTCCCGAAAGGATTGAAAAGATTAAAGCCCTGAATATTATTGCGAAACAACGTGGTCAAAAGCTGGCTCATATGGCTTTGTCGTGGATATTAAAAGATAAACGAATAACTACAGTACTAATCGGCGCCAGCAAACCGGAACAAATAACCGATTCGCTGCAGGCCTTAAAGAATACCGTCTTTAGCGCTGAAGAACTTGAGGCTATTAATCAAATTTTAGTATAAACCATTTAAAAATGAAATTACATACCAACCCTCTCTATCTGTTGTTTTGCCTGCTTGTACTTGCATGCGGCATTCCATCGCTAACATCTGCTCAAGCCAGAAATATTGTATCGTTCGACAGCAACTGGCAGTTTTTAAAATCTGATGCAACAGGCGCTGAAAAACCTTTATTTGATGATAAAAAATGGCGTACACTGGATGTTCCCCACGACTGGAGTATAGAAGGCCCGTATGATAAAGCCAATCCAACGGCACGTGGAGGAGGGTATTTACCCGCAGGTATTGGATGGTATCGCAAAACATTCAGTTTATCAGAAGCCGATGCCCGAAAAATCCATACCATAGAATTTGATGGGGTAATGATGAATAGCGACGTTTGGATAAACGGTGTCCACTTAGGTAAAAGACCCTACGGATATATCAGTTTTAATTATGATTTAACAAAGCACCTCAATTATGGTCAGGGAAAATCAAATGTAATTGCTGTAAGAGCAGATAATACCGTTCAGCCGGCTTCCAGATACTATCAGGGTGCAGGTATCTATCGTCATGTTCGCCTGGTTTCAGTAAATCCCGTCCATTTTTCGCAATGGGGTACATTTATTACCAGTCCGGTTGCAACCAAAGAAAAAGCTACCGTAAATATAAAAGCTGAAGTTAAGAACAACAGCACAAAGGCAGGTGAGTATGTTCTGGAAACTACTATTTTGGATGCCACTGGTAAAGCGATTAAAACTACAGAGAGCAGGCAAAATATCCCGGCTGAAAAGGCTCTTATAATTGAACAAAGTATTGAGGTTAATAATCCTAAGCTCTGGGATATTGAACAGCCGAATTTGTATAAAGCAGTTACGAAAATTTTATCAGGCAAAACCGTACTGGATGATCAAACTATTTCTTTCGGAATAAAAAATGCAAGGTTTGATGCTGCCACAGGTTTTTGGCTGAATGATAAAAACTATAAGATAAAGGGAGTTTGTTTACACCATGACGGCGGTGCGGTTGGTGCGGCAGTTCCCCTTGGTGTTTGGGAGCAGCGCTTTAAATTATTAAAACAAGTGGGTGTGAACGGAATCCGCACCTCTCACAATCCTGTAGCGCCAGAGTTTCTGGACCTTTGTGATAGAATGGGCTTTGTGGTTATGGATGAAACCTTCGACACCTGGACGGCAGCCAAACACAACGGAGAAAAAGGATATAATCTTTACTTTAAAGAATGGTGGGAAAAAGATACCCGGGATATGGTTCTGAGAGACCGGAATCATCCTTCCATCGTAATTTATAGTATCGGAAATGAAATACATGATGACTTATCTTATCCGGGCGGATATAAAGTGTATAAAGACCAGGAAGATGTTGTTAAAAAACATGATGGTACAAGGCCGGTAACTATGGGATTATTTCGACCTGCGAATTCAAAAGTGTACTTAAATGGGTTTGCTGAGCATATGGATGTTGTGGGCCAGAATTACCGTGAGAACGAATTGGTTGCAGCTCATGAAGCGAATCCGCACTGGAAAGTTATTGGAACCGAAAATACCCATGTATTAAACCAGTGGCTTGCTTTACGCGATAAACCATTTATGGCAGGGCAGTTTTTATGGACCGGGGTCGATTATTTAGGAGAAGCCGACTGGCCGGAAACTACCAACAATCAGGGTTTGTTTGACAGGGCAGGAAACTGGAAGCAGCAGTCCCTGCAACGCGAGAGCTGGTGGTCTGATAAACCGGTAGTTCATATTGTGCGGAGAGCCGAAAATGCCGGAGTTGGGCCATGGGTAGCGAATTGGACCCCCACAGACTTTGATACCTATGATAATGCCAAAGTTCAGGTTTACAGCAATTGCGATGAGGTAGAACTTTTCCTTAATGGTAAATCCTTAGGCGCATTACCTAAACCTGCCAATGATTCACCAAGGGAGTGGGATGTGACCTTCGAGAAGGGAACCATTAAAGCAATTGGGAAAAATAAGGGCAAAGAAGTAGCTTCTGAAGAATTTAAATCGGCGGGCGCTCCTGCTAAAATTATCCTGACAGGCAGTAAGGAAAAAATTACGTCTAACTGGGATGATGTTTCATTTATACAGGCGGTGCTTGTTGATGCAAATGGTGTTCCATGTCCGAATTCGGATAACCTGATTAAATTCAGTATTTCAGGCCCGGGTAGGATCGCAGCGGTTGATAATGGGGATATAACCAGCCATGAATCTTACCAGGCCAATGAGCGCCAGGCTTACCAGGGTAAAGCTATCGCCATTATAAAAGGAGTAAAGGGTTCAGGAAAGATTATCGTGAAAGCGCAGGCAGAGGGACTGGAAGCAGCAAGTTTAAATGTTGATCTAGCTCAATAAAAAAAGATTAGAGAGGCTGTGTTCAGGCGAGAGGCAGCCTCTTTTTAATTCGTATTGTCAAACCTTTTAAGTTTTTCGAAATCATCTATTGTATCAATATCTATATTCCCAAAAGGAAAGGGAACAAGAGCAACCAGATCGATGTTTTCATAGACAAGGCTTTTGGCTCCCTGTGAACCTTCAAGAGATATGAGTAAAGGAAAGAAGCTTCGGTCGAATAAAACAGGTGTTCCGATTGTATTATTGTAGCTACAGGCTGAGATATCTTTACTGCTTAACATTTTCTCTTTAATCAGCTTATTCAGTATGTCAGCATTAACAAAAGGCTGATCGCAAAGCATAATAATAGCCTGGGAAATATGAGGGTCAATGGTTAATAACTCAGATATTCCGGCTTTAATAGATGAAGCCATTCCATCTTCCCAATTCTGATTGATGGTAATATGAATATCAGGACACATCTCTGCCTCCCTGCGATTAGTTACTGCATCAGACCCCAGGACTAGCACTACAACAGAACATAAAGATGCCAGGCCCTCATCAATAGCATGGCGTAAAAGACTTTTTCCTTTGTAAATAAGTTTTTGTTTAGGCTGCCCTAAACGGCTGGACGATCCTGCAGCAAGGATAATAAGACCGGTCATAAATCAATCTTACACGAGTGAAATTTTGAATGGATATGCTTTTGTAAAGACACTGTTTTAACATCGTGGTCTTCAGTTTTGTATTTTAATGAAGTGCCTTCCCGGTTTGATGTAACAGCCTTAATTTCAGCAATAATGGATAAAGCTATTTCTTCAGGAGTTTCTGAACCTATATCTAATCCGGTGGGGCCGAAAACTCTGGACAAACTATCTTCGGGTATTTCAAATTCTTCCTCCGTTAGTTCATCGAGCATTCTTCTCAATTTCTTTTTAGGGCCAAGAGTTCCGATATACTTCAGGTTCAGGAGTATTGCTTTACGTAAAACCTCAAGGTCATAATTGTAATTGTGAGTCATTAAAACGGCTACTGTCCAGTCATCCACATGAATAGTATCAAATGCCTTTTCAGCCCTGGTAACCTGCACCTTTTTCGCCGATGGAAATCGTGAAGGAATTGCATAGTTAGGGCGGCCATCGATTACAGAAATTTCCCAGCCTAAAATGTTTGCAAATTGTACCAACGGAATTGCATCGTTGCCCGCTCCAAACACTACCAGGTGAATAGGGGGTTTTAAAAACTCTACAAATCCTTTGATATCAGTTGGTCCTGTATAATGCTTAATGACAGAGCGTGTGCTTTTCAGCGTAGTTAGTGCGTCGTTGATAAAAAATTCTTTGAGAGAATTAAATGGAAAGGTTCCTTCAACTTCGCCCGTATCTGTTATTAAAATCGAAGTCCCGGGTTGGGGTCCGGATTTATTATCCAAAGAAAAAAATGTGCCCAGAACGGCGTTCTGTCTTTTTCCAAGAAATGTTTTAAATAATTTTATTGGATTTAGCTCTTGTTTCGGATCTATAGGTTCTAATAGTACCTGGATGATGCCATTGCAGCCCAGGCCAACCCCGAATTTCGCATCATCGTCATCGCTTGTATCGTAAGTAACAAGCATTTTCCTGTTTTCTGCCATTGCCAGCCGGGCCTTGCGTAAGGCATCGCCTTCAAGGCAGCCCCCGCTGATCGCACCGGTTAATTCGCCGTTTTCGGTGATTAACATTCGTGCGCCTTCATGCCGGTAAGCAGAACCAACTACATGGACAACCGTTGCCAAAGCAGTGCTTAAGCCACGCTTATCTGCATCTTCGAATGCTTTAACAATTTCATGCAACTCTTTCATAATTAGCGAAAGAAAAATTGGTTAATGACCCGGAATAAAAAGGTTGTAACAATGGCCCGGCCCTTCCCTAAGGCTCAGGTTGTTTAATTAAAAAAAGTGTCAGACTCTCCACGCAGGCATCAAACACTTAGTGTAAAAAAAGCTTTGTTAATCTTAAACGCAAACCTGTATTATCTGGGATGCAAAAATTAGAATAATAACTAAATTTCAAGCACCTTGGTCAACACTTAATCTCCTTATTTCTAATTAATTCGGTTTGAGCAATATGTAAAAGTCTTATTTACATTGTATAACTCCAAATGATTGTTCTTTTTTATTGTAATATTTTGAAGACAGAAATTCAATCAAAATGAACAATCCGAAAATCTTTAGATCGGGTCAGCTTTGAAACCCAGCTTTTCAACAATCTTTTTAATGTCTGTCTCCTCCATGTTTTCGGTTTCAACAGTCAGTGTTTTCTGCGGATCATTAATATCAACATTCCAGTTTTTGATACCGGCATTTGCATTTAAATGAGGAGTAAGCCTGGCTACACATCCTCCACAGTTTATTGTTGTTTTGAATTGATACTTTTTCATTTTAACAGCTTTTATTGTCACAGTTTATTTTTTCTGATTCGAGTTCAAACGTGCTGTGATGAACGTTTTGATGCTCAAGAGAATGGCGCAAACTCTTAATTACCATCATTTTTTGATCGAACGTAAGAGAGTCATTAATTCTGATATGAGCGGTAAGCGCATTTTCGGTAGTACTCAGTGGCCAGATGTGTATGTGATGTACATCTGTTATATTTTCATTTGACAGGATGAACTGTTTAATATCATCCACAATTATTCCATGGGGTACAGCGTCCACCGAAAGCTTGAAACTTTCTATTAATAATTTCAAGGTGCTGACAAGAATTATCAAAGCAATAACCAATCCCATAAAAGAATCTATCCAGTTCCAACCGGTAAAGGATATAATTATTCCGGCGGCAACAACACCAAGGGAAACTAAAGCGTCGGCAACCAGATGAAGATATGCACTTTTTACATTCAGGTCGCTGTCTTTATCTTTAAAAAAAAGGAATGCCGAGATTCCATTAACAACGATACCTGCTGCGGCTATCCAGGCTACCACCATCCCTTGTACTTCTTGTGGCTGGTAAAATCTCCTTATTGATTCATACATCATAATACCTACGGCTAGAAGTAAAATAACAGCATTGGCTAAAGCTGCCAGAACGGTTGTTTTCTTATATCCATAGGTGAAAAACTCAGTTGCTTTCCGCCTGGCTAAAGTAAATGCCAGTAGGGAGATGGCTAAACTTCCCACATCGCTTAAATTGTGCCCCGCATCTGTAAGTAAGGCCATCGAATTAAACTTTAATCCGGCAATTGTTTCAGCAATTACAAAAAGAATGTTAAGTATAATCCCGATTTTAAAGGCCCTGCCGGCGAGTAATTTGGGGCTCACAGCATGGGTATGATGATGATGTTCGTGGGAATGCATTTTATAGTTTTATGTATTTTAACCGCAGGCTGTTTGTTACCACGCTAATACTACTCAAAGCCATTGCTGCACCTGCAAGCATAGGGTTTAACAAAAAACCTGTAAATGGATACAATATCCCTGCCGCTACAGGTATCCCAATGATATTGTAGATGAAAGCCCAGAACAGGTTTTGTTTAATCACCTTAACGGTTTGCCGTGAAAGTTTAATGGCTTTGGGTACCTGTAATAAATTAGAGGAAATCAAAGTCATTTTCGCTACATCCATGGCAATGTCTGTTCCTTTTCCCATTGCAATACTTACATCAGCCTGCGCCAGAGCCTGACTGTCATTTATACCGTCGCCAACCATGGCCACTTTTTTTCCCTGCTCCTGTAATTGCTTTACAAAATCGGCTTTGTCTCCGGGCAGTGTTTCCGCTTTATAGTTTATGATTCCAACCTGTCTGGCCACAGCCTGTGCAGTTGTTTCATTGTCGCCCGTCAGCATATACACCTCAATATTCATATCCTGTAAAGTTTTTACGGCCTCTGAGGACGAGTCCTTAATTTTATCTGCTATCGCGATAGCCGCAAGTGCATTTTCTTTGTCAGCGAGCCAGATAACGGTATAGGCCCGGTATAGCCATTCCTCTGATTTTTGCCTCAGTTCATTATCAATATGAATCGCATTCTGAGTCATGAGTTTAGGACTTCCAACAAAATATGCATCCCCTTTATACATCGCGAATACACCTTCGCCTGTTAAGCTTTCAAAAGAATCTAAAGATAATTTATTCAATGTTTCAGTTTGCAAGTGTTTCACCACCGCCTCTGCCAGGGGATGCTCTGATTTTGACTCGATGCTATAAATTAAATCAGAAAGTTCTTTCTGATTTGCACCCGCTTTCCATTCTACCGATATTACCTCCGGCTTTCCTTCAGTAATTGTACCGGTTTTATCAAGAATTATGGCGTCTATATTTTTTGCCTGTTCGAGGCTTTCCGCATCTTTAATCAAAATACCGTTTTCTGCCCCTTTACCAACGCCGACCATTATCGCAGTTGGAGTGGCAAGCCCTAAGGCACACGGGCAGGCAATTACCAATACTGTTACCATGGCTAACAAACCCTGCGTAAAGCCATCATCGCCACCCAGTATTAACCATGTAAATAAGCTGAATATTGATACAGCAATAACTATTGGAACAAAAATACCTGCAACTTGATCCACCAATTTCTGTACGGGAGCTTTACTTCCCTGCGCGTCCTGAACAAGTTTAATAATCTGGGCAAGGAGGGTATCTTTTCCCACTTTTTCTGCAACGAACTTAAAGCTCCCCTTTTGGTTGATGGTACCTGCAAATACTCCGGCATCCCTTTCTTTGAGCACCGGGGTAGGCTCTCCTGTAATCATACTTTCATCGACGTATGATTTACCTGATACTATTTTACCGTCAAGCGGTATTTTTTCTCCGGGTTTAACCAAAAGGGTATCGTTCACCTTAACCTGCTCAACCGGAATGATTTCTTCGGTTCCATTTGTAATACGGATCACCGTTTTTGGCTGAAGACCCATTAATTTTTTAATAGCTTCGGAAGTATTCGATTTTGCACTTTCTTCTAAAAGCTTTCCTAAAAGAATAAAAGCAATTACAACAGATGCCGCTTCAAAATATACGTGTGGTTCTAAGCCCCGATTGGTCCAAAACTCGGGATAAACGGTGTTAAATACACTAAACAGATAGGCAATTCCCGTGCTAAGGGCCACCAGGGTATCCATATTGGCCTTTTTATGTTTTGCCTGTTTATAGGCATTGACAAAGAACTGCTGACCGAAAATTAGAACCACCGGGGTGGCAAGCGCCCATTGTATGTAATTTCCATAAGGCATATGCATGAAAAACATTCCCATTGCCACAATAGGGATTGAGGAGAGAATAGACAGCCATGTATTTCTCTCCAGCTCTTTAAATTTTTCTGTTTCTATAATTTCTACAGTGGCTTTCGCCGATTCTGCATCTTCAATAATTAAATCGTATCCGACAGATTGTACGGCGGATTTTAAATCCTCTGGCTTCACTTCAGAAGGGAGATATTCTATTGATGCTGTATTATTTGCAAAATTGACAGCCGCATTAATAACTCCTCTTTGCGACTGCAAAATGGTTTCTGCGCTTATTGCACACGAGGTGCAGCTTAAGCCTGTAACCGGGAAGTTTTCTTTTACACTGGAACTCTGGGCTCTCATATTCTTCTTTTTTGAATAATCAAATTTCGCTTTATTTATGAGGGCTTTTGTTACATAATCATGGAAAAGATTTATAAAATTTTTAGAGATATAGAACAAGAGTTCTCTTATCTCGTTTTCCGGAATACACCGATGTTAATGTTCAGTAGATTGAAATTTATTCCTTCTTCTTTCCTAAGATCAGCCTGATTCCCTTATCGAAACTAAAATAGCTTGACATCCAGTTTAAAAGCACAATGAGTCTGTTTTTAAAGCTTATTATTGAAATCAGATGAATAAACATCCAGATCAGCCATGCCAGAAAACCCTGGGTTCTGAATTCTTTTTTAAAAATTTTTAAATCAGCAACTGCGTGATTCCGGCCTATTGTGGCCATTGAGCCCTGATCGTGATAGTTAAACGGGACAGGAGATTCGCCTTTAAACTTCTTTTTTAGGTTTTTAGCCAGAAGCTTTCCTTGCTGTAAAGCCGGTTGTGCAACCATGGGATGTCCGTCGGGGTATTGCTCACTCAGCATACACGATACATCGCCAATTGCATAAATATTTTCATAGCCTTTTACCAGGTTATATTCATCTACAAGTATTCTGTTTCCTTTAAAAATACTTTCCTCTTTTAATCCTTTTATTGGCGATCCAATTACGCCTGCCGTCCAGATTAAGGTCTGGGCTTTCAGCTCTTCCCCGGAATCGAGCAGTACCGTTTGCCCGTCATATGACTTTACCCGGCGGTTCAGCCAAACCTTTACCCCGTAATCCTGTAAAAACTCAAGTGATTTTTCAGATGCTTCGGCCGACATACCTTTCAACAACTGGTCACCGCTTTGAATCAGGTTAATGTCCATTTGCTTAATGTTTAGCTCCTTGTAATCTTTTGGAAAAACATGTTTGCGGAGCTCACTGATTGCACCTGCGAGTTCTACCCCGGTAGGGCCACCCCCCACAATCACAAAGTCCATCAAAAGGTTTAATTGATCCTCGTCCTGTGCCTGCAACGCATTTTCAAGATTGCAGAGTATGGTATTTCGAAGCATTACTGCGTCGCTTATGCTTTTTAAAGCTATTGCATTTTTATGCATGAGCTCATTACCGAAAAAGTTCGTTTCCGCACCGGTAGCGATAACCAGATAGGTGTAAGTAATAACACCAATAGAGGTATTCAGGATATTCTGATCCGGTTCTACAGATAAAACTTCTGCCAGGCGAAAAAAGAAGTTGTTTTGCTTTTCGAAAAATTTTCTGAAAGGGTATGCGATAGAGGCCCCGTTTAGTCCTGATGTTGCAACCTGATATAATAAAGGCTGAAAAGTGTGATAATTGTTTTTATCGATAAGTACTATCTCAACTTCCGCAGATGTTAAAGATTTCGCCAGTTCTAAACCTCCAAATCCACCACCAACTATTACTATTCTTGGTTTTTCTGTATTTGGAATGACTGATAATTTACCCATGCATTATGTTTTTCTTACAAACACTAAGAGCTAATAATTGTTCCCCATATTGATTAAAGCTGACCTGTCGCTTTTGATTTATGCAAATAAACCTGCAATGGTTGTTGAAAGTAGCTTGTGAACCTTTAAGATAATTAATTTAGAAATGTTAGAGCACTTAACTCTGTTATGATTCAAAACCGGCCAGACTTATTTAATCAGATTTCCAGTCATCAGGCATTTCAGCAATTTCATGATACAGGTGTTATAAATATTCTGGGTATAAATAAAGATGGTATAATAGTTTATGCCAATGCTGCAGAGCTTAAGTATACAGGATATACAGCGGAAGAATACATTGGCAAACCGCTATCCGATTTTTATACTGATGAACAGGTACTTCAAAAACTTTATGAAAGCATGAAGGCTTCAGAGGAATTGTATAACCTGGAATCGGTTATTAAATGCAAAAACGGGAATCTGAAATATGCTTTATTAAGTTCAAGGAACATTGAGGATGCTACCGGAATAAATTATGCCTATTTATTTATCAGAGATATCAGCCTTTATAAGAAAAATGAGCGCTTGTTATCTTACTTAAATACAGCAGCTGAGGTATTAGCCGGGGCAAGAAATACATCAGACGCCTTAAATAAAGTTTCAGATTTAATTGTTCCGAAGTTTGCGAATTGGTTTACAATAGATCTTTTGAAGGATGGTAAACTGGAACTGATCAAGCTGGCTCATGAAGACCCGAAGTTCATTAAAGTGGCATTAGAATATCGTGAAAAGTATCCGGTAGGTTTAAATGCTGATCAGGGTAGTGCATTCGTTTTAAAAACTGGCCAACCCTTTCATTTGCCTTTTATTACTCCTGAAATGCTCGAAACTTTTATACCAGATCCAGAGCAGTTAACGATTGTTAACCAGCTGGGTGTTCACTCGAGCATTACAGTTGCCATGTTTAATAAAGAGACAATTACAGGATTAGTAACCTTCATTTCTTCTTCTCCGGATAAAAATTACGATGAAGCGGATCTTCGTTTTGCCCAGAACTTTGCCAATCATATCGGGCTGACCTTAGAGAACACCCGCCTGAATGCGGAAGCATTAGCAGAGATTGAGCGGAGAAGAAAAATAGAGGAAGAGCTTAAAAGAACTCAAATTCAGTTAAAATCTGCTCTCTCTTCCGGATTAATTGGTACATGGGTACGTGATTTGGAGAATGAAGTGATGTATGTTGATGAGAGTTTGTCGAAGATTTTTGATCTGGAATACTCATCGCATGGTATTGATCCAATGCTGTTTATAAACAGAATTCATCCGGATGACATTGCCGCTACGGAACTTAAGCGAAAAGAGTGTATAGACAAAGGCGGCATCTATGAAGCCGAATACCGTATAATCACTGGTGATGAAAGGATTAAATGGGTGTTTGCTAGAGGAAGTACAGATTTTAACAGTGCCGGTAAGGCTGTGAAGTTTTCGGGCGTGGTAGGTGAAATAACGGAACGGAAGCTGGCCGAAGAAGCTTTAAAACAAAGCGAAAAACGATTCAGACTGATGGCCGAAACTATGCCGCAGAAAATTTTTGTAACAGATGCCAAAGCGAATTTATTATATCTGAATCCGCAATGGGAAAAGTTTACCGGTTATTCAATTGAAGAGATCAACAAGCTTACTCTCTCTCATTTTATCCATCCTGATGATTTGAAGGAAAACCTGAAAAGATGGAAAGATGCGGTCGAAAATAGCGATGAATTTCAATTTGAACACCGGTTCAAGGCCAAAGACGGTAAATATTACTGGCATTTAACCCGGGCGCTTGCACTTCAGGATTCCAGCCAAAATAATATGTGGATCGGCTCAATAACTGATATTGATGAGCAAAAGAAAAATGAGCAAAAGAAGGATGAATTTATCAGCATCGCAAGTCACGAGTTAAAAACACCGATTACCAGCTTAAATGGCTATTTGCAAATTTTATCCCGCCGTGCTGAAAGTGAAAAGCTATTTTCCGTTAGCGATTTAATTGTAAAAACTCAGCGGCAGGCCCATAAGTTATCTTCATTAATAAGCGATTTGCTGGATGTATCTAAAATGCAGGCGGGAAAGATGAATTACAATTTCGCCGAATTTAATTTTGCAGAAATCATAGATGATGCAATTACTGATTCCCGGAATAATTATCCATCTCATACTATAAAATTAAATGGCAATCATGATGTTCTTGTGTTTGGCGATAAACACCGGCTGGAACAGGTTCTTTCAAATCTCTTATCAAATGCAGCGAAGTATTCACCCGATTCTGATGAGATACTGCTGATAATTAAAACCTCCGGAGAAATGCTTACTCTATCGGTTCAGGATTATGGTGTCGGTATTCCGGAGGAGAAAGCGCCCTATATTTTTAACAGATTTTTCAGAGTGGAAGATACATCGTTTAAATTTTCCGGTTTGGGAATAGGTCTGTTTATATCCCGGGAAATTATACAAAGGCATAAAGGAAAACTTTACTTTGATTCTAAAGTGGGAGAGGGATCAACGTTTACATTTACTATCCCAATTCATGGAGAAGAGGGGCCGAAGTAAAAGCCATCAAATTAAAAGGTATTAAGAAAAGCCTGCTATAAAAAAACAGAAACTCTTCAAATTCTCGCCAAGGCTTCGTCTTTGGAAAATTACATGCTATGCAACATTTTCACCATAGAAATTATGAAGGTATGTTTTTAACTTTTCTGCGGAAGTAATTCCAGTTTCGATAATAAGATTTTTAAAAACCTCAGGGCGCAGGCCAAATTGTTTAGACCAGTATTCAACTTCGTAATATTCATCAATATTGATTCTGTCTATATCCAGACTTCTAAATATATTGTCGTCCATATGTTTAATTTATACTAATATAAACGTATATTAAGCAAGAAAAGTTTTATTGGTAAAACAGGTATCTGGAAAACATAAAACGCCTGATTATAAACTCTGAGAACGTATCTTCTCCAAAATAAATTAGGGGTTTTCGGTATTTAAAACTGTATTTTTTTATAGATATTTGTTTGCATCCAGCTACCTGCTGAATAAATTAAAATAACCGACCGTGATAAAAGTATTATTAGCTGAAGATCATAATATTGTGCGAAACGGTATCCGCTCTTTACTTGATAAGCAGGCCGATATAAATGTCATTGGAGAAGCAACTGATGGACTTGAAGTTTTACAATTACTGGAACAGGGTTTGAGGCCGGATTTAGTGCTTACAGATATAAATATGCCCAACTTGAATGGCATGGCATTAATTGAAGAGCTTAAAAAAAAATCCCCGGATCTTAAAGTTCTGATCCTTTCCATGCTGGATCATGAAAACTATGTCCTTCAGGCGGTTAAGATAGGGGCAGCAGGGTTTTTGTTAAAGAATGTTAGTGAGGAAGAAATGGTATTTGCTATAAGGCATGTTATGGCCGGAAGCATGTATGTGTGCTCTGAGTTAACTGCGAAGCTCATAGCAAAACTTAACAACCTCCCTCAGTCTGATAATAAAGAAATAAAAGTCGCTATAGATTTATCGCGCCGGGAGATTGAGATTTTATTATTAATAGCAGAAGGTTTAACGAATAATGAAATAGCCGAAAAGCTTTTCACAAGCAGGCGCACAGTAGAAGGTCACCGCCAAAATCTTCTCGAGAAGACCGGAGCGAGAAACACTGCAACATTAATCCGATTTGCGGTTCGCAATGGAATTATTGATTAGTATTTAAAAGCACCGCGTTTTTCTATAGACTATATAAATCCATTATATAAGATCATAAATTTATCTCTAAACATTTTGCAATGCCTAACGCAAAAAAGGAAAAATCAATAAATAGTCTGGTTAAAAAAAAGAGCAACTCTGATTTAGATGCTACCGGGAGGGCCTCTTTTGCTATTGTTGGAATGGGTGGTTCTGCCGGTTCTTTTCATGCTTTTGAAAATTTCTTTCTGCATATGCCCGCAGACAGTGGGATGGCTTTTGTTATTATTATGCACCTGGATCCTAATCATAAAGGCCGGGTTTATGAGCTTATTCAAAACTTTACAACGATGCCTGTATTGGAAGCCAGAGATGGTTTAGCCGTTGAACCGGATAAAGTTTATATGATCCCTCCCAATAAAGATATGGGAATTCATAATGGAAAGCTCCTATTATTAAAGCCTGCCATGCCCAATGGATACCGGCTGCCAATAGATTATTTTTTTAAAAGTCTGGCCGAGGACCAATGGAACAGGGCGGTGGGTATTGTTTTTTCGGGAATGGGATCCGACGGTGAAACTGGCTTAAGAATGATTAAGGAAAAACTGGGGATTGTTATTGTTCAGGAACCTGGCACAGCGCAGTATGACAGTATGCCCAGAGCTGCTATTAATACCAGTCTTGCAGATTTTATTTTACCTCCTGAAGAAATGCCTATTAAACTTATCCAGTTTCTTAATCATCCGCTGATGGCCGATGAAGTATCAGACGAAATACAGCTCGAAAGCAAAGACACAACAGCAATACATAAAATTTTAATGCTCCTGCGTTCGCATACAGGGCATGATTTTACCCAGTACAAAAAAAGCACTGTAACCCGTCGGATAGACCGGAGAGTGGCTTATCATCAGTTATCGGATTACGGACATTATGTGAATTATTTAAGGGAGCATCCGCATGAATTAGATGTGCTGTTTCATGAATTGCTGATCGGTGTAACCCGGTTTTTTCGCGATTCTGCCTCTTTTGAAGCGTTAACCGATCATCTTTTACCCTTATTAAGAAGCAAGCCTGATAATGAACCCATTCGTATATGGGTAGCAGGATGCTCCACTGGTGAAGAAGCCTACTCTATTTCCATCATTGTAATGGAATATCTCGAATCGTTGAAAAGCAAGAGAGTTCCGAAAGTTCAAATATTTGCGACCGACCTTGATTTGGATGCCGTTGAATTTGCCCGTGTAGGCATATACCATGGTAATATTGTTGCCGATATTTCTGAAGATCGCATCGAACGTTTTTTTATAAAGAAGAACGATACCTACCAGGTAAAAAAGGAACTTAGGGAAATGATTGTTTTCGCTCAGCATAACATCATTAAAGATGCTCCGTTTACCCGGCTTGATTTATTATCCTGCCGTAATGTGATGATCTATCTTACCGCAGAGCTGCAGAAAAAAATCATTCCTATTTTTCATTATTCGCTTAATCCTAAAGGGATATTATTTCAGGGGCCCGCAGAAACAATAGGTGGTTTTACCGATATGTTCGTCCCCTTAGATACTAAGTGGAAAATATTTGAACGTAAAGATGGACTGGCAATATTAGGTAAAATGATTGATTTTCCTTTTAATGTGTCAAGGCAACCCCTTATTAGGCCAGAGGTTAACGAGCCCACCCCTAAAAAGAAGACTTTAGCAGATACCTTCAGTAAAATTCTTCTGGAGAACTACACCCCTGCCTCTATTCTTGTTAATGAGAAAGGCGATATTGTATACATCAATGGTAAACTGAGTAAGTTTCTTGAATTAAATTCTGGTGAGGCGGTAATGAACGTTTTCAGGATGGCCAGAGAAGAATTAAAATATGTAGTGAGCAATGCTATTCATCAGGCCCGTTTAAACAGGTCTGAAGTAAAAGTTGAAGATGTAAAATTAAAGGAGGACTCCAGCACCAGGTTGGTAACAGTTAAGGTCAAAACATTAGACAATACCCCTTTGCATGGCTTAATACTGCTGGTTTTTGAAGATAAAGGGATATTAAAAAAGGCAGCAAAAAAAAGTAAAACAGATAATGCCGGTTATAATGTTGCCATAGAGGAGCTCGAAAAGGATCTGATTTATACCAAGCAGCAATTGCATAATACGGTCGAGCAGATGGAAACCTCGCTGGAGGAATTAAAATCTACCAATGAAGAGTTGCAAAGTACCAATGAAGAGCTGCAGAGCACAAATGAAGAGGCCCTAACTACCAAAGAGGAAATGCAGTCGCTGAATGAGGAACTCATGACAATTAATGTGCAGTATCAGTCTAAAGGTGAAGAGCTAACCCAGGTAAATAACGACATGAAAAACATGTTGGATAATACGGAAATAGGGACTATCTTTTTAAATAACAATCTCGACATTCTGCGCTATACTCCACAGATAAAAAAGATTTTTAATGTAATTCCAACAGATCTGGGTCGCTCGATAACACACATTGTATCTAATTTCGACAACAGCAACATAGAGCAGGAAATTAAAGATGTGATTGATACGCTTTCTGTGAAGGAACTGGAGGTTCAGACCAAACAAGGGGAGTGGTTTAGCTTGCGTATAATGCCCTATCGCACTACGGATAATTTTATTAGTGGTGCGGTTCTGACTATTAATAAGATCACTTCATTTAAACAACTTCAGTTACAGGTAGAGGCTTTATCAGGATTTGCCGAACAAAATCTTAACGCCATAAGCAAGCCTGCACTATTAACAGATAAAACCCTGAATATAATTTCAGGGAATTTGCCTTTAGCACATAGCTTTAATATTAAACAAAAAGAACTGGGGGGGAAATCATTCTCTAAGCTGGTTCATGAAAAATGGGAGAACAGTAAACTTGATAAATTTTTAAAGGATGGGGTTTCAGCCGATAATGATACTAACGAAGATTCGGCTGATTTTTCGACAGAGTCATCTAAACTTAAAATCAGCTTGAAACGCTTTGTTAATAAAAATACTAAAGAAACATCTTCAATATTAATTGTTATAGATATGTAAGCCTTCGTATTGTGACTAAAGTTAAGAAAACGGTATATGCTGAAGATGCGGTGCTTAATCTTTTTCGGAAGAAGGCTGAAAAGATTTTGTCTGATGTGGTAAAGGATAAAGATCTTCAGTTTTCCACAAAGGAGATCCAGGAGCTTTTACATCAGATCCAGGTTCAGCATATTGAACTGGAAATGCAAAACGATGAACTCAAGCTTTCCAACGAAGAGGTGGAAAACCAGCGTCATAAATTCGTTGGATTATACGATCTGGCACCGGTAGGGTATTTTATCCTGGATCATAATGGCATAATACTGGAGGTAAATACTACAGGATGCAACCAGCTAGAAAGTGCAAAGCGTACTATTGTAAACCGTAGATTTCAAAGTTTTCTTGACAGTTCGGATGCAGATGCATTTTATTTGTTTTTCAGACGGATATTTAACTCGTCTGAAAAACAAAGCAACCAGTTTAACCTCTATACCGCAAAAGGAAAAACTATATATACTCAGGTCGAAGGGATTGTTATCCGTGACAGCTTTCTTGGAAAAGAACAATGCTACCTGGCTGTTATTGATATTACTGAGAGACGGAAGGCTGAATTGAAGCTACAGGAGACAAAAGAACGGCTCGAAATGGCTTTGGATGCTTCTGTAACAGGAACCTGGCAAATGGACCTGGGTACTAAGGATATTTTACTTGACAAGTTCAGCTGGCAGATCTATGGAGTAAAAGATCCCAACTCTGTACAAACTCTCGATTCCTTTGTTAAAAGGATTCATCCGGATGACTGGACGGAACTCAACAAGCAATTCCAGGATGCCATACAGTATAAACATGACCTTGAAGTTGAGTATCGTATTATTAAGCCCGACGGAAATATTGCATACATTTCTGCCCGTGGTCATGTAATAGAAAGACCAGGTTCTTCTAAGTCTTTTGTTGGCATACTGATGGATATTACCCATCGGAAAGAAATGGAAGAAGAAGCGATGAAATTAAAGGCAGAACATCAGAAAAATATTCTGACCGCAGTTTTTCGTGCCCAGGAAAATGAACGCAAACGTATCAGTGAAGCATTACATGATAGCGTGAGCCAGTTGCTGTACGGGATAAAGCTGAAACTTCAGGATTATAAACGGACGGATAAAGACGGCGCGGTATTTACAGAGTTAAATACGCTACTGGATCTGGCTGTAAGCGAAACCCGGAATATCTCTTTTGAGCTCGCCCCCGCAATTCTAAACGATTTTGGCTTATGTACAGCCCTCGAAGAAATGTCTAAAAGACTTAATACCACCGATCTGAAAATTCATTTAAGAGTTTCTGGTTTGAAAAGCCGGTTTGATCTGAACAAGGAACTCAGCATTTTTCGTATTATTCAGGAGCTGGTAAATAATGTGATTAAACATGCAAAGGCTACCGAACTAAAAATCGAAGCGACCAGAAAAAACAAAAGCCTAAGAATTAATGTAAAAGATAACGGAAGAGGTTTTAATAAAAATGAAATAAAAGCCTCGGGATCGGGACTTCATAGTATTAAGAATCGTTTGGATTTATTAAATGGTACCATGGATATTCAATCTGAAGAAGGTGCCGGAACACTTGTGGATATTAAATTTAGGGAGATTTTCTGAAACTTTTATGCCTGAAATAACAAAGATAGTGGTTGTTGGTGCTTCGGCCGGTGGTTTGAAAGCGGTAGCGGAATTAATCTCAAAATTCCCTAAAAACAATAATATTTCGGTATTTATTGTACTGCATGTTTCAAAAAACTCGATCGGACCTGTAATAGTTACTCACATTCAAAAGCATACTTCCTTAATTTGTGAAATTCCTTCAAATGGAGACCTAATAAAACCAGGTCATATATATATAGCCCCTCCTGATCACCACATGATTATTAAAAGGGACGAAATTTGCATCCATAACGGAGCACGGGAAAACCGCTGGCGCCCATCTATAGATGTTTTGTTTCGGTCCGCAGCTGTAGCATATGGCAGTAAAGTAATTGGGATTGTTTTAACCGGTTTAATGGATGACGGAACATCGGGAATGGGAGCTATAAAGCGCAGCGGTGGAGTTTGTATTGTTCAGGAACCGGAAGAAGCTGAATTTTCTGATATGCCCGCCAACGTTTTGAATAATGTGGATGTCAACTATCGCGTTTCGATCTCTGAAATGGGATATATATTGGAGGATCTGTTCTCCAAGCCTTCCGGTCCTGAAATTCGTGTACCCAGAGAATTGGAAATTGAAGCAGAAATAACAGAAAAACTTTCGAGTAAGATTCAGGATCTGGAGAAAATCGGCGAGCAAACTCTTTTTAGCTGCCCTGAGTGCGGAGGCGGCCTGTGGAAAATTAAGGGAGATACCGTGGTTCGGTACCGGTGTCATACCGGGCACGTTTATACACTGCAAACACTGTTGCAGGCACAGGCAGAAGGAATCGAAAAAGCGATCTGGGTAGCCATACGGATGCTTGAAGAGAGAAGAAATCTTCTCCTTATTTCTTCAGCTTATAACAGTAATTCACCAGATGATTCTGCCGAAGATATTAAATCGAGGACTGAAGATGTCAATAATCACATCGAGCGACTGAAAACAGTTTTGCAATTCATGAGGGTGAATGAACCGAATGCTTAATGGCAAATTCTATTGCAAGGGTTTCAATATTCTTAATATCATTCAGTTGTTTCCGTTTTATTTTAATAAACCTCACAATTTCAGCTGTTTACTCTGTATAAAACAGGTAATTCCCTCAGTAAACCACGTAGTTTTTCCTTTGCTTAATCGTATATAAAATAATACTTTTGTATTCAATCTAACTAATAAGAAAAAAGGATAATCTAAGCTTTAATTAATCCTATGATTAAAGCGTGCGTTTTCGTTAATGGATATACATTTAATAGTTGTTTAATATGTCAAAGAGAATTTTGGTGCTGGATGATGATATTGCGGTCTTGGAAGCCATGAAAACAGCCCTTGTAAATAATGGTTTCGACGTTAAAACCATAGGTAGGACTTATAATATTTTCAATAATATCGAGGAGTTTAATCCGCATGTAGTTATAGTAGATTTCATTCTTGGCGGAGTAAATGGTGCCGAGCTTTGCCGGCAGATTAAAACCAATCCGGAAACAAGAGATCTGCCTGTAATTATTATGTCAGCGTATGTTCCAAGTCAATTTATACTCGGGTGCTTTGGGTGCGACCACTTTATATCGAAACCATTTGGCACTAATGAATTATTGCAAGGCATTAATAAAGTTCTGAAATTAGATCAGCTTGCTTAGTTTAAGTGAGGAGTGTAAGTTCTTTGCAATTATAGTCGGGAATTAATTAGCCATTTAAACATTTACCCGTGGAAATTTTATTAACGCCTCAAATCCTGGGAACTCTTATAGATCAAGGTTATACGTATGCTCTGGCCAAATCGGAGTTCTTTAACGATAACTTCGAAACAATTCATTTAAGTCCGCTTAAAGAGAAGCCCAAACTGCCTGAACTTCCTGAAGGGTATAATACGTTTTATAAATTAACCCATGAGCCCTTGCAGATGCTGTCATCTTCGGTTAACACCCGTTTATTGGTAGATCTGAAGCCTCAAAATAATTCACCTTTGGGTGAGGAAGATTACTGTGACGACCACTATTTCAGATATAGCGAGGATTTTTTTGAGCAGGTATTGGATAGCATACAGGATTATGCTGTGTTTACAACTAACCGTAAAGGTGAGATCAATAGCTGGAACTCCGGCGCAGAACATTTGTTCAAGTATGCTAAAAATGAGATTCTTGGTTTAAATGTTTCGGTGTTATTTATAGAAGAAGATGCGAGTCATGATGTGCCCGCGTATCTGATCGAAACTGCTCTGAAAGAAGGGAAGGTTATTAAAGAAGAATTCCATATCTGTAAAGACGGCAATCTGTTTTGGGCGCGAGATATTGTTTTTCCGTTGTTTGATGAACAAAACAGGCACAAAGGCTTTACTAATATAATTCATAACCTGGAGGAAAAAAAGCAGTCTCGTAATCAGGCGATTGAGGCCTTATCGCTTGCCAGTAACATTATTGAAACTACTAAAGAGCCAGTGGTAATCCTGGACCAGAATCTGAGTATTAAAACTGCCAGTAAAAGTTTCTATAAATTATTCCGGCTTAAAGAAGAGGAAACTCATGAAAAGAATTTTTATTCTTTAACTCCGGGTTTAGACCAACATCATCTGAGTATATTATTCAACGATATTCTGCCTCGTGAACATAATTGTAAAGATTTCGAACTTAGATATGTGTTACCATCGGGAAAGTCAAGAATTCTGCTTATTCATGCAAAAAGAGTTATATCTGCTCCCGACAATTGCATTGTTAATATTCTTTCAATAGAGGACATTACAGAGGAAAGAATTCTTCAACAGGAAAAGGATGATTTTATAAGCATTGCTACCCATGAGTTAAAGACCCCTGTAACGGTTATTAAAGCGTCCGCACAGGTACTTCAGCGTATAAATTTAGAGGGGGCTTCTCCAATAGTGAAAAAGTACCTGCAAAAAATCGAAGAGCAGTCTGAAAAATTAGTTCAGCTTTCATCCCTTCTGCTTGATGTTTCCCGCCTTCGCTCAAATAAATTACACTTAGAAAAAGACGAATTTGATATTGCCGAACTTGTGGAGGAGGTAGTTGAGGATTTCAGAGTTGTGCAGAAAAACCATGAGATAGATATAGAGGAATTATGTCCATGCTTGGTTGTTGCCGATAAAGTGAAAATTACCCAGGTTTTAAATAATCTATTATCAAATGCTATAAAATATTCTCCGGATTCAAATAAAATAGTTGTTCGCGTTTTTTTTGATCCAAAATCCCATACCATTACGGTTGGTGTGCAAGACTTTGGAATCGGTATCCCCCTGGAAGAAAAGACGAAAATTTTTAAACGTTTTTCAAGAACCAGTCTGGTAGGAGAGAAAAATATTTCCGGTAACGGTCTGGGTCTTTATATCACAGCCGAAATTGTGAGAAGGCATAAAGGACACATTTGGTTCGAGAGCGAAAAAAATAAAGGCGCTAAATTCTTTTTTAGTATTCCCGCTATTTAATTACAAGTTCCAGGCAGGTTAATGTGTATTCGGTTTGTTACTCACAACAGGTAGTTGCCTTGCAATTAAGCGTAATTACCCCCTTTTTTGGGAAACTCGTTAGGTTTAAATTTGATGATACACCAACAAAAAAACATGAAAGTACAATTAACACCACCTATCCTGGATTATTTAATCGGGCAAGGTTATACCTACTGCCTGTCAAGAACCCAAACCATAAATAAAGGTAATACAGACGTTACCATTACGCTTACCCCTGTAACCGTAAAACCTCGTTTGGAAACCTTGCCACTCGGATACGATACCTATTTTAACATCACTCAGGAGCCTAAGCAAATGGCATTGGGTGTGGATGAAACGGAAATCCTGGTGGATCTCGTGAAAAGAGATCAGTTTATTTTGCACACGATCGTAAATAGATAAAATAAATTGAATGGGCAGCAAGGTCTTAGTGATGGACGATGATGATTTGATATTAGAAGTATTGAAAGAAGCGCTTTCTTATGAAAATTTTCAGGTAGAAACTGGCGGAGAATGCTTAAATATTCTTAAAACCGTGAATGATTATAATCCCGATGTTATCTTGATTGATTATTTAATTGGGAAAGTTAATGGCGGAGAGCTCTGTCATCAGCTTAAATCTAATCCTTCAACCCGACATATCCCGGTAATAATTATGTCGGCCTATCCCAGGGTTTTTGAATCATTAGGCAACTATGGATGCAACTCTTTTATTCCGAAACCATTTTCCCTTGATCAGCTTGTTGAGACAATCAACCGGGTCAGAAATCATTAAACTAATACTATGTATATAGAAGGAAAATATTTATTAGTCAGCTATCGCGATATCCCTCATACAGATTTTGTTTGTGAAAATGGCGGAGATCTTCGTGTTAAAGTGACAAAAATTTTAAAATCGGATGAAAAATTTAATGCTCAATGTTTTTTATCCGATGCTGCTGACAGATGTGTTTTTATTTTTGAAAATATAAGTAGTAAAATAATAAACGAACAGGAGGAGCTTTTAAGGGTCATTCACTGGTATAAAAACAAATTTGGGCTTAAAAATACCGACAGCTCTTTTGTGTTATAGCCGAATTTAGAATGAATTATATTTTCCTGTTAACGCTTTGGACCCTCTCTACCTATGTCCCTCAAATTAATTTTTGAGAGAAGTATCAGACACTTTTGACGTGTCTGATACTTCTAAAAGTGGTGTAAACGTCAAATGGTTTTTAAGCCGGAGATTATATGATTTAATGGATTTTTCCTGTTAATAAATTAACCGGTAAGGGAAACTGAAAATCCAGAAGTATTTTGAGAGATATTGAGAATTTAATTGCCGATTCTTTTCAGATCGCGCTTTCTTAACCAGCCTTTGGTGATCTGGCCTGAAGTATTAAAGAATACCACATAAATGTAGCCGTTTTTCTCATCTAATGCAGTGAGTTCTGCATTGTTCCAGTGAACAAGATGAGCGGTTCTTCGGGTATTAGCATCGGGTTGTGAATAAAAAAAAGCCTTATTTACTGCAAGTGTATACTTTTTCCTTTCCGGAATTTTGGGCGGATCGGTATCTGTACTTCCCAGTGGCCTTTCTAATGAGGTATCTATTTTAGAGTCTCCTGTGCCCGCTTCATCATCAGCAGGGACCTCTTCAGATGGCTGATCTTCAGTCGTGTTAGTGCTGTCACTAAGCTTAATTGAATCTCTTCGGGCTACGGCACGTGCGGTGCGCTCCCTTATAGCCGCCAGATCTTTTTCTTTTTTTTCTTTATCACTCAGTGTACTTGAATCAGCCGTGTTCACACTATCTATAGCCATGGTATTTAGATCCTCAGTGCTCTGGCTGTCCCGGTTTAACAAGGAATACGCTGCAAATACTCCGAGGCCTGCAAGTAAAATCAGTAAAGTAAAAAACACGGGTTTCGATATGCTTACTGAGGATTTGCCTGCGACCGTGTACATTTCCCCCTCACGTTGTTCTTTTTGTATAGCTGCAAGTCCGGGCGTTATACTTGCTGCATCCTGGTACTGCAATAACAAGGCATTTAACCGGTCAACTTCACTTTGTAATACAGCAACACTTTCTGCGTCGTCCCCGGGACCTTTAATATGCATGGTGCTATGAGATATTATGGCTTCATGAAGTTCCAGTCCGTCTTTGAATCGATTCTCAGGTTTCTTTTCAAGACATTTAGCAAGTACCCCAAGTAACCACGCAGGAACCTGCATCTCGCTTTCTTTTTTGTGCTGAGGCCAGTTTTCAGGCAAATGTTTTTTTCGTAGCTCCAATACATTAGGAACAGGGGTTTCCATATGTGAAACCATAACCATATTTCTTGAGGTTTCCCCATTGTCATTTAATGGAAAGGGGACCACCCCTGCAAGGAGCTCAAAAAGAATTACGCCGAAGCTGTATACATCTGTCTGGAAAAGCATTTTGCCATCGTTCTGTTCCGGAGCCATAAATTCTATGGCCCCGGCATGACGCAAGCTGCTGCGACGCTGCTCGTCAGACATTACGGATAAGCCAAAGTCAAGTAAAATATAATTTCCTGAACGGATATTGAATTTTACATTATTGCTTTTTATATCGCCGTGTTTAACAGATACCTTATGGCAATGGGCCAATGCGTTGGATAACTGATCAGCTACTTTAATGGCTTCGCGTACACTAAACACGGATTCATGAGGAGGTTTCAGGAGCTCTTCAAGGTCAGGCCCTTCAATAAACTCCATCTCAATAAATGGGAAGGATCCGCTTTCTGTTATTCCCGAATTCAGAATTTTTACAACATTTGGATTGGGCTCCTCATTAACTTTTTTCAGTTTTTCTACTTCATTTTGAAAATCTCTGAAGTTCTTATCATCATTGTCTTCAGTATGAATGGGGGTGGGCAGAAGTTTAACAGCGCTTATAATTTCGCCGATTCGTCTGCCTTTGTAGACAGAGCCCTGACCGCCGGTACGCAGTGCGCCCATGTTTTCTAAGCCTTCTGTTATTGTAAATACTTTGCCCATTTAATTAATTTAGTTCTAACGAAAAACGTGTATTGCCTAGCGTTTTTCAAATATTATATCAAAAAACTTCTTCTTTTTCTTCTTTCCATTATTCTCTGGTTCAGGCTCTTCACTGACAAACTGTGTCTGCTTTTCTTGCTCTGCAATTTGCGCTTTCAATGCTGAAATCCGCTTTGCATGATCGATAGAATCCTGTAACCGCTTGTCATTTAACCGTTCCAGATAAGTGATAGAGTCACGAAGCTGCTGTTTTTCGGCATGAAGCGCAACCGTATCGATCGCAGGTTCTTGATTGTTGAAAAATGAGAAACCCGCGAATAAGCTCAAACATGAAAAGAGGATGATTAGTCCGATCACCACAGGCTTTAACCCGCCTAAAATCGATCCCGACATCCGCTTGGACCGCCCTTCGGAGTTGAGGGCATAACCCGCTTCTTTGGATGTTTTTGTGTTTTCCTGCGACGCCAAAAGACTTTTTAAGCGCTTATTTTCTTCCTGCAAGGCGGCGAAATTACCGGCTGTTGAATTAGAATTATCAGCAATCGGTATTGTGCTGTTTAATACAATGGCTTTGTGAAGTTCAATTCCGTTTTTAAATCTGTTTTCCGGTCTTTTTTCCAGACACTTCGCAATTATGGAAATCAGCCATCCCGGAACCATCATTTCATGGGCCTTCTTTTCATCCGACCAATTGGGAGGGAGATTTTTTCTTCGAAGCTCAAGGATATCAGGCACGGGCATTTCCAAATGTGAAATCATTACAGCGTTTCTTGAAGTTTCTCCCTTATCATGCAGGGGAAAAGGAACTGTACCTGCTATTAGTTCATACAAAATTACTCCGAAGCTATAAACATCTGTTTCGAAAAGCATTTCGCCATTATTCTGTTCAGGAGCCATAAATTCAATAGCTCCGGCATGCCTCAGACTGGTCCGGCGCTGCTCATCAGACATTATTGCTAAGCCAAAATCCAAAAGCATATAATTGCCGGAATGGATATTTAGTTTAACATTATTGCTCTTAATGTCGCCATGCTTTACTGATACTTTGTGGCAATGAGCTAATGCATTTGATAATTGATCGGCTACCTTAATGGCTTCCCTGATACTGAAAACCGAATCGTGAGGAGATTTTAAAAGCTCTTCAAGGTCAGGACCTTCAATAAACTCCATTTCTATAAATGGTAAAGAGCCGCTTTCTGTGATGCCTGAATTTAGGATTTTAACAACGTTTGGATTGGGCTCCTCATTTACTTTTTTAAGCTTTATTACTTCGTTTTGAAAATCTCTGAAATTTTTATCGTTCTCATCTTCCGCATGAATGGGCGTCGGTAATAATTTCACAGCAGTGATAATGTGGCCTGTACGTCTTCCTTTGTAAACAGAACCCTGCCCACCGGTACGCAAAGCGCCCATATTCTCTAATCCTTCTGTTATGGTAAATATTCTGGCCATTCTTATTAATCCAAAGATTTATGTAGTACAACGCATAAGTCTTTATTCTGGTGTGTTTCAGGCTTTTCCTGATATGATAGCCTGATAGTTCTAATGTGTATCTATGATTGTGCCGAAGTTGAAAACTCGATCACTGCAGTTTCTCCTAAGATTATCTGGTCGCCCTCTTTTAAACGATGTCCTATATGCGTAGAATTAAGTTTTATCTGATTGTCATCGTCTCTCGACTTGATTTTAATTTTGTTCCCCGGAGGTACACCACCCTCATCAGCAAAAAGCATAAAGCATCCAGCGTCATTATTCCATTCAATATGAGCGTGTTGGCGACTAATATACTTATTGCAGTCATTTCCGACATCGCCGGGAAAGGCAATGGTATTAATCCGGAAAAATCCATCATTTGTCTGAGCTCTTTTTTCCCGGCCGATAGTGATTTTACCAGAAGCTGAACTAATCTGGTATTCCTCTTTTTCGGCTTGTCCGCTTAGTACCCTGATATAAGCGCTACCTGATTTTTGAATCGCCTGTTGGCGGGTTTTGATGAATAATGCTGCATGAACCTCAGCCAGTTTTTTTGCTTCTGGTGGAAATGTATCTACAAAAGTAATTTCCAATGTCCAGCCTTGTGGCAGATCTAAAGCAAAATCATCCGCTATCCGCTGAATTTCATGTTTAAAGAGTAGAGGCTCTTCAATATAAACTGCCGATTCGTATACATGTTTTTCGTTCTCAGAACATGTAATAAATAATTGAATTCCTCTTATATGTTTTCCTTCTCCGCCTTCTACTATTTGTAATTCTTCTTTTATTGATCGAAGCAAAGCATCACGAAGGCTTTTAACGTCCTGGGGACTTTCTGCATCTGTATTAAATATTTCGAACATTGATCTGCCTTTCTTTTTGAAGTGAGTCTGTATGTAAAGAAACAGAAAACACTGGTTATTGTTGGGATGATTGAAATCTAATTCTCAAATATTCAAAAAATGGCAGTCCGTTTAACAATTAGCCGAAAGATGGCTTTTTTAGATCAACCGTTTTTTGCCATCCCGAATGCACTTTGTCATCTCGACGAAGGAGAGATCTCTTGAGTTGCATTAGATTACTCGCTGCGCTCGAAATGACAATTTAGAATAGAATCCTTCAAAAATTAATTCCCATTTGTGCTGTCACTTTCCGAAGGCTGATTCTCTGCCTCAGGGATTGTAACCGGTGTACTTGTCTCGGAACGGTTTGGTGAATCCACAGGCTTTGCAGGTTGAGCCATACCCGGTATTATCTGTCCTTGTACTGGCTGAGCTGTCGAAAAGCTTTTAATATATCCTTTTTGTAATAGCAAAGGAATTACATGTTTACCCGCAAGCGCCACAGCATCACTCGATCCTTTTGTTGATTCAACTCTAATACAAACCACCATATGCCCGCTGCCTTTTGCCTTAGGGGCAAAAAATACATACCATCCATCATTTATCCGCTCTTTTTTCCATACTCTTTCCGGGGTACCGGTTTTACCGGCAACCGCTATGCCCAGCGTATAGACTTTTCCGGCACTTTGTTTCAGCATATAATCCTTTATTACATCAGCATACTGGCCTTCCTTAGTGATTTTGGCGCTGCCTTTAACATCCTGAACGTTATTGTGAACCTTTAACACATAGCGGTTTGCTACTATGTTCCCGTGGTTTGCAACGCCAGCCGCCATGCGGGCAATCGCAGCAGGGGTTGCGATTAATTCACCCTGTCCCCAGGACATACCCGAAATTCCTTTCGCACGGGTTCGTCTGATGTTATTAGGATTGTATGCCGGTTTAGTTTTAAATTCTGTGCTTCTCCACAATTCCCGCCATTTATTTTCCTGCTGTTCATTCTGGCCGTCTCTCTCATAAAAATAACCCCCAACTCCCCGTAAAAACATGCCTGTTTTAAGATATACATTTGCCATTTCTTCCTGCAAATGTTCTTCATTAGCTAATTTTATAAAATAAACATTATTTGATTTAACCACGGCGCGCTCTAGTGTAATTCTCCCCGTTTCATCAGGTTCAATCCCCTTTGTCCGGATTCTTTCATAAGGACTTACCATATAAGTTTTTTGTGTTGCCGTCATGCCAAGTTTATTGAAAGCTGCGATAGTGGTCGCAATTTTAGCCGTAGATCCTGGCTGAGTTGCGTAAGTAAATCCCAGATCGGCTGTTGTCATCCATTTCGACAATTTGTTCTGCTCCTGTACCGGCATCGTCATTTGTTCCCAGTCGTTTACCGGAGGGAGAGGGTAATTGGCCGAGGCCAGCACATCTCCGGTATTATCTTCCATAATCACCACCGATACGCGGTTGTCCTTTAATGAATCATCTAATGCAATAGACCGTTGAATGCTGGTTTGCAGGCGGGCATCAATAGTTAACTGCACATCGCGGTTACGCTTTTTAAATTCTTCGACTTTATCACTGTTAATCCCGGCCAGTAATAAGGGTGCCAGTTCGCTGTAATCTTTCTTGCTCACAGTCATCTCTTTAATTCCCCTTGCCAGGAAACGATCCTCGCGATAAGCGCTGGCTATGGCCGTAATTTTTTCTGAAGGAGTGTTGAATCCTCTCAGCTCTGCGGCATGCTGATATTCGGCGAAATACCCGTTAGTGCTTCCATTAAAGATTCCTGTATTGGCATCCCCGATCCAGAAAAAGGTTTCCTCAGCAAAGGGATAATACCTGTCGAGGCGTTTATGGATAACCGAATCAATATCAAAATTTAACCCTCCGGAGGCACGCAATAAGCCTTCCTGTTTTTTTATCAGTTCGGGCTTGCTGGTCGCAAGAAGGCGTCCGTCTCTGTCGAATAATGAACCGGCCTGAAGTCTGTTCATGAGAATTGCGATACGGGGGTTATAACTAAACATTCGCAGGCCGCTTCTGTCTGCAACCAAAGATGGCTGTACAACCCATTTCTGGTTGTTGAACAGATATCTCGAAACATTCACAGTTAACAATAAAACACCTATTAAAGCGGCAGCTAATGCCGGCACCAGGTTTTTGTCATGCTGCTTCGTAATGAAGCTCATTTGCACCTCGGTGCCTTTTACCATAGAGGCCGATAACAGAAAACCTGCTGCAAAGAAATTGGCCACCATAGACGAGCCCCCGTAACTTAAAAAGGGTAAGGATACGCCCGAAAGAGGCAGAGCCCCGGTCGATCCTCCGGCTATAAGAAGGAACTGCACAAAGGTGCTGACCCCAATTCCAGCGCTTAAATAAAACAAAAATGGTGTGCCTGTTTTTCGTCCGACCAGAATTGACCGGTGCAGGTAAATCAGAAACAATATAAAAATGCTGATAATTCCGGCCCAGCCAAACTCCTCGCCAACTGAAGGTAAAATCATATCGGTGTGTGCTTCCGGAATAGTCTTGGCAAATCCTTCGCCGACACCCTGCCCGGAAATTCCTCCGCTCGACATTGCCCAGATTCCATTGGCGACCTGGTCGCCTCCATACACTTCATTGTTCCAGGCGTCCTGCCAAATGGCTTTACGCTCTGTCAGACGCTTAACCGGTCCCGGGAAAGCTTTATCAAGGTATGGGATCTGATCAATCAGTAAAAATCCTGCAATAATAAGTAAGGCCATAATAGCCGATTCGCTGATCTGCTTTCGCTTAAATAGCATCGCCAGCACTACAAGAGTTATTGTTATTGCGGTGGCCAGCCATATATTATTTAATATCCAGGCAGCAACAACATACAATACAACCGAGCCGATCATAAACATAAAATCTCCACGGGAGAATGAAAACAGTACGATGAAAGTGAAACACACCACCATGGCCGGGCCCAAATCTCCAAGGATGAGGAAAAGAAGGATAGAAATAACGATTGCGACTAAGGCGAAGTAAAAAAACGACCAGCGTTTCCGGTAGCTTCGGTATTCGCTGATGAAACGCTCATTTGATGCAAAAAATCCCGCAAGGAATAAAATAATAAGGTATTTAACTATTTCACTGGGCTGGAATCCAAAGAGATTAACTTTTACTCCACTCCCTTCGGGACCGGTGCCAAATACAATAGTTAACGATAATAAAATCACAGCCATCACTGCCCATGGCCAGCCATTGGCAGCTTTGCGGTTATTTTTAAATACAAACATCCGGTATAAGCTGTTGTCTACATTGAATTTTCGCAGTTTAACAAACATCATTATACAAATGCCAAGAAGACCAAGTCCCAGATAGAGCAATGTGTCTTTTGCTAAAAAACGATCTCGAAGCGGATCCTGAAGGCTTAATAATGTTAATATGGAAAGCCCGGTAAGTAACATCACAAAAGGGATTATCAGCTGATCTGCTTCCGGGAATCTGAAAGATAAAAGAAGATGAACCAATAAGAAGCCTCCGAAAAAACATCCCATAACAATCCAGAACCACTTATTAAATTCAGCGGGCGTACGTACAATTAATGAACGTTCCTTTTTCAGGATATTAAAGTCGCGGGACGAAAAAAGACGGATTGTATGCGGTTCCTGAACGAAATTTAATTCTTTATCATTATTTAATTGCTGTACACCTTTAGAAATACCAAACTGGTACCCGGGCTGAAGAGGCAGAATTTCAAAAGCTTTATCATCAGGGAGCTTTGTGAAGGTATATACTCCTTCGGCATTTGTACGGGCATATGCTGTTAATGATTCTAATTGTTTGTGTTTAAGAGAGTCCAGAACATAAACCATTTTGAATCCCGGACCTTTTTCTACAAGCTCTGTTTCTACTTCGGTTACAGTTTCGCTATATGCGCTGTCCTGCGGTAATATCATTTCAAGCCGTACCAGTACGCCGGAGGCAGGCTGCTTGTCTTTCGTTAAGATCTTACCTGAGATAGAATTTTTGCCCAAGCCAACATTTGTAATTGATGGAAGCTGCTGGGGCTTGGACCTTTCTTGAGAAAAGGCGATGGAATCATCTCCTGTAAAGCCCAGCAATGATCTTGATACTTTCACCCGTTTTTTGAACGATTCGCCTCCTTTTAAATCAGCCTCATCGGCCTCTACAAAAAACTTGCGTTTGTTTAGTTCTCCAATATTATCAATGGGTTTTTCGGCAGGATTGAGACCTGCGGCTACTGCGGACTGGATAAGGCTGATGTCTTTTTTATCCTCAAAATAATATCCTTTTTGAAGTAAGGTTTTAATGCCTTCTCCGGGATCCTGGCTATTGAGATTTAGCATGGTACCATCCGACAGGCGGCTGCTGACATCTTTAAAGTCGCGTTGTAAAACGAAATAAAGAGAAAAGAATAAGAGTGCCAGTACTGCAGAGATGATTAGAAGAAATAAGCGTTCAGTTTTTCGGCTTTTTTTTAAGGGAGTATCCTCTGCCATGTTATCGTTTTGGTGTATTTAAAGAATCTGTTTTAAAAAAATAAGATCCGGCTAAACGGCCGGTGACATATTGTTTGTCGGGGAAAATGAAATAGTTTTGAACCGGCCATTTGCAATTAACAAAGAGCACATTTCGCAGGTACAAAGCATCATTTTGAGCAGATAGTGCTACATCGAAATTTTCAAATTGAACGCCATCCAGAAGTATGAATCTTGAGTCGGTAGAAAGTGATATAGCAGGACCTCTGAAAGAAGAGTCGGCTTTCAGGACTATTTTTCCTTTACTGAGAATGAATAAAGAATCATTATGAATGGTCAACGTATCGGTAAGAATAATTGCTTGTTTGAATACCGAATCGGAAAGTACCAGCGTGTCGCCGGTAAGTGCATTAATAGCATCCTGTAATTTAATCTCTTCACTGTTCTGTACAGTGTCGGCCGCAGGAATTTCAGCTGATTCTGCAAAGGCATTTTGCCTGGTAGTTCTCCATAATAAGAAGAGACTGGTGCCTAAGAAAAGCAGACAAAGAAAAACAAGGATCTTATTTGTTCCGCTGCTTCTATTTTTTAATGGCTCTTTGTGTATCGATTTCGGTGTAATATCCGGCAATTCCTGCCGGGTTTGACCGGAAGGCGACTTATGAGCCGGATCCTGGTTTTTTTTTGGCAATTCATGAACGGTGCCGAGGGCGGGTGTTGCCTGCCACGAAGACGCAGAGTCGTTCTCTACAAGTACTACTGTAATGTTGTCTTTACCCCCGTTTTTATTGGCCAGTTCAACCAATAATTTTGCTTTTTCTTCAAGAGATGCCTGGCTATTAAGGACTTCTGTAATCGCTTCTTTATTAACCATATCGGTCAGGCCATCGCTGCAAAGCAAAAGCATATCGCCGGGTAAAAAAGGAGAGCTGCCGGTTTCAATATAATCATCCTGCGTTTCGATGTCTTTGCCGAATCCGAGCGCCTTATTAATTTCATTACGTTTAAGGTGTTTCATGGCTGAATTCTCATCCAGGCGTCCCGAGTCTTCTAAAAAGCCTACGAAAGAATGATCCTTTGATACCTTTACCAGGGACAGATCGCGCAGTAGATAAAGCCTGGTATCTCCTACATGGGCATAATGAAATTGATTATTCTCTACATCAACAACAGCAAGCGTCAATACGCAAGCCATTTTGCTATGTTCTTTGTTTTGGAGTTTCTCTGCAAAGATCTTTTGATTGGCAAGAATAAACGAGGCTTTCATCGCTTCGATTAAATTTCCGGCTGGCTTTGCGAAATTTTCAAATATAGATTCCCGGGCTATTTCGGCGGCAATTTCTCCACCTGAATATCCACCCACTCCATCAATAGCGCATGCAATAATAAACTTATTGTTCATCACTTTCTTAGCAATGAAGGCATCCTCATTGTTATCGCGTACCTTACCGGTATCGGTTATTCCAAAAAAGTTTTCAGCCATTACGTTTATGTGTGTTTTTAATATCCCTAAAATGTGCTGCCAGTAAAAAGACACAAATGAGAAGAAGCATTACTGATAATATATGCGACATATTACGATTTAAAAATATTGATTCCGATAATGCCATTCAAAATCATCCTCGAATTTATAGGAAGTTCAATCCATGAAGGAGAATGTGGGTCACTCCTCTGAACTTCTTTTTCATTAACAATAGTTTTTTCGCCGAAAGAAGCCAGATAAAATTTGCCGTCAGTGTTATTAAATTTGATTGATAAGTGGGGAGTATTGACCCATTCTGACGGGATCTTGAAAATATTTGAATCCTCTCTGGTTTCTTCATCGCCAGAAACAATAATCTCCGCATCTTTCATATAATATTCAACCTTATGTCCGCGATAAGCTTTATCAGGCAAAATGGTTTCAAACCGGGCAAATCCGGGTTGTTCAGTATTTTGCAGTTTGCTTGCATCGTATTTTAATTCTTCAACGTAAGGTACTTCATAATATCCTTCACTATAAAAGTTAAAGCCTTTTAAAATGTCCTGGTTTACATCAAAGGTTTCGGCAATACCGGTTTGACGTGGTATAAAAGTAACTCTTAAATTTTCTTCTTTATGACTTCCTCCAGGCAGCAATTTCCCGATAAAACCTTTGTCGCCGCGGGCATAATCCGGATGCGATACAAACCGGAAAACCCATTTACTGCTCGATGGTTCTACAGTTTTTCCGCTTTCACGGTATTCATTAAGTATTTCGTAAAATTTCTTAACCGCTTCCTGAACAATTAGTCCGAAAATGCCCTTTTTGTTATCCATAAACTCCCGGTAATCTTCCGGGTTAAAGCTTATGATGTATTCGTGGTAGAAAACAATTCTGTCGGCAAAAGTCAATTGCCCGATAGATTCTTTGAATTTATCTATGATGTATTTATAAACGACGTTGGGTGTAAGAGCTTCCGGTGCTGTTGGCGCAGAGCCGCTATCATTTAAAAACCATTCGTGGATGCCAATACGTTGCCAGAATGAAGGTTCTGTTGTCATTTGTGATATAATCTAATGTGTAATTGTGATATGATATTATAGAACCACAAAAGGGGGGCGGATGTTTTAGGGGCGAGAGGAATTGCTGGCGGAAATTAAGATGGTAAATTATTTTATACAGTCTTCATACTTGATCTTTTAAGGTGACCCGTGCTAAAATAACTAATAAGAGGTCTTGTTTGGGTTTTATTTTACAGTTGCAAATTGGAAAAGATACGTTCTGCTTTTTTTAGCATTTTGTCATCCCGACCTTAGGAGGGATCTCATAGCGTCCGCTTGTGCTGTACTTGAATTTTAAAAGCTTTACATCTCGAAGCCTGAAGACTGCAATCGCCATTCCCCCCTAATCGTCCTCGTTTGTAACGAGGATGCAGCGAGGTCTGCGAATTTTTCGCCCCTTAACTCACATCCAAAATGAATTTCTAAATTTGGAAAACCATCAACCTTACCACTGTCCGGAGATCGATATTACATTACGAACCAGCATCAAACCTATTTCATCACCTGTACCATTGTTGAATGGGGTAGATCTGTTTACCCGCCCAGCATACCTTAGTTTCTAAATTCATTAAACCTTACATTTATTTTTATCCCCTAATCGTCCTCGTTTGTAACGAGGATGCAGCGAGGTCTGCGAATTTTTCGCCCGTTTTATTCCCATCCAAAATGAATTTCTAAATTTGGAAGACCATCAACCTTACCAATGTCCGGTGATCTATATTACATTACGAACCAGCATCAAACCTATTTCATCACCTGTACCATTGTTGAATGGGTAGATCTGTTTACCCGCCCAGCATACCTTAGTTTCTAAATTCATTAAACCTTACATTTATTTTTATCCCTGATGTAACGGGTTGGCATTGTCAATTGTTATATATAAAACTGGTTCACGATATGGATGCTGCTCGGTTCAAGGCGGAGGTTTTTTGCTTAAAAAATTTGTTGTACAGGTTAGCATTGCGGCTATTAAATAATGCACCCGAAGCCGAAGATGCGGTGCAACATATTATGATGAAGATGTGGCAAAAAAAAGATGAACTGAATGATATAGAAAACTTAACGGCATTTGTAATAAAGGCATTGCGAAATGATTGCCTGAACAGGCTGAAGAAGGAGCAAACAATCGTACAGCACCACGGACAGTTTGCGAAAACGCAATCTCTTTCTACGGAGGCTTCGCCGGGCAACATGGTAGAGCTCATAAAGGGCGCGATAAATAAACTGCCCGAAAAGCAAAGAATTACAATTCATCTCTGCGACGTGGAAGGTTTTGATACTAAAGAAATTGCAGAGTTACTGGATATAGATGAAGGCGCAGTGAGGACAAACCTTAGCAGAGCAAGACAAAAAATAAAAATGCAAATAATAAAACTTCAAGAGTATGAAGAGCGGAAAGTATAGTGGGCTTCTGGATAAATTTTATGCCGGCACCGCAAGTGCGGAAGAGATTAGTTTGTTACAATCAGAAGCGTTGGTCAACGAGCAGGATATTTTATATACCGAAATGCTGAAGGAGGAAAGAGGGCAAAAAATGGATTGGGAATTTGAGGATTTTATGAATGACATTCCCTCAGATAAGGTAGAAGCTTTTCCGGCCCGGAGAGTATGGATGAAAAGAATTTTGTCAGCAGCGGCTATGGTAGCAATAATAGGAGCTGCTTATATTCTGTGGCCGCAACCGCAAACGGATAAAATGGCAAATGTACCTGCATCGAATAAAACGGCAGAACCTAATAAAGAGCTTAGGGCAACCGCTGTATCACCGGAAAATGAAATAAAAGAGGCATCACAGGGAGCAGAAAAAGTAACAACAGTATCGAAAATAAACAGGGACTATGCTGTGAATACCGATAAGAAAAGACCGGTACAGAAAAGTATCAGGCAGGCAGATACAACAGGTGTGAGCAATAATTTAGACTCCCCCGAGTACCTGGTAATTGTAAACGGCCAACCTATTACGAATGAAGCAGATGCAATTGCCATAACCCGCGAATCACTGGCCATGATTTCGCAGAATCTTACCCTTACGGTAGATGAACTAAAACCGATAAAGCCGGATAAAAATAGAGCTATAAGACACCCTGATCAGGAATAATATCTCATAACATGAAAATCGATATAAAAAAACAATCAACGTAAAACTTGATGCAACTTAAAAGCAATAAAAAATTAAAAAAAAATGAATATGAAGAACTTAACCACAATCATCGCCGTCCTTTTCTTTTACGGCACAGCTTTCGGACAATTGAATGATGTCCACAAAATATTTGATAAATACCAGGAGGCAGAGGGTATTACTTCTATTAAAATAGGAAAGCCAATGTTTAGCATGCTGAACCGACTTAACATACATAACGAAGATCTGCAGAAAATAAAACCTTTATTAGGGAAGGTAAATTCTATAAATATCCTGATCTCAGGTGGAGGCAAACTATTAGACAGCCTTGTAAATTTGGGATCGATTTCCATACAACAAGGGAAGAATTCTCCAGGATTGCAAAATGAAATTAACCAGGCCGTAAAAAAATTAAATCTTGTGGAACTGGTAACCATAAATTCCAGCGGAAGAAAAATGAAATTATTAACAGCAGACTCTTCCGGAGACATACTGCACACCTTATTGTTGTCTATCACCGGTGACCAAAATGTTTTAATGTTGCTGGATGGGGAGATACCAATGGCCGAATTATCAAAATTTATTTCGGATCAAAAATGATTTTCTTAACCTGTCACAAAGAGATCATGACCCGAAGTATATTTCGAATAAAGCTTAGTTTTATTTTTTTACTTGCAGCAGCCAGTTTTAGTTCGTGCTTTGTTTCCTCGCGCAGTGATGTTAATGTCTTCAATAAGAATGAATATGCCAGCACGGTTTCAGTGAAAACAATTAGAGTGCCTATGTTTATCGGCAAGCCGATGATAAAAAATTATTTAAGATTTGGGGAAAATGTGCCGGGTGAAATTGTCAAGTTAACAAGCGGGATCAAAAAGGTAAGAGTCACACTTGCAGAAACCACCAATCCAAAACTGGTCACTGACTTTCGGAATTCTATAAATGGGCTTTCCGGTGCAGAATGGCTTTCGGTGCATAATGGTTCGCAATGGTTTTGTTTAAAAGCAGATCAGAATGACCAGGACGTGATAAAAAGGATCACAGTTTCCATTTCCGTCCCGGAAGCAAACCAGTTGGTTTATGTAAATGTTAAGTGTGATCTAACACCCGACCAACTGAGCAAACTGATCAATTATACACTGGATTCAGAGGCGGGAAATTTTTATTCTAAAGGAACCGGTAAAAGATAAAAGAAACCATACAATTAGATTGTCGCTATCCCACCCGTGTCTGGTGCCCTTCTCTAAATCGTCCCCTAAATCGTCCTCGTTTGTGACGAGGATGCAGCGAGGTCTGCGAATTTTTCGCCCGTTTCACAAACACACACACATGCAAAAGTAAATTTGGAAGACCATGTAATTGGGCATTATAGTCATGTAAACGGGTATTATGACTATGTAAACGGGCATTACGCTAATGTAATCGGGCATTGCGTCAGTGTAAATGGACATTACGGCGTTGTAATTGGGCATTACGATGACGTAAATGGTCATTTCTGTTATGTAATAGGCGACGCTTCTTAGAAATTCTTCCCTAAATCGTCCAGGTTTGGAACGAGGTGCAGAGAGCTTGGCGAATTCTTCGCTCGCTCTCATCCACATCGCGTCAGTTAGCAAGGCGATACACAAAGAAATTTATCCTGCTTGTCTTCAGAATGTTAGATAGGTCAGTCGTTTTCTAGCAGTATTTTATGAAACCTAAGATTAAACTTTTCGTATTTGATCGCCAATATGAAGATTATCCAAAAACTCCTACTGCTTTCCTTTTTTTTATCTGCAACCTTTTGTGATTCGTTTGGCCAACAAGTCGAAAAGAAAGTCTCACCCTTTCGTTTTCTAATCCGGGGAGGTCTTGAGTATGGTGGTGATGATGTGGCAGAGGTTTATTTTGTTGATGGAAGCAAGCAGTCTGTCAAAGCGGGTCAAGGGGCCTCTATCGGGATCGGAGCAGAATATCAAGTTCCGGGTTTAAAAAGATTGTTATTTCATGCTACAGCGGGGTACAAATTTGTGACGACTAAGGCCGATAATGCGAACATCAGTTTGAGCAGAGTGCCTGTTCAACTTACTGCCAATTGGATGGCGACTAAAAAACTACGTTTCGGTGCGGGATTAGCTTCTCATCAGGTCATTCGTTTTAAAGCGGACGATCTCGGAGAAGACATAACTTTCCGCGGTGCCCTGGGGCCCACGGTTGAGTTAGCATATAGCGTAATAGGGCTGACGTATACAGCTATAACTTATAAAGACCAGGCAGATCAGAAGTATTCGGCCAACGCTATTGGCGTTTCAATTACCCTTGCACTCCCTAAACGATAGTTTCTCATCCGGTCCCGAGTTTGGCGCAAAAATGTTGTTAAAGCATTCGTTGTAGAGTAAGCCTCTGATTCCGTTGGTGGAATCACCTCACCCTTGATTCCTGTCCTCAAGGAGAGAGTATATGTCGCCTTATCCGGTATGATGCCTGGCCTGTATAACACGTAGTGAGAAGGTTGTTAAAGACCCATCGTCGTATTATCCGCCTCTGTTTCCCTTCTCCTCGAGGAGAAGGGTTAGGGATGAGGTGATAAGAACAATTTTGATTAACGATCATCGGAATTAGGAGACAAATGATACAGATATAGTCTGTGGGACAACTACCATGGAGAAAGAGTTCATCGCCCGAACTCCAATGTTCTACCCATGTTCTACCCATGTTCTGATATATCCGCTATATGTTCCGTATCTGCACCGAATCACCATACCGACTGCACCGAGATTTCTCGGTTCAGATGCGGTTCAGATACGGAGCAGATCCGGTGGTGATCAAAGGCCGGTCAGTGGCCGATATCGATAAAGAACAATTTTGATTAGCGATCATCGGAATTAGGAGAAAAATGATATGGAGATGGGTCTGTGGGACACAGACCACGGAGAAAAATAAAAAAGGCGAGCTGCCCCGCCTTTTTTCTCAAATAATCCTTATTGTGATTTGCTTTTAAAATTTGTTAAGGAAAGCTGTCCTCATAAAACAGCTAAGCAAATCCCTCCTAATATTTCCTTTTCAACCAATTCTCAGGTAAGGGAACAATACAAATATTCATAGATCTGCCGTCTTCCGAAAGCATCGCCGATTGTATTTGAATTCTTGTTCCATCCGGACTAAAAGTTGGGTGGATATGATCCGCAGCTGTTGCTTTATGTCCGGTTGTCAGCTTGATCATTTCACGGGTATGTCTGTCTATGAGATAGAGTGTACGTGAAAAATCATCACCTGTTGCAAATCTGCCGTCCTGAGAGCCGTGAACATGCCAAAGTCCGCTGCCACTCGGCGTTTGACCCGCAATAGTCATTTCTCTTGTTCTAAGATTGACTATAGCCAGTCCGGTGGGCTTTTCGCGGGTTCCTGATGGTCCCCAGTCTGCTTCCTGGCCGGGATTTGCCCCGCCAACAGCAGTTGCCGGTGCTGTAACTCCCGTATTAGTTCCGGGTATTTTTCTGTGACCCATAATTGCCATGGCCACTTCATCACGGGAAATCACCGCCTCGTGCGTCACCCATTCGTAATCGGCCTCAGGGTAAAGAGGGCGAAGCCCGGTTCCGTCGGACAGTACTGTCCAGGTACGTTGCGGCGATTTACCACCGGTTTCCCAGCAAAATACCAGTTCGCCCGGGTTCCATGTATTCGATTGAATATGCCCAACCTGAAATGGTACTGAAATTACATGTTTAAATTGTCCGGTTTTAAGATTCATACTGCCTATGCCGGAAGGCCCTGCTCCCATATTGCGTGGACCGAAAGTTTCGGAAATCTTCGTGCCGGCGGCCAGGTATTTTGTCGCCTCTTCTTTACCTATACGGAAATAAACTAGTTCTTCGCCACCATCCAGGGCAAGATCGCCGCTTGCACCCATTTCTGCAGGCGTTGTGCCACAAATCCGTTGGTAAACAGAGGCAGCCTGCATTTTACCAGCCTTGCTGTCGGCAAAAAGCTTCGCGAGATCTACTTCAACAATATCCATCGAGCGATTGCGGTTTTGCCGCGGACCTGCCGGTTGTGAAACTGCTGCAGCAGGTCTTGTCTGGTTCCCGCTATTGCGTAAGAAGTATAATTTCATCGATTTTTGGGCAATACAAAGAGCTCCGCTATATCCGCCTTCCGATACCTGTACAAGGTCGCCGGTTTTCTCATTCACTGCCATCGCCTCGCCCTGAGCCCGGCTCGATCTGAATATCAGCCACTGACCATCCGAGGTCCACTGAGGGTGTGTTGGATAAATTTTACTGTCGCCCCCGGGTGTGCTGGTTAAAAAAGTAAGCATCGTGCCGGTAACCGGGTCTTTTACCACTTTACGCTCCGAAGGGAATCTTCTGCCAAGCTGAGCAAAGCTTCCGGAAGAGAAGAATAATGTGGTGCATAAAGCCAAGGGAAAAAATAAAACGCGTCTTATTTTTGTCATATATTTATTTTAGAATACGTTGGAATACTGGACAATTGGTTAATCGAAATTACAAACAAATTGAAGACCTGAGTAAAATACAGCGTATCATTTCTGTTATAACCTGAGTTCAATCTATAGATTTAATTTGGTGCCCAGACATCATGCTGAAAACGCTGATCCAATGCTATTAAGTTAAGGATTTGAAAGATGTCGGTGAGGACGCGACACAGGGGGAACAAATGAATCAACCAACCCCTTTAATTTTCCCGCCAGCGGGGACACAAAAGGGTTAAAACCCCGATTCATGAGCTTTGTCGCCGTGTAAGCTAAAGGACACCAACTGGGCATTGTCGCCGTGGTTGCAGTCTCCACCAAGCACTCAACTCAATACTATTGCCCGCTGGCGAAGAAATTTTGCTATTTGAATAAATCGAACTCAGGTTTAGATGTGTCACAAAAACGCCTTACATACGAGCCCGTTTTTTTAAGAATCTGCCAGAACTAAAAAGAATGCTCCCACGTATAAATAGCGTTTGTTTGCACCTAATTCTATAATTATAACCTTTTAAACTTGAGAAACAATAACCCGGTTCATACAGCAGATTCATTATTACTGAGGAAGCTGCATTCTACTAAGCTTATCATTACATTTAGCGTAATCGTAACAGCGATTTTAGTTTTAATAACATGGCTGTTTGATATTCATATTTTTAAGCAGCCTTTTCCTCAGTCAGGTGCTACAAGTCCAATTGTGGCCATTACAGCAATTTTATGCGGTTCCGTCTTACTGTTGGTATCCGGGGAGAACAAAAGTTCTTATTGTTTCAGGGCGGGTCAGGCATTGTCCTTGCTGGTCATTTTTGGTACTGCATTAAGGCTCCTGGTATATTTCTATAATCATAATGTCGATAGCTATATTTTTTCCACAGGAAGGTCTTTTTGGGATGGAAAGTTCGTATTGATTCCGGTGAATTCTGCCTTCGCATTCTTGCTCATTGGGATTTCATTGTTTCTGTTGACTTTTAAAAAGGCATTTCTGTCACAATCACTTTCGCTCATCACTGCTTCAATAGCGGTCATGTCACTTATCGGTTATTTGCATGATATGCCGGAGTTAGCTTTACCATTTCCGGATTCCCTTATTACACTAAACGGAACTCTATGGATACTGATGTTATCGGTATCTATACTTTTAGCGGGTAAGGATAAGGGATATATGGCAGAGATAATAAGTCATTACAGTGGGGGAAGAAGTGCCCGAAGCTTATTTCCAACGATCATAATTGTTCCTTTAATTCTGGACATATTACGTCTTTACGGAGAAAAAAAAGGCTTATATCCCTCATCATTCGGACTAGTACTTTTCTTTTTTACTATACTGGCGATTTCACTTTTTGTGATATTGAATTCAATAAAAGCGGCTAATAGAATTGATTGGGATCTGGAAGCGGAAACAGACGAACGCCAAAAGGCTGAGGACGAAATCAAGAAAAGCAAGTTGTTCCTTGAAACAATTGTTGAGAATATTCCAAACATGATCTTTGTAAAAGATGCTCAGGATCTTCGGTTTGCGGCAATTAATAAGGCTGGGGAACAATTATTAGGCATCTCAAGAGAAGATTATATTGGTAAAACAGATTTTGATTTTTTTCCTCGGGAGCAGGCAATATTCTTCAGGGAAAAAGATTGGGAAGTATTTAAAAATGAATCCATAATTGAGGTGGAAGAGGAGCCAATTTTAACCAAACAAGGCCAGCGTTGGCTCCGCACGAAAAAGATACCTGTAAAGGATGAGGAGGGGAAGCCTTTGTACCTTGTAGGGATATCAGAAGACATCACACAGGATAAGTTTCAACAAGATAAAATCAAGCAGTTTTACGCGGAACTCGAACTGAAAGTTAAGGAACGAACTTTGGAGTTGTCTAACAAAGAAAGGCGCTTCAGAGCTTTAATTGAGAACAGTACAGATTGTCTTACAATTACCAACGCTTCAGCAGTAATCATTTATGAAAGCCCGGCAGTAGAACGTATTACTGGTTATTTATTGGAGGAAAGAGCGGGAAGATTATTGTTCGGGAATGTACATCCGGAGGATGTTGAAAAATGCGAAAAACTCTATAACGCCCTGGTTAAAAATCCGGGGAAACCGGTATATCAGCAATACAGGATACTACATAAAAATGGCGACTATATCTGGATTGAAGGAACAGCAACCAATTTACTCGGGGATGAAAGTGTTAAAGCTACTGTTTTCAACTATCGTGATATTACTGACCGGAAACAACGAGAGCAGGAAAGAGAGGTACTCATACACGAACTAACAATGCATAATAAAGATCTGCGGCAGTTTTCATATATCACGTCTCACAATTTAAGGGCTCCGCTATCGAACCTATTGGGCTTGTTGGGGCTAATTGATATTAATACTATCGAAGATTCATCCTTGAAGGAGATCATTCAGGGCTTTGGAACTTCTACAAACTCATTAAATGATACGGTTAATGATTTGTTAAAGATTTTATATATCAAAGAGAATACTGGCTTAGAACAGGAAGACATTCACTTACTATCCTTATTTCAGAAGGTCGCGGCCCAGGTTTCTAACCTGATAGATGAAGTTGATCTGGAAATTGATCTCAATCTGAAACCCGGGACTGTTATTAACTTTAACAGAGCCTATATGGAAAGTATTTTTCTTAATTTGTTAACTAACGCAATTAAATATCGGTCTGATAAGCGAAAACTCAAGTTGACAGTTAGGATTGAAGAGTATGAAACAAAATCTGTGCTTACCTTTCAGGATAACGGAATTGGCCTGGATATGGAGAAGTACCGGTCCAAGGTTTTTGGACTATATCAGCGATTTCATAATCATCCTGACAGTAAAGGATTGGGTTTATATTTAGTAAAATCACAAATAGAGGCCCTCGGCGGCAGGATAGAGTTAGAGAGTGCAGTTGATGAAGGAACAAAGTTTACACTAACATTTAATAAAGCATATGCTGAACAAAGTTCTTTTTATTGATGATGATAGAGTAGCGTCTCTGATTAACAGGAGGTTAATGGGGAAGGTACTGCCGGAGGCCGAGATAGTTCAGGCTTCAAACGGAAAAGAGGCGATAGCTTATTACGTAAATTTGCTGGAATGTATTGATGAAAACGTATCGTACCCTGAATTAGTTTTTTTAGACTTACACATGCCTGTTATGGATGGTTGGGGCTTTCTGAACGAGTTTTCAAAACCACAATTTCAGCCTTTTAATAATACAAAGATTGTGCTCTTGTCGTCTTCTGTAAGTCCTCTCGACCTTGAACGATCCAGGGGATTCCCCATCGTAATAGATTTTGTTGCAAAGCCAGTAAGCGTAGAGTTGCTGAGAATGTATCAAGCCGATTTATAACAAAAAATGCCCTGGATCCAATATTAGAATCTTTGTCTTAAAGTTACTGAAGGCTGCAGCCCTTCATCAGAAAAACCTGCTACTGCCCTGATAAATAATCGTTTAAAGGGGTATATAAATATTCCGGCTCCATATCCATGATGAATAGTATCGGATGTATCATTTTCTATCCATACTCTTCCCGCATCATAAAAGCCAATCAGGCCAATTTTACCCGGAAGAAAGTATTTCATGAAATTAGGTAGGGTTATCCGGGTTTCGAAGTTCGTATAGGCAAGATTATCTCCTGCAAAGCGGAACTTTCTAAAGCCTAATAAATTATCCTGGCTGCCCAGGAACGCGCTCTGGTAAAATGCGGTTTTACCCAAGGTAAATCCTGCGCCGGTGCGGTTCGTCAGAATAAATTTACCCTTGGAGTCGAGAGATTTGTAAAAGGAAATTTGGGGAAATGCCTGGGCATATGAATCTGAATATTTATTTAATCCTGTATAACCGTGCATTCTTATTGTGAAGTTCAGGCCCTTGGTTGGAAACAGCATGTTGTCTCTGCGATCCCATGCAAAATTCAGAAACAGGCCTGCATGGCTTTTATCCTTTTGTAAATAATCGTATTGGTCAATTATGGGCTGGGTGCTGATTAATCGTCCGGAATTACCTGCGGGATTAAACTTAAAATGCTGGAAGGAAGGACCGGCGCTTATAGAGATGTTTCTTTTAAAGCGAATACGGAATGCCGGATCAAGTTGGAAATATGAAAAGTTGGTGCGGTAGTATGTTCTGAAATCACCACTTTGATCAAAAAAGGTTTCATTTCCCCTGCCAAAGAAGTTAAGGATATTTCCTTTCATATCAGCAAACCCATCGATAGTAAAATCGGTGTTTTTAAAAACGGAAATCCATTGTGCGTTATATTGTAGTATTAAGGCTCTGGAATTCAGGTTTTTTAAGACAGAAAACTTCTGCTTGCTGCCATATGGATCTTTACGAAAACCTTCCTTTTTTATGGAGTAAGCTAATCCTAAAAAAATACCGTCCACCGACCTCAGATCGACGGTAGGCGACATGCCTGAGGTATTGGTGTATAAATTGCTGAATACTTTTTGAGTGTTCAGGGTGTCATTAGACAAATGTTTTTTGAATTGTTCCTGTTTTCCCAGGAATTTATCATCATCCAGGTTTTCATAAATGTCCACTTTATTTTTCGAAGAGCTCAGTTCATAGCTTTTTTGTCCCTCGCCTCCGATAAGCCGCACCTTTATTGAACTGGTTGGAATATTCAGATGGATACTGTCTTTCCCTTTTCCCGTAAAAAGTCTTATTTCCCGGGTTATCTCTGGTTGGAAATTATTAGAAAATAATAGCTTTTCTGAATTTCCTGAGGGAGAAAGTTGGTGAACGGTCACATTGACCTCTCCATTCGCCTGTTCTTTGAATTGTATCAGTTCTTCCTTGTCAGAGCTTCGGATATCAATTATCCTGTAAAGGAAATGATAATAACTATCCATGGCCTGCATCATATTATTCCGTCGTCCCTGAAGTGTTTCGAAAATCCAATCTTTCCGGAAATTCACTGAGCCCGGCAGTTGATTTACAGCTTTTCTTAATATTTCATCAGGCAAGGCGGAAACAAATTCACTGGTCATTTGCATCCATTCTTTATAGGTATAAGAATTAAGCAATTGCTGATTGAGTTTTCTGCCATTGAAGAAAAATGCGTTCACATCTTTATAATTCGCGTTAAATCCTTCAAGAAAAGACAAAGAGCTCATGCCTGATGCTGCTTTGGGTAAAACGCCCTGGTTAATGTACAGGGCCTGGTCGCGGTCGCGGGGTATAACCAGATAGTCTTTGCCATTACCTTTCATCTTATCTACCCAACGCCACTGATCTTCATGCCTTCCCCAGTCGGCAATAAGTAAATCCAGTAGCCGCGCACGAAAAAATACAGCACTGTCTACGATATTTCCGTTACTTTCATCCAGCTTTTCGAGCATTTTAGAGGTGTTGTCAGAATCGCCTTCAGGCTCCCGCTTTTCCAGTAAACATACACTTCCGGCAAAATCTTTTTCATACTCACCCAATGCCTTATCATGAGCAACAAATCCAATAAGCGGATTGGTATGCGGGACTTTAACAGCAGCGGCCAAAACGGGCACCAATAAAGCAGAAAATGGATGCTGCGCCGAAAAATTATCATATATCCAATACTGATAAACCGAGCCTTTAATAATTTCCGGAGCCAGGCCATCCGAATGTTTTTCGACTGAGCGTAAAACCCATTCTACGCCGCTTTTATCCTCGAGTCGCAAAGAATGCGACTGGTGGCCGCCCCCCGTTTGCGTGGGTGTTAAGCCGCCCGCTATTTCAGAAATTTTAATTACAGGAAGTTTTACCGGTAAGGACCATTCTTTCCGGTAATTTTCGCCAAAAAGCTTTCTGTGGATATTTGGAACATCATTGTATGATGGATGCACTCTTACTTCGACGCTGTCCTTTGTCTCAGTTATATATTGTGCATGACAAGTAAAAATGCAGCTCAGGAAGAATACTATGCTCAATATTTTTTTTGTCATGTGTGGTTAGCCAGATTATCGCAATTCGCATATACTTAACAGTATAACCCAAGCAGTGTTTTAAAAGGGCCAGTATCGTTTCTGCAAGCAGAAGAAGACAAGGCTTTTCCGGATAAAATCAGCGCTGTATTTATTGTTAATTTATGTTTCGCCCAAGTTATACAAACAGGCGGTAGTAAATGTTGTTACCGTATAATTAAAACAGATGAATGTCACCACATAGAAAACGAATTCTTTTTTATTTGCTGGGTTTTTTAATTCTGGGTTTTATTATTCTTACCGCCTTAATATATGCTTTCCCCAGTTCTGTGGTCGATCAGGAATTTTCTGAAGAGATACAAGAACATCAGCATCCGTTTTTAGATGCTTTAATGAAGGGTATTAGTGCAGTCGGAGTGTTTCCCTATTCGGTAATAATGGTGTTATTCACAGCCGCAGTATTTCTTTTATTCAAATTTAAGAAAGAGGCTTTCTATATCTGCGCCACACTTCTGTCTGGTTTAATAAGTTCTTCATTAAAAATTATTATTAACAGGCCCAGGCCAACAGAAGACATGGTCAGAATAATAGGGGAAACGAAACGCCAAAGTTTCCCAAGCGGACATGTCCTTTTCTACGTGGTGTTTTTTGGATTTCTGACTCTGTTAATGTATCATCTGAAATCAATTAATACGCGGTTTCGAATAATTCTGGGCTGCATCTCTCTATTTTTTGTATTTACCATCCCTTTCTCAAGGATTTATGTTGGTGCCCATTGGTTTACGGATGTTCTGGGCGGTTTCTTATTCGGTCTGCTTTGTTTGCTTATATTAGGGTATTATTATTTAAGAAAACCAGTTTGAGTATTGTTCAGGGCGTTTTTTCTTAATTCAGATTGTCTTAATCCGGTTCAGTCACCCAAAACCTGTTTTTGTATTCTCCGATTTTTCTCGGGTTAAAGGCGGCCATTTATCTTAAATTATATATAACCATTTTCATCTTTAGCCGTACTAAAGAAATGTTGCCCCCTGCGGGTTTTAACAGAAGAATTTTAGATTGTTCCACACATCCCGGGTTACCTGGTTATAGCGTATTGAAAAGAGTTTATGGAATCGAAAATAGCGTCTTCAATTGGTTTTTTACATCATATGGGTGTTGAAGAGCTTTATGTGGTAACCACCCATTGGTTATCAGACATCGTGTTTTTTGAACAGGAAATCAGCTATTTCCAATCCCTTATCTCTAGATACTTTTTGCCAAATATTGAAGAAGATAATTTGTTGCTGATAAGAAGTCTCTCAACTCATTTTGGATCTCTTAACTTAAGGAAAGAACAGCTTCGAAATACTATTCTTCAACATCAGCATCAGTTAAGTGACCTGCTTCAAACAAATAATATTGAAAACGAATCTCAGCTTAACGTAGTTCATTCCGAGCTTGAAGGAAGATTTTTTAGCTTTATTACTGAGCTGAGGCAAATAAAGCTTGAGTTTTTTAATGCCACTAAGTTTAGCGGACAAGCTAAAACTAAGATCGGGGATAATTACTAAACATTTCGTGCTCAATGAATAATTGTGCTGTTTAATATCAGCAGCATTTTTGCCTTAATTTCACGGCGATTTCTCTTTTTTGCTAGCAGGGGTAAGACTCTCTGACGCTGTTTTCATGATTTGATTCTTAAAAAAATACTCTGATTAAGAATTCAGCAGGGGGCGTACCAGTTATTTTTTAAACACTTTATCGAAAGAAGTATAGATTAACTTTCTTTGTAAAATAATACAATCGATAATAAGGTTCCTTTAGATCAGACATACATAAATGATTTCAACCATCTTAATATTACTTCTGTTAGTTGTCTTTACCTATATTTTCCTTCATCAACCACAGTTCGGAAAGATATCTTCAGGCAAACGGCTTGAAAGAATTAGAAATTCTCCTAATTACAGGAATGGGAAATTTCAGAATATAAATCCTACTCCGGATCTGACCGAAGGTGTTAGTTATTTCAAAGTACTGAGGGAGGTGATTTTTAATAAAAGTAAAAGTTCCAGACCCCCCGCGATATTACCATCATCAAAAACCGACTTATTGAATTTGAATTTAGAAGACGATATATTGGTCTGGTTCGGACACTCTTCGTATTTTATCCAGGTTGACGGAAAAAAGATTCTTGTAGATCCAATCTTCAGCGGACGTTCTTCTCCTGTTAAATTCACTACCAGAAGCTATACTGGCAGCGATGTATATTCGGCAGAGGATATGCCAGAAATCGACTACTTGTTTTTATCTCACGACCACTGGGATCACCTGGATTATGAAACTGTTATCAAACTGAATCCTAAAATTAAAAAAGTAATTACTGGTTTAGGTGTGGGTGCTCATCTGGAACATTGGGGGTATTCGCCGGATAAAATTATAGAATGCGACTGGAATGAGGAAGTGAATTTGGAGGATGGATTTAAAGCGTACACTGCTCCGGGACGACATTTTTCCGGACGCGGCCTTAAGCGGAATCAGGTATTGTGGATGTCTTTTGTTCTTGCTACCCCTTGCATGAAGATTTATTTGGGTGGCGACTCGGGCTACGACTCCCATTTCGCAAAAATTGGTAGTCTGCATGGCCCTGTTGATCTGGCCATTCTGGAATGCGGGCAATACGATAAGAACTGGAAATATATCCATATGATGCCTGAAGAGATAGTTCAGGCTGCCATAGATTTAAAGGCTAAAGTACTATTGCCTGTTCATTGGGCAAAGTTTTCACTTGCACAACATGCCTGGGATGAACCAATAACACGTGTTTTAGAAGAATGTGAGAAAAGGGATATGCCTGTTCTTCATCCGATGATCGGCGAGTCAATTTATTTGAAAGACATGAAAACCTGCACGCCCTGGTGGTTGAATGTTAGATAATTAGTGTTAGCGATATTCGGCATAACCATATACATGATGCATTGCGATGTTCAATATGCGCTGGAGCGGGTTTAACTGTATTCTGGTTTAAACGAGCGGAGAAAAAGTGTATAAAAAAACAGACGATTTTATCGCAAAATTTATCAGGACAGGCTTGATTTTCAGAATGGCATAAATTTGGTATTGTACCTCACATGGAAAAGAAAACTCAACTAAGCAGCACAGACAAGCTTTTAAAAGCTATCCTTTCAAATGACGTAAGAAAATTCAGATTAAAGCAACAAAAAGTTTTAGATATGACGAAAGCTTCTTAAAAGCAGCCCGACACACACACATAAATATATACACGAAAAAAAGAGCATGAAACGGCTCTTTTTTTTATTGCATTAAAATCGTTTTTTCTAAGCAACGGGGTATTCCGGATCTTCCATAATATTGACATCGATGATAGCCCGGGCATTTTTCAATAACTCTCTGCAATCGGGGCTAAGGTGTTTGAGATGCAGGTTTTTGTTCGCTTTTCTATAACGTTCTGTTAACTTGTTTAAGGCATCTATGCCCGACATGTCTGCAACGCGGCTTTCCTTAAAATCGATAATTACTTCTTTGGGGTCTGTTAAGACATCAAACTTTTCATTAAAAGCAGAAACGGAGCCAAAGAAAAGGGGGCCGTAAATCTCGTAATGCTTTATGCCTTGTTCATCGGTATACTTTCGGGCCCGAATTCGTTTAGCGCTCTCCCAGGCAAATACCAGAGCTGAAATAATTACCCCTATTAATACAGCTAGTGCCAGGTTATGGAGCCAGATCGTAATTAAAGCAACCGTAAAACATACGACGACATCAGCCCCGGGCATTTTATTGATTATTTTAAAGCTTATCCACTCGAATGTTCCTATGGCAACCATAATCATCACTCCCGTAAGTGCTGCCAATGGCAGCAGTTCTATAACTGGTGCACCTACCAGGATTATGATTAAAATCGTTAATGCCGCAATAATTCCTGATAATCGTGAGCGTGCCCCTGCAGATAAATTAACCAGGGTTTGCGCTATCATCGGACAGCCTCCCATTCCTGAGAAAAATCCGTTTAATATATTGGCGCTTCCCTGGGCAAGACATTCTTTATTTCCCCGGCCACGGGTCCCGGTAATTTCATCCACCAGATTCAGAGTTAGTAAACCTTCAGTCAGTCCCACCGCTGCCATAATTAAAGCATAGGGGAAAATAATAGTCAGTGTCTGGAAGTTAAAGGGTACTATAGGGATATGAAAAGGTGGAAAGCCTCCGCTTACCGAAGCAATATCTTTCACAGTTTTGGTATCAATGTTAAATCCTAAAACTATGCCGAAAACCACCAGGATTGCGACAAGTGAGGCTGGTATGGCTTTGGTGATTTTGGGTATTGAAACAACCAGTGCAATGGTTAAAGCTGTTAGTCCTGCCATTATTGTCAGGCTACTTCCCGATAGCCAGGTAGTTTGTCCGTTAACTACTGTTTTAAATTGCTCTAATTGTGCCATGAAGATAATCACCGCCAGGCCGTTAACGAAGCCGTACATCACTGGCTGTGGAACCAGCCGGATGAATTTTCCGAGTTTGAAAAAGCCTACCAGTATCTGAATGAAACCGGCCATTGCAACTGCGGCAAACATATATTCGATTCCGTGAGATTTTATTAAAGCAATAAGAACCACAACTGTTGCACCGGCGCCTCCTGAAATCAGGCCGGGCCTTCCGCCAAGTATTGCGGTAACCAATCCCATTATAAAAGCGGCATATAGGCCGGTAAGTGGGGGCAGCCCTGCTAATATGGCAAATGAAAGTGACTCGGGAATCATAGTCATAGCAACGGTGAGCCCGGCAAGTATTTCTGCTTTATAATCCACTTTCTGACTAAAATCGAACAGGCGCAAATAGGGTTTCATTTGTCAAACTGAATTAAAAAGCTGCAAAGGTAGCGATTGGGAGGCTTAGCAGGTGGTGTTTAATGTTCTGGATGATTTATAAATTTATAATTCCATATTAAGCTGTTACGACCATGGACATAATTACGTAAGGTCTATAGGATAGGAACTATTGGTTGAATTATGTGTTATGGAAAATATCAATAGGAAGCATCTAATGTAAACACACAAACACAAATATTAATATGAAGAAAATTATTGTTATCGTTCTATTAACCGTCGTAGCATTTTCCGGATATGCGCAAAATGTTGATACCCGCAGAAAAATTGAAGTTTCAGGATCCGCCGAGGCGGAGGTAACACCTGATATAATTTATGTTGGAATTTCACTTAAAGAGTTTTTTCGTGATAATGCCAATAAGAAAAAAGTTGAAATTGAGGAGCTGGAGCGGCAGTTGCAGAAGGCAGTTCTGGATGCCGGCATCCCTAAAGAAAATTTCACCATTAACAATATTTCCAGCTATAACTATGCTTTTGAAAAAAAGAAAAATCCGGAATTTTTAGCAAGGAAGCAATACAGGATTAAGGTGACGGAGTTAAATAAATTTAATCAGATTTTAAGTTCAGTGGAACCGCGGGGCGTGGAGTATACTAATATTGAAAGTTATGATTACTCAAAAATGGAGTCTTTAAAGCAAGATCTCAAAATACGGGCGCTTAAGGCAGCAAAAGATAAGGCTTTGTATTTGGCAGGCGCTCTTGACGATAAAGTGGGTGACGCGCTTGATATTCAGGAAATAAATAATGAATACTACCCGCAACCAATGTACAGGGCAAATACTGTAATGAGTATGGACAAAGGAATGAGCGCTGAAATGGCTCCTATGCCTGATATTGATTTTAAGAAAATTAAATTAAACTACCAGATGAGGGCGGTATTTGAGCTGAAGAATTAAGCTTTCCACAGGCTCAGCCTCGACAGTCCCAGGGCTCAAGCTGGACAAATTAGTTCGAAGTTCAGCTTGAGCTATCTGTTGATTTAATGCTCATAGAGCACTAAGTAATGTTTCAGGTCGATATAGTTACCAATAAATGTTCAAGTTGATCCAAGTCAAACGGTTTGGCCAGATGTGTATCGGCGCCAGCTTCTTTTGCTAATTTTTCAACATCATTATTCGCTGAAAAATAGATCACCGGAATGTGCTTGTATTCAGAGTGGTTTTTTATTAGTTGAGTAGCCACTTTCCCCCCGGATTCAGGGATCCAGTTATCCATCAGTATAACATCCGGCCTCGTTTCCTCAATATCCGCTAAAATATTTGCACAGGTGGTTCTGGTGCTAATTTTCCATCCTTTTTCTTCCAGCAGATATATTAATATGCTTAAAATATCTTCATCATCATCAAAAACTAAAACGCTTTTTCCCATCATCTACAAAAGTATTGTAAATAAATTATTTGTACAAAAAATTAGTTTGTAATTAATTAGTTAAATTTTTATAGTGGAAGAGAAAACCAGAAAGTTGAACCCTTATTCTCCTCGCTAATTACGCCGACTTTTCCGCCATGTCGCTTTATAATTTCAGCAGAGATGAATAATCCTAAACCCAGGCCGGAGAATTTTGCAGACGATTCCTGAACTCTGAAAAACCTGTCGAACACAAAATTCTTTTTATCACTGGGTATACCAATACCAAAATCGGTAACCGAAACCTTAAGCATTTTATGCTCCTTAGAGATACTCAGCACAACCTCGTCTGCTTCAGGGGAATATTTTATAGCGTTAGACAGGAAATTTGTAATTACCTGTTCTAATCGATGCATATCTGCTTTAACCTTAATGCTTTTATCTCCCTCAACAATTATCTTGTGGCCTATAATATTATTTTCAATCTGATCCAGGCAGTCTTGAATAGCTTCACCAATGGCAAATTCAGAGGGATGGAACTCCAGGCGTCCAGCTGTGATTTTGGTAACATCCAGTAAGTCATCAACAAGTCCGGTTAAACGGTTAACCTGTTTATTTGCTTTTTCTATAAATGCATGGATTTCGTCAATGTTAGCATTTCTCCTGGTAAGGCGGGCTGCAATTTGAAGTGAGCCTTTCATGCTGGTTATAGGAGTTTTAAGTTCATGACTGGCAATACTCATAAACTCATCTTTCTTTTGCATCAGCAACTTCAGGGCGTCCTGGGCTGTTTCCTGTTCAGTAATATCTGTCAAACTACCTATGTATCCTTCAAAAACATCGCTTTCAATAGCATTGCTTTGAGCAAGTACCCAATGGTATTCTTCATCAACAAATTTAACTCTGAACTTAGAATGATAAGCAGTCCGGGTGTTAAAGGCCTCCATGAATTTTTTGTATTCTCGTTTGGCATCATCGGGGTGAAAAGCCTGGCCCCAGCCTAGATTTAAACTGTCATTAAAACTTAGTCCGGTACATTGAATCCATTGCTGATTTACATAATTACATAAACCTTTCGCATCCACTTTCCAGATCATGAAAGGGGCCTGATCAGATAGTTGCCTGAAATAATCTTCCGAAACTCGTAAGGCTTCCGAAACATTTTTCTGTTCATCAATATCTGTACTTGTTCCTACCCACATGGAAATTATGCCATTTTCATCAAACTGGGGCACCGCACGACTAAGATGCCAGCGATAGGTTCCATTCGCACTCAGTAATCTCCGTTCAATTTCAAATACTTCACCTGTTGTTATAGCTCTTTGCCAAACTTCCTTGTTTCGTGCTTTATCTTCTTCATGGACAATAGACTCCCATCCGGAGCTCGTCATTTCTTCAACTGTTTTTCCAGTGTAATCGAGAAAAATTATATTAAAGTAATTTAAGCTGCCATCGGGTAATGCCGTCCATAATTTTTGAGGAATAGCATTAGCCAGAAAACGAAACCGTTCTTCATTTCTTTTTATTTCCTGGTTAGCCCTTATCATATCGCTCACATCAAATGCGAATGTGGCTACACCATCAATGTTACCATCGATATCTAAAACTGGCTGATATACAAAATCAAACCATACATCTTCTGATTTCCCCTCACGCCTCCTGTCGACCTTTAAGTGAAAGGCTTTTCCAAAATAGGGCTTTCCTGTTTTGTAGACCTCTTTAATCAGTTCATCGGCTTCATTGTTCTCAATAGTAAAATCATCCAATTTTTCAATGGCTTTGTCCTGTAGGTCATTTCGCCCAAAGTAATCAGTTACCGCTTTGTTGATGAACTCAATTTTCAGGTTTGATCCGCGTCTTATGGAGATTAGGGCGGGAGCATTCATAAAAATGCTTTTAAACTCTTCTTGCTGATTGGTGATAATTTTTTGAAGCCGTTGTTCCTTGGCTTCGGCCGCCTTTTTATCCGAAATGTCTATTACATAGGTTACCGCAACGGCGTCCTGTTCATTCACCGATGCGGCTCCAAGCAAAACACTAATGCGTTTTCCGTCTTTACGTACATACTCATTTTCAAAAGCTGAAATAACTCCTTTTGTATTCAGCTGCTCTCTTGCCCAGGCATTTTTTTCAAGAAAGCCTGCGGGTGTTATATTTTGCCACGTGATTTTTCCGTTGTCCAGATCTTCCCGTGTGTAACCAAGCATATCTAAAAAAGCATCATTCGCACTAATAATAAGTCCGTCGGCTTTAGTAAAAAGCATCCCCACCATATTCGACTCGAATACTTTTCTGAACTTGCTCTCGCTGTTAATGATTTTTTGCTCCGCCTCTTTCAATGATGAGATGTCGAGCATAGAGCCAAGCATTCTATAGGGTGTTCCGAACTCATCTTGCAGCACACGCCCCCGATCCAGGATAATTGAATATGTGCCGTCAGCCTTTAAAAATCGATATTCTTCATGCCACTGTTCTTCATGATTATTAATTGCAGCAATAATACTTTCTTGAACCCTTTCCCTGTCGTCCGGATGGATTTTACTGTCCCAAAAAGTTCGTTTTTGGACCTCCGGATCAACTTCGTATTGAAATATTTTGTAAAATGATTCGCTCCACCATATTGAGTTATCAACCAGGCTCCAATCCCATATGGCATCATTTGTTGCCCTGGCCACCAGCCGGAAACGCTCTTCACTCTCAAAAAGCTCTTTTGTTCTCTCTTTAACTTTCTCTTCTAATCTGGAATTTGTCTTTTTTAGATTCTCTCTGACCTGAATAAGTTCGTTATAATTACTTTTAAGTCGTAATTCAGCTAATCTTTTGTCCGTAATATCAGAGAAGGTGGCTACAAATCCATCCATCATTTTGACGGCAACCACTTCAAACCATTTTTCTACATTGTTTTCGATAATGTTAATTTCGGTATGAAGAGTTTCCCCTGTAGTTACTACGTCTATATATTTCTCAATAAACCCGTTCTTCGAAATCAGTGGGACACTGCTAAGTTTTTTTCCGGTGGTCTGCCCGTCTATGTTAAATAAGAGCTCAGAAGAATAATTCGCTGTTTGCAGTTCAAAATCGGCGATCTTATTTTTCCTGTTTCTGATAGCTTTAAAAGCTACGATGGCGTTTAAACTCGAATTAAATACACCATTGATTATATTGTTGAGATTTTCAATTGCGGAGATATCTACAAAGGTAATTATCGCCCCATCAAGCGTTTTATCCTGTTTGATATATGGAAGGATCCGCATTAAGCAACGGTTATCATTCTGAAGAATAACTTCCCTCTCAACAGTTTCTCCGGTTTTTAGAACCTGATGTATATCTTTTAACAGATTTTCATACCGGATATTGGTAGAAATATGATTGATCGGCCTGCCTGTATCGGTCTCTATAAGATTGATCATATTGACAGCAGCCGAGTTAAATTTCCTGATTCGCAAATCAGAATCAAGAAATATCTGGCCGATATCCGTACTTCTGAAAAAGTTATTTAAGTCATCATTAAGCTCTATAAGCTCTTTAATTTTGAGCTGATGTTCGGTGTTTAAAGTATGCAGTTCTTCGTTGAGTGATTGAAGTTCCTCGTTGCTCGACTGAAGTTCTTCGTTTGCCGACAATAACTCTTCATTGCTCGATTGAAGTTCTTCGTTAGTGGTTTCCAGGCCTTCTATAGCCATTTGAAGGTTGGAGCGAGCTTCGGTCAATTCTAATTCAAGCTCAGCAACGTATTGATTTTGTTCTGCGGAAGAAAGTATATTAGAGTCTTCTTTATGATGTATCTGACTCTGGAAATGCTCGCCTAATATGATAAGAGTGTTTGGTTTACCTTCCAGAGGTTTGGGGGGAGTAACCGATATACTGACGAAAAGGTCGGTGTCGTTCGATTTAACCCGTACACTTTTCAAAAAAATCTTTCTTTCTTCTTTCCAGCTCCTTCTTACCGCTGTGTTCAGCGCTACTGAAAGCTCCTGCGGAACCATTTTTAGAATATTGAGATTCAGCTTCTTTTCTGGTAATGACAAAAATTTGTTGTAATCGCCGGCTGTTTCCTTTATCTCAAAATTAGTATCAATATAAAAGCCCACATACCCGAAATCCTCCATCATTGAATCACTAAATTCCTGGGTAAGTGTGCTTATTTTACTTTTCTCGATTTTTGGAAAGCCAATAGCCTGCCGTGGAAAAGATTTATTCCCGTCAAAAGGCCGATAGATTTCGTGCGGCTGAGTCTTATTATTTCCGATTTTTCTGAAAATTTTCCACTTACTGTTTACTTCATAAACTGATTCTTTTATAGAAGCGATTGTTTCGCTGGGACCCAAGAACAAATAGCCTTCCATATTTAATGAGAAATGCAGGGTGGAAAGTACTTTTTGCTGTAAAACAGAATTCATGTATATCAGCATATTCCTGCAACTTACCAGATCGTTCTTTATAAAAGGCGGATCCTTTATTACATTGTGACGCGCAAATACAATCTGTTTTCTTATTCGTGGGATGATCGAGTAATTTTTACCATCTTTTATAAAATACTGGTCAAGAGTTTTCTCGTCTATATCTTTTTCTATCGTATCCGGGTAAATATTTCTTGCGGCAAATTCAATATTACTTTCATCAATATCCGTAGCAAAGATTTTTACATCTAAAGACCTTGTTGTTTTTTGCAGGTATTTATCAATAAGTATAGCAATTGAATAAGCCTCTTCACCGGTGCTGCAGGCGCAGATCCATATCTTAAAAATCGAATTGTCTCCTTTTTCTCTTACAATGCGGGGCAGAACATCTTTGTATAAACTTTCAAAAGCCGGCTGATCTCTAAAAAACTTTGTTACACCGATTAAAAAATCTTTGCTTAAGCGATTTACTTCATCCGGGTTTTTATGCAGATGGTCTGCATACTCATTTAATTTACTGAATCCCTTTTGGCCCATACGTTTGCCAATCCTGCGGATAATGGTAGGGGACTTATAATAGTGGAAATCGTATCCGTTAGTCTTATATATCAGCGAAAATATTTCTGTTAGAAGACCGTCATCAATTTTACCTTTATTAAGAACGTGAACAGGATTTTCATGTATATGGTTGTAAATTTCCTCGGGCATCATTTCCGGGGGAAGAATAAAATCGGCATTCCCCGATGTTATGGCACTGTTAGGCATGCCATCGAATTTCGCGGTAACCGGGTCCTGAACGATGACCATTCCTCCGGATTGTTTAATCGCCTCAATTCCCCTTGTTCCGTCTGTTCCTGTGCCCGATAAAATTATTGCAATCGCTTTTTCCTTTTGATCCCCGGCAAGGGTATTTAAAAAATAATCTATCGCTGTATTCGGTGCTTTTTTCTCGATCTTTTCTGTCAGACGGAGTTTTCCGTCTTTAATAGTCATTAATTTTTTATTCGGAATGATATAAATGCACTCTTTGTGAACCTTCATGTCGTTAACAGCCTCATATACCTTCATGTGAGTATGCTTGGATACCAGTTCAACTAATAAGCTTTTATAGTCGGGTGAAAGGTGCTGAATGACGATAAACGAAAGGCTGGAATTTTCAGGCATATTGTCGAAAAACTCATGAATAGCTTCCAAACCACCTGCTGAGGCTCCTATTGCCACAATAAAATGATCACTTTTAGCACTCACCTTTGTTTCTTCAGTGCTATTTTTCAACAGTTCTTTATCCAGCATTTCGGAATATTTTTTTAATTAAATATTTTGAACAACATTCAAAAATGAAGCTCCGGACATCTTCTGAAATATACGAATCGTCTTTATGCCATGGAAGGGGCTTTTGGATTACCCTCTCAAGGACTGGGTGAGAATGTTTGGGTTTCGTTTTTACTAATTCTGATAACATAAAATAAATAAGATTGCCTCACAAATTGGGCCTGAAATACTCCAATGAAATGAGAGGGAAAATTAATCAGATCCTGTAAACCAAAGAAATATGTCACCAATTGACTGAACAAATTCTTTACTTGATGATTCCTTCTGACTCCAGGCGTCTGCCCAATTTACATGGGGTTATACGTTGTGGCGTTTAATAACTGCAGTTTTCTTAACCTGATTTTCATTAATGATTTTAAAATTGGAACTTTGCCAGGCCACTCTTTTGTAAATATTTGTCCCATAACATACCGGTATTATTTCCGTGAAATAACAAAAATCGTGTAGGTCTTGTTTGTGTTGCTGAATAAAAACAGATTAAGTCTGTTTTATTTCCAATTTCAATATATAGTAGAAATAATATTTTGTTTTTCAAAACCAGCCGATCATCCAGGCTAAAAGCTTCCAGATCAGGAACAAGAATAAAATAAAAAGAACGGCTAAAACTACAATGGTAGTGACCCAAACACTTTTGCCGCTACCCCGATGCTTTCCTTCTTCATAATGCTCTTTTAAGAGCCGGATATTTTTTGAATTCGCTTTGTAAAAAAAATCGAATATCTGTCCTAAAATGGGGATAGCGCCAATTGTTGCATCAAGTATTGCATTTATAGACATTAATGCAATTATTTTACCGCTGGCCCCGTTTCTTGCCATGGTTAATATTAAAGCTGATGATAAAACAAAGCCTGACAAATCCCCGGCAATTGGTATCAGGTTCAGAATAGGGTCTAAACCGAATCTGAAGGTTGTTCCGGGGATTCGAAAGCGTTCATCTAATAAATACGCGATTCGTTCAACCCATTTTAATTTCCCGCTAAGTTTTACTTCTGCGGGTGTGTTTCTGTTTACTGTCATTAATTTCTGAAGTTTTGTGTTACCATAAGTCCGTGAATACCACCATCAAGTATGCCAATTCCTAGTCGTCCGAAAGATTTATGCAAAATATTAGCCTTATGGCCGGGAGAGTTCATTAATCCGGAATGGGCCATTTTGAGCGTTTGTGCCAGGGCGAGATTTTCGCCCGCGGTTAAAAATCTGATATTTGCTTCCCGTATTCTGTCAAGTGGAGTTGCGCCTTCGGGACTTATATGCGAAAAATATCCTCTTGCAAACATGTCGTTGGAATGCCTGCGGGCAACTTTCGCAATTTCCGGGTCTGCATTTAGCGGAGGCAGTCCTGCTTTTAAACGTTCCTGGTTTACCATGATAAGCATTTTAGTTTCGAGATCGGTTCTTGGTTTGGGGTTTTTAACCCTGAAACCCAACTGTATAAATTTTTCGGAACCCGGTGGTATGGTGATTTTAGTGATGGATCGGCTCACGTTATTTAATACAGGCGAAAATGCAGCTTCCGCTTTTTCTACCGATGACGATAATCCTGAAGCTATTTTACTTTCCCGGGCTTCCTGCGTCAGTTTTTCGGAAACAGGTAACAGCAATATTAATGCGGCCGATAAGGCGGCGTAAATAACACCGCTCAGTAATCCTGGTATCATACCGGATACTCTATTTAATTTATTTGTATGCAGATCGGGAGTTATAGAAACCAAAAACCATTCGGAGAGATATGACAGAGCAAAGCGGATCGCAAACAGGGTGAGTAAAAATGTAAGCCCTAAAGCCCAAAATCCTGAGGCTATTCTTTGTGTATCTAAAAATGAAACAATGTAAGGATATACAAAAAACGTAAGCAGCAAACTACCTAACCAGCAGATGAGTTCGACCATACCAAGGATAAAGCCCTTCTGAATGCCGCTTCGAATTGATAAAGCAATTATAATTAGCAGAAGAAGGTCTATATAATTCATTGAATGTTCAACTATTTTCTATTGAACAAATACCTTATCTCCTGGTTCTGAATAAAACCATCGAAGGAGTTTATTGAATGATTAAGAGACTTTTAAAAAATTATAAAAGGTCTTTTTTGGTGGGTTTGTCGCAAGGTTTTGGCTGTAATATTAAAAAAATGATATTTTTTCCAAAAAAAACTTGCGCAATTAGCAAAATGGTTTTATATTTACATCAGGTTTATAATTGGTTAGTTAAAGGTCTCCATTCTCCCCGTTTGGAGGCCTTCTTTTTTTCAAACCGATTTATAGAGTAACAGAAGCCTTTTCAGGAATCGCTATAACGCATCGCTCATCTTTCAGGATTTTAATATATTCTTGTATTTCGAAGGTTTTTTTAAAGGTGGATTCTTCCTTTTTAAAAGCTTTCTTCAATTCCTTTCTATGTAGAGCCTCGTAAAACCTTCGGGTCTCAATCGCATTTTGCAGAATAAGACCCGGTACCTGCATCGGTTTATTCGAATCATCTATAGCTACCATAGTAATATAGCTTGTATTGGTATGCTTTACTGCGTGGCTTTTTACGTTTTCTGAGATAACTTTAATTCCAATTACCAGGGATGAATTACCAACATAATTTACCGAAGCCAGTAAAGAGACCAGTTCACCAACTTCTACCGGAGCAAGAAAATCGACCGTGTCCACAGATGCAGTAACGCAGTATGTATCAGCATGTTTAGCTGCACATACATAAGCTATTTTATCCATTAATGATAAGATTACTCCTCCATGAATTTTGCCTCCAAAGTTTGAATAAGAAGGGATCATAAGCTCTGTAAGTATTGTCTCCGAATAGGATACTTTTTTGTAACCGTCCATGGTGTTTTGATTTTTTATAATTCTTTAATTACAAAATTACCATTAATGATTAAAACATTTCAATAGAGGGCAAACTATGCTGTTTTTATGGTTTGATTTCGCTGGAACCAATAAAAAAAAGAAGAAATGGAAAACTACCAAGGAAAAAATGAGTTGTTGATTTAGCAAGTTCAAAAAGCTTGATTATTTACCTATTTAAAAAATCTAATTATGGAAAACGTATCAAATACTGATCAGCGAATGCTGACCGGGATGTTTAAAGACAGAGAGAGTGCCGAGCAGGCATACAATTCGTTAACGTCTAGAGGTTATAGCCAGGATGATGTAAACCTGATGATGTCTGATGAAACCAGAAAGAGACACTTTGCAAAAAGTGATGAGGACACCGATTTAGGGAACAAGGCACTCGAAGGAGCAGGTACTGGTTCCGCCATCGGCGGAACTGCAGGAGCAATAATAGGTGCTATTGCGGCTATCGGAACTGCTGTAGCAATTCCAGGGTTAGGATTAGTAGTAGCAGGGCCACTTGCGGCAGGATTGGCAGGCGCAGGCGCGGGCGGATTAACCGGCGGTATTGTCGGAGCATTGATAGGCTCTGGAATTCCGGAAGACCGTGCAAAGCATTACGAATCAGGTATTAAAGAAGGCGGTATTGTTATGGGTGTGAAGCCCCGTACTGACGAAGACGCTGAATATCTTGAGAATGAATGGAAAAACAATAGAGGAGAACATATTTATCGTTAGTTTTTAATAATTCATTTAAAGTCCGCCGGAATTTTCCGGCGGACTTTTTTGTTTTTGAATCATGCTATGTCTGAAGCATACGCTCAATTTCAATTTCTTTAAACATATTATTTGCATTAGAGTTATCTAGCAATGGAATGGATTTTAATAAAAACCAAATTGCCTGAACAGGGAAAAGATGTACTTCTTTTTGATGGCGGACAAATCTACTTTGGTTATTACAGTGAGATATCCGGAAAATTCATTCTGGGTAATGATAAAGTGGAAGTAAATGACTTTACGCACTGGATGCCATTACCTTCCTTTCCGGGGAAATAAAAACTTTATTAACAAATTTAAACACTTTACTGCTATTCGATAATTGAAATGACAGACAATAATATAGTTGTTTATCCCGGTGAGCCCTATCCTTTAGGAGCTACGTGGGACGGCAAAGGGGTTAACTTTGCTCTGTTTGCTGATAATGCAACCAAGGTAGAGCTTTGTCTATTTCATTCGGCCGAGGATGAAATAGAATATGCCAAAGTAAAACTGATAGAACGCTCCCATCATATCTGGCATGCTTACCTGCCGGATGCAAAGCCGGGACATTTTTATGGATACCGTGTACATGGGCCATTTGACCCGGAGAACGGGCACCGTTTTAATCCGAATAAGCTGCTTATAGACCCCTACGCCAAAGCAATAGCTGGTATTATTACATGGCACGACGCATTATTCGGGTACGAAATGGGACATCCTGACGGAGATTTGAGTTTTAGCGAAACAGACAGCGCCCCCTTTATTCCCAAATGTGTGGTAATTAACCCTGTGTTTGACTGGATGGGTGTCACAGCTCCCAAAATTCCTTATCATAAAACTATTATATACGAAACACATGTTAAGGGCTTTACTCAAATGCATCCCGATATACCCGAAGAGTTGCGGGGTACTTATGCGGGGCTTGCACACCCGGTTACTATTAAGTATTTAAAAGATCTTGGAATTACATCAATTGAACTTATGCCTGTTCACCAGTTTGTGAGCGACAGGTTTCTGGAAGAGAAAGGCTTACATAATTACTGGGGATACAACACTATCGGTTTTTTTGCCCCCGATGCCCGCTATTCATCCAAAGGCTTTCTGGGAGAGCAGGTAAATGAGTTTAAAAATATGGTAAAGGAGTTTCATCAGGCAGGGATTGAAGTTATTCTTGATGTGGTGTACAATCATACTGCCGAAGGCAATGAAAAGGGGCCCACCCTTTCTTTTAAAGGAGTAGATAACAGTTCCTATTATCGTTTAATGGACGACAACAGGCGTTATTATAAAGATTATACTGGTACCGGGAATACCCTGAATGCCAATTTGCCCAATGTATTAAGGCTTATGATGGACAGTCTTCGGTACTGGATCATAGATATGCATATTGATGGATTTCGTTTCGACCTGGCGGCGACCCTTGCCCGCGAGCTTCATGAAGTGGATAAATTGAGCGCTTTTTTCGATATTATACATCAGGACCCGCTGATCTCGCAGGTTAAATTAATTGCAGAGCCATGGGATGTCGGAGAAGGAGGATACCAGGTAGGAAAATTTCCTCCGGGATGGGCAGAGTGGAATGGCAAGTACCGTGATTGCATTCGCGATTATTGGCGCGGGGCAGATAGTATGCTGGGCGAATTTGCCGAGCGCTTTACCGGAAGCCCTGATCTATACCAGGATGATTACCGCCGGCCTACTGCGAGTATAAATTTTGTAACATCTCATGACGGATTTACCTTAAATGATTTAGTTTCTTATAACGAAAAGCATAATGAAGCCAACGGAGAAGGAAACAATGATGGTGACAATCATAACCGGTCATGGAACTGCGGAGAAGAAGGGCAGACTGAAAATCCGGAAGTACTGGCTCTGCGCAGTAAACAAAAAAGAAATTTTTTGGCGACTTTATTTCTTTCTCAGGGTGTGCCAATGCTGGTTGCCGGCGACGAATTTGGCCGTACGCAGAATGGGAACAATAATGCTTACTGCCAGGATAATGAAATCTCATGGGTAAACTGGGCTGAAGCGGATAACGAGCTTCAGGAATTTACAAAAAAGCTAATCCATATAAATAAAAATCATCCGACGTTTTGCAGAAGAAGATGGTTTAAAGGGCGTCCCATAAAGGGTGTCGGAGTTGAGGATATCGTTTGGTTTCAGCCTCACGGTGAAGAAATGTCGGAGGAGAACTGGAATCACGATTTTGCGAAATCTCTTGCTATATATCTTAACGGTAGAGGACTTTTTGCTGTTGGGTCTAAAGGGGAGTCAATAATAGACGATAGTTTTTATGTGATTTTTAATGCTCACCACGAACCTCTTGACTTTAAACTTCCTTCGCAGATATATGCCAGAGACTGGATAAAGATAATAGACACAAGCAGCAGCTTCTGCGAAGAACTATCGTTTGTAGCTGAAGATGTTATTAAAGTGGATGGTCGTTCTGTTGTGCTCCTGCAACATAAAATTCTTAAAAATGATCAGAGCAAAGATCTGTAAGCGGTCTGTAGGGATAAATTTTAATGATCAAAAACAGGCTGATATTTCCGTTTGGGCGCCTTACGCAAAACATGTGGAGATTTTGCTGCCTGAGAAACCATCGATCGCTTTAGAGAAGGATGAATTCGGGTACTGGTCGGGCAGGACCGATACCATAAAAGAAGGCGAACTTTATAAAATCAGGTTAGATAATGAAAAGGAACTTCCTGATCCGGCATCGCTGTCGCAGCCTGATGGAGTGCATGGTTTTTCAAGAGCTATAGACTTATCTAACTACAGATGGCAGGATAATGAATGGCAGAATATTCCACTGGAAGAGTATATTATCTATGAAGTCCATACCGGAACATTTACTGATGAAGGAACATTTGAAGCTCTTTCGAGTAAGCTCGACTATCTAAAAGAACTTGGTATCACCGCTCTTGAAATTATGCCGGTGGCTCAATTTCCGGGAACGCGAAATTGGGGATACGATGGAGTTTACCCTTTTGCAGTGCAAAATTCGTATGGCGGCGCCAAAGAACTTCAAAAATTAGTAGATGCTTGCCATTCCAAAGGGTTGGCCGTAGTTCTGGATGTGGTATACAATCACCTGGGACCTGAAGGAAATTATTTAGGCAATTTTGGCCCTTATTTTACTGATAAATACCATACCCCCTGGGGGAGCGCAATAAATTTTGATGATTGGGGCTGCGATGCTGTTCGAAATTATTTCATAGAGAACGTATTGATGTGGTTTCGCGATTTTCATTTTGATGCTTTGCGCTTGGATGCTGTTCATGCTATTAAGGATTTTAGTCCGGTGCATATTTTAAGGGAAATTAAACTTCGGGTAAATGAACTGAATCAGGAAACCGGCCGCCGGCATTACCTCATTATTGAAAATGATTTAAACGATAACCGTTTCATTAATCCGCTCGAAGAGCAGGGATATGGCATGGATGCTCAATGGATCGATGAATTTCATCATGCACTCAGGATCGTGGCCGGAGGAGCGCCCACCGGATACTTTGCTGATTTTAACGGGATTGATCATTTGGCTAAAGCTTACCGGGATGCTTATGTTTATGATGGACAATATTCTCCCCAGCGCTGTAAAACCTTCGGTATAAAAGCTGAAAACAATCCTGGGCATCAGTTCATCGTCTTCTCCCAAAATCACGACCAGGTAGGAAACAGGATGCTGGGTGAAAGAACCAGCAGCTTGATGAGTTTTGAAATGCAAAAGCTTTTAGCCGGCGCGGTGATTTTTAGTCCGTTTATACCTCTTCTGTTCATGGCCGAAGAATGGAGCGAGCCGCATCCTTTTCAATATTTTGTTAGTCATACAGACTTAAAGCTGGCAGAGGCGGTACGTAAAGGCAGGACTGAAGAGTTTGCCGCTTTTCATAATAAAGGCCAGGCACCTGATCCTATGGCAGAGGAGACTTTTGATAATTCTAAGCTTCAATGGGACCTGCTGGGCAAAGAACCGCATCGAACCATGTTTAATTATTACAGGCAGCTAATTGCTCTGCGAAAACAGCAGCCTGCATTAAAGCATCTGAACCGAAATCAACTCAGTGTTAAACACGATGAAAAGAATAAAACCCTGATTCTTTATCGCTGGTTTGACTCTCAAAAAATTATGTGTTTGCTGAACTTTTCTGCGACAGAGCAGCCTGTTGAAATTCAGGCTCAATTTTCATCCTGGTTTAAACTTATTGATTCTGCCTCTCCTGAGTGGAAAGGTCCAAAGGCGAGTCCTGATGAAATTTCATCTTATAGAAAACTAAATCTGCCTCCGGAATCTTTCTTAGTGTACTACATGCATAGACAATTGGAAGATGATGAAGCATGGCAGATGCTGGGTCATTCTTAAGGGTGTCCTTCATCTTTTCGCTTTGTACTGCTCCCCTGTTTAGGGAAGCTCCCGAAGGGTAGGGTAAAGTGTATATGCTATGGGTAACTTGTCGAGACGAACCGCTTTATACTTCGACACTCAGTACGACGCTTCGACAAGCTCAGTACGACGCTTCGACAAGCTCAGTGTGACGCTTCGGCAAGGTTAGCATGACACGAGCCATATTTTACTTTTTTTGAATTTTGAATTTTTATTTTTCATCACCTATGAACCCTATATCTACCTACCGTTTACAGTTCCATAAAGAGTTCACGTTCGCTGATTTCGAAAAAGTAATTCCTTATATTCAAAAGCTGGGTATCAAAACCATTTATGCGTCACCTGTTTTCGAATCCACTCCGGGAAGCACACACGGTTATGACGGCATGAACCCTCATAAAATTAACCCAGAGCTGGGAACCGAACAGCAACTGAGAGCGATAAGTAAGCGATTAAAGGAAAGCGGGATAAGCTGGTTGCAGGATATTGTTCCAAATCATATGGCTTTTAATCCGGATAATCCATGGATTATGGATGTCCTGGAAAAAGGCCGCCAATCTGTTTTTGCCTCATACTTTGATATAGACTGGAAGAGTCCTGGTGATGATGGAAAGCTTATGGTTCCTTTTCTTGGGGCGTATGTTGAAAACGTATTAGAGCATGAGCTAAAGATTGAATACAGTTCCGGAAGGTTCGTTATAAATTATTATGATGTCCGGTATCCATTGAACCTCAGATCTTATTTAATGCTCCTGAACGGTCAACGCATAGAGCTTCAGGATATTAAACAACTTAGCTTACAACTTGATCTGATTCACCAGGTCGAAGATCCGGAGATTTACTCATCGCAATGGAATGAGTTTCTATTACAGCTTCAATCTTTAATGAAAAATGCCGATGTAAGAGCGTATGTGGATAATTGTTTAATGTCTGTAAATTCCAGCAAAGAGCGTCTTAAGCATTTCCTGGATGAACAGCATTATCGTCTCGAGTATTGGGAAGAGACTGACAGGCAAATAAATTTTCGCAGGTTTTTTATCGTAAACGGACTTATTTGTTTGAACATGCACGATGAAAACGTCTTCGGGCATTATCATGCATATATAAAATTGCTCGTTGATGAAGGAGTGTTTGACGGTTTACGAATCGATCATATTGATGGTTTATACGATCCGGGCCGCTATTTAGAGCAGTTGCGTAAACTGGTAGGTAATAACGTTTATATCACTGTTGAAAAAATTCTACACGCAAAAGAAAAGCTCCCTCAAAATTGGCCCGTTGAAGGCACCACTGGATACGATTTCCTTGCTCAGGTAAATAATCTTTTTACAAATAAGGGCGCCGAGAAAGGATTGACCAGGTTTTATAAAAAACTAAGCTGGGATCTGGGCTCTGTTCAGCAACAGATTCACGATAAGAAAGCCTATATTCTTTATCAGCATATGGGCGGCGAACTGGACAACCTTTTTCATCTTTTGCTTGATTTAACTCTGATTAGTACCCCTGGAAATGACAGTGCAGATAATATAAAAAATGCAATTGCCGAATTTTTGATCCATTGCCCGGTTTACAGGTATTATGGAAATAGTTTTCCTCTTGAAGCATCTGAAGCAGACGCAGTTCAGAGTATTCTTAATCAGATAAGATTTAAGAAATCGGAGTTAAATACTGCTGTTGGTCTATTGGAGGAAATATTCTTGATAAAACCTCAGAAAAGAGATGAAGAATATAATTCAAGAGCCCTAAAGTTTTATATGCGCTGCATGCAGTTCACAGGACCTTTGATGGCAAAAGGTGTTGAGGATACTTTATTGTATACCTATAACAGATTTATCGGACATAATGATGTAGGAGATACACCCGAAACTTTCGGTTATACATCAGATGAATTTCATCATCTGATGTTGAAACGGCAGGAAAAATGGCCCTTGTCTATCAATACTACATCTACGCATGATACTAAGAGGGGAGAGGATATTCGGGCACGTTTAAATGTGCTGACAGAAATTAGTGAAGAATGGATAGAGGCCGTTAATGAATGGCGGTCTATTAATAGAAACCTATCCGAGGAAATTAATTTAGATCCTAATATTGAATATTTCATATATCAAACGCTGGTAGGGGCCTTGCCAATGGCCGGTCAGGAAGATGTTGATTTCGAACGCAGGATTTATGAATATCTGCGAAAAGCCTTGAGAGAAGGAAAGCAGCATTCTGATTGGGCCAGTCCCGATGAGGAATACGAAGCATCACTCATCCGTTTTGTTTCAGTGCTTTTGGATAAAGACAAACCGTTTTACAGGATTTTACAAAAGTTTAATCGCAGAATAGCTGATTTTGGAATTATAAATTCTTTATCGCAGTTAATTTTAAAGTTTACCTGCCCTGGTATTCCCGATACCTATCAGGGCTGCGAATTATGGGATTTAAGCCTGGTAGATCCGGATAACCGTCGCCCGGTAGATTATGAAAAACGTTTAACTTTCCTGGAGAACCTGGATTCACAGGAAGCAAATAGTGCTTTCATTCAAAAATTGTGGGAAAAGAGATCTGACGGACAAATTAAGCTTTGGCTGACACATGTTTTACTAACTATTCGAAACTCACATCCCGACATATTTGTGAAGGGGCAGTATCTTCCTTTAGAAGTTAAGGGGAAATATAAAGAGCATGTTTTTGCTTTTGCCAGGAGATATCAGCACGAGTGGACAATCGTGGCTGTACCCTTGCATTTGGCAAGATTAAGCAAAAATCAGGGACGGAATATCCAGGATTTGAATTGGAAAAATACCCGAATCCAATTACCCGATAGTGCACCCGAAGAGTTTGAACATCTTTTAGTAAACAGTAAAGGGAAAACTGAAAAGGAATTATCCATTAAAAATATTTTCAATAAAGTTCCCCTGGCTGTTCTCAGGATGCAGCATAGGGTAGGAAGCAGAGGGGCGGGCATTTTATTGCATATTACTTCTTTGCCATCCCCCTTCGGAATCGGCGATCTTGGTCCGGGTGCCCAAGTCTTTGCCGATTACTTAAGTAATAGCCGTCAAAAGTACTGGCAGATACTACCTCTTAGTCCTACAGGAGAAGGACAAGGATATTCGCCTTATAGTGCAATTTCAACAATGGCCGGAAATCCTCTGTTAATTAGCCCTGAGCGATTAGCGGATGAAGGTCTTTTGACAAAAACGTTTTTAAAGCAGTATTATCTCAAAGAGAAAGCGGCAGTTGATTTTGCAGCTGCGGAGAAAATCAAAGCAAAGATCTTCGATGAGGCGTATCATAATTTCTGTACTATAAATACGAGGCTTAATCCGGAGTTTAAGCAGTTTTGTGAATCACAATCGGAATGGTTAAATGATTTTGCACTTTATCTCTTGCTCAAACAGCATCATGGGGGTCTGCCCTGGTATAACTGGCCTGATGGATATAAATTAAGGGAAACAGAGGCTTTGATTCAATTCGCTGAAGCCAATGAAAATGATTTAAACAAAATAAAATGGCTCCAGTTTATTTTTGACAGGCAATGGACCGGCTTAAAGACCTACTGTAAAACGCTAGGTATTTATCTTCTGGGCGATCTGCCATTTTATGTAAGTATTGACTCCTCTGACGTTTGGGCAAATAAGGAAATTTTTTCTTTAAACGATGATGGTCAGATGATTGGTGTGGCGGGAGTTCCCCCTGATTATTTTAATGATAACGGGCAGCTTTGGGGAATGCCGGTATTTAGGTGGGACGTGCTTAAGGATCAGAATTACGATTGGTGGATTAAGCGCCTGAAAAAGAACATGCAGCTTTATGATCTTCTGAGACTCGATCATTTCAGAGCTTTTTCAACTTATTGGGAAGTTCCTGCCGGTGAAGAAACAGCCATAAACGGAGAATGGAAAAACGGGCCCGGAGCAGATTTTTTCCAAGTATTGCAGAAAGAATTTGCTGAGCTACCTTTTGTTGCAGAAGACCTGGGTGATGTGGATCAGGCTGTTTATGACTTGAGAGATGAATTTAACTTGCCAGGAATGCGTGTTTTACAATTCTCATTTGGCACCGATCAGTCGCATACTGTTCATAGTCTGCATAATTATGAAGTAAACACGGTGGTCTATACAGGTACTCACGATAATAATACCACTCAGGGCTGGCTCAGGCAAGACGCTGATGAAATAATCAGAAAGAACCTTGAAAAGTACACCGGAAAGACTTTAAGAAAGAGGAATATTCATAGTGTTTTAGGCAAGCTGGCTTATTCCTCGGTTGGTAAAATAGTGATTTTGCCAATGCAGGATGTAATAGGACTCGACGAAGATGCCAGAATGAATACACCTGCCTCAACCGGGAAAAACTGGGCCTGGAGATTGAAGTCAAAACAGATGAAACCCGAATATTCAAAAAAATTAAGAGAATGGGTAAAAATGTATAACAGAGAATAAATTAAAGTTTTTGCTTTAAACAAAGTTTTTGGATCATCTCAAGCAATTGCTCAGGTGTCAAAGGTTTGCTGAAAAAACCTGACAGATGGGAGTTGTTATTTGCCAGCTCTGCATCATTAGGATCTACAGATGAAGAAACCAAATAAATCTCCATAGGCTTTTCTAATGAAGGTTTAATTCCTTTATACGATTCCAAAAAGTCCCAGCCATTCATAAAAGGGGTATTTAAATCTAATAGCACCAAATCGGGAAGCTGGTCATTATTTGTTATGTTTCTCTTCAAAAAGTTGAAAAAGTCCGCACAATTAGAAAAATTTAAAATTTTGCTATCCTGGTGAATTTTTGAAACAGTACGGTTAATAATGAAATGATAAATCTGATCATCATCAACAACGGCTATCTTAAGCGGATTCAAATGCATATGTTATACTGCAATATATAATTTTTTTTAATCTGTTACCAGAGATTATAGATTTGTTACATACCCGGGATACGGTAAAAACATGAATAGCCAAATTGTAGGGATTCTCTTTAATGTAATCAGATGGACTGTTTGGGGAGGTATCCAGAAAAGATCAATAATTATGCAACACGTCTACTTCACCTTTGGCAATTTTTTCTTTCATTGAATCTTCCTTTTCAATCATATCAGCCAGAGTGGTTTCGGTCAGGATTTTTAATGTTGCGTCTCTGACATCTTTCATGACTTGCCGAATGCCGCAATATGCTTCATCAATACATTCTTCACAGCGTTCATAAAAATTAAGGCTAACGCAGGGAAGCAATGCAATGGGACCGTCTATTACCCGGATTATGGCAGCCAACTTTATTTCATCAGCTTTTTTAACCAGATAATACCCTCCGCCAGCGCCTTTTTTACTTCCTAAAAAGCCATTACGTTTAAGCTCCAATAAGATTGCTTCGAGAAACTTTTTAGGGAGCTGTTCTTGAGATGCTATTTCAGAAATAAGCATTGGCTTATTTTCTTTGTTTCTGGCCAGCGTCATTAAGGCTTTAACTGCGTATTTTGTTTTTTTGGTTAGCACTGGTTGTTTATAAATTTTAGTATTTCAAATAAAGAATTTCGGCTTAGGTATTTAGTATGATAGGAATCAACAAATAGCCAAGGATCATTAAACAAATGCTTGCTAAAAAATATAATAAAAAGCTGATGTGCTTTTTTCCTGCGTTCCCGGTTTCTTTATTTACAGCTAGCACCGAAGTAATATCGTTAAGTTGACGGACTTTATCTGAAAAATCTCCACCCAACTTTCTTCTGATATTTTCCATATTGTCCAGAACTTCATTCATTTCATCAGGAAAAGCGTCATTAAGGACTTCTTTTACCCGCTTTGCAATGGTCGGCGATTTTCCGTTTGTAGAAATGGCAATTTTTAAATTCCCTTTCTGCACCACAGAGCTCAGATAAAAATCGCACAGCTCAGGTTTGTCGGCCACATTTGTAAGCACACGGCTGGCTACGCATGCTGCATGTATTTCACTGCTAATATCCTTATCATTAATAGCAATGATTGATAAATCAATTCCTTCAAGGTCAGAATTTGAAAAAGGGCGCTCATGAAAAGGGATATTGTGCTTTTCAATAAGCGCTCTTACATCTGCGCTGATTTCTGAAGCCACTAAGTGTATTCTTGCTTTCGGACTATTGTTATAAATAGCATTAAGCTTTTCAGCGGCTACATATCCACCACCCACTAACAGGGTGCTGAGCTTTTCCAATTTAAAAAAAACAGGGAAAAGCGTGTTCTGCTCTTTAAGAGTAGTACTGGGTACTAATCGATCATCAGAAACAATTCCCTGCATTTGTATTTGTACTTACTCAGTTATTAATTGCGCATTGCGGTATTCAACCAATTGCTGATTAAACAGTTTTGATTGAGTAATATAATATTCCGCAAATTCTTTGCCGGGCTCCTGTGTATTTAACTGATAAACCAAATCTTGAAAACCCATATCCAGTTTAATTTTTCCGGAGGCAACAAAATACTCATCGAAATCTTTGATGATTCCTGCCTGTGTGTTTGTTTTTTTATCCTCAGAAACTAATAATGCCTTTGCAGAATTAACAAAGCCTGTATAAGCATAATAGATCGCATCAGAATATTCTCCGGCAGCAAACGATTCATCCGCTTTTTGGATTTTCTCTTCAGCTTCAACCAGAAGCACCGCAATTAAATCAATCATCACACTGGCGCATTCACCCACACCAATTGCTGGTTTGTATGCTTCACTTTGTTCCCAGTCGATAAAATCATCAGGAGTTATTCCGTCATGCTTTGATAATGGATTTAACAGATCGTAAAAGTAAATTTTACCTTTTCTGTTATAATAGTCGTTGAAAAGTTCACCTTCTAAAGCGTTTTGCTGATAATCGCCTAGTACATCTCTTAGTACCTGCGGGCCGCGTTTACTCGGTACTTTTACGATTTTCTCAGAAGCTACACCATTTCCATCGCCATTGGTTCCTCCTCCCAGTAAAACCTGCAGGGCAGGAGCAACTAAAGGACCGATCTTCATACTTGAGCCGTGGAAGCCGATAGCTGCCATAGAGTGCTGGCCGCAAGCGTTGATACATCCGCTGATTTTTATCGTGATGTCTTTATTGTAAATCAGGTCAGGGTATTCTTCATGAATAACTCTTTCAAGTTCACGGGTAATACCGGTACTGTTTGAAATTCCTAGATTACAGGTATCAGTTCCCGGGCATGAGGTAATGTCGGCAACGCTTTCAAAACCCGGCGTCGCTAAACCTAGTTCATTTAACTTTTCAAAGAGATACGGAAGGCTTTCTTCTTTAACAAAACGAAGAAGAATTCCCTGGTTTTGCGTTAATCGAAGATCATCAGATGCCGTTTCGCGAATTAATTCAATCAGTTTCCGCGCTACTGGTGTTTTTATATCACCGTTTTGTATTCTCAATCCAACCGAAACATAACCTTCTTGTTTTTGAGGATAAATATTAGTTTTTAACCATTGTTCGTATTTAAAAGGATTGGTAACTTCAATAACCGGAACCGAACCTGTTGGCAATACCGGAGTGCTGTGTATGTTTCGGTCAACTTTGAAAACGTTAACTTTTAATGCAAGCTGCTCTTTCTTCGCAAGGTCTAACAGTGCCTCTCTTCCTATATCCTGAATCAGATACTTCATACGAGCCTTCATTCTTTTGGCCCGTTCTCCATATCGATCAAAAACCCTGATAATTGATTCAGCAAAAGGTATTATATAATCTTCGTGAATAAATTCGGAAGCTAATTCGGCTACATGTGGCTGAGAACCTAATCCGCCACCGAACACAACTTTAAAGCCACGAACTTCTTCACCATTTTCGATTTTTACTTTAGGGATAAAACCTAAGTCATGGATAAAAGCGTATGCCGAATCCTTTTCAGAAGATGAAAACGCAATTTTAAATTTACGTCCCATATCCTGGCAGATAGGGTTTCTTAATAAATATTCGAAAAACGAATGCGCATAAGGCGTAACGTCAAAGGGTTCGTTGGGGTCAACTCCAGCCATCGGAGATGCCGTAACATTTCTAACTGTATTTCCGCAAGCCTCCCGAAGAGTAATCGAATCCTGTTCCAGTTCTGACCAAAGCTCAGGAGTTCGTTCAAGACTCACAAAGTGGATCTGAATATCCTGACGGGTTGTAATATGAAGGTTGCCGGTGGCGTATTCATCTGATACATCAGAAATGCGACCTAATTGTTTTGTGGTTACTCGTCCGTACGGAAGTTTAATACGTACCATCTGAACTCCTTGCTGACGCTGACCGTAGATACCACGTGCTAATCTTAAGCTTCTGAATTTTTCTTCATGAATAGCCCCTTCACGAAACATTCGAATCTTCTTTTCAAGATCGATTATGTCTTTTTCTACAATCGGATTTTCTAATTCAGTCCTGAAACTTTGCATTTCCTATAGAATTAATAGTTTAAGATGCAATATTACGGAAAAAGCCGTTTTTTTGAAAATTTATGTGTAGTGGAGATGTCAGATTCTTGTAATCAATACATAAATTTGGTCTGAAAATTTCGTATGCTTTTCTTGAAAAAGTATAGATTGAGGAAGATTAGGAGTTATAGATTAGAATTGAGGGTTTTAATGTATAATGCCCTGGATTTAATATCACTAAAGTTTTATGCCTGAAAAAAATATTCCACGACTTGATTTAAACGATTATCTTAAGGGGACACCGGAACAGAAAAGAAAGTTCTCAAATGATTTAGGCAAGGCTTTTACTGAAACCGGCTTTGTCACTATCGCGAATCATGGCCTGTCCACGTTATTAATGAATGAGCTTTATACCGAAGTGAGGAAGTTTTTCGAACTTCCTGAAAGCGTGAAAAAGAAGTATGAAGATCCGGATCTGGCTGGGCAGAGAGGATATACAAGCAAAGGAAAAGAGAAAGCAAAAGATTCCAGCACGCCTGATTTAAAAGAGTTTTGGCAAAGGGGGCAGACGGTTGTCGACGGAGATAAAGTTAAAGAAGAGTATCCCGATAATATTGAGGTTAAGGAGTTGCATGCATTTAACGAGGTAACAAAGGAAGTTTACGAAAAGCTCGAATTTGCGGGTATCAACTTATTGGAGGCTATTTCAACGTATTTAGGTCTTGATATAGATTTTTTCGCCGATAAGGTCCATAATGGTAATTCCATTTTAAGGGGTATCCATTACTTTCCTATTGAAGATCCTGATTCTTTACCTCCTGATGCTGTAAGAGCAGGCGCCCACGAGGATATCAATTTGATTACCTTATTAATCGGGGCCAGTGCAGATGGCTTAGAGGTATTAACCATTAACGGCGAATGGTTTCCTGTGAAGGCGCAGGGAGAAGATATCGTGGTTAATGTGGGAGATATGCTGCAGCGTTTAACGAATAATAAACTTAAATCAACCACGCACAGGGTAGTAAATCCGCCAAAAGAACTAATGAAAACTTCACGTTATTCTGTTCCTTTCTTTTTGCATCCTAAATCCTCTATGGATTTAACCAGTCTGGAAAGTTGTATCGACAAACAATGCCCAAAGGCGTATCCCGATATTACTGCCGGAGAATATTTAAATGAAAGATTAAGAGAAATTGGCTTGAAAATATAATTGATAGCAATTCAATTTACTTACTCATCTCGTTTCTGATTGCTTTTTCAAGTTCATCCTGAAGTTGTGTGCCGATAATATATTGCAATCCGTCTCTGTCGGTAAGGGTGACAGCTTCTTTGCCCCCTGCATAAAACCTGATCTTGCCTTTTTGATGAAGGTTATAGACGGGGTTATTGATAAGAAAAGAACTGTATGGTCTCTTTTCAACTTTAACAATGCTGTTTAAATCAATCTTAACTAGTTTTGTGGTCCATAAGCCATCCAAAATGACGCTTTTATTATAAACGGTTGTCCGGTAATGAACCATAAACAACATAAAAATAGAAACAATCAAAATTGCAAAACCTACTATTAGAAATAATTCTCCGTTACGGTCGCGGTTCTCGGTTACAAAATACGCCGCAAAAGCAAAGATAATCATCACCACACGAATGCTGATGCGGTTAAAATCTCTTCCCAGGTATTGTTTTTCAGTAAATGCTGGCGTATTTGTCATTGACTTTTTTGATTTTCGAATATAATAACTTTTTTTGTCTGCTCTGTTACTTTGTAACGCTCATCTGAACGGTAACCTGCAACCCATAGAATATCCCCGTTGCCGTTTTCCAAGACCGGAATATGTTTTTTTTCAGTAAGTGGTATTTTTAACCCGGTAAAAAAATCACTTAATTTCTTCTTTCCCTTCATTCCGAAAGGATGAAAATAATCCCCTTTCTTCCATTGACGTAATCTTAACGGGAATTGTAACATTTCTCCATCAAAAAAAGCTGACTCTTTATTAATGGGGGATTTAAACTCAGATGTTTGAACCTCCTGAATGTTAAAATTTGAGTCCTCCCAGCTGGCCTTTTTTTCCCCTTTAAAAATTAACGTGTCTAATGGTTTATTCGTCTTAAGAGCGGTCAGAATTAATGAGTTTCTGTCCAGCAACAAAGAATGAGTGGGAGATTCGAAAACTTTCCCTGCCTGCCCGTCCCAGGATTGAACAAGATCGTTTAATACCGGTTCTGAAAAGTTATATATCTTAAATAATTCATAAAGTAATAAACTTTTCGGTTCCAGTTGTCTTAAACTATCCAGCCTTATCTGTATATCCCCGGAAGGGAGCACCTGAAAAATTTTGGTTCTTAATTGCTCTGTCTGAAGAGACAGAAAATCCTCCAGGTCTTTAAATCGCCGGCTGTTAGATTCGAAAGTTTCTTCCAGCTGCGGGTTAAGCTCTTTTAATTTGGGAATAACTTCAATTCTTAATTTATTGCGGGCATATTTGACAGAACTATTTGAGCGGTCTTCCCGGTAGGCATATTGATTTTCTAAGATTAAAGTGTCGATTTCTTCCCTTCCCAGAAACAATAAAGGTCTGATAAGATTTCCTCTTTTGGGTAAAATTCCATGCAGGCCGGCTATACCCGTGCCTCGTACAAGATTTAACAAAACGGTTTCGACAGTATCGTTTTGATGATGGGCCAGGGCAATATAGTCGTACTCATGTTCTCCACGAATCTTCTCGAACCAATCGTATCGTAATTGTCTGGCCATCATTTGAACAGACATTTTATGTTGCCTGGCAAGAGCTTCAGTATTAAACGACGTAGTAAAAAAGGGAACTTTGAACTGACCGGCCAGGTTTCGGGTAAAGATCTCATCTCCATCCGATTCATCTCCGCGAAGTTTAAAATTACAATGGGCGATACCGAAAGTAAGATGGGCTTCGTTAAACAGCTGAGTCATTAAAACTGAATCTTTCCCCCCGCTTACAGCAAGCAAAACTTTCTCTGCTGGGTTAAATAGCTTGTTCAGCTCAATAAAAGACAAGAATCTGTTTAAAGGCAACATTTTTCAAAAATATCTAAATATCTTGTATTTACTTCCTTAACATACTTTAACGTCAAGATTATGTTTAGATGCTTTTAAAAAACTAATTTTGTAAGGTGAGAAAATTACTCTTTCTTTTTATTCTGATACTCTCCGTAAGGGGTATTTACGCCCAGAGCACAGTGCAGCTTGTGCAGTCTCAAACCTTATCCCCGGGCAAGCAGGGGCTGCGGGTTATTAAACCTGTGTTTGCACAGGATGGTACAACTTTATCTGCCGATAGTGCACATTTCAATAATGCAGCCAATGCTTTTGATGCTTTTGGGAATGTTGTCATAACTCAAAGTGACGGAACTGTGGTCTATGCAAATCAGTTAAATTATAACGGAAACACTAAACTGGCTCTTTTAACCGGTAATGTGCGTTTAGTGGATAAAGACGCTACTTTAACAACGAATTATTTAACCTATAATTTGGGTACGAAGATTGGAACATACATAGGCGGCGGCCAGGTTAATAACCCGCCTACGGTTATTACCAGTAAAGCAGGTTATTATTTTGGCACAACCAGCGATGCTTATTTTAAGAATAATGTTGTGGTAAACACTCCGGATGTATTGATTAAAACCGATACTTTAAAGTATAACTCTATCAGTAAGATCGCATACTTTTATGGCCCGACGGATATTCTAAGCAAGAGCGATAAAACTAATTTATATACGGAAAACGGACGTTATGATACTCAGTATGACCAGGCCTGGTTCGGGAGGAAAAACCTGTATACTGATGGTGGGAAGTCTCTTAAGGGTGATAGCTTGTTTTATGATGGCAAGGCAGGTTTCGGTAAAGCTATCAGAAATGTAACCTTTGTGGATAACGAACAGAAAAGTACCCTAAAAGGGAATGTGGGTATTTACCGTAAAGCAGATGAAAGTGCGCTGATAACCGGTAATGCGTATGTTACGATGCTTGCGGAGCAGGATTCTGCGAAAGTAGATACTATCTGGATGGCGGCAGATACCTTATTTACAAAACTTACTCTTTTACGAGATGTCATGCCGCTTGACGGTGAAAAGATAAAATCGGATACTGAAATCGTAGAAGATGCAGATGTTGTTATTGAAGGGCAGCCAAATACTGGTGGTACGCTCATCGTGGAACAGCCGGAAGAAACAACAAAGCCTCTGGCTGCTCCTGCAACAATACAAGATTCAACGGTTGTTAAGCCCGAAAAAAGTCCTCCCCGGCGGCGTTTATTCGGCTTGCTGAAACCTAAGAAAGATGATAAAAAGGAAAAAGACAAGGTGTTAAAAACTCCGGCGCAGCCTGCTGCTGCCGATTCTGCCCTGGCAATTGCTTCGCGCGATAGTGTTGCGGCAAAAGATTCTTTATCCGCTCAGGCAGCCCTCAAGTCTATTCTGGATACTGCCAGAACGCGTATAATTTTAGCATACCACAAGGTCAGGATATTTAAATCAGATCTGCAATCCAAATCAGATTCTGCTTTTTACAGTTACGCCGATTCAACCATTCGCTGTTTTCAAAATCCGATTATCTGGACTCAGGGTTCCCAGTTGTCAGCTGATACTATTTTTCTTCAGTTAAAAGATAGAAAGCTCGATAATATGCAGCTTAAAAAAGACGGGTTCATAGTCAGTACCGAAAAAGACTCCGTGAAATTTAACCAGGTAAAGGGTAAAACGATGACCGGTTTATTTAATAACAGTAAACTTTACAGGATGCTCGTTGATGGAAATGCTGAAAGTATTTATTATACCATGGAGGATAGTGTTTATTCGGGCCTGAATCGCACCTTAAGCAGCAGGATGCGGCTCGATTTTGCCAACAATAAATTAACCGATGTAATACTGGTTCGTAAAGCTGAAGGGGACTATTATCCGATTGAAAAGGTTCCTAAAGAAAAAGAGGTTTTGGAAGGATTTATCTGGAAGCCGAAAGACCGCCCTGCTTCAAAAGAAGAAATAATCCGTTCCTTAAGCAATCAAAATAAACCTGCTGTAAAACCGGCAAAGGCGGTTGCGCCATCAAAAAAGGCGGTTAGCGCCAGTAAAAAAAATTAGCTTGATTGAGATAAAAATTCCACGAGTTTAGCCATTGCTTTTCCGCGATGGCTGACTTTATTTTTCTCGTCGCCAGACATTTCGGAAAAAGTTTCATGGTATCCTTCCGGTTTGAAAATTGGGTCATAACCGAATCCGTCTTTTCCGGATCGAGCAGTTGTGATATGACCCTCTACAGTTCCTTCAAAAAAATATTCTTTCCCTTCTAAAATTAAGGATATCACACATCGGAAACGAGCCTTACGGTTTTCATTTGCACCAAGTTTGTCCAATACCAGTTGCATATTGGCTTCTGTATCCCTCGATCCCGCATAATGCGCCGAATAAACCCCGGGTTCGCCGTTCAGAGCGTCAACTTCAAGTCCCGAGTCATCAGAAAAGCAATCTACATGAAATTGATCGAAGAGATAACTGCTTTTTTGTGAGGCATTTTCTTCAAATGTTGATCCTGTTTCCGGAATGTCGGCGACGCACCCAATATCCTTCAGGCTTTTTAATTCAAAATTGTTGCCCACCATTGCCTGTACTTCGTCGAGCTTATGTTGGTTGTTTGTAGCAAATACAAGAGTTCTCATAGAGATTTTGAAGGATGGAATGAAATGATTGAACGATTGAATGAGTGAATGAATGGGATTAGAGCTTCTTCATCTCATCCCAAAACGCACGCTTCTTCTCAACATTACTAAGCATTTCGGCAATACTGAAAGTTGAGAGAATTTTGGTTCCCTGATAGGAAGTAATCTGGTTAGCCTGAACTCCTTCAATTTTCAACTGAGCAGGATTGATCCCGAAAAGGACTATTGAATTGCAGGCAAAAAACTCTTTTAGAGAGGAAAACGTAGCTGTGGGGTAACTGCTTAAATTTACAAGAGCAACATCCTTAATGTCCTGTTTCTTCCCTTTCAGAATATTTGAAAGTGTTTCTAATTCTTTTGGAACTATCGTTTTATGTGCCGGGTCATTGAAAAGAATAAGAATATATTTATTGTTTTCGCCCAGATATTCATAAAAAGACGGAGATTCCGTCTTAACAATTGCAGGGCCCGGAGTCTCAGTTTTTTCTGCAGGTATAGTAATAATTGCAGGTGTTGGTTCTATCGTATCCGTATTTAATGCCTTTATAACTGTTGTCGCGACTTCTCTGGTTTCAGAAAGTTCTGGTATTACATCAGCATGAATACTGTATAAATCATCAGTCATTAAAAATTGCAGGGCAAATGGATCGGAAATTTTCAGGGTGCTCATCAACTGCAAAATTAAGTGTATTCTGTTAAAAATAGTTAAAACATATAAACGTTACTAAATCAGTTTTAATTTCAGCTACCTTTACACAATACTAATTTGATTATTTGTTGATTAATAGATTATATCTGATATTTTTGCGACAGTCCTTCGCAAAATGAATACTGCAATACGGAATTGTTTTTATGGGTCTGGCAAGACCTTAATTTTTAAATACAGAATGAAGAATTTTTTAAGCATAATATTTTTATTACTCACCTCTTTTAGTACCCTTTTTGCGCAGAAAACCACGATCAATAAAATTGTGGCAATTGTGGGCGATAACATTATCCTTCAGTCTGATATTGACCGAGAATATGCAGATTACATTGCCCGCGGAAATCCTGAAAACCAGGAGTTGAAATGTTATATAGTTCAGCAGATGCTTACCCAGAAATTATTGACCCAGCAGGCAGTGATTGACTCTGTAACGGTAACTGATGATGAAATTACGAATGAAGCAGACAGAAGGATGCGTGCATTAATTCAGCGTGCGGGCGGGCAGGAGAGGCTCGAACAATTTTTAAACCGTTCGGTAATTCAATATAAAGATCAGATCCGCCCTGATATCAGAGAAAGGTTGGTTGCTGATAAAATGGAACACAAAATAACCGAAAACGTGAGTGTAACTCCGCTTGAGGTTAAACGTTTTTTCGAAGCAATTCCTAAAGACAGTCTTGAGTATTATAATGCTGAAGTTGAAGTAGGCGAACTGATAATGTATCCGAAACTCACAAAAAAAGAGAAAGAGGCATTTCATGATAAGGCAGAATCATTACGTCTTCGTGTAAAGGGAGGTGAGGATTTCGCAACACTGGCCAGGTTATATTCTGAAGATCCGGGTTCCGCGCCAGAAGGTGGAGATCTGGGATTTTTTGATCGCACAGTAATGGTAAAAGAATTTACTGCCACAGCTTTCAAATTAAAGCCCGGTGAGGTGTCTAATGTTTTCGAAACAGAGCACGGATTCCATATTTTACAGGTTATTGAGAGAAGGGGTGAACAAGTTCATGCACGACATATACTGATAAAAATTACTCCTACTGCCTCAAGTCTTGACCGGACCAAGTCAACTATTGACACAATTTATCAGAGTGTTGTGAGTAAAAAGATTCCTTTCTCAACAGCTGCTTCTCTTTATTCAGATAATAATGAAACCAAATACAATGGTGGAATGATGCTGAACGCTGAGAATGTTCAGAGCAGAACAACTTATATCCCTACCGATAAATTGGAGCCTTCAGTTTTTTTGACTATTGATACGATGAAGGTTGGAGCATTTTCAAGGCCTGAACTGTTTACCGGGAGAGACGGCAAGCAAGGATATCGCTTCCTGTATCTTAAATCTAAAACAGAACCTCACCAGGCTAGTTTAGATCTGGATTTTCCTAAAATTAAGGAACTCGCCTACGACGATAAAGTAAACCGTACGGTAAGTCAGTGGTTTGAAAAAAGGCGCAGTACAACTTACGTTAAAATCGATCCAGAATATCTTAACTGTTCAAATATGAAATTGTGGGTATCTAAATAATTTATGATATATGATAACATACAAATCGGATATAGAAGCTGTAGATGACCTTTGTGCATCTTATAATAAGATTCGAGAAGAAATTGCTAATGTTATCGTAGGTCAGGACGAGGTTGTGAAATCCGTGCTGATATCCATTTTCAGCAACGGGCATTGTCTGTTAGTGGGGGTTCCGGGGCTGGCCAAAACACTTTTAGTACAAACAGTTTCCCAGGTTCTTGATCTTACCTATAACCGCGTTCAGTTTACTCCCGATTTAATGCCTTCTGATATCGTTGGATCTGAGATTCTTGGAGAGGACAGGTCCTTTAAATTTATCAAAGGCCCGGTGTTTTCAAATATTATCCTTGCTGATGAGATAAACCGTACTCCTCCAAAAACTCAGGCAGCTTTGCTTGAAGCGATGCAGGAAAAGATCGTAACCGTCGGCGGACAAACATATCCGTTACCCCAGCCATTTTTTGTTTTAGCAACACAAAATCCTATAGAGCAGGAGGGAACATATCCTTTGCCAGAAGCGCAATTAGACAGGTTTATGTTTAATGTGTTTCTTTCATATCCCTCATTTAAAGAAGAGCTGCAGGTAGTTAGAAATACTACAGCGAACCGCGATGTAAATCTTCAGAAAATATTAAATGCCGAAGAGATTATTTTCTTTCAGAAGTTGATCCGTAATATCCCGATAGCCGATAATGTATTGGAGTATGCTGTTTCGTTAGCAGCTAAAACCAGGCCAAATACGGCAACTGCTACCGACGAAGTTAACCGTTTTCTGAGCTGGGGTGCAGGTCCGCGGGCGTCTCAGTATCTTGTTCTCGGAGCAAAGTGTCATGCAGCTATTTCTGGTAAATACTCGCCGGATATTGAAGATGTACATGCTGTAGCCGAGCCTATATTGCGACACAGAATAGTGAGGAATTATAAAGCTGAGGCAGAAGGTGTTTCTACGGAAGACATCATTAAACGACTGCTTTAAATTTCGTCCGGGAGCTGATTTTGAATTGCGGGGTTGAACACGAATCCGAGTAAACTCTATCAGGAATTCACATCTTCAAAGGGCTCCTGTTCAACAGAATAAAAGATCTATTATTCAGCTTTAACAGCTGGTATTTCGGTATACGCTTCGAATATTATATTCCAGACATAGCCTTGTTGTACTTCCCATATGCGTACGTAACTATATTTTTTACTCTGGCTCTTTTGACTGATTGTTGCATTTCCATAGGTGAAAGCTAATTCGCCACTGTATGATCTGTCGGCTTTTATTGGTTCACTACTCATATTAAAAGCCTGCTTTTGCCAGAAGCTCATAATGGCTTTTTTCCCACTAATTGGTTCGAATCCGGGAAATAAAAGGCGGCTTTCTTCGGCAATAAATTCTTTCAATGCGATTTGATTATCCGCTTTTAAGATAGTTCCCATTAATTTATCCGAGCTGAACACAACATCTTCGCGTTGTTGTAAGCGGTTTTCGGATCTTTGTTTCAGATAAATTTCATTTCTGGGATTTTGAAATATCAGTGCCGGACTGGATTTTGGCTTCTTATGAGCTACGCCTAAATCAATGGCAAGTTTCCAAACTCCTTTAGGATTCTTTTTCCAGATTGAAAGATAATCGCCATAATGGGTTACTTTACTTGAATCGGATTCCTTAAATGTATAGGGGCCACTTGTAAAACCCCAATCGCCGCTTTTGGAAATTCGGGCATAGGCAGGGCTCCAGCTTAAATAGCCAGAACTGTCGGGCTTACCTTTGAAATATTTTTGAACGGTAACTGGTCCGGGCCTGAAAATGATTGTATTCTCATCAGATACAGACAGAAATGCTTTTTTTATTCCTTTCTCTTTTGCCAATGCAGCAAAATAATTTTCAGCCGAAATAAGCTGACTGACTTTGTCGGTCGATTGAGAGATTGCCGCTCCTGCTAAAAAAACAAGAAAGAAAAATGGTATCAGAGTTTTGCGCATAGGAATTTATTCACACCTTAAAGCGTAAATTTTTGAATTTTGTTGTCCGGTATGTGTTTATGATTAAAGTTTACTCCAGGTACTGCCTTCTTTGCCGTCTTTAAGCTGAATTCCCAATTCCTGTAGTCCTATTCTGATTTTATCTGAAGTTGCATAATCTTTGTTTGTTTTCGCTTCTGAACGAAGTTTAATGATAAAATCCATCAGATGACTTATATCGTCTGTATTAGAAGTTTCTTCCACTAAACCCAGGATATTAAAGATGAAATCATGCACCAGGGACTTTAACGATTCAAGGTCAGTGGCAGAGATAGCTGTTTTTCCGTCATGAACGCTATTTATTATTCGCACGGCTTCAAAAAGTTCGGCAATAACAGCCGGACTGTTAAAGTCATCATTCATGGCAGCATAGCATCGTTCCTTCAGCGAATCTATATCCACCTCGGATGCCTTCTCAGATGCCTTAAGCTTATCCAGAAGAGCGCAGGCGCTCATAAGACGTTTAAAGCCTTTCTCTGAAGCTTCCAATGCCTCATTGGAGAAGTCGAGCGTACTGCGATAGTGCGCCTGCAGCATAAAGAACCGAACAGCCGTGGGCGAATATCCGCGTGTAAGCAATTTATGATTTCCGGTAAAGAGCTCATGTGGTAAAAATCCGTTTCCGGCCGACTTAGACATACGGGTGCCATTTACTGTTAGCATGTTTGTATGCAGCCAGTATTTTGCAGGTGTTTTATTATTGCAGGCTTGAGATTGTGCGATCTCATTGGTGTGATGCGTAGCCGCGAGATCCATTCCTCCGCCATGAATGTCGAAAGTTTCCCCTAAGTATTTACTGCTCATTGCCGAGCATTCTATATGCCATCCGGGAAATCCCCATCCCCATGGCGAGGGCCAGCGCATAATATGTTCTGGTTTGGCTTTAATCCATAAAGCAAAGTCTAAACGCCCGCGTTTTTCATCCTGACCGCCCAGTTCACGGGTATTGGTCAGTAAATCGTCCATGTTGCGGTTAGTTAATATGGTATAGTTATTTTGCTGATTATATTTTTCTACGTCGAAATACACGCTCCCGTTTACTTCGTATGCAAAGCCATTTTCAATGATCTCCTTAACCATCTCAATTTGCTCTGCGATATGTCCTGTAGCTGTGGGTTCTATGCTCGGCGGCAAGGTATTAAACAGACGCATAACCTCGCGGAAACCGATGGTGTAACGCTGCACAATTTCCATGGGCTCAACATGTTCAAGGCGGGCCTTTTTTGAGAATTTATCATCTCCTTCATCCCTGTCTCCTTCAAGGTGGCCGGCGTCAGTGATGTTTCTTACATATCTTACCTTAAAACCAAGGTGCAAGAGGTAGCGGTAAATGAGGTCGAAGGAAACAAAAGTGCGGCAGTTTCCCAGGTGAACATCACTGTAAACAGTCGGGCCGCAAACATACATCCCTACAAAAGGTGCATTAATAGGTTCAAAAATTTCCTTTTTTCTAGTTAATGTGTTATAAACAACCAGCTTGTTATTCATGTGGCAAACTTAAAGAATAGAGTTGAGATTGAAGCTAATTTCGGCTAAGGTTTTAATTCCAGATCGCATCGTACAGGATAATGATCAGATAGCTTTTTGTCGATAATGATATAATTATGAATTTCAAAATCCTGACTTGTAAGAATATAGTCGATTTGAAAGTTGGGAAAATCGCCATTATAAGTTATACCAAAGCCACTCCCTTTTTCGCGAAAACTGTTCTTCATTCCTTTTGCAAGGGTATTAACAGCGTAAGATATGGGAGTATCGTTGAAATCTCCCGCAATTATGTAAGGCATGTCTGACTTTTCGGCATGCTCCTTAAGGATTTTTACCTGCTCACTCCGTTTTATAAACGCATTTTTTATTCTGCGGCTTAAACGTTTTGTAGAGTTTACATCCGTATTTATCTCCTTCACGCTTTTTAAATATTCATAATCCTCAGGCTGAAAGCTAATGGATTGTAAATGGGTACTGTAAATACGTACGTTTTTGTTTTTGATTTTGAAGTCGGCGAATAATACGTCGTTGCCTTGCGCTAAAGTAGGGAAGCTAAGTTTTCCCCTGTTAATAATGGGTATTTTTGAAAATATAGCGTAGCCATTCATCTCATAGTCGTTTCCGGCGAGCTCTACTATATAGTAATGTTGTGAGTTTAACAGCTCGGTAATAGCTTTCTTAAAGTTAAATTCACCCTTTCTTCTGGTGAAAAATTCCTGAATACATAAAATGTCGGGTTGCTCTTTGCGGATAATATCCATCATCTGATCTCTTACCGACGTCTCATTACTGCTTTCAAATCTCTTGAAATAATGAACATTCCAGCTCATTATTCTGGTAATGGCCTTGGATGATTTAGGAACCTGAATTGCATTTTGTTCTCTGAAGCCAATAGTGCTTACCAAAAACTTCCATCCAAGAAGGATCGTTATTATTGGGACTAAAGCAAAAAGGGGCTTTTTAAATAACCAGAATACCGCAAAAAAGATATTAAATAAGAGAAGGGCCGGATAGGCCAGGCCTATGAAAGCAATCGGCCAAAAAGTAGTAGGTGATATAAATGAAGCCAGGTAACTTAATACAAGCATTAGAGATGCGAGAATATTTAAGACAAAAAGGGTTCTTTGTAACCAACCCGGCTTTTTTTTTGTACTTCTTACTCTCATTCTTTATTACTGGCTTTGAACAGTTGTTCTTTTTCCTGCTTGGTTAAACTGTCGTAACCGGATTGCGAAATTTTATCCAGGATCTCATCGATTAACTCCTGTTCTGGCACCCTGCTGGTGTTTACTGATGATGTATGACTGGGTTTTACTATTTTTAATTTCCTTCTTCTCTGAAAAATTTTGCTCCAATCGTTTCCGGCCTGCAATTGTTTTATAAAAACAAATCCTAATAGCGCACCTCCAAGATGGGCAATGCTGCCACCGGCATTCAATCCGGACATGCCAATGATATCGATTAATACATAGGCCAGTGCAAGATATTTTAATCTTACGTCACCAAAAAGGAGCAGTCGCAGAGAATAGTCGGGCAGTAACGTCGCCGTAGCGACTACAATAGCCATTACACTTCCTGACGCACCAAGTAAAATTGAATTGTATTTGTCCTGCTCAAAAGCGGGGAAAATAGTGTAGAACGCGATGAATAGTAAAGCCCCAAATATCCCACCCGCCAGGTAAGTAAACGTAAACTGCTTCTTATTCAGAAAATCTTCAAAGATTTTTCCAAACCAGTATAATACCAGCATGTTAAATATAAAATGAAACAGTTGTACATGCGTAAACATGTAGGTTACCACAGTCCATGGCTTGTACAGGAGTTTACCATAATACGCAGGAACTGAAAGCTGAAGTGAAAGCCATTCAGTAATCGAATAGCTCTTAGTAAATAACCATTCCAATCTTAGAAGACCCAGAACTAAAAACACAAGAACATTTATGCCGATAAATAAAAATAACCGGCTGCCAGAATAGAACATTTTGTTCCAAAGTTCTTTAAAAATAGACTGCTTCATATGAAACCTCCCGGCCTGCGTATACCCCAATACTTTATTAATAAGAAACCAAACAAAGCACCTCCGAGATGTGCAAAATGAGCAACAGAGTCGCCAGAAAATTGTTTAACACCAAGGAACAGCTCTAATAATATATAACATGGAATTAAGTATTTTGCTTTAACTGGAACGGGTATAAAAAGTAAAATTAATTCGGCGTTGGGAAATAACATTCCAAAAGCTATTAATACCCCAAATATCGCCCCGGATGCACCGAGCATCGGTGAGGTATAAAGTCCCATTAATTTCTGACCATCCTCCTGGCTTAATCCCTGAATATTCAGGGAAACCATATTAGTTGCGTAATCTACTGTTACCGCATTTGGATTGATAATGGAACCTGTAATTCCATAAACCTCTATCGCCTGAACAATCATTTGAAGAACAAGGGCTCCCAAACCGGTTATTAAGTAAAAGTTAAGAAATCGTTTCGACCCAAAAGTGTATTCGAGCACAGGTCCAAAACTGAAAAGTGCAAACATATTGAACAAGATATGCATTAATGACGTGGGACTGTGCATAAACATATACGTGATGACCTGCCAAACCCGGAAAGTTGGTGAATCAAAATAATAAACCGCCAGATATCTTACCAGCGGATAGCTGCCATTTCCTGAAAATAATTGCATGGCGATAAAAAAGATCACATTTATAATCAGCAAATTTTTTACTACCGGTGGAATATTAGACAAAGGCGATGATCTGTAGCTATTCATTCTTTTTCTTAAGTGGCAAATTATTTTTCGAACTTCTGAATCAATTCTTCAAGTGTAAATGTAATAATAACTGGTTTCCCGTAAAGTGAAATGTTTGGAGACTGGCAGGCGAAGAGCTGATCGATCAGATTATTCATTTCTGCCTGCGATAAATTTACGCCAGATTTGATTGCGGCGTTTTTGGCGAGCGTTCGTGCCAGGTTGTCCCGTTTATTCAGCTTTAATAGCGAAAAGTTATTTTTGAATCCTTCTAGCAGATGTTCAAGCATTTCCACTTCACTTATATTTGAACCAATATCTGCTGGAATTCCTTCAACAATAAATGTGTTTTTGCCGAATTCGCGTACCTGAAAGCCTAATGACTGTATATCGGGTAACAACTCTTTTACCAGTTCGAAATCTACTGCTCCAAGAGAAACTGTTTGAGGGAACAGGCTTTGCTGGCTCGCCCCCTGGTGGGTCTCTAATTGCTGTAAAAAACGTTCGTAGAGTATTCTTTCATGTGCAGCCTGCTGATCTACCAGCATAAAACCCGACTTTATCTGTGAAATTATATAGCGGTTATGAAGCTGGAAGAGCTGTTTTTCTCCGTGTTTTAAAATTGCTTTATCTTTATTCTCAGGCTCAAGCTCGAATTGTTGTTGTTCTGAAACGGGTGTCTTTACGATATCATACAAGGATCCCCAGTTTTTACTGACGTCTTGCCTGTCGCCGCCCATGCTTCTCATATAGGGAATCTCCCGTTCCTGCTTTTTTTCTGCCTGAAAGGGATTAAAGTCTGGATTAAAGCTGATTGCAGGGGGAACAATATCGGCATGAGCCTTTTCGGTGATCATATTATTGAAGCCCGTTTCCTGATTAAAATCCAGTGTTGGAGTGATGTTGTATTGCCCAAGTGATCGTTTGACAGCAGAGCGTATGATTGCATAAATAGACTTTTCATCCTGATATTTTATTTCAGTTTTAGTAGGATGAACATTAATGTCAATTTTGGCCGGATCTATATCTATAAATAATACATATAAAGGATAGCTGTCATCAGGCAACAATTCTTCATATGCTTTTGAAACCGCATGATTGAGATAAGGATCTTTAATAAATCGTTTATTAACGAAAAAGTATTGTTCGCCCCGGGTTTTTTTTGCGAACTCGGGTTTGCCTATAAAACCTTTAAGTCCGATAATACTGGTATTTTCTTCTACCGGAACCAGTTTTTGGTTATAAGAGCTTCCGAAAATATGCACAATCCTTTGCTTTAATGAAGCCTGGGGAAGATGAAAAATTTCATTTGCATCATGATGAAAGGTAAAGAAAATTTCGGGATGAGAGAAAGCAACCCGCTGAAACTCATCGATAATGTGACGTAATTCAACAGGATTTCCTTTTAAAAAATTTCTTCTCGCAGGGATGTTGTAAAACAAATTCTTTATACAGATGCTGGTTCCTGCAGGACAGGAAACAGGCTCTTGTTTAATTACTTCTGAGCCTTCAATACAAATAGAGGTTCCTAATTCATCTTCATGCTTCCGGGTTTTAAGCTCTACCTGCGCAATCGCGGCTATAGAGGCCATTGCTTCCCCTCTGAAGCCCATTGTCCGGATTGAAAACAGATCTTCAGCACGACGGATCTTTGATGTGGCATGGCGTTCAAAACACATTCTGGCATCGGTAACGCTCATGCCGCATCCATCATCAATTACCTGAATAAGAGATTTTCCCGCATCTTTAATGATCAACTGAATTTTTCCGGCACCCGAGTCAATAGCATTTTCAATAAGTTCTTTTACTGCTGATGCCGGCCGTTGAACTACTTCGCCCGCAGCAATTTGATTGGCAACTGAATCAGGTAAAAGTTGAATAATATCAGACATAATTTATGCGACAAATTTAATCAAATAAGCCGCCACTTTTAGCTCTAAAACTAGTATTGATGATTTTAGCATTTAAAAGATGTGCATCGTATCAGATAAATAGGATTGTCGCAGGATATTCCACAGCTGAGGTTTTATAAAACCTTCATTTATTTTTTATGTTTAAATAAAATCAATGTCTTTTAATGTAATTCTGCCTTTAATTTTCGTTTATTAGGGTATATTCAGCTGAGACTATTGAAATTTTACACAATGAAGATAAAGAAAATTGAAAGCTGGGTGTCTATTGCGCTACCAGTGGTGTTTCTTATTGTAATGATTTCCATGTCTGCCGATATTGACGAGCCGGTTAATATGAAATGGTGGGAGCATTCAAGGTCTCTTGAATCTTCAACAATTTTGCTTAATAATGAGCAGAACCTTGTGCCTTTACATGACCTAGAAAACATGAAGATCGCCAGTGTTTCGCTGGGTTCATCCTATCCCAGGGTATTTTCAAGTATTCTGAAAAAGTATTCAAGCGTAACATCTTTCACTATTAATTCAAGCCAGCCAGCTATTGATACTTTGAGTGCGAATTTAAAGTTTTTTAATACTGTTATCCTGGAAGTAACCGACGTTTCCCTTAACGAGGCTCCCGTTAAGCAATTTATTAATCAGATTCAGAAAGTGAAACAGCTTGTTATCGTTGCTTATGGAAATCCTCAGAGTCTTCGGTTTTTAGAAAAAGTTGATTGTCCGGTTTTATGGATGCCTGAAAGTAGTCGTGAAGCTGCCATTTATGGAGCGCAGGCAATCTTTGGTGGTATCGCGATTACAGCACGGCTGCCTCGGAATATCTCGTCCGACATAAAAGAGACAGGGTCTAGCACTACAGCTACACGATTGAAATATACGGTGCCCGAAGAAGCCGGCATTAGTAGTAAGGATCTTGAACAGCCGATTGACAATATAGTAGCAGAAGCTATTGATCAGAGAGCTACACCAGGTGCGGTAGTGATGGTTGTGAAAGACGGAAAAGTTATTTTTAATAAAGCTTACGGTAATCATACTTACCAGAAAGGCATTCCTGTTAGAACGGATGATATTTTTGACCTGGCCTCTGTTACTAAGATTGGCGCTACAACAATTGCTGCAATGCGTTTATATGAGGAAGGGAAATTAAAGCTCGACACCAGTATCGGGTCATATATACCTCTTGCAAGAAATACGGATAAAAATACCATTACTGTGAAAGAGTTACTTCTTCATCAGGCCGGGTTAATACCTTACATTCCTTTTTTTGAGCATTTAAAGCCGGTTGATTACAGCAGAGACTCTTCTTCTTTTTATCCGGTAAAGGTTGCCGATCATTATTTTTTGCGTGCCAATTACTTCAGGGAGGTGATGTGGCCTCAAATGCTTAACTCTCCTTTAGAGTCGCGTGGAAAGTATGTTTATAGCGATGTGAGTATGTATTTGCTTAAGGATATAATTGAACATCAAACGGCGGAGTCTCTGGATAGCTATGCTGCCTCACAGTTCTATGGACCTCTTGGAATGCATACTGCGGGTTTTAATCCCCGGAATCGTTTTGATATTCAGCGTATTGTTCCGACTGAACAGGATGATAAATTCAGAAAAACGTTGGTTCATGGCTATGTTCACGATCAGGGAGCCTCTATGGCTGGTGGCGTTTCCGGGCATGCCGGCTTGTTTTCAACAGCCAATGATATGGCTATACTCTTTCAGATGCTTTTAAATGGCGGAACCTATGGAGGCAAGCGATATTTTAAGCCTGAGACTATTGACTTATTTACATCAAAGAATTCGAATGTCAGTCGCCGGGGTTTGGGTTTTGACCGCTGGGATCCGGATAGAACAAACAGATATCCTTCTGATCTGGCTTCGGATAAAAGTTATGGACATACCGGATACACCGGCACCTGTGTATGGGTCGATCCGGAGTATAACCTGATCTATATTTTTCTTTCAAACAGGGTTTATCCAACGGTAACCAATAAGCTCTCCAGCTTAAGAATCAGGCCCCGAATACAGGATGCAATTTACCAGGCGATTAAGAAATCTAAGAATTAAGATAGCTGTTAAAGATTCTATTTACAGAAAACCAATGCTTATAGACCCTGCTGAAAATAATACTATTACATAAGAATTGACGGAGAGTAAACAATCTCCTTATATATTTATCTTTATTTTGCGCTATGAAAATTGGAATTGTATGCTATCCCACGTTTGGTGGTAGCGGAGTAGTAGCTACAGAGCTTGGGAAAGCTTTAGCAAATAATGGGCATCAGGTTCATTTTATTACTTATAGCCAGCCAGCCAGGCTCGATTTTTTTTCAGAAAATTTATACTATCACGAAGTTTCTGTATCCCAATATCCATTATTTGATTATCCTCCGTATGAATTAGTTCTAGCCAGCAAGCTGGTAGATGTAGTTCGCTTTGAACAGTTAGATCTGTTACATGTTCATTACGCTATACCTCATGCTTCTGCTGCATATATGGCAAAACAGATCCTGGCTACGTATGGTATCCATATCCCGGTTGTAACTACCTTGCATGGTACAGATATTACATTAGTTGGAAGGGATGTTACGTTTAAACCTGTAGTTACTTTCTCGATAAATCAGTCGGATGGTGTTACATCGGTGTCAGAGGACTTGCGAAAATCGACTTACGAGCATTTCGATATACAAAAAGATATACGTGTAATACCAAACTTTATAGATCTGAGCAGATTTAGTCTTAAGCCTAAAGATCATTTTAAAAAGGCGATAGCTCCGAATGGTGAACATATTCTTGTTCATACGTCGAACTTCAGAAAAGTTAAAAGAGCGACGGATGTAATAAGGATATTCAAAAAGGTTAATGAAGTTATTCCATCTAAATTGTTGATGGTCGGTGATGGTGAAGACAGAGTTAACTGTGAAACACTCTGCCGGGAATTAAAAATATGGGAAAATGTTCGCTTTTTAGGTAAGCAGGATGCAGTGGAAGAAATTCTTTCTGTGGCAGATCTGTTTATAATGCCCTCTCATTCTGAGAGCTTTGGGCTGGCGGCTTTAGAGGCCATGGCATGCAAGGTTCCCGTAATTTCATCAAATACAGGAGGTCTTCCGGAATTGAACCTTCATGGTGTGACAGGTTTTCTAAGTAATGTAGGAGACGTTGATCAAATGGCGAAAGATGCGATCTTTATACTAGAGGATGCTGATCGCCTGGCTGAGTTTAAAGAGAATGCATTAAAACGGGCTAAGGTATTCGATTTGAGTAATATCTTGCCGGTTTATGAACAGTTTTATAAGGAAGTGCTGGATGCAGCTTTGGTATAAGATTTAATCAGTTGAAAATTTCTGATGTCTCCATTGCATGAGCCATGAAGACAATTATAAAGCCGCCGCTTTGTGTTTCGCTTTGCCTTAATTGTCAGTCGCGAACTTTAAACATACCGGCGCTCCGATTTCAAGCTTTTCCCCCGTGTCGCTTAATAATCCAGTATTCTTATCACGTTTAAAGACAATAATATTATCACTACTCTGGTTTGCCACAAGCAAAAAATTGCCGGAAGGGTCTATGACGAAATTCCTGGGCGCTCTTCCCAGCGTTGATTGTCTTCCTACTGAGTTTAACCTGCCATCTTTCTGGATGGAAAAGATGGCGATATCATTGGCATCATCCCGATTTGAGGAGTATAAGAATTTTCCGTCGGGAGAAATATGAATATCAGCGGCCCATCTTCGGCCGGTATATCCTTCAGGTAAGCCTGAAATATTTTGGAGAAATGATAAATGTCCTTTTTTATATTTGTAGGCAACAACATCACAGCTTAATTCCTGAACTGCATAAGCAAATTTTTTATTTGGATGAAATTCGAAATGTCTTGGTCCGCTGCCTGCCGGTAATTTTATTAATTGATTGCTGCTTAAGGGAGAGGTTGCTTTTGAAATATATTTATACCCTAAAATTTCATCATTTCCTAAGTCACTTACATAAAGATATTTTTCATCGGGTGTCAGAACCGCTGCATGTGCGTGTGGTTTTTCCTGCTGCCCTTTTCCAAGTCCATTAGACTTAAAGGTAATTGTTTGAACGGCATCCGCTAAGCTTCCGTCTTTATTCACGGGAAGAACGCTAAAGCTACCTCCGGAATAATTAGCTACAAAAAGATGTTTTCTTTCTTTATCTAGTGAAACATAGCAAGGCCCATCACCATTTGACGGTTTTTGATTTAAGAGAGTTAAGCCTCCATTTTTGGCGTCAAATGCAAATGCGGAGACCGCACCTTTGCCGGGCCCCGCTTCATTAACGGCGTATACAAAGTTTTCATCTTTACTTAAAGCAAGGTAAGAGGGGTTTGATAATCCTGTTGCTTTGTTTTTATAAATCGATTTCCCGGTAGCTGTATCGAATTCATATACATAGATACCTTCACTTTTTCCAGCTTTTGTGTAGGTGCCAATAAGAAGGTTAAGCTTTTGAGCTTCTGCTTTCATAACAGACAATATCATCAGGAAACAGCAAATCAATACCGTGGGTTTCATTTTTTCAGGTTTAAATCGCAAGATAAGAATTCTCCGAAAACTCTTCATAAAGTTATTTTTCGGTCTTTGCGTGAAATTACTTTGCGGTTCTTTGCGCGAAAATGGTCAGTCTGTAAAAATTCCTGTAAAGTAAAAGGCTCCGTTTTCACGAAGCCTTTTTTCTATTTTATAAGATGCTTTAGTTGAATAATTTCTTTTTCTTCCAGGTATCTCCAGCGGCCTCGGGGAAGGTCCTTTTTAGTTAAGCTGCCATAAACAACCCTGTCTAATTTTACTACTTCATATCCCAGATGCTCAAAAATCCGGCGAACAATTCGGTTTTTGCCGGTATGTATTTGTATGCCAATTTCTTTTTTGCTGGCTCCGGCAACATAACTTAAAGCATCAGGTTTAATTAAACCGTCTTCAAGCTCTAAACCATATTCAATTTTATTGAAATCTCCCTGACTAAGGCTTTTGTTTAATTCAACCTGGTATATTTTGATAATGTTATTCCTCGGATGAGAAAGCTTTTCGGCCAAATCTCCATCATTGGTCATTAAAAGCAGACCAGTAGTGTTTCTGTCAAGGCGGCCAACCGGATAAATTCGCTCTTTAGAAGCTTTGTCAACCAGTTGCATCACTGTTCTGCGCTCCTGAGGATCGTCTGTCGTGGTAATATAATCTTTCGGCTTATTCAAAAGAACGTAAGTCATTTTCTCACGCTTCAATGTTTCTCCGTTATATCGGATTAAATCCTTAGATGGATTAACCTTATAGCCTAATTCAGAAACAACTTCACCGTTCACAGAAATTACACCAGCTTCTATAAGCTCATCTGCTTTTCTTCTGGAGCAAATGCCGGCATTTGCGATATAGCGGTTTAGTCTGATCAGGTCAGAGTCTCCCTGTGCTGCTTTCTTTCGCCCGCGGCTAGCAGGTTGATCTATCTTTTCTTCTGAAGTCCATTTGCGGGTTTCATTCTTGCTCTTAAAAGGCTTTCTTTCGTAAGGGAGTCCTCCGGGTTTCAACGAAGGCTTGTCTCCGTCTCTTTTAAATGGTTTCTTTTCAAAAGAACGTTCGCCTTCCGGCTTACTGAATTTTCTATCTTCTCCGGCTTTGAATGGTTTTCTTTCAAACGACCTGGCTTCTCTGGGTTTATCGAAAGTTTTTTCTTCCCCTGATCCGGGTTTTTTCCCAAATGACCTTTCTCCTAACGGTTTCTTGTCAAAAGATCTTGCTTCCCTGGGTTTGTCAAAGCTTTTGGCCTCTCCGGTTCGTGGCCTTTTGTCGAATGAGCGTTCACCGTAAGGTTTTTTATCAGCTCCGCTTTTATCAGAACTGAAGGGCTTTTTTTCAAAAGATCTGTCAGCTTTTCCGAAAGGTTTTTCTTTAGACCCGGAGAAAGACCTCTTTCCTGATGGCCGGTCATCAGATGAACGGGAATATTTTTTTTCTGCAGAATCGGAGCTGTCTGGCTTGTCTGAATGGCTTTTGTATGGTCTTTTCGATTCACCTTCAAACTTTTTCTTTCTATCGTTGTTTGAATTTTCCGGACGTTCGTTGTTTGAACTTCCCTGGAAACGATTGTTATTGAGGGATTTGTCTTCGCGACTGTTCCTGTTTTTTTTATCTGGCATGATACACTGCTAACCTTTCTAAAATGGGGTGCAAAGTTAAGAAAATAAACGCCGCTTATAGCAATGTGTTTTGACAATGTGCAAAAAAAAGTGCTTTTTGAGGGGCGGTAAGTGCTTGAAACTTAGGGGTAAAACGTAACTATTTGGTAATTAAGTATATAATGAGTACCTTTGAAATCTTTTTAGTTAAATAATAGTAAGGAACACATGATTAAAAAACATTTAATAGCATGTTCCGGACTGCTTGTAATAATGCTCTCGGCAAAATTACTTTTTTATAGTACTCCGGTCACCCGTTTAAATTCGTTTTCGCAAAACGTCATTCTTCCTTTTCAGTTTCAGAAAGAAGAAAAAACAAAATCCTCTCCAAAGTCAAAAATCCCGTCACTTAAATTTTCAAATGAAAGCTTGCCGAAAGGAAAGGTATTTGCTCAGAAAATTAAAAGGTATTTGATAGCGCATAGTTATAAAAGAATTCAAACCACAAAGCTGCATCGTAAGGCTGATCAATGGTTTCCTGTAATCGTGCCGATCCTGAAATCTTATGGTATTCCAGAGGATTTTAAATACATGCCTTTAGTAGAAAGCGGTCTGGCCTCAGGAACCTCACCTAAGGGAGCATCGGGTTACTGGCAATTTATGCCGGGTACCGCGCGTAATTATGGCTTACGTGTTAATAGCGAAATTGATGAGCGACAAAATATTCGGAAATCAACGATCGCTGCTTGTAAATATCTTAGAGAGCTCCATGGCATCTTTCACAGCTGGACTCTGGCCGCTGCGGCTTATAATATAGGAGAAGTGAATCTGTTGCGTCAAATGGCCAGACAAGGACAGCGAAATTATTACAAGATGAAGTTAAATGGTGAAACTGCATCTTATGTATATAAGCTTATCGCGATGAAAGAGATTATTGAAAATCCGCTGAAGCATGGTTTTGTACGAAGAGGTAAGGAATTGCTGGCTGAACAAGAAGCAGTTGAATCCAAACCCTATGTCATCGATCCTAAAGTTGAAGCGAGTGCATTAAAGGCTCTTTCTATACTGCAGAACTAAAAGCCTTTGTTTCGTTCGTTTGTCAGATAAAATCGTCTGGATAGCCCTTCTGCTAAAGTATGAATGGCATTGCACTCTTTTTTACTTAAAAGGGATGGACTTTCTCAAACAAATTCTAATCTTTATCCATTAATATTCTTTTTAATTTATGGACAAAGCTACCCCCGACCTTGGCGAGCAAAGTGAAGTAGAAGTTTATGGTGCCAGGGTGCATAATCTCAAAAATATTGATGTTTCATTCCCGAGAAACAAACTCGTTGTTATCACCGGTTTAAGTGGGAGCGGAAAGTCATCCTTAGCTTTTGATACTATATATGCCGAGGGCCAGCGGCGGTACATGGAGACTTTCAGTGCCTATTCCCGACAGTTTTTAGGAGGTATGGAAAGGCCCGACGTTGATAAAATCTCTGGATTAAGTCCTGTCATCGCTATTGAGCAAAAAACCACTTCTAAAAATCCCCGGTCTACCGTTGGTACTATTACAGAGATCTATGATTTTATGCGTTTGCTTTTCGCCCGTATCGGAGACGCGTATTCGTATGTCACCGGCGAGAAAATGGAGCGAATGTCTGAAGAGCAGATGTTCAAGAACGTACTTGAAAAGTTCGCCGGTAAAGCAATAAATATTCTGGCTCCGGTTGTTAAAGGTCGAAAGGGTCATTATCGCGAGTTGTTTGAGCAAATCCGGAAGCAAGGCTATCTAAAGGTCAGGGTTGATGGCGAAATTTTAGATCTGGCGCCTAAAATGCAGGTCGACAGGTATAAGATACATGATATCGAAATGGTAATCGACCGTTTGGTGGTCACCGAAAAGGATAAGAAACGATTATACACTTCGATTCAAACGGCATTAAAAACCGCTAAAGGGATTATTAAAATCTCTGATCAGGAAAACAACGAATTCTTTTTTAGTAAATTTCTTATGGATCCTGTTTCAGGAATTTCATACGATGAGCCTCAGCCCAATACATTTTCATTCAATTCACCTTATGGTGCTTGCCAGAAATGCAGCGGATTAGGCTATGTTTTTGAGATTGATAACAACGCGATTATTCCCAATCCGAAACTGAGTATCGTGCAGGGCGGACTAGCTCCGTTGGGCGAGTATCGTGAAACATGGATGTTCCAGATTTTAAAGGCCCTGTCTAAAAAGTTTAACTTTTCTTTATCAACCCCGATTGAAAAACTGGGAGAGGAAATTGTCAATGTCATTCTAAACGGTTCAGATGATATTATAACGGTGCCTGTTGAGTATAATAAATGGAATGTTCAGAATTACCAGATTACCTTCGATGGCATTATTAAAATGCTGGAAGAGCAAACCGAAAAACGAGGTGAGGAAGCCAGTGATGATCTGGAGAATTATCGTGTTTTAAGAAAGTGTCCTGAATGCGAAGGAGCGAGGTTGAAAAAAGAATCTCTTCACATAAAAGTGAATGAGAAAAATATTTTCGAGCTGGCAACGATGGATATTTCAAACCTTTCATCCTGGTTTGAATGTGTTGAAGATAAATTAACAGAACGTCAGAATGTAATTGCTAAAGAGATTTTAAAAGAGATCCGTTCAAGAATCGGGTTTTTGCTTGATGTGGGGCTAAATTACCTGACCCTCGACAGAACTGCTAAAACACTTTCGGGTGGTGAAGCCCAGCGCATCCGGCTTGCCACACAAATAGGCTCTCAGTTAGTAAATGTTCTTTATATTCTGGATGAGCCAAGTATAGGCTTGCATCAGCGTGACAATGCCCGGTTAATTTCCGCCTTAAAGAACCTTCGGGATATAGGAAACTCGGTGTTGGTTGTTGAGCACGATAAGGACATGATTCTGGAAGCAGATTATGTGATTGATATGGGGCCGGCCGCGGGTGTTCATGGGGGAGAGGTAGTATCGGCAGGTACGCCTGAAGAATTTACAAAAGCAAAAACTCTTACCAATGATTATATAAGTGGTGCTAAAGAAATTGCCATGCCGGCAATACGCCGTGAAGGGACGGGCAAATCTTTAGTGTTGAAAAATGCTACTGGTAACAATCTTAAAAATGTGACTCTTGAAATCCCCTTAGGAAAATTCATTAGCGTTACCGGGGTGTCCGGCAGTGGAAAGTCTAGTTTAATAGCGGAAACTTTATATCCCATTTTGAATCATCATTTTTTCAGAGCGAAGAAAACTCCGCTCTCTTATAAAAAGATCGAAGGGCTGGAGCATATTGATAAAGTAATTGAAATAGATCAAACCCCTATCGGACGTACTCCGCGCTCAAATCCTTCTACTTATACAGGAGTGTTTTCTGATATACGGAATCTGTTTGTTGGTTTACCTGAGGCAAGGATCAGAGGATATAAGCCGGGTCGTTTTTCCTTTAATGTAAAAGGTGGCAGATGTGAAACCTGCCAGGGTGCGGGAATGAAGGTAATCGAGATGAATTTCCTTCCTGATGTGCAGGTGCCTTGTGAAGAGTGCCAGGGTAAACGTTACAACCGCGAAACGCTGGAGGTTCGTTATCGCGGAAAATCTATCAGCGATGTTTTGGATATGAGTATTGAAGATGCGGTTGTGTTTTTCGAGCCCATCCCATCAATTTATCGTAAAATTAAAACTCTGTTTGATGTAGGTTTGGGATATATTAAACTCGGGCAGTCATCCACAACATTATCAGGTGGTGAAGCTCAACGGGTTAAACTTGCGACTGAGCTTTCTAAAAAAGATACAGGGAAAACCTTTTACATTTTGGATGAACCTACAACCGGATTGCATTTTGAAGATATTAATGTGCTTCTTGGAGTGTTAAACCGATTGGTAGATCACGGAAATACAGTATTGGTCATTGAACATAACCTGGATGTAGTTAAAGTATCCGACTGGGTAATTGATCTGGGACCTGAGGGAGGGTCTGGCGGAGGCCAGATTTTATTTTCGGGCACACCTGATGATTTGCTTAAAGTCAAAAATAGCCATACTGGTAAGTTCCTTAAAATTGAGATGGGACGTTAGTTGGTATTATTTTTTCCTTTTCCGAAAGAAGTATCCTGTCATAATAACTAGCGGAATACCCAGTAAGGCAACATACAGCACAATATAATTATTGGCATTCTCCAGTGAAATTATTTGGGGTTTTCCTATATATATTAAGCTGCTCCAGTAATAAGGAAGTAATAAAGCTGAATTGCTATGTTCTTGTGTAATCCAAACAATCTTAGCCTGATGTAGCGATATTGCTGCATCTTTCCTTTTTTGTAAATTTTCATAAAAGGATGTCATCAATTGCGACGTAGCACCATCGTTTATGTTCCATAGACTGGCAACAACACCATTTGTGCCAGCAGCTGTAAATCCTCGTGATAAGCTCAACACACCTTCGCCAGAAGCCATGGTACCATCTGCCGTACGACAGGAACTAAGAACCATCAGGTTAGGAACTCTGGCTATGGCGGATAATTCAAATAAGAAAAACTTTCCATCGGCTAATTGCAACGCAGGTTGGGCCAGTGGGCCAAACATAAACGAATGTGTGCTGAGATGAAGCACCTTGCTTGTGTTCAATGCGTGCTTAAAAGGCGTAATTGAAGCATCTTCATCAATAAAATATTTGCCTTTTAGTTGTTTTCCAAGCTTTTCCGCCTCAATAGCAACAGCTGGGATAGAGATATTTTCATCAATACTTTTTGAAATAAAAAATCCGCTAAACCCTTTTTGATCCGACTGTGCTTTTATAGCCGGGCTCAACCAGGTTTGTAGCGAATATGCATAGCTAATGGGTGTCTTCTTAATTAGAAATGGCCATTTGGCAATGGACATTGAATAGTTGGCGTTTGTAATTAAGGATTCAAAGGGAAGATAGGCTAAAATGTCGTCAGGAATAATTACGAGTTGTTGTAGTTCATTTTGTAAACTTTTCGACAAAAGCCTGCGGTAAACCTGATGAGAACTCTTGAAGAATTTCTCGGGGTTATTTACCATAGCAGATGGGCCATGCTTAAAATAGAATTGGATAAAATTGCTTATTTCCGGTTTTAATTGCCAGGTGTTGTCGAGCCGGATTATGGTGTCAATATTACCTTGCTTCGCGTTAATTATATAAACAGCCTTCTCACCCCAAAAGAAGTTGATAATAGTAAATTTGGAAGGTATTTGGTTAATCAGTTTTTCTGCCGGAAATGATTCAATAGTATTTGTTTTATTCCAGCTGGGATATCTCTTTTGAATTTTCTTATCTAATATTGCCAGCTTATATTGTGTTTCCTGAAGGTTGTTTAAAAGGGCTTTGCTCTCCTTATGAAGCAGATGTTCTTTCTGATAATAAGCTATTGCTCTTTTTAAGGCATTGTATTCTTTGAAGTTTGAATTATTGGTGTTTAAGACAGATTGTTGGTTACGTTGAATCTGGTCCAATAGTGTTCTGGCCTTTGTTTGTTCAGCGATGCCTAAGATTGTTAGCGAGTATTTCTTTTTTTTGGTTTTTATCCAGAGATCATAAGCAGTAGTAATGGCAACCTCCGCTAATCTCTTTGATTGCTTTTGATAATATACACGGTCATCAGCGTTGGCAAATTCATTTCGGGATTTATTTCCGGTAGCTAGGGCCAATAAATAATTATTTAGAGCTTCATCTTGTTTTTTCATTAACGATAAAGCATTTCCACGACCCTCTAATGCGTCATAAAGGCGATTCTCGCTATACAGATGCTTAAATGAAGGCAAACCTCCATAGTCAAAACTCCTGAAATCAGGTCTGAGAATTTGCAAGGCCTGGTTATAAAAGTTCAGGGCAATTTCCGGTTCCTTTTGTGCAATTGATATGTTTCCTGATTGAATAAGCAGATTCGCTTTTTCCCGGTTCCTGCTTCCTTTAAAATAATGCTCAATTAGTTGAAGTCCTTTATTGTAGTTCAGGCGGGCTGTGATGAAATTATTTTTTCTAAGTTCAATATTTCCAGCAAGTGTATACGCACTAAGTAACCAGTATAAGGAATTTGAACTCTTATTGCCGCTTAGGCTATATAGCGCCAGTTGGACTTTTTTTCCGGCCTCAACGTAATCTCCCTTTTCATATTCAATATCTGCGAGAGTATTGTAAAGCAGTCCGGACAATGAATGTTTAGGCGGTAAGTATCCAAATCCTTTCAGGCATGCTTTTTCTGCCTGTTTCAAATCTCCCATTGATTTATAAGAGATGGCTAAATTGCTGTAAATGGAAGCAATAGTCAGGCTGTCGCTTTTGGCAGAGGCAATTGTTAAACTTTTGTTCTGTATAAAAAGGGCGTTGCTATAATCGCCCAAACGGGTGTAATTATTTCCGAGAGGTTTAAAAATGTATTCAACCAGGTCGAAGCTTTTTAGCGGTTTTCGCTGATAAAAAGCGTAGGCCTTTTCGTATTGTTCTATGGATTTTAGAACATTACCAGTATAAAGTTGATAATAACCCTGATTAATTAAAAGGTTCAGCCATGCTTCATTCTCATCATTGGTTTGGGGCTTTCTCCAGGTTTCGCTTTCTGTGGCCATTAAAAAGGGTAGCCGTTCCCGGGGATTTTCAGCATTATATGCAATCCGGGCATATAGCCAATCCGTTAATTTATCATCTTGTCTAAGAGCGGAAAGTTCTGTGTCCAGTGTTTTTCTTTCATTATAGTGAGTGGGAGTTGCTGAAGGAGAAATGAAATAGTTATTTGTATGAGATGCTAAAACAAGTTCAGCATGACAAAGAGCCTTTTCTGATGCCAAGAAGAAGATAGAAAATATACAAATGATAAGCTGGGATATCGCTTTCATTGAATTTTATCACTTAGAATTTCCAGGCAAGATACGTCGAAAAACGCCTGTCGTTTATATTGAGAGCATACAGGTATCGGATTCCTAATGATGGTCCTACTCGAACCATGCCCAGCTGAATGTCTGCAAATAACGAGCTTTGCCATTGGTTAAAGCCTTGGTTTTCTTCTTTTTGTGTTTCATTTAAGATAATGCGCTGTCCATTTGGGTTCTCCAAAGAAGTGTTTTTTGTCTTTTCATTTGTCGTTTTTAGATTTGAAGAAACAATTGCCCCGGCTCCAAAGCCGATAAATGAATTTAAGTTGTATCGCAATTGTGCAGGTACCACATCAATTGAAATTACTTTTGATTTTCTAAACTGGTCCCTGTAGGCAACCTTATATCCAATGCGATTGATAATGGTATCTCCGCCCGTTCTTCGTCCAAGAAATGTTTCAGATTCATTAAATGTACTTACATAAAGCTCCCATTGCAGGTATTTTCGATATGGTGAAAATGGTGCAATGCTCAGGCCAAGGCTGAAATTCTTGTTACCCATTGTGAGGGCTGTATTATTAACCCTTGTGCCATACACAGCTATAATTCCGGGAGAAAAGCCAGGTTTAAATCGTCCAACTGAGCGATTTGTATAAATGGGTTCATTTTTATCAAACACAATTGCAGCCTGGCTGTCAAAAGGGACTTTCTTTGGTTTCTTTTTAAAATTGACAGCATATTCAATATAGCCCATGGTAGAATCCATATCGGAAACGCCTTTTTGTTTTACTCCGGGCAGATAAATATTCTTAAACACAAATCCTACACTGTCTTTAAAAACGAATCTCTCTAAACAGCTTTGATTACTGTAGGCCAAATTGCATGGAATACATTTGGGTTGCGAGTCGCTTATTTGCACTGAGGATACATCAAGACTGCCCGCAGCACGTATGCCTATCGCTACCTTTTTTGCCGGACCTTCTCCAGTATTTTGGAAACGAACTTTATAGGTCAGTTCCTGCTTTTTACCAGTAAAACGGTAATTCATTCTACGGTTTTTCAGCATCATTTTATTCGGATCGTGTGACGCTACAATTTGCAACTGTAAATCAACAACTTCATGCTCTAAAAGCGGGTCGTCAGGAATAAACACAGCCGAAATTGTTACTACTGCATTAGTGTCCTGAAGCATTTCAGGAGTAGTATTTAAAGAGATAAACATGAACCGCTCTTCTCCCTGCTTTATGTTTTCAAACTTCCAAACTTCACTGTTTCTGAATAATTCTGCTTTGTCTTTTAGTACACGCGAGTTTTCATTGGGTTTTACTTTTTCGATAATCGCAGGCCCTCCTTTTTGCTTCCAGTCTTCCTCAAAAATTTTTTGAAAAGGAACGTAAGCCATTAAGGTATTTAAGGATGATTTCTGTTCTTTATGGTGATTACGGGTTTCCTTTAACAGGAAGTTATCCTGCTTAAACTGCCTTTCATTATATAAAATAGCTAGCTTCCCACTTAAATTAGGGATATTCCATTCGGCTTTATTTCGGTACCCAATAAGTAAAACCATGTCTTCCGCAGGTTTTGGCATACGGTTAGTTTTTAGTTCAATACTTCCGTCAGATTTAAAAAATGTAGGTGATATACCTGCATGTCTTATGGGAGTGGGAGGTGCTTTTGTAATATTTATTTTTTTAGGTTTAGTGGGAGGAGGTTTTCCGTCGTCATAATTATTTGTGGCATACACACGAATATCGAATGTTCCGGTATCCCGATAGGAGTGAAGAGGATCTTTCTCAAAGCTAAAGCTGCCATCGCCAAATTCCCAAAAATATGTGTAGAACGGAACCGGCGCCCCTGCTATCTGTCTTAATTCTCTTAATGATGCGCTGAATTTTAATTGAGCGCTATCTTGATTTACCTCAATTACAGCCGGGATTGTATCAACAGGTACAACCTGTGCCTGAGCTGCGAAGGATAAGATGAAGACAAATGCTGAAGCCAGAACTCTCATGCGTGGTTAGTGGAATTAAATATAATGATTATTTATGAAGCAAAACAACACCAGTGACGAAACTCACTGGTGTTGTTATTGGCACATTTAAACAGACCATTAATAATTATTCAAGCCGTTTATTTCTGCCTGAACTATGGCTTCAGTTGTTTCAGCTAAATTTAGACTCTCTGTTTGGTTAGCAGTTATAGTAATCTCTTTCTTTGCGAAATAATACTTACCATCTTTAATAGAAAATGCTAATAAACGGCCCTCTTCGCCAACAGGCATCACATTGTCGTAACTTTTAACTTTATTAAGTCCATTAGGAGTATATAATTGCGCGGCAACATTGCTACCTTTGGCGCAAAAGAAGACAAAAGTTTCTCCGGAAAATCCACGGAAAGTGGCGAAAGTACCAGGGTTATTGGGGATTTCTACACTTACAGTTGTTTTAGGGTTAGAATAGCTCCAGAAAACATCGCAGTTAATCCATCCAAGCATCCCGAAATCAAACGCAAATTCTCCTTGTGTGGATTGAACTTCCCTTTGTCCGGCGCCATTCGCAGGTTTTGGAGCTTGCCATGCCATTTGTTTCGCGTCATTTTCAACTCCTTCCCACAGTTGAGTAACACCATCACGTTTTGCTGGAATCCGAACTTTCACGGGGATAGCAAGATTTCTGTCCACGCTTTCGCCATTTGCTTTAACATCGATAAAAATGAATCCGTCGGATACAAGCGGTGCGCCTGAGATGTGGTTAGTATTTGTACCACCCATAATTACATCACTTCTTTTTAACATTTCATAAGCAATTACAGTTACTTCGCCTGTAACCGGGATGCCGTTTTTAGTAAGAGATCCTACCGGAAAAGTGATTTTTGTTCCCCCGGATAAGTTTACTGTTTGGGGTGAGGCCGTTACATTCATAGTGATAGTTTGTTTTTTCGGGCCAATTTTTTCAGCAAATTCTTTCGCAGTGCTAGCTGTGTTTACAGGAATATTTCTGTCTTTTTTACATGCAGTGAATACTATTGTAGCTGTTAAAAATAGGGCTGGTATTAGATCGATCTTTTTCATGTTTTTATCTTTTTTTGTTTTTGCTTATTCTCAGGCTTTTCAGCATCGGCCTTTGTTTTTATGAGTTTATTTGATTATTAAAATTTGTATCATCAGGCATATTGCTAAAAGCATAGCCAGGTTTATCAGGCATTTTGTTAGTAATTGTTTATGGGTTCTCATTTTGTCTTTTTAAATATTGCTTACTCTTTTCAGGCTTTTCAGCGTTGGCCTTTTTGATCATTTGAAACTATATCAGCGCGGGCTGAAATTTGTTACCCCTCTTTTGAAAATAATTTTAAGTCAATGAAAAAGGACTTAACTTAGAATGATAAATTTTTGGAAAAGCTGCATCCCGATAATCGATATATTGAAGCGTTGCTTAATAACGACACACTAGTGGTGCAGGAAATCTATGAGAAGTTTTTCGGTAAAATCAAGCGGTATATAATTAATAACAGTGGCTCTGAGAATGACGCCTCGGATATAATGCAGGAAGCATTAATTGATATTTATCAGCAGGCTAAGTATAAGTCATTTAAGTTAAGTTGCCCTTTCGAGCCCTTTCTGTTGCTTGTATGCAAGCGCAAATGGCTTAACGAGCTGAAAAAAAAATCTGTTTTGCCGGTAACAAATATCGACGACGCTTTATTAGTAATTGGTGAGGATGTTTTTGCTGAAGCTGAATTGCTGGAAAAACAGGATGAGGAAGCGAAACGCTTTATACTGATGTTTGAGAAGCTTGGAGACAGATGTAAAGAGATTATCAGTGAAAGCCTTAAAGGCGATGCCCAGGAATTGGTAGCAGAAAAACTGGGGGTTACTTATGGATATCTTCGGAAAAAGAAATCTGAATGTATGGCTGCTCTCATCAAATTAATTAAGCAAAATTAAGTAGTTATGAGTATGTACAGCATGGAAGATATAGCCCGTTTTGCGGAAGGTGATATGAAGGGCGAAGAGCTTATCCAATTTGAAAATGCTCTTAAAACCGATAAAGATTTACAGGCGAATCTTGCCTTTTATCAAAATGTTCATTCATCTTTGAAGATGAAGCTGGTCCCGGATTTGAAAGATCAGGAGTTTAAAGCGTCTTTATCTGAGATTAGCGAAAACTACTTCAGAAAAGAAACCAAAGTAATTTCTATGCGCAGATACCTTGCCTGGACATCTGCAATAGCGGCAGTATTTGTTCTGTTTCTTATATGGGCTCCCTGGGACAAAAATTTATACCGGCAATATGCAGATACAAATATGCTTGCTATGGCCGAAAGAGGGGATAAGACGGAAGAACAGATGCAGAAAGCGGCGGATGCTTTCAATAAGAAAGATTTTTCTTCAGCTAAAAAGGCTTTGGAGAAGGTTAATAAGGTTGAGCCGGAGAATGCTATGGCTCAATATTATTTTGCCATTACTTTATTGGAAACGGGCGAAATTCAAAAATCCCGTAAGGTTCTGGATGAAATTTTTAATGGGACATCTATATTTAAGTATGATGCCGCATTTTATATGGCTTTAAGTTTTTTAAAAGAAAAAGATGAGCAACAATCAATTAGCTGGCTCAAAAAAATTCCTGCTGATTCGGATAGATATAAAAAATCACAGGAGTTATTAAACAAGCTTCTTTAAGTTGCGTTAACAAGAATATGCTCAACCTCCTAACCTCAGATCAGATTCGGAAAGCGGATAGCTATACCATAGCCCATCAGTCTATTCAGTCAATCGATCTCATGGAAAAGGCTTCTCTTGCTTTTACAGCTGCTTTTATTGAGAATTATCCCGACAAGGAAAAAACGATAGCAGTTTATTGCGGGACAGGCAATAACGGAGGAGATGGTTTAGCAGTTGCAAGGTTATTATTTACTAGGGGATACAAAGTTGATGTAAAGATCGCACGCTTTTCCGGAGTGTCGAGCAAAGATTTTGACGGAAATCTGGCCCGGCTTATGTCGGCGGGAATAGCATTGAATGAATTTAAGAAGCTGCAGGAAATACAAGGGGAGGCTGCCGATATTATTATTGATGCCCTCATCGGGTCGGGCCTGAATAAACCCCTGGAAGGTGAGTGGCTGACTTTGGTAGAATGGTTGAATAGTTTAGGGAAACCAATTGTTTCTATTGATATCCCGACAGGGTTCAAATCCGAGGGGCCGGTATCAAAACATGATGTAACGATAAAATCAGATCTTACAATCAGTTTTCAAAGGCCAAAAATTAATTTCTTATTGCCCGAATCTGCTTTCTGTATCAAACGGTTTGTGATTGTTGATATTGGACTGGACGAAGAATACCTCCAGTCGCTGGAGTCTCCTTATCAGTTATTAACCGATAGTGATATACCTATCCGTTTAAAGAAGCGTAAGCCTTTCAGCCATAAGGGGACATTCGGCCACGCCTTAATTATTGCGGGTGATATACAGACTATGGGAGCAGCCCTTCTTTGCTCTGAAGCTTGTTTAAATACAGGTGCCGGTTTAACAACGGCATGTATCCCATCTGAAGGATTAACTCCCTTAAATATTAGAATGCCAGAAGTAATGGCGGCTTTGAGGTATAATAATGCGCTTCCGGCAGATATGCAATGGGATAAATTTAATGCCGTAGCTATTGGGCCGGGTCTGGGAACCTCAGTAGAAAGTAAACAGATTCTGGCGGGCACTTTAAGTAATTTTAAACATCCTGTGGTTATTGACGCAGATGCTATAAACTTAATTTCTTTGAATCCAAACCTCATATTTTACGTGCCCAAATTATCTGTTTATACCCCCCATATTAAAGAGTTCGACCGGCTTTTTGAGCAGCACTCTAACTGGTGGGAAAGATTGGAAACAGGAATTGCAAAGGCGCGGGAGCATGAATGCATAATTATTCTGAAAAACAGGTATACAATGATATTCACGCCGGAGGGCAGATGTTATTTCAATCCCACCGGAACACCAGCTATGGCTTCAGGGGGAATGGGTGATGTGTTAACCGGAATGATTGTCTCTTTTATGGCGCAGGGGTGTAAGCCGGAAGATGCGGCCATTTTAGCTGTCTATCTTCACGGAAAGACCGGGGAGGAATTAGTTGCGAAAGATGGTGTTGCAATTGTTACAGCAAGTAAACTAGTGGACAAGATCCCTAAGATTCTGCATCCTCATTAAAAACCTTAACTGTTGTTTATTATTAAATAATACTTATCCCTTACATATTATTCAATGCAGGTATCATTATTAAAATACCTGATCAAACAGGTGTTTCTCTGCATGATAAGACGACCGAACCAATGGTCCGCTTTCTACATATTTGAAACCCATTTTCTGACCGATTTTCTTGTATTTGGCAAATTGATCAGGATGAATCCAATCTATAACCGGATGATGATTTTTAGTAGGCTGTAAATATTGTCCAAGAGTTAAGATATGTACTCCGGCATCAGCTAAGTCCTGCATTGTTTCAATTACATCTGCTTCGGTTTCACCTAAGCCTAACATAATCCCTGATTTTGTTCTCAAACCAAATTCCGAAATCCGTTTTAAAGCTTCCATACTTCTGTCGTACTTTGCCTGGATACGAACTTCCTTCGTTAAGCGTCTTACCGTTTCAATATTGTGAGAAATAACTTCGGGGCGTTCTTCGCACACACGGTATAAATTATCCCAGATTCCTCTAAAATCCGGAATCAGAGTTTCCATTGTAGTCTGTGGGCTTTCTCTACGGATAGCCCGGATGGTTTCTGCCCAGATAGTAGAACCTCCGTCCTTTAAATCATCACGGTCTACCGAAGTAATTACCGCATGCTTAACACTCATTAATTTTATTGAATTGGCAACCCGGTTTGGTTCATCGAGATCTACTGCTAATGGTCTGCCTGTGGCAACTGCACAAAATGAACAGGAACGTGTACAAATATTACCCAGGATCATAAATGTTGCAGTACCAGCACCCCAGCATTCGCCCATATTCGGACAATTGCCGCTTTCGCAAATCGTATGAAGTTTATGAGTATCTACAAGGCTGCGCACATGTGCATATTCTTTCCCTACAGGCAATTTCACCCTTAACCAATTTGGTCTGCGTGCTGTCTGGTTTGCAGGAATAACCGGCAATTCAATCATATTACAAATGTAAGTTATAGAAATGAGATGTAGGTTTTAAAAATTAAAATTCAAAAGGAAAAATTAAAAAAGCAGGATCTTTTTACATTAGATTGAACCATCTAAAGTCACGTTAATCTTTTACTATAAGGTCGAATAGCCACCCAATATTTTTTACTTTTAATTTTTTACTTTTGAATTATTATGACATCGAAAATAATATACTTAGGAGAATTAAGAACTGAATCGACTCATATCCAATCCGGAGAAAAGGTTATTACCGATGCTCCACTTGATAATAGAGGAAAAGGGCAGGCATTTTCACCTACCGATTTATTGGCTACTTCCTTGGGAAACTGTATGCTAACAGTTATGGGAATCGCCGCCAGGGAGAGGGAAATCAATATCGAAGGAACAACCTGTGCAGTTACTAAAATAATGGCAGCAGATCCTCGCCGGGTAAGCGAGATTCATGCAGAGCTCAACTTTCCGTTTTCATATTCTGACAAGGAAAAAGCAATTCTAGAACACACCGCTAAAACTTGTCCGGTATTATATAGCCTGCATCCTGATATCTTAAAGCAAATAACCTTTAAGTACGGATCTTCGTCTGAGATTTGATTATGAATTCACTGCCATTTGTTCGGCAGCTTCTTCTGCGGAGATTTCGCTGTGCGATGCTTCATAAATACACTCTCCATCTTTAATCAATAACAGTTGAGGAGATTCGTGATGAACATCAAATAGTTCTGCGATAGTATTTGAGATCTGACGATTTTTTATCAGGTCGAGAAAATAAACAGACGTTTCTTCAGGCAGGGCATCCCATTCGAATTCGAATTTCTTTTTAGCCATCAGGCTCGTCGAGCAGCGTGTGCTGTGTTTAAATAAAATGCTGTAACCTGCGGATTGTTTAATCGCATGTAATTGTTCAAGGCTTTCCAGTGGTGTCCAATTCATAAAAAATAGAAACTCAAAAATAGGGAGGTCTTGTATTGCAAAACAAGATTAATATCACTTTTTAAGGTAATATTACATAGAGATTGCTGAACCCGTCTTTTACCGTCTTGATTTGGGATAGGAGTTATATGCAGGGCAGGTTTTACTGGAACATGATTCAAACGTAACCGTAGCGACAAATAGTAAAAGGAATATAAGAGCTATTCTTCTCATAATGAAAGTAAAAGTATCAATTTTCAACTACAATACGAAAGTTTGTTCAATAAGTTTCAGAGAATCAAATTGTTTTGTAGATCTGCCATTAATAAGGCTGTAACAGCGGCTTCTTCACCTTTATTTCCATGTTTTCCCCCGGCACGTTCCTGAGCCTGTTCCAAGGTGTTTGTAGTGAGTACGCCAAATACTACGGGTTTATTATGTTTTATGCTAACCTGGCTAACTCCGTTTGCAACAGCATTACAAATAAAATCGAAATGAGGTGTTTCTCCTTTAATAACACAACCTAAACAGATTACTGCATCCAACTCTTTGTTGCTTAAAAGAATGTCGGCACCGGAAGTAAGTTCGAAACTTCCCGGAACAGTAACTTCTATTATGTTTTCTGGTTTAACGCCTTGTTTTTCCAATAATAATACCGCAGCATTATACAAAGCGCCTGTTATTTCGGCGTTCCATTGTGCTGTTACAATACCAATTTTGAAACCGTCTCCCATCGGGATATTGGTGTGGCTGAAATCGGATAGACTTTTAAGATGAGTTGCCATTGTATGAAAATGCAAATGAGGATGTCTCAAAGGTCACAAAAATACTCAACTTTCGACAGGCTCAAGATGACAATAATGACTTTTGAAGCACCCTCATTTTTTATAAGAGTGGAATAAAAAAACCTTAATTCAAACGTGCTTCAGCACGGGCAATATAAGCGTCAATTAATGAAGCTTCAGAACTTTCAGGATAATCCTGTTTAATTGTTTTATAAACATCCAATGCAGAATCAAATTCTTTTTGTTCTTCATAAACCAGCCCAAGTTTTTTCAGAAATAATGGAGTAGTAAATGAATTTTCAGATTTGTCAGAAGCTTTTTTGTAAAAAGTTTCAGCCTTGCTGTAATCCTTTAATTCAGAGTAAGCATCTCCAAGCATTCCTAAAACTAAAGGATCGATTACCGGACTTCCGGTTGCACTGTAGTTACCAAGAGCTTCAACGGCGCTTTGAAACTCGCCCTTTTGAAGATATAGTCCGCCAACATAAGCGTTTGCCAGATTTGCCGATTTTGTATTTGAATATTCTTCGGCAATTTTTTCAAATCCAGGGTATGATCCATCACCTTTGATTGCCCGGTCTTCCAGAGAGTCTGCTGCCAGATACTCTTCAGCTTTAAACATTTCGTTCGCTGCTTTTTCGGCCCTCGGAGCCAGATAGAATTTTTGATATCCTATGTAAAGCAGTATCAATGCTACAATAGCACCGCCAATTACGGCCAGGCTTTTTTTATTTTCCTGCACAAAATTACTTGTGCTGCCTGTTTTTGCGGGCTCTGTAATAGTATCTTTTTGATTAGTCGCCATTTGCGTTTTAAAAAAATGAAGTTTGCAAAAATACAGTTTTCGCATTTACAATCAAGACCTCTTTAAATTTAAAAAACAGAATGGCATCTAAACTGTAACTTTGTGGCTCTTTCGGTATGTGGCTTCAAAAAATATCTCTACTAAATTTTAAAAATTATGAAGAAGCAGAATTGACTTTTTCTGCTTCTGTAAACGCTTTTGCGGGTAATAATGGTGCCGGGAAAACCAATCTTCTGGATGCAATCCATTACTTATCATTATGTAAGAGTTATTTTAATCCCATTGATTCTCAGCAAATACGGCAAGGATCTGATTTTTTTATGATTCAGGGAACTTTTGAAAAGCAAAATTCAGAGGATGTAATCGCATGTTCCCTGAAACGGAATCAAAAAAAGCAGTTTAAGAGGAATAAAAAGGAATATCAAAGGCTGGCTGATCATATTGGTTTATTTCCCCTGGTCATGATATCACCCTATGATATCAGCATTATTATTGAAGGAAGTGAAGAGCGAAGACGATTTATTGATAATGTAATCTCCCAGACCGACAATCAGTATCTTGATGAATTAATAGTTTATAATAAGAATCTGGCCAACAGAAATGCTCTCTTGCGTACTATAGCGCAAACCGGCAGATATGATGCACAGCTATTGGAAATTTATGATGATCAGCTCGTAGCGGCAGGAAGCAATATTTTTAAGAAGCGAAGAGCTTTTATGGATAATTTTTTACCGGTTTTCGCCTCTCATTATAAATACCTTACAGATGATGCCGAGCAGGTTGAATTAATTTACGAATCTCAATTAGCTAAAGAAGATTTTTCTGTTTTAATAAAAAAGTCACTGGAACGCGACAGGGCTCTGGAACGCAGCACTACAGGTATTCATAAGGACGATTTAATATGCTCGATACATGGCATGCCTCTAAAGAAGTTCGGATCACAGGGCCAGCAAAAATCCTTTTTAATAGCATTGAAGCTGGCCCAATATTCTTATTTGAATGAGAAGAAGGGTTTTAAGCCCTTACTCTTATTAGACGATATTTTCGATAAGCTTGATGAAATGCGCATTACAAAATTGATGCAAAAAGTATCACACGATGATTTTGGACAGATTTTTATTACCGATACAAGCTCTGAACGGGTAAGAAGAATTTTTAATGGAATCGGTGTAGGACTAAGTATCTTTGAAATTGAAAACGGAACTATAAAAAATGGGTCGCAATAACGATAAGCCTTTAAAAGAAGCCATTGAGCAATTGCTTAAGGTGTATAAATTAAAGCGTAAGTTTGATGAAACAGCACTGATTGCAGCCTGGCCCGAACTTATGGGAAGGGCAGTAGCTAATCGCACCAGCCAGTTATATATACGCGAACGTAAATTATTTATTCGGGTAGAATCTTCGGTATTAAAGAATGAGTTATTGATGATTCGTTCGGAGATCGTAAAACGAATGAATGAGAAGGCGGGAAGTAAGGTTTTGGATGAGATAGTGTTTGTGTAGAAGGGCTAGAGGGATAGAATGATAGAATGAGTGAATGATAGAATTAATGAATAGGTATTCACTTATTCTATCATTCACTCTTTAGTCTAGAATCTCTCTAATGCGGAGAAATAGAAGTTTCCTTCAATTTCAGCATTTTCATCAGAATCAGAACCGTGAACAGCGTTTGCCTCAATAGATTCAGCGTATTTGTTACGGATAGTTCCAACATCTGCTTTTTTAGGATCTGTAGCGCCAATTACTTTACGGAAATCCTCTACTGCATTATCTTTTTCAAGAATAGCAGCAACGATTGGTCCTGATGACATAAAGTCAACTAAATCGTTGTAAAATGGACGCTCTTTATGTACAGCATAAAATGCTCCGGCAGTATCTTTAGTCAGGCTGGTGTATTTCATCGCTATAATTTTGAAACCGCCTTTGATAATATCATTTAAAATAGCGCCTGTATGTCCGTTTTTCACAGCATCGGGCTTAATCATTGTAAAAGTTCTGTTAGTTGCCATTTGGGTTTTGTGTTATTCAAAAAATCGCTGCAAACTTAGATAAATTTTTATTGATGTATTTTAGGATCTCAGATAAAAATTAATTGTTTATCAGCTGCCTGATCATCATATAGACTTGGGAGAGAAAGTATTTTCGCCTTTTTTGCCTGCCTGCCACAGATTATAAATCGGGCAATCTATCTAATTGTATTAAAAGCATTTTGTAACGTGAAGGTTTTTAATAGCTTTGCGTTTCTTTTTTTGGAAGATGTTGGAACTAAGCTCGCTTAAGGAATTATTAACTCAACCTCAGCACATTGTAATTACAACGCATCATAAACCTGATGGTGATGCCATGGGCTCTTCGTTAGGATTATATAGCTATCTTATTCAGAAAGGGCATCATGTTAGAGTAATCACCCCGACAGACTACCCGTTTTTTTTGCATTGGTTGCCTTACAACACCGAAGTTCTGGTGTATACTGAAACGGTACAGGAATCAAACAAGCACATAGAAGAGGCTGATATTATTTTTTGCCTGGACTTTAATGCGCTTTCGCGGATAAATGAGATGGGTGAGATAGTTCGTGCGGCAAAGGGATTGAAGGTAATGATCGATCATCATCTCGAACCCGAGGGTTTTGATGATTGCCGTCACTGGTCTATAAATGCATGCGCCACGGCACAATTGGTTTACGATTTTATCATGACGGTAATGAGGGAGCCGAATCTGATTAATAAGGATGTTGCCACCTGTTTGTATACAGGAATAATGACTGATTCCGGATCTTTTCGTTTTCCAACCACTACGCCCGCAGTGCATCATATTGTAGCTGATTTGATTTCAAGGGGCGCAGAAAATGCAAAGATTCACCAGTTAGTATACGATAACTTCTCTGAAAGCCGTTTACGTTTCCTTGGGTATTGTTTATTAAATAAGCTTGAGGTGTTTCAAGAGTATAACACTGCTTTGATCAGTGTTACTAGTGATGAGCTTGATAAGTTTGAGATCGATACGGGTGATACAGAAGGTTTGGTTAATTATGCCTTAACAATAAACGGGATACGGTTAGCTGCGCTGGTTATTGAACGAAAAGATAAAGTGAAATTGTCGTTGCGTTCTACAGGGGATTTTCCGGCAAATGAAATTTGTAAAAAGTATTTTAATGGCGGCGGACATAAAAACGCAGCCGGCGGGTTTTCTGATAAACCATTACAGGATGTAATTACACAATTTAAAAATATTTTACCTGAGTATAAAAGTCTATTAATATTATAAAATAAAAATGAAGAAAAATTTAATTATTTTAGGTTTTGCTGCTCTTGCTTTCGCAGGGTGTAAGCAATTTAAAAAAGGTCCTGGTGATCTGCAATACATTATTCACGAGGATGAATCTGGCGCAACCATTAAAGAAGGCGATTTTCTTGCCATAAAATTCATCCAAAAAACTGAAGAGGATTCAGTTCTTGCCAGCTCTTTCGATTTTGACCGTCCTACTTTTTTAGTTCAGCAAAAAGCTGCTTTTAAAGGAGATATTTATGATGGACTGGCTTTATTAAGTGAAGGCGATAGTGCCACATTTAAGATTAACCTTGACTCTATGGCGGCTAAAGGAATGCCTAAGCCTGCAAATACAAAAGGGAAATATATGTTATTTACTATTAAGTTGGATAAAGTTATCCCTAAAGGTAAAATGAACGATACAGTATTTCAAGGAAAAATTGATCAGTTCTTAAAGGCAGAGGTTGACAAGGCGAAAAATCAGGAAGCTGGAAAGATCAGTGGCTACGTTTCTTCGAAAGATTTGAAACCAACTGTAACCGCTTCAGGACTACAATACATTGTGACAAAAGAAGGTTCAGGAGCAAAAGCTTCAGTTGGTGATACCGTGAAACTAGACTATACCGGAATGTTTCTTTCTGGTAAAGTGTTCGATACCAGCGTTCAAACTGTCGCTCAGAAGTCTGGAACGTTTAACGCTCAGCGTCCTTACGAGCCAATGAAGGTTCCTGCCGGTGTAAACGGAACTATTCCTGGATTTGATGAAGCTTTATTATTATTCCCTAAAGGAACTAAGGCTACGGTTATTATTCCATCGAAATTAGCTTATGGAGAGCAGGGAAACCAGGCTATTCCTCCATACATGCCAATAATTTTTGATATTGAGGTTGTAGATATTATAAAAGCAAAGCCGGGTACTGTTCAACAGCAGCCAATGGTAATGCCGGGCATGCCTCAGCAATAAAAAATATAAGAGACTGTCTCAAAAGAGGGCGAGGTAACGTTCATGCTTTTGGGACAGTTTTTTTACATAGCGCGGCGCTAAGCAGCATGAACCCGCTCCTCGCAATGACTGTACTTGAAAGTTTCATATCTCCAAAAAAACAATTATTCTCGAATGAAACCATCATGAGTATACCCCTCACAAACATTAATGAATAATCTCATGATAGCTTCATCTCCTTTAAAAATAATGATATTCTAATGAAAAATATAATCACGGCATTGCTGCTGGTGGCATCGGTAAATGTTATGGCTCAGGGTGCTGCAGAAATGAAAAAGTTACCCAACGGACTTAAATACAAAATATATACGTCCAATAGTGGCCCTAAAATTAAATTGAATGATATTATCACGTTTAACTTCCTCCAAAAAACTGATAAAGACTCAATATTAGTTAACTCTTTCGAAGCAAACCGGCCTGCAACTATCCAGGTGCAGCCTGCACGGAATATTGCGGACCTCATGGACTTTTTTCCCTTATTGGCGTTGAATGACAGTGCTATTGTTAGTATTCCAACGGATTCTATTTTTAATAATCCTGAAATGCAACGTCCACCATTCCTGCCTCAGGGAAGCGCTTTGCTGATTACCGTAAAGATTAATAAAATTCAGTCTTTAGAGGAAGCAAAGGCCGATCAGCAGAAGATGATGGACGAACTTAAAAGTAAGGAGCTTTCATCTCTGGCTAAATATCTGGCCGATAATAAGGTTAATGCTATAAAAACGACTTCTGGATTAAGATACCTTATCACAAAACCATCTGTAAAACCAAAACCTGTTAAAGGAGATACAGTTTTAGTAAATTATATTGGCAGAACATTAGAGGGGAAAGTTTTTGATTCCAGTATAGAAGCAGAAGCGAAAAAAGCAAATCTTGAGCAGCCAGGCAGAAATTATGAACCAATAAGTGTTGTAGTTGGCCAGGGAAGTGTTATTCCCGGCTGGGAAGAAGGTATCGTGCTGTTAAATGAAGGTTCTAAAGCGAAGTTCATTATACCTTCCGATTTAGCCTATGGTCCTCAGGGTGCAGGTCAGGACATCGCTCCATTTTCAACTCTGGTGTTTGATCTGGAAATTGTAAAGGTTAAGCGTCCGAAAAAAGTGGCAGCAACAGTCGTTAAAAAACCAGCAGCCAAGCCGGTAGCGAAAAAACCTATTGCGAAAAAGCCTGCGACAAAAACAGCGCCAGTAAAAGCTGCCGCAACGAAGAAGAATTGATTTTAAAGACATCTCAAATCCGGAGCCTCCTGCATAAGGGGGCTTTTTTATTGGGTCATTTTGTCACTCTGTCACTGTATGGATAAAAAACATTGACATAAGACTGTCAATCTGTTTGCATAATATTATTGGCATAAGGCTTGATAACTATTGTTGAATATTTATTGAAAAAAATTAAACATACATATCATGTCAAAAATTATTGGTATCGACTTAGGAACAACTAACTCCTGTGTAGCAGTAATGGAAGGTAATGAGCCGGTTGTTATTTCGAACAGCGAAGGCAAACGTACCACACCATCTATTGTAGCTTTTGTAGAAAATGGTGAACGGAAAGTTGGTGATCCTGCAAAACGTCAGGCTATCACTAATCCTAAAAAAACTATTTATTCCATAAAGCGCTTCATGGGAAATAGCCACAATGAAGTTGCAAAAGAAATCAGTCGTGTGCCTTACGCTGTAGTGAAGGGTGATAACAACACACCACGTGTTGAGATAGACGACCGTAAATATACTCCTCAGGAGATTTCTGCAATGATTCTTCAGAAAATGAAGAAAACAGCTGAAGACTTTTTAGGTCATGAAGTAACTGATGCGGTAATTACCGTTCCGGCTTATTTTAATGATGCTCAGCGTCAGGCTACAAAAGAAGCGGGTGAAATTGCTGGTTTAAACGTTAAGCGTATAATTAACGAGCCTACCGCAGCAGCTTTGGCTTATGGATTGGATAAAGCTCACAGAGATATGAAAATTGTTGTGTTTGACTGCGGTGGTGGTACACATGACGTTTCTGTTCTTGAACTTGGCGATGGTGTTTTTGAAGTAAAATCTACAGACGGTGATACTCACTTAGGTGGTGATGACTTTGATCAGGTAATTATTGACTGGTTAGCAGATGAATTCAAATCTGAAAACGGAATGGACCTTGCAAAAGACGCAATGGCTCTTCAACGTTTGAAAGAAGCTGCCGAAAAAGCAAAAATTGAACTTTCCAGTTCTAACCAGACTGAGATTAACCTGCCATATATAACTGCAGATCAGAGTGGTCCAAAGCACCTTGTACGTACTTTAAGCCGTTCTAAATTTGAGCAATTAGCTGATAGTTTAATTAAGCGTACTATTGAACCTTGTCGTTCTGCATTAAAAAATGCAGGTCTGTCTACGTCAGATATTGATGAGATTATCCTGGTGGGTGGTTCTACACGTATTCCTGCTATTCAGGATGCTGTTAAAGCTTTCTTTGGAAAAGAGCCTTCAAAAGGTGTTAACCCGGATGAGGTTGTGGCAATTGGCGCTGCAATTCAAGGAGGTGTATTAACAGGAGAGGTAAAAGATGTATTGCTTCTTGACGTTACCCCGCTTTCTTTAGGTATTGAAACTATGGGTGGTGTAATGACCAAATTAATCGAGTCAAATACTACTATTCCATCTAAAAAGTCGGAGACCTTCTCTACAGCGTCGGATAATCAGCCATCAGTTGAGATCCACATTCTGCAGGGTGAGCGCCCGATGGCTAGTCAGAACCGTACAATTGGAAGATTCCATTTAGACGGAATTCCGCCTGCACCACGCGGAGTACCTCAAATCGAAGTAACATTTGATATTGATGCTAATGGAATTTTACACGTAGGAGCAAAAGATAAAGCTACTGGTAAAGAGCAGAAGATCCGTATAGAGGCTTCTTCAGGCTTATCTGATGAAGATATCCAAAAGATGAAACAAGAAGCTGAGGCGAATGCTGAGGCGGATAAAAAAGCCAGAGAGGAAGTAGATCAGTTAAATGCTGCTGACGCTTTGATTTTCTCAACTGAAAAACAGCTGAAAGAGTATGGCGATAAAATTTCTGCTGATAAGAAAGCTCCTATTGAGGAATCTTTAACTAAATTGAAAGCAGCACATGCTTCCAGAAGCTTTGCAGATATTGAGACAGCTCAAACAGAATTAAATGCTGCATGGGCTGCTGCTTCCGAAGAGATGTATAAAGCTACAGAAGGCGCAGGTGCACAAGCACAGGGCGCTCAGCCAGGTGCTGAAGGTCAGGCGACATCGAATGATGCCGGTGACACTGTAACAGATGTAGACTTCGAAGAAGTGAAATAAATTTTATAGAATTAACTAAATAAAAACCGTTCCATTAAGTTGGAGCGGTTTTTTTTATACCCCGGACTATTGATGTTGTGATAATAGCTATAGTAATTTTACAAAGGGGTTTATTTTCTTGTTGTCTTAATGGTTAACTTTGTCAAAATTGAAAAAAAGAAATTATGAAAGTTCTTGTATTCCTTCTTCTGACTTTATTTATTGCACCAACGCAGTCTGTACATGATTTCAAAATAAAAACCATTGATGGTAAGTCTCTTTCTCTGAAAAAATTTAAAGGGAAGAAAATTTTAATTGTGAATACTGCTTCGAAGTGTGGCTACACCCCTCAATATACTGAATTACAGAAATTGTCGGAGCAATACAAAGGCAAGCTGGTTGTGATCGGGATTCCAGCTAACAACTTCAAAGACCAGGAACCGGGATCAAACCTAACCATTAAGGAGTTCTGCAAACAGAATTACGGAGTGTCTTTTACGCTGGGTGAAAAGATGAGTGTAAAAGGCGACGATATGGCGCAATTATTTAAATATCTTACTTCTGTTGATAATCCTGATTTTAAGGGCGACATTAAATGGAATTTTGAGAAGTTTTTAATTGATGAAAACGGCAAGTTGATTCATCGTTTTCGTTCTGCAGTGAAACCATTGTCCCCTGAGCTTACTAAGTATCTGTAAAAAAGGCAGTTAAAATTATTGTAAAATTTATTTTGAATAATAGACTAAGCCTCCTATATTTGCAGTCCCAAACGAGGGGAGATTAGCTCAGCTGGTTCAGAGCATCTGCCTTACAAGCAGAGGGTCACTGGTTCGAACCCAGTATCTCCCACAACGAAAGCCCTTCAGATTAAGTTTCTGAGGGGTTTGTTGTTTTAAAGCCAGGGCGCGGAAAGTGCGGAAACCATCAGTTTTGTAAAGCGTGTTTGTACATGATCACTAGACGAACAAAGATCTAAAAAGGCAGAGAAGCTGCCATTAATAAATACTTACCATTAAATAAAAACAACTGAGATACCCGCTGGTCTATACAGGCTTCTGTATTATCATCAATATTCACTACTCCTCTGGTTGGCTTTGCAGTAATATATTATTTAAATCCAGAGCAAAGTAATCGTTTTGACCTAAGTTGAAAATTTTGGTGTTTGCAAACAGAGGAGTAAAATGTCCAGAAGAGATATGACATTACTTACCTCTGATAGTTTATGTTTATCATCGGTTCCTTGTTTCTAGTGTGGCTCATATTTTCAATGGCAGACTCTTTAGATTCAGATGCATTAATGTATTTTTATATCCTAAATATTCATTCTTAGACCGAAACTAAACATGTTAGATTCCTATATCAAAGCGATATTGGACAATAGTCCGGAAAGCATCGTGCTTATTGGAAAGAACCATGAAGTTCTAGCCTACAACAAAACTATTAGTAAGGTTCTGAAGCAATATCATGGGAGAGAGGTTAAGGTTAATGACTTGTATTATCCCGACTTCGTTATTGAAGCGAATAAAAAACTATATCTAGACACTTTCAACAGAGCTATCAGAGGCGAATCTGTAACAGTTGAAGATCTAACGGAGAATGAAAATGTTTCAATCTGGTTTGAATATCGAATGACTCCGGTATACGATGCTCAAGATATTCTACTTGGCGTTACTTTAAGTGCAAAAGATATTACAACCAGGAAAAAGTACGAGATTAGCTTGAAAGAGAGTGAGATCCGATTTAGGAAAATATCGAATTTGGCACCAATCGGGATTTTAATAACAGATGAAAAACTTGGGATTACTTATGCTAATAATTCAGCTCGTACGATCTTTGACTATGAAGCAGGAGAACTCACCAGTCTTTCGCTGTCCGATCTGATTAATGGCCTTTCATTTAATGAAAACAGTGGAATAAATACAGACTCAGTCAGCTTCGAAACAGAAAAGCCCGTGTTTTATCAAGAACACTTTGAGGGACGGAGTAAGAACGGTAGAAAAGTTGACATCCTCTTGAGTTCAAGCACCTTTCATAGTAAGGAAAAGCTATTCTACATCTTTATTATTCAGGATGTTACAGATGCAATGATGAAAGAAAATAAGATTTCTCAGCAAAATGACAAGTTGAGAGATATCGCGTGGTCTCAGGCACACATAATAAGAGCGCCTTTGGCGAATATTATGGGTATCATATCCTTATTTGAAGACAAAAACGTGGATATGGATCAATTAGAAAGGGACACCATGAATCGGGCGCTGATTCAAAGTGCTAAAGATCTCGATAAAGTCATTTGTGAGATTATAAAGAAGGCTGAATAGGCTTAGTCCAAAATTTAAATAACTTTTTATAATCAATAATACGTTTTAAAAACGTAGCCTTCACTGAAGCCTCTAAAAGATACCGAGCATAAATCCTCAAACCCGATCTTTTATTCAATCACACTGTGTTGGTCTAATTCTGTATAGGGGTAAAGAGCGGGTGTAACTAAAAATTAATGGATCGGGCTCCAAATTAATTGGAATGCTTTCAAAAAGAAAGGTCTTCAAACGGGGAGAATGAAGACCTTTTAACTAACCAATTATAAACCTGAGACAAATATACAGTAATTGCCATAATTGCAAGAAATATTTAAAATATTTAACATTTTTTTAATTGCTGTGCAGGAAGGTTGCTAAAATAAGAAAGCCACTACTTTTCTAAGTAATGGCTTTTAGGTGTATTTGGATAGTTTGGTTTTTAAAAGTACGTTTTTTTATGATATTATCAAATTTTATTAAAAAAAGCGTAGTTTTTTTAATGAAATACTAAATTAGCATCACGATGCAATATTGCCTTCTTTATATAGTTAGAGGATAATTGTACTGGTTCAGTATTTTTTTTTTCATTTTTATTTTGTATCCGTAGATTAATCTCTGCATTTATTAAGCTTAAAAATTAATCTAAAATTGAAAATAATGGGCTGGCGAGCTCCAAAGTTTTCAAATAATTTAAATTATTATAAAAAACGAAAAAAAATGCGTTGATTAGTAAACTTAAAATCATCTCTGTAAAGGGTTATTTAAGACATTTAAAAAATTGTTGAATTTTATATATTAGAGCTTAAACTTAAAAAAACATGGAAAAATACAATCAGTTAAAAAGCCTTCTTGCATCAGTAGAAGAAGATGCCGACAAATTTTATAACAAAGGAGTTAATGCTGCGGGAACTCGCGTTCGTAAAGCTTTACAAGACATGAAAGCACTTGCTTCTGATATGAGAAAAGAAGTAACTGACATTAAGAATAAAGAGAAATAAAAAGTTTAATTCTTTCTGGAAAGCCGCCTCACAATATTTGCGAGGCGGCTTTCTGTTGTATTGTTTTTTCATCTTGTTTTACTTCGGGCACTAATTTTCACGTCTTCCTTCCAGTACGGTGTTGAGTTAATTCACCTCTTCCTTTAGATCTAAGCCGCGGCATTTTTCTTGCAATTTCTTCACCTCTCCGGCTCTTATAATATTTATAGTCTACTAGGATCGCAAATAATTATTCTAATTAGCTTAAAACTTGATTTTAGTTTTTTGCTTCTGATAATAATCAGTGAAGTATGTAATCATTATCAGGGATAATAAACTCATTCCTTCTGAAATTTACAGCCTCATGTACTTTAAGTCTAAATACGAATATCATGAAAACTCAATTTAACTTATGTAATGCAGCAGTAATAGTATTCTTACTGTGTGCCCTCAATGTTTCTGGTCAGGTGGGAAATATTGATACTTCGTCTAAAATAATTGATACCTTATCTGCCGGAAATATTGATACTCTGCCTACTGTATTAATTACGAGCTCCTCATCTGTCAATCAAAAAGTATCACAGGCTTTCAACAAAGATTTTCAAAATGCTTTATCACCCAAATGGTTTGAGATTAATAAAAGATATCTGGTGAAATTTATCTCTGAAGACCAAAGGAATACGGCCCTGTATAATAAAAGAGGATATTTAATTTACCATATTAGTTACGGCACCGAAAAGAATCTTCCGGTAATTGTAAAAAATCAAATTCTGGCGCAATATCCTAATGCTAACATCAATACCGCTATTCACGTAATTCAAAACAATAGAAAAATTTGGGTGGTAAGTCTGGAGCAAGATAAATATTATGTTTTGGCCCGGATCGAAGAAGATCAGCTTGACGAAGTAGACCGATTTAAAAATGCTTCAATGTAATATGGTATTTCAATGAATGGGTAAATTGAATCATTATGAGAGCCATAAATACACTCAATGACCTTATAAGCTATTATTTGCAGTCGTTATTGGATACTGAAATGAGATGGTCTGAAGAGATGGATGCCGTTTTATTTGAAGTTTGGTCACCTGATTTGATATCACTTTTAATTAAATACGAAGGTCTTTCCAGAAACCACCTCAGAATTTTGGGCGAAACTTTGGAGGGATTTCATAATGGAGAATGTTTTAAGGAGGGACTAGCGATAGATGGATTAATTGAGGAAATGAAGGAGTTTATTAAAATAACAACAGATCCTCAGGTTAAAGATGCAGCCATACTTGTTTTTCATCAATGTGTCGTACATTACAAAATCGCTCTGTATGGTACGGTGATCTCCTATGCAAGTATTTTAAAAATAGATGAAATACTCACGGTCATAAGTCATTTGCTAGAAGAGGAAAAGACAGCTGATAATGTTTTTACTCATCTTGCCGAAACCAAGATTAATCCCAGTGCACGATCTCCCTTATTGCAATAGAGAATTGTCTATTGAAAGTATTAATTATGGCGAAGAAAGTAGTACGTGCTTTTTTTAAACCGCCTTCTGTTAATTGATCCTGTTGTTTTGACTTTTCGCTTGTTGTAACCTGATCATAATCAATATATTACTTGATAAAATGGGGGTATTTTGAGTCCGGTATTTTGTTTATTTGTCCTTTAACGATGAAATAAAGGGCGATTCATATGGGAAAAAATCCTCCAGGGCCTGTAGAGAAAAAAGAGGAGCCGGATTTTATGGGACAAAACTTTCCTGAGGGCAGGAGCTTTAATACGGGATGGATTTATGTTTTGATATTTGCCCTAATTTTGGCCATTTCATTTTTTAGGGATTCTTCGTCTTCTACCCGAGAAATAACCTGGCAGGAGTTTAACCGGAACATGCTGCAACGTGGTGCAGTAGAACGGGTTGAAGTTATCAATAACGAGATAGTATCTGTTTATATCAAAAAAAGTTTTGCCAGGAGTCCGGAATTTAAGGAAGTATTCAAGCCATCTTTTGGAAAGGAACTTAATCCTGGGCCTCATTATCAGTTTACTATTGGTTCGGTTGATGCTTTTGAACGTAATCTAAACGAAGCTCAAAGCAATTTTAAAGATGAAGCCAAAGTTTCGGTAAGATACGTGAAACGCTCTAACTGGCTGCTTCATCTGTTTGGCTGGCTGTTCCTGTTTCTTTTTATAACGTTTATATGGCAATTCGTGTTCCGTAGAATGATGAGCGGAGGAGATAGTTCTTCTGTTTTTTCTTTTGGGAAATCGACGGCTTTACTCATGGAAAAGGAAAACAAAAGTACAGTTACCTTTGATGACGTTGCCGGACTGGAGGAAGCAAAAGTCGAGATTAAAGAAATTGTTGATTTTTTAAAGGACCCCAGCACGTACACCAGATTGGGAGCCAAAATTCCGAAAGGTATTATTATTGTTGGCCCCCCAGGAACGGGTAAAACGCTCTTGATAAAGGCTGTGGCAGGCGAAGCTCAGGTACCATTCTTTTCAATTTCAGGATCTGAATTTGTAGAGATGTTTGTAGGTGTAGGGGCGTCAAGAGTGCGCGATTTGTTTAAAAAGGCAAAAGAAAAGGCTCCATGTATTGTTTTTATTGATGAAATTGATGCTGTGGGGAGATCTCGTGGAAAAAACAACTTATATACCGGAGCTAACGATGAAAGGGAAAATACCTTAAATCAATTACTTACCGAAATGGATGGTTTCGGAACAAATAGCGGTGTAATTGTTCTGGCAGCTACCAATCGGGCCGATATGCTTGATCCCGCCTTATTAAGACCGGGCAGGTTTGACCGGCATATTTATCTGGAACTACCAAACTTTAACGAACGCCGGGCTATATTTAAGGTGCATCTGCGGCCGCTTGTGTTAGATTCTTCGTTGGAGATAGATTTCCTTGCAGCGCAAACACCGGGTTTCTCTGGTGCCGATATTGCAAACATTTGTAATGAAGCAGCATTAATAGCCGCCCGTCATAAAAAGGAAAAAGTAGACCGGCAGGATTTTTTGGAGGCTACCGACCGGGTTGTAGCGGGTTTGGAAAGGAAAAGCAAAATCATTTCTCCGGAGGAGAAGAAAATTATTGCTTACCATGAAGCAGGTCATGCAATTGTTAGCTGGCTACTAAGGTATGTGGACCCCATTACAAAAGTTTCTATTATCCCAAGAGGAAAATCACTTGGATCTGCATGGTATTTACCTGAAGAACGGCAATTGAGAACAGCAACTGAGTTTACCGAGCGCCTTTGTGCAGCGCTGGGTGGCCGTGCGGCTGAGGAAATAATTTGGGGTGAGGTTTCTTCGGGGGCCTTGGATGATTTAGAGAAAGTTACCAAGGATGCCTATATGATGGTAGCCTATTACGGGTTTAATAAAAAAATAGGCAATACAAGTTTTTATGATTCCACCGGAATGCGGGACACAGGTTTTCAAAAACCTTACAGTGAAGAAACCGCAAAAATGATCGATCAGGAGGTCCGAAAACTGGTAGAAGAGGCTTACCAGAAAACAAAGAATATTTTAACTGACCATAAAGATCAACTAGTTCAGATTGCTGGTCGTTTGTTAGAAAAGGAGGTGATTTTTAAAGAGGATTTAGAGGATATACTTGGTAAACGCCCCACAAACCGTGCTCATCAACCAGACATTGAGGAAATAAGATCTGGTGTTTAAGATAATTTAAGATTTTCATAAGCAAAAAAAGTAAGGCGGGCAAGAACTCTGTTGATATTCTCGAATGATGATGATGATGATCAGTTATCATGCTGATTATAAGAAATGAATTTGACTTTCTTATCAGCTCTTTGAGCGATGAAAGTCATAGGTTTTTACTCTTTTTCTGCTCAATTTTATTGCTTTCTGTTTTTTTTTTCAACCAATTTTTTTACTATGAAAAAGATATTGGTACCAATAGATTTCTCTCGGGGAGCCCGGGCAGCTAGCGAATATGCAGCTTCTCTTGCCAGGATATTTATGGGCGAAATATACCTTGTATACGTTTTTACAGAACCAATAGCTGTTATAGAAGGAACTGCGGTGGCATGGCCCGTAAAGGGAGGCGAGTCGCAGGAAAAGAATGATGCCCTGGTAGAGAATGAAATCAATTATTTAAAAGATACGTACGGTGTAAATGTTGAAGGATATGCCCTGATTGGTTCCAGGACAGATACAATAAATGATCTGATAAATGAGATCAGTGCGGATTTAGTGGTTATGGGTACAGGAAATACTGCCTTAAGTATAATAAGAAAAATTAAAACACCCGTTCTGTTGGTTCCGGAAAACGCTTCTTTTGTGCCTGTTAAACATATTGTATTAGCTGCTGATTTTAATGAAGTAACTAATATTGAATGTTTTAATCTTTTATTAGAATTCGCAGGTAAAATCGATGCCATGCTTCAGGTATTACATGTGAAAAGACAACATGACGAAGATCAGCCTGATAGTCCCGGAAAACAGCAGCTGCACGATGTTTTATCTAAAATTACTTATTGGTACCAGGAGGTGGAAGCTGAAAGTGTTGAACAAGGGATCGGAAATTTTATTGAGAGTCATCCTGCGGAATTACTGGTAATGGTTGCACATTCTCACAATGTTTTTGAACGGATTTTCGGCACTGTTCATACCAGTTCTATGATCTATGAAACCAAATTACCCTTATTGGTTTTAGAAGACAAATAGTAATTATACCTTTTTTCTAAGCTTAGTTAGCTTGAGATGATTTCCAGCCCAATATGTCAGTGGTTTCATTGTGTTCTTTTGTATGTCCCGATTAATTCTCCAAATCCAATTATGTGACCGCTCATTGCTTTTTCCAATTGTATTTTCCTTGTATTCTGACTCAAGTCGAGTAATGCATTTAGGGCATAAACTTTAAAGAAATAACGATGTGTACCCGAAGGAGGGCAAGGGCCGCCATAGCCATTTTTCTCAAAATCATTAACTCCAACTGTTCCATGTATCACATTTTCTTTAATGTGATGGGTAAGGGGAATATTCCATACAAGCCAATGCGCCCAGGTTGCGATGGGTGCATCTGGGTCATCCACAATTATTGCCAGGCATTTAGCTTCATCCGGAATGTGTTCAATTTCAAGCGGAGGATTAACGTTTTTACCATCGCAAGTAAATTTTGCCGGTATCGATTCCATGTTTTGGAATACCGGACTGCTAACCTTCAATTCTTTATAATAGACAGAGGTAGTTGCCTCAACTTCGTCATTAAGATCGCCGGTAGTTTCTTCAGTCCCGGAAGTAAACGTGTCCACTCCTTTAATAAAATCCGGATCTTCTAAATGAATGATCGGATCATCGGCATCAAGGGGTATTTGAGTTTGCGGAATATTTGTTGGTAAGGCTGTGTCGATTGTTTTTCTTGTCTTTTTCATGTAGAGTGTTTAATAGATAATAATTACTCGCCAAATGGATAAGTTTCAGGTATTTGCGATTTATCGGGTTGTAAATGAAGGGCGTGCAGAGCCCTGGTTTCATCCAGATATATAAAAGCATCATATCGCAGGGGCAAAATACTTGGTACATAATTTCCATATTCATTCGCAGGGTTATAGACAACTCCAATAGCGCGGTGTCCCAGATGATTTTCCATCAGGATATCATGATTAGCGAAATCATCCATTATCAGTAATTTGTTTTGTTGTCCTGCTGCATGCAGGTAATATTCCCAGCTGCCTTTTTTTGCCTCAGGCATTTCCATTATTTGCATAGGCGCACCCCAGCTTTTCCCGGCAGTTACCGAGCCTTTATACGATCCAAATCCTACTAGTACAACACCTTTATCTGCATGCTGCATTCTTGCCAGTTCGCCAATATTAAACATTCCCTCATCAATCATGTCTGTTGCTCTTGCATCTCCAATATGTGTATTATGTTCCCATACAATAGCTTTGGAATTTTCTCCATGAAAGGCAAGCAGGCGGTTTAAAGTTTCAGTCATGTGCCTGTCGCGTACATTCCAGCTATGCGGTCCTCCTTCTACCATGGCTCTGTAATATTTTTCAGCATGCACTGTTACCAGGGCATTCTGCTCGGCGCTAAATACATTTTCATGATCAGAGTTGTAATGAGGAGACTTTTGCTGTATCACTTTAAGAAGGTTAACAACTTCATGCTGACAAAGTTGTGGAACAAGCCTCGCGGCCCGGGCATAAGCTCTTCCTTCGTCTTTCCGGTAAGGCTCAAAACAATGGAAAGCATCTTCAGCTACTTTAAAAGCAGCAGGATCAATTTTTTTAAGGTAATTCATTATGCTCTCCATGCTTTCCCATAAGCTATATACATCCAGACCATAAAATCCGGCCTTCTTATTTGCAGGTAGCACGGAGTTATGTTTCTGCATCAATCCGGCAAGGGCAGCTATTTCCCAGTTGCCCCACATCCACGTTGGCCAGCGGTTAAATTGGTGCAATACCTTTAAAGCGGTGTAGTTATCAGTGTCATAACCTTTAATAAAACGGTTCAAACGATAACAATCGGGCCAGTCGCCCTCCACAGCAATAAAATTAAATCCTTTTTCTTCAATAAGCTTCTTTGAAATATGAGTGCGCCAGGTATAATACTCATGCGTGCCGTGACTGGCCTCTCCCAGCATTACAATTCTTGAATTCCCTATACGGTCAAATAGCGGTTGTAAATCTTCCTTTGCATTCAGGGGATAGCTCCACTGCTTAATGGCCCCGATTGTCGCAGGCTCATCTATAGTGATTTTATGTCTGCTATCTCGTCTCATAACGCTGCTTTTTATTTGTCATTTCAGATCCTAAATCCGGACTCAGAAAGGTGATGTTTTCGTTAGTTTTCGCCGGATCAGCTCAATTTTTTTTCTTTTAAAGAGATACATCAAAACAAGCTCATTTTGTGGGTTTTATGGATGATAATTGTCAGATGTTAGTCTGATGATTATCATGCCGTTAGCCTCGAAAGCAGGCTAAATTTGAGATTAAATAATATAAAACACCATGGAAAATAATTCTCATATCAGCACTCTTCATAATCTGATAGATTATGATATCAGCCGGTTTATAAGCGCAGAAGTGCAGTTAAAAAACAGCATACCAGAATGGATGGTTAAAGCCAGTTCGTTACAGTTAAAAAATGTTCTGCAGAAATATCTCAATTTTGTACAACAGCATGTAGAGAGGTTAGAAGATTTTTTTGAAGAGGAAAAAATAGATTCTTTGAGCTTAAATAATCCTTTGATGCAGGCATATATTAATGATACAAATGAGAAGATCTCTATTTGTACTCATATTGAGGTTAAGGATGCTTGTCTGCTTTCCTGTATACAGGCTATTAATCATTTTAAAATAAGTACTTACGGAACAGCGGCGGCATTCGCAAATGCCCTTGGGATGGAAAAATCTGCAGCGATTTTTCATGAAGCCGAAATTAATGAGAAGCACATCGACGACCGCTTATCTCAACTGGCGGAACACGAGATTAATTTTAAAGCGAAGTCGCCGATTGTTTTGCCGGAAAATAATTAAAAATGGAAATGCGTTTTGCTAAAGAAGTAGTCATTCCGGTTAACAAAGTAACCTTGAGGGGCGAACTGATTATACCGATGAGGGCAAGTGCGATTATCGTTTTTTCGCATGGCAGCGGAAGCGGCAGATTTAGCGTACGCAATCAAATGGTGGCAAAATACCTTCAGGAAAAGAACTTCGGTACCCTTTTATTTGATTTACTTACCGAGGAGGAGGACGAGGATTATGATAACAGGTTTAACATCGACCTATTAAGTAAACGGTTGACCGGAGTTACAGAATGGTTAAGCATCTATCATGCCTCAAAAGACAGCAGTATCGGATATTTTGGCGCAAGCACAGGTGCTGCATCAGCTTTACAGGCTGCCTCTGAGTTAAAAACCGTCAAAGCTATTGTTTCGAGAGGGGGCAGGCCAGATCTGGCAATGAAATCTTTATTTGGTGTAGTTGCGCCTACTTTATTAATTGTTGGAGGATTTGATAAGGTGGTGCTGGAGCTCAATCAGCGGGTGTTTGAGAAACTTCAATGCCCTAAAAAGTTAGTTGTAGTGGAGGGTGCAACGCATTTATTTCAGGAACCGGGTAAATTGGATAAGGTGGCAAGGCTGGCATACGATTGGTTTGAAAAATACCTAAACCCGGTAACAGTTTAAATCTGCCATATTTTTAATTAGTAAACATCTATCATATGTTTCTCGACAGATTAGAAGCGGGTTCGTTATTGGCTATTAAGCTTAAAAAGTATAAAAATGACCCAGGGGTAGTATTGGCAGTGCCAAGAGGAGGAGTGCCGGTTGCTTATGGGGTAGCCAATGAACTGGGATTCCCATTAGAAGTGATCTTCACCAGGAAGATCGGGCATCCCGGAAACGAAGAATATGCTATTGGAGCTGCAAGTCTCACTGATTATTTCATAATACCTCATGCAAATGTCTCAGAAGAATATATCACTCAGGAAGTGCAGAAGGTGAGAATAAGGTTGAAAGAAATGTATACTAAGTTTATGGGAGACAGTGTTCCTATAAATCTTAAAGGAAAAACCGTTATCGTAATTGATGACGGGATCGCAACTGGAAATACAATGATGGAGACCGTAAATATACTTCGTAAAAGCGAGCCGGGTAAAATTGTTATTGCTGTACCCGTGGCGTCAAAAAGTGCCATTCAGAAATTGTCGCAAGAGGTTGATGAGGTAATTGTGGTTATGGTACCTCATGAATTTTTTGGGGTAGGCGCATTTTATCAAAATTTTCAGCAGGTAAGCGATGAAAACGTGATGTTCTATTTAAATAAATTAAGGAGCTTGCGAAAAGCCAGTATATAAAATCACAAGTGAATGAAGTAGATCAATAATCATGTCAGTCGTCCATTAAAGAAATCAGCATCAATATACATTAATATGAAAACTGATATACAAATCCAGAAAGATGTGATGGACGAGCTAAACTGGGAGCCTTCCATAAATGCTTCTGAGATTGGTGTAGCGGTTAAAAATGGAATTGTTACTTTATCCGGTAAAGTTGATAGCTACTCAAAAAAACTAACCGCCGAGAAAGCGGCAAAGAGAGTTGCCGGCGTCAAAGCTGTTGCCGAAGAGATACATGTCGGGGTTCCTTTAGGCTATTCTAAGACGGATGCGGAGATTGCTGAAATTGTGCTTACTGCATTACAATGGCATACAGCTGTACAAGAAGAACGGGTGAAAATAAAAGTTGAAGAAGGAAATGTAACTCTTGAAGGGGAGGTCGAATGGGAGTATCAGAGAGCTTCAGCAAAAACTGCCATTGAGCAGTTGGCCGGGATCAGATCTATCACAAATTTAATTACTGTTAAGCCCCAGATATCGGCAATGGATATTCGGCAGAAAATTAGCTCTGCGTTTCACAGGAGTGCGAGTATTGATTCTGGAAAAATTAATGTAATTGTGGAGAATAGTAAGGTGGTTTTAACCGGAAAGGTTCGGTCATTAGCTGAAAAAGAAGATGCCGAAACAGCGGCATGGTCGGCGCCGGGAATTATAAGTGTTGAGAATAAACTGGAGGTCGAATTAGCAGAACATTCTTTGAAAAAAAAAAGGTCGGGAAATAATACTTTAGAAATTTAAAGTTAAAACCTGAGTTTCTCGTTTAATAATTCATTCAGTTCCTTATTATTCATTTGAAGAAGTAATGACCCGAAAAATACTGCGGATTTATCCTGTGCCTGAAAATGGCGTAATACTGCCCTCCTGATTTTATTATGATCTAAATTTCCTTCTGCGATAGTCTGTTTTAAATATTCAATAAAAGTATTTGCCCTGTTATATTTATGTTCCTCCAGATATCCTGAAGCGGTAGTCTTAACATCCATTCTAATCCTGTTACCTGGTTACGATGAATAAATTGAAAGACCTAATACCAGGAGAGTCAAAATAGCGTAGATTAAAATATCAAACTTCCGGGATTGATCTGCACTGAATTTATGTTTATGAGGAGCTGAGTTATAAGTTTTAACAATCATAAATAGGTGTTTTTCTATTTTTTGTGCAATTCTAAGGCCAAAACCCAGATTGTTTTATTAAAAAAATATATTCTACTAATAGGAAATAAAGCAAAGTCTTTAATTAAGCCCTTAGTGCCTGATGCACAATAAATAGGGCAGGAGGTGTCTTGCATAAAAAGCAGTTTTAATAAAATCGAACAGTTGTTTTAAGGTTTTGGCTGAGGTAGATATATTGCATTACCCAGAGCTTTTAAGCTGCATGGTTAATCTTAAATTTTAAAAATATATATCCACATAATCAGTCAGCATTCCTCCTTCACAATTAATCATGTTCTGTAGCCGCCAGTACTTCCGATTTTTCGTGATTTTAAATAGTTGTTCACCTGTTTTTATACACGGCTTTCCACTGTTATTGGTTTCAACCACCGATTTTATTTCCCCTTTAAATAACAAATCGGAGGCAGAGACCTTTTTTATCAGACCATTAATTGAAATATAATCTGAATTCTTTCTGTTTTTTTGGCCGCCTGCAATAGTATACCATCCATCTTCTGCGGGCTGAATGTTAACGCTTCCGGGTTCATCCCAACTAATCCAGTGGAGGGTGAAGTCGTGTTTCCCAATTCTTATATCTCCTTCAGGAACGGGATCGTTAATCTTTAGTTCAGGCTGATCTGCTTTTGAGGTACTGTCGGCTTTTATAGACTTTTCGTTGGCAATCTTTTTCTTTAAACTGTCAACTTCTTTTTGTAAAGCCGCGCTTTTCTTTTTCAGTTCTAGTGTTTCATTAGAGGGGTTATTACATCCGATGAAAAAGGCGGAAAGCAGAACAATATTCCGGAGTAGTTTAGGGATACACATATCCATATAATAATAATTTCAAAAAATAAGTTTGATTTGGCGTTTTGTAAATAGATGGCAAGACTAGAAATTTTATAAAATTCTCTCAAAATTTTATAAAACCATAGTAGAGAATTCTTTATATATTTGCTTTGTAAATGAAATTATTCCGAAGCTATATTGTACTTGCTCTGGCCATGCTGATAACTTTATCTGCAAGCGGAATATCTGTTTCTTTGCATAAATGCTGTGGTTCAATAGAAGGGATTTCGCTTTTTGGTAATTCTAAAGAGTGCAAGATGGCGAAAAGGCAAACCCCAAAAGATTGTCCGGAAGAGTCTAAAACTTCAATTAATAAAAAATCCTGCTGCACTGATCAAAAAATCTCTTTTACCCAGACTACAGATAAAACGTCTCCGGTAACAGCAAAAAATCAGGTTAAAGAAACAAAGCAGAATTTTGACGTATTATTTTTTTATACCTTAATCACAAGCTTTTTTAGTTCATCAGAACAAGAAGAAGAAATTCAAAAGCCATCTCCCGGCTTATTTATTACTGAAGCATTAATTCTTTTGCTTCAGCAGTTCAGAATATAAGATTTTTTGTCGCTTTACATTCAATGTAATCTCTGTTCGACAGGAGCGATTTTTAATTTGCCATCGGTGAGAGGCTTTAGTGTCTTTTATCAGATTGTTCCAAGGTCGAAATGACAAAGCGCCCATAGCTAAGTTTTAAACAGGTTAGTGTTAACTTAATTTAATAAATTCTCATGATAGAGAAACTGATTGCATTTTCATTACGCAACAGGTTTTTGGTGCTGCTGTTCTCTTCGTTAATATTAGTTTGGGGAATATATTCAGTCAAAACGAATAAAATCGATGCGATTCCGGATTTGTCCGAGAACCAGGTAATTGTTTTTACCGAATGGATGGGGCGTAGTCCGCAGCTTATCGAGGACCAGATTACTTATCCTCTTGTTACCAATCTGCAGGGCATTCCCAATGTAAACTATGTCAGGGCGAATTCTATGTTTGGGATGAGCTTTATCTATATCATTTTTGAAGACGATACCGACGTGTACTGGGCTCGTTCGCGGGTATTGGAACGATTGAATTCTCTTGGCAGCGCTTTGCCGGAAGGGGTAACCCCAACCATGGGCCCCGATGGTACCGGTGTCGGACATATTTTATGGTACACTCTGGATGCTCCGGGGATGGATTTAGGCGAACAGCGTGCGATACAGGACTGGTACGTGAAATTCGGATTGCAAAATGTAAAAGGAGTGAGCGAAATAGCATCCTTCGGCGGTTTTCAAAAGCAGTATCAAATCAGTATCGATCCCAATAAATTAAATTATTACAAACTTGGTGTAACCGATGTAATGCGTTCTGTAAACGCAAATAACAACGAAGCCGGTGGGAGAAAGTTTGAAATGAGTGATATCGGTTATATAATTAAAACCACCGGATATCTTAAATCCATTGAAGAAATTGAAAACCTTTCGATCCAAACGCGAAACTCTATTCCAGTGCGCATAAAAGATGTTGCTTCAGTTGAAATGTCAGGCGAAAGCCGCCTTGGAATTTTTGATTACAACGGGCAGGGGGAAGCTGTAGGAGGTATAGCTGTTCTTCGTTACGGCGAAAATGCTGATGAAGTGATTAACCGGCTCAAACTGAAAATGGAAGAAGTAAGCAAGGGATTGCCAGCCGGAGTAAAGTTTAATATTATTTACGACAGGGGAGAGCTTATTGAAGAATCAATATCATCTATCAAAACCACCCTTATTGAAGAAATGATTGTAGTTTCTCTTATCGTGCTGATTTTTCTTATGCACTGGCGAAGTGCCATCAGTATTATTATTCAGATACCGATCACTATCGCGGCCAGTTTTATTTTATTAAATGCATTTGATATCAGTTCAAATATTATGTCATTAACCGGAGTCGCATTGGCCATTGGTGTAATTGTAGATAACGGAATTATTATGGCCGAGAATGCATACAGGCATCTTGCAATAAGGCAGGCAGAATTAACTGCGTCGCAGAAAGGAGGCACAGATGTTTAATAAAATTAAACAATACTTTAAGACGAAGGACAAAGACGCTTATGTTACGCTGTCGGAAGAAGAACGTTTGAAAATCATCGAGAAATCATCCAAACAGGTTTCCCGGGGAGTTTTTTATTCTACCGTTATTATTATTACTTCGTTTTTGCCGGTGTTTTTATTAACCGGACAAGAGGGCAAGCTTTTTCATCCGCTGGCTTACACAAAAACATTCATTTTAATGATAGATGCGTTGCTGGTGGTCACACTGGCACCGGTGCTTATCTCATTTTTCATGAAAGGCCGTTTTCGTACTGAGCAGGAAAACCCTATCAACCGTAAACTGGAGGGTTGGTATGAACCTTTAATAAGAGCTTGTATGAAACATCGGAAAACCACCATTGGAGTTAATATTCTGGCTGTACTCGTAAGTATTCCTTTGTTGATGAGTATGGGCAGGGAGTTTATGCCTCCTCTGGATGAGCAATCAATCTTGTTTATGCCGGTTACTTTGCCTGACGTTTCAAATTCAGAAATCAAGCGTATTCTTCAGGTTCAGGATAAGATAATTAAATCTGTCCCGGAAGTAGATCAGGTTCTAGGAAAAGCGGGTCGCGCCAGCACAGCTACCGATAATTCTCCGATCAGCATGATAGAAACTATTATTTCGCTTAAGCCGAAAAGCGAATGGCGGCCGGGTCTTACTAAAAAGGCGCTGATAAATGAACTGGATGCTAAGCTGCAGATTCCGGGAGTGGTAAATGGCTGGACCCAGCCTATCATTAACCGCATTAATATGCTTTCTACAGGCATACGTACCGATGTCGGCGTAAAAGTATACGGTCAGGATTTACAGCAAATAGATAAGGTTCAACAACGGGTACATTCGCTTTTGCAGGATATTAATGGCGTTAAGGATATTTACGTAGAGCCTGTAACCGGAGGAAAGTACCTCGAAATCGACATTAAACGCGATCATCTGGAGCGTTATGGCTTAACCGTTGATGATGTAAACGCTACCGTTGAAAGTGCTATTGGGGGAGCCCCTTTTGCCAGTACAATTGAAGGCCGAAGGCGTTTTAATATTAATCTTCGGCTGGGGCAGGATTACCGTAACAGCATTGAGCGCTTAAAAAGGATTCCTTTAAATTCTCCGGATGCCGGCACAATCCCGCTTTCCTCAGTTACGGAAATTCGGTTTGTGAATGGCCCTCCAATGATTACTTCAGAAAATGCAATTCTCCGTGGGGCGGTAATGTTTAACGTTCGCGATCGTGACCTTGGAAATACCGTTGAGGAAGCTATGCTGAAGCTCAACAAGCAATTGGATCTGCCAAATGGTGCTTTTATTGAGTGGAGTGGTCAATATGAAAACCTGATTCGTGGTCAGCAAACGCTGATTTATATTGTCCCCCTTGTTCTGTTGATTATTTTTCTTTCGCTTTATATGGCTTTTAAATCCTTACGGGAGGCATTTTTAAGTCTGATTACTATTCCTTTCGCCTTAATTGGCGGCGCTTACCTTGTTTATTTCTGGGGGGTAAATCTCTCTGTGGCGGTAGCAGTGGGCTTTATTGCTTTATTCGGAATTGCGGTTGAAACGGGAGTGGTGATGGTGATTTATCTGAATGATGCCATGAGCAGGCTCGTTGCTCTGCGAGGAAATTCAAGCGAAACAATAACAAGGGATGAATTAAAAGAATATGTTATCGCAGGGGCGGCAAAACGCCTCAGACCAAAAATTATGACTGTTTGCGTGGCGCTTTTCGGATTGATTCCCGTATTGTGGTCTCAGGGAGTGGGAAGTGATGTAATGCAGCCCATCGTGCTGCCTATGATTGGAGGCGTGTTAACTTCTTCCATTCACATCCTGATTGTTACTCCCCTCATCTTTTTGATGACAAAAGAATATGAATTGAAAAAATTCGGAAAAATGGAGGTGCATGATGCGCATTAAGGAAATTAATTCAATGGTTTATAGTTCATTAGTGAGTTTAGTTGAGATGCCCTGTCTCCCTTCTCCCCAAGGGAGAAGGGCCGGGGATGAGGGGTGTACATGTCAAAGTCCCCTCACCCTTAATCCCTCTCCCCGGGGAGAGGGGTATGGCGCCTTAGGCAGAAAGCTTTATGAGGGAATATCATCAAAAGCGGTGTTTGCTTTGATTGTGTTGTGTATGCTTAATCTCAATATTTCAGCTCAGCAGCCAATGAACTTGCCTCAAATTATAAGAGAAATTGAATTGAACAATTCATCTCTCAAAGCCTTCGATTATCAGGCCAAAAGCCAGGACGCAAAAGTTGAAGGCGCCGGTGCATGGATGGCACCAATGGTAGGTGCAGGAACGTTCATGTCGCCTTATCCGGGGCAGGGGATGATTGGTGAAGGCGATAAAGGCGCATTTATGATTTCTGCAGAGCAGGATATTCCTAATCCTGCAAAAGTTAAGGCAAAGCGACAATATCTGGAGACTTTGGCAGAGACTTACACATTGGGAAAATTCGAACGTTTTAATGAATTGCGCAGCCAGGCACGCCAGCTTTATTTTGATTTGATAATCGCTGCTAAAAAACGCCACTTTCAATCAGAAAACAAACGGATCATGCAAACCATGAAAAAGCTTGCGGATATTCGTTACCCATACAATCAGGGTAGACTCAATGAAGTTTTTAAAGCAGAGGGCCGTCTAGCGGAAGCAGATGTTATGTTGCTCATGACGGAGGGTCAGATCAGATCTAATAAAATTGCCTTAAATGCCCTGATGAACCGACCTGCAACGGCTGTGTTAGAAATTGACACTGCATACAAAGCGTCCTTTACTCCGCTTGCCGGGCTTGATTCGACTTATCTTGTTGATACACGCAGTGATTTGCGACACATGCAGCATAATATTCATTCTATGAAGGCGAATATTAATCAAATGCGTCAGCAGGCTAAGCCCGATTTCCGGATCCGTTTCGATCACATGTCGAATTATTCGGCTATGATGCCAAAACAGTTTACCATTATGGGGATGCTTTCTGTTCCGATTGTTCCATGGTCGTCAAAGATGTACAAGTCTGAGATTAAATCGATGAATCTTGAGATAGATGCCATGCGCGCACAAAAGGAGGGAATGCTTACAGAAATGCTTGCGATGGCAAGGTCCATGACTGTTGAATTAACAGCGATGGAACAGCAGCTTAAAGGTTACGAGGACAAAATACTGCCGGCATTAAAGAAAGGTCTTGAGGTTTCTATGCTTTCTTACCAGGAAAATAAAATGGATTTGAGCATGGTAATTGACAGTTGGGAAGCTATTAATATGACGCAGATGAATTACCTGGATGCTTTACAGCGATATTATAAAATGATTGCAGAATATGAAAAGAGCATTGAAAGATAAGCTTAGGTATACGATATTTTCTTTCGCCTTGCTGCTGTTTTTAGGTTGCGAAAACAATACAGCACAGAAAGACCCGGGAATATTGGCTGCCAAATATACCTGCCCGATGCATCCTCAAATCGTTACCAATAAACCGGGGACATGTCCTATTTGCGCAATGGATTTAGTACCTGTCGGCAATTCTGATTTAAATGATTCTGCAGATGCTAATCTGAAAAACCTTGTTAAACCATCTAATCAATTTGTTCTTTCTGAAATAAGAACAGTCAACCCTGTGGAGGGCGTTCGCATAGCAGATGTAAAACTGCAGGGCGTTATAAATTACGATACGAATAACTGGAATTCTGTTTCAAGCAGGGTTAGCGGCAGAATAGAACGCTTGTACCTGAGATACAATTTTCAGAGTGTAAGTAAGGGGCAAAAACTAATGGATATTTATAGTCCTGATTTGGCTAATGCACAGCAAGAATTACTTTATTTGAAAAATAGTGGCGACAGAAACCTGTTAGAATCAGCAAAAAAGAAGTTGCGCTTACTGGGAGCAACGGATCAGCAAATTAATACCTTGCTAAGAACTGGCAAGCTCGATTATACATTTTCTGTTTATAGTCAGCATGCAGGTTATGTTTCAGAACAAACAATTTCTAAAGGAGCATCCGGCAGTAATTATGGCTACGGAACAAAAATTACAGTAGAAGGGGAGGACGATGCGATGAATTCGATGGGCGGAAGCAGTACCAGTTCGGGTTCTTCCCAGATTCTACAGGTAGAAACAAATTCGCCGCTGCAAATAAGGGAAGGTCAATATATTAATCAGGGGCAAAAATTATTCAACCTGATAAATGCCGGGGCCGTATGGGCAGAGTTTTATGCAGGGTCAGAAAAATTAAGTTATTTAAAGCGGGGTACATCTGTCCAGATTACAGCTCTTGATAATCCTTCTCAGACTTCATTTACTAAGATCAGTTTAATTCAGCCGTATTATAATGAGGGTAGTAATTTCTCACTGTTAAGAGCAAGAATTAATAATTCTTCCAGTCTCTGGAAAGTAGGTCAGTTAATTGAGGTTAAAACTGATGCCGACAGTAAGTTCGGTAACTGGCTACCGAGAAGTTCGGTGCTTCAGCTGGGCTCGCGGTTCGTTTCCTTTGTTAGAAAAGGAAGCAGTTTTGTTCCGGTTTATGTAAATGTGATTGAACGCAGAGGCGAATGGATAGATATTGGCGATAGTTTGAAGAAGGTTGAAAATGTCGCGGTCAATGCCTGGTTTATGGTGGATAACGAAAGCTTTGTTCGGGTGGATAGTCTAACCAGGTAATTGTTTTTCATTTTAAAGCGTTTTGTCATTTCAACCATCAAGAAAAAAACTTAAGGCGATTGATTCAAAGATCTCTCCTGCATTGGGAGGACAAAGCGCAGGGATGATAAAGGTTTATGGAGGATACTTGGGGTTATTGCAACCCTCTCCTGGAGAGACCCTAATAAATTTTAAGATATGATTTTAAAAGGAATAAATACTTCAGTAGTCATCTTGGCAAGCATAATAACAGTAATGCTTTACGGATGCAAAAATCAGTCAGCTGATCATTCAACTGATCATCAGGCGACCAAAGTCGGGCCGAAATACACTTGTCCTATGCATCCCCAAATTGTTCAGGATCACCCCGGGAATTGCCCGATCTGCGGAATGGAATTAGTTGTAATGAAAAATACTGGTGCCGAGAACTCACTTATGTTAAGTAAGAGCCAGATGCAACTGGCAAATATCAGTACGGTAAAAGTAGGTTCAGGAAACTTTAAAACTTCTACGATTTTAACAGGGCGCCTGGTTACGAATCCTCTGGAAACAGAGGTCATTTCCAGTCGTATGGCCGGAAGAATTGAGCGGCTTTTTGTAAAAGAAACCGGGATAAGAGTAGTTCAGGGAGAACCACTCTTTCAAATTTATAGCGAGCAGTTACAAGTACTTCAGCAGGACTATTTGCTTCAGATAAAACAAGTAGCAGCTTTTCCTGGTGAAAAGATCTATCAATCTTTAAAGGAAGCTGCACGAAATAAGCTGAAGCTTTTCGGATATTCAGATTCGCAGATTAATTCACTGGCAAAGAGGAATCAGGTTTCACCAACTGTTACGATTTATGCATCTGCCTCGGGTATTGTTAATGAAATAAATGTTTCAGAAGGACAGTATATCTCAGAAGGCAGTCCTGTTGTTCGGCTCGAAAATTTTAGCCGCTTGTGGCTTGAAGTGGATGTTTACCCCTCCGAAGTGAAGCAGGTGGCCATTGGATCAGTATTAAAAGTAATAATTAATGGATTCTCAGATTTGTCGCAGAATGTAAAGGTGGACTTTATTAGTCCTGCATTAAATCCCTCAACACAACGTTTAATTATCCGTGCTGTTATAGATAATTCTTCAGGAAAATATCAACCCGGAATGCAGGCGGATGTTTTTATAGCAACGGGCAAAGTTTCGGGCGCGGTAAGTTTACCTCTGGAAGCTGTACTGCGGGATGAAAATGGTTCGTATGTTTGGGTTAAAACGAAAGGTAATACTTTTACATCACGAAAGGTGATCACCGGGGCGGAAGATGCGGATAAAATAGTGATCACTTCAGGGATATCCGGGGGGGAAGAAATAGTGACCTCGGGGGCTTACCTGCTTCACAGTGAGTTTGTATTAAAACGCGGAACAACACTTTAATAAAATTAACATAGATATGAAAATGAACACAATTTTAGTAAACAGCCTTGCTGTACTTTTGACAGTATCTACGGCATGTCAATCGGAAACAACTAATCAGAGCGAAAACTCACAATCTGAAAGTACGGAACTAGAAAGCTCTATCACTGAAAATGGCAATCCTCAATTTAAAGATGAAACTTCAAAAGCAGTCTTTCAGCATTATATTCATCTTAAAACAGCATTAGTTAAATCGGATGTAAAAGAAGCAAAAACAGGTGCCGCGGCCTTGAAAATTGCTTTAAATAATGCGGGCAGTAAAAAAGGGGCCGAACTGGCTTCTAAAATTGCTGCCGCTTCAGATATTGGAAAACAGCGCAATGAGTTTGATGCTCTTACCGCAGAGGTAGAGGATATTATTAAATCAGCAGGACTGAAGTCTGGTAAGATTTACAAACAATTTTGCCCTATGGCTAAGAATGGAGAGGGAGCTTACTGGCTTGCGAGCGAAACAGAAATTAAAAACCCATACTACGGCAACGATATGTTAAATTGTGGTGAGGTAAAGGAAGAAATCAAATAAATTTAAGCTCCGGAGCTTAAATTCCGGAGCTCCTTATCTTCTGTTTCTGCCTGTGTTTGAAATTTCTCGTGCTCATTTAATAAGTATTTATAGTCAAAGAATATTAATTTTCTTTATTCTCAGGTAATTAAAGCTGGGCAACAGAAAACTCTCAATACCAGCCTTTATCCTGATAAGGCATCTTTTAAATAAAATAGTTGTAATTTAACTTCTGAAGTCATGACAGTCCATGACAGATGTAAGGCTCTACTTTTCTATTTTTAGCAGCTATTAAATAAAATATATAAACCGTAATACATGCAAGCAATTTTAGGTGTTATTTTTCACTTTATCGGCGGATTCGCCTCCGGTAGTTTTTACATTCCTTATAAAAAGGTAAAGGGCTGGGCCTGGGAAAGTTATTGGATAGTGGGTGGAATATTTTCATGGCTAATTGTTCCTCCCCTTGCAGCTTTTTTAACCATTCCAGGATATATTGATATTATTAAGAACACTGATGGAGGTATTTTGGGCCTTACTTATTTCTTTGGAGTTTTATGGGGAATTGGAGGCTTAACGTATGGTTTGGGCGTTAGATATCTCGGAGTTGCTTTAGGCAGCTCAATTATTTTGGGACTGTGTTCTGTTTTCGGCGCGCTTATTCCTTCGATATATTATGACTTTAATCCAAGTCCCGGAAAAGATACATTTACCGATCTGATAACATCCAGCTGGGGACAAATGGTTCTTATAGGTGTTTTAGTCTGCGTAATTGGTATTATTATCTGTGGAAAGGCAGGTGCCATGAAAGAAAAGGATCTTGCCGCTGAAAACAAAGCCAACAACGTTGAATTTAAAATAGGTCTGGGCTTATTTGTATCTATCGTGTCAGGTATTTTGAGCGCATGCTTTGCATTTGGCATCGATGCCGGAAAAGATATGGCAAATGTGGCGAATGAAGCATGGAAGGCAGCTAACCCTGGCGATGGAGAGTTTCTTTTTCAGAACAATGTAACTTATGTCGTTATTCTTTGGGGTGGTTTAACCACCAATTTGATCTGGTGCATGATATTAAATGCACGTAATAAAACCTTTTCAGATTATGGAAATAGTAAAACTCCTCTGCTTAGAAACTACATATTCTCGGCTTTAGCCGGCACAACCTGGTTCCTGCAATTTTTCTTTTATGGAATGGGTGAAAGTAAATTGGGGAATGGTCCAAGTTCATGGATATTGCACATGGCATTTATCATTCTTGTGGCGAATACCTGGGGATTAGCATTGAATGAATGGAAAGGCGTTCGTAAAGGGACGCTTACAACAGTAATAGTAGGTATCGTTGCTATTATCCTGTCAATTTTGATTGTAGGATACGGCAATTCATTAAAATAATAAATAAATATAATTATGTCTGTCGAAACAACACGATTTAAACATGTTAGCTACCTGTGGGATGATGCAAAAGCAGCTGAACTTGCAGGTGATGAAGTAGGATTATTAATTTACCGTTCTAATTTATTGGGTGCAGATCTGCGCTTAACTAATTATGGGGGTGGAAACACTTCATGTAAAGCAATGGCTAAAGATCCTTTAACGGGAGAAGAAACTGAAGTAATGTGGATTAAAGGTTCTGGTGGCGATATCGGGACCTTAAAACGGAGCGGTCTTGCTGCCTTATATGTAGATCGTTTGCGTAGCCTGAAGAATGTATATCGCGGCATTGAGCATGAAGATGAGATGGTTGAATTATTCAATCACTGCATTTACGATCTTAGCTCAAAAGCCCCTTCTATTGATACTCCATTGCACGGCTTTTTACCATTTAAACACATCGATCACTTGCATCCGGATGCGGCAATTGCTATTGCAGCAGCGAAAGATGGAAAGAAAATAACTGAAGAGTTATTTGCAGGAACGATAGGTTGGGTAGAATGGCAAAAACCGGGCTTTGATCTTGGACTTCAGTTAAAACAATGTCTTGACGAAAATCCTGGAATCCGTGGTATAATGCTGGGTTCTCACGGCTTATTTACCTGGGGCGATACAGCTTACGAAAGTTACATGAATACGCTTGAAGTTATTGAGCGCTGCGCTCAGTACCTTGAAGAAAATTACGGTAAAAAGGGTCCTATTTTTGGCGGTGAGAAAATTCAGAGTTTAGCTGAAGAAAACCGTAAAAAACAAGCAGCGGCGATCGCGCCGATTTTACGTGGTTTTTGCTCCAGCGAGAGACACATGATCGGTCATTTTACCGATGATTCACGTGTGCTTGAATTTATCAATTCAAATGACCTTGATAGGTTGGCTCCTCTTGGAACAAGCTGCCCTGATCACTTTTTACGTACCAAAATAAGTCCTTTAGTTTTAGATCTTACTCCTGATGCAGATCTGTCGGATGTTAATTCATTAAAAGAGAAATTAGCTCCTGCTTTTGAGGCTTACCGTAAGATGTACAATGAGTATTATAATACTTGTAAGCATCCAAACAGTCCTGCAATTCGTGACGCAAACCCTGTAATAATTTTATATCCGGGTGTGGGTATGTTTGCCTTTTCAAAAGATAAACAAACTGCACGCGTTGCCGCAGAATTCTATACAAATGCTATCAATGTAATGAAAGGTGCAGAGGCAATCTCCGAGTATACTTCATTACCACGTCAGGAAGCATTCAATATTGAGTATTGGTTATTGGAGGAAGCAAAACTTCAGCGTATGCCGAAGCCAAAAGCTTTGTCGGGTAAAATTGCTTTAGTTACCGGTAGCGCCGGCGGTATCGGTAAAGCTATCGCAAAGAAATTTGTTGAGGAAGGTGCTGTTGTTATTCTTAACGATATGAATGTTGAGCGTCTGGAAAGTGCGGGCGAAGATTTTAAAAGCCAGTACGGTAAAGATTCTTATGCTACTGCAGCTATGGATGTAACCAATAGCACTCAGATAAAAGAAGCATTTGATACAGCTGCACTGGCTTTCGGTGGTGTTGATATTATAGTTAATAATGCGGGTCTGTCAATATCTAAATCAATTGCCGACCATACTGAAAAAGACTGGGATTTATTATACGATGTATTGGTTAAAGGCCAGTTCTTCGTTACCCAGGCTGCAGTTGCTATTATGCAAAAGCAAAATATTGGTGGCGATGTTATTAATATTGTGAGTAAAAACGCTTTGGTTAGTGGTCCAAACAATGCCGGTTACGGTAGTGCTAAAGCTGCCCAATTACATTTAAGCAGATTGAATGCCGCTGAACTGGGTACTGATAAAATTCGTGTAAACGTTGTAAACCCTGATGCTGTAATCAGTGATAGTAATATCTGGGCTGGTGGATGGGCTGAAGGCCGTGCAAAAGCGTATGGAATTACCGTTGCAGAATTACCTGCATATTACGCTAAGCGAACTTTATTAAACGAAATTATTTTACCAGACGATATTGCAAATGCATGTTTCGCTTTCGCGGGAGGCCTTTTAAATAAGTCTACTGGTAACGTTTTAAACGTTGACGGTGGCGTTGCAATGGGATTTGTGAGATAAAAAAAAGTCTGAAAGTATGAGATCAGAAAGCTGGAAATAGCTGATCTGAATCATACTTTCTGATTTTAATTAATACTTACTTTGCCTGAAGTATTTAAGAAAATTAATCAGTTTTAAAATCTGTCTTTGGTCTTCCCGACTTTCGGACTGAATAAAGAAATAACCATGAAACTCGAAAAATATCAAATTGAGGAGCACAATAATAAACTTGCTCAGCAGCACAAAAGAAAATTTGAATTCCTTGCGCAGGATGTTCAAGGTCTTGATGGAATCATTCAAAAACTTATAAAATTTCAGATAGCAATTCCTAGCTGGGCTTTAGGTACAGGCGGAACTCGTTTCGGAAGATTTTCTGGTGGCGGTGAGCCTCGCAACCTTGAAGAAAAAATGGAAGATATCGGCTTATTGCATCAGCTGAATCAATCAAGCGGCGCGATTTCTCTTCATATTCCATGGGATATTCCAGAAAACGCAAATTCAATCAAAGCTTTAGCTGCACAATATGGTTTAAAGTTCGATGCGGTAAATTCAAATACGTTTCAGGATCAGCCGGGACAACAACACAGTTATAAATTTGGCTCTTTACAGCATGTAGATAAAGCAGTTCGTAAACAAGCCATAGAACACAATATCGAAGTAATTCGTCAGGGTGTTGAGCTGGGATCTGATTCCTTAACCGTTTGGTTAGCCGATGGTTCGAGCTTCCCGGGACAGCTGAATTTCCGTAAGGCATTTAATAATACTTACGAAAGTTTACAGGAAATCTACGCCGCACTTCCGGAGAACTGGAAAGTGTTTGTAGAATATAAAGCGTTCGAACCAAACTTTTACTCAATGTCTGTAGGAGATTGGGGACAATCACTTCTTTATGCAAATAAATTAGGTCCTAAAGCCTATACGCTGGTAGATCTGGGTCACCATTTGCCAAATGCTAATATTGAGCAAATTGTTTCTTTGTTGCTTAATGAAGGTAAGTTGGGCGGTTTCCACTTTAACGATTCCAAATACGGTGATGACGATTTGACTGCCGGCTGTATGAAGCCTTATCAATTGTTTTTAATCTTTAATGAACTGGTTGAAGGTATGGATGCTAAAGGATTAGATCATGCAACTGGTTTAGGCTGGATGATCGATGCTTCTCACAATATCAAAGATCCTCTGGAAGATTTATTGCAATCAGTAGAAGCGATCATGATGGCTTATGCTCAGGCTCTTTTAGTAGATTCTAAAGCACTAGATCAGGCGCGTCAGGAAAATGATGTGGTACGCTGCCAGGAGATTTTGCAGAATGCATTCCGCACAGATGTAAGATCTATAGTTGCTGAAGCAAGATTGCGTTCTAATGCTGCTTTAAATCCGGTTCAGTTATACCGTGAATTAAAAGTTAGAGAAGGCCTTGTTGGTGAAAGAGGCTTAAAGACAGTAGCAACAGGATTGTAAAATAGATTTGAGATATGAGGTATTAGATTTGAGATTTCTCATCTATTAGTCTCATATCTCATCTTTAAACATAGATGTATGATATGATACGTTGAGTTTTGGCGTTTGTCCTGCTCACAAGTCACATTTCTCGTCTGATATCTAATAAACCCATGAGTAAAATTCCAGTTATAGCCGTATTTGATGTAGGGAAAACAAATAAAAAGCTTTTCTTTTTTGATGAACAGTATAAAATTGTACTTGAACGAACGGCTCGTTTTGATGAAACTGTCGATGAGGAAGGTGATCCCTGTGAAGACTTAGAGAATTTAACTAACTGGATAAATAATACTCTTGCGGAAATTATTCTTTTAAAGCGTTTTGAAATTAAGGGAATTAATTTCTCTGCCTATGGTGCGAGCTTTGTACATCTGGATGACAACGGGAAACCTCTGAGCTGTTTATATAACTACCTCAAACCCTATCCGGAAGAACTGAAGAATCAATTCTATGCACAATATGGAGGCGAACTGAAAGTTTCAACTGAAACGGCTTCTCCGGTGCTCGGAAACTTAAATTCCGGTATGCAGTTGTACCGTCTGAAATATCAAAAGCCAGAAATATTTAACAAAATAAAGTACTCACTCCATCTCCCGCAATATTTAAGCTTTTTGATTACAGGTCAGTTTTATAGCGATATTACCAGTGTAGGATGTCATACAAATTTATGGGATTTTACAAAGCAGGATTACCATCAATGGGTGAAAGATGAAGGTGTAATAGACAGACTTGCTCCTCTTCATCCTTCAGATTCTGCTATTGAGGTAGATATTGAGGGTGCTTCATATGCTGTTGGCATAGGTCTTCACGATAGCTCCGCTGCGCTTATTCCTTTTTTTACGAGTTTTCATGAGCCTTTTGTTTTAATTTCTACAGGAACATGGTGCGTAAGCCTAAACCCTTTTAACGAATCTCCGCTTACGAGCGAAGAGCTTAAAAGCGATTGTTTAAGTTATATCAGTTATAAGGGGAAACCGGTGAAAGCTTCCAGGATATTTGCCGGAAATGAGCATGATCAGCAATCAAACCGTATTGCTGACTTTTATAAAAAGCCTGCGGATTTTTATAAAAAAGTTAAGTATAGTTCAACAACCATTAGCAAATTAAAGGGTAATGCAAAGGCTGTTGGCGTGCAGGTTAACTGGGATAACCTGGCAAGTTCAGGTTTTGATAAAAGAGATTTGTCTGCTTTCTCTAATGCGGATGAAGCCTATCACCAATTAATTATAGATTTGGTAAATTTGCAATCTGTGTCTACCTTTATGGTGGTTAAAGGAACAGATGTTAAACGCATTTTTGTTGACGGTGGCTTTAGTAATAATGTTATTTACATGCAATTGTTAGCTGCAGCTTTTCCTGATATGGAAGTTTTTGCTGCCGCGGTTGCTCAGGCTACCTCTATAGGTGCAGCGCTTGCCATACATAAATATTGGAATAGTCAATCTTTACCAACAAATATTATAGATTTGAAATTTTATTCAGCTTCACAGGAAATAGAAATATGAAAGTCGGGTTATTTATACCCTGTTATGTAGATCAGTTTTATCCCAATGCAGCAATCGCGACACTACAATTATTAGAAAAATTCGGGGTTGATGTCGTATTTCCAAAAAAACAAACCTGTTGTGGTCAGCCAATGGCCAATTCAGGTTTTTCGCATTTATCAGGAGATTGTGACGAGCTATTTGTCGAGAATTTTTCTGAATTTGACTATGTGGTTTGTCCTTCAGGGAGTTGCGTGCTTCATGTGAAAGATCATTTGCATTCCTCAAAACATCCCGAAAAGGCGAAGGAAATACGAACCAAAGTATACGAACTTGTCGAGTTTCTGACCGATATACTTCAGATAAAAGAGCTTAAAGCGAGCTTTCCACATAAAGTAGGGATACATCAGAGTTGCCATGGCCAGCGTGGCTTAAAGCTTTCTCAAATGAGTGAACTTGTCGCTCCGAAATTTTCAAAACCCGAAACTTTGTTAAATATGGTTGATGGTCTGGAACTAATTACTTTAACCCGGGTCGACGAATGTTGTGGTTTTGGAGGAACGTTTTGTGTTGCAGAAGAAGCAGTATCTTCTAAAATGGGGAAAGATAGAGTAGCCGATCATATCAATAACGGGGCGGAGTATATTACAGGAGCAGATTTATCGTGCCTGATGCACATGGAGGGTATTCTGAAAAGACAAAACAGCAATGTGAAGGTAGTTCATATTGCGGAAATTCTAAACGCAGGCTAATGCCTATAATCTTCTAAGAGAAGAAAAAATGAAAGAAACAGTTCAAGATCACGCTGCATTATCGGATATATTTAATCAGGATGAGGCACGGGTAAACTGGCACGATGAAACACTGTGGTTTGTGCGGCAAAAGCGTGATAAAGCAGTTAATACAATACCCGAATGGGAACTTCTCAGGGAAACCGCATCTCAGATCAAGCATAATGTACTGTCGAATTTAAGCGCTTATTTAGAGCAGTTTGAATTGAATGCACAGGCTAATGGAGCGCAGGTTCACTGGGCGGCAGATGCCAGGGAACATAATGAGATAGTTCTATCTATATTAAAGAGGAACTCTGTTGACAGGATGGTTAAAAGTAAATCCATGTTAACTGAAGAGTGTCATCTAAATGATTTTCTTGCCGAAAATGGAGTTGATGTGGTTGATTCTGATTTGGGAGAGCGAATTGTGCAGCTGGCCCAGGAACCACCCAGCCATATTGTTTTGCCCTGTATTCATAAAAAGAAGGAGGAAATCGGAGATTTGTTCCATATTCATTTGGGGACAGCTGCCGGTGAGGCGGATCCACAGGTTCTGACTGAAGCAGCAAGGCAGGATCTCCGGAATACATTTCTTACCAGAAAAGCGGCCTTAACAGGTGTTAATTTTGCGGTAGCAGAAACAGGAGAAATTGTGGTTTGTACCAACGAAGGTAATGCGGATATGGGCGTTCACCTGGCCGACGTTCACATTGCTTCTATGGGCATCGAGAAAATAATTCCTCAGAGAAAACACCTGGGATTTTTTCTGAGATTATTGACAAGAAGTGCCACCGGACAACCAATAACTACTTATTCGAGTCATTTTAAAAAGCCAAGGCCCGGTCAGGAAATGCACATTATTCTGGTTGATAATGGCCGGAGTCAGCAATTGGGCAGGGAAGATTTCAGGAATTCCTTAAAATGTATCCGTTGCGGAGCATGTATGAATACTTGCCCTGTTTATAGAAGAAGCGGAGGGCATAGTTATCATTATGCTATTTCGGGACCGATTGGTGCTATTCTCGCGCCTAATCTGGATATGAAGAAATATGCAGATCTTCCTTTCGCATCTACGCTTTGCGGTTCATGCTCCAACGTATGTCCGGTAAAAATTGATATTCATGACCAATTATACAAATGGCGCCAGGTGTTGGTAAAGGAAGGGCACGTGAGTCCTCTTAAAGCAGCGAGTATGAAAGGGATGGCCTGGATGTTCTCATTCCCGGCACTTTTTAATATCGCCGGTAAATCCGGACGATGGTTTATGAAATATTTGCCTTTTATGGTGAGCAATAAATTAAACCCGTGGTACAAAGAACGGGAAATGCCTGCTCCACCTAAAGAGTCATTCAGAGAGTGGTATGCCCAAAGGGAGAAAGATAAAAAGTAAAAGGGAAGTAAAAGTTAAAAGTTAAAGGTAAAAGGAACCCCCATTCAAGCATGTCAAGCAGAGATAAAATATTAGCCGCAGTTAAAGCTAATCAGCCAGAACTTATAGAAATTCCGGTAGTTAATATTCCTCAATCTACTGAAGGGTTATCTCAACGCTTTACAGCTATTGCAACGGCCATAGGTAGTAAGGTAATTGAAGTATCAAGTATAGAAGAAATAAAGGAGCATATATCGGGTCGTTTCAATAATTCATCCAGGATTATTTCATCCTTTACCGAGTTATCAGATATAGCAGAGACAGAAATAACCAAAGCTGATCCTCATACTTTGGAAAATGTTGATCTGGCAATTCTAAAGGCAGAAATAGCTGTTGCCGAAAATGGTGCGCTATGGGTGCCTGAGGAGAATACGATGCAAAGGGTTTTACCTTTTATTACTCAGCATATTGCTCTTGTAGTGAAAAAAGATTCTTTTGTACCAACCATGCATCAGGCTTATAAAGTTATTGGTGACAGAGACTATGGTTACAGTGCCTTTATTGCAGGTCCGTCTAAAACTGCCGATATAGAACAATCTCTCGTGTTGGGCGCCCACGGACCCAGAAGCATGACGGTTTTTATACTCAATTGAGGGTTTACAGGATAGTACAGGTTGATTAATTGTAAAATTAATGTTATGTTTATATATTAGCCAGTATTAACCAATCAACTTTTTTCGAGTGTTGATAAGCCTGTCAAAATGAGTAATCTGAAACATATTTCTGACGAAAATCTTCTTGCGTTATTTAGAGAAGGGCAGATGTCTGCGTTTGACGAGTTGTATAATAGATACTGGTCCAAATTATACTCTCAGGCGTACAAAAGAATTGGGAAATCCGAAATAGCGGAAGAGATTGTTCAGGATTTTTTTACCAGTCTTTGGATAAACAGAGAAATTGTACAGGTTCATTCCTTATTCAACAGCTATACGTTTAGCGCTATCAGAAATCTTGTTTTCCGGCATTATCAAAAAGAATATAATGCAAGAAAGTACGAAGTTGCTCAGAAAATGAGCATTGTAGAAAGCGACTTTTCTACAGAACAGCTTATTGAACTTAACGATCTGAAGCGGGCTTTAGAGCATGAGGTAGAGAGTTTGCCGCCAAAATGCAAGGGTGTTTTTAACCTTAGCCGTAAAGAATTTAAAACCAACAAGGAAATAGCGGCAATTCTTGAAATATCAGAAAAGACCGTTGAAAACCATATAACAAAAGCACTTAAAGTTCTTCGTTTAAGTGTTAAAAATATCATTCCTGTGATGTTTTTTCTTACGAAATATTTCCAATAATTTTTTTCACTTAACTAGGGGTTGGGGTGTAGTTAAAGAACTATACATCTATACCGGATAAAGTATTCATTCGATGCAAGACGAAACGCTATTTCAATTAATTGATAAATATCTTAAAGGAGAATGTTCCTTTGAAGAAGAAATGGTTGTTATTAACTGGTATAATTCTTTTAGTAATTCTGTTGATCCTGTCTCCAGATTGTCTGAAGAGCAGCAAGATGAACTTAAAGCTGTTATGCTTAAGCGTATAAAGGCGAAGATCTATTTGTCTATGGTTTCTAAATCTCAGACCCCGCCAAGTTCTTCAAAAAACATTTATTACGCTATAGCAGCTATTGCTGCCTCCCTCGTGATTGTATTTGGATTCTTCATTTTTCAATCTGCTAAAAACAGAGTGCCCGATACTCTTCAAGCCGGAGCTGTTTCCCGTCAGATTGATTTTAAGAATAATCTGAATAATCTGTATAAATACATTTTGCCTGATAGCAGTATTGTGTGGCTTAAGCCCGACGCGAGTATTAGTTACAGTACAAATTTTGTAAAAGAAACCAGGAATATCTCCCTGCAGGGAGAGGCCTTTTTTGAAGTTAAAAAGGATTCAAAACATCCTTTTCTTATCTATTCCGGCGGCGTTATTACTAAAGTTCTGGGTACAAGTTTTAATATAAAGTCGTATGCGAATGCCAACACAGCTGAAATTTCGGTTGTGACAGGGAAAGTAATGGTTTACACTCAGCCAAGTAAAAATGCGAAATTACGAAGTGTTTACTTGCTCCCGGAGCAAAAAGTAACCTATTTTAAGCTCAAGCATCAACTGCAGAAATATGATGTTAAAGAGCCGTCTTTAAGTATCTGGCAGAAAAATACCTTGTCTTTTGATAATATACCGGTTACCAAAGTGATCGAAACTTTAAATAAAACCTTTAAAGCAAATATAATTTTAGCGGATTCTGATATTAGTCAATTGGCTTTAAGCGCAGATTTTACTGAGGTGAATCTTCCGAATATTATGGAGCTGCTTTCTAAATCTTTAAACATTACCTATAAACTTGATGGAGATGCTATAATGGTCTCCAGGAAACCTGAAACTAACTAACTTAACCTAAATGTCGCGTGAATGAAAAAATAAAGTAAAAAAAACAATTCTTAAAAAAGTTAAGAAGTGGTTGCACACTCCTTAACTCAAACCGATTACTATCGTCTAAAATAGTGCATTATAAATAATGCCCAGGTTTTTTATTGTCTCATTTTTTGGAAATAAAACAAATAAAAGTATGAATTTTTATTTAGAACTCTCTAGTGACTTACGCTATATTATGAGAATTACATTAAGTCAGTTGATAATATTTATTGTCTTAACAGGAGTTTCTTATGCTGATGCCACTAACGCGCAGGGTGTATTAAACAATCCTGTTAAAATATCCTCCACTACAACTTCCCTGAATAATGTATTAAGGAAAATTGAGAAGGTGGCAAATGTTAAATTTGTTTATAGTAAGAGCATTATCAATGCGGACCAGTTGGTCTCAATATCGGCTGAAGACGATAAGCTTTCGGTTGTATTGGATGATTTGTTGAGCAAGAGGGGGATTGCTTACGAAGTGCTCAATGAACAAATTGTTTTAAGCGTATCAAAATCTGAAAATGGTTCAGCAGGTGGCAGCCTCACTGCAATTGAGAAAAAGGCTGATATAGTGGTATCAGGAGTTGTTACCGATCCTGCAAATGAACCATTAATTGGCGTAAGCGTTAAAATAAAAGGATTATCAGCCGGGACAACTACCAATGTTTCGGGACAATACTCAATAACAATAGCCTCCAGCGTAACAAATCCTGTATTAGTATATTCTTATCTGGGATATGCAACAAAAGAAGTTGCGGTAGAGGGAAGAACCTCACTCAATGTTCAATTGCTTGAAGATGTTAAAGCATTGGAAGAAGTAGTGGTAGTAGGTTACGGTACCCAAAGAAGAGGGGATGTATCTCAGGCTATAACTTCTGTGAATATGGAAAACTTAAAGGAGGTGCCGGTTACTAACGTAACGCAGGCATTGCAGGGCAGGGTGGCCGGACTGGTTTCCAACCCTAATTCATTCAGACCTGGTTCGCCTTCGACTATAAGATTGAGGGGAAGCAGGTCGCTGACAGCAGGTAATGATCCATTGTATGTTGTTGACGGAATTCCTATTAATTATAGCATTGATGATATCAATCCTTTAGATATCGAATCTATAGATGTTTTAAAAGACGCTGCTGCTACCGCAATCTACGGTTCAAGGGGTGCGAATGGAGTAATTCAGGTTACCACAAAAAAAGGTAAAGCGGGAAAAGTAACCATTGATTACAGCGGTAACACATCAGCAGATAATATTGTCAGGAAACTAGAGGTTTACAATGGTCCTGAATTCGCACAATTCAGGCGTGATGCCTTTATCGGTACGGGTTTGGGTGATTATTACGCCGGATCTTCAACAGCAGCGAACAGAAGGTATTTTCCGGATCCCGCGGCAGATTTTAATTTATTTACAAGCAACGATAACATGCTTTGGGACAATGTTAAAAATGCCTATGAATGGATTGATCTGGATATAACCAGTACCCCAAGAAGATTTGTTGCTAAGACGCGCCCCACTACTGCTGAAGAAAAGGCTTTATTAGCAAGTCTTGGATATCCTGTCTTAAATGAGGTAGCCATTTACGACCCTTCAAAAATTACAACTTACAACTGGGGCGACGATGCTTTAAGGACAGGTATTACACAAAATCATAATATTTCCGTATCAGGAGGTTCTGAGAAATTCACCAGTTCTTTCGGAGGTGGTTATTATAAGCAGAACGGTATAATAAAAAGCCAGGATTTTACCCGCTTTACCTTATCCAATAATAATAATTTCAGGCCCAGGGAATATTTGAATTTTGGCACCAATTTGAATTACTCTAATGCTATTCAGAATAACGGGGTTGATTTATATGGCGCCGCCAGCGGACAATTTCCTTTAGCTCATCCATATGACAGTAATGGAAAACTTCTGATTAATCCAGGAGCGGATGATCAGGTTTTTAACCCCTTGAACGACATAAATACAGTATTGGATGAAAATCGAATTAATCGCTTACTTGCAAATGTTTTCGGACAGGTAACTATATTAAAAGGCTTATCATACAGAGCTGCTTTTGGAGTTGATCTTAGCAATTCCCGCAGAGGCAGATTTAATGGTTCGCTATCTTCTGTTCAGAGACTGGCAGCTCCAAATGCATCATACAATATTAGTAATGGTTTGGTATGGACCCTTCAGAACCAGCTGAATTATACAACCACAATTGCAGATAAGCATGCTTTCACTTTTACTGCGGTTCAGGAATTACGTAAAAGAAGAGATGAAACAAATAATTCGAGCGCAAATGATCTGACTTACGAAAGTCAAAAATGGTATGCCCTACAAAATAATGCGAAAGGAACCTTTGTAGTAGAGGGTAATTATTTGCAGGATCAGCTGGCATCACATCTTGGCCGTATAAATTATTCCTATAATAATAAGTATATCCTTACAGCGGCTCTTCGGCATGATGCTTCCTCTGTTTTGTCTCCAGAGAATAACAGCCAGTTATTTCCTTCAGCTTCGGCTGCCTGGAGATTGGATCAGGAATCATTTATACAGGACATTGGTTATATTGACCAGTTAAAGCTACGTGCAGGCTTTGGTGCCGTGGGTAATAGCGGTATTACTCCTTATCAGACAGCAGGAGTTTTAGAGCGAAATCCCGCTTATTATAACTTTGGAAATACAGTTGCTCTTGGATATACTCCTCAATTTCTACGTTCTCAGGTAACCTGGGAAAGAACCCTAACCAAAAATTTAGGAGTTGATTATGGTTTATTGAAAGGGAGATTGTCTGGCTCAATTGATGTTTATGAATCAAATACAAATAATATTCAGCAACGTGAATTGCCCGGAGCGGGTGGAATACAGTATGCTCTCGTAAATCTGGGAAATGTAAAAAACAGTGGACTTGAAATTGCGCTTTCTACTATTAATATAGACAAGTCGGCCAGAAAAGGTGGTTTTAGATGGACATCTGATTTTGCTTTTTCGACGAATAAGGAGAAAATAACTGAATTGAATGACAGAGGCGCAGACCAGATTGCGCAGCAATGGTTTTACGGGCAGCCTATCAGAACCTATTGGGATTTTAAGAATGAAGGAATCTTCCAGTATACTGATACTCTTCCGGGCGGAATCTTAAAAGACTATTTCTGGAAGAAACCGGCAAATAAAGCCAATGAGCTATTCAGGCCTGGTAAAATCAGGGTACAGGACATAAGTGGTGATACAATTATTACGGATGCAGACCGGGTACACCTGGGAAGCCCAAATCCTAAATGGACCGGAAGTTTTAACAATACTTTTTCTTATAAAGGATTTGACCTGACCAGTTTTGTTTACATCAGTCACGGGGCGCTTATCAGAGATTTCAGACCTGGTTTAGTAGGGCGCTATCCCGGACCTGAAGTTAATTACTGGACACCGACCAATCCTTCAAACGATTATCAGCAGCCTAACAGAACCAGTGATATACCGGTATACTGGCAATCCCTAAGTTTCAGAAAAGGATCTTTTGTTCGGGTAAGAACTATATTATTGGCTTATCACGTTCCAGCTTCTTTTCTGGAAAGATTTAAATTGAGCAACATGACGGTTTCCGTCAATGCTGTCAATCCTTTCATATTTAGTAAGTACAAAAGATATGATCCCGAATCTGTTCCTTATAACTCTACATGGCCACAGGGTAGTACTAACAATCCTGCACCCACGTCGTATAGTTTTAGAAGTTTTGTATTTGGCTTAAGAATGGGCTTATAGATTGGTAATTATAAAATTGAAGAAAATGGAACTATCATTTGCATAAGCACTCGCAAAAAGGACTCATGATAGCTTCATCTCCATTAAAAAATAAATTATATACTGATGAAAAAATATTATATAGTAGCCATAACCATATTTATGGTTTTAAGCAGTGTCTCTTGTAAGAAATTTGTAGAAGAAGAGTTAGTTAGCACCTTGACTTTCGATTACTATAACACCGACAAAGGGCTTGAAGATTTAGTTGAAGCCGCTTACGCCCCGCTACGTTGGAAATTTAATGGTGAACAGGCCTATGCTCTTTTTAACTTCGGCGATGACGAGTTTATATTAGGTGATCAGTTTAACAATGTACATTACAATACCTATTCGTCTGTATTGAATCCTTCAGAAGCAATGTTAAACTCATTATGGCTTAATAACTATAATGGAATTAATCGTTGTAATATCGGGATTGATCTCATCAGTGCATTCAATGACGGAACTTCAACACTTCTTGGAACTGAGCTTCAGCGAAGACAGAGAATTGGAGAACTCAAATTTCTAAGAGCGTATTATTATTTGATGCTGGTTCAGCAATTTGGTGGAATCCCGCTTGTGCTTCAGTCGAGCAGTGAAGTACGTACAGATTTTCCAAGAGCTAGTGTAGCCGATGTTTACAAGGCTATAATTGCAGACTTTATCTACGCAAAAGATAATGTATCTCCCACAACTCTCCAGCTGGGTCGTGCAACAAAAGGAGCAGCGCAGCATTTTCTGGCTAAAACATATTTAATCAGGGGCAGTGCAGTTTCTACCGAAGCAAGAACGGAGAGAGGTTCTCTCGCCACCGATATGGATAGTGCCATAGTTCATGCTGAAGCGGTTGTTGCTGGTCCATATGTGCTTGAAGCTGACTTTATGAATTTATGGAACGGCGTTTATCCTAACGGTTATCCAAATACCATAACTCCGGCAATCGGTTCAAGCGGTTCTGCACCGGCGGGTGATTACAGCAAGATCACTGCCGCCAACAATAGTAAGGAGGTGATCTTCGCAGCCCAGTTTATAAACAACGTTACTGCAAATGGTACTTCCGGAAATCGGGTTCACGAATATTTTATTATGCAGTATGACTCAGGAATCCCGGGAATCGTGAGAGATCAGTTTAACGGCCGCCCGTTCAGGCGCCTGGGGCCGTCTGACTATACGATCGATCTGTTCGACAGGAAGAATGATTCACGGTTTTATAAAAGCTTCAGAACAGCATATTATGCAAATACAGCTTTGCCGTCTAATGTGTTTACGGCAGCCGACGCTCCCAATCCTTCTTTAATTGGAAAAACAAAGTTTGGTGTTGGAGATACAGCTGCGTACTTCATAGTAAACAACAGATCAAATCCTATTCTTGAAAGCGATTTGGCAAAATACCGGTTCAGAGCTTATGCACGGTGGATAAAAACTTCTGCTACAGGCCCTGCTGTAAAAGGGTACACAACAAGCAAATACTTAACATTAGTAAAACATCTTGATCCTGTCCGGGTAAGCACCGTAGTTAACGAGGAGTCGGGAGTAAAGAATGGTATTCTGGCCCGACTTGCTGAAACTCACTTGATTGCTGCAGAGGCCTATGGAAGAAAAGGACTGTTTGTAGACGCCCTGAGACATATAAATAAGATCAGAGCCAGGGCGGCATATCATGCAGGTGAATTTAAAAATCCGCAGACCTGGAAATTTGATGGGGGAACGCCTGGGGACGTGACAGATACGTATCCGAACATGATAGCGACGACTGTATTATTTATGACAAACGCCCCCAGCGAACTTTATCCGGTTACTGTAACAAGTAACGAAGAACGCTTTATTCATTTTATGCTGAATGAGAGAACCAGAGAATTGTGTGGTGAACTTTATCGTTGGGAAGATCTGAACAGAACAGAGAATTTATATAAGCGAGTTAATCAAACCAATGGTTCTTATGTCTTCAATGGTATAACCTATAAGTATAATCCAGATGCAACAGGTATTCAACCGCATCATAAACTGCGACCTATTCCAAATCAACAAATAGAGTTGACTACTTCAAATGGTGTAGCACTATCTCCTGCTGAGAAAGCTGCTTACCAAAACCCGGGGTATTAATAAAATATATCAGCCGCTGATTGCATTTGCAGCGATAGTATAAAAGACAAAGCGTTTCTGCTTTGTCTTTTTTGTTAATGAATGTGTCTGCATTTCCGGATCAGGATCAAAAGTGAGGATCAGCATACTTAGGTATTAATGAAACTAGTCCGAAAAATTGTAATTTCTTTCTACAAAATGAACCAGAGGTTTATAACATTAAACCAAATTTTTACCCGGTTTTTGAGCGATTAGATGCTGGTTTTTCTACTGCTGATTCGATTCAAAGAAAACCTTCCTGTTGTCAGCTAATTGTGATTCAGACATTTTGCATCTAGTATTATTATTCTTCCTGATGAAAGGGATATCTGTAATCTTTAGCAGGATCGAAAGTCTCCTTTATCGTTCTGGGAGAAACCCAGCGAAGTAAATTTATCATTGAGCCTGCTTTGTCATTTGTACCCGATCCACGTGCTCCGCCAAATGGCTGCTGACCCACAACGGCACCGGTACATTTATCATTAATATAAAAGTTTCCCGCAGAGTTGCGTAAAGCGTATGTTGCTTTGGCAATTGCATAACGGTCCTGAGCAATAAATGCTCCGGTTAGTGCATAGACGGATGTGTTATCAACAACAGACAGAATTTTTTCAAACTCTTCATCTTTATACACATGTACTGTTAGCACGGGGCCGAAGAGTTCCTCACACATCGTAACATAGTATGGATCCTTGGTTACGATTATGGTAGGGTCAATAAAGTAGCCTTTAGATTTATCATATTTACCTCCTGCAATTACTTCAAGGGACGAATCTTTATTGGCTTCATCTATTGCTTTGCTCAGTTTATCAAAAGATTGTTCGGTAATAACAGCATTTACAAAATTGCTGAAATCTTCAACCGGGCCAACTTTAATGCTTGCCAGATCTTTCAGTATCATTTCCTTTATTTCCGGCCACAAAGATTCTGCTATATAAACCCGTGATGCTGCCGAACATTTTTGTCCCTGGTATTCGAAGGCCCCCCGGATAATTGCGGTGCTGGCAACCTGTACATTGGCAGTTCCATGAATCAGGATGAAATCTTTACCTCCTGTTTCGCCTACTATTCTGGGATAGCTTTTATATTTATGAATATTCGTTCCGATAGTTTTCCAAATTTCCTGGAATACTTTTGTAGAGCCTGTAAAATGGATTCCGGCAAAGTCGTGATGGTTAAAAATCACTTCTCCGGCATCAGGGCCGCTAGCAAAAATTAAATTTATTACGCCATCGGGTAAACCAGCTTCCCTAAAAATTTCCATGATAACATGAGCAGAGTATATTTGTGAATCGGAAGGTTTCCATACCACAACATTTCCCATCAATGCTGCCGAGCCAGGGAGATTTGCCGCAATGGCGGTAAAGTTGAAAGGTGTAAGTGCGAATATAAAACCTTCCAACGGACGTTGTTCTACACGGTTCCAAACTCCTTTAGACGATGCCGGAGGTTGCTGGCCATAAATTTCTGCCATGTATTGCACATTAAATCGGATGAAATCTACGAGTTCGCAAACTGCATCAATCTCTGCCTGATAAACATTTTTTGATTGCCCCAGCATGGTAGCGGCATTCAATTTATACCTGTATGGTCCTGAGGCTAATTCTGCCGCCTTTAAGAATATAGCAGCACGTTGTTCCCATGGTAAATTTTCCCAATCGGCTTTCGCCGAAAGGGCAGCTTTTATCGCTTGCTCTACATGGGTTTTGTCGCCTCCATGATAATGTGCGATGATCTCTTTATGATTATGGGGAGGCCGAATTTCTTTTTTATTACCGGTCCTTACTTCTTTGCCACCAATATACATCGGTATATCAACCTGGGCGGAGTATGCGTGTGAGATGGCCTCTTTTAAAAGCGCTCTTTCAGGACTACCCGGAGCATAGTTTAAAACAGGCTCGTTAATTATTGGCGGTATTTTGAAGAATCCTTTTGTCATAATGCAATTTAATAATTACATACAATATATAGGAACTATCCGGGCAGGTAAATTGTTGATCACAAAGTTTTTTCAGCCAAGCTGGTCCTTAATCAAAACTGTGTATTTACTATCTTTACCCCATGCAATATTTGCGACTGCTGTTGCTCCCCTTTTCTCTTGTTTATGGATGTGTCATTTGGATAAGAAACTTCTTGTATGATACAGGTGTTTTTGCCTCAAAGAAGTTTAATAATCCGGTAATTTGTATTGGGAATCTTGTCATTGGCGGTGCAGGTAAAAGCCCTATGGCTGAATATATCATTCGGGTATTGAAAGAGAAGCATAAAATAGCGGTATTAAGTCGTGGATATAAGCGCGAAACCCGGGGCTTTAGAATAGTTGACGTTGAAGATACTGTTTCTGAGGTAGGCGATGAGCCTTTACAGTTTAAACGAAAATTTAAAGATATTACAGTTGCAGTTGCAGAAAAACGAGTTGAAGGAATTCAATTTCTCAAAGAAAATCATGAGGTGATTATTCTTGATGATGCTTTTCAACACCGGGCGGTAACACCTGGCTTAACTGTTCTCCTTTTTGATTATACCAAAGTAAATGATTTCTTGATTATGCTTCCCGCAGGAAATCTTCGTGAGCCATTCGCGAACAGAAAAAGGGCGGATATCATGGTGATTTCTAAATGTCCGGATGATTTATCAATTTTAGAAAAAGAGAGAATAAAAAACCGAATTAAACCTTTTAAGCATCAAAACCTTTTTTTCTCCTCGCTCGATTATGGTAATTTGATTTCATTAGCTTCAGCTGATGAAAAGCCATTGTCGGTAATTACATCTCAGACATCTGTGTTTTTGTTAACTGGTATCGCTAACCCGGATCCCCTGTTAAAAAAGGTTAAATCGTTAACTGAACACGTCATTCATTACGATTACCCCGACCATCACACTTTCAGCTCCAAAAATATTATTAAACTTGCAGAAGAGTTTAATAGCAGTGCTTTCTCTGAGAAATTGATATTAACAACAGAGAAGGACGCACAACGATTACAGCTTCCGGAACTACTCGCACTTTTAAAAAATTTACCGGTTTATTATCTGCCGGTTACAGCCAGGTTTCATCAGCCGGATGATGAACGTTTTAACAACTTAATAGAACTCTATGTTACAAGAGATATACAACACAACAGCGTACATTAAAAATAAGATTGGTGATTTTACTCCTGAGATCGGAATCATTCTGGGCACGGGATTAGGGGCTTTAGTCAACGAAATAGAGATCCAGCATAAGCTGATGTATTCTAATATTCCAAACTTCCCTATATCAACTCTGGAGTTTCATTCGGGCAGATTGATCTTTGGAATGCTGGAAGGTAAAAAAGTTGTCGCCATGCAAGGACGCCTTCACTATTACGAAGGCTATGATATGAGGCAGATAACTTTCCCTGTGAGAGTGATGAAAATGCTGGGGATCAATAAAATCTTTGTGTCCAATGCCAGTGGGTCCTTAAATCCCGATTACAAAACCGGTGACCTGATGATTATTGAAGATCATATTAACCTTCATCACGATAACCCGTTAAGAGGCAGAAACTTTGAAGAACTTGGTCCCAGATTTCCGGACATGAGCCAGCCTTATAACAGGGAATTGGTTAAAAGGGGGATGGAAATAGCATTCAAAAATACGATCAGATGTCATAAAGGTGTTTACGTTTCTGTTCCAGGCCCGAATCTTGAAACAAAAGCAGAGTATCGTTACTTAAGGATTATTGGTGGTGATGCTGTAGGAATGAGCACCGTTCCGGAAGTTATTGTAGCCAATCATATGGGATTGCCTGTTTTTGCAATATCTGTATTAACAGATGAAGGTTTTCTGGATGTGCTGGAGCCCGTTTCCGTAGAGGATATAATTAAAGTGGCTGAAACTGCTGAACCTAAAATGACGATAATACTTAAAGAGTTGATCGCCTCACTATAATCAATGAAGAATAGTTTTTTTGCTGTAATTTCATTACTTTTAATTTTGAACCTGTCGGATTCGATAGCTCAAATCAGAAATCCACAGCCCGGACGGGAGGGCACTAGCCGAAATCCTGATCCGAACGCGGAACTGGACTCCTTGCGTAAAATCGAAGATGAGGCCAGGGATACCTTGATTATAACCTCCAGGTTTATCCGATATACAACTTTGGGCTTGCTGCAGGACAGTACCCAGACCTTAGCCATTGATACAACATTTCGGAATTTCCATAATTATAACCCTTTAAATCAGCCTCAGAAACCAACGGTAAATCTTGGAAATCTGGGTATAGCATACAGAGAGTTACTGTTTACTCCTTCTTCCTCAATTGGTTTTGACCCCGGGTTTCATTCATTAGATGTCTATCGGTTAACCCAGGATTCACTAAAATATTACCGGGCCCGCTCGCCCTTCACCTCTTTAAGTTATATAAACGGAAATCTTAAAGAGCAATTTTTTAAAGTAACTCATTCACAAAATATAAAGCCCAACTGGAATATCGGGGCTAATTATTTCCGCATTGCATCAGAAGGATTTTACCGCAGCCAGAAAGGAGATCATTTAAACGCAGCCGCATTTACATGGTATGAATCACCAAATAAAAGATATAACCTGCTTGCTAACGGGGTTTTTAATACGCTCAGGGCGGCTGAAAATGGCTCTATCGTTAACGACTCTATATTCACATCCGAAAAGCCAAAAATAACCGGAACTGAAGCTGTTCGCTTAGGCAACAGTGTTCAGCGGTTTAGCCGGACTAGTTCGCCGTATCAGGAATGGAAGCAAAAGGAGTATTTTATCAAGCAGTTTTATTATGTCGGGCGCTTAGATAGCCTGGCTGCGAATTCTAATATTTTACCAACCCAGCGCTTTTCGCATGCCCTGACTTACTCGAACGATATATATAAATTTCATAAAAATGAATTACAGAATCCGTTAAATCCTGTCTTTCCGAATATTCCAAATGATACACTTGAATTAACTAAAGATTCTACTCATGTTAAAAATCTCAGAAATGAGTTTATGTATAGTTTTTACTTAAGGGGCCGTTCTTTAAGTTTTATAAAAAATGAGTTAAAACTTGACGTCGGGCTTCAACACGATTGGTATTGGTATGATCAGATGGATTATTCCACCAAATTTCAGAACGTTACCCTCAAAGCCAATGCAGGGTACCAGTTTAGCGACAGAGTTTCTATAACAGGAGATCTTCAGCAGATTGCCCAGGGAAGGCACGCGGGTGATTATTTATATAAGGCAGAAACTCAGATTTTATTAAGCCGTTCTGTTGGAAGAATTGTATTGGGGGCATTCCTTCAGAATAAATCTCCTCAGCAAATTTTTGAACGTACAAATTATACTTATCATAAATGGGTTGAGAACTTTGAACGCACAAAAACCAATAATTTATCGTTTGCTTACATCAATCCCAAATTTGCCTTCAAAGCAAGAGCAGATTATTACCGGATTGCAAATCATTTATATTTTGAAGCAGCCGCAGATTCATTTCAAATTAACCCGGTTCAATTTGATAAAAGCATTAATTTGTTAAAACTGACAGTAAGCAAGTATACTCGTTTTGGAAAATTCAACCTGGAAAATTTTCTGGTGTATCAGAAAACAGATTTCACAAGTATTTTGCGTACCCCAGAGATATACACTTACAACAGCTTTTATTTTGCAGCCCGGATTTTTAAATCTATTCATACAAATCTAGGGTTCGACGCACGGTGGAACAGTCCGTTTCCTGCACCATCTTATGCTATCAATGTTAGCCAGTTTTATAATGGCGAACCCGTTGAATTCTCATCTTCTCCGATATTAGACGTTTGGGCGAAATTTGCATTGAAGCGGGCAAATATTTTTGTGAGGTACGATTATGCCAATCAGGGCCTGTTTTCGAAAGGTTATTATACTGTAAACCGCTATCCGATGCCCGATGCATTATTGAAGTTTGGAGTAACCTGGAATTTTTATGATTAAGCCTTCATCAGTGTTTTGTGAAATATACCGAGCTTGGTTGCCATTAGCCAGATTGCTTTTTAACATGGTTTTTTGATTTTTGATTTTTGACTTTTCAATCAACCCTAAGTCTTCTGCTTTTTCTTTTTTGCTGCCGGGAACAATACATTATTTAAAATCAGCCTGTATCCGGGCGAGTTCGGATGTAGATTTAAGTCGGTAGGAGGGTCTCCTACGGCATGCTGATAATCTTCAGGGTCATGACCGCCATAAAAAGTAAACTGGCCTTTCCCTAAGTCACCATGAATGTAGCGTGCTTCATTCGCCGACTTCATTTCGCCCATCACTAGTACATCAGGCTTTATCTGGTCTTTTCGAAAGGCGGTGGTTTGTCCCATAAAACCTTTTATAACCTTATCGTGATTTTGAGTTAGCATGGTTGGAACAACATCCCATTTTGCCGAAAAGTCAAATAAAGTAAAGTAGTCGTTGCTGCGTTCAAGCACCCGGGATTGAGTGACGTCGATTGATGAAAATTCGTAATTGTAAGGATTTAAATCGAGCTTGAAATTTTGAAAGGCAAAGGTCTGGTTAAAATCCAGCTTTGCCTGGGCTTTAGGGTCGGCGCCATCGCCATCGAACATACTTTCGCAAATATCCACGCCATCAGCCGCCAGGGCGATGTCAAAGCTGTCAGTGCCCGAGCACATAGCAAACAGGAAGCCGCCACCTGCACAAAAGCCTTTAATTGTTTTAGCAACAGCCAGTTTCATTTCAGAAACTTTCTTGAAGCCAAGCTTGTTAGCCATAGCTTCCTGTTGCTTTACGTCTGCAATGTACCAGCTATGAGATTTATAGGTCGACCAAAAACGGCCATACTGGCCGGTAAAGTCTTCATGGTGCATATGAAGCCAATCATACTTTGGAAGATTTCCTTTTAAAACTTCTTCATCATAAATAATATCATAGGGTATTTCTGCATAGGTTAGAACCAGAGTAACCGCGTCATCCCATGGTAATTTGCTTTTTGGAGAATACACGGCAATTTTAGGAGCTTTCTCAAGCTTAACCATGTCCATATTAACCGATGGGTCAGAAATTTCATTATAGATTGCCGTAACTTTTGAGTCGGGGACAACCTCGTAAGATACGCCACGGATTTTGCACTCATTTTCTAACGACTGTGCATATTTTATCAGAAAACTTCCACCCCTGTAATTTAATAGCCATTCTGCTTCCAGGCCGTTCTTTAATGTCCAGTAAGCGATGCCATAAGCTTTTAAATGGTTCCTCTGGTCTTCATCCATCGGAATGATGATGGAAGCAGCTCTGGCACTAAGTGAGATCACTAAACACAGAAAGGTAAATTGCCATTTAAACATGAATGCAATAACGTAATTTATTAGCTTAAAGGTATAAATTAAGCGGTGAATAATCGATTTTTAAAAAGTGATTACCCAATGCCGCTGAAATAATTACCTTTGCCCACTCGTTATTTTTGAAACTTATGAGCAAAGCAATAATTAAAACAGAAAAAGGTGACATGACCGTACAGTTCTACGATAAAGATGCGCCTAATACCGTAGCTAATTTTTTGGGGTTAGCTAAGTCCGGTTTTTATAATGGCGTAACTTTTCACCGAGTTATTCCTGATTTTGTAATTCAGGGCGGCGATCCCACAGGCACAGGAGCGGGTGGCTCTGGTACCAGAATCAAATGCGAATTAACAGGTGAGAATCAATATCACGACAGAGGTGTATTGTCTATGGCTCATGCCGGACGGGATACAGGAAGTTCTCAATTCTTTATTTGCCATAGCCGCAACAATACCGCGCATTTGGATAGAAACCATACTTGCTTTGGTAAAGTAATTGAAAATGTAGAAGTTGTTGATGCGATTAAAGCAGGCGACAAAATTTTAAGCATTGATATAATTGAAGAATAGTAAATTGGATGTGAGACCTGAGAAATAAGATTTGAGAACTTGATGTCAAATCTTATTTCTTTACTCACATTTATTTTTTGATAATGATTTAGTTATGCGATTAGTTCGCATGTCTAAATCTCAAATCTCATATCTCACAAAAATGAATTTAAAAGGATTAGTAGCAGTTTCAGGTAAACCGGGTTTGTATAAAATTATAGGTCAAAATAAATCTGGATTTGTACTTGAAAGTTTGGATGAACAGAAATTAAAGCTGATAGTGAATTTAACTACAGCAAAATTAGCGTCCTTGGAAGATATTACAATTTTTGGCGAAGATGAAGATCTGAAACTGATTGATATTTTTGAAAACATGAAGGGCTCTTCATCCATCCCTGATCCAAAATCTGATGGCGTAACTTTGCGCAAGTATTTTAGAGAAGTAGCCTCTCAGCATGATGAGGACCGTGTTTATGCTTCTGATATGAAGAAAATCATTACATGGTTCAATCTGATAAAAGATCTTCCGCTGTTTACTGAGACCGCAGGAACGCCTTCAGAAGAACCTGTATCTGTTGAAAAAAACGTTGCGGCGGTTGAAGAAGAAGTGTCTGCTAAAGTCGAAGAAGTAAAGCCTGCAAAAAAAGCCACGGCAAAAAAACCTAAGAAAGCTGCCGAATAGCCAGCTTCTTAGGTTAAAAAAAGTACATAATAGCTGTTACGATTAATAAAGCCAGCAGAAACATTAACCAAAACTGCTTTTGTTCTTTCGATGGATTTATTCCTTTGAATCTATATCTTCTTTTATAATCCGATGGTAGCATAATATTTGTGTCTATAATGTGATTATTCGTGGTGGTAAGGCTCCCCTTTAAGAATGCTGAATGCCCTGTAAACCTGTTCAACAAAAAAAAGTCGAACCATCTGATGTGAAAAAGTCATTTTTGAAAGAGACAGCTTTTCGTTGGCTGTTGTTAGCAAACTGTTATCAAATCCGTACGGTCCTCCTACAATAAAAACCAGGTTTTGCACGCTCGAGAGCATTTTTTTGCTTATAAATCCCGAAAATTGGACAGAGCTAAATTCTTGTCCTTTTTCATCCAGCAAAACAATATAATCGGTGTTGCTTAAGTTTTTTGATATAAGTTCTGCTTCTTTTAGTTTTTGCTGATCCTCCGAGAGGTTTTTCGTGTTTTTTAACTCAGGTATTTCAACTATTTCAAATTTGACATAGTGTTTTAATCGTTTCAAGTATTTCTCTATTCCTTCTTTTAAATAGCTATCTTCTGTTTTTCCTAATACCAGAAAAGTTATCTTCATGCTAAATTTTTAATCTTAACAAAGGTACCGCTATATTTGATTCAGCTTCTATTATAAATTCTAAGCGTATAAAACTATTTTATGCCAAATAAACGTATATAATAGAGAGTGATAAAAACTTATTGATGTGATGAAAACCATATATATAATAGCAAGTTTATTATGCATAGCATTTTATTCGTGCGGGCAGGATAAAAAGACTGTAAAAGAAGCTTCAATTAATAATGCAAAGAAAATGGAATACAATAAATTAACTCCCGAAGAAGAACGGGTAATTGTAAATAAAGGAACGGAGTATCCCGGGACAGGAACACTCCTTAATAATAAAGAAAAAGGTACTTATACGTGCAAGCGATGCAATAACCCTCTTTACATTTCGGATAGCAAGTTCGATTCACACTGCGGATGGCCTAGTTTTGATGATGAAATTAAAGGGGCCGTAAAACGAATCCCAGATCCTGATGGTATGCGGACAGAAATTGTTTGTGCCAAATGTGGCGGCCATTTAGGGCATGTGTTTTTAGGAGAAGGATTTACGTCGAAGAATACCCGTCATTGTGTTAATTCAATTTCGATGAATTTTATTCCCGCTGCAAAGAAATAATCTCTTATCAGGGTGTTTTAAGCTTAATGTTTATTGACATTCAATCCCAAAAGTGGAAAACTTTTGGGATTGTTTTTTTTAATAAGTTTTACTTTTATTGGATGAGATGTCAATACCTGCTGCTGTCTTTATTTTTTTTGTCTTCCTGCTCAGAAACCGTAACCCAAACCGGGAAGGCCTCGTTCTATGCAAAAAAGTTTAACGGGAAAAAGACGGCCAGCGGTGAGAAGTTTCGAAATTCAAAACGAACTGCCGCGCATAAGTCATTACCTTTCGGTACTAAGGTTAGGGTAACGAATCTTAAAAATGGACAGTCTGTTAAAGTAAAAATAAATGACAGAGGGCCTTTTGTGTCTGGTAGAATTATTGATCTTTCAAAGAAAGCTGCGCGTAAAATTGGGATGCTTGAAGAGGGAGTAGCATCTGTTGAAATAAAATACAAAAAGAAATAGCCGGTTAAAGGCACCTCTTGCCCATATTGTTTAAAACTATTCTCCTGTTTAAAACTTCCCCGGTGCACTTCATTCAATCACACCTATATTTGTTTCAATAAGTTCTTTCACATATTTCATTCAGGTTCATAGTTAAGCAATGCCGAGCTATGATTAAAAGGGAACCGTGTTAAAATCACGGGCTGACGTGCAACTGTAAGGAGGTATTTCATTAGTTCTTAAGTTCATTAGTCATTAGTACATAAAACTAATCACTGATATACCCATGACTAATAAACTATAATATTCCAAGCCAGACACCTGCCAGAATGATTTTGTCAAAACTTTCACGTATAAGGTTTTGACAGAAGCTCGTCTCCGTTTAGCTCCTGCTTTATGGAATACCCGTCTTTTGTCAATTCCTGTTTCGCATTAATTAAATTTAAACTGCTATGCAACAGGACGAAATATTACTCAAAGAAAACAAGGATCGTTTTGTGATCCTGCCGATTAACTATCCCGCTATCTGGGAGATGTACAAAAAGCATGAAGCCAGTTTCTGGACAGCCGAAGAGATCGATCTTTCCGGCGATTTAAAAGATTGGGAAAATCTGAATTCCGGAGAAAAGCATTTTGTGTCGCACATTCTTGCATTTTTCGCAGCAAGCGACGGAATTGTAAATGAAAACCTTGCGGTAAACTTTATGAATGAAGTGCAGGTGCCCGAGGCACGTTGCTTCTATGGGTTTCAAATCATGATGGAGAATATTCACTCCGAAACGTACGCTTTGTTGATCGACACATACATTAAGGATCATGCCGAAAAGGACCGCCTGTTTCATGCCATTGATACCGTTCCCTGTGTGAAGAAAAAAGCTGATTGGGCATTACGATGGATTGATAATGGCAGTTTTGCTCAGCGACTGGTAGCCTTTGCTGCAGTAGAAGGTATTTTTTTCAGCGGAAGTTTCTGCTCCATTTTCTGGCTGAAAAAGCGCGGACTAATGCCGGGTTTAACATTCAGCAACGAACTCATATCACGTGACGAAGGGCTGCATTGTGAATTTGCATGTTTGCTTTACAGCATGTTGAAAAACAGACTTTCTCAGGAAGAAGTATTTCAAATAATTTCGGATGCTGTTAGTATTGAAAAAGAGTTTATCACTGATGCTTTGCCGGTTGCACTTATAGGGATGAACGCCAAACTTATGAGCCAGTACATCGAGTTCGTAGCCGACAGATGGTTATCTGAACTGGGATACGACAAAATGTTTGGTGTAACAAACCCATTCGACTTTATGGAAATGATCTCACTCCAGGGAAAAACAAACTTTTTCGAAAAGCGTGTTGGCGATTATCAGAAAAGCGGTGTCATGTCGGTAAATGAAGGAAGTCAGGCGTTTTCTCTGGACGAGGATTTCTGATCTGCTAGATATGAGATGTGAGATTTTAGATATGAGACAGTCTACTAACTTAACATCTCAATTGATTCATAATATTATAGAACTAAATAACTGATGAGATTTGCAAGTACTCAAATCTCATCTCTCACATCTCAAATCTCCCCTCAATGTTTGTAATAAAAAGAAACGGAACAAAAGAAACCGTAAAGTTCGATAAAATAACAGCCAGGATTGAAAAGCTGTGCTATGGATTAAACCCCTCTTTGGTTGACCCGATTGATGTTGCTAAGAAGGTAATTGAAGGCTTATTTGATGGAGTAACGACTTCGGAGCTGGATAATCTTGCTGCAGAAACAGCAGCATCCCTTACAACCAAACATCCTGATTACGCTTTGCTGGCATCCCGTATAGCGGTTTCTAATCTGCACAAAAATACTACCAAGTCTTTTTCAGAAACCATGCGGAAACTGCATCAGTATATAGATCCGAAGATTGAGAAGGCAGCATCGCTAATTGCAGATGATGTAATGGAAATTATTGATGAAAACTCAATCATTCTGGATAGCACCATAATTTACGATCGTGATTTTGGATTTGACTATTTCGGATTTAAAACTCTCGAAAAGTCATACCTGTTAAAACTTGACGGTGAGATTGCGGAGCGCCCTCAACACATGTTTATGCGGGTTGCTGTAGGGATACACAAAAGTGACATCGACAGCGTTATCAAAACGTATAATCTGATTTCTGAGCGATGGTTCACTCACGCAACTCCGACCTTATTTAATGCAGGCACCCCAAAGCCTCAGATGTCATCTTGCTTTTTGCTTACAATGAAAGATGACAGCATTGATGGAATTTATGATACGTTAAAGCAAACTGCAAAGATATCTCAAAGTGCCGGCGGTATTGGTTTAAGCATTCATAATGTCAGGGCAACAGGATCTTATATCAGCGGCACAAATGGGACCAGTAATGGAATTGTGCCGATGCTAAGGGTGTTTAATGATACTGCAAGATATGTTGATCAGGGAGGAGGTAAACGAAAAGGAGCTTTTGCCGTTTACCTTGAGCCATGGCATGCGGACGTATTTGAATTTCTTGATCTTCGGAAAAATCACGGAAAAGAGGAAATGCGCGCCCGCGATTTATTTCTTGCCTTATGGATTTGCGATTTATTTATGAAGCGGGTAGAAGCAAATGAAGACTGGAGTCTGTTCTGTCCCCATGAAGCACCTGGACTGCACGAATGCTGGGGCGACGAATTTGAAACCCTATATACAAAGTATGAGCAGGAGGGAAGAGCAAGAAAAACAGTCAAGGCTCAGGAACTTTGGTTCGCAATTTTAGATGCTCAGGTTGAAACAGGAACTCCTTATCTTTTATATAAGGATGCAGCAAACCGGAAATCTAATCAGCAAAATCTTGGAACGATTAAGAGTTCAAATCTTTGCACCGAAATATTAGAATATACCTCTGCTGATGAAATTGCAGTTTGCAATCTTGCATCTCTTGCATTACCACGCTACATCACGAATGGTGTGTTCGACCACCAGAAATTATATGAAGTAACTTACCAGGTAACATTAAATCTCAATAAGATAATTGACCATAATTATTATCCCGTTGAGGAAGCCAGAAATTCAAATATGAGGCATCGTCCGGTAGGTTTAGGCGTGCAGGGCTTAGCAGATGCTTTTATTCTTTTGCGTTTGCCTTTCGAAAGTGATGAAGCTCAGCAATTAAATAAAGAGATTTTTGAGACCATTTATTTCGCTGCAATGACAGCGTCAAAAGATTTGGCGATTAAGGAAGGTGCTTATGAATCGTTTAAGGGCTCACCATTGTCAAAGGGCCAGTTTCAATTCGATTTGTGGAACGTTGCCCCGGCAAGCAACAGATGGGATTGGGATAATTTACGTCTGGATGTGATGAATCATGGCGTGAGAAATTCTTTATTAGTAGCTCCTATGCCTACAGCTTCCACATCCCAAATACTTGGAAATAATGAATGCTTCGAACCCTACACTTCCAATATTTATACTCGTCGTGTTTTGAGCGGTGAGTTTATGGTTGTTAACAAACATCTTCTTAAAGATTTAGTGAATCTTGGTTTGTGGAATAATGATATGAAGAATAAAATTATTACCGCAAATGGCTCTATCCAGGATATTGAAGAAATACCTGTTGAGATAAAGGCTTTGTACAAAACTGTTTGGGAAATTAAAATGCGGACAATCATTGATATGGCTGCCGATAGGGGCGCCTATATTTGCCAGTCGCAGTCTCTGAACTTGTTTATCAATTCTCCAAATTCATCTAAGCTTACATCCATGCATTTTTATGCCTGGAAGAAAGGCTTGAAAACCGGAATGTATTATCTCAGAACACAGGCGGCTTCTCAGGCAGTTAAATTTACGGTAGAGAATCAGGCAGGAAAAAATATGGAGCCTGTACTTCCGGGGCAGGTCATTGATGTTGAGGAGGAAATTCCCGCTGGTCCGGTTTGTTCTATGGAAGAAGGCTGTATAAGTTGTTCTGGATAGAATCGGTAAATTTGAAAATTTAGCTAATCTAATTTAAAGTATCAGACACCTCCAGGGTGGCTGGTACTTATTTAATAAGCCGCATTCAATTGACAAAACACGAAATAATACCCTGTGAACGATGTGGAAACCGCATTGAGTGTAAAGCGAATTCTTATACCAAATGTCAATGTTCAAAAGTTCAGCTTAGTTTAAACGAAACTCAGTATATCTGTGAGAATTACGATGGATGTTTATGTGCGGATTGTCTTTTAGATTTGCAAAAAGAGTATCTGAAAATGATCAATACCGTAGATATTAACACTAATCCATCAATCTCAAAATTGTAAGTCACTTCTCTTTTTGACTTTCTTTAAAAAACTCTAACTTCACGCCGAAAATAAATTTTTATGAAATTACTTGAAGGAAAAACGGCATTGATAACTGGCGCCTCGAAGGGAATTGGACGCAAAATAGCCGAGAAATTTGCCGAGCATGGTGCTAACGTTGCCTTTACATATTTATCTTCTGTTGAAAAAGGCCTTGCTTTAGAGCAGGAATTAAAGACTGCAGGAACCAAAGTAAAAGGCTATCGTTCGGATGCTTCTAAATTCGATCAGGCAGAGCAATTAATAACGGATATAGTGGCAGATTTCGGTACAGTAGATATCGTGGTAAATAACGCCGGTATCACCAAAGACGGGTTATTAATGCGTATGAGCGAACAACAATGGGATGAGGTTTTAGAAGTGAACTTAAAATCGATTTTCAATGTGACAAAAGCAGCCTCGAAAATTATGATGAAAAACCGTAAAGGCGTTTTTATTAATATGAGCTCTGTTGTTGGTGTTCAGGGAAATGCGGGTCAGAGTAATTATGCAGCTTCTAAAGCTGGCATTATCGGGTTTTCAAAATCAATGGCTAAAGAACTGGGTTCAAGAAATATTCGTACAAACGTTGTTGCCCCAGGTTTCATTAAAACTGAGATGACTGAAGTTCTGGATCCAAAAGTTGTGGAAGGCTGGGAAGCGGGTATACCGCTTAAGCGTGCAGGCCAAACAGAAGATGTAGCAAATGCTTGTGTGTTTCTGGCATCAGATTTAAGTTCATACATCACCGGACAGGTAATTGCTGTTGATGGAGGAATGTTATAATTGTAACAATTTTGATTTTTATACCGCTTTAAATAAAAAATGGCATATTTACGTTCTGTAGATATGCCATTTTTGTTTCAGCTTCAGTTTACTTCAACTACCTTTTTATCGTTGCTGTTCTGCATTTTGCTTGGCATTGGCTATGCTATTCTTCTATATAAACCCAGGCAGCTAAATTCTTCATTAAATAAATCCCTATTTGCTTTAAGAAGTTTAGCAGTGGCTTCTATTGCCTTTTTATTAGTTGCGCCGATGATTAAATTTTCGGCAAATACAACAGAAAAGCCGCTTATAATTCTTGCTCAGGATAATTCTGCTTCAATATCACTTTCCAAACCGCTCAACTTTGATACTGCGGATTATACAAAGGATTTAAAAGATTTAGAGAAAGAGCTTTCTAAAAATCACGAGGTAAAGTCGCTCACCTTCGGTACAACGGTTAAAACAGGCTTAAACTTAAACTATAAAGAATCACTGACGGATATTAATTCTTTATTTAAGCATATAAATGAGCAATACCCGAATAGAAATATTGGCGCTGTAATTTTATCATCAGATGGTATTTATAATCAGGGTGGTAACCCGGAATACGAGGCACAGAATCTTAAGTCACCAGTTTACACAATTGCACTGGGCGACACAATTGCTAAAAAAGATCTACTCATCGCTAATGTGAATTATAATAACATAGCTTATCTCGGGAACGACTTTCAGGTGGAAATAAGCATTGAGGCTTTTCAAAGCAGGGGCATTTCCAGCCGGTTGAGTGTTTCAGGTAGTTCCGGTACCGTGTTTAGTAAGGGCATCGTGGTTGGTTCAAATGAATTTCGTTTGAATATTCCAGTTACATTATCTGCAAAGAAAAAGGGCATTCAGAGATTTACTGTAAATTTATCTCCGGTATCAGGCGAGCTATCCACTCAAAATAATACTCAAACGTTTTTTGTGGAGGTAATTGATGGCAAAAATAAGGTGGTTATTCTTGCTAATTCCCCTCATCCTGATATTTCCGCAATTAAACAGTCAATCGAACTTAATAAGAACTATGAAGTAAAAAGCGTATTAATATCAGACTATAAATCTTCTGATATTACTGATGCAGGATTAATCATATTGCATCAGCTTCCATCTGCCGGAACGGACATAAAGCCCATTTTACAACAGGCGGGAAATAAACCTGTCTGGTATATTTTGGGTGCCCAGACCGATGTATCCTCGTTTTCTGCGATGCAAAGTTTATTGACTATCAACTCGGCAAGTGCTTCAGAAGAAGTTATCGCAAAAGTGAACGATGACTTTTATGAGTTTACTTTATCAGAGCAAACACTGAATAACCTTCAAAACTTTGCACCCTTACTTTCACCATTTGGGAGTTACGCTGTCAAATCTCCGGCTTCAATACTATTTAATCAACAAATAGGCAAGCTTGCCACTACCCGGCCTCTTTTATTGTTTTCTAAAGATGCTGATAAGAAAGTTGGAGTTCTTACCGGAGAAGGTTTATGGAGATGGCGATTAGAAGATTTTAAGGAAACGGGCACACACAAGGCTGTTGATGAGTTACTCACTAAGGTAATCCAGTTTATGGTGACAAAAGATGATAAGCGAAAGTTTAGGGTCTATCCTGCTAAGAATACTTTTGATGAAAGCGAGAATGTGATTTTAAATGCCGAACTGTATAATGATAGTTATGAGTTGATTAATAGTCCAGACGTGGCCATTACTTTAAAACAGGGTAATTCAAAAACCTATCCCTATTTGTTTACTAGAACAGGAAATGCTTACATTCTAAATGCTGGTATTTTACCTTCAGGAGAATATTCCTACTCTGCCAGCACGCAACTTGGAAAAACAAAGTATTCAGCATCAGGCCAGTTTGCTGTGGTTGAGCAACAAACAGAATACAGGCAGACAACAGCGAATCATCAGTTGCTGTACAATCTTTCCGCTCTTAATAACGGCGAATTATTTTATCCTTCTGATATCAAAACTCTTGCTGACAAAATAAAACGAAACGAACTTATTAAGACGATTTCTTACGAGGACAGAAGGTATGAAGACTTAATAAGTCTCAAGATTATTTTCTTCCTTATTCTTGCGCTGATTTCTACCGAATGGTTTCTGAGGAAACGAAATGGCGAAGTTTAAGAGTCAGATTTTACTCGGCTAATCTTCTGCAGGTTTCTCCCTGATGATTACAAATACGTCTTCGTCATCTTTTTTCATCAGGTATTTTTCCCTGGCAAATTTTTCTAAACGCTCCCTGTTTGTAGTAAGCTCATCCAAATCTTTTTCAACTTGCTCAATCTGTGTGATATAAAAAGCTTTTTCTTCTTTAAACTTATTTAATTGAGATCGGTACTCATATTGAGATAGAAGATCATTCCGGTCGAAAAATAACATCCACACCAGAAAACAGATGCTGACTAAAAAATATTTATGACGAAATAACTCTACTATTCTTTTCATTGGGTATTACAAACTTACAATAAAATTCTTTCCTTTAAATCCTGTGCCATTAAAATTTTAAGATTCGGCATAGAAATTATAAACTAATGGATTGATAATCACTGGTTCTCTAGCCGGAGGGATGAGTTTAATGTTCCAGAAATTGCCTGTAAACAGAGAAAGCCCGGCAAGCGGGCTTTCTGATTGTATGCAAAAAGGATTATTTTTTCAAAAACTTAAAGTCTTTTCCAATAAACTTCGCAGAAGCACCTAGTTCTTCTTCAATACGAAGTAACTGGTTGTATTTTGCTATCCTGTCTGAACGTGATGCAGAACCAGTTTTTATTTGTCCACAGTTTAAAGCAACCGCTAAATCAGCGATAGTTACATCTTCTGTCTCACCAGAACGGTGAGACATTACAGACGTGTATCCATTAGTTTGTGCTAATGAAACTGCGTTAATAGTTTCTGTTAATGAACCGATTTGGTTTACTTTTACTAAGATGGAGTTTCCTGTATTGGTATCAATACCTCTTTGAAGACGAGTTACGTTAGTTACAAATAAATCATCCCCAACTAATTGAACTTTATCACCAATTCTTTCGGTCAATAATTTCCAGCCATCCCAATCATTTTCGTCCATACCATCTTCAATAGAGATGATCGGATATTTTTCAGTTAATTGAGTTAGGTAATCAACTTGTTCAGCGCTGGTGCGTATAGCGCCTTTCGAGCCTTCAAATTTTGTATAATCGTATTTTCCGTCTTTGTAAAATTCAGAAGAAGCACAGTCAAGCGCTAAAAAAATATCAACACCTGGTTTGTAGCCAGCTTTTTCAATTGCTTTCAAAATAGTTTCAGCTGCGTCTTCAGTACCATCAAAAGCCGGAGCAAAACCACCTTCGTCTCCTACTGCAGTAGAAAGCCCTCTATCGTGTAAGATCTTTTTTAAGTTATGAAATACCTCAGTTCCCCAACGTAATGCTTCTGAGAATGAAGGAGCACCTGCAGGCATAATCATGAATTCCTGGAAAGCAATAGGTGCATCTGAATGAGATCCACCATTGATGATGTTCATCATCGGGATTGGTAATGTATTTGCATTTACACCGCCTATATAACGATATAAAGGCTGGCGACTTTCCTGTGCTGCCGCTTTAGCCACCGCTAAAGAAACACCTAAGATAGCGTTCGCTCCGATTTTTCCTTTGTTCTCTGTGCCGTCAATAGCAAGCATTACAGAATCAATTGCATTTTGCTCAAATACATCCAATCCTTTTAACTCCTTAGCTAATATTTCGTTTACATTTTTAACAGCATTCAACACTCCTTTACCCATGTATGTTGCCTTGTCGTTGTCACGAAGCTCAACCGCTTCATGCATACCTGTTGACGCACCCGATGGTACTGCAGCACGACCAAGAATGCCATTTTCTGTAATTACATCTACTTCGATAGTAGGATTGCCACGAGAATCAAGGATCTGACGGGCGTGAACGTCTAAAATTAAGCTCATTGTTTGTTAATTTATTGTTATCAATCGCTATTTGCGATATTATTTCTCTTTTTAGTGCATTTTCTTAGTGTAAAAAGAACACTAAGAAATAATTTCTGCCAAAAATAGTATTTTCAATCTATTTATAAACAGATATCTGTCAAATACTAAATAAAAATCCCGCTAATCTGTGAATATCAGCGGGATTTCTTTTAGTTTTTAGTGTCCATCAAACTCACAAACTGGTCGAACAGATACCGCGAATCGTGCGGACCCGGCGATGACTCAGGGTGGTATTGAACGGAAAATGCTTTTTTATTTTTTACTCTTATTCCTTCAATTGAGTTATCGTTAAGGTTTAAGTGTGTGATTTCTACTTTGTCAGAATTTTTAACATCGTCAGGAACAACTCCGAAACCATGGTTCTGAGATGTCACTTCGCAATGGTCAATTATTATATTTTTTACAGGATGATTAAGACCACGGTGGCCATTAAACATCTTCATCGTTTTAATGTCATTGGCCAAAGCCAGTAACTGGTGGCCCAGGCATATTCCGAACAATGGTTTATCAGCTGCCAGAGCTTTTTTAACCGTTTCTACAGCATATGGCATCGCTGAAGGATCGCCGGGGCCGTTAGAGATGAAATAACCATCTGCACCCCATCTTTCCATTTCTTCGAATGAAGTTTTTGCTGGGAACACTTTTACATAAACGTCCCTGTTGTCGAAATTTCTCAGGATATTTTTCTTCACTCCTAAATCAAGTACTGCAACCCGGTGCTTGCCCTGTTCGTTGCCATAGAAGTAAGGTTCTTTTGTGGAAACTTTCGAAGAAAGCTCAAGTCCTGCCATCGAAGGAACTTCAGCGAGCCTGGCTTTTAAAGTTTCAAGGTCGAGGATTTCTGAAGAAATAATAGCATTCATAGCCCCTTTATCTCTGATATGCCTAACCAAAGAGCGGGTATCAACATCAGAAATGCCAACTATATTTTCTTCCTGGAAATAATCCTGAATAGATTTGTCGGATTGTTTTCTACTGAAAGCTATATTAAAGTTCTTACAAACCAGGCCGGCAATTTTAATATCACCCGACTCAATTTCCTCATCATGCACACCATAGTTCCCAATATGAGCGTTGGTGGTAACCATTATCTGGCCAAAATAAGAAGGGTCTGTAAATACTTCCTGATAGCCGGTCATGCCGGTATTAAAACAAATTTCGCCAGTGGTAGTGCCAATTTTTCCCGCAGCTTTCCCATGGTACACGGTTCCGTCTTCAAGTAATAATACAGCAGGTAATTTGGTGTAATATGTCATTTTAATTTATGTTATTTAAATGTTGTTTTTCTACTGACGTTCCGGCACTTGCGCGAACTGAATCATTTTTTTGGTAAAAAAAATAAAAATATCGAGTTTTCCCGGAAGGATTTCCGGCTGCTGGGGGCAACAGGCTGAAGCAGTTTACTTCAAATTTCACGGGGGACAAAAGTACAAAATTTATCAGGTTTTTTATGATAAAGCGAAAAAAACTTCTGTTTGAATTTTACTTTCTACCTTTGACATGAAGAATAATTATAAACATGTCTGTACATAAAGATATTAAACGCATTACTACCAACACTCTTCAGGAAATGAAACTGAAAAGTGAAAAAATAGCGATGCTAACTTCATACGATTTTTCCATGGCGAAAATTGTTGATGAGGCGGGTATTGATGTAATATTGGTGGGCGATTCTGCCTCAAACGTAATGGCGGGTCACGAAACTACTTTGCCTATAACATTAGACCAGATGATTTATCATGCCGCATCTGTTGTTCGGGCTGTTAACAGGGCATTAATTGTGGTCGATCTGCCTTTTGGTTCTTATCAGGGAAACTCAAAGGAAGCTTTGAATTCGGCTATTCGAATTATGAAAGAATCGGGGGCCCATGCGGTGAAACTGGAGGGTGGTATAGAAATTAAAGAGTCTGTTGAACGGATTATAGCTGCCGGAATTCCGGTAATGGGTCATTTAGGTTTAACGCCACAATCTATATATAAATTCGGAACCTATTCTGTACGGGCGAAGGAAGAAGCAGAGGCCCGGAAGCTTAAAGACGACATTCTAATTTTACAGGAGAGTGGTTGTTTTGCTGTTGTGCTTGAAAAAATTCCGGCTTCGCTTGCTGCCGAAGTAACAAATTCGGTGCGCATTCCAACTATTGGCATTGGTGCAGGCGCCGATTGCGACGGTCAGGTTCTCGTTGTGCATGATATGATGGGTTTAAATAAAGGGTTTAGGCCGCGGTTTCTTCGCCAATACCTAAATCTGTATGAATTAATGAATGGGGCTGTTAAGGCTTACGTTTCAGATGTCAAAAACAACGATTTTCCTAACGAAAAAGAGCAATACTAATTACCTATGAGACAGGAATTTCGGTATACAAGTTTTGATATAACAGACAAAGACATCCTTTATGAAGATAATCATTTAATTGCTGTTAACAAACGTGCCGGCGATATTGTACAGGTTGATGATACCGGTGATGAATCTCTGGACGAAAAGGTGAAAAAGTATATAGCCAAAAAGTATAATAAGCCTAATGGTGCTTTCCTGGGAGTAGTGCATCGCTTAGACCGGCCGGTAAGCGGGGTTATTTTATTTGCTAAAACAAGTAAGGCATTAGATAGAATCAACGCTATGTTTAAGGGCCGCGAGATGCATAAAACATATTGGGCGGTAGTTAGGCAGAGACCTGTTCCTGAAAGCGGTAATTTAGTGCATTGGCTGGTGAAAAATCCTCAGAAAAATGTTACAAAAGCTCATGACAAAGAAGTTGTTGGAAGTCTGCGATCTGAACTGAACTATAAATTAATCGGGGAATTAAATGGCTATTATCTTATTGAAGTAGATCCCATTACAGGCAGGCCCCACCAGATTCGTGTTCAGCTTTCTACTTTAGGTTGTCCCATTGTTGGAGATAATAAATACGGATACCCTCGCGGCAGCTTAAAAAAAAGCATTTGTTTGCACGCAAAACGGCTTCAGTTTATTCATCCTGTAAAGAAAGAACCAGTCGATATTATTGCTCCTTTGCCCAAAGATGGCTTTTGGGATAAGTTTGAGATTTTCGGATAATGATAGGCCTTATTAACTTTTAATATTATGTCAGTTTGAAATAACATGTTCAAGAATCTGATAATAAAATTCTTTTCCTGGTATATCAAACGGATTATTTATAAAGACTTCGATTCTTTCTCATATAATAAGATTGAAATAGATCAGTCGCGTGCCATTCTATTACTTTCAAACCATTTTTCATGGTGGGATGGCTTCCTAATGTTTCAGCTTAATAGACTCTATTTCAAAAAAAAGTTTCATGTTATGGTTTCAGAAGATAACTATAACAGGGTTTCATTTTTAAAATATCTGGGTGCATTCCCTGTCAGAAATAATTCAAAAAGTCTCATTGAAACTTTACAATATGCCGGGGAGCTTTTAAATGACGGGAATAACCTTGTTCTGATTTTCCCTCAGGGAAAACTTTACTCTAATCATGTTGCCGAAATAGACTTTCAAAAGGGGATAGCTGCTTTAATTAAGTCCTCCCAAAAAAACTTTCAATACCTTTTTGCTGCTTCTTTCGTTGATTATTTTGAGAAACGAAAACCATCAATAAGGTGTTATCTTCAAATTTGGGACAATGATGAATCGCCTGGTTTAACTTTAATAAAAAGTGCTTTTAATACACATTATGAAACCTCGCGGCAGCAGCAAAGCCGCATTATAGTTTAGCAAAATGCTGATATTTTATGTAGTTTTTTTCTTCCTGATTATCAGATTTGCTGTCACACTTTTTAATTTTATTTCTAATCCCAAACTTCCGGTTTCTCCAATCCAGCACAGCGATTTTGTTTCGATCCTTATCCCTGCCCGCAACGAAAAGGATTGCATTATAACTTTATTAAATTCCATACGTTATCAGGATTATGTAAATATTGAAGTTCTGGTTTTGGATGATGATTCATCTGATAATACCTTCCTGCTTTGTGATTCTTTTTCCAAAGAAGATTCAAGGTTCAAAGCGGTTAAAGGACAGCCACTCGAAGATGGATGGCTTGGGAAAAATTTTGCCTGTCATCAGTTAGCTAACATGGCAAACGGAAAGTACCTTCTTTTTCTTGATGCGGATGAAATTATTACTGATGGTTTAATAAATAATGCTGTGCATCGCCTGAAACAAGGGAAACTTTCTCTTTTAAGTTTATTCACAAACCAGGTGATGCTTACTATTGGAGAACGTTTGGTTGTTCCATTAATGCATTTTCTTTTGTTAAACTCCCTGCCTTTAAGATTGGTCCGTTTATCCAATAATCCTAAATTATCTGCGGCAAGCGGACAGTTTATGTTATTCGACTCTGTTTCCTACCATACCCATCAGTGGCATGCTCAGGTTAAAGACAAAATTGTAGAGGATATCGAAATAATGAAACTGGTAAAAGCTTATCAATATAAAGGTGAATCTCTGTTAGCTAATGGTTACATAGCCTGCCGCATGTATACTGGCTTTTCGGATGCTATAAACGGATTTAGTAAGAACTTGCTGGCCGGCTTCAATTATAATATCCCTGGATTGTTATGCTACTTATTATTAATTATCCTCGGACCTGTTTTTATCGCAATTTATCTTAATTATTCCCTGCTGTTTTTTGCAATTACTTTAATTGTTTTATCAAGAATAATGATTTCCCTTTCTAGTGGTCAGAATGTATTTTTAAACATAATATTGCATCCTTTTCAAATGATTTCCCTGGTGGTAATTTCATGTATTTCAATAAAAAAGCATTTAACAAAGAAAACTAACTGGAAAGGCCGGATAATAAAATCATGAAAGTTACTCCTTCCCACGTTTGTGCTTTTCTGGTGATTTTATTTTATGGAGTGGGTTATTTTGGATTTACTGATGTAAACCATTTTTCTCTTTTTAAACAACTGATTCCATTTCACTTATTACTTATGCTCGTGTTAATGATTATCAGTCATGCGGATAGGGATAAGTATTTCTGGACATTTATACTGATCACTTATGTCGCAGGCTTTATTATTGAATTGATAGGTGTAAAAACAGGACTCATTTTCGGAGAATACGCTTACGGCGCGGCCTTAGGACCTAAATTTGAAGATATTCCATGGCTTATTGGCGTGAATTGGATCCTTGTTATTTATTCTGCGGGAATGTTTTTAAAAGAGTTGGGAATAAAGAGCCATGTTGTTCGTTCATTGATCGGAGCTTTTTTAATAACTGCTCTTGATATATTAATAGAACCAGTAGCTATAAAGTTTGATTACTGGAGCTGGACAAGAGGTGTAGTTCCATTCCAAAATTACGCCGGGTGGTTCATCTTTTCATTTGGAATGCTTTATTTCTTTTATTGGATGAAGTTCAGGGAAACCAATTTTGCAGCAGCAGTTCTTTTTATAGTTCAATTCGCTTTTTTTTTCGCTCTAAACATGACGACGCGTTAAAAACATTTTAGCTATTTTTGTATTTGTTTTGCACTATGGAATATAACCTTCAGGTAACGATAGATAAAGATTCCGGCTTTTGTTTTGGTGTGGTTTACGCCATAGATATGGCTGAAGAAATTCTTGAGGAAGACGGATATTTGTATTGCCTTGGAGATATAGTTCATAATGACGAAGAGGTTGACCGGCTTAAAGTTTTAGGTCTGCGAATTATTAATCATGACGACCTGAAAAGTTTGAAGGATGAAAAGGTGCTTATTCGCGCTCATGGCGAAGCTCCCGAAACCTATCGGACAGCGTTAGAAAATAACATTACTTTAATTGATGCCTCTTGTCCGGTTGTACTTAAACTTCAGAACAGGATCAAGAATTCTTATGATGATAAGGAGAAGATATTAATTTTTGGAAAGCATGGTCATGCTGAAGTTATCGGATTGCAGGGGCAGACAAATGATGAAGCAATTGTTTTTCAGGACATCGCCGAACTCGATACGATTGATTTACCTAAGCAAATTACTCTATACAGTCAAACTACCAAGAGCACTGATAAATTTTATGCAATAAAAGATGAATTGATTAGTCGTGGATACGAGCTTAAAGCAAACGATACTATTTGCCGCCAGGTATCTAACCGGTACGATGATCTTGAAAAATTTGTTCAGCACTTTGATAAAGTAATCTTTGTATCAGGCAAAAAATCATCAAACGGAAAGGTATTATATGATGTATGCAGAAAATACAATCCGTCATCTTATTTTATCTCTCAAGAAGAAGAGCTTCGCGATATTTCGTTTAATCCCAACGAAAAAATCGGAATCTGCGGAGCTACATCAACCCCAATGTGGCTAATGGAAAAAGTTAAAAAAGCTTTAGAATCGTATTAGGTTCAAGATTCTTTTATAGGATTTACAGCAACCATGAATAGTAAATCAAACACCGGGCTTTTATTTGCTTTCCTTGTGATCTCAGCATGGTTTGCCTGTCTTTTTTTTCTTTTAACCTGGAACTTCTCCTGGTCCAATCCATTAACTTATCTAATGATGTTTGTTCAGATGCATTTGTACACCGGGCTTTTTATAACGGCTCACGATGCCATGCATGGAACTGTCTCCCCGTCAACTAAGCTCAATTTTTTCATTGGCCAGGTTTGTACAGCTTTATATGCTGCTTTCCCATTTAATAAATTATATAAAAAACATCATGAGCATCATCGTCATGTACATTCGAAATTAGATCCGGATTATCACGATGGTAATTTCTTTTCCTGGTACCTGAAGTTTTTAAGAGAATATCTTTCGGCCTGGCAAATTCTTGCAATGGCCATAGCCTTTAATGTTTTAAAGATTTGGTTCAGCGAAATCAATTTGATTTTATTCTGGGTATTGCCGCCTTTATTAAGCACTCTTCAATTATTTTATTTTGGAACATGGTTGCCTCATCACGGTTCGCATAGTAATTCCCACCATTCCCGCACACAGGCTAAAAATCATTTGCTGGCTTTTTTTACCTGTTATTTCTTTGGATATCATTATGAACATCATGAATCTCCCTGGATGCCATGGTGGTTGTTATGGAAAACGAAATAATTGTATTCTTTAAGTCAAAAGCTGCTTTGCATCCTTAACTAAAATCATTGCTTCATCTATATTTGTGCCTCTAAAAGAGTTAAATGAGAAAGCAAGGAGTTTTACTGGTAAATCTGGGTACACCCGATAGTCCATCAGTTTCTGATGTCAGGAAATATCTTAATGAATTTCTGATGGATGAACGGGTTATAGATATTAACGCTGTTAACAGGACCCTTCTGGTAAAAGGTATTATCGTGCCCTTTCGCGGGCCAAAATCTGCAAAAATTTATAAAGATCTCTGGACTGAAGATGGCTCTCCTTTACTTTTTTACGGTGTAAAAGTAAAAGAACTCCTGCAGGAGGAACTAGGATCTGATTATATTGTAGAACTAGCCATGCGTTATCAAAGTCCCTCCATCAAGTCGGCTTTAGAAAGATTGAAGAAAAAACAGGTAAATAGCATTCGTGTCGTTCCTCTTTTCCCTCAGTATGCTTCTGCGTCTACTGGCTCTGTTATCCAAAAAGTAATGGAACTGGTAAGCAAATGGCAAACTATTCCGGATATTTCTTTTGTTAATTCATTTCATGATAACGAAGGAATGATAGACGTATTTGCTGAAAATGCCCGGAAATACCAGCCCGAAACATTTGATCACGTGCTTTTTAGTTTTCACGGCTTACCAGAAAGGCAATTAACCAAGGCTGATGATTCAGGTAAGTACTGCTTGCAAACACCTAATTGCTGTTCTCGTTTAAACGACGTAAACCGCTTTTGTTATTCGGCCCAGTCGCATGACACTGCAAGATTAATTGCTGAGAAATTGAATCTTCCGAGAGAAAAGTATACAATTTGCTTTCAGTCACGTCTGGGGAATTCTCCCTGGAAAAAGCCTTATACCATTGAAGTTTTAGAGGATCTCGCAAAGAAAGGAGCCAAGCGCCTGCTGGTGTTCAGTCCTGCCTTCGTTGCCGATTGTCTTGAAACTAAAATTGAGATTTCACAAGAGTATAATGAAGAATTTCGCAATTGGGGCGGAGAGAAAATTCAATTAGTTGAAAGCTTGAACGACAATCCCAAATGGATTGAGGCACTGCGAGATATTGTGTTAAATAAGAAACAGACCCCGCAGCCTATTTCTGAATGATTTGGTCGATATACGCCATAATCATTTCTGTAGCTCCTTTTTCTTGTTCAACATAACGTCTGGCATTATTGCCCGCTTCATCCCTTAAAGACGAATTTTCAAGTTTCTGCATTAGAGAACTTAGTTCGCCGGAATTTTTTATTGAAAATCCTGCTTCCAGTTTAAGTAAAGCTTTTGCCTCACGAAAGTTATGAAAGTTTGGGCCAAAAATTACGGGGATCCCGAAAGCTGCCGCTTCCAGGGTATTGTGAATGCCAACTCCAAATCCGCCTCCTATATAAGCGATATCGCCGTATTGATACAAGGCCGATAGCATTCCGACATTATCTATTATTAATACTTGCGCATCTGGTTTTTGAACTAACGCTTTAGAATTGTTTATTTCCGAATACCTTATTGTTTTATCAGAGTCTGTTATTGCGATAAGCTTATTAAGTTTTTCTGATTTAATTTCATGAGGAGCAATTATAAATTTCCACTCTGGGCATTCGTGTAAAAGATTCGCGATTAATGCTTCATCTTCCGGCCAGGTGCTCCCCGCGATAAAGATTTTAAAGTTCCCGCAAAAAGCTTTTACTTTATCAAATTGCTTTGGATTAGCGGCATTCTCAGCAACGCGATCAAAACGCGTATCTCCGCTTACGGTTACATTTGTCAAGTTAATATCTGCCAGCAATTTTTTGCTGGTTTCGTCCTGAACAAAAAAATGATTGACAAAACGCAGAATTTTTCTGTTTAAATTTCCATACCATTTAAAGAAAGGTTGTGATTCGCGAAAAATTGAGGAAATGACAATCAAAGGGGTGTTTCGCTGATTTAATTTATAGTAGAAATGGTACCAGAATTCATATTTTGTAAAAATTGCCAGCGAAGGATTTATAAGTTTCACAAACTTTTCTGCATTATCGTTTGTATCTAATGGAAGATAAAAAATATGATCAGCATTTTCATAATTTTTTCTAAGTTCATATCCTGATGGTGAGAAAAACGTAATGATTATTTTATGCGTTGGATATGATTCTTTGGTCCGTTCCAGTACAGGGCGTCCCTGTTCAAATTCTCCAAGTGAGGCGAAGTGAAACCAGATTGATGGAGAAGTAGAATCAACTTCATTTGAAATTTTTTCAAATAGGTTTTTTCTGCCTTTAACCCAAAGGTGTGCTTTGGGGTCAAAATGCTGATAAATAATTATTAATAAATGATATATCTTAATGCCAATATTGTAAAGAATAAGCATGTTTCAGCGTAAATATTTTATATTCGTCGAAATTACTGTTAATTATGTAAAAAATTTACCACTAAAAAATATATATAAATGAAAATAGCTGTTATAGGGACTGGATATGTAGGCCTGGTTACAGGTACTTGTTTGGCAGAAACAGGTAATACGGTAATGTGTGTCGATATAAATCAGGAAAAAGTTGATAAGATGAAGCAGGGTCAGATTCCCATCTATGAACCTGGTCTTGAGACTTTATTTCATCGTAATATTGAGCAGGGAAGGCTGGAATTTACGACCACACTTTCTGATGCCATTGCGGATGCGGAAATAATCTTCCTGGCTCTGCCCACTCCCCCGGGAGCAGATGGTTCTGCCGATTTGAGTTTTGTTCTGGGTGCAGCAAAGGATATTGCCGGACTGGTAACGAGTTATAAGGTTGTTGTCACTAAATCCACAGTTCCGGTAGGTACTGCAGATAAGGTAAAAAAGGTGTTTGCAGAGAACACGGCTGTTGAAATTGATGTTGTTTCTAATCCTGAATTTTTACGCGAGGGAGTAGCAGTAGAAGATTTTATGAAGCCAGACAGAGTTGTTGTCGGCACCAGCAGTGAAAAGGCTCGTAAATTGATGAGCGAATTGTACAACCCTTATGTGCGGTCGGGAAATCCTATAATTTTCATGGATGAGCGTTCTTCTGAACTTACCAAATACGCTGCTAATTCATTCCTGGCCACCAAAATTACTTTTATGAACGAGGTTGCAAATCTATGCGAGCTTGTGGGTGCCGATGTTGATATGGTACGTAAAGGTATTGGATCTGACGCCCGGATCGGTAAACGCTTTCTTTTTCCGGGAGTGGGTTATGGTGGAAGCTGTTTCCCTAAAGATGTTCAGGCACTTGCAAAATCGGCTGCGGAAGTTGATTACGATTTCAGTATTCTTAACTCGGTAATGTCTGTTAACGAAAAGCAGAAAGTCGTTATCGTAGAAAAAATGCGGAAATATTATAAAGGTGAGCTGAAAAATAAGAAGTTTGCACTTTGGGGACTAGCATTTAAACCTGAAACGGATGATATCCGTGAAGCCCCTGCTTTATATATTATTGATGAGTTGCTTAAGGAAGGTGCAACGATAATTGCGTATGATCCTGAAGCTATGGGGCATGTCCAGAAGCTCAAAGGCGACACAGTTGGTTTCGCAAAGGATCCTTATGAAGCGCTTGAGGATGCAGATGCTTTGATCATCGTTACCGAATGGCCTTTGTTCCGTACGCCTGACTTTGATAAAATTGAAAAAAATCTTAAAGCAAAAGTTATTTTTGACGGGCGTAATTTATACGAAATACAAAAAATGATTGACTGCGGGTATTATTATAATAGTATTGGTCGTAAAGTGGTAGAAGCATAATGGAAAGAAAACGTATATTAATAACTGGTGCTGCCGGTTTCCTTGGTTCACATCTTTGTGACAGGTTTATAAAAGAGGATTATCATGTACTTGCCATGGATAATTTGATTACCGGAGATTTACGCAACATTGAGCATCTGTTTAAATTAGAGAACTTTGAGTTCTATAATCACGACGTTTCGAAATTTGTTCATGTTTCCGGGAACCTGGATTATATCCTGCATTTTGCTTCTCCTGCCAGCCCAATAGATTATCTGAAGATACCTATCCAGACTCTTAAAGTGGGTTCATTGGGCATACATAATCTGTTAGGACTTGCCAAAGACAAGAACGCCAGAATTCTGATTGCTTCTACATCTGAAGTATATGGAGATCCGAACGTAAATCCACAGCCTGAAGAATACTGGGGCAATGTAAACCCTGTCGGTCCCCGTGGTGTTTACGACGAGGCTAAACGTTTTCAGGAGGCAATAACTATGGCCTATCATACCTTTCACGGAGTGGAAACCAGGATTGTCCGTATTTTTAATACTTATGGCCCGAGAATGCGGCTAAATGATGGAAGGGTTTTGCCAGCCTTCATCGGACAAGCGATACGCGGAGAGGACCTAACTGTATTTGGAGATGGCTCTCAAACCCGATCTTTCTGCTACGTGGATGATTTGATCGAAGGAATTTATCGCTTGTTGCATTCTGACTATGCTCAGCCTGTAAACATTGGTAATCCGGATGAAATTACAATTCGACAGTTTGGTGAAGAGATTATCAAATTAACCGGAACAAAACAGCCATTAGTAACAAAACCGCTTCCAACCGATGATCCTAAACAACGTCGCCCCGATATTACAAAAGCAAGAGCTTTATTAGGATGGGAGCCAAAAGTTTCACGAGAGGAAGGTCTGAAAATTACCTATGAATACTTTAAATCTCTTCCGAAGGAAGTTATTGAAAAAATAGAACATAAGGATTTTACCAGCTACACAAAATAAAAGATGAGCAAAGTTTTAGTAACCGGAGGTACCGGGTATATAGGTTCGCATACTGTCGTTGAGCTGCAGCAAGCAGGATATCAGGTAGTAATTGTGGACAATCTTGATAATTCAAATATTCAGATTCTTGATCAGATTACTAAAATCACAGGTATTAAGCCGGACTTTCATCAGATCGATTTATGTGATGAAAATCAAACCATCGAACTGATTAAAAATAATCCTGATATTTCCGGAGTTATACACTTTGCAGCTCATAAGGCGGTTGGCGAATCTGTTCAATTGCCCTTAAAGTACTATCGAAATAATTTTTTCTCCCTGATTAATCTTCTTACCGCTTTCGCGGGAAAAGAGGTGAACTTCGTATTTTCTTCTTCCTGTACAGTATATGGTCAGCCAGATGTTTTACCTGTAACAGAGCAGGCTCCGGTTAAAAAGGCTGAATCTCCCTACGGTAATACAAAACAAATTGCTGAAGAGATACTGCTGGAAACTGCTAATGCAAATTCCAATTATAAAGTAATTTCTTTACGCTATTTCAACCCTGTTGGAGCTCATGATTCGGCGCTGATTGGCGAATTACCAATTGGAGTACCTCAAAACCTGGTGCCTTTCATTACTCAGAGTGCGATAGGTAAACGTGGTCCGATCACTGTTTTTGGTAACGATTACAACACTCCTGATGGAAGTTGCGTTCGGGATTATATCCATGTTGTTGATTTAGCAAAAGCTCATATCGCTGCATTGCGCCGTCAGGAGCAAAACAGGATGGATGGCAAATTTGAAATATTTAACATCGGTACGGGCAAAGGAAGCAGTGTATTGGAAGTGATAAGCGCTTTTGAGAAAAGTACAGGATCTAAATTGGAGTATAAAATTGGTCCCCGCCGCGAAGGCGACGTGGAACAGGTTTGGGGCGATGTATCTAGAGCGGAAAAAGAACTAGGCTGGAAAACAGAGTTAGTTTTGGAAGACATGATGAAGTCGGCCTGGGCCTGGGAAAAATATATAAACGAACATCCATTTTAAATAAACCTGCCAAAGGTTCCGAACTTTTGGCAAGGTCTTCTAATTCCTCTAGCTTTATCCTTCCAATTCTTTAAGTGTTGGAAATCTGAAACAAATGATGAAAAAAATATTAATCACCGGCGGAGCCGGATTTATCGGCTCACATGTAATAAGGCGTTTTGTAAAAAGTTATCCTGATTATCAAATAGTTAATTTAGATAAGCTTACATATGCCGGTAACCTTGCAAATCTTAAGGATGTAGAACACTGTCCTAACTATCAATTTATTAAGGGAGATATTGTAGACGCTGACTTTATTGATAATTTATTTTCTCAGGAAGATTTTGAAGGAGTCATTCATTTAGCGGCAGAATCACATGTAGATCGTTCAATTGTGAGTCCCCTTGATTTTGTTATGACCAATGTAGTGGGGACGGTAAACCTTTTAAACGCAGCCCGAAAAAATTGGAAAGGTGATTATGCAAACAGGCGCTTTTATCATGTTTCTACCGATGAAGTTTACGGTACTTTAGGAGAACAAGGCCTTTTTACAGAAGAAACTGCATATGATCCGCATAGTCCTTATTCTGCTTCTAAAGCCAGTTCGGACCATTTTGTGAGAGCTTACCAGGATACTTATGGAATGAATACCGTCATTTCGAACTGTTCTAATAATTATGGTTCTCATCACTTCCCCGAGAAACTTATTCCTTTAGCTATAAATAATATTAAAAACAACAAGCAAGTTCCTGTTTACGGAAAAGGTGAAAATATACGTGACTGGCTTTGGGTCGAAGATCACGCCAGGGCAATTGATGTAATTTTTCACAAAGCTGAAAGTGGCACAACCTATAACGTAGGCGGACATAACGAGTGGAAAAACATAGATCTTATCCGTACATTATGTAAAATAATGGATCGTAAACTTAATCATGAACAAGGTACCTCGGAAAAGCTGATAACATTTGTTACTGATAGGGCAGGGCACGATCTGCGGTATGCAATAGACTCATCAAAATTGCAAAAAGAATTAGGTTGGACACCAAGCCTTCAGTTTGAAGAAGGCCTGGAAAAAACGGTCGAATGGTATCTCTCAAATGAAGATTGGCTTAACGACGTGACTTCAGGTCACTATCAAGCCTATTATGAAGAGCAATACGATAATCGATGAACTTAACCTCAGCGCATCTCTTGTCTTTAAATAAAAAAACCTGCTGGATTCCAGCAGGTTTTTTTATTTACTCAAAACTAAATTATACAGCAAATGAAGTTCCGCAACCACATGTGCTTTTAGCATTAGGATTATTAAATGTAAATCCTCTTGCGTTCAACCCGTCCTGGAACTCAATTTCCATGCCTGCCAAATACAATCCATGTGCTTTATGCATAAATACTGTTATTCCCTCGACCTCAAATTCCTGGTCGCCATCTTTTTTCTGGTCAAAACCTAAAACATAATTCATTCCGGAACAGCCACCACCTTCAACACCAACACGTACTCCGAAATCTTTTCCAAGTTCTTGCTGTTCTCTCAATTTACGAAGCTCTTTTTTTGCTCCCTCAGTAAAAGAAACCGGTATAACTGAAATACTTGTCTCCATGCTCATTTCTTTTTATTTAATATGCAAATATAGGTGAAAATGCACACTTTTGCTTTAAGTCGTATTGATATTGACCTTTAATTAACAATTGTTTAAATGGACTCCCTAACGTATTTTGTTGTAGATGTAGTAAAGTTTGTATTGGCTGGCAGCCTTGTATTTTATATAGCCTGGCAAATTATTAAATCAGAGACGGATAAGATTAATCAATCAAAACTAGTGGAACTTAAAAAAGCTTCTTTAGAAACCACTCTGCCACTACGTTTGCAGGCATACGAACGCCTGGCACTTTTTATTGAACGTATTAATCCATCAAATATGCTGGTGAGGGTGCACGTTGCCGGGACAACAGTACGAGAGATTCAACAATTCCTCATCGCAGAAATTCGTACAGAGCATCAACATAATATCACTCAGCAACTATATGTAAGTTCTCAGGCATGGTCAGTTGTGAACCGGATTAAAGAAGATACCATAAGTTTAATTAATAATACAGCAGCGGGTTTATCTCCCGAAGCATCTTCTCTGGAATTAAGTAAAGTTATTTTAACTCATTTGGCCGGCCTGGAAGAAAATCCTTATGAAGCAGGTCTGATGTTATTGAAGCATGACATGCAACATTTCTTCTAAACCTTCGGTTATGGTAGTAGAGCTATCCTTTAATTGATTATGAAACGTAAAACCACATCTGGCATAGAAATAAAGGAAGTTTACACAGAGCCTAAGGAAATAAAAGAACAGCCTGGCGAATTCCCTTTTACCCGTGGCATTCGGAAAGACATGTACCGCGGAAGGTTGTGGACAATGCGGCAATACGCCGGGTTCTCGACCGCACAGGAGTCTAACAGAAGATATCATTACTTGTTAGCCCAGGGCACTACCGGCTTGTCGGTTGCATTTGATCTGCCCACTCAGATCGGTTATGATTCTGATCATCCTTTATCGGAAGGCGAGGTTGGGAAAGTGGGAGTATCTATAGATTCCTTAAAGGATATGGAAGAGTTGTTTGAAGGTATTGAGCTGGAGAGCATTACAACATCCATGACAATCAATGCGACTGCTCCGATTTTATTGTCAATGTATATCGCCCTGGCAAAGCAGCAGAATGCAGATCTTAAAAAAATTTCCGGAACGGTTCAAAATGATATTTTAAAAGAATATGCCGCCCGGGGGACTTATATATATCCTCCTAAGCCTTCGATGCGGTTAATTACCGATATTTTTGAGTATTGCAGCGAAGAAGTACCAAAATTCAATACAATATCAATTTCAGGATATCATATCCGCGAGGCAGGATCGACCGCAGTTCAGGAACTGGCTTTTACCTTGGCAAATGGTAAAGCTTATTTAAAAGCAGCCATGGATAAAGGTTTAGATATAAATATTTTTGCAAAACGTTTGTCTTTTTTCTTTAATTGCCATAATAATTTTTTCGAGGAAATTGCAAAATTCAGAGCAGCTAGGCGAATGTGGGCCAAGCTCACAAAAGAACTCGGAGCTACTCAGGAACAGGCGCAAATGCTACGGTTTCATACACAGACGGGCGGCTCTACCTTAACAGCTCAGCAGCCTTTAAATAATATCGTCAGGGTTACCACGCAAGCTTTAGCAGCCGTCTTAGGAGGCACTCAGTCTTTACATACAAACGGGTATGATGAAGCCTTTTCCCTGCCCACAGAAGAAGCTGCAAAACTGGCTTTACGTACACAGCAAATTATAGCGTTCGAATCGGGGGTTACAGATACTGCAGATCCGTTGGCCGGGTCATATTTTATTGAGGCACTGACCGAGGAACTTGAAACTTCAGCCTGGAAATACATTGAGAAGATTGATTCAATGGGTGGAGCAGTAGCTGCGATTGAAGCTGGGTATATCCAAAATGAAATAGCAAGATCTGCATATGAATATCAAAACTCTGTCGAAGATGGATCTCAGAAAATTGTGGGTGTAAATTGCTATTCCGAATCTGAGGTTCCTGATTTTGAACTTTTGAAGGTTAGTGATTCCATTCGCGATTTGCAAACTGAAAAGCTGCAGCATCTTAAATCTGTCAGAGATAATGAAATTGTCAGGCAGGCTTTGGATATTTTGAAATTTCATAGTAAAAGCAAAGAAAATCTTATCCCCTATATCATACATGCCGTAGAAGCATATGCCACATTAGGGGAAATCTCTGATATATTGAGAGAGGAGTTCGGAGAATACTGAAATATTAAAAAAGATATTCTGATCGTGCTTTAATAAAGATGCGATATAAAATATCATAATTAAACGTTATCGATAAGAGAATTGCAAAAAATACTCCCTATATTGACCTCTCAATTGGGGGGCATATCAACACCTTTAATCCTCATTTGTTTCTATTATAGTTTAGAAACTTGGGAATTACAGATGTTCATCATGGGTATGCGTGCAGAAACTCGGTAGTTTAAATTTCGCGCTCGAAAAGAGATAGAAGAGGAAAGTACACTTACTCTTCTGCCACTGAGACTATTAAAAGTTATTTTAAAATTTAGTTTTTTAAGAAGAAAATTATTAGAATATTCGATGTTCCAAACCCGGCAGTTTTTGCGTTTTGCCGAGGGTTGTAAATCAGATTATTAAGTTAAAATATGGAACAAACTTGTACAAATGTATGGAGCAACTGCCTGCAAATAATAAAGGACAACATCCCTACACAGAGTTTCAAGACTTGGTTTGAACCAATCAAGGCTTTGCGACTGGAAGGTAATGTGCTAACCATACAGGTACCCAGTTTATTCTTTTACGAATGGCTCGAAGAGCATTATGTAGGCCTCCTGCGTAAAACTGTAAAGAAGCAGTTAGGTGAAGAAGGACGTTTGGAGTACAATATAGTTGTTGAAAAATCATCAAATAATAAGCCCTATACAACGAATATGCCCTCAAATGGCAACGGTTCTGATGCTAAAAAGCAATCAATGCCAATGCCTGTCGCATTAAATAAGGATATTAAAAACCCTTTTGTAATTCCCGGATTAAAAAAACTTCAGGTAGATCCTCAACTAAATCAGAATTACAGTTTTGAAAACTTTATTGAAGGTGATTGTAACAGACTTGCCCGTTCTGCAGGTTTTGCTGTAGCCGGAAAGCCGGGCGGTACATCCTTCAATCCTCTGATGCTTTATGGTGGTGTTGGATTAGGAAAAACTCACCTTGCCCAGGCTATCGGAAATGAAATTAAACGTTCTCATCCCGATAAATTAGTTATTTATGTGTCCTGCGAAAAGTTCTGTCAGCAGTTTGTTGATTCATTGAAGAATAATACCATCAATGATTTTGTGAACTTCTATCAGGCAATGGACGTTATTATTATGGATGATGTTCACAATTTTTCAGGTAAGGAAAAAACTCAGGATATATTCTTCCATATCTTCAACCATTTACATCAATCAGGAAAGCAGGTTATTTTAACATCTGATAAAGCTCCAAAGGATTTAGCTGGTTTAGAAGAGAGATTGCTGAGCAGATTTAAATGGGGACTTTCTGCTGATTTGCAGGTACCCGATTTAGAAACCAGAATGGCTATTCTGAAAATGAAAATGTACACAGATGGCATTGAGCTTCCAGGTGAAGTGATAGAATATGTTGCTCATAACATTGATAATAACGTACGGGAGCTTGAAGGAGCAATGGTTTCTTTATTAGCGCAGTCCACTCTTAATAAGAAGGAGATTGATTTAGGTTTAGCCAAGTCAATGCTAAAGAATTTTATTAAGAACACTTCGAAAGAGATCTCTATGGAGTATATTCAGAAATTAGTTTGTGAGTACTTTGAAGTGCCTATTGAAATGGTGAAATCTAAGACTCGTAAACGTGAGATTGTACAGGCCCGTCAAATTTCTATGTACTTGTCTAAGAGTCACACTAAAACCTCTTTGAAGTCTATAGGTGCATTTTTCGGAGGCCGGGATCATTCTACTGTTATTTATGCTTGTCAAACAGTTGAAGATTTAATCGACACTGATAAAAAGTTTAAGGCGTATGTTCAAGATATTCAGAAAAAATTAAAGATGAGCTAGTCCTAATGTTTGTCTGAAAAAAGGTATTGCTATTATTAGCAGTACCTTTTTTTTTATACCAGGATTTATAATAATTCGCTTACGTGTTTACGAATGTTATGACAAATTTGATCAATTGGAAGATCATCTGCATCAGTACCAAAAGGGTTTTCAATTTCCTCGGCAATTAATTCCAGGCTGGCGAATGCATACAGAATAAATATGATAACAGGAATTATAAAATAACCGAGGTTATTTACCCAGCCAAAAGGCAATGTGATAACATAAAAAAAGATAAACTTTTTTATAAATACACTATAGGTATAAGGAATCGGAGTGTTCTTAATCCGCTCACATGCCCCACATACGTCCGTGAAAGTTTTAAGCTCTTCATTTAACATTAACATTTGTTCTCCGGAAATTTTATTTTCATGATGAAGATTCGATAATCTCTCAAATATTTTGGAAGCGATTTGATTCGGAAGATGATGATCTTTCTTTAAATCTAAAACAGGATCAAGTTCATGAAAATCTTCGTTCTCCCGTAAATGATTTTTTAACGCAAAAGCATAGTTTGGGATCATTAATCTAAAGAAGCTTTTATTTCCTTCGTCTTTTATATAAGCATGCAATTTTATAGCAAGGCTGCGGCTTACGTTTGTCAACGTCCCCCAAAGTTTCCTTCCTTCCCACCATCTGTCATAAGCAGTATTAGTTCTAAAAACCAGCAGTAAAGAAATTACAAAGCCAAGTACACCATGCATTACACCAATATTATTTAGTTGATGCTCTTTTGCGAGTTGAAATACTTCTAACTCCAGGTAAGCGATGGCCCCGGAATATACAGATACAACCAGCATTAATGGCATTAACTTTCTGAAAGTATCAACTTTATTAAACTTAAATATAAATGGAAACCAGACCTTGGGATTGTAATTGATCATTATTTTATCTATAACTAATTATTTCAACAGTATCGTTTACGCTGATCTTACCTTCATTCATGGCAATCAGGTTTTGGCCAAACATTACTTTGTTGTTAATTGTACGATATTTAGCAAGAGTGTAAAGGGGTTCCTTTCCTTTAATTCCAGTGTCCTGATCAACAGTGGTGAGAATACAACGGGAACAAGGTTTGGCAACCTTGAAATAAATATTGCCAATTTTAATTTCCGACCATAAATCTTCTTCATAGGCCTTAGTTCCTGAAATAACAAGGTTCGGTCGAAATCGGTCCATACCTACAGGTTCAGTTAATCGGGTATTGAGATCATCCAGAGAAGCCTGGCATATTAACATATATGGAAACGCGTCAGCAAAGCTTAATTGTTCATTATTCATCGCGAAGCGTTTATCAACCGCTCTTAAACCATTCTCTGGCATATAAACCAGCTTGCATGGCTTTCCCAGAAATTTAGAGAACCATAAATCCAAATTTTCATTAAGATGATTGACAATGGTTGTATCATCCCAAATGGAAACTTTAAGAGTTGTGTCTGATAATTGATTAATGGCTATTTCCGTTCCCTGGTCCGGAAAGATTTTATTGGATATGTATATTTTGTCTGGAGAAATTTCAGTTCTTAAAAGAGCAAGTTTATGTTCTACCCGTTGAGTTATAAACTTTCCCATTTCATCTACCAGCATCCATCTCCTGTCAAATTTAAAGCCTCTTTGTAAAGCTGTTTCATTTGTTCTCCTGATTCCGCCTAAAGATTTTATTGGATAAATGTAGATATCCTGTAATTGCATGCTAAGATTTTCGTTCGTATTTCCAGTTTAGGCTTTTTCCTTCATTTAACCATTCTAGGGTTGTGGATATTCGCTTATTCCGGGTTGCATCTGTTTTAGCCTCTTCAATCCAGGAAATATATTCTTTACGGTGCGAATTGCTAAGCTTTTCGAAATGAGTCCTGGCATCAGCGTGATCATTTAATGTTTTCTGAAAGTAGTCAGGGATATTAACGGTATGAACCGGCCCAGCTTTTTTGGGTAATTTTATACCTTTTTCATTTAATGAAATCGCTTCTAAGATATATGCTGTAATAATTTCATCTGAGGGAAGACTTGCAATTGATTTTATACGTCCAAATTGTCCCATCGATTCTTTAGATTCTTTTTTTAAGATAGAATAAGGATCTGATAACAATGAGCTTTTCCAAAAACCAAATGCACAATGTTCTTTAAAAGATGCCATACTGCAAATTGTTCCTTTATAGTCGAAATGCGGGAACCCCCATTTTATAGTCTCCCGCATTTCAGAAGACGCACGATGAATTAATTTTCTGAGATGAATTAAAATGGGTTTTGCGAAATCGGCCGATTTTTCAATGTACGTGTCGATGCGGGGATCATATTGTTCCATGCCGGGTTTTCTAACGAAGGTATTGAATAAGAGAAGATCAACAAAATTAACCGATTTTATTCAAATGAATCAGAGCATAAAATATAGCGCTTGCATGTAAAGCCTGTGGAAATTGGTTATCTAGAGCCATTTTTTTAAACTTATCCAGGCTAACTGTAAACACTTCAATTTCTTCCCTGCCATCCAGATGCTGATCCTGAACCTTTTTTCCACCTTTTGCCAGGTAGCTGGTTGTTATATTTCCGGAAGTGGAAGGATTCGCATACAATGTGCAGAGTTCCTCAAATGACTCAAACTGATATCCTGTCTCTTCTAATAACTCTCTTACAACAGCTTGTGCGGGGTTTTCGCCGGGGTCTATGCAACCTCCCGGAAGTTCGAGAATTACTTCCTCGGCCGCATGGCGATATTGTCTGATCAAAATAACTTCATTATCTTCCGTGAGAGCAATCGCATTCACCCAGCCCGGATATTCTAAAACATAGTAGTCATCGATAAGAGTTCCATTGGGCATTTTACAGGTATCAACTCTAAGTGTTGCCCATTGCTCCTTAACCAGATATCTTGAAGATAGCTTTTCCCACTTCAAATTACTCATATTGTTCGTTGTTTAAAAAATTATCAATCATCTCTCTTCTGCTGAGATTTTCAAATGATTGCTGATGATATTCTGTTTCCAGAAGATGTAAAACTAAGGCAACTTTATGCATTACTGCAACACACTCTTCAGTATCCTGAAAAGGATAAGAACTTTCAAAAAGAATTTGTGCCAGTGCATTTAACTTTTCAGCCGAATAGTTTCTGCTTTTTAATTCAGTTTCAAATTCCTCAACTGATCCCTGCTCTATAAGCTTTTGATCAAATCCGAAATTTTCAGAAAGCGACTGATCACTAATCTCGATTGCCTCATCAAGTTTTCCTTCATTTTTCAGACCAATAATCTTTGCAATAACCTGGGCAAGTTTTTGTATTTCCGCTTCTATAAAGTCTTTTCTTATCATATTAATTTATAAGTAGTTTAATCATTCATATATTTTACCAGCTTCCACTCGATCCGCCGCCACCAAAGCTGCCGCCGCCAAAACCACCGAAGCCTCCTCCGCCTCCCCCGCCAAATCCACCACCACTTCCGAAGCCACCACCACTTCCAAAATTACCGCCGCCCCGGCTTCCCATGCCAGACATTAGTGACCACCAGAATAAGTTAGAACCTCCACGGCTTCCAATAATTTGCCCGCCATTACCGCCACCACCTTTTTTTGAAATAATTACGATAATTATAATGAAAAGTATAATTAATCCCACAGGAAACTTACCGGAACTTTTTGATTTTTTAGCCGGAGCATCATTTTTATATTCTCCCTTGGTATAGGCGATTATTGCATCAGTAGCTTTGTCTAATCCGGCAAAATAATTGCCTTCAGCAAAGCTCGGTTTAATTTCGTTTTCAATAATTCGTTTAGTGATTGCATCCGGTAAAGCTCCTTCAACTCCATAACCGGTTTGAATGGTTACTTTCCTGTCTTTTAGGGCAGCTAGCAGAACTACACCGTTATTTTTGCCTTTCTGACCAACACCCCAACTTTCTGCAAGTCGTGCAGTATAATCCGCAATGTCATAAACTCCAACCGATTGAATAAGTACAACTGCAATTTGGGTCGAACTTGAATCATTGAATGCAATCAGCTTTTGCTCAAGCTGGTAAACCTGGTCCTGCGAAAGTGTACTGGTATAATCATTAACCAGCCGGTTCGGCTTTGCCGGAAACTCCTGACCGATACTTTTAAAACAGGCTGCAAGAAGAATAAGAATAAGAAAACTAAGGTTTTTGAATGTCATTTTAATTGATCTCAGAATCGGGATTGAATGTTGAGTTTTGCATTACATATAGGATATGTCGTCAGATAATTCATTTTTATCTCCATCGGTGTATGGAAAAAATTGCTTAAGCTCGTGTCCGGCCATTGCTATTCCTGTTATCAGGCCCTCTACCAGCTCTCCAGCTTTAAAATGATTAAGCATGGCTTCTTTAGTCGTGTCCCAGAAATCATGAGGTACTACTTTGTTAATTCCGGCATCTCCGATAATTGCAAATTTATGGTCTTCGGTAGCTATATATATTAATACTCCATTGCGAAGAATCGTTTTATCCATGCCGATTTTATGGAAATAATTTGCTGCCCTGTCTAAAGGATCCTCTTTACAATGCTTTTCGGCACTAATCCGGATTTCTCCTGAAGTATGACTTTCCGCAGCTTCTATCGCCTGACGGATTCGTTCCTGATCTTTATCTGTAAATAATGCCATTAGTTTTATGAACCTGTTTGGTTATTCCTTTTATTCAGCGCGATCATCTAAACAGTTTAATATCTTAAACGGCGCAATCTTAATTTTTCTGTGTAATCCATACGTTAAAATTCAACTTTAGGCGCTTTTTGAGAGGCAGCATCCGCTTCGAAATACCCTTTCTTTTCAAATCCAAACATAGAAGCCGTTAAATTATTCGGGAAGGTTCGGATTTTGGAGTTATAAACCTGAGTAACCTCATTGAATTTTTGTCGCTCCACTGTTATCCGGTTTTCTGTACCTTCTAACTGTGCTTGTAATTCTAAAAAGTTTTGATTCGCTTTTAATTGAGGATAATTTTCAGTAACCATCATCAGTCTTCCCAGTGCTGCTCCCAATTGACCTTGCGCCTGGTTAAATTTTTCTATGGCTTCAGGAGTTAATTTAGATGGGTCGATTTTTACCTGGGTGGCACTTGCCCTGGCCTCCATAACGGCTGTAAGTGTTTCTTTTTCGAAGTTTGCTGCCCCCTTAACGGATGCAACCAAATTAGGTATTAAATCCGCTCTTCGCTGATATACGTTTTGAACCTGAGCCCATTGCGATTGAACCTGCTCATCAAGGTCAACCATGGTATTATAGCCGCATGATGAAAAAGACAGAAGTGCTATTAAAGCTGAAAAAGTAAAAATGAATTTTCTCATTGAGTAAAGGGTTATTTGTTTCATATAATTTATAGATATCAAATTTTATTCCTGTTTTTTTTATAACATCTAAATCGACATTATGTCAGTAAAGATAATCAGTTAAATATTGTTTTGGTTCCGGAAATAAATGTTTCATATCCAGGCAAAATTTTTTTCAAACTTTTATAGAAAAGATTCTTCTCGTTTATGAAAGTAAAATAAGTGTTAACCAGATGTCCTCCCCTTTGAAATCTTATTATAATTTTGCAGAATCCAGGATAAAAACCCGGCCCCTCTAATGATAAAAGAAATTGAAATTGTTTTACTTCCGTCCGAAGCTGCGGATCAAATCATAATCCACGAAAAGGCAGCCATTGCTCTGAAAATACTGCCTGAAAAAATTAAGGAAGTAAAGATTCTTAAAAGGTCCATTGATGCTCGCAGCAGGCAAGTAGTATACCGACTTAAAATTAATGTATATATTGATGAGAGTCCGGTGCCCGAGATTTTTTCTATCAATTACCCAAAGGTAGAGCATAAACAGCCCGTGCTAATTGTGGGGGCAGGGCCTGCCGGCTTATTTTCTGCATTAAGATGTATAGAGCTTGGATTAAGGCCCATCGTTTTAGAACGGGGTAAAGACGTTAAACAACGTCGGCGGGATTTGGCCGCTATTAATAAAGAGGGGATAATTAATCCTGAATCTAATTATTGTTATGGAGAGGGTGGTGCGGGAACCTATTCCGACGGGAAATTATATACCCGATCCAATAAACGGGGCGATATTCAGTATGTGCTGAAAACTTTGGTAGCTCATGGAGCTACTCCTGATATTTTAGTTGATGCACGTCCCCACATAGGCACTAATAAGCTTCCTCAGATTATCACGGCTATCCGGCAAAGCATTTTAAATGCAGGCGGCGAGGTGCATTTTGATTGCAAAGTCGAAGATTTTATAATTAAAGCCCAAGAAGTAAACGGTGTTAGAACCTCTGTTGGAGAAATCACTGATATTAAAAACCTAATTCTCGCTACGGGGCATTCTGCAAGAGATATTTATTATCTTCTTCAAAAACATAATATATTAATTGAAGCTAAACCTTTTGCTTTAGGGGTTAGAATAGAACATCCGCAGGAAATAATCGATAAGGCACAATATCACTGTGAAATTCGCGATCCTTATTTGCCGCCCTCGTCATACAGTTTTGTAGAGCAAATAGAAAACAGGGGGGTGTTTTCATTTTGCATGTGTCCCGGGGGGATCATCGCACCGTGCGCTACAGACTTTAATGAAATAGTGGTGAATGGATGGTCGCCTTCGAAACGAAATAACCCGTATGCAAATTCAGGCACAGTTGTGCAGGTTAATTTGGAAGATGTACCTGGTTCATCCGAAACTCCTTTTAATTTATTAGAATTTCAGGCTCAGATAGAGCACGCTGCTTACCGGGCAGGAGGAGGAAATCTGGTGGCTCCCGCTCAGCGGATGATAGATTTTGTCGAAGGCAGGCTTTCTGCTGATCTTCCAGCGAATTCATATTTGCCTGGAACCCGGTCAAGTTCTTTAGAAGAAGTGCTTCCCGGTTTTATCTATTCACGATTGCAAAAAGCACTGCCCCAATTCGGAAAAAAAATGAAAGGGTATTATACAAATGAGGCAATTCTTGTCGGCGTCGAATCCAGAACATCCTCTCCGGTGCGAATACCCAGAAATAAAGACACTTTTCAACACCCTGACATCAAAGGGTTATTTCCCTGTGCTGAAGGAGCCGGTTATGCCGGTGGTATCGTTTCTGCCGCTATAGATGGCATGAATTGTGCAGAAGCAGTAATAAGAAACCTGTAAAAATATTTTTAGATGAAACCACCATGAGCTCACCGCTCACACACAGAATGAAAAAAGCTCATGCAAGCTTCATCCCATTAAAAAACCAATTCAAATGAAAAAAACAATTGTTCTGGGCGCAACTCCAGATTCTAGTAGATATGCATTTTTAGCATCGAATAAGCTGGCAAGATATGGTCACGAAATTATTAATGTAGGAATTAAACGGGGTGAAGTAGCTGGCGTGCCTATAGAAAAGCCCGAGCTTATTCATTCTGACGTTGATACAATAACATTATATGTTGGCCCTCATAATCAGAAAACTTTATACGATTATGTTTTAAATATAAATCCGAAGCGAATAATATTTAATCCTGGTACAGAAAATCCCGAACTTCAGTCTTTGGCAGAACAAAAGGGTATACAAACAGTAATGGGATGTACATTGGTAATGCTTTCCACTGGTGAGTATTAATGGAAGTTTGACTTTTTTTTAAATTTGAAATCAAAGGGCGGTGGCTATTTTGTTGCAGCCCTGCTTTTCACTATAGCCTTCCCCCGCTCCACCCTTACAGGCTGTCGTTGCAATCAGGTTTATTTTTGACATATGCGTTTTCATCTGACCTTGGATGATGTATTTTTTAAAAATGCATACCTTCAAGTTTGTCTGCGATTAAATGAAGTGTTTTCTCACTAACTACCTTCCAGTTTTTACAGATATACAGGAAGCCACGGGCGTCGGGCTCAAAACTTGCTACTATTTTATTATTACTATAGATTTCAAACTTACATCTGATATCATCACTGTGAGCATAATCTATAATTTCAAAATTCTTCGGGCTACCGTCATTAATTACTTCAATTGAAAAACTTTCCATGCTGTAGTATTATTATTGGTTTAATGTCTGCATGCTTAACGTGACCTTGATCTTTATATTTTTTCAGCTCTCTTTATTTAAGCGATATTGTTAGCCGATAAATAGTGCGTTTTAAATCTTTTAATGATTTGTCAAAATCTCAAAAACAT
>NZ_JBBJCN010000006.1:0-155814 GCF_037622515.1 Pedobacter superstes
TTTAAACTTTGGTTTAGGATAAGTACTTTGGTATTGGAAAATGGTTTACCGATAGGAACGGTAGACTCGTATTTGATGCCAGGTTCCACAACATACAGAAGCTTACCAATCGTAGTTTCTGTCGGGCCGTAATGGTTCACTATCTTACATGTTGCATCCGATGAACGTATTTCTTCAATTACTTTCTCCGATAATTCTTCCCCGCCAAATATCAGTAGCTTAGCTGGCAACAATAGTCTGTCATCCAGATTCAATGCTCTCCAATGCGATGGAACAATTTTCAAGCATTCGATTGAATGTTGATGGAAATACCTATGAAGATAATCAGAATTATTTACGGAATTTTTGCTGAACAGGTGCAATGTACCCCCCGAAGCTAAAGCTCCATAAATTACCGTATTTCCTAGATCTGTTGCAATCGAAGATACAAGAGCAAAGGTTTGACATTGATCTATTTGTATCTTCCTGATGAGCCCATTAACATAATCAACAAGGTTGCGATGTTCCACCATTACTCCTTTAGGAGTACCAGTAGATCCCGATGTATAAATAATATAGGCTAACTGATCAGCTTTCACCTCCGGGATAAACGTATCTTCAGATTCATTCAGGTTTTCAAATACCGATTCAATCTCAATAATATTCCTGCCTTCTACAACCGGTATATCGCCCCCCCTCTGTCTGCTGCTCACTATTGCTTCAGCGTTGGTATCATTTAGCATAAAGCTAATTCTTTCCGCAGGAAAATCTGTCTCAACAGGTACATATGCACATCCTGCTTTCATGATACCGATCATTCCGACAAGCATGTTAATGCTGCGTTCTATATACAGGGGCACCAGCACATCTTTAGGCGCTTTATACGTCTGAAGATATTTAGCCAGTCGGTTCGAACGCTTATTTAATTCCTGATAAGTAATCTTTTCGTTCTCAAAAACTACAGCTATATTCTCAGGAGTTTTTAATACCTGTTCTTCAAATAAATCTATAAAACTCTTATCCATTATTACTGTTGCATATTATTAAATTCATTTAACAACTGTTGTTCTTCCTCTTCTGTCAGCATTTGTAATGAATCTATAATTTGGTTTGGATTTTTTACCACAGCTTTTAAAAGCTCGTTAAAATGTCCTGCCATTCTATCAATTGTATCCTTTCTAAAAAGATCTGTATTATATACGATGAGGATGTGCAATCCTTTAGAAGTTAAAGATACGTGAAAAGTAATATCCACTTTTGATATTTTTATATCGAAAGCTTCATTTGATAATTCAACTTCACCGAATTTGAGAGCAGATGCTTCTGGAGTATTGAGAAGTACCAGCATGACCTGGAATAAAGGGGACCTTGAAGGGTCTCTTTCCTTTACAACTTCTTCAACAACTTTCTCAAAGGGTACATCCTGATATTCATAAGCTTCAAGCATCGTTGTTTTTACCTGCTTTAAAAGTTGTAAAAATTCGAGGCTTTCATCTACCTGATTGCGAAGAGCCAGGGTATTTACAAAAAAACCAACTAAGCCTTCGAGTTCCTGCTGAGGTCTGTTTGCAATAGAAGCACCTACACAAATATCCTGTTCTCCACTATATTTATTTAATAATACATTGAAGGTTGCCAGCAAGGTCATGTATAAAGTAACTCCTTCTTGCTTGCTTAGTTCATTTAATTGATCAGCTAATTCTTTATCAATCAGCAAACTAACAGAAGCGCCATTAAGAGTTTTTATGGCAGGCCTGTTAAAATCCGTTGGTAGTTGAAGAGGTAATACGCCATCCAGTTTTCTTCTCCAGTATTCTTTCTTCTTGTCTAATAGATCATCACTTATAAATTGCCGTTGCCAGATAGCAAAATCTGCGTATTGTATAGGCAAATGAGGCAAATCAGGACTGCGTTTTTCAATGAACGAACTGTAAAGTTCTACAACTTCTTTAACAATAATCGGCAGCGACCAGGCGTCAGAGGCAATATGATGAAGAGTAACTACCAGTATGTAGTCTCCGGCATCAATCTTAATCAGATGGGCACGCAACATATAATCTGAAGAAAGATTAAAGGGTTCATGAATCAGATCGTCGATGAATACCTTTAATCCTTGCGCATCTTTACGAAACTTTGAACCATCTGCAAGTAGCATCGTCCATTCGTCTGTTGATTTTACAGCCTGAAAAGGTTTTCCGTCAGTCTCATAAAACACCGATCTAAGTACTTCATGACGTTTTAAAATTTCTCTGATTGAATAGTCTAAGGCGTTCGTATCTAACTCCCCCTTAAGTCTTAAAACAGTAGGCTGATTATATTGCACACTACCTTCGAGCCTGTCGATGAACCACAAACGTTCCTGACTGAAAGACAAAGGAATTTTTGAAGGTCGGGGACCTGCTTCAACTGGCGGAGTATTAAGGCCTTTACTCTCTTCCAGGTGACTGGCTAATTGGGCAACAGTGGGGAAAATGAACAGGTCTTTTATCCCCGCATCCGAATCCAGCTCGCGTCTTATGGAAGACATCGCCCGCATAGCAAGAAGCGAGTGACCACCCAGTTGAAAGAAATTATCATGTATCCCTATCTGTTCAACACCCAGCAACTTTTGCCAGATTTCCGCCAGCTTTTGCTCAGTTTGATTTCTTGGAGCAGTATATTCATTTCCGGTCTGACCATGCAAGTCTGGCTCAGGTAATGCTTTTTTGTCAATCTTTCCGTTGGAAGTTAGCGGCAATTTGTCCAGCTCTACCCAGATAGCCGGTATCATGTATTCAGGCAGTTTCTCCTGAAGGTAAGCTTGAATGACATTCTTATCAAATTCACCATCCGAAACTATGTAAGCCGTCAGGCGCTGGTTTCCGCTGCCATCTTTCAGAGCTAGTATAACTGATTGTTTTACCTCCTGCAGCTCATTGAGAACACTTTCAATCTCTCCAAGCTCAATGCGGTAGCCTCTTACCTTTACCTGGTCGTCTATTCGTCCAAGATATTCGAGATTTCCGTCGGGCAGCCAGCGGCCAAGGTCACCGGTTTTATACATTTTGGCGTCCGGTTCTCCCCTGAACGGGTTGGCTATAAACTTCTCGGCAGTCAGATCAGGCCGATTAAAGTAACCGCCCGACAGGCCTGCGCCACTCAGACAAATTTCACCGGTTATTCCAACTGGGCACAAACTTTTATCGTCCTGTAAAATATAAACCTGTGTATCAGTAATGGGTTTTCCTATGAGCACGGGCTTGTCTTTCGTCAAACGATATACTGTACTGTAAGTAGTATCCTCTGTTGGCCCGTACAAATTCCTCACTTCTATGCGCTCCGTATCCAGGTTTTGAACCACAAATAAGGGAATCGGCTCGCCCGCCATGTTTAATACACTTAGATGGCTCAGATCTGCTTGTTCTGCTAAAAGTTCAACTATTACCGACGGTACGGTATTTACAAGCACGTCTGAATCTTCAGGCAAGTATCGACTTATAGACAACCCGCTTTCCAGTATCCTGAAACATTTACCCGTACTAAGCGGATAAAAAATCTCAAATACAGACAAGTCAAAACAAATAGAGGTAGTTGCATAAACTATCTCGAACCTACTGGCAGAAAACTCGCTCTGACACCAGTATATAAAAGAACAAACATTCTTATGCCGGATTATTACTCCTTTGGGTCTGCCGGTTGATCCTGATGTATAAATAACATATGCCGGATCATCAGCCTGTATTGTATTTTCCGGGTTAGCTGCAGGCATGCTCTTGATCGCTTCCTCGTCGGCACCATCAAGCTCAATAACATGAATCTCATCGGTATTAAGTATTTTCGATCTGCCCGCCCGGCTGCTAACTACAAGCGTTGCTCCGCTGTCCTTAAGCATGTAAGTGATCCGTTCTTGCGGGTAAGCCGGATCAACAGGTACATAAGCTCCCCCCGCTTTTAGTATTGCGAGAATTCCGGTAATCATTTCGGCACCTCGTTCTATACACAGGGGCACCATAGAGCCCGCTTTAACCCCCTTGCTTTGCAGGTAATGCGCCAAACGGTTTGATCGCTCATTAAGTTCTGAATAGGTCAAACGGGTATCTTCAAATATTAAAGCTATAGAAGACGGTGCTTTTTCCATTTGAGACTCTACCAATGCAACCAGGTTAATATCATTTTCATATACTCCCCCGGCATTATTAAAACTATGCAGTAACTCATGTTTTTCTGAGGGTGTGAGAAGAGTGAGCTGAGACAGGGATTGAGCCGGCGTTTTTACTATCGAAGTCAACAACTCTTTAAAATGCGCCAGCATACGTTTTATAGTGCTTTCTTCAAAAAGTTCGATGTTATATTGTATCGATCCGCTTAAACTCTTAGCGGTTTCCACAAACGTAAAGGTTAAATCAAATTTAGCTACAGTACTTGCCGGAGTGCCGGGCTTTAATGAGACGTCTTTTAATCGGAGTTCGGGTACGTCGGGAGTATTTTGCAAGATAAACAATACCTGGAACAAGGGGCTTCTATTCAACTCACGCTCCTTAACTACCGCATCCACGACTTTCTCAAAAGGGACTTCCTGATGGGCGTAAGCCTCAAGCGTGGTAGTTTTTACTGCCTGCAGTAGCTGTACAAATGTTAAGTCGCCTGTTACTTCTGTTCTCAGGGCCAGTGTGTTGACAAAAAATCCAATAAGATTTTCCAGTTCGTGCTGCGTGCGGTTTGCTATCGGCGTACCAACACAAATATCCTGCTGTCCGGTATACCGGTAAAGCAGTACTTTAAACACAGACAGTAAAGTCATAAATATTGTGGATCCCTGTTCCTGGCTCAAAGCCTGCAGGTTTCCGACTAGCTCCTGATCTAAATTAAACTCAACTGAAGCACCTTTGTATGTTTGAACATCCGGCCGGGAATGGTCGGTGGGGAGTTGTAATGTACCTACTTCATTCAGTTTTTCTCTCCAATATGCCAGTTTTTTATCCAGTACATTTCCCTCAAGCTGTGTCCGCTGCCAAATTGCATAATCGGCATACTGTATCGGCAGGTTTGACAAACGGTCTTTGCGGTTTTCTGCATACGCCTCATACAATTCAACAATTTCGTTAACAAGGATCGATGCTGACCAGCCATCCGAAGCAATGTGATGTAATGTTACAATAAGAAAATACTCCTCTGAAGTTAAATTGATAAGTTCGGCACGTATCATATGATCCTCAGACAGATCGAATGGTTCTTTTATCAATTGTGCAATATAAGTTTCCAGATCTCCGCACTTATTGCCGTCTGTAAGCTTCAAAGTCCAGCTATCCGGTTCCAGGATATATTGATAACCCACTCCATTCTCTTCATTTATAACTGTCCTTAATACTTCATGCCTGTTTATTACTTTCTGCAAGGCATTTTGTAAAGCTTCAGTGTTTAAATTACCGGTAAGATTTAATACAACAGGTATATGATAATGTGCACTACCCTCCATCTGGTCTATAAACCATAGCCGATCCTGACTAAAAGATAAAGGAATATTTTCCGGTCGGGGATAAACTGAACTGATCGGCGGAAGAACGGCAGCTTCCGGCTGGATTTCAATTTGCGCCGCCAGTAATGCTATCGTGGGACAATTAAAAATTTCACTTATCGCGATTTCTGTTCCCAGTTGTTTGCGTATGGCAGATATTAACCGAATCGCTAATAATGAATGCCCTCCCAGTTCAAAGAAGTCGTCACGAATGCCGATCTGTTTTACATCAAGTACTTCCTGCCATATTTCAGTTAAAGCTTTCTGTATTTCTGTCTCGGGGGCAGTATATCCCTGACTTAACTGTTCACTTATATTTGGTTCGGGAAGAGCCTTTTTATCGGTCTTTCCGTTTGCCGTAAGCGGAATCTGATCAAGTTCTACCCATTGCGCAGGAATCATATAATCCGGCAATCTATCTGTCAGGTACCTTTGCAGAGCTTCTTTATCAAAATCTTTTCCGGGCACCACATATCCTACCAGGGTTTTACTTTCAGTACTATCAGCTCTGGCTATTACCACTGCCTGATTCAGCATACCACTCTCAAGTATTACACTCTCGATTTCGCCGGGTTCTACCCGATAACCGCGAATCTTTACCTGTTCATCAGTTCGGCCCAGGTATTCAATGTTACCATCAGGCAACCACCGCCCAAGATCGCCGGTTTTGTATACTATCGAACTTGTTCCATTAAGCAGTGGATTTGAAATGAATTTCTCTGCTGTAAGCTGCGGCCGATTTAGGTATCCTCTCGCTAATCCTGCTCCACCCAGAAAAATCTCTCCGGGCACTCCTACAGGCACTACCTGCCGGGCCTCGTTAAAAATATAAACTTCCCTGTTGGATAAAGGCTTCCCGATTGGAATTGAACGTAATCCTTCCAATTTGTTTATCTCATAGGTTAATGAGAAAGTGGTATTCTCAGTGGGGCCATAGCCATTTACCAAACGGATTTCCGGATATAGTTCACGAAACTTTCCAATATGTTGCTCTGATAATTTTTCACCCCCTACCAGGATAGTCTGGAGTCCGTCAAATAGCTTAATATCAGTATCGACCAACTGATTGAACCAGCTTGATGTAAACCACATCATCGTTACACCCTGATTTCTAATTATGCCACTGAGCTTATTGCTATCCAACAATTCAGCCTCGCTGCATACTATCAGCCTTCCGCCGTTCAGCAGCATGCTCCAGTATTCAAACGTAGTGGCATCGAACGAAGGCGACCCGGTTACTAAAAGTCTGTCGCTTTCTGTAAGGTTGACGTAATCTACTCCTTTTACCAAACTCACCACGTTGCCGTGCTCTACCATAACGCCCTTGGGTTTACCTGTAGAACCCGAAGTGTATATTACGTAAGCCAAATTATTAGGAGTAATATTCCTCTGAGGACTAAGTGAAGGCTGTGATAGAATTGATATCTGATCCTTTCCATCTATTTCTATCAAGTCAAGGCCTGTTGTATAAGCCAACTTTAATTTATTGGCCTTTGATATCAGTGCTATTTTTGCGCCCGTATCTTCCAGCATAAAGCGAATCCGGTCTGCGGGGTAGCCGGCATCCACCGGTACATACGCTGCTCCGGCTTTTAATATCCCCAGAATACCAATCATTAAATCTGCACTACGGTCAACACAAACCAGTACGAGCTCTTCTGACCTTACATTTTTGCTGTGTAAATAATGTGCAACGCGATTAGCCCGCTCGTTCAGCTCCTTATAGGTAATCTCCTCCTGGCCGAATATTAAAGCTATTTCATTCGGTGTTTTGCTTGTCTGTTCTTCAAAAACCGCTGCAATGGTCTGTTTAGAATAATCATTTCCATTAATATTGAAGCTCCCGATCTGAGCCTGCTCAGCCTTACTAATTATCGGCAGCAAACCTATCTTAGTTTCGGGTGAACTCACAATCGATTCGAGCAAGATTTTATAATGACTCAACATCCGCTCAATTGTGGACCTTTTATACAGGTCGTTTTTAAATTCCCACCTGACATTCAGCCCGTTTTCCGATTCTGCTAAATTGATTGTAAAATCGAACTGCGTAGTGGTATGTTCGAAAGCCTCGGATGATATAATCAAATCTTCCAGCCGAAGTTCGGGTACATCAGGGGTATTTTGAAGAACAAACATGATTTGAAACAAGGCGTTTTTGCCAGCATCTCTTGTAGTAACTACTGCATCAACTACTTTTTCAAACGGAACATCCTGATTGTCAAATGCATCAATAGTTGTCGTTCGTACATCCTGCAAGAAGCTGGTGAATGATTCTTCGCCTCGAACTTCAGATCGTAAAGCCAAAGTATTCACAAAAAAACCGATTAGATTTTCGACTTCGAGCTGTGTTCTTCCTGCAATAGGGGTACCTATACAAATATCTGACTGCCCGGTGTATTTATACATTAACACTTTGAAGGCAGATAATAAAGTCATGAATAATGTCGCACCTTGTTTCTGACTAAGTGACTCCAGCTCCTTTAACAACCCTATATCCAGCCGGACATTAACAACATCACTATGAACACTTTTTACTAAAGGTCTGTCATAGTCTGATGGCAATTGCAATGGTGATACATCCTTCAGTTTTTCTATCCAGTAAGCAAGTTTCTTGTCAAATAAATCGCCTTGAAAATAATTTCGCTGCCAGATTGCATAATCAGTATATTGGATAGCTAAAGCTGGCAATTGTGGGTCTCTGTTGGAAGTATAGGCTGCATAGAGTTCTACAACCTCCTTAACCAATACAGAAGTAGACCAGCCATCGGAAGCGATATGGTGCATTGTGGCCACCAATATATGATCCTCTTCTTCAACTTCAATTAGCTGGGCACGAAGCATGTAATCTCCTGCCAGATCGAACGGAGCGATAATTAAATTTTGTATCAATAGATGTAAATCTATATCTCCATTTTTTATGTCTTCCTTATCTATGATTTGCAGAGCCCAATTGTCTGCCTTCTGGAGGTATTGGTGACCTTCGCCATTGTGTTCTCTGATAACTGTACGAAGAATTTCGTGGCGGTTTATTATTGTTAGCAATGCGTAGTTTAAAGCCTCACGATTCAACCGTCCCTTCAATCGCAATACGGCCGGCATCTGATACTGTATACTCCCCTCTAACTGATCGATAAACCATAACCGCTCCTGGCTGAACGATAATGGAATATGTTCAGGCCGGGGCATTACAGTGATTGAAGGCAGGGACGCCCCCAGACCTAATGTCCGCAAATGTTCCGCCAACTCCGAAATCGTAGGGTAGGAAAATAAGTCGCGGATCATCAACTCAACATTCAACTCTTTGCGTATCATAGAAATGACCCGCACGGCCAATAAAGAATGACCGCCTAATTCGAAGAAGTTCTCGTTTATGCCGGCTTGTTCTATGTTGAGTAAACTCTTCCAAATGTCAGAAATAGATTTTTCCACCTCATTTCTGGGAGCCTGGTAATCAGTTCTGCTGCCTGTACCTTTGTTTTCTATTGAACTCAGAAATTTTCTATCAATCTTGCCATTGCGATTCAAGGGCATTTTTTGAATAGCGACAAATTTTGACGGAACCATGTATTCCGGCAGCTTTTCGAGCATCAGGTTCCTGATGTCTTTTTGTAACTGAGAACAGATATCGTTAAACATGGGGATATTTGTAAACCGCCTGCCGTCCGGTACTGCACTGTTTTCATTGTAAACTTGCTCGATAAATCGATCTGAAGGTGATTTCTCCATTAAAATATTGAGTTTTAATGGATCTTTGTCGAGAAAAAGCTTGTAGCTGTATCCTTTTCGTTCTACAGTGCTGATCATTTTATTCACTTCATCCAATTCACCCACATCATGAAGCACCGCCAAAAGTTGGCCTACATTATTTACTGAACCATCTTTTAATATTCTGAGCAACTCACCTTCCCGCTGTAACCTCGGATTAGGAACATCTCTGACGGCGATAACAGGAACTTCTTTTTCAAGCTGAGCGATAATTTTTGCGCTTCCTTCTATCGGGTTCCAAATTTGCCAATCTGGTTTAAATACTTCTTTTTCCAGTCCTACGTAAATAACCACCGTATACCGGTATGCGCTTAGTTCATTTACATACGAACCGTGTTTCCAAACAATCTCTACATGAGTAATTTGCGGGTATTTCCTCTGCAATCCGTAAAAATATCCGGGAGAGAAACAAAGTTCCTCTTCATTGAGCATGTCTTGTTCCAGCGACCAGTTAAACTCGGGCAGAGTTACGAAATCCGGAAATTTTTCTAATTTCAGCCGGGCTTTGAACAATTTTAAAGTCCGTAAATCCCGCACATCTCCGATAACAATACGCCCGTTGTTTCCTAGAATCGAAATACCATTCTCTATAACTTTACTTAGATAATCTTCACCCGGAAAGTATTGTATAATCGAGTTTAATATTATGGTATCAATCTCTTCGGCATCGTTTACTGTAACTTCATGAGCTGCAGCGACCTGTAATTCCGTTGGCCCATAATCGCGCAATCCAAGATTTATCCGGTTTCGGATCAGGTTAATTGATGCCTTTGAAAAGTCCGTTCCAATATATCTATCAATCTTGCCGGCAAGCTGATAATATATTAAGCCACTTCCGGATCCAATCTCCAATACATGCCCTACCCGGTCCGAAAAAATTACATGTATGATATCCGTCAGCCATTCCCGCATGTGTTCAGCAGGAATAGGATCACGCGTAAAGCTATCGTTCCAGCCCAAAATGTTAAATTCAGGACTTTCTATGTTTTCATCTGCTGTTACATATTCATTTTCATGAATCACTTTCCAGCTCGCTACCTGTTCATCGTAAAGTTGAGCTTCTTTAACTTTGACAGCGAAATGGTTTGGCAGATAGTAGACGACAAGCCGGTTGTTCCGCGTATCTTTATCTTCTTTTACGACAACGCAGCTGTTATCAACTGAGGTAAGTGCGTTTAGCACACTTTCTATCTCTCCCGTTTCAATACGGTAACCGTGTATTTTTACCTGATCGTCCATCCGGCCGAGATATTCCAGGTTTCCGTCTGGCAACCATCTTCCCAAATCCCCTGTTTTGTACAGCCGCGATGCAGGAAAAGCAGAAGTTGGGTTTTCTACAAATTTTTCCGCGGTCAATTCCGGCTGATTCAAATACCCACGGCTAACTTGTATTCCTCCTATATAAATTTCACCAGGTATACCGATAGGGCAAACGGAGAAGTTTTTATCCAATACGTAAACAGAAACATTTCTCAGCGGCTTTCCAATCGGAACAGATGTGGCATTTTTTAGCGAATTGGTCTCCGCTTTATATTCAGCAACCGAAATAGCGGTTTCCGTAGGCCCGTATTTATTATAAAAATCTGCGGTACCTTCCCATTTGTTTACTAATTCACGTCTGCACAGATCACCGCCTGCAACAACTCTTCTTAACTGACCACACTTTTGAGGAATTAGGTTTTCAAGGAAAAAAGGTGTTGAGTGAAGGTGTGTAACTCCCGCATCATTTAAAAACACTGAAAACTGGTCGGGGTTAAGTTGTAAGCCCTCTTCAAAAAGAACTAAAGAAGCCCCATTTGATAACGCTAAAAATATCTGTTCAACAGAAGCATCGAAGCAATAATTAGAAAATTGCAGTATACGGTCGGTACTATCGATTTCAAAGTATTTGGTCTGAGCTGCTATATAATTTGATACGGACCTATGTTCTATTAAAACGCCCTTCGGTTTACCGGTCGAGCCGGATGTATAGATTGCATATGCTAACTGATCGTGGTTTATCGTGAGCGGCAAATTTGTATTATGCTGAGCATCTATCAGTTCTTTATCAGCACCGTCTAAAAATATAATTCTGATTCCTGAAAGCTCAACCAGGTTTTCGCCCGCGCTTGAACTGCTCACTATCAGGTTTGCTTTAGTATCTTCAAGTACAAAACCTATCCTGTCTCTTGGGTACGAAGGATCAATTGGCACATAAGCGCCCGCAGCCTTAAGTATACCTAATATACCGATGATCATTTCGGTTGAGCGCCCGACACAAATTGGTACAAGCGTTTCTTTCTGAACTCCTAGGGTTATTAAGAAACGAGCAAGCTGATTAGCTTTTTCGTTTAATGACTTGTAGGTTACTGTTTGTTTTCCAAAAATAAGTGCAATTGCGTCGGGTGTGGCCTTTACTTGCTTTTCAAACAAACTGATCAAGGTTTCGCCTGAAGGCTGCGCCAATAAATCAGAATTAGAAAAAGAAGCAAGTTGACGCTCTTCTTCTTCAGTAGTTAAAAGTAATAAGTCGATTTTTTTATCCGGGTTCTCCAGTACCGAACCAAGCAGCTGCATGTAATGCCCGATCATGCGCTGTATTGTCTCCGGATAAAACAGGTCGGCACAATATTCTACCAAACATTCTATGCCATCAGCAGTTGATTTTACACTAAAACTGATATCAAACCGGGAGGTGATATGGTCATAATTTTCAACCGCAAGTTCTACATCGTCTAAAACTATTTGTGGTATGTCTGGAGTATTCTGAACAATAAAAGTAACCTGAACCAGGGGAGTTCTGCTTAAATCTCTTTCGTGAACAACTGCATCAACAACTTTTTCAAATGGCACTTCCTGATGGGTATAAGCATCCAAAGTCGTCGCTTTTACTGTCTTAAGAAATTCTGAAAATGCGGTTTCGCCGTAAACCTGACTGCGCATTGCAAGGGTATTCACAAAAAAGCCAATTAATCCCTCCATTTCATAGTGTTGCCTTCCGGCTATGCCCGTTCCAACACAAATATCATTCTGGCCCGTGTACCTGTGTAATAACACCTTAAAAATAGCCAGCAAAGTCATGTAAAGAGTTGTTCCCTGTGATTGATTCAGCTCATTTATTTTTTCTGATACGTCCTGAGAAATCTTAAATCCGGCACTCGCCCCTTTTGTGCTCTGAACGACCGGACGTATAAAATCTGTGGGAAGATTTAATGTTGCAGTTCCGTCTAATTGCTTCTTCCAATAATCAAGCTTTTTGTCTAAAACCTCACCCTGTAAATAAGATCGTTGCCAAATTGCATAGTCGGCATACTGAAGTGGCAAAGGCTGTAAAGTCGGGATTGATCCTTTCTGGTATGAAGCATAAAGCTCAACCATCTCTTTGACCAAAATTGATCTTGACCAGCCGTCTGACGAGATATGATGCAAGGTAATCACCAAAAGGTATTCCCGTTCGCCCGATAGTATCAGGTGGGCCCGAAGCATAAAATCTTTTGAAAGATCAAACGGTGCTTGAATGAGATTTTGAATAAATTCTTTTAACTCATTATGCTCAGAATAAACGCTTCCATCTATAACCTCTAACTTCCATCGGTTTATTTCCCCTGGCTGCTGATAAGGCTGGCCATTTTTTTGAATAATTACAGACCTGAGGACTTCATGGCGGTTTACGATATCATTCAATGCATTATTCAGGGCATCAATATTTAAGTCACCTTTGATTTTTAATACCGATGGCATGTGGTATTGCCGACTTCCCTCCAGTTGATCAATAAACCACAGACGTTCCTGGCTAAAAGATAAAGGTATTTGGGGAGGGCGATTAACCGCCTTCATTGCCGGAGTATACGGACCTTTTACCTGCTCATCTAGATAAAGCCCCATCTGACTTATGGTAGGGCGCATAAATAAGTCCTTTATCGCCACATCCGCTTTTAACTCTCTTCTTATGGAAGAGATAACACGCATGGCCAGCAGCGAATGCCCTCCCAGCTCAAAAAAATTATCATGGATGCCAATTTGTTGAGCTCCAAGTAATTCCTGCCATATGCTTGCCAGCTTTTGCTCGGTTTCGGTGCCCGGGGCAATATATTCCTGACTCTGCTGACCGCTCATATCGGGCTCGGGTAATGCCTTCTTGTCTGTCTTCCCGTTAGGGGTTAAGGGTATCCTGTCCAACTCTACCCACAGGGACGGCACCATGTATTCGGGAAGTTTTTCCTGAAGATAGGTTTGCAGATTTTGCTTATCAAATGTTCCTTCAGGCACGACATACCCAACTAATCGCCTATTACCGCTGCTGTCTTCCCGGGCCAGAACTACAGACTGGCGTACTCCCGGATGCTGGCGCAATACGTTTTCTATCTCCCCCAATTCGATGCGGTAACCCCGAATCTTTACCTGGTCGTCTATCCGGCCAAGGTACTCGATGTTACCATCAGGCAGCCAGCGGGCTAAGTCGCCGGTTTTATACATTCTCGCGCCGGCCTTATTGCTGAAGGGATTGGATACAAACTTCTCGGCAGTCAGGTCCGCCCGGTTTAAATAGCCCCGCGCTAACCCGTTACCGCTTATACATAATTCGCCAACGATGCCTGCGGGACATAATTGATGTCTGGCATTAACGATATATATTTGAGTACCGGCTATAGGCTTGCCGATTAATATAGGTGCCTCTTTCTTTAATCGGTAAATGGTACTATATGTGGTATCTTCTGTTGGACCATACAGGTTCCGCACTTCTATGGAAGATGTATCTAAGTTTTGCAGTATCTGTTCAGGGACGGGTTCCCCCGCCATATTTAGTACAGTCACCTGGCTCAGATTAGCCCCTTCTGCCAACAAACCGGCTACTACGCTGGGGACAGTGTTTAAAAGGATGTCCTTATCAATGGATAAAAATTCACTGATGGCCAGGCCGTTTTCCAATATCCTGAAGCTTTTCCCAATGCTAAGAGGATAAAATATCTCGAATACAGACAGATCAAAGCATATCGACGTCGAAAAAAATACTGTCTCAAACCGGCTTGAGGAAAATTCATCCTGACACCAGGCTATAAACGAGGTGACGTTTTTATGAGTAATCTCTACGCCTTTGGGGGTGCCGGTGGAACCGGAAGTATAGATTACGTATGCCAGGTCTTCTGATAATAATCCGTTTTCCGGTCTACTTGATGCTGCGTTTAAGATCGCTGATTGGTCACTGCCGTCAGTTTCTATAATAGTTATGGAGCTACTGGTTTTTATTTGCCGCCGACTTGCCTTGCTGCTTAATACTATTCGGGCCTGGCTGTCTTCCAGCATATAGCTAATTCGATCCTCAGGGTAAGCGGGGTCGATCGGCACATAGCCAGCTCCGGCTTTTAAGATCCCCAGGATACCTATTATTAATCCTGTTCCCCGTTCCATACAAACCGGCACTAAACTACCGCGGCCTACCCCCTTGCTTTGAAGATAATGAGCCAAACGGTTGGCTGCTTCCTCAAGAGCGGAGTAGCTTAACCTTGTTTCGCCCTCTATCACAGCTACGGCATCCCGACTCTTTACTACCTGTTCCTCAAACAGGCTTACCAAGCTAGAGTCTGCATTACATAACAGTTCTTCAGATCTAAATCCTTCTAATATTTGATGTTCTTCCGATGATGTAAGGAGGCGTAAGTTAGAAATGCTGGAGCTATCGCTCTCCACCATTTGCAGCAATACGTGTTCAAAATGATTACTTATCTCCCTTACATAAAGCTCATCTAAGAGTTGTGTATTATAACTGAAGCCTACTTTAATCTCTTCCGAACTATTAATAATAACGCTAAGAGGGTAATTGGTTTGCTCGTGCGATTGTATATTTTCAACCCCTAAACACCACTTTTTAGAAGTTATTAGTTTGCTGGCCGGATAATTTTCAAACACTAATAGTGTATCAAACAGAACTCCGCTAATTCCATTCCATCTCTGGATGTAATTCAAAGGTGTATATTGGTACCTGCGTGAAGAAACCTGCTCTTCCTGTATTTGCTGCAACCAACCAGGTATGCTATTTTCCAGATCAATTCGTGAATGCAGGGGCAAGGTGTTGATATACATACCAACACGTTTCTCTACATTCTGAAGATCATCAGGACGGCCTGAAACAATTACACCGTATACAATATCTGATTTGCCAGTGTACTGATGTAATAGGTAGGACCACACGCCCTGCATAAGGGTATTGACAGTAACCCGGTGCTTCTGAGCATAATTTTGTATTTTCTCTGTAGTAACTCCATCGAGAAAAAAAGACATGGATCGATACTCTCCTGTCCCTGTTGTACGCTCGGTTGTTGTTCCAATAAACGGAAGAAGCGTACTATGCTCGATGCCTTTTAAATAATCTCGCCAGTACTGTTCTTCTTCCTCCTTATCAACACGTTCTATATACCGGATATAATCTTCATAACGATCCTCTTCTGCATCTTTTACTTTTATCCCTGATGCTAGTTGCTCATAGATCGTTAAGAACTCTTCCATTAGAATCGGCAGAGACCATCCGTCAAATAAGATATGATGGGTTGTCCATATCATGCGATAGCGATCCTCGCTCAGGCGAATCAATGTAAAGCGTGTTAAAGGGGGCTTTTTAAAGTCGAAACCCGTATTGCGATCCTCAGCTTCATATTTTTCTACGGCAGCTGCCTGATCCCTTTCATTCAGGTCCCGGAAATCCAGTTCCTTTACAGAGAGCGCTACTTCATTGTATACACACTGTACCGGCGTACTAAAAGAATCGTAATAAAAAGCACTGCGAAGTATACTGTGGTGTCTTAGAATATAGCTCCAGGTTTTCTTAAAAGTTTCAGGATTTAATCCGATAAGGTCGCAGTTAAAATGTACCTCATACGCTCTGGCCTCTTCGTCATATAGCCCATGAAAAAGCATTCCTTCCTGTAAACCACTTAAACGATAAATAGAAGAGATATTTTTGGATTTCTTTATGGAAGACGGCCCGGAAAAATCCTGGATATATTTTATTAATTCCTCCTTATTCTCCTTGATATAATCAATTACATCCTTATTTAACTTTATAGCCTCAATCTGCTCACGTGATAACCTTTTCTTATCACCCTTCAAATGAAGTTTCCCATCTTCTACAGATAAGGAAAAACTCATTTTATCAAGAGATGATATAAATTCTTTGATAGTCATAATCTTAAAAACTCATTATATTATCGTCATCGTCGTCTCCCAGGAATTTATCGAGCTCCTCATAACTTATTTCAGACCCTACTCCATAATCAGAAGGAGTATAGACTACCCCTGTTTTACCCATCTCAACGCAATGGGTTATCAACCACTCAAGCTTAGCGATATAATCCGATGCCAGCCCGCTGATGGTTTCTTCCTTAAAATGCTTGTTGCTGTAATTAAATCGTACAACAAGTACACCCGAACGTATATAGCAATCAACTGATAACCGTTCTTTAACTATCTGCTCTACACTTCTTCCGGCTCCTGCAGACTCTTCTGCACCTTTCAGCCATTTACTTTCGCTTATGGCGTTATCTAACTGGCCTAAATAGTTAAACATTATATCCCAGGGCTCATCGCCTTGCAATGCACTTTCTTTATTAATATATTTCAACACTCCGTAGCCTAAGCCTTTATCAGGAATACGCCTCAACTGCTCTTTCACTGCCTTAATTAACTCATCGGCGCTGTATGTTTCTTTGGCCTCCAGTAAAATCGGATAAAGACTTGTGAACCATCCTATAGTGCGACTGGTGTCGATACCTTTTGAAATGTTTTCACGACCATGTCCTTCAAGACCAATAATTACGCTGTTTTTCTCAGTTTGGGTGCAAAGTGTTTGTGCGAGTGCACCTAACAGTATATCATTAATTTCTGTATGGTATACGCGGGGTACTTCTTGTAATAAGCGTAAAGTTTGAGCGGCATCAAGTTGTATACTATGATGAACTATTTCTTTTACGCGAATAGAATCGGTATACGAATAGTCTGAAGGGAAAGGTTCGTAGGCAGATACTATTTGCTTCCAATAAGCAGTTTGTTCTATCAAATTACGTGTTTGACTGTAAGCCTCCAAGGCCTTATACCAATCCCTGTAAGAGCTGGTTTTAGCTCCTAATTTTGGGGATTCGTTCGCAATGGCTCCGCTGAGTAAAACCTCCAGATCATCCAATAATATTCTCCAGGAAACTCCGTCTATCGCCAGGTGGTGAATTACAATAAACAACCTGTTATACCTTTCTCCAGGGGGAGTTTCCATCAACACTACCTGCATCAGCCCGCCCTTTTCAATATCCAGGCTACGTTGGTACTTATCGGCATGATTGCTAATTAAGTCAGCCAGCGAATCTTCTGACACTGATTTAAGATCAACTGCAATGAGTTTTGCTTCTTTAGCCTGGTATTGCTGCTGCCATTCTCCTTCATTTTGCGAATATTTAAACCGAAGCGCATCATGTTGATTTATTAACTGATTAACGGCTTGGCTAAGCACATCAGAGGCAACAGCTTTATCAATTTTTAATAAAACACCCTGGTTGAAATGGGATATATCTGTAAGTTCCATTTCAAAAAACCATTGCTGGACAGGCAATAACCCGCAGTCGCCCTCTAATAAACCTTGTTCAACAGACTGATCATTTCCTGGAGCTGCATCTATTATTGACGAAAGTTTATCTATGGTTTGATGAGTAAAGATATCATTCACCTGGAACTCATAGCCTAAACGACGCATCCGGCTTACTACCTGTATTGTAAGAATAGAGTCACCTCCAAGTTCAAAAAAGTTATCGTATATCCCAACCCGATCTATTCCCAACAGATCCTCCCATATCTCTGCCAAGGCTATTTCAAAGTCATTACGGGGAGCTGCAAAATCTTCGCTATGCATCTCGTTCATATCAGGATCCGGGAGCGCTCGTTTATTAATTTTGCCGTTACTGGTTAAGGGCATCATTTCCAACTCTACCCATAGAGCGGGCACCATGTATTCAGGCAGTATACTAAGAGCGTAATCACGGATGAATTCTTTATCAAAGGTACCTTCCGAAGTCACATACGCAACCAGCCTTTTATGTCCGCTGTCATCTGCTTTCACAAGAACTACTGCTTGCCTTACTCGTTCGCATTTCTCAAGTACTTTTTCTATCTCGCCTGGTTCTATCCGATAGCCCCTTATTTTAACCTGGTCGTCAATCCGACCTAAAAACTCAATGTTTCCGTCCGGCAACCATCTTCCTGAATCACCCGTCTTATATAACCTTGAACCCCTTTCAAAATCAAACGGATCAGTTACGAACTTCTCCGCAGTCAGCTCCGGCTGATTTAAATAACCCCTTGATAATCCTGCTCCACCAAGATATATTTCTCCCGGAACTCCAATCGGACTTAATTGAAATTGATCGTCTACGATATACACTTTTCGATTATTAAGCGGCTTACCCACGGGTATCGTATTTAGCGCACTTAAATCATTAATCTCATAAGTCAATGAAAACGTAGTATTCTCTGTTGGTCCGTAACCGTTTATTAACCTGACTCCGGGGTAAGTTTCACGTACCTGACTAATGTGCTTCTCAGATAACTTCTCTCCACCCACTAAGATGCTGTCTAATGTCTGAAAAACTGTGATATCTGTTTCTACCAGTTGATTAAACCAGCTGGATGTAAACCACATTTTATTTACATTATTCCTTATTATTTCATTTTTAAGCGATTCACTATTTAACAAACGGCTTTCAGAACATAAAAGCAAACGACCGCCGTTCAATAACATAGCCCAATATTCAAATGTACTGGCATCAAATGATGGTGAACCCGTCGATAGTAAAGTATCTTCTGCTCCGACATGAATATAATCAATGCCTTTCACCAAACTTACCACATTACCATGTTCCACAAGCACGCCTTTGGGTCTTCCTGTAGATCCGGAGGTATAGATCACATAGGCAAGATCATCTGCTCCTACAACAGGCAGTTCACTTGCGTGCAAGGAGGATGGTGCGAATAATTCAATATCAACAATGTCGATCTCCTTTCCCAGGTCTTCTAATACTTTCCTGTTTCCCTTAGTGCTTAAAACCACAGTTGCCGACGTATCCTCAAGCATATAACTGATCCTGTCTTTAGGATATTCCAAATCAATAGGCACATAAGCACCTCCTGCCTTTAATATTCCCAATATTCCTGTGATCATTTCCAACCCTCTCTCAACACAGATCGGAACCATCATCCCCTTACGCACACCCCGGCTTATCAACTTATAAGCCAGTTGATTTGATAAATTGTTTAATTCTCTATAGCTAAGTTGTTCACCTTCAAATTTTACTGCTATCGATTCAGGATTTTTTAATGCCTGTTGTTCAAACAGTTGCGTAATACTCTGGTCTCGGGGGCAATCTGTTTGGTTTCGGTTAAATTCAAGCTGAATTACATTTTTTTCTTCCGGTGTAAGTATATTTAAATTTCCAACTTTTAGCTCCGGCGCTGAAATTATTGAATCAAGTAATTCCTTAAAATGGCCGATCATCCTTTCAATTGTATGCTCAGTGTAGAGATCAGTAGCGTAATGCACTGTTCCTTGCAAACCCTCAGGACTTTCTGTTACATAAAAGCTGAGATCAAATAATGTTGTGGTTTGTTGTTGATTCACTCTCGAAAGGACGACGTCGCCCAAACGCATCTCGGGAACTTCCGGAGTATTCAACAAAATAAGCATCACCTGAATCAGGGGATTACGGCTGACATCCCGTTCCGTTATCACAGCATCAACTACCTTTTCAAAAGGCACATCCTGTTCTGCAAACGCCTCCAGGGTATTTGCTTTAATCTGTTGCAAAAACTCGGTGAAAGGGATATCACTGCTAACAGAGCTTCTTAAGGCTACCATATTAACAAAGAATCCAATTAACCCTTCCAATTCCTTTTGAGTACGGTTAGCCACGGATGTCCCTATGCAGATATCTGCCTGCCCACTGTAGCGATGAAGTAAAACTTTAAACGCTGCCTCCAACATCATGAACAGAGTCGTCCCCTGCTTTCTGCATAACAGTAGTAATGCTTCAGATAAGGTTTTATCGAGTTGGAAAACTGACATCGCGCCCCGACCGCTCCATGCAGAAGGGCGACTATAATCGGAAGGCAACTGCAGTGGTAATACACCGTCCAGTTTGTTTTTCCAATAGTTTACTTTCTTATTTAATGTTTCTCCAGACAGGTATTGTCTTTGCCATATAGAGTAATCGGCGTACTGTATCGGCAGTTTAGGCAGTTTAAAAGATCGCTTTTCAATAATGGAACTATACAATTCCACCACCTCATCAACAATAACAGATACTGACCATGCATCTGAAGCAATATGATGCATCGTTACCACTAAAATGTGCTCGTTATCGGACAGGCATATAAGTGTAGCACGGAACATATAATCTTTTGATAAATCAAAAGGCTTCTTAATCAGTTCGGTTATGTACTTATTTAATGCTCTTTCATCTTCGTGATAAATCGAGCCATCAGCTATATCAAGCTTCCAGTCTTTATGATCCAGCACGTACTGGTAACCAATTCCAGAATTTTCCAGTAACACCGTTCTAAGAACTTCATGTCTGCTTACACTGGTTCTTAAAGCACGCTCAAGTTCATCGATCTTCAGCGCTCCATCAAGTCGCAGAACAGATGGCAGATGGTATCGGGTGCTTCCTTCCAACTGGTCTATAAACCATAAGCGTTCTTGGCTATAGGATAAGGGAATAAATACTGGCCTTGGCTGTACTTCGATACGTGGATATAATAGCCCGGTATTTTGCGAATTCAGAAAATCAGCCAGTTCTGCAATAGTTGGGTGAATAAAAAGGTCTTTAATAACCAGTTCGACTTCTAATTCTTTTCTGATAGAAGATATCACCCGCATTCCAAGCAACGAATGTCCTCCGATTTCAAAAAAATTATCGTGAACACCTACCCGCTCTACACTTAGCAGTTCCTCCCAGATCTCAGCAAGTGTTTGTTCCGTTTCATTACGCGGTGCCTGATAACTCAGCTTGTCTGCTGCAATACGATTATCGATATGGCCTAAAAATTTACGATCAATTTTACCGTTGCTGTTTAAAGGAAGGTGATTAAGAGCCGTAAATTCTGACGGGATCATGTAGTCGGGAAGACGTTCTCGCAGCAGTGATCTAAGTTCTTTCTGCAGTAGTAAACTAATATCCGAAAACAGCGGAATATTGGTAAACATGCCATTGCTCCAATTAGTGTTAGTGCTATAAACAGATTGTACAAAGCTATCCGAGTGCTCTTTTTCTAAGAGTATATTTATTTTAAAAGGATCTTCGTCAAGAAAAAGACGGTAATGATATCCAGCAGCAATAGCAGTATTTAAGAGGTTTTCGACCTCGGCGGCGCCCTTGTCTTCTGATTTCATAGCTTCGACAAGGTCTGCTGTTGTTTTTGCTGATTTACCTTCCAGAGCATCTGCAAGACTTCTCTCCTGCCATAGCCGATGGTTCGGCGCATCTTTAACAGCAATGACGGATCGGCCCTCCTTTAGTTCAAAAAGCAAGTTTTGCTTTTCAGTGCTATCCCAGTCCTGCCATTTTGGAGTTAAGATGTCTTTTTCCAAGCCCACATGTATAATAGCAGTAAAGCGGTATTGACTTAGTTCATTAATATAAATTCCCTGTTTCCATTGTATGTCCACATGAGTAATTTGCTGATATAAATGCGGTAGATTATAAAAATATTCAGGAGAAAAACACAATTCCTCTTCTCTTAGAACCTCCTGCTTAACCGACCACTTAAATTCGTCAATATCAAGGACATTATGCTGTTTAGCCAGCTGCAGGCGACTTTTAAAGATTTCAAGCGTACGATTATCACGGACGTCACCAATAATTATACGGCCCTTACCTTTTAAAAGGGATATACTCTTCTCGATAACTGAACTTAGATAATCTTCTCCGGGGAAGTACTGAACTACCGAGTTTATTATTATTGTGTCAGGTTGTTCGTCTTCTTTAATCGATATTTCATGTGCTGCGCACACTTCAAGCTCTGTGGGACCATAATTTCTCCCCCCGTGCAAAATCCTTTCCCTGATCTTATTTATAGAATGCCTGGAAAAATCTGTACCTCTATATCTCTTGATTTTGCCTGCCAGCTGATAATAGATCAGTCCGCTGCCGCATCCAACTTCCAGCACCTGCTCCGGAGTTTGAGCCATTATAACAGCTGTAATATCCTCCAGCCACTCACGCATTTGCTCAGCCGCGATCGGTTGCCGCGTAAAACTGTTGTTCCAGCCAAGAATATCAAACTCGGGATCTGCGCTTTCCTCTTCTTCAGCCAGCACGTATTCATTTTCATGAATCTCCTTCCAGCTTTCTATCTGCTCATTATAAAGTGCATGTTCTTTTTTCTTTACTACCCCCATTTTTGGAATGTAGTAAGCAGTTAATCTGCTGCCTGTATTGATGTCGTGCTTTACAACCACACAACTATTTTCCACCGGCTCCAGCTCATTCAGCACACTTTCAATCTCCCCTAGTTCTATCCGGTACCCACGAACCTTTACCTGATCATCAATCCGGCCAAGGTATTCTATGTTTCCGTCAGATAACCATCGTGCAAGATCGCCGGTTCTGTATAACCGATCTTTCTCCTCAAAGCCGAAAGGATTTGCGATAAACCGTTCCGTGGTTAATTCAGGTCTGTTAAGATAACCTCGAGCAACCTGCACACCACCTATATACAACTCGCCCGGAATTCCCTCCGGACACAAAGCCCCGTGCTGGTCTAGAATATATAGAGATACATTAACCAGGGGTTTACCTATCGGCACCAGACTGCGCTCCTGGGAGCTTCCAACATCATGATATTCTATTGATGTGACCGTAGTTTCTGTTGGACCATACTCATTATAAAAATCTACCTTGCCCTTCCATCGTGCCGCCAACTCTTTCCGGCAGACATCTCCCCCCGCAATCACACGCCTTAAGTGAGGATAATTATCGGGTGTTATGTTTTCGAGGAAAAACGGTGTGGCATGTAAATGGCTGACCTTTTGCGTTCTTAAATAAGCTTCAAATAGCGCTGTATTATAGAGTAAATCTTCTCTGAATGCTACCAGCGATGCTCCGTTAGATAAGGCCAGAAATATTTGCTCAACAGATGCATCAAAGCAGTAATTAGAAAATTGCAGGATCCGGTCGCCACTGTTAATGCTAAAATACAAAGTCTGAGCACGTATTAAATTTACGACCGATCCGTGCTCTACCAATACCCCTTTAGGCCGTCCGGTTGAGCCCGATGTATAAATAACATAGGCCAGTTGATCTGCCGAGACAGAGTTTTTCGGGTTAGTCAAGGCTTGGGCCCTGATAGAAGAAGCATCTGCTCCGTCTACCTCTATAAGTTTAAGCCTCTGTATATCGCCAAGGCTTTTTCTGCTCTTTTCGCTACTTACCAGCAGCCTTGCGCTAACATCTCCGAGCATAAAACTAATCCTTTCTTCGGGATAATCAGGATCAAGCGGTACATACGCCGCACCTGACTTAAGTACCCCCAAAATGGAAACAATCATCCAGGAACCTCTCTCAATACAGATTGGTATTAATTCTTCAGGCTCTGCTCCCCGATCTTTTAAATAATGAGAAAGCTGGTTACTCCGCTCATTAAGCTCCCGATAGGTAAGTTTTTCTTCCTCAAATATTAAAGCGATAGCTTCTGGTGTCTTCGCTGCCTGTTCCTCAAAGAGGGTTACCAGGTTGTCTCCGGGATTATAAAATATATCAACAGCAGCGCTCAGGTCTAGAAGCGAAGCTTTTTCATCCTCAGATAAAATTCCCAGCACGCTGAGCTTTTCGTGAGGTAATTCCACTATCGACCGGAGAAGGTTTACAAAATGAGAAGTCATCCGGTCTATCGTCCGCTTCTCATATAAGTCAGTATTATATTCAGCAAGGCCTTCAAGACCATTGTCTGTTTCTGTAATGCTGAATGTTATATCAAACTTTGTTGTAACGTGGTCATAATTTTCAACAGACAGGGCCACATCTCCTAATAACAAATCAGGAACATCAGGTGTATTTTGCACCACGAACGTAACTTGAAAGAGTGGGTTGCGGCTTACATCCCGTTCTTTTACCACGGCATCCACAACTTTTTCAAAAGGCACTTCCTGGTGGCTGTAGGCTTCCATAGCAGTAAGCTTCACAGATTGCAGAAACTCCGTAAACGGCATATCGCCACGAACTTCGCTTCGCATGGCAAGTGTATTAACAAAAAAGCCAATTAGCCCTTCCAGCTCCTGCTGCTGTCGTCCTGCAATCCCGCTTCCTACACAAATATCCTCCTGTCCGCTATAACGATGAAGTAAGACCTTAAATGCAGCAAGCAATGTCATGTATAAGGTAGTTCCATGCGATTTGGACAGGCTCATTATCTCTTTTGCCAAAGGCTGTTCAATCCTGAAGCCTGTTATTGCGCCCTTGGTGCTTTGCGTCGCCGGGCGTACATGATCAGCAGGCAGGTTTAATACTGCTACGCCATCTAATTTCTTTTTCCAGTAATCCAGTTTTTCATCGAGCAGTCCTCCCTGCAAAAATGTTCTTTGCCAGATTGCATAATCAGCATATTGGAGCGAAAGGGGCTCAAGGTCTTTACTTAATCCCTGGTCATAAGCTTTATATAAAGAAACGAGTTCCCTTACCAGAATAGAGCGCGACCAACCATCAGAAGCAATATGATGAGAGGTGACAACCAGCACAACCTCCTCCTCGCTCAGGGTAATCAGATGTCCGCGAATCATGTCATCCTTTGAAAGATCAAATGGCTCCCTTATTATCTGACGTATACATTCTTCCAGCCCGGCTGCATTTTCTTTATAAACTGAGCCGTCAATCTGCATCAAAGTCCACCTATTCGGCTCTTTTATCACCTGATAAGCCTGTCCGTCTTTCTCCAAAATTGAAGTACGAAGCACTTCATGCCGATTTACAATATCTCTTAGAGCATTATTTAAGGCCTTAATGTTTAAGGTGCCTTTCAAACGCAATACCGCAGGTACATGATACTGGACACTGCCCTCCATGCGGTCAATAAACCATAAACGTTCCTGACTAAAAGACAGAGGAATAAACTGCGGCCTTGGCTGTACAGGCTGGATGCCGTCTGACTTCAATTTTTCGGCAGGTTTATCAAGTTGAGCAGCCAATGCTGCTACAGATGGATAGTCAAACACATCGCTGATGGGCAGTTCGGTTTTAAAAGCCTTCCTCACTGCAGAAATTAAGCGTACAGCTAAAAGCGAATGTCCCCCAAGCTCAAAAAAATCGTCGTGTATTCCAACCTGTTCAACCTCAAGAATATCCTGCCAGATCTCTGCAAGTCGTTCCTCTACCGCCGTCCGCGGAGCAACATATTCCCCATTATTGCTCGCTCCGCTGTCGACCTGAGGGAGTGCCTTCCGATCAACTTTTCCGTTCGCCGTTAATGGCATCTCCGCAAGTTCTACAAAGTGTGCAGGCACCATATACTCAGGCAGGTGCTCCTTTGCGTAATCAAGTATCTCTTCACGATTAAAAGAGCCGCCAGGTACTATATAAGCCACAAGCTGCTTGTTCCCCTGATTGTCATCATTGGCAACCACCACAGACTGACTCACCAAATCGGATCCTTCAAGAACACGACCGATTTCCCCTGGCTCTACCCGGTAACCCCGGATCTTAACCTGATCATCCACACGGCCGAGAAATTGTATATTCCCATCCATGTCGTAACTTACCAGGTCTCCGGTCTTGTATATTTTTGATCTGCCAGTCGAATCAAAAGGATCCCTGACAAACTTTAGGCTGGTTAATTCTTCGTTATTGAGGTAGCCTCTGGCTATTCCTGCCCCTCCGATGTGCAATTCTCCGTGCACACCCTCTGGGCATAAAGCTCCCTCTTTACTTAAAACATATATTTTTGTGTCGGAAAATGGCTTACCGACAGGCACCGTTGTTCCGTATTCTTCTCCAGGATCGACTTCATGAAGCAGCTTGCCCACAGTCGTCTCAGTTGGTCCATAATGGTTGACTACACGGCAATTATTGTCAAACCTGCCGATCAGGCGAACTACATCACCTTGCAATGCCTCACCGCCAAATACTAATAAACGGACAGGGAGCAAAGGCGTGCCGTCCATCAAAAGAGCTTTCCAGTGCGATGGTACAATTTTCAGGCAATCGATACGGTGGTTTTCAAAATAGCTGTGCATGTTCTCGATATGGCTCACCATCTCTTTTGAGAATACATGAAGCGAACCGCCCGACACCAACCAGCTGAACAGCACGGTATTGCCCAGATCTGTTGCAATTGTAGAAACCAGCGCATAAGATTTGCACGAATTTATACCGATATGCTCATCCAGCCCCTGTACATAATCCAGCATATTTTTATGCTCGATCAATACACCTTTCGGCTGACCGGTAGAACCCGATGTATAAATAACATATAGCAGTTGTTCCGGACTTATATACTCATCCGGGCTCTTCGAAGACATACCACTAAATAAAGACCAGTCCCCGTCAAGTTCAATATACTCCAGATCCCCGGTTTTACTTAGTTTTCTGAGGGTTGAAATTCCGCCCAGAACTATATTTGCCCCTGAATCTTTCAGCATGTACTGTACCCGGTCTTCAGGAAACTCCGGATCAATTGGCAAATATGCTCCTCCGGCTTTCAATATGCCCAGTATGCCGATAATCATTTCCAAACCCCGCTCAATAAAAAGGGGTACTATAGTATCTGCTCTAACACCTCTGCTTTTCAAGTAATGCGCCAACTGGTTACTTCTGCTATCCAGTTCCGAATATTTTAAAAGTTTCCCCTCAAACTGCAAAGCTGTTGATTCGGGATGTTTTTGAGCATGCTCTTCAAAAAAATCTATCAGCGACTTTTCGCGTCGTTTTTTTACGCGGCTGACATTTAAACCTGAAATCAGCTCTGCTTCCTCAATATCACTGAGCATTCTGACTTTCCCTATCCGTTCCTTCGGAGAAGAAACAATTGAGTTAAGTATAGAAGTGAAATGCCGTATCATCCGCTCTATGCGTCGGGCATTAAAAAGATCTGTACTATATAATACAGAGCCCTCAAGACCATTTGCGGTTTCAGTAAGAAAAAATGTTAAATCAAACTTCACCGTAGTATGCTCATAGGGCTGTCCGGTTAAAATGAGATCCCCTAACCGGAGCTGCGGAACTTCCGGAGTATTGCGTAAAACAAGCATCACCTGAAACAATGGACTACGGCCCGGATCGCGATCTTTAACCACCGCTTCGACTACTCGCTCAAACGGAACTTCCTGGTTGGCATAAGCCTCGAGCATAGTAGCCCGCACTTCTGCCAGTAAATCCGTAAAAGCCATTTCTGCTCTTAGCTTACTTCGAAGAGCAAGGGTATTTACAAAGAAACCGATCAATCCCTCCAACTCTGCCTGTGGCCGGCCGGCTATTGAAGTTCCGACACATATATCCTCCTGTGCGCTATAACGGTACAACAACACGTTAAAGGCTGACAACAGTGTCATATATAAAGTAGCACCCTGCACTTTACTTAACTCCGCCAGACTCTTGCTCAGGTCAGCGGGGATTACAAATTCTGCGGAGGCGCCTCGTGTACTGATTTCTGAAGGACGGGCATAGTCCGTTGGCAACTGAAGCGGCGAGACACCCTCCAGTTTTGTTTTCCAGTAAGCCAGCTTTGTCTCCAGAAGGGCTTCCGACAAATATTCTTTCTGCCAGATTGCATAGTCTGCATACTGAAGCGGCACTACATCCAAAAGCGCCTGGCGGTTTTCCGTGTAGGCAGCGTAAAGTTCTGCCACTTCGCGCACCATGATTGGCATTGACCATGCATCAGATGCAATATGATGCATGGTTATTAAAAGCATATGCTCAGTCTGAGAAAGAACGACCAGTTCCGCCCGTAACATATCGTCTGCCGAAAGATCAAACGGCACTTGTGCTTTCAATGCAATATGTTTCCGTAATTCTTTTTCGACCTTTTGTTCGTCAGTAAGTTCAGCAACATTCAAACGCCATCGTCCGGCGGGTTTAATTTTCTGGTAAGCGATTCCTTCCTCCTCATAGTACACACTCCGCAAGATTTCGTGACGATTTACAATCTCCCCCAGAGAATACTCCAGGGCGGCTATATTTAAATTCCCCTGCAAACGAATAACTGCGGTAATATGGTATTGAAGGCTGCCTTCAAGCTGGTCGATGAACCACAAACGCTCCTGGCTAAAAGATAGAGGCATCTGTGAAGGACGAGGCATCACACTTATTGAAGGCAACAGCCCTGCATTGTCAATAGTATTGATCTTGCCCGACAATAAACTTATAGTGGGGTAATCGAAAATTTCGTTGATGGATAATTCTACTCCGAGTTCCCTTCGAACGAATGATATCAGCCGTATGGCAAGCAATGAATGTCCGCCCAGGTCAAAGAAATCAGAATGGATGCCAACTTGCTCAATCTCCAGAAGTTCCTGCCAAATTTCGGCCAGTTTACGCTCTGTTTCATTTCCCGGGGGAGTATATTCTTCAGTCGCCCCGACATTCAGGTCCAGGTCAGCCAATGCCTTCCTGTCAACCTTTCCGTTAAGTGTTACCGGCAAACTTTCAAGCTCTGACCACAAAGCCGGCACCATGTATTCCGGAAGCCTGCTTTGAAGATACGCTTGTAAAACTTCTTTATTAAATTCAGCTTCGGGGACGATAAATGCATTCAGTTGCTTGTTTCCGCCCGCATCTTCCCTGGCTATTACCACTGCCTGCTTCACACTTTCATGCTGCTGGAGCACAACTTCTATCTCTCCAAGCTCTATACGATAGCCCCGGATCTTAACCTGATCATCTATCCGCCCGAGGTATTCAATATTTCCGTCTGGCAACCATCGCGCAAGATCACCTGTTCTGTACATTATTGTACCCGTCTCAGCAGCGAATGTATCGTTGACAAACTTTTCGGCAGTCATCTCCGGCCGGTTAAGGTAACCGCGCGCCACCTGGACGCCGCTTATATACAGTTCACCCGCAATACCAGTAGGTAACAATTCCTGCCTGGCGCCAAGTATATAGAGATTTGTGTTATCTATTGGCTTTCCAATAGGTACAGAATCCTTAATTTTTTCGTTATTCCCGGATATATTAAACCTGTAGGTGCTGCAGCCAACTGTAGCTTCCGTCGGACCATATTCATTAACAACTTCCGTATCGAGACCTTTTTCAATAAATTGATCAAAATGGCTTAGCAGCAAGGCCTCACCTCCTACTACAAATTTGCTGCTTAAGCGTTTTTTGTTAGTGTCGGGTACTGCATCCTTCAGCAGTCCAAGATGTATAGGCGTCAGCTTTATAAAGTCGTAGGGGGCATATTTCCAAAGGTTCGGATCTTCAAAAACATTAGCAACCTGTTTTGATCCTATTACCATCAGTTTGCCCGACAGCAGCGGCATAAATATAGCCGTCAGCGACGCATCAAACGTATACGAGAGATGTACAAAGCTTCCCGCATTTCCTTCCGTTTCGGTTATATATCTTGTTTTTTTATTTACAACATAATTCAGCAGGCTTTTATGCTCAATCATCACGCCTTTGGGTTGACCTGTTGAGCCCGAGGTATAAATTACGTAAGCAAGCTGTTCTGCATTTATGTAAGCAGTAAGGTTACTTTTCGGTAAAGAATTAATTGTTTTTTCATCCTCTCCGTCAAGTTCAATGATCTTGATATCTCCAATATTTGATAAGCCCTTCTTGCTTGCACTGTTACTAACAATTAGCGTGGATTTCGTATCTGCCAGTATGTAAGCAATTCTTTCCTGAGGATAATCCGGATCAATCGGAACAAACGCCCCGCCGGCTTTCAGAACCCCTAAAATCGCGATGACCAAATCAGGTCCGCGTTCTAAACAAAGCGGAACCAAACTTTCTTCGCCTACCCCTTTATTCTGCAGATAACATGCGAGCCTGTCTGAACGTTCATCAAGTTCCCGGTAGCTTATGAGTACTTCCTCAAATACTATGGCCGGGTTTTCAGGAGCTTTTTCAACCTCTTCCTTAAAAAGGTCTACTATACTCTTCTGTTGTTTATCCGCCGAGCCTTCCATTTTGAAAAGATTACGCACTTCTTGTTTTTCCGATCGGCTTAATAACTTCATATCACCGAGAATACCGGAAGGCTTGTCAACGATTTGAAATAATACCGATTCAAAATGATTGCGTATTTCCTTAATGTATTCCTCTTTTAAAAGGTCCTTATTATAAGTAAAAACTACACTGAGCTCGCCAATGCCGCCTATGGTAATAGTAAGCGGAAAATTATTCTGCTCATACATGTATACATTGTCTATCTGTAATGCCCATTCTTTTTCAGAGACGAGCCGCTTCACGGGATAGTTTAAGAATACAAGCAAACTGTCAAAAAAATCGCCCTGAATGCCGGACCATTTCTGTATTTCATTTATTGGGGTATGCTGGTGTTGCCTGGAAGATATTTGGCCAGCCTGTATGCCCCTTAACCACTCAACTATTTGAATATCCTCCTGTATGTGCGCATGCAAAGGCAAGGTATTAATGTACATACCTACCCGCTGCTCCACGTCCGGCAGATCATCGGGTCTGCCCGATACGGTTACTGCATATAATACATGTTCAGTTCGTGCATATACAGAGAGAAGATAAGCCCAGACTCCCTGCATTATTGTATTAACAGTTAAATGCTTGTTCTGAGCATATTCCTTGATCCGCTGTATAGCCCTTGCCTCAGGTTGTATCGAAACATTTTGGTATGATCCGACACCCTTTGTTCTATCAGCTTGATTTTTAATAAATGGAAGGAGTGTACTTTGTTGAATTCCTTTAAGGTAGCCTCTCCAAAATGTTTCCTGATAAATTTTATCAGCGTTCTGCAAGTACCGGATATAGTCGCTGTAATCATCAACGTTCTTTTGCGGCACCTTTTTATTCGCTGTCAGCAGATCATAATTATCCAAAAACTCTTTAAAAAGGACGGGTAAAGACCAGCCGTCAAAAATGATATGATGAGTGGTCCAGATCATCTTATACTTTTCCTCACTCAACTGAATTAATGCAAAACGTGTAAGAGGGGGCTGAATAAAATTGAAACCTCTGGCACTGTCTTCTTTTAAATACTGTTGGATCGCTGCTGCCTGTTGTGGTTCGGTAAGATCGCGGTAATCTAAATTAGCTATCTCTAAGTCGGTGTGCCGGTATACACATTGAACAGGTATAGTAAAGGAGTCATGATAAAATGCGCTTCTGAATACATTATGTGCCTGCAGAACGCCTTCCCAGCTTAACCTGAAATAATCGGTATTCACAAAATTAAGGTCGCAGGTAAACTGGCTGATATAGGCCCCGCTGCCTTTACTGTATAAGCCATGAAATAACATCCCTTCTTGCAGACTACTGAGGCGGAACATTGTCTCTATCTCATCCCCTCTTCTTTTATCCTTAAATGGTATATTCAGAAAGTTGTTAAGCTCTTGGTTACTAATCTCCGGACTCAGTCCGCAATCAGATGCATTCAGGTCGAAGTTTCCGTTGTGATTTGTACAATGGTCTATTAGTTGTAAAAGTTTTTCCTTATAGGCGTTTGTAAGTTTTTCTATTGTTTCATCATGATAATGAAGAGTGCTAAAGTTCCATTTAATTACCAGTTCCCTGTTGATGATATGGCATTCGACCGAGAGTTTCGCATTTTTGCTCTGGTCTTCGGCAATAGGCGGCCCCGAGTCTTCCTGAGCTATTCCAAGAAGATTACTTCTTTCAAGCACATTATCCAATTGCCCCAGATAATTGTAGGTGATATCCCAGGGCTCGGCTTCCTGTAAGAAGCTTTCCTTATTTAGGAATTTCAGTACTCCGAAACCTAAACCTTTGTCTGGCAATTGTCTTAGCTGGTCCTTGATTATTCTGATAAGGTGTCCTGGCTCCGATGCGCCGTTAGTTTCAAGCCTTAAGGGAAAGAGGCTTGTGAACCAGCCTATGGTCCGGCTGGTGTCAATGTTTTCAACTATGCTTTCCCGGCCGTGTCCTTCCAGTCCGATTGTTACGCTTTTCCTTCCTGTCCACCCATTCAGAATATGGGCCAGTGCTGCCAACAGGATATCATTGATTTCTGTTTTATATACCCTTGGCACATCCCTTAGCAATCGTTGTGTGTAATCAGAACTAAGCTTTACTGTATGGTGGTTCTCATGCTTTAAAAGCATTATTTCATCACTGGTTTTATCAGTTGGAAGCGGCTGATAATTTTTCACAACATCCTGCCAGTAATCGCGCTGCGCCAATAGCTTCCGACTTAAGCTATATTGTTTTAGAACTTCATACCACTGGCGATAGGACGTGCCCTTAACGGTCTGAGGTTGATTTGTTCCGGCAACAAAATGGTCGTTAAGTAATTCTTCAAGATCTTCCAGAAGGATACGCCAGGATACGCCATCTATTGCCAGATGGTGAACAACTATTAATAATCGGTTTTGGGTTTCATATTCAGGAGTGTGCATAAGCACTGTTCGGATGAGCCTCCCCTCTTTAATATCCAGGCTGCGCTGATACTCGTCTGCCTTTTTCCCTACCTCTTCACTCAAGCTGCCTGCAGTTATAATTTTTAAGTTTTCTGAAAGTACCTCAGCCTTTGCTGTTCCGTATGTTTGTTGCCAGCCATCTTCTGTTTTAGTATAGCAAAAACGCAATGCATCATGATGGCTGATCAGATGATCTGCAACATCCTGCAATAACTGGGCTGTAACTAATTTATCGATCGTCAGTAATACGCTTTGATTGAAATGTGAAATATTCCCGGAAGCATTTTGCAGGTACCATTGCTGAATTGGTAATAATCCGCAGGATCCCGTTAAGAGGCCCTGCTCTGTCGCTATTGAAGATATAACCTGTGTTTCAAGCAAAGAAGAGAGTCGCGCGACGTTTTGCTGAATAAAAATATCTTTGGGTTGCAGCTCATATCCAAGGCGCCTTATTCTGCTTACAAGCTGAATAGCAAGAATCGAATCCCCTCCAAGTTCAAAGAAGTTATCATGAATACCAATTTTTTGCAGCCCCAGTAAATCCTGCCAGATTTTAACCAGCGTATTCTGTAACTCTGTTTGCGGCTCTGTATATGAGTTACTGGTGTTAAGGGATAGGTCCGGTTGCGGAAGAGCAGCTTTATTGGTCTTGCCATTTGCCGTTAAGGGGATCTGAGGCATTTCTACCCACAAAGTCGGAACCATATATTCGGGCAGCCTGGCAAGGAGGTAACTCTCAGCCATCTCTTTACCGAATGGCTGTTCTGCCACCACCACATAACCTACAAGACGTTTACCAGAACGACCATCCGGTTGGGCAGCGATAAGGGCCTGACGCACCAGTCCGCTCTGCAACAGTACATTCTCAATCTCTCCCGGCTCAATCCGGTAACCACGAATCTTAACCTGCTCATCCAACCGGCCCAGATATTCCAGGTTTCCATCAGGCAACCACCGTCCCAAATCTCCTGTTTTATATAAACGTACACCCTCTTTGTTAAAAGGATGATCGATAAACTTCTCCGCCGTTAGTTCAGGTCGGTTAAGATAACCACGGGATAATCCGGCTCCGCCAAGGCAGATCTCTCCGGCTACACCCACCGGAAGCAAGCTATGATTACTCCCCAGCACATAGGCCTGGCGGTTATTTAAAGGCCGCCCTATGGGAATAGGTCCGTTTACTTCTTCAATCTCGTAGGTTAAAGAAAAGGTGGTATTCTCTGTGGGTCCATATCCGTTGATTATTCTGGTTGAGCGGTACAGCTCACGGAATCTGGCGATATGACTTTCTGATAATTGTTCTCCACCTACAAGTATGGTTTTTAATCCCTCGAAAAGCGTGCTGTCGGTTTCCATCAACTGATTAAACCAGCTCGAGGTAAACCACATGGTTGTTACCTGGTTATGTCGGATTAATTTCTTTAACTCTACACTGTCCAGAAGATCTTCTTCGCTACACAATATTAAGCGGCCTCCGTTAAGCAGCATTCCCCAATATTCAAAGGTGGTTGCATCAAACGAAGGAGAGCCGGTTACCAGTAATCCGTCTTTCTCACTAAAATTTACATAGCTTACATCTTTAACAAGGCTTACTACATTTCTATGCTCTACCAGCACACCTTTGGGAAGGCCCGTTGATCCTGATGTGTAAATTACATAAGCCAGATCCTGTGGAGCTGCAGTTTTTCCCAGGCTTTCTGCCGAGGCTGTACCTATCGCCTCCGCATCTTTACCATCGGGCTCTATGATCAGAAGATTATCTCCCGATTCAAGTCTTGACCGGTACGCCATGGAGCTAAGGGCTATCGAGGCGCCGGTATCCTGCAGCATAAAGGATATTCGTTCGTCTGGATATGAAGGGTCCAGCGGCACATATGCTCCTCCTGCTTTCAGTATTCCAAGAATGGCCACAAGCATGTCGATTCCCCGATCCATACATAACGGAACCAGCGTCTCTTTACCCATTCCCTTAGACAGTAAATACCGGCCCAGCTGATTGGACCGATTGTCAAGATCCCGGTAACTTAAAACGTCAGGCCCCGATACCAGGGCTATCGAATCAGGCCGCATTACAACCTGCGAATGAAATAAATCTAAAATACTGTACTCTGGAGTATAAGAGGATACATCCGAAGTATTAAAAGTTGAAAGCTGGGCCATTTCTGCGCCCGGAAGGATATCAAGGCTGCCAATCTTATGATTTAATGCTGTCGAAAACTGCTCAATTATGTAAACCAGCCGTTCAGCAAGCAATTCTATTTCCCTTTCAGAGAAATAGTCTTCCCCATAGTGGATCTGGAGTTCCAGAGGCTGATGGCTGCCATAATCACGCCAGGCTAATTGTAAAGGATTTCGCTCGTCTTCATTCGCCAATCGTACTATGCTGGCGTCCAGCTTCTCCCCGAAATCCAACTCAAAATGCAAAGGTTCGTAATTGACAATTATCTGGTATAAATATCCCTCGGAATTATTCACTTTCAGGTGCCTGCTCAGATCTCCGACAGGATAATTCTGATGACGATAGTCGGATCTTTGTGTAGCCGAAATTTCAGCTAAAAGCTCCAGCAGAGTATTCTCTTCATTATAATTTCCCTTGAAAGGAAGAATCCCACTAAACATTCCCACTATATTCCTTAACACCCTCGAACCGCGTTTATGGATTGGCACACCGAATATAAATTCAGACTGCGGGCTTGTCTTTCCTAAATAAATAAGAAGAGAAGCAAGAGTTAGTTGCTGTAAACTTGATTTTGTATTCAGCTGTAACTGTTCAAAAAGCTCCCTCTTTCCGTCGCTAAGCTTAAGACGGTAAATAGAGGTTATGCCACCCGAAACATATCTTTTTTGCAACACTTCATCAGGTCTGGCCTTGATTTTTTCCTTCCAATAAACGGCATCAGCTTCGTATTCCGGAGAATTCAAATATTGCCTGGCTTTAATTGCTTCGTCCCGGTACAATGGAAAACTAAAGTTTCGGTCCTCACCTGACATTAAGGAATTGTACTTCCCTGCAATGTATTGTATCCAAACGATAAAGCCATAGCCGTCGGTGATCAGATGATGATATTTTCCAAAAAACCAATGCTCAGTCTCAGATATCTTTAACAAACATTGTTCAAAAGGTAAGCTTTCCTTATCCAGAACAAAAGGGGTATTAAGCCTTTCCTGAGCCCAATTTACTGCCCTTGCTTCCGGGTTATCTTCACTGCTAAAATCCAGTTCGCTATATTGACAGTCCTTATAATTCTCATCGTAATAAACAAGGAAATCCGGTTCTCTGAAGTTAAACCGAAGTTTAAAAAAATCCAGCACTTCCGGAGCCGATTTTATAACTTCATGAAATTTATTTCTGTCTAAATTCCCTTTTAATACAATATAACCCCCTATGTTATAAAGGGGGCTACTGGTGTTTAAAAGCTGATCCGTATAAATCTCCTGCTGAGCAGGATGCAAAGAAAAAAACGTTATAGACATGTAAATACTTGTGGGTAGATGCCCCCTAAACTAACTAAATGTACCGGTATGTTTATTATATAAAAGCTCTTTTTCACCATACAGGCGCTCGGCGGTTATTCCTCTGTCTCTGCATATTTGCACAAGCTTGTTAGACTGCACAATCGGATTAGACTCATCTGTATATTTAATACTGCTGATAAACTCACACCATGGTTCCTGCCCCATAGCATAAACATATATTTCTTTCGGATTGAAAATATCAACCAGCGCCATTCCTTTATCACAATCAGATCCGGCAAGCCGCCTGCTTCCGTCCATATCTCTGGCCAGCTTTTTGGTGATTAAAGGGCCATAAAGCCATGATAAAGGAGCACCATCGCACTCCATGCCTAAAAACATCACATCTACATCCCCTATCGTATTATGAATATGTTTATATAAGGCCGGCTCAACGATACGTGAGTCTGCGAGGAATAAAAGCTTAAACTCGCCTATGTTAATCAGATAGCACATCTTTGTTAAGATGTTCAGATCAGAATGTTCGCCGATGAATGGTAATCCTGTAATCACTGCATCACCGAAATGGATGGTTTCCATCTCGTCCATGGCAATTACATTATTGAAACCAATATTCTGAAACATCAGCTTCAGATCCGGATCTTCAATTTTTCCGCTATTGGTTCGGGGTACAATAAGGTTTTTAATCTTATGCCTTAAAGGCAACAGGGTTTCAAAAAGTATATGATCCTGGTGATTATGGGTAATTAATACATAATCGATCATGTCCGGAAGATCTACATCCGAGAAGTGCTCAACATCAGAATGGTAACCATAATAACTGATCAGCGGATCTACCAAAATGCTGATGTCCTTCGTTTCCACTAAAATACAGGCATGTCCGAAATACCGCATCCTGATCTTATCCCCGGTGTATTTTTCATAGGGCGGGGGTGGTGTTTCGGTGAAAAACGTTTCAAATAAGGCTTCCTGAGCTGGCGAGATGCCTGCAATAGCCTTAATGTAGCCCAATGTTTGGGGTGTACGTTTCATTTTGGCCAGTTCATCAATGCATGGGTGGTCAAAAGCGATGTCCATATGCAAAACATCAGGCTCGGCGAGGCGCGGCGTACTGAGGCAAAACGGGCGCTCATCGTTATTCGTTAACCACAGTGCGATACTTTGAGATTCCTTATTGTAAAATTCGCTTTTGTATAATAGAGATTCGAAGAACCTGAACCCAGGGTTATTGTGCCTGTCGTAATACAATTCTACGTAACCCTTTAAAATCTCGGGCACCTTAGAGTACATATCTTCCAGACCATACCCTTTAGCTTCATTTAATAACAATTTGTCAAGTTCCTTTACAGCCTTTGCAAACTGAATTACCTTCTCCTGTTTTCTATAAGATTCCTGTTCAAGTGCTGCAACTTCATCAAGCCTGCCACCTCCAAAATCCATAAACGGCCCGCCTTTCATTTTCGGGTTAAGCACTGCTTCTGCATGAATCGAAGGTGCCGAGAGATAAGACTCAATAATAGTAAGGTGTCTGCCTACTATATTCATTGCGGCTGTTGCCGGAGAAATCAGGTGACTCCATGCATACCAGCTATCTACCAACGGTTCTAAAACTACATTGGGTTTTAAATACATTTGTTTATCATTCATATAATGAAATATTCAGGGGTATTATTAAACTGAGTTTAAATATTTTGCAGATGTAAGTACAATTGCTCTTATTCTTATCCTATATGTTGATGTTCGTATTTGCGAACCGCATCATAATACCCCATTGTTATTAACAATTAATTAAATTACTGCCTTAGTACAAATCAAAGCTATTCTTTATCACCCTCGGGTTGCCGTCGCCAGAGTACATATCATACCTTCATCTTTACATTAAGAAATAATGTTTACCTATTTTATCAAGATTTTGTTCTGAAAGTTTTCCTTAAATCATAAAAATAATAAAACTTTCAGCTTTACAAACCAATATTGTATGAAAATATACTAAAAAACCTCCTTCGGCATACCTAAGTGGGAAGGTATAGCTTATGTCCGACTATGAGACTGAGGGATATATTTACTCAAATAAACACATTTCCGGCTCCTGTTTGCGAAATAAAAATCCTTGGGTAAAATTGGTAACACAATAAAGTAAAAGCATTATTAAAGTTTTAACATTATTTTCGTTTATTCAATAAACTGAATTACCTTTTATGAGGATCCTATTATTTCTTATTTCTGCAGCTTTCACAATCACATTAATTTTTCTCTTAAATACATCTTTAACAATTGGCAGGAATAAAACACCTCGTTTCGGAGCATTTTTCAGCCCTCAACAAGGTTTCTGGCAGAACGCAGAACCAGCTACCGCCGATTTTAACGAAAGTCTCAGTTCCGACCACATTCAGGGAAACGTTGAAGTATTTTTTGATGACCGACTTATTCCGCATATCTATGCAGAAAAAGAAGACGATGCTTATTTTGTTCAGGGGTATTTACATGCAAAATTCCGGCTTTGGCAAATGGAATTCCAAACACATGTCGCGGCAGGAAGACTAAGTGAAATAATGGGAGAGGGAGAAGCTTTTCTCTCGAAAGACAGGTATTTCAGAAGATTAGGCATGGTCTCGGGCGCCGAACAATCATTAAAAGAACTCGAAGCAAACTCAACAACTAAAAATGAATTGGATGCTTACACAAATGGAGTAAACTTCTATATTGATAAATTAAAGCCGCGAGCGTATCCCCTGGAATATAAACTTCTTGATTATAAACCTGAGCGATGGACAAACCTCAAAACCCAGCTATTATTAAAGTATATGGCTTACGATCTGGCAGGATACGATTCCGATTTCGAAACGACCAATACCAGAACCCTGTTCTCACATGCAGATTTTGAAAAGTTATATCCTACTACACAAGACAGCCTTAGTCCCATCATTCCGAGAGGGACATCATTCAGGAAACCCGATCATCCTCCTCTAAAGCCGGCGAACGCTGATTCTGTCCTTCAAACGATATCAGATACCAAAAGCAGTAGCAACAATATACAACCCGATATAAATAATGGCAGCAATAACTGGGCTGTTGCGGGCAGCAAAACAAAAAGCGGGGCACCTATACTTTGCAACGACCCGCATCTGAATTTAAATCTCCCTTCTCTCTGGTTCGAGATGCAAATTTCTACTCCGGGCTTCAATTCTTATGGTGTAAGCATCCCCGGGTCGCCCTCCATTATAATCGGCTTTAACGACAATTGTGCATGGGGCGTTACCAATGCTCAACGGGATGTAAAAGATTATTACGAGATAAAGTTCAGGGACAGCACTATGCAGGAATACCTCTTTAAAGGAAAATGGCGCAGGTCTTCTTTCAGATACGAGGTGATTAAAGTTAAGGGCCAGGCAGACATAAAGGAAAAAATCGCTGTCACCAGGCTGGGGCCTGTGATCTATGACAAAACCTTCTCCAACGTACTAAAGGACGGCAAGTATTATGCCGTAAGATGGATGGGGCAGGACAAGGGCAATGAGCTGCTCGCGTTCAACCGATTAAACCATGCTAAAAATTATAAGGATTTTGAGGAAGCAATCGAGTCTTACGGATGCCCCGCCCAGAATTTCGTTTTCGCTTCAAAGGAAGGTGATATCGGAATTAAACAGCAGGGTAAATTTCCGGCAAAATGGCAAAGGCAGGGCGATTTCCTGATGCCTGGTTCCGACAGCACATATGCATGGCAGGGCTTTATCCCATCTGCAGAAAACCCCTCTATGCATAATCCGGAAAGGGGCTTTGTAAGCAGCGCCAACCAGCTTGCCGCCGATAGTAATTATCCATATTATTTTGGCGGAAGGCCCTTTGTTTATCGCGGCTTAATTATCAACCGGCTTTTAAGCCGTATGTCGGATATCACAGTTGCTGATATGCAGAAAATGCAGACAGACAATTACGACGTGTTTGCCGAGGAAGCCAGACCCCTGCTGTTAAATAACGTAAACACTGAGGGCATTTCCGCATCTGGAAAAGAGTATCTCAATACATTAAAGAACTGGAACCTGAGAAACGATTACGATGAACCCGGCCCCACTATTTTTGATGTATGGTGGCGAAAACTCAGAAAAGAGGTATTCAACGATGATTTCCTGAATACCAGTCTGCCTGTAAAAATGCCTGACAACAGTACATTATTGGAAGGTCTGCTTAAAGACAAGCACTTTAAATTTCTGAACAACAGAACCACTCCTGCTACAGAAGATCTTAACACGATCATTTCCGCTTCATTTAAAAAGGCCTGCGGCCAATTGGATACCATAAAACAGGAAAATAATTTAGCCTGGGGAAAATATAAGAATACAGAACTTAAGCATATCCTGAGTATTCCGGCTTTCAGCAGGCTGAGTTTGCCCATTGGGGGCGGGCTAAACAGCATAAACGCAACAGCAAAAAATCAAGGGCCCGGCTGGAGGATGATTGTACAGCTCTCTAAAAAAACAGAAGCTCATGGTGTTTATGCAGGGGGCCAGAGCGGGAACCCGGGAAGCAAGTACTACGATAATTTTGTCAACACCTGGGCCGGCGGAGCATATTTTAAATTACTGTTTCTTAACAGGCAGCAGGCTTCGGCTGCAAAATTTAAATGGAAAATGAATTTTAAAAAAGCTTAATCCGGATAATGAAATTTTTAATCGCAACTCTCCTCACCGCCTTACTTAGTTTTATCCTGGCAGGATTTTGTCCATGGTGGATAATTTCGATCGTCGCCTTTATTGTAGCTGCAGCAATTCCGCAAAAACCGCTTTTATCCTTTTTATCGGCGGCAATAGCAGTGTTTTTTTTATGGGGACTGCAAACGTATATAATCGATCAAAAAAACGATCACATACTGGCAGCGAGGATATCCGATCTGCTGATCCACAGACAAGCACCTTTACTAATGATTTTTGCATCTGCTTGTTTGGGAGCTGGCGTAAGCGGCTTTTCGGCACTGTCAGGAAGCCTCCTGAGAAAGATTTTTGTTAATCGACCCTAGAGAGACCTGCCGCGAAAGCCGGGTTATTATACAACATTGAGCCAATGACTGAGATTATTGGCATTTGTCACAGAAGCTTTTTTGCAATAATTCTTAAAATATTATCGACATTCCGGTATATAAAAAAATGGTTCCCCGGCATCACTTTAAAATCCACAGGCTCGCTTGTTTCCTTTTGCCACGTGTCGATGTCCGCTTTTTCCATGTCCTCACCATCCCCTGTAATTACGGTTATCGGGATATCTAAGGGGGTACCGGGCACATGTATGTAATTTTCGCTGGCTTTAAAATCAGCTCGTAAAATAGGCTCAAAGAAATATAGTAATTCATCATTTTCTAAAATTTCGTCGGGCATTCCCCCAAAGCTTTTTATCTCCGCGATGAATTCTTCTGTCCCCATCAGGGATCGTTTTTTTTGCAGCCTGCCTGGAGCCGACGGACCTGTGGTTCCGGTAATGAATAAATGCAGTGGTGCTTTATGGTTGTTCTCCAGAACTTTTTTTGTAAGGAGGTAGGCCAGCAGGCCCCCCATGCTGTGCCCGTAAAAAGCGTAGTCATTTTTATCTAGCATAGCACTGCACTGTGCATACAGATCATCTACAAGATCTTCAATATTCGAAATTAACGGTTCTTTGATTCTTGATCCTCTTCCGGGGAATTCAAGGGCTTCAAATTCTAATAAAGGAATTTTTTTTTCTGTATATGCCCGGTAAGAGTATTTACTTCCTCCTGCAAATGGCAAACAGATAATAACTAAATTTCGAGCCATTTATCTCCTGTAATCTTATCGTCGAATTCCCGTGTACATAGCTAAGTTCTTATCATGCTTAGCCGATGTGATGATCAATTAATTTTTATAAGGGGTGCAAAATTACTAATTACTCTTCAATTAAATAAGCACAGGTTATTACTTCCTTCTCATATAAGAGATATTCTATCGTAAGGTTTAAAAACATCTGCTCCAGGCTGCTATCCTGCGACACAAAAGTCAGCTTTATTCCACTCTCTGCGAGAGAAATTTCCACGTCTTTAAAATCTAAGTAAGTCTTGGTCAGCGGAAACTGTAGCTTGTAAAAACATTCTTTCACGCTGAAGATTAAAGTACTGTATAAGTCAATTTGCTCGCTATCGAAACGCTTAAGGAAGGTCTGCTCCCGGGGGGTAAATACAAGGCCCCATATATCTTCCTGAACTTTCCCCAATGTTTCTATGTCTAAACCAAGAGATTTAACTTTATCACTTCGAGCCACAATTGCACCCGCAAGGTTATCCGAGTGGCTGATCGACCCGACAATATCATCTGGCCAGAGAGGCTCTTTACCGGGCCCTATCAAAATATCCGGCCCGTTTACGCCAACAGACAAAAGAGCTTTTCGGGCACAAAACCTGCCTGTACTAAAAGCGAGCGACCTTTTCTTTGCCCAGCCTCTTGTCAAACTAAGCTCGGGCTTTGTTAATACATCGGTATCAACAAAGCTGGTCGAGAAATAAGAATTAAAGGGGTAGGCATGAAATAATTCCATAATATTTTAAATGCGCATTTATCAATACTAATTGCCGGCAAAACTTGATGCAATACTGGCTGATTAAATGTTTTCAAGATAATAAGATGTGAATATAAGCGCATTACTTTTTTTAATAAACTTTATTATATTGTATAATTGCAATTGGAGGGAACGATAAACAAAATTTTATACCAAAATGGTTATAATTAAGATTATCCATTCGTAAATATTTTTATGTAATGCCGAAAACTCCCTTCAGAACCATATATTTATGAATATATGATAGGTTAGCCACATAATTGCATAGCAGGATTCTGATCCACATCTTAAATGAACATATTAATTTTTAGCACAGTTTTTTTTCCGGCAATTGGGGGTATTGAAAGCCAAACGCTATTGCTTGCTAAGGAATTTGTAAAAAAAGGCCATGCAGTAAAAGTTATTACTGAACAAAAACAGGTGGAAAAGATAACAGATCTTGAGGTTTATTGCCGCCCTGGACTTATGAAGTCTGTTGAACTTTTTTTATGGTGCAGCACTTTTTATATGCCTAACATATCCTTGAAGGGCGCCTGGCTACTGCTGTTCAACCCCTCCAAAACCTGGGTAATCTCGCATAATGATTTTTCCTCTTGTGATAAAAAGGGCCTGATTCCGGGTCTGAAAAACATTGCCAATAAATTCGCGTCAAAGAACATTGCCGTTAGTAAGAGTATAGCTCAATACCTCGGCCCTTCATCCGCTGTGGTGCATAATGGGTATGATGATTCGGTTTTCAAACTATATCCTGAGGAGGAGAGAACGTTTGATTTTGTTTTCCTCGGACGCCTGGTGTCTCAAAAAGGGTGTGAGCTGCTGATCAGGGCTTGTGCTTCGCTTAAACAACCGTTCACGTTAAACATCATCGGTTCAGGACCCGAAGAACAGTCGTTAAAAGCCTTAAGCGAGAAACTTGGCTTGAGCAATAGTATAACTTTTTCGGGCATACTTACAGGAGAAGAACTGGCTCGATGTTTAAACAGATACCGGGTGATGGTTGTGCCATCCTTACTTGGCGAAGGCTTTGGCATGGTAGTACTGGAAGGCCTGGCCTGTGGATGTAAAATCATTGCTGCAAATGCTGCGGGCTTAGCCGAAGCCGTTGGATCTCATGGCCGGAAGTTTCCGATGGGCGATCAGAAAGAACTAACAAAACTTCTTGAAGATTCATTGTTATCTAAGGAAAATCTGGCATCAGGAGATAAAAGCCTGCAAAATCATTTAAAAGAGCATTCGAAATCCGTAGTATCGGAATATTACCTGAAGTACTTTAAATAACAGGATTAATACAGAAATATGTATTCGATCGATTCATTTACCGGCGCTGATCTTCCTGAGGGCACACTTTGTCTTACCTTTGATGACGGTCCGGGAGAGCATACCTATGCTATCGGAAAATACCTGGCTGAACAAGGTATTGAAGCTACATTTTTTGTAGTAGGTAAATATGCGATTGAGCACCCTGAAATCCTTCAATCAATTAAAGACTTTGGCCATCTTATAGCAAATCACACATTTGAACATCCCGATATGCCTTATTACAGATCCGTTAACGGTGATGTTCAGGACCAGATATTACGTACAGACACGGTTATTAAAAGATATATCAGCGGCGATGTTACCTATTTCAGGAGTCCATACGGGAAGTGGTCGTCCGAAGTTGCATCAGATCTCAACTCAAATTTAATGGCAACTTTAAATCATATCGGACCAATCCGATGGGACATGGGCGGGATAGATTGCTATTACTGGCAGCTTGATCGCAGTGTTGAAGATGCGCTTGCAGAATATCATAAAGAAATAAAAGACAAGAAAAAGGGCATTGTCTTATTTCATGATGATATAGCAGACATGGACTTTGTTAAGCCAAGGAATAAAACCCTTCAATTACTTCAACTGCTGGTTCCCGCACTTAAAAGCGAGGGTTACCGCTTTGTGGGACTGGGGGAAATCGAATCCATAAAAAGAGCATCGGAGACCAGGCTGCTTATCAATCTCAAAACCAGTAAGCAGCGATATGTGTCCATACGCGCCGTTGAAGGTCAGGATATTTTTCAAAGTTCGGAAAGGAATATACTGGCGGAGTTTAGCATGAAAGTCATTTCTCATGGGAAAGTGGCGATTCAGTCTTCTTCGGGCGCTTATTTATGTGTTCAGCCGGAGGATGCAAACTTAGTGCTGGCAAACAAAAAGACGATAGAAAATGACTGCCTGTTCGACCTGATTCCTCTGAACCGAAACCGGTTTATGCTGAGAGCCGGAAGCGGAAACTATCTGAACTTTGACCGGGAAGGACGGCTCGCAGCCTGTGCGGCGTATATGCGGAAAAGCGAAATTTTCACCTATCTTCCAATAAATCTTCCTTCGCAAAATTCCCTATCCCTGGCGGAGCAATTCAGTCTGCTGAAAAAGCGCGCTTTGTTCATTAAATCAAAATTACTACAGGCATGATGGAAAAGACTCTTCCTGCCGACATGCAGGTTCTGCGGGGCCAGACACAAAAAAATGTAAACCACAGTATTCTCACCTATTTACATAACAGGTTTCCCGGGGATGCCAGGTTAAGCCTGCTTGATTTACCCTGCGGAAACATGGAATTTCTGAACTATGTAAGAGCTTTATTTCCTTTCTCGGATTTAACAGGAGCTGATATCCTAAAACCCCGGGATCCGGAAAACATCGACTTTTGCCGGATGGATCTTACCAAAGATTTTACACTTCCGGACGGGCAAAAATTCGATATCGTTTGCTCCATAAGTGGAGTGATGATGTTCAGCAATACATTAAGCTTTATAAAAAATTGTTCGGAACGAATAAAAGACGGCGGTACTTTTATTCTCACAAACGACAATAATGCGACCATAAAGGACCGTCTCGCTTATTTGTTCTTAGGCAGATACAGGATCTTCAACCTGGTGTTTGAAGATGATCAGCCCATGACCGAAAATTTGCCGATTAATGAACTGGTAAGGCTGATGCGAAATCATGGAATCAGGATAGATGATATTCAATACACGTCCTTTTATTTAAAAGATGCACTTTTTTTGCCATTCGCCCTTATGGCTTATATCACGCAATGGCTCTACCTGAAAAGGTTAAACACCCGTTTACCGAAAAGCTTAATCAAAAAGATGTATCCCTTCAGACATCTGCTCTGCAGGCACTATATTATCAGGGGAAGCAAAGACACATCTGCTTTTGCATAGAAGAAAATATTGATAGAATATTCAAACGTTTAATAAAGGTATGAATACCATTAAAGTGGCTCCGATAAATGATCAGGACATAGTCCGGCCCTTATGGTCGGTGATTATACCAACTTTTAATTGTTCACAATATCTGAAGGAAACCATTGAAAGTGTTTTAATGCAGGACCCAGGTGTTGAAAACATGGAAATTTGGGTAGTGGATGATTGTTCACAAGAAAACCCAAAGCACATCGTAGATGACCTGGGAAAGGGAAGGATCAACTTTTACAGGCAGGAACGCAACGTTGGTCAATTGAACAACTTTAATACCTGTTTAAATCTCGCGAAAGGAAAAATCATTCATCTGCTGCATGGTGACGATTTTGTCCATGCAGGCTTTTACGAAAGCCTTAAAACGATAGTTTCGAATAACAATATCGGTGCCGGATTTACAGGCCATTACAAAGTTAATCAAACAGGCGCCGTATTGAACTCCTCGCAGGCCTTAGCCACATCTCCGGGTGTTATAGAAGACTTTCTGGCCCTTATTTTGAAAAAACAGGTAATCGAAACACCTTCTATAGTAGTTAAACGCGAAGTTTACGAAAAACTTGGAGCCTTCAACAAAGATTTGAGCTGGGTTGAAGACTGGGAGATGTGGGTCAGAATTGCGTGTAAATTTAAATTCTATTATGAGCCTGCACATCTGGCCTCTTACAGAGTTCACGACAGCTCGAATACTGCAGACAGTATTATTACCGGCAGATTTATTGAAGACGCGGCAAAAGCAATTAAAGTGATTTCCGTTTATCTAAACTTCCCGGAAAATAAAAAGAAACAATTAATCAATTCCTCAAAAGAGTATTATTTAAACTATGCCATCCATCAGGGAATTTACAGAAAATCCTGGCGGATTCTTTCCAGATGCACTCTTCTTGTCTATAACTTCAGTTCAGCACTTAAACTGTTAAAATATTTTACCATTCTGTTGAAGGTCCGGGTAAAGAATTTTTTACCGTCCCAAAAGAAAAAACGGATTAGCGAATTTCATCAATAATTTCCATTGATTTGCTCTTCACAATGGTATTTGGAGCCAATGATTTATAAATTACATTGTTAGCCCCAATAACACAGCCATCTCCGATGCAAACATTTGGCAAAATGATACAATTACTTCCCACCCACACATTATTTCCGATTTCTACTTTGCCGGTGGTGTAGCCCTGTTGGGTAAAAGGTCTGTTTCTTTCTTTGTATTTGTGATTGTGGTCATAAATTTTCACTCCCTCGCCGAACCATGAATTATCTCCAATAATGATCTCCTCATGACAAGTAAGGGTTGAATGATTATTGAATGAAACATTGTTACCGATTATCAACTGCCCGACAATGTTAAAGTTGCAAAATTTTAATATTGCGACATCAGATCCTGCTATTATAGTTGCATTTTCATCCATGAAATTAATTCTTGAAAATTCGCCCACAAATAAGCTCTGTACATCCAGGCAACCTGCCGAATTATTAAAAAAACTTATATTAGCCGTGGCGCTAAGCTGCACAGAATAGGCGTTTTTAATATTATCAGGGTTTAACCAAAAAGTATAACGGGTATGGAGTTTGTCCCGATAAAAAGAAAGCTTCTTCTTAGGATAAAAATAGAAGACCTTAAAAAGAAGAAAATTAAACCGTTGTATTAAGGCATTTCTCTGAGACTTAAAATTCCAAATAAATGATGCCGAGCCATCCCGTAATCGTGCCAAAATAGGGGAGGAAGGAAGATTGAGCTTTTCATACCGATACTTCACGTCTTGTGCCCAGTCTAATTTACCCAGTTTTTTAAAATAGCTTATATACCAGTCAATTAAATTCTTGAATCTTTTAATTTCCTTCTCGCCCAAAAGTGTCGGATCATAATTCTTAAAGCGAATAAGAGAAGATAAATAATTCTGCTGCCCAAGGTTCGCTGAAAAATTGTTATCATGTACGCTATACACAAAGAGGCGGTCCTCCATACCAAAAAAATTAGCGCCTGCGGTGCACAGCCTCAAACAATAATCATGATCTTCAACACCAGGCACCGCTTCATCTTGTAAACCTATTTTGGAAACCCACTCGCTTTTAATAATTAAGGATAATACAGGTATACAGTTACCAAAAAGCAGTTCTTTGTATAATTGACTCCCTGTAAAAAAGCCGTGCACAATCTCGTAATGATAGTAATGCCTGATTTTTTTATCAGAAAATTGGGTATATCCGTCTGAAAAAATTACATCTGCTTCCGGCTTTTTTAAAATGCATTCATATTGAAGTTCTAATTTATTGTGGAGCCACAGATCATCAGAATCAATAAAAGCTATCCATTGTCCTATAGCGGTCTTAATTCCAGTATTACGGGCTGCCGGTTGTTTCCTGTTTTCTTGTTGTAACAGTTTAATTCTCGAATCAAGCCGGCAGAAATCTTCAACAACTTTTACAGAACTATCCGTTGATCCATCATCAATAACTATGAGTTCCCAGGATTCAAAGGACTGTTGCAACACAGATTGAATGCTTCTGGAAATAAGATCTTCCCGGTTAAAAACTGGTAGTATTATGGAGAAGAAAGGGATATTTGTAGTACTTTGCATGTTATTCCGGGTATAATATAAGGCATACTAATAATTTTAATAATTAATTTCCATTATGTAGGTGACAATGATACTTTATAGGTGAATAATTCATTCTTCAATTTATCTAGATATCATCGATATCCAAAAACAATGAAACAGTCTTAGCGCGAAATTTTACTTACTATTTCCGCATAACGTTTATTCTTAAGAACGACCAGCTTTAAGAACCTTGTTTTTCAATCTTCGCATCAAATTCCTTAGGCTCGTTTCCCGAAGACTGTCCTGGTTATGGGCAGATTCATAAATCTGTTGGTAATGGCATGGAATAGTGCTAAAGTATTCCTGATTATTCCGAATAAGTTTTGACTGATAGAGATCTATAAGTTGCCTGATATGCGGAAGTTCATCTATATTATGCCGGTTTTGTTGTGATGAGAGAATATAGGGATTATGAAACTTGTAATGGCTGAAATGAAAAAACTTAAGTTTCGAGTAATTATTCACGTAATACTTCTCATCAATTTTGTTTAATTCTCGTTCGTAAAGGTTCCAATTAGCCATATTATATCCCAAATGCTTTAAGATATATACGCCATCGAAAAAAATGGGCGCATAATTCACCCAGATCTGATCGGTAAACATTCCGTTTTGAACATCAATAAAACAATATTTCATCAAGCGGTCGTGCCACCAATCAAGAAATTTTTGCGACTCCGGACATTGTTTTACGGCAAGAAATCCTAAATTATAGAGCCCGTATAAGGAAAAATGGACTTCCGAAGGAATCTTACCGTCGTCGATAGGCGAACAAAAATGCGGAGTGACGATGATGTTACAGTTCTTCTCTTCAAATAGTTCTTCTATTTCGGAAAAACGATCGAAAATCATCAAATCCGGATCCAGATAAAATATATGCGTATGTTGATACTGCTTAAAAAGAAAACTAAATATAGCTGGCTTTACAGCCGTGTTCAATTCAACAATACTGTATTTTACCGCAAGCTCATCGATGTTCCCAACGATGTCTTTTATAGCTGTTATTTTTACACCCTTTATAAAATCGTAATCGATCTCAGAAATACATTCATCTACCAGAAAAATGTAAAATTCATAACCTGCATTACTGGCAAGAAATGTTTCAGCGGCAACTCTGGCCTTTGCTAAATAGTTATTGGAACAAATTGTAAAAGCAGCAGGCATATGGCTAACTAGATTTATTTATCTTTTTTTAAGGATTACCTGAAACAAAAAATGTTTAATTGCAAATCATAAAGCACGTCTTTCTCCCTTATAAAGGGATGAGTAAAGTTAATTGCAGCTTCTTTAATATAATATCGAAGACCGCTGTTAGTTATTACCCGTAGTATTTCATCTAAGTATTGTGGATGTCCGGGCGAGCTGTGGTATTCAATAAACATCTTATCTACACGATGCAGCTCATCCTCGCAATCCATTAACACCTTATGTTCGGCTCCTTCGATGTCTATTTTTAAGAAATCAACAAAAGCGTATTCTTTTAGCACATCCCTTAGTCGTACAGATTCTACTTCTTTTTCCTGAATCTTATGGACGCCGAAATAGGTATTGTAGTTTCCTATCCAGCTTCCAGGAGGAGCTTCTGAAAAATCTATAGAGTTTGAATTTATTCCCAGATCGCTTACAGAACCACCAACGGATCCTTCACTTGAAAACACCAGACTGCCATTCGAGTTCCATACGGCTTTGTGATGCAGAGTGACGGACTCGAACCCGAAAGTTTCTATATTTTTCCTGGCCATTTCAAAGATCTCCTGATCGGCTTCAAACGCAGCTATAACGGCCTGTGGATGGTTTAATTTAAAATAAATAACGCTGAGGCCCCAATTTGCCCCGCAATCAATAATAATTGGCCGGGGATTAGTCGTTTTGAACTTGTACACCTCATGCACAAATATTTCTTCTATACTTTGCAAAAACCAATAAGCTGAACTGATTATGAATGGCCGGTTAAAAAATATGGTTTGCATTTTTGAAACCTCCCAGTGCCCGAACAGTTTAAGCCTGACAAACTCTTTTCGAGACAACCCCAATGCCTTTCCGTTCTTCTTATAAAATCGATTTTCTGTTCCTGTTTTAAAAATATTTCCGAGCAGGCTTGAAAATGAAAGCCCGTTTTTCTTATCGTTAGGACCCATTACTATACCTCCAGTCTACTTTTCCAAAAATGCTGCCATAATCGTAATCGCCGTGAATCAGCAGTGGCGAGCCATTGTCTACAACTTTAAAATTACATACATCCTCAGCGACATCAATCTGTTCGGTCCGCGGCTTGTGAATGAACGTATGAATGCTATATGATCCCCTGACCAGGAACTGTGCTTCGATCACCAATTGCACCGTTTTTGAACGGATAATCTGCGATTCGGCAGAGAATATCCGAGTTTTATTACTGTCCAGCACCATGAAGAAAATGGAATAGTCATGCTTATGTTTCTGTACGTTGAACGAAAGTTCAAAGTTGAAATAGATTTCTTCATCATGGAAAAAATGATCTTTTAACCTCCCGGAAGAATCCGCAGGAGAGATCCTTGTAAACCAGATGTCTTTGTCACTCTCGAGAGGGCCTTTAAATTCCGGGTTTGAACTTTCAAATTGTTCCAGGTAGGATCGCACAACATCGTCGGTTTTATCATATAGTGCCAACTTACCCCGATCGAGTAGTATGGAAGACTTACAAAGTTGTTTCACAGCGCCTAAATTATGACTTACGAAAAGAATGGTCCGGCCCTCACTCTTGCTCACATCATTCATCTTGCCCACGCATTTTTTTTGAAACTCAGTATCTCCCACGGCCAGCACCTCATCTATAATGATTATTTCAGATTCTAAATGAGCCGCTACCGCAAAGGCCAGGCGCACGTACATACCTGAAGAATATCGTTTAACGGGAGTATTTATGTATCGCTCAACACCAGAAAAGTCAATGATCTCATCCAGCTTCCGTTTGATTTCCTTCTTCCGCATCCCCAATATTGCCCCATTTAGAAAGATATTCTCAAGCCCGCTTAATTCGGGATGAAAACCGGTACCAACTTCCAGCAGGCTGGCAATCCTACCTCTGCTTTTAAAGGATCCTGTTGTAGGGGCCGTAACTAGACTCAGAATTTTCAAAAGGGTACTTTTACCCGCACCATTTCTGCCGATTATACCAACAGCAGAGCCCTGTTCAATATCAAAGTTGATATCCCGGAGTGACCATACATATTCACTGCTTCCTTTTTTCGATCTGTCATTTTCCTCTCCTATCTTGATATAGGGATCCTCCTTACCACGCGCTTTATGCCAGAACCTGTTTATATCATGAGCAATGGAGCCGGTACCCGTTAAGCCCAGCCGGTATTGTTTTGATAGCCCTTCGACTTTGATTGCTATTGCCATACTCAATTTAATCAATTATTGGTACTATAATTTTATACCGTATCAATAAATGTTTTTTCAACTTTATTAAACATAATAAGTCCTATCACAAAAGCAATTACAGTAAAGACAATGCTGTAACAAATACTATTGAAGCTCACTGTTCCCTGATTAAGCAAAATAAGCCGAAAAGACTCCATGATGGATGTGAGAGGATTGATATCAATGATCCATTTATAACCTTCTCCCTTAAGATAAGACAAAGGATATACTACAGGAGTAGCATACATAAGCAACTGGATAGCGAAGGTTAAAAGCACCCCAAAGTCCCTGTATTTTGTGGTGATCGACGAAATGACTATCCCTAGGCCTAGCGACAAAGCTGCCATCTCAAACAGCAACAGAGGTAAAAAGAAAAGGCGTAAATCAATTTGGATTGGATAACCGTTAAAATGATAGTAAATCATAACGACAACCAGTAATAGAAACTGTACACCAAATTTTATAAGGTTTGAAATCACCAGTGAAACAGGGAGAACCAATCGCGGAAAGTATACTTTACCGAAAATATACGCATTGCTTACGAAGGTATTTGAAATAGTGACCATACAATTGGAAAAATAGTTCCACATGGTAATTCCCGCCATATAAAATACAACTGGCGCGATACCGTCTGTGGGTATTTTAGCGATCTTATGAAACAACAATACAAATATCACCGTGGTAAGTGCAGGCTGCACAAATTGCCAGGCAGGCCCCAGAATTGTCTGCTTATATTGGGAAACGAAATCCCGCCACACAAACAACATAATCAAATCCCGATAATTCCAGACATCCTTCAGATGAAGGTCGAAAATATTATTCTTGGCCGTTACTTCGTGATCCCATATCTCTTCCTCAACAAGCTTCATTTTTGATGTTATTTTTTCTTTTGCTAACTTATTGTAAAATTTTAAATAAAAAATAAAGGTGAGTTGTAACTATTTAGAAGCCCAATCACAAGACATTCTTTTCATATAGTTTGAATGCAGAATTCTTTATTTTCTTTTCGATCTGTTTATATCGCAGAATATGCATCAGATAGAATCTTATGATCCAAAAAACATTACCCAAACTTCTGCTCATTTGCCACGCTCCCCTGATCTGGGTGAAAGCTGCTTTCTTGTTAAAAAGCAGCAGACCGTTAGCAATCCTGATGCAAAACAGGGCGTAATAGTCCAAAGCTATTCGTTTGTACAGAGCTTTCTGTTTTTGAGGCAAGTGCTCCTGGATAATGTTAATAACCCTGGTCATATCGATTATATTTTGCCCGGTCAGAAAAGAATTATGGCTGATTCCTATTCCATGAGCTACCCGGTAAGACGCCATATATTGAGGCGAATATGCCACGGGATACTTAGAAGCGATTCGTGTCCACATCTCCCAGTCTTCGCCAAAATGCACTGCATAAAAGCTGCCTAATTTCTCATAAACGCTTCTTTTTACTGTAATGGCGGGCGGTTGAACAAGCTGCCGATGTGCTATTTTATACAAGAAATCCTTTATGATCCCGGCATCTTCCTGAATCTTTCGGTTCACAATATCAACTTGTTTTCCTAAATGATCTATGTAGGTAAAATTTGTAAAGGCCGCGCCTGCCTCCGGGTTGGAAATAAAGAGGTCCTCTATAGTTTGGTAATAACAGGGGGCAACCCGGTCATCACCATGCAGGATATGTACATATTTTCCCTTTGCCCGATTAATGCAGGTTTCGAAATTTCTCAAACTTCCCCGGTTTCGTTCCTGCCGGTAATAGCCTACCCGGCCCTTCCCTACTTCATGAACGAGAGCCTCGACGTCTCCATCGGTACTGAAATCATCAATAACCTCTATCTGCATATTATCGATTCCCCGGTCCTGGATCAGGACACTTTCGATGGCCTCTTTAATATACGGAAAACAATTGTAGACCGGAATCATTACTGACCATAGCGGACGTGCCGAACCCTCTGGAACCGGTAAAATAACAGGAGGAGTCTCAGGAATACGATCATTCATAGTAGATAATGTAAAGATATAATTTTCAAAGAAAAGATATCAAATACTTTATACAAGCACCCGATGCCGAAGAGATTATACAAATACACTCCTTTTTCCGAAAATAAGAATAAGATTGGAGATTGGCAATCTACATTACATCAAGCATGATATATCATCAATAATTACTGTTTTCCTGAAGACACAAAAAAGAGCAATAAATGACTAAACAGGATTGACAGAAACGATGAACTGACCCTCGTCATTAAATAATTTACCGGACACTGTAGTTTTGCTACTTGCCGAAAACTGGGCCGTAATACGCTTTTCCTTAATAAGCTTGCCGGCATTATCATAAGCCCTGATGATGACCGTCTTGGTTCCAAGCCCTAATACATGAGCATTTAAACGTCCGGAGATGGGGTCGAATCTCGATATTTTGTCAACAGCTCCGCCTCTGCTGTCGGTGTTAAGATTAAAAGTACTTGCATCATTTTCTACAGTAAGTTGGAGCGACGAAACAGACCCCGGAACTTCATCTTCAAGAACAAGCTCCAGATCTGAAACTATTTTTTCAAGAACCACGGTTTGGTTGATATCTCTTTTGCTCACCGTGAAATATACTTTTTTATAATATATCTCCGAAAGCGGATTGTTCGGAAGGGCCACCGAGAACCTGGTATCAAAAAAAGCAGAGCTGAATGGAGTCTCCAAATCCATCGTACCTCCAACAGCGAACTTATAAAATTGATGACTGCTGGCTAAAAATATGGCCACATAATTCCCGGCAGGTAAGTCGATCTTCTGGCTTGTATTTGAGTTCTTACTGAGCAAAAGGCCTCCATTATCTAAATCATATATTCTGGTTGACAACTCCATTTGATTTGGCGATACATGAGATATAGATCCATACGTCACACCGAACCCCGCAGATATCTGCGGATTAAAGCTGATGGTAAATTTGCCGTCGGTCGGCTTCATTAGAGAATCATCGCTGTCCTGCTTTTTACAAGCACAGAAGATAAGTAATAGAAACAGAGGTAAAAATTGAATTTTCATAGAGATATGTATACAGAATAGCATCAAGCAATTCTAATGCCATATGAATAATCCAATGTGTAGTAAGGGCGTGATAGCGGGAATTTTATGACTTGTAAATAAAGATACCCGAAATGGGGCCGGCAATGCCCGTAGTCATGAGCCACTCAGTAAAATCAATTGCTTCAGATTTGTCTCAGAGGGCTTGGAAGAATATTACTTGCTTATCTTATCAAGTCATTTAAGAACAGCTTTTGTAAATGATAAAAGCTTAGTTTTTTCCCAAAAAGAAAAAGATTAATGCATCTTAAATTTTAAAACCAAAAGATGGTAATAGGCCAGCACCTGCATAACTAGGCTACCAGCTCGGAAGTGCAGGAAGTGTTGTCAAAACGTGAAACAAATTACTGATCGGCTTTTTCTTTTCGTCAAGAAAGATATTCTTTGTAGCAATGTAATAGCCTTTCCTCCAGATGAGGTTTCCCGTGCTAAGTTCTGCCGTTTCGGTTCTGATCTGTGCCATAATGAGCGTTACTTTAATCGTGTCTAAATTCACACGACCCAGCTTTTCTTCACCAAACCAGGGCATTTTACTCATGTCAGGCACTGCAAACGTTTTGCTGTCGATAGTTACGAGTGTGGTACCGTTAGTCATTGATATTTCCTGTGCGATTGCGGTTCCAATTCCTAGAAAAAGAAGAGCGATTAGGAATAATTTATTCATTATAGATAACTTAACAAATATATAAGGGGAAAGTTAGCCGACTGCGAGAATTTCTGTTCGCGCAGGATTCAGTTTGTCTCAGATGAAATTAATAGTATAGTATAATTGAGATTCTTTACACTTTTAATAAAAAACTAAATTAGCAAAATGCAGACAATAAATATTCACATGAAAGTTTTCTCATTAGCACTACTTATCCCTTTTCTTTGCGCCGGTAATAGCTTTTGTCAGTCTGCAGATACCACTAAAATTTTATCTGAAAAAAGAGAACAGAAGTACAATCCTGCCATTTCACTTGAGAATCCTGTAGGCGGGGGTCAGTTTGGAGAAGTTGTTTTTGGATTTTCATATCAGAACAAGACCCGGATTTCTTATAAGGATGATGCCAGTGCAGCTGTCTATGTCGGTTTAGGGGACCCAGTGAAATTTATTGGCGGAGGAATGAATGTCAATATTTTTGGCTTGACTAATAAATTCGGGGAACAGGATAATATTATGGAAGGCGGAATAGACCTGCACCTGAACAAATTCTTGCTTCATGAACGACTATTGCTCGATGTCGGAGTTCTCAATCCGTTTGTTTGGGGTGGTAATTCATATATTTCATATCAGAAGAGCTGGTATGTGTCGGGGAACTACATGTTCAATACAAAAAGCCCGCGCCTCTTTTCTTATTTTAGTGTTACTGGGGGGCTTGGTAACGGAAATTTCAGGAAAGATTCAACATATAATGAATCAGGTAGCGGTTCATTTGAGCCTTTTTTGAGCCTTGCTACACCAATCCTGAAAAATCTTAACATAATCCTGGAGTGGAATGGTTATGACCTGGCAGCCGGGCTTTCTGTCCTGCCCTCGCAAAGAGCACCTTTTATGCTTACCTGTGAAATAACCGATATAAATTACGGCAACCCCCGGATGGTGGCCTCGCTCTCCTATCCAGTTTGCTTCGGAAAGTCTGCAAAAACTACTTTCAGAAACGTGAAAAATATCCGCCCCGTACGTACCATAGGGATTAAGTAGATCTTAATGAAGATCATAAATTGGGTTGCCGACAAAGTGAGAATTCAGCTCATATTCAGAAAGTAATTTCTCTTAATTTGATACTCATACATCTTATTTCCAGCCTTTGCAGGAATTCTTATACAATCCGCTGCCTGCACAGTCCCATAGCGATTGATGAAAGTTTACTTTATTAGTTTTTGAGTAAAAGAAAAGGATTTACCAGTAATTTGCAAAACACATATACCCGGAGGAAAAGACCCAACGCGTAGTTTATGTTCTTCCGACTCCCCTGAATTATCCAATGTTGTTGTATAAAGTACCTGACCAGTAATACTTAGAAATCTCGCCACATATGCTCCTTTAGGTACATTGCTTAAACGGATAGTTACGTTTTCCTCTACCATTGGGTTCGGATAAACCTTGACAGCCTGGTTAGGCTTACTCTCTACCACGGTCGAAGCTGTAGCCGGCTCAATCGCATCATTACCTGGCTGTGTAGCTTTTATAACCACAGGGCCGTATTCTGTGAAGTGTAATTCACTATTTTCAATATAACCTTTTCCAGACACAACCTCCAATTCAATAGGGAGCCCTGAACTCGCAACAGTTTGAATTGGAATAGACGAAATGCCGTAAACCTCAGCTTTAAGGCCTACAAATTTGATATTTTGAGAAGCCTTTTTAGAATTATGTATTGAGACTGTTGCCGTGGACGCCTCAAATATATTGTTCCCTGCCTGCGTAGCTTGCACCCTTACTGTTCCTAATCCAGTAAAGCTTAATATATTACCACTGATTATACCAGGCCCCGAAAGCACATTGAAGCTCACGGCCAAACCTGAACTGGCTGCAGCCGTTAATGTAACGGAAGAACCTTCGTACACCGTGGTTGGTGCATTGTTGAAAACGATCGTCTGTGTAGTCTTTACAGGAGATACTACGGCCGAATTGGTTATGGATATCAAGGCCGAAGCCGCTTCAAATGTAGTGTTCCCTGCCTGTGTGGCCCGCACACTTACCGTTCCATATCCGGTGAAGCTTAATATATTACCACTGATAGTGCCTGGCCCGGATAGGACTTCGAAGCTTACAGGCAAGCCTGAACTTGCTACAGCATTAAGTGTAATCGGTGTACTTCCATAAGACGTGGCCGGTGTGTTACTGAAGACAATAGTTTGAGACGTCTTCACAGGAGTGATTATAGCCGAATTCGTTATGGATACTAAGGCCGAAGCCGCTTCAAATGTATTGCTCCCTGCCTGTTTGGCCTGTACACTTACTGTTCCATATCCGGTAAAACTTAATATATTACCACTGACTACCCCAGGTCCTGATAGCACTTCGAAGCTTACAGGCAAGCCTGAACTTGCGATTGCTGCAAGCGTGAGAGGAGCACTTGCTGTAACTTGGGTTGCATTGCTAAATGCAATAGTCTGTGGAGATTTCGCGCGGTTTACTATATCGACAGCAGCGGTAGTTGGCTGAAACTTATCGTCACCAGCCTGTGTGCCCAGTACTTTCACTGTTCCATATCCTGTAAAGTTCAATACGTTACCGGAAATACTTGCTGGCCCCGAAACTACCTGCAGACTAACTGGAAGGCCGGAACTTGCAGTTGCGGAGATTGTCAAAATCGTGCCACCGATTACGCTCTCAGGTATATTGTTAAAGACAATCGCTTGTGATGCCTTTGTAATTGAGCCAGAATCTTCATTTTTTTTTGCTATGAAACGCATTTCGGCAATATCTATAGATCGGTCATAATTATCAGCGGCAACTTTTGTAAAAAAGTGAAACCGAAGTTTTGACGGGGATCGCCAATCGGCATTCGCATCGAATGGTGCACAACTTACTGATTTAAAATCAGCATAAGTAAAAGTTACCATACCATTGCTCGTGCTTATATCGATAGGTTGATTTTTTGTCGCCCGTAAATTAAAATCTATACTTGGAAGATTCTTAACCGTCACTCCATTTGCAATAATATTAACACCGGAAATCTTATCTCTCTCCACATAAAACCTGGTTATGATAAGGCCATTTTTATCCAACACTTCCATATACCCGCCGCCATTTCCATGCGGCTCATTTGGAGAATTATTGTCATAATTAATTTTACCCGAAAGTTTCCAACTGGATAAACCGATATTAGTGCCCAGGTCCCTGATAATGTTGGCAGTTCCGGAAGACTTTCGGTAGAGGATAAAAAGATCCGGACTTGTGAAAATGTCATAACTTTTTTCGCCTATTCTCGCACTAAAGCTATTTTCATCATTGATTTTATAATCAGAGGAAGGATCTCTTTGCCAGCCCTGTTCGTTTGTTAAGCTCTTACCCCTTACTAAACCATGCAATAAATCTATCCCCTCTGTTCTGGATGCAGATAACACAAAGTTTGTACCTACAGGAGAAGCATCCTGCTCTTGAATGGTATTAAGTCCGTTGATTTTCCATCTGTGCACTCCACCGTGCACGCTTTCATCGTTGTGATATAAATAGGTATTTTCTCCTATTTTCACAACTGACCCAGTAAACACGTTTCCGGCACCACCTTGAAAAGCTTCAACATTTGGATGGTCGGTTGTTAGTTCGCCAAACTGCCCAACCAGCAGACCATTGTCATATACATGGTTCCATTTATTAGTCTGACTTCCTTTCCAAAATTCTCCATGGTATCCCCAAAAGATGTTTTTTTCACTTATCAAGGCCGTGCCTCCCGCATATACAACCCCATTGCCGCTATCAAATGCTCCGTCCGGCGGAAACGGCCCTGTATAATTAGTCGGTGTACTTTTTGCAGTTTTCCACAGCCATGAATTGCCATTTTTATTTATGGCGCCTAAATGGAAGCCTTCTCCATGTCCGTTTTCGGCTTTAACCGGGTCAAAAATTACTATTTTACCCGAAGAAGTCGAGTGGTCAAATGACAAACCGTTCCATAACGATGGATCAGTACTGGTCACGGTAGGGGTTGTTGCAAGAATTTCGGGTGTATTGCTCCAAATCGGATTATTGCTTGCATCAAAACCTGTAATTGGGTATTTTCTAATAATTACCTGCTTCCCTATCTCAGGATAAGTGGGAATTATTTTTGACCCGTCGCTGCCGATAATAGTGAACTGCGGTAGCGGGCTTTCAATAACTCTTACAACGCTACCTTCTATTAATTCAGCTAAATAATAACTATTTTCTAATCTTAACCGTCCATACGTCCTTCCATTAGGGAAAGTCGTGATGCATTTCATTTTTTCCGGATCGAACTTTTTATTGATAGTTGCACCCCAGTTTTTTGTTAGTTTCCAGGAAGCTTGGTCCGTTAGTGGCTTGCTATAATCAATTTTGAATTCAAAAAAATCGGCAAACAAGCGTGTAACATTGTTTTGATCCAAAGCCGTAGTATACATCGAGGTCTGATACATTATGTTGTCAATATAGGTTCGGCTTTCTGAAAAGTGTTGAACCCTTCTGTTTTGTGGATCGCCGACATATAGAGACCCATCAGGCATATATGATAGGAATGTGTGGTACTCTTTATTTATATCTTTCCAGTAAAATTTATCATCATAAACGGTGGCATCTTCCATATAATTTTTTTCATTTCCTAGTTCCCATAAATAAGAACCTGTTGATACCGAATAAGATTTGACTTTCCCGCTCGCGATATCATTGATACTAACAACCTTATTATCAGGCGAAACTGCGATCGCGTCCGCCTTTGATAATTCAATCACTATGCCGGTAGAAATGATTGTTCCGTTTGAGTTGATGTTAAACTTCTCAACTTTACCATTATAGCTCAGCCATAAATTATCGTCCATATCTATTTTCATAGTTGAAGGCTGTTGCATTGATAATGTTTGTATTAGCTTACCTGTGATCCTGTCTAACACCTGAATCTCATTTAATGCCTTTCTTGACACAAACAGATAGCTTCCTTTAGTCTGAACAGCAAGTCCGGTAATTATTGACGAAATGCTCCTGGATGTTTTTTTAACAGTGATAGCATTAAGATAGGTTGTTCCCAGTTCCATTCTCACCGGGATGCCCTCAGAAAAGGGGACTCTTATATCATCGGAAACATTGGTTGCAAAAACAAAACTTTCATATTCGGTATCGAACGGATCATAACCAGACCAAAAGACCCTTACGCCATCGGTACATACAAATTCTACCACAGCATTACTTTGCTTTAAGGGTTCAATCCAGGTTTTTGAATTAGGGTTGGAGATTGATGTTTTATAGGTAGCCGGCCACCCCTCATTGTATCCGGCAGACCAATATATAGTATTTCCGGCTACAGCCATACCAGTAAGAGGGTCAAACATTCTAAGCTTCGTACTTCCGGTTAAAGCAGTTGATGTATTTCCTATAACCCCCTCCCATTGATAATCCACATTATTAGAGAGAACTTTTGCAGTATATTTGTCTGTTGCAGCAATAACTCCATTATCGTCTTTCCCATCCCATTGAAATTGGTGGGAACCGGCATCATATTTAACGCCGTTCCACAGAGTTCTAACCAAAGTACCATCACTTTTGAAGATGCCCGCGCTAGTACGGGATGCATTTTGTATAGTAAAGGAAAAAACCGTGTCCTTATTCTGAGCGTTAACTGCAGAGAGAGAGAAATTCAGAATTACAATTAAAGTAAAGAGGATTTTTTTGAAACTCATATGCCCTCCTACGGGAAAGGAAGATTCAAAGTTTCAGACTTTTAACGATCGATTTAGAAATCCATCTAGAAACACTTTTAGACCTGCATCTTCAAAGAGAAGTTAAATGTTTCCTCTAACCGATAGCATTAATTATCTAGGAGCAGCTATACACCTCAAATAATTATTATACCTTGAATATAACTCTCAAAAATTCACTAGATAGTTCGTAAATATCAAAAAACAACAAAGTCTCTCATAATGTATATGAAAGACTTTGTTGTTTTAATTCTATAATCTATTCTGCTGTTACAGATGCATAAACTACAACATCATTAAAATCATGATCGCAAGCCGGTTGAGTCCGATCTATATCCTCAAAGCCTATCAGAACTTTATTCTCAGCATTATAATTAGTCAAAACAGCATGTTTTTTCAAACCTGAATCAAACTCGGGATTAAGAACGTCATTTGAACAAAAATGGACAACATCATTATTTATTTTTTTGTCAGATCTATTCCAGCCATTTTTCATTAAAACGAAACCAACAGAGGTGCCCGGTGTAAATGTGCCGATATCGACCTTATCACCGGCTGTAAGCGGTGTCTCGCTGCCTGCGTTGGGAAAAATATAAGTTATCTCTTTTATATCCCTTGCACTGGCTGGAGGACTGTTAGTTGGGTAAGTGTAAAAGGCAATTGTGTTAGAAAACTCAGTAGCCTGGGAGACGAAGGTGATAAATATCTTAGATCTTGATGTTATAGCTATATCTGCAATAGCTTTGGTTGTGAGCAGCTCCGGATTTGACTTTCTTAAATCTGTTCTTTCGGGTAAGGTATTATTTAAAAAAGATAATAAACCATTTGATATAACATCCTTAGTTAGAAGATAATTTGGTTTGCCAGACTGGTCATAGGTCCCCAAAGATTTGTATGTTGTAGACGTAAACTTTACCGGCGAGGTAGCTGGGGGAGTGACATTCTTTTTGCAAGAGAAAGTCAGAAATATAATACTAATAATAATAATAATTGGTGAAAATCTTTTCATGTGTGTTAGTTTAAATAATGCGACAACCTTTCTTAAGATGTATTAGTTAAACGGTTTCTTAACCTATTGGTTTTTTTTAATTTTATTTAACTTGAAGGAAAACCTCCATTAGTATCAATCAGCTAAGTTATTTATAATGGCATTTATTCTATCTTTCAACACACGCACATACGAACGTCGAAGATTCCAGGTTCTTTTCAGATTTCGGAGAGTAAAAGCTTCGTACTTTCGCTCCCATCTTTTTTCCGAATACTTTGTCCAGGTTTTGAAACCTTTGTGAAGCCGCGAACCAAACATATCCCAGGGTTTCGGAGACCCAATAAAATGAAAGATCACATTGTTAGGAATTATTCGCTTGTCATCATTTGCAAACCATTCACAATTATAAGATTCAGGTAATTTCAGAAAGTTGCCGGCAAATACTGCATTTAAGATAGACTGGTCAGCTGACAGCAAATCTTTGGGAAAACGATTGGCAATTTCCATGCATCTGTCCTTCAGTTTATTTAGACGCCACTCGTCGAGGTTAAATACAACAACTCCAGAATTAAATGAATCCAAATCAGGTGACAACAAAGCCTTATTGATGTAAAAATCATACTCATACTCCGTTTTTAATTTCCCTCCCGACACAGCCGCCAGGGCCTTGCCTTTAAAATCGAATTTATCCAGACTCAAAACATCAAGCTCTACCACAAGGTCGGCATCTAAATATAACACTTGAGGCTCCAATATAAAATCTGATAAAAGTAAGATACCGTACGCTGTCCAATCACCGTGAAATGACCTTAAAGAGCCGAAGGTTGCTTCAGGATAAAAATCAATAAAGCGATGCTTCCCGGCAAAACCCTTTGCCTGAAGTAAATCGCTAATCTCATTTTTATCATCCGATGATAAAGATGAGCAAACAAAGTAGAGATTAAGCTCTGCGGGAGCGGAACAGTTTTGAATCATTGAAAGGAGTGTAACTCCCAAGCCTGATAAACCCAAGCGGTTTATGCAAAAAGCTACATTCATATACTAAATATACCTTAAAAACAACTAATTGTTTCTGCTAATAGTTAAAGCACCACGGTCTGTCTGCTGAAGTTATCATCAGTTAATTAAAGAAGTCGAATAACTTTTGCAGTTGTTTACCTAGTTTAAAGATTTACCCCTGCCTTTTCAACTCTTTCATTTTTATCTGGATAAGGAACTCATAGTAAGTCATATTAAGACAATAAGTAAGGCCCGGTCTTCCCTCAAGAAATCCTAACTTCAAAAAATATGAATAAAAAAAACGAAGTAAGGGCCAACCAGGCAACCTGCTCAAGAAAGATTTGAGCGCAGGGTTCCGTATACTGCCATGACGAGAGAATATATTTTTAAAAGGTAAGTTGCTATTTAGCCTGGCAGTTGCTTCCAGGGAAGAATATCTGTTGTGACGTTCAACCCAATGATGCCAGCCTTTTGAAAAACCGTAGTGAATATAAGGCTCTTTAAGATACTTTATTATTCCCTGCATTTCAGCTTCCTTTTGACCATGTCCAAAATCGGTAAACCTGGCCCTGTTTTTTCGCATCAAGCGAAACTGCCATTTTGGGAAATTGTCACAATATCTCAGCCATTTGTCTTCTAAAATCATTTTCCAGCAGCAGTAAAAACCGGCCACTTCCTCCTGACAAGTACTTATCTCTTTCAATAATGCATCACGAAATTTATCAGTAACTATTTCGTCTGCATCCAGGAAGAGAATCCAGTCATTTTTAAGATCTAAATTATCGAGAGCAAAATTCCTTTGTTTTCCAAAGCTTTCGAAGGGGTTTGTTGAAACATGTGCTCCCAGCTGCGTCGAAATCTCAATTGTTCTGTCAGTGCTTCCGGAATCCAGAACATGAACATCGTCAGACCACTCAACAGACATCAAACATTTCCGGATATCCAACTCTTCGTTTTTAGTAAGTATAACTATTGAAATCATGATTCTCTCTCAAACTTTCTATCTTTAATTGGTTTACAGGGATGGCCTGCACAAACCATCCAGGAGGGCATATCCTTAGTGACGACCGATCTTGCCCCTATCACGGCCCCCGCACCAATAGTTATTCCCGGATGAATAAACGCTTCGGCTGCGATCCATACATTATCGCCTATAATAATAGGCATGGTGATAAGTGGAAAACCAGCCTTTGTGTAATCGTGGGTACCTGCAACTAGGTGTGCGCCCTGAGATATGACAGTTCGTTTGCCGATTGTTATTTTGCCTTGCGAATATAGAATTGCGCCGTTTGCAACACCGCACTCGTCGCCAAAATCAATATTCCAGGGAGCCCAGATCTTTACCTTTGGATAAATATGAACTCCCTTTCCGACTGTGGCTCCAAAAACTTTCAACAAAAAACCACGCCATTTATGCAAAGGTCTAGGTGAAAAACTGAAAAACAAAACATATACTATATTCCACAACAATCTGGTACATCTATTTTTAAGTGAGAATGACGGGCCCGAAAAAGCGTCTTGTTCTTTCATTACTTCCAGCTTAAATTAACAACTAAATACATTATAAGTACGATCAGCAACCATCTTTACAATATAAAATGCGTATTTTTCCTTTAATGAATAATCCCAACTATTTATTAAGTGGATTAATCGCGTTTATCAAACGCAACGCTGAAGGCTTTACAGCGAAATTGCTTTCAAAGCAAGCCTTGGCACATACACCCATTAATTTTTTTTCATCCTTCGACAAAGCTATCCATTTCTCCAACATATCCTGAACAGACCACAAGGAATCATCGGACACCAACCCACCTCCCGAATTCAGGATTTCCTTCCAAATATTTACCTGATTAGAGATCAATACTGGTTTGGCACATGCCATTGCTTCAACTACAGCTATGCCAAAGTTTTCCTGATGGCTGGGCAGGACAAATGCTTCGCATTCAAAAAAGGCGCCCCATTTTGCGTTTCCGGTTAGCATTCCTGTAAAATAAATATCAGAACATTCACGCGCCAGTTGCTGAATTGTCTTTCCGAATTCAGTTTCCAGCCCCGGACCTGCAATTACCAAAGCAGGAATACCAGGCTGCATAACTTTTAAATTGGAATACGCCTTTACCAAAAGATCAATACCTTTTTTTTCATGAATCCGGCTAATGAATAACAAGTAAGATCCTATTTCTTCCATTGGAAGTTTAGCTTTAAAAGCTTCAGACATCGCTTCTGAATAGGGTGGGGCAGCCTCAATTCCTAAACCTACAATTAGTTCCTTTTTGGGAAAATATTTTTTAAATGTCTTCCTCGCCAAAATCATTTCCATTTCACAGGTAAATAAGAGCCCATCAGCATCATTAATAATCTTTCGTTCAATGAGGTTCCAAAAGATCCGGTTACGAATTGCTTTAAGCCTTCTACCCGGGGCAAGCTGAAAGTAGGGATCCAGCATTCCATGAGGCATTACAAAAAACTTTGGATTAGCCTGGCCATCTCGTCTTAATAAATCGAGGGATTTTCTTAATGCATAGCCAGGATATAACCAAAGGCCGTGTAAAATAACTATTTCATATTCTTTCAAGTGCTCTGTCAGCCAAACCCGTAACCGACCATTATAGCCCCAGGGACCTTTCCCCTCGCCAATGGCATGAACTACAAAAGGGAGACCAACCAAATACCTTGCATTTGCAGAGTCCAGGCTGATTACTTCATTAATAATATCGTGATCCTTAAGTCCCGAAATTATCATTCTTACAGCCTGGCATACCCCACCAGCCTTGGGGTCCATACCAGCGATCACGTGAAGTACTTTTAGCGATTTCATTAATTCCTAATAAACAAACCCATCCGTCCGTGTGAAATATTTTGCAGTCTTCGGCACCTCTTTCAGTTCCTTTGCAGCAACCCCGCCATACAACATCCATTCCTTGGTAAACTCTTTGTTGAGAAGAGATTTTGCAGCAAGAATAGAATGACCCGGCAATCTGGCACCACCCAGTATCACTACATTTGTGCCAACAAATGTATAGTCGCCTATAAAAATTGGTGCGCTATCCTGGCGGTTTTCATTTACATTAATTGAATGGGTGAGTAGCTGCGAATTATAGCCTGCAATGGTAGAAAAACGACCAATGTGTATTGAGTTTGTACAATCCAAATGATGATTTTTTGTTATCGATGCAGACTCTCCTAAGCTAAGTTCTGCCTTGCGATCTGCCTGATGCTTAAAATGAGGTAGATTTGTGCCTGTTGACATTCCAGTGATCCAGTTCCCCCTGCCTATGGTTGCATCAGCGCTCATAATTATGCTGTCGAGGTGGATGGCCACAGTAAAGTGATCAATTTTAGCCCCGGGGCCCATGCTAAGATTTTTTGGAAATATCCATGCGAGACCAATCTTCGCCTGACGATGTATTTTATAACCAAAAAACAAGTTCAACAGAAACCGTCGGATAAACCAGGGAAATAAGTATGTAATCAATTTCAAAAACATCCTTTAATTTTTATTCATTCTGAATAAATCAAAATATGATTGGATCATTAACCTTTTATCGAAACGCAATCCATTTTCAAAGCCTTCCCTTACAACTTTCTTACGTACATCCGGATTTCGTAACGCTATATAAGCATCAGCAAAAGCCCGGGGATTTAAGGGATCGGCATGTAAAGCTGCACCACCGCTGACCTCGGGCATCGGTTCAATATTGCTTGCTATTACAGGAGCACCGCAAGCTTGCGCTTCAATCACGGGCCAGCCAAACCCTTCCGATAACGAAGGAAATACAAATGCAGAACATGTACTGTACAGTGCAACCAAGGTGGCATGGTCGGGTTTCACAATGCTGATAATCTGCTTGCTCAATCCAAGTGTGCCCGCGTAGTCGATTAACTCTTTGTTTAACTCTTCGCCTGCAAAACAGATATTAATTTTATTGTCACTACCTAAACAGTTCGCCATACCGAGTAAAAGGCTCCTGTTTTTCCGGGGAAGCCCCGAGCCAACGTGTAAAATAAAAGGAGCGGTTACATCAATGTTCAGGGAACTTAATATTTGCTTCGCCTCACCCTCACGCATGGGTTGGAAAGAAGCATTAAAGGAATTATGAATTACCTTCCAATTTTTATTTGATGTCTGGTTATGGTTTGAAAGCTCCTTGAATTGTTTAAGGGTTAGTTCAGAAACAAAAGCTATCGACTTGCCTTTGATGAGATGATATAGTATCCAGTTTTGTAGTATCTTGCCGAACCTTGATGCGGGCTGAGAGAATTCCGTATATCCTAAACCACCCCGTATAGCAATAACATCATGACATGTGATGCTGCTGCGATCAGCAGGAAGATATTTTAAATACGGGGAGTTTGAGTGGTCGCATATATGAAATCTAACTTGAGGATATTTAAATTCGCTCCGCTGCAATCGCCATAGCAGTAAAAGTGGAAAAATTACATATTTATCAATATATCCTAGCCACTTCCCAATACCAGCGGTGGTTGTTTTAAAGCTTTTACCGAATAATGCTTTTGGCGTCCAGATTTCAGATTGCATGCCTTCGCTTTTGAATCCTTCGTCCAGAAGATTGGCAAACCGAATCATGCTTTCCTGTTTGTCGGGAATATAATTACCTATAAGAATTATTCTCATGACCTCAACTAATCAAGTTTTGATAGAAATCTAAAACTATTCAAAATCATTAAATTAAAAACCCTTGTGAGCAGATTTTTTAAAAGATGCAAGCATCAATCCTCCGATCACTACCGAAAAGCCCAATGAAGTGGGTTGCCCCCATTGCCCCTGAGCAATATTGATTAATGCAAAATTCAAAAGCATCCAGGGCAAAAGGTCTTTTATCTGTAGTCTGCGATAAGCTGCTATTAAGAGCTGAATACAAAACAAGACCCTGAGGATTATTACCAATAAGCCCAATAAAGGTCCTTGTTCACCCGTTAACCTGCCCCATTCACCTTCAGAAATTAAAAATACAGACTTGCCTGAAAGGAGCATTGCACCAACGTTTGTCCCCATTCCAAGGCCATAACCAAAAAATGGTTGATCTGAAGATCCCACGATCGCATCAAACATCCCCCCCAGGAACCTATCGCCAGCAACACCTTTAAGACCACCTTCGGCTTCATTAGCACTGGTAAAACGAGTTGTGAAAGCTTCAATCGGAGCCTTAACGGCTGGATTATCACTAAAGGTTAGAAATATTGCAGTACCAACAAATAAGCCAAGAAGCAATTTTCCAAGATACTCCGGCTTTCTCAAAATAGCCATAATGGCAAAAACTAAGGACAGCACTACGCCAAAAAACAATGATCTGCTAATTGAAAGCGGAATTGATGCCATTAAGGAAATTGTTGCGGCAGCAAGCAGAATACGATTAATTCTATTAGCACTCAACCAGAAATAAAAAATAAAACATCCAACCAAAGAGAAGAAGCTAGCCGTCCCTGTGATAAAAGAAAAAGTAGCCGGAGGCCTGAAAAAGCCTAGAGCTCCACTAAATCCACCGCCTTCGGAGCCTTCACCAATCCCACGGTTAACCCAGGCAGATTGCGGGCTGTAGAATTGGATGGCTATAAGAATTGTCATAGGAACAGCTATAGCCAAAATGACTTTGCCCATGAAAATCACGTCCTTTCTTTCAAACACTCGCCCAATAACAAAAATCAGGGGAAAGTGTAGTAAAAAAACCCTTGCTCCGAATAATGCAACATATAGATTACCGTGGCCAATAAAAAGTGTAGTAAAAATACTGATCACAGTAATTATACATATCCCTGTTAAATAAATATTAGGCTTCAACAAAGAATTATGCAAAGCCAGAATGATCAGCCAGGCAGCTACCGGATCACGAATAATCAAAAGCGGTGTAGCTAATCCAGGAAATACCCATTTGCGAAGAGCTCCCTCGAAAATAAGAAGTATAAAATATACCCAGATCCCAACTCTAAGCATTTTATATTTTGCACGCTTATTTGCATCTTCTCTTAATTCTGCTGAAACTACTGCCTCGTCAGGTATTACTTTGTATGAATGTATCATGAAAGTATATACTATTAGTATCTATTACTCATATTGTTATTTGCAAATATTAATAGTGCGCCCATACTACTGAAAAACAGCCCCTTTTGTTTCGAAAAAAAATGGCTGATAAATTAACCGCCAAATTGTTTTGTAAGGGCGGCTCCAATACTGCTTCCATAAGCATCCCAGGTGTAGGTAGCAGAGTGTTGACGCGCAAAGATACCCATTTGTGGTATCTCTGTTCTGTTCTCGAGAAACCAGGTAAGCTTTTCCGCAATAGATTCAGCAGAAGATACCGGTACCAGAAAGCCAGTTTTCCCGGGTATTATAAGATCCTCCCCTCCAGTATTTGGCGTAATTATGATAGGCAAACCCTGGCTCATTGCTTCCTGCATAACTAATGCGCGTCCCTCGACTATTGATGGTAAGCAAAACACATCGCAACTTCTCATTAATGCAAGCACCTGGTCATGAGGTCTGCCTGGCTCATAAGTAAAATCGGCATACTGAGTCCTGTAAAATTCCATTGGCGCTAATAAAGATCCCATAACCACCAGTTCAATTTGACTTGTTTTTAATAGCTTCATTGCTTCAAACAAATCCCCAAGACCCTTACGCTGCCCCATTGAGCCGGCGAACAATACACGAAGCCGCCGGTTCGATTGTTCCTTTTTCGACGTTTCATCTGACGCTGGAGAACCAAAAGGAGAGACATGAACGAATTTCGTTTTAGCCCATTCCGGCAGGGATCTGGTGACAAAGGTTCCTGGAGCAACGATCATATCGGCAAGTTCCATTTCCTTTGTCTTTCTTTCTAATTTCTCCTCAGAATCATTTATGCCACCTCCTAGTGTGCAAGCCCAATCAGGAAGGCGTCTGGCTTCGGCTTCCATTAACTTTCTGCCATATTCCCAATAAGCGATTGGCAGGTCGTAAATACATTTTATACCAAGTTCCTTGGCTTTCTGAAAGGTAGCGAGAGCACCATCCTCATAGGCATAGACAGCATCCACGTTTTTATTTTTCGCTAATGTTGTAAGTCTTTTAGCTGTGTTTTGATCAAAATCCTGATATACTTTATCAATCCCTGCAAAACTATCTTCATATCTTGTAAACTGATGAAGCCCTGCTTTGGGTAATAAGATTCTTAAAACCTCTCTCTGCGGATGAGTAAAAATTTTATGGAACGGGATGTCGAATGCTCGTCTCTGTAATTCTCTTCTTAAGGCCGCAGGAAGTAGTTTTAAGACAAAAGAGTCAGGAGCTACGGCAAGAGTCGTGCAAAATTCAGCGAGCAAATCTGCGGCAAGTAAATTGTCTATGACGGCTCTAACATTTCTATTTCCAGTGGGATGTGAGACAACGACCTGCATCTATAACTTGTTTATATATCTTTGCGGAATAGCTGCCTTAATATATTGCTTAAGATTCCTGTTCATTGTGATCAACGACGAAAATAACGGCCCAAAACGACTGGCATAAACAGATGCGAAAAAAAGTGCTTTTTGAGAAGATGAAAGTTTTTTAAGTTCATGTGATAATTGCTTTTTTTCCGCGGCCGTATAAAAACTCCAGCTCAAACAATCGGCATGGATACATGCGAAAGCTTCTTTACTACTTTCTATTACATTTAAGCCCCATCCCCGAGCTTTGAAAGCAGGCTCAATTACTTCGTCAAACACCCTTCTGATCCCTGAAATCTCATCTAACTTCCGCCTTTGCCTTACTTTTCCGGAATCAACCCAAACCCTGTAAAAGGACAGTATTTCTTCTACATATACATTTCCAAAACCAGCAGCCGAAATGGAAGCAGTTAAATGGTAATCTTCACCAAAATTAGGTCTTCCAGACATATAGTTAACTTTTTCAAGAGCTGTTTTTCTGAACATAATAATATTTGCAGCAACCCGATAGCCTTTGAGGGCGGCTTTCAAAGCATCATCCCCCCCCTGGTATGTCTCTTTTCTAAAAAGCTTTCGCTTATTCAAAAAACCTCCATTTTGATCAACCTCCTGAACTGCCGCGTGTACATATCCCGCATCAGGATACTTGGAAAGTATATCAATTAACGTAGCAACATAACGTGGAGACAAGTAATCATCGGAGTCCAGACGGACAATAATATCCCCTGTAGCCGCACGGATGCAGGCATCTGTGTTTTTGGAAATTCCCAGATTGTATGGCTGATAGATTACATTCAAGACAGGAATTTCAAATGATAGTTTTCTTAATATATCTCTCGTTTGATCCGTACTGCAATCATCCGACACAATAATTTCATATGGCAATTTGGTCTGTTCAAATGCACTTTTAACAGACTTCTCAATGAATAAAGCCTGATTGAACGTAGGGATACAAATTGAAACTTTCATAAATTACCAGCTTTTTCCAGCTCATTAATCAAATCCTTAGCAACTTTCGACAAAGTTCCTCTTTTTTCAGCTATTTCATAGCTCAAACATTTCTGAATACAATCCTCTGAAATATCAAAAATTCCTTCGGGAGCCGCGGGTGCTTCTATATCCCTTGGAGTCCATTTCTGTCCAACGCAAATTACTGGCAAGCCATGTTCTATCATTGCAGCAACTGTACCACTTTTTTCTATCATTGGCAAAGCGCTCGAAGAAATTCCGATATCAGAAGAACTTAAAACTTCCGAAATTACAGCAACCGGCTTCTCACCTAAAATTTGCATAGGCAGGCCCTGTTCTTCCCAAAGGCTTTTCCACCGGTTTGTCTCCCCACCGCAACGGCCAATTAAAACTAATCCTACGACTTTGTTATTTGAATTGCCATACTGTATAACATGTTCAATCAACTGAGCTATCCTTGCTTCAGGGTGGATAGTTCCAAAAACCACCAAAGATACATCATAACTGCGCATTATGTGATGTTTTGGAATCTTTTCAGCTTTCGATTGATTGAGGATATTTGAAAATAAAGGAAGGTGATAAGCATTGATCTCAATTTCTCTCAATAGTGACAAATACAATCTGCATTGAGTGCTTATAAATTTTGGCTTAAGCTGCGAGATCATCGCTTTAATTAAATATCGCTGAGCCAGCCCCCAGATAACGTGTTTGGTTGAAGCAGTCTCAGATATACCCACCCATAGTTCGTGAAACATGATGTGCCATTTTCTACCAATTCCAATACCTTTTAATTTTGTTAAAAACTTTAAAGGAATACCTTTCTTATGAAAAGCGAATATTACAAACTGCAAGCTTATCCAATCTGGGTTCAGAGTATCAATTAACTGCTTTCCAATCTTTAACCTTGTTTCAATATTATAAGATGCTGGTAGTCTCGTTATCTTAACTTCGTCGATTACTGATGAGTGTTCGGGATCAACAACGCTACTTATAAAAGGATCGTTCATCGCAATTATATAAGCCTGATGACCATCCTTTATACATTCTAAAGCAAGCAATTTTGTGTAGTCACCAACACCGTCGTGCCCTGGTTCTACCGACCCGCAGATAAACACAATTTTCAACCTTATAATCTTTTAAGAGTTCAATTTGTAGACTTATTTTCAACTGATTTATTTGTAGCGACTTTTAATACGAGGTCTATGAATTGTTTGGTTAATTTTTCCTTTCCAAACTTTTCGTAAACGATCCCGGAAGTAACTTTGCCAACTTCTTCTAAAGAAGGCCGGTCAAAAGATTCAATTTTATTTTTCAAGTTTCCGGGGCGGGAAAGATCTGTAAGACCAATATAATCCTCGCCAAAAATAAATTTCCCCCCGTTATGAGGATGACAAATAACGGGGAGGCCATGGGCTCCCGCTTCTATAAGCACTATGCCTAAACCTTCATTTATACTTGTCAAAACAAAAAGGTCTGAAGCTGAATATGCTAACGATAAATCAGCGGCGCTTAGTGTGTACCAATCCGCATCTATTCCCAACTCAATTGCAGTTTCTTTCAATGATACGGTTTCCTTTTCCGGCTGCCCGCATAATAGCAGTTTTAAGTTTTTATCTTGGATTTGCGCTACTTCCTGCAATAAATAATTAATCCGTTTATGATGATTATTCCAAGCCGCTACACATATAATGACGAAACTCTCTGGACGGATATTAAAAAAATGTCTGGCATCAGTCTTATTAATATGCTCTGCTGGGAAGTTGGAAATGAGAGGGAGGACTATGGATTTCGATGCACTAATTCCGTCTTTAATTGCCTCTTCATATGCATATTGATGTAGAAACATTATATAATCAAACTTATCTGCAAACTTGTGTCCTACAGGTGCGCCATCACAAAAGAGTATCCGGTATTTAAACCTGAAGATTCTTCTGAAAATGAGCAACATCTGCGCTAAAACACCTTCCTGTAACCAGATGACTTGCGGCCTAAATAAAACGATATGGATCAAAAACCCCACCCCAAATGTAATTTGTTCAGCCTTGCACCCATCGTGAACCAATCTGAGTTTTCTTAGCAGAGATAAAACCAAACCGTCTCTGGAGAAATTAAAAACCCTTGTAGCGTGTTTATACCTTCCACCGGAAAACAATCTTGCATTAAGAAGTTCACAATTTTCTATGGCCTCAAACCAGTTTGCCGTCGAGGTCTCAAATCCACGTGAAACATTGCCTAAGCCAGCAGAAAGAAAAGCTATTTTTACAGACATCAAAAACAGATAATTAAGTAAGAGTCTTTCGACCAAGAAAAATCATGCAGATTCAAGATTTGTACCAGATCATCCGATTACAAATTTTCTAATATTCCCTTTAGTTTCTTCGTATACAGGTCCCAACGTAACTCCTCACTCTTCATGCGTCCCCCTGTCGAGAGCTTTAACCTCAATTCTGTATCATTTATAAGTTTTTCTAAAGCATCCGAAATATTTTCCTCATTAGGAATTTGTAGAACAAGTGCCTCTTTGCCATCAACTAAATCTGCACTATACCCTGTCGGTCCTGTTATTACAGCACATTTACAAAACATTGCTTCGGGCACTACAAGCCCAAAACTCTCAAATAAAGACGGAAATAAAAATATCAATGATTCTTTGTATAAATGTATCAAATATTCTTTGCTTTCAACCAATGGAAAGACTTCAATACGATCGAGTATATCATTTGGAAAGTGATCCTTCAAATGAAATTCGGAACCAACACCAATAATCCTGAAAGTGTATTCGGGATGCTTTCTTAGAATCTCTGGTATCACAGACTCTATTACCTTTACTCCTTTTCTGGGAATCCAAGTTCCGCAATATGTTATTATTTTCTTTTTTGATGATGCTATATCGTCGACCTGATTGAAAAACAAATCTGGCAAACATGGTTCATTAAAATACACTCTCTCATTTGGAATCTTTAAATATTCAATAGTAAAATCTCTATCATATTTAGAGACTGTCATAATTATGTTAACCGTTTTATAACAATAGTTATTGATAAAAGATCTCCGGAAATGATACCATTTTTTTTTTGTAGGCGAAAAACTTTTATTATTATCTAGCTGGTAATTTACGTGTTCTTCTATTCCGTTCGAATGCAATATAATGGGGATATCATTCCTTAAAATTTTGCGAAGTATATAAATTGCGAGAGAACTTTCCGACCCATAGCATATAATAAATTGATAATCCTTAAAGATATTTCTATTTTTTATAACCCAAATTGCCATACCAATAAGTACTCTATAAAACAGTGCCCTTGGTTCGATTAAAGAAAAGAAAGAAAATGAAGAAGGAGGAATAACACGAACTCTATACCCTAACTGTTCTAACGACTTTGCAGTGTTTACAATAACATAACCCGAACCCTGATATTCTACAACAGGACAATTGCTTAATACTAAAACACTTTTACCCATATAACATCAATTTTCAACAGATAAAGTTAAATTCTTCACGATGTTTCGAAATTGTTCCTCTACGTTTTCCCAAGACATATTTGATTTATAAAAATCAAAAGATGATCGACATAACTTGTAATATTGGTCTGTACCTGGTAAATTATTTTTAATGAAATCTGAGCTCATTTCAACAAATTCCGATATTTCAAAATAGTTCCCATTGATATTTTTTTCTATTACAGACGCAATAGCTCCTACATTGGTAGAAATTACAGGCAAAGCAAATGAGTTCGCTTCACTAAACACAACTGGTGTCGTGTCAACCCGGGTAGGCATTATCAGAAATGAGGATTCACGGAACAATCGAACTAACTTTTCCTCCCCTTCGCCAGAATTTTTATTTATAAATCCATAATGAATTATATTTTTGTGTCCCTTATATATTTCGGGCAAATCCGTCCCAACAACATATAGAAAAGCTTTTAAATTTTGCTCATTCAACCTATTTAGAACTGCTATCGCATCAGGACCGCCCTTCCTCTCCCAATCAGCTGTAAGAAAAAGCAATTTTACTATACCCTTCTCTCTGACACTAATAAAATTATCCAGCTCACTTTCCGTTAAATTTATCTTAAAATTTGAAGCGAACAATATTTTTTTAAATTTATTCTTATCTGTTTTATAAAATGTAACAGCGCTGTCAATCGCCCAATCAGAAGAATAAATTACTGTGTCGCTTAGATCCAAAGCCCTCTTTTGAATCAAATGAGCAGCTTTAAAAGAATAGTTCGAAAAGTTTGAATATCCAGAATAGAAATTATGTAAGTTTTCAAAGGTTCCATCGTTCCAATGGATGACCTTATTGTTTTTTGTCTTCAATAAGGGAACTAAATAAAACTCGAAAGTTATTATCAAGTCAAATTCCTGATCTAAAAAATCTCTTACGAAAGAAAGATTATTAGAAATAAAGTTTTCATCCGCCCAGGTGTAATATCGTTTTTTCAGTAACCTATTATAATAGAAGCCCCGTAGATAGCTCAAAAAACCTCTATTCAACTCAGGAAGATTTATATACGCAACCTCTTCTTCAAAAAAAGAATCCAGAAATAATGAAATATGGTAGGGTATCCCTGACCACTTCTTTATATCTTTTGCATTATATGTATTAATTACTGCTACTTTCATCAATCTGGTTTACTAGTAATCATTCTTTTTAGTGTCTCAAACTTAAGCCTGTACGCCTAAGACCGTATTTATTGAAATAACCTTGAATAAACCCCTCCAAAATCAAGATCCCTGCTTCGCTGTCCAATCACTTTTGCTGGCACTCCAGCCACAATAGAGTAGTCCATTACATCCTTAGTCACGACCGCTCCCGCAGCCACTACGGCCCCTTTACCGATGGTGACGCCTGGCAAAATGGTAGCTCTTGTTCCGATCCAGGCGTAGTCCTCAATAACAACCTTCCTCTCTCGCCCTTCGAAAGTTGATGAATTCATAAGATGATCAGCGGTCAAGATTATCACCTCCTGAGAAATAGCAACTCTTTCACCTATTAAAATTCCACCCCTGGGATCTATTCTGCAATTCGGATGTAAAACCGAGTATTTCCCTATTTTTAAGCCTTCTGCACAATCAAAAGTACAGTGCATAAAGATAGAGGATTCTGAATCAATATTAAATTTCATCACACTCCTATAAAACCAGTGCCGAATTCGCCTTGATGGCAATGATGAGATCAGCTCATTGCAAAAATAAAGCCGTAATTCAGAAAGAAATCGCATAATTTTTCCTAACATATCTAATTTCTCAACATAACCTTAAGTTCGCTTATTAAATCGTCCTATAAATGCGGCTACTTTCATTGCAAGCAGTTTAGATCTAATTTCGAAATAACTATGGGCTTTGATTGTCGAATTAGCATACAGCCAGTATGCCCTATCGGTCAGCGAAGGACCAACCCCGCGTAGTGCCGAAGAGATATATTTCTTTTTCCAGGGCTTAGGAGACCCAACCGCATGAGACATTGTAAATCCTCCATGAACAAAATCCATAGCTTCAGGCCCCATTTCACTGATGGGTGACTGGCTGCACATCGCTGCTATATTTAATGTGTCCTGATCTTGCGCATAAAACATATAAGTTCGGTCATAAGAATGGCTCCATTGGTCAGCCGTTAGTCCGAAGTGCTGCATAGCTGTATTAGTTATATCACACCAAGTATTTAAAAACTCTATGTTGGCGCGCGTAACTGCGCAAAAACCCCCATTAATATATGACCTCAAATCTCTTATCGTCACTTTATTAGCCATTTTTATAACTTTCTTCCATTCAAATCGAATCGGATGAGAGCCAGGCATATCATTACTAATAATTTCGTGAACAAGCCCAACGCCATGTGTCATCCAGGTTTCAAAAAAAGTCCAATTACATTTCACTATAATGTCCGGATCGAAATAAGTCACCGAATCAGCATTTATGCCAGAAGTTTGAAATAACTCAAGCATGAAATAAGGTTTGTAGTTAGTGAGGTGAAAATTATTCTTGATCGGCAGAAAATGAAGTCGGACATCATCCGACAAAGACAAGGTGCTGCTGCCCTCCCACTTTAAAGTCGGGTTTTCCTTTACGTTAGAGGCCCAGGGTGGCAAGGAGCCCTTGTATCCGGCATAAATATCGCCCTTAAAATTATTGCGTTCTAAAGAGTTTACCAACCCAGCCAAACCAAAATGATAATGCTTTTCAAAAAGAGTACAAATTATTGAATTCATATTATACTTATAAAACCCTCAGCTCGCTACTAATTATTCTCATTAATGATTTTATTTATAATATATACCAGATACATTATAACTTCCACGGACATTAATAAGATGTTAAACTTTAACACTCCATAAATCGACGTTATATCAAGGGCAAACACACCCAAAATGATAGTGCCAACAGAAAGTGGGATAGAGACGAGGGGATTAATAGCCCAGCCTCTACTGGTTGACAGTGAATAAATTGAGCCTGCAATTAAACCTAAACAACTCGATATAACACTCAATAACAATTCCGTTTCGAGATTCGCATAACTCTTACCTAAAACCCACAAAACTTCTTTCGGATAAATGTATATTATGCATATAATGAGTGCACTCAAAACAAGCAAACCTGATTGAATTGCGAAGTACCTTCTTAGCAACACAGATTTTTTTGATGGTAGTCTTGAAAAGCGAGGCACAACTATTGTCGCAAACATAACACTGAAAAAACTTAACATCATAGATAATCTTCCAAGTGCTCCAATTTGAGCAACAGAATTTGTAGAACCGAACAATGAAATTAACCAAATTGTTATTTGTCCTGACAAGCAAAAATAAATTGCGCCAGGTAGAGTTCGTTTGACAAAACGTAAAATTTCTTTCCTCATAGCTGCGTCGGGGAGCATCCCCCAATCGGCATACTTGGAAGTCATTGTGCGTAACTTATAATTTCCCCATATCTGAGGGACTGCACTAGCTAATATTGCTACAAATGCCCAGGGAGTGATAAATAATGCAGCAATCAATAACAAAAACCGAGATGCATTAACGATAATTTGATTTCTTTGAAGTGGTCTTATATCCTGATTTAAGGTCAAACCGATTTGAAGTAATGAACCGGAAAGAGATGATAAGAAAACGGGAATTATTGATAAAGTGATTAAAACCGATGTAAGTATGCCTGCATCGTGCCGATATAGCAAGTAAAACAAAATGGGGATAGACACAATTAAACTCCCATATGAGAATAGTTTTCTAAGCTCAAACCCGGTTGACAAAACTTTGCCTAATTGTTTTCTATCTGTCCAGACTTTGCCGCCCTGAGCCATAACGGCTGTAGAAATCCCGCCATCAGAAAGCACTGACATTGTTCCAAGCATGGTATTAGCCAGAACGTAGAGGCCATATTGATGTGTGGAGAGCATCCGAATTACAAATATACCGCTCAATAGTCCCATAAGCTGGATAATTGCTTGGGATGAGCCCGTAATAGCTATTAACTTCCCCCACTCAAATATTTTTAAATATGCTGGATTCGAATTAACTTTACGTGCCAGGGCACTTTTCATAAATTTTCTTTTTGAATTCCTAAAATCTAAAATTTATTCTAGGCCTTACCATCTCCGTAATAGCGTTCATAAGCATTTCCACCTTCTGATTTCAAATCGTTATATACTATATTAATATTAGTCAGAGTTTTATTTGACCTAACCTCATTGATGAACTGCATCTGTTTTATCTCCGTATAATCATGTCGGATCACATACATAACAGCATCGCTGAATTTCCCGAGGATAAATGAATCACTTACCAACTGTACCGGTGGTGAATCAATAATAATATAATCATAACTTTCTCTCAGATTTTCGAACAACTTGGTGACCTTGTCCGACAACAACATGTCCCCCGGATTAACTGGAATAGGTCCGCACGGATAAATATGCAAATTCTTAATCTCTTTAAAGGGCTGAGCGATCTTTGAGAGATCCTTTTCCTGACCGCTGAGGTAGGCCGTAAGACCTTTGTCGCTGTTCATCTCCAGGCCGTTTGCTATTACAGGCTTTCTTATATCGAATTCAAGCAATGCTACTTTTTTTCCGGGAAGGGCAAATATGGCTGCAAGGTTTAAACTTACAAATGATTTGCCTTCCCCATTCATAGAAGAAGTGACCAGAATTACTTTTTCATTAGTCCCATTAAGTATAAATGAAAGATTAGTCCTGATGGCCCGGAATTGCTCACTCGTGATATTACGGATCAAAACATCTATCGGGAGCCTTTTCTTCTTGGGAATATGGTTAATATCGCCGAGGACAGGCACAGATGATCTTTTACGTATATCCTGACGTGAAGTTATTTTATCGTTTAGAATTTCGCTAAGGTAAATTCCTCCAAAGGCCAGGGTAAGACCCAAAAGAGTTGTATACAATAAAATATTCCGTTTATTTGGCTCGACGGGACCATAGCCTTTTGCAAGGTCAATCTGCTTATAATTCGGCACATTATTCCCGGTACTGGAAATTGCGGCCTCCTCTCTTTTCTGTAAAAGGTAAAGATATAAGCCCTCTGTAATGCCCTGTTTCCGCTTAATTTCCTGCAAAACGCGTTCATTACGGGGCACAGAAGAAAGAAAGTTTTTATACTGACTATTCTGCCTTTGTATACTCGATTCCTGCATCCGGAGATTTTTCTGGATATTACTAAGACTTTCTATAATACTCCCTTTTAAGCTGGCTATCTGAGTGTTTAAATCCTGCATAACAGTACTATTAGGTGCTACCATAGGAGCAACCCGTTCTCTTTTTAGCTGCAATACATTGTACTGTCCTATAAGGGCGGCTATTCCACCATCACTTACACCAAGAGAAGATGGTATTAATTTATTATTGTTAGCAGGGTCCGAAAAAAACCTCTCCATCATGGTTATTACGCTTTGCTGAACTGCGAGGTCCTTTATCGTCTTTGAAGCATCTGCTGAGTTTTCCAGTGACATAGAGGATTGTCCCTGAATATTTACGATTTGATTACTTCCCTGGTAATTTTCAAGACTACTCTCAACTCCTTTCAGTTCATTTGATATATTAAATAATCTCTCATCGATAAATTTTACCGTATTTGTTGAAAGTTTATTCCTGTCCTCCATGTCAGATAAATTATACTCTGTAAACAAAGCATTCACGATATCTTTTCCTTTTTGAAGATTGGTTGATTTCAGTGTAACATCAATGATATTGGTTTTCGCGTCAAAAGATTTAATTGCGAGATCCTCAGCGATTTTTGCTGCAAAAACAGGTACGGGCTCCCATGTCACTATATATTGTCCTGCGTCTTTACCGATAGTTTGATTGGACATCAAAATAAAACTGTTACCATCGATAATATAGGGAGCATTCCATTTAAAATTATGTTTTTTCTGAGAATCAGCGGAAGCAAGCGAAAAGACACCTCCGTTATTGTCAATATCACTGATATAAAAAGTGAGGCTATTGCTGGTGTCTCTAAGCTTTTTTATAATAAGCTTAAATGGTGCATCTTTGTAGATATCAATGTCCAGCACACGCCCCTTCTTCAAATAGGTTGTGTTGAAACCGTTTTTAGCCATAGTTCTTTCCATTAATTGGGAAGAACCAAACTGAATGATTTCATTATTAAGATTGACCGTTTTCTTGCCGCTCCCGCTTACTGCTGCTTCGATAAGGTCCGTGGAGCTGGATTTTCCCTGATCTTTAACCAGGAAAGAGGTATTTGCTATATATTTGGGTACCGAGTACCGGATATACAGCATTCCGGCGCCCACGCAAATGAATAAACAAATTGCGATTAAGGGCCATTTTGATAAATACTTTAAAAGAAATTCTCTTGTGGAAAGGGTACTTTGCTCTTCGCCAAAAAGCCCTCTGTTTTCGGATGACATACTTAGTTACTGCTATTAAGGAGGGTGACAACAAGCGTAATAACTGAAAATACAATGCCTGTTGCGGTTAAAATAGTGTTTGTCCGGCGCTGTGCATCAGGATCGACACTCAACGTTTTTAGTTTATTAGAATTGGGTTCAACATAGATAATATCATTTTGCTGAAGAATATAAGCGGGAGACTCGAAAAGTCTTTTATCCCGAAGATCCACCCGGTAATATACTTTAGCTTTGTTTTGTTCTCTTATTACGAGGATATTCGACCTGTTGCCAAAGTCAGTTAAGTCCCCCGCGGCACTTAATGCACTGATAATAGTGACCTTATCTCCCTGAAAGTTTTTAATGCCGGGAGCTTTTACTTCTCCAAGAACGTCTACATTAAACCGTAAAAAACGAATGTTAACATTCGGCAATTTAATGTAATTTGAAAGTTTATTAATTAGAGACTCCTTTAGTTGCAGTTTGGTCAATCCTTCTGCTTTAATGCTGCCAATAACAGGCATTTCGATATTTCCATCCGGTCCGACTTCATATCCCTGTCCCGAACTTGCGCCCTGGCTCTCGCCATCTCCGCCGACACCGGCCGATTCCTTGGTTACTGCCATATTAAACACAGCGGCTTGCTCCTGGTTGAGTGTATTACTGAAAACCTGGATGCTGAGCAGGTCATTCTTTTTAATGACTGTTTCCTTCTGCTCTGTCGCAACTCCGTTTTCTCCATTTCTGAAATAAATATAATCTTCTTTTATATTCTTTTTGGTAAAACAGGATGTCTGAAGAATGATTATCGATAGTGCTAGGCTAAAAATTTTAAAGTAATTGTTTTTAATCATATTGTCGTTAAAAAGGGATGCAAAAAGCTGGCTATTAGATCTTGATGAAAAAAATATTTGTGAACTTACATAATTCAATTATAAAAAAGATATTTTTTTTATCTAATACGCATTCTCTTCACCCCGAAATATATTTATCACAGTCAAAAATATTATCCTGACATCGAGCATGGCCGACCAATTTTCCATATACCAGATGTCATGTTCAACCCTTTTTTCCATTAACCACTGCTCTCTGGTTTCTCCTCTAAAACCATTTACCTGAGCCCATCCGCTTATACCTGGTTTTAAAAACTGACGAACCATGTATTTATCTATGAGAGCACGGTACTGTTCTGTATGACTTAACATGTGCGGACGCGGACCAATAACACTCATGTGTCCCATAAGCACATTAAAAAACTGCGGAAGCTCATCAAGGCTGGTACGACGCATAAACTTGCCGATTGATGTAATCCGGTCATCGTTTTTGCTTGCCTGACGTTTATTGCTGTCGGAATTCATCCGCATGCTTCTAAACTTATAGCACCAGAATGGCTTGTTATCTCTGCCGCTTCGTAATTGTTTAAAAAGCACCGGTCCGGGGCTTTGTATTTTAATAATAATAGCCAAAATCGGATACAACCAGCTAAAAATAAACACGATTACGAGGGCGCTGAAAGCAACATCAAAAAAGCGTTTCTTAACTCTGTTTTCAATATCTTCCAAAGGCTCTTTTCTGACACATAATACCGGAAATCCTCCCATGTGCTCAATGCGGAAAGATGCCTGACCAGAGGTGAAATCTGGAACAAACTTAAGCCGTACACAATGTCTCTCGCCTTCTTTTAACAGATGATGAACATCTTCCATCCTGTCTGGAGTAAGGGAAACAAAAACTTCTTTAACACCTTGGGACGAGGCTTTTTTCAATTGCTCTGATGCAGCAGGCAATAGCTGACCGCTTGGATCAACATAAAATCCTTCATCTCCTAAAAAGCCCACAAAATTCACACTGTGTTGTTGCTCCAGAAATGCCGCTAATTTTAAGCCGCCCGGATTCATGCCCAGTACCGCAACCGCCTTTCTGACATTGAAGTTACTAAGAAGCATTTCCTGAAATGCAGTTCCGGTAAACCTGCTAAGTAGAAAACCCAGTACAACAAGACTATAAAATGCAGCTAAAAACTCTCTGGGAAAGCCAATATTGTTGGTAAAAAATAAATAGCTAAGAAAAACAAAAGCATGCAGAGCTATACTCCTCCAGGTTGCTCTGTAAATTAATTCCAATTTATATATAGTATGTTCACCATATAGCCTGAACATACTGGTACATAAAAACCAGATAAGGTTGCAGGTAATAATGTTCTGGCGATAGATGCTCTCGTCGATATTACCACCAAATCTGACGGCTAAATGGAAGCCAACAAAAAAACATATGTTAACTAAAATAAGGTCACTCAATCCCAAAATGAACCTTAATAAATATAGGTATCTCGTCTGCATGATTTCAATAAGTCCTAATAAGACATAATATTAGCAAAAATTGTTTACATTATTTGAGAAAATAATAAGACTTTTTGCAAATAATCATCAAATGTGCAAAAAAATACTCACTTTTTGTAAAACCCGTACACATTGCTGTATACAATAGTGCACACCTAATTTTATTTCATTCAAAAACTGTTATAAATTTTCTCAGAGAATCATTCCATTTCATCAAGTCCTGCACTTTCTAACAAATCCTGAGGCTGAGTAAAATTACTCCGTACAAACGTACACCAATTACAGTCTTCTTTCCCACATCCCGTAAATTCATGATTTAATATTTTTTCGTAAGATTCCTTTATTTGCGAACGCACTATTGTTAAATCCTCTGGCCGGATAAGTATCGGCTGTTTATGATATTCATTCTTCTCAGGCTCTATAAAGTCAAATTCCGTACTTAAAACCTCCCAGTTCTTTCTGCGGTCGTTTTCCACCAGTATCTTATAAAACACTGCCTGCCTCCAGTAATCACCACCATTCGGGTTCTTCTCGTCAGGGGCCTTAAATTTCGCCTTCGCCCGTTCAAAGCTTCCTGTTTTATAATCTACCACGTTTACCAGATTGCCTTTAAACTCCAGCTTATCCAGCACCCCTTTTATCGGCACACCATCAACCTCCACATTTTTTATGGCGTATTCGGTTACAGTAATCTTCTCCCAGCTATCCAGGTATTTATTATAATAGTCCGGTAATATTTTCTCCCCATACTCGATTCTTCTCTTGTACTGCTCATCTGTAAAAGCCTCCCGGTTACGTTTCATGTACCAGTAAAAATCATCCATAAACTTATTCAAGCCATGAAACCCGTTATCGCTCTCTGCCAAGGAGCGGAAGAGTTTATTCAGCGCCCAATGCACCGCCGATCCAAATGTCATGGTTTCATTTTTACCGCTGGGCACCTGTATCAGGTTCTGGAAGTAGAATTTAAGCGGACAATCTAAATAGTTATTCAAATGCGTAACGCTCAAAGAATAATTCTGCAATAGCTGAGTAATGTATTCCTTATCGATCAGGCCGATAGATGGTTTATCGTCTTCAGTAAACTGGAGGATAAAGAAATCCGTCAAAATATCCTCGTCAACTTCCGTACGCTGAATAACATGATCCGTTTTTGAAAGAATCTCACCGATAAATACCGTAGGCTCCAAATCCTTTCCTTTGGCATCCAGCTCAGGGAAAGAAATGGTCAAATGTTTCTTCGCCCGGGTTATAGCAACATAAAACAAGCGGCGCAACTCTTCTTCATTGCTCGAAGAAGGCAGCGAAGAAAACACTGTATCCGGAAGTTTATAGCCCGAACTCATCTTGCGTTTCTTCTCCCACACATTTTTGGTGCTGCCAATCAGGTAAACATGCTGAAACTCCAATCCCTTAGAACCATGGCAGGTTAAAAAGTTCACCCCCTGCTGGTGGAAAATAGTCTGGTGCAGCTCAAGCGATAAATCGTTCTCATCCAGCAAATTCAACAAAGTAATAAAGTCCTTCAGCTGAAGATCAGGTTTTTTACGTGTTTCTTCTTTCAGGAAGTTAAACAAGGAAGATATCACCTGCATCAGCCAGGTTTTTTCAGGCGATTTCAGAATGTATGCCAGAATGCCCCCACGAACCATAATCTTTTCGAACAGGTTCTGAATGGTAAGGTTATTCGATTCCTTTATCCAGAACTCCAGATCCTCACTTAAGCGCTTAATCTGTTTATGGCTATCGGTATCAAATAAGGTAAGTCCGGTTTTTTGCGCGATCTGTTGAATCTTTGAGCGGATAGATATCTTGTCCTTATGATTCCTGTTGTATTCACTAACCTCCACACTAATTTTGGCGGCATCTATTGGCGCAATATCATAAAAATCATAATGCATAATGCGGAACAGCAATTCATCCCCGTTGAACGGGAACTCATTCTCTATGGCCAGATATCGCAGAATGTTCACTATTTTTTGTCCGAAAGGCTCATTCAGAATATTAACCTTCCGTTTTGTATTAATCGGGATGCCTTTCTGATGGAAATACCTGGCCAGCTCCAATCCCGAGCGATGCTCTTTATAAATTACGGCAATCTCTTCCGGCGCAGTGCCATTTTCAATCAGGTCAGCAATTTCAGCAGTTATTGCCGCAAACTCATGAAACTGGCTCGAAAAGGCTTTAATTTCCGGAATCACCTTGCTGTCTAAATGCACTTCATTTTTGGCATTTAAGAACTTGCTCAATCCCGGCAGGTTCACCCGCTCGGTATTGTGTTCAATAAGCACCCGGGCAGTATCCAATATATGCTGACTCGATCGGTAATTATCAGTCAGCATTACACGGTACAGGTCCTTCGCATACCTGCTGTTATAATCCTCTATGTTCTGAACGTTGGCCCCCTGGAAACGGAAAATCGACTGGTCATCATCGCCCACAACAAAAATATTCGGCGTTTCCCAGTAACTGATCAATAAACTGATCAGCTCATTCTGCGCACCGCTGGTATCCTGGTATTCATCCACCAGAATATACTGATACCGCTCCTGGTAATTCAGCAGAAAGTTTTCATCGGCTTTAAAGGCGTCCAGCACCCAAATGATCATGTCGTCATAATCATAGCGGTGAGCATCCTGCATCATTTTCTGGTAACGCGGATACTCATTTACTGCCGCCCGCAGCAGCTCCAGCTTTTCGCACATCTCCGTAAAGGCCGGCTTAAGCGAACCCGCCTCCTTATTTAAGTACTTCTTAGCGTATTTATAGGTTTTATAATAGGCCGAGTCCGGCTCGCAGCATTCCACCAGGTCCTTAAACTCATCAATCTTTTCAGAAATATAGCTAACCGACCAGTCCTCCCGCTTCATAATAGAAAACAGTTCCTGCAAACGGCCAATCTCGTAATACACATCTCCGCGGAAACGCTTTAAAGGATGATCTTTCGAAAAACTGTCTACCAGCCTTCTGAATAAATCAATGCGCTCCAGATCAGAGATGGGGTCGAGCTCTAGCTTGCCGAAATAATCCAGGTTCTCCTGTATAATATCATTACAAAAAGCATGGAAGGTATATATGTTCACCCGGTAAGCCTCCGGACCAATAAAATCAAACAGCCGCTTGCGCATAGCCACGGCCCCGGCATCTGTATAGGTGAGGCAAAGTATATTATGAGGCTGCGTATCGGTATCTAAAAGTATCTTCCCGATACGGGCAGCAAGTATTTGTGTTTTCCCTGTCCCTGGACCAGCAATTACCAGAACCGGCCCCTCTATGCGGTTTACCGCCTTTAGCTGGTTTTCATTTAATCGTGAAAGGGCTTTTTGAAAGGTCTCGTTGTATTTTGAGAGAATTTGCATACGTGTATGAAGGTAGGGAAATGTTTGGGAATTTGGGGAGGGGAATTGAAAAATGGGGGTGGGTGCAGTGGGTGTCACCCTGAGCCCGTCGAAGGGTGGTGCTGAGGATCCACAACAGCTAGGGATTTCCAGTTGACTAATTAACCACGCCTTTTCACGCATTAAAGTAGCCTAGGATATGCCTGGAATACGGCTAGGATATGCGGGGGATATGTGGCTAAAATGCTGAAGTGACAATGTTGTAAAAAGTAGAAATAAAGAGGAATTAAAGAATGTGGAAAGGTGCTGAGGTGCTGCTATGGAAGTGTAGCCCCGTCCTTTGTTCATACTGCACGAGGCATTAGCCACATGGCCGGTATCCACAACGGCCGGGTTTAGGGGCGGAAGGTATTGTCTCCGTGTGGAACAATTGATTTAGGAGTTTGATACAGCATAATTTAAATTGTTGCCGTATGAGAAAAATTATTTAATATCACATTCTAAAGCCTTGTGAGCGAACTACCTAAAATTCTCCTATCATGATTAACTCAATTAAAATCAAAAATATCGCATCTTTCTGTGAAACCGGTGTATCTATAGATAATTTAAAAAAAATCAATTTTATCTATGGTGCTAACGGTTGTGGAAAAACGACTGTATCTAACTTTTTATTTGAGACGGCACACCCTTTTTATTTCAAATCATATATCTCCTGGAAAAATGAATTGCAAATAGATTCACTGGTGTATAATAAAAGGTTTCGCGAAGAAAATTTCGGCAAGGGAGAAATTAGTGGTGTTTTCACCTTAGGGAAAGCAACTAAAGAACAAATTGAAGAGATCGAAAAAAAGAAAGACCATCTTACAAAACGAAAATTATTTGGAGAAGAACGTAGGAAGTCTTTGACAAAGCTTATAGAAGATAAAATAGAGTTAGATCTTCTATTTAAAGAAGATTGCTGGAAACTGATCTATAAGAAATATGAAAAATCGCTAAAAGAGGCATTTAGAGGAAATATAAAAGATAAGGAATCTTTTAAGAACAAGTTAGTGTCTGAATATCAAAGCAATGAATCTGATTTACTATCACAGGAGGTTCTTTTCAACAAAGCTGAAACTATTTTAAATACCGAACCTAAACACATTGACCTCTTATCGAACATTGATTTTCAGAAAATCACACAACTCGAAACTAATAGCATTTGGGAACAAAAAATTATTGGAAAGGCCGACGTTAAAATAGCAAATTTGATAAATCACCTAAATATTAGTGATTGGGTGAATGAAGGAAGGAGTTACATAGACAAACAAAACGATACATGCCCATTTTGCCAAAGCAATACAATCAATGAAATTTTCAGGAAAGATTTAGAAAGCTTTTTCGATCTTTCATATACAACTGATATAGATAGTTTGAAACATACTGCGGAACAGTATCGAAGCGGAATCGAATCTCTTATAAATCAATTAATTTTCACTGAAGACACTCAAAAACAACTAGGTCGCTCTAAGTTAAGCTTAGAACTCTATTCTCCATTCTTACGGACAATAATTTCTAAGTTCCAGACTAACCTTGAAAAGATTAATTCCAAATTAAAAGAACCGAGTCGTTCAGTAGAACTCGGCTCATTGAACGGTGAATTTGAAGACATCAAGGAGGTTATAGAACGAGCTAATACCTTAATTAGAGAAAACAACTCCTTAGTTGTAAACTACATCACAGAAAGAGATAAGTTAACCAGTGAAGCGTGGAAATTTGTTTGCAACGAATTTGAACCAAATATTCAAACCTACCTTGGTAAAGATAAAGGCCTTAGTCAGGGAATTCAGAAGCTTGATGAAGATATCGCTAATCTAATTGCAGAATATAAAGAGCTTAGGAAAGAAATCATTACGCTTGGCAAAACTGTAACGAGTGTCCAACCAACTATTGATGAAATCAATCGAATCTTAAGGGGTTATGGCTTTTCCAATTTCCAAATAATTCCCTCACAACAAAATGAGAATCAATATCAGATCATCAGAGAAGATGGCAATTTAGCTGAATCGACTTTGAGCGAAGGGGAAGTAACTTTCATTACATTCTTGTATTATCTACAATTAACCAAGGGTGGTACTTCCGAGGAAAATGTATCAAATGAAAGGATTTTAGTAATTGACGATCCCATCTCAAGCCTAGATAGTAATGTACTTTATGTTATAAGTTCTTTGATAAAAGAAATAATTAAGGATATTAAAGCTGACAGAAGTAACATCAAGCAACTAATACTACTGACACATAATGTATACTTCCATAAAGAAGTGTCCTTCGTTGATGGGAGGAAGGATAAGTCAAATTCAATCAATTATTATATTTTAAGAAAGAGAGATAACATCACTCAAATACAAGACTTTGGGTCTGAAAACCCAATTCATTCATCTTATGAATTGCTATGGAATGAGTTGAAAAATCATGAAAAGAATTGTGGGATAACTATCCAAAATACAATGAGGCGAATTATTGAGAATTATTTTAGAATACTCGGAAAATATGGTGATGACTATTTAATATCAAGATTTCAAAGTCAAGAAGAAAGAGAGATATGCCGCTCCTTAATTTGCTGGATTAATGATGGTTCTCATACACTTCCGGATGATTTATTTATAGAGCATCAAGACGCTGTGATAGATAAATATTTTAATGTGTTTAAAGGCATATTTGAACACTCTAACCACATAGAACATTATAATATGATGATGGGAGTTAGAGAAGAAGAAATTTCCCTTGTTATTAGTTAGTTTGGAGATATTATTATAAAGCTAGTTTTATTGAAGTAACCTGCGGAAACGTCGAAATTAAGAAAGGATTTTTGAGTAGTCTCTTGAATTCTATTGTTGGTGTTTAAGTGTACTAGACAAGTGTCTAGATTTTCTCTTTGAACTAGATTGACAAATCTCTTTGACCTATTGCTATTGTCTAAGTATACTAGACAAGTGTCTAGATTCTCTTTGAACTAGATTGACAATCTCTTTGACCTATTGCTATTGTCTAAGTATACTAGATAAGTGTCTAGATTCTCTTTGAACTAGATTAACAATCTCTTTGACCTATTGCTATTGTCTAAGTTTACTAGACAAGTGTCTAGATTCTCTTTGAACTAGATTGACAATCTCTTTGACCTATTGCTATTGTCTAAGTATACTAGACAAGTGTCTAGATTCTCTTTGAACTAGATTGACAATCTCTTTGACCTATTGCTATTGTCTAAGTATACTAGACAAGTGTCTAGATTGTCATCTTGAGTTTGATATTTAGATAATAATCTAAATATCTTGGCTAGTCTTATCGAATTCCTTTCTTAACTTCCACATAGGTCTAGTATCAGAACCATCGTTAGAAATTTTGCCTTTTTTTCTTAGCGTGGTTAACACGTGTGTAATCTTATTCTCTTTTTGCTTAGTATTTAAGATGTTAGGAAGTTTATCCAATAATAAATCTCTAATTTCTTGCCTAGAAGCAACCTTATTCGACTGTAGAAACTCTATTACTAGACTGCAGTACCACTTCATATCAAAACCTCTATTTTTGATATAAGTAGCTACTTGATCTGTCTTTTGAGCAATCTTTTCTGCTAATATGTAATTAGGTTTTCTACCTTCAATTAACTTTTTTCCCTTTAAATATTTGATATCTTCCTCTGTTAGCTTTTCTAAACTTTGCTTTTGAATCTTGTCAAGAAGAATTATATCATTTAAAGATAAGTCTGGATTTTTTGCTAATGTCTTAGCAAAATGGGGGTCAAGAACCTTCCCTATTATTGTAACTTCCACTTTATTATTCGCAATCTCAAACTCAGGCATTGGAAAAAAACGTTGCTTTTGGAAAGTAAACATCCTTCTTATACCACTTCCAATAGTATCAACCATTTTTAAGTTAAACATAGCAGTAACAAGAAATGGATTTCTATATTGCTCTTCCGGTGAATTATTTTGAATCACTTTTTCAACAGATCCAGGGATAAAAGTACCTTTATTACTAAATATTAATCTATCATCAGCTTCAACCACATTTATACGCCCCGATAGTTCATAATCTTGATGGGCTATACAATTATTTAATGCTTCGCGTATTATATATGGTTCATATTGAAGTATCTCTTCTGGAAATAAAGAACTATCGTTTATATATCTATATTTAAGATTTCTAATTTTATGATAGACTTCATCGACAGCTAATATAAATGGACAGGTTACAATTTGATAATCCTTTTCTGATCCATCTCTATCTTTCAATATCCATCTAATTTTAACTTCAGAAGGGTTAATGAAATGTTCGCTTTCAGTTTTTCCAAGCAATATTATAGCCGTCCTAGTGATTTTACCGTTAATTGTAAGTTTTGCCTTGTTAAGAAAAGTAGTATCATCCCAAGTATCAACCTCGCCAGACAAGTTTGGAAATTTAGACTTAAAGTTAGTACGGGCTAGTAATAGTGCATTGATATCTAAATCATTAATGCTTGCTAATGGAATCACCTGGGCACTCCAATCATGGATTTTATGTAAGGGCTCATTTAGAATCGAATCTAATCTTTCGGACTTTATTCGTGTTAAATTATCCCCTATACGTTGCCAACCAGTCTTATGGGCATATACTGGCTTTCTTGGCTGATGTTTGGGTATATGAATTATCCATATTGTTTTTCCGGTATCAGACGTCGTATAGCTTTCTACCATTAAGCCCACTTCTGGAAGGTTCGTACAATTTCCTATTAATCGGAAAGGAAGGTTCTCGGGTGTAAAATCATGAAAGTCTTGAATTCCAATTATTTTTAAAGAGGTATCTTCAACCCCTAGAATCAACCATCCGCCATTTATATTCGATATTGCAGATACATAAGAAATAACATCTTCACCTTTATGGCCTGATACATTTAGTTTTAAAGACTTAAACTCCTTCCATTCACAACTTTCGTTTTCTTTTGGGTATTGTAATTGCAAAAATTCTTGAAGTTCCAGTTCTGTCATTGATTCATAAAAAAATAAAAATAAGAGATTGTTTAACAAAAGACTTAACTAATCTGATAAATAAGCAATATTATAATTTACATGCTGGCCGTCAATGGGCCGATGTATTTACAAGAAAGGAATACATATACCCCCCAGTTTGGCGCAAGTATGCAACTGAGCCATTGAGCGCAGAGTACTTGTGCCTTCATCCCCAATCGCCCTTGTCTGCTAAAGGCTGGGGATGCTTTTGAGCCTCTGTAACTTATGCTTTGCAGTAAATTAAAGTTTGTAACTTTCGTCCAAAACATGATCATGGTGTAAGAAGCCAATCATATCGCTATAGTATAAGTTTAATTTTGAGCAAACTGCCTTTCATACCACACCAGATTTACAAGCGATCGATAATACACGATCGGTTTGGAGGGACGCGGCAGGGTGGTATTGCTCCTTCTGCGCAATTTCCTTACATATTCATTTTTTCTGGTAGTCAAGGCAAGGCCCATGGGTACGAAGATGCATGGGATAATTCCCAAGTCTACACATATACCGGTGAGGGACAAGTCGGTGATATGCAGTTTATAAAAGGGAATCTTGCTCTGAGGGATCACTTAGCAACCGGAAAACGAGTATTCTTATTTGAATATGTGCAAAAAGCCTACGTCAGATTTGTAACCGAATTAGAGGTGTTTGATTTTGGATATTTTGAAGCTTTAGATTCTGGAAAGAACTTAAGACAAGCAATTCGTTTTTTCTTCAAAAGACCGGAGGAAACATTGCCAAAAGCCTATCAGCTTTTTGAGCAACAAACATATGCAGCGGACGAACTTTCTATTTATCGAGTCCCAGAATTCACTGAGCGGGTGAGCCTTGGGAAATCAAGAATCGGACAAGATGCTTTTAGAAAGCGCATCATTCATCGGTGGGAATACAAGTGTGCTGTGACAGGTTTTGACAAGCCGAATATTCTTATTGCTTCTCATATTCATCCTTGGAAACATGCTTCAGATCATGAAAGATTAGACGTCAATAACGGCATTCTTCTCTCTCCGACTTATGATGCTTTGTTTGATACCCATTTAATAAGCTTTGAAAATACTGGTAAAATAATCTTGTCTGATACTATCGAATTTGAAGCTTATAACAAGATCGGCGTAACTGGCAAGGAAGCGATCAAAGCATTTCATACAGAAAATCTATATTACATAGAAAAGCATCGGTCGAACTTGCGTTAGGTTACTCTCGCTGTTCGACCTTTCTGGTTTAAGTCTTCCGCAGGGCGACTTACATCTTTACCATGAAAACCAGGACTCCGTCCGGCTTGCCACCTACAAAAGCTCAACCTTCAGCAAACTGGGACTTTCCTTAACTAAACTGTCTTAGCACAACAGGAGCACTAACCTTCACCACTTACTTTATAACTTGGATTACTTTCATAATGCATTCTATGCTTTTAAAGCTTAATCCACCCCCGTTATATTCTGGAGCTGGGTTAAAGGATCTCAATTTAACATAGCCCGAACCTGCATTTATGAAACTAATAGTTTTACATATTTTGAATCATCTCATTTGTGCTTAATTCTATCGGAAGGTTATCCTGCTGCCAAAACTGATAAACTTTATTATTGCTGTTGGCAGCACCTGCCCGCTTAAAAATCCTAGCTTCCCCGCCTGTAATTCGGGCAGGCAGTCTTTCCTGCTTTCCTATGTATTAGATTCAATACTTTCAATGACCATCCGGCTGGTGAACTTTTTAAAGTCCCTTATAATAGCTGCAAGCTCAAATCCTTCTTTAGCTGAAGCAATTAAATCAACATTATTGCTCATGATAATCCAGGCATGAAGTATTAGACCTTTCTCTTTAATGCAGAAGTTCAGACTTTCTATTAGGATCTGCTTATAGCATTCACGATTAAATACATCAATCCAATTCACAACAGAAAAGGTAATAACCCTTCGACTTCGCTCAGGAGGGGTTTGGTGTTATCTCCAAAACGATATCGGGTAGCCATAGATTTATGATAAAGGTTAGCTAAAATAGAGATTTTTCTACATCGCCGGACTGAGTCCTGATTTTCAAGAATGATTAAAGAGCGCTGCGCTGAACTCTTAAACCAGAAAAGGGGCTCGACTTGATCGGTAATCCTAAAACCACCCCTTTATCCCCTCCTTGAAGATAAGGAGGGGAGTATAGCGCTTTAGGCAGGCTGCTCGAACCGCAGTCAGGTATAAAAATGGATTTCCATAGCATGATAACAAATGCACTTTTTTGCATACGTCCAGGCAAACGTCATTAAGCACATCAATCATCAAATTACCAGAATCTAGCGCCGGCCCGAGCAGAACGGCGGGCCGGGAGTTTGCCCTGTGCGGCTGAAGCTTCGTTCTGTTCTTGATTTTTTCGTTCTTTTTTATCAAGAAAAAAGAACTAGGCCTCCCCGCGGCCATGAGCGGGAAAGAATACTGCTTTTATTGAGATTATAAAACCGGAATAACGCTCCTATACTATCATTTTAACCTGTGGTTTTTTTGCACCCGCCAGTCAAACGGCATTAAGCACGGCAATCATCATTTTCTACGCCTCGTCCGACTTGATCGGAAATCGTAAAGCACCATACCGGTATCAGGTTTATCGTGCTCTGTATTAGGATTCCTGCCTGCGCAGGAATGACGGGGATTAAGGTGTCACTTCCTAAAAAAGCTATACACAAAAGCCAGTGTATGGAACACCAGGAAAACGAGATTAAAATTGTCATTACCTTTTTTGATTAGTTAATAAGTGAATACCTTCCTTCATCTTTTCTCCTGGGTGGATATTCTGAATATATAGCCATGGCTATATATCTTACATTCTGTTCAGACTCTAAAAGGCAAAGGAACGTGAGGCAGTATCCCTTATAAAATAAACTTTACCTTTGTTTTTTGCTCGTAATTATTGTTTATTACCTATTAGTTAATAAATAATACAGTATTACTATGGCTGTATTGAAGGGCAATATGAACAACATCAGCCTAACCTCATTCAACCATCTAAAAGCCTGTCGTGGCAAAGGTTGTTTAAATGCAAAAGAAATTTATGGATTAAACCAATGCAGTACATCTTAGTTAAATACATAGACACTACGATTATGAAAATAACAATTGCAGCTTTAGGAATCTTTTTCTTTTTGAATGTGATGCAGGTTGCTGCTCAGACAAATAAAACGACCACCGAAAAATTAGTTACCTCTAAAAATTTCGTATTCATTGCAACGAGAGCAAATCCAATATCTGAACCTTCGCTTAACCAGATAATGGGACCGAATGCAATGAATAACGTGCTGGATCTTTCAAATGGCAGGTATCACTTGCGGGTTACAAAAGACAGTATTGTAACTGATCTGCCTTTTTTTGGCAGGTCGTACAGCGCTCCAATGAATACGGATAATACCGGTACAAGATTTACTTCAAAAGATTTTACGTATTCAAGTACCAAAAAGAAAAAGACCTGGATCATTACTATCGAACCAAAAGATGTTCAGGACAGCCAGAAGCTTATTATCAGAGTTTATGAATCTGGCTCTGCTATATTAAATGTTAATAATTATAACAGGCAAGCTATTTCTTTCGACGGCTACATCAGTAAGATTTCCACTGCAAATAAAAATTAAATTCCTGGAGGGTGTTTCAGATCTCCTGGCCGACAGCATGTCTGGCAGAACATGTAGAACAGCGAGGAGGGCCATAGTTAAGGCGAAAGTCCGGCACAGGGCTGCCTTTCTCTCCCTCCGGGAGAGATGCCGAAGGCAGAGAGGGTTTACAGGATTTTTCGTTTACTATTCTTAACTTCAGAGCATCAGACATGTTCCGCAGGGGATGTCGAACAGCAATTTTTATTTTTATTCTAAACCAACACAAAAGATCTCATGAAACTTGATATGTATGTCAACTACAAAGGGAATTGCCTTCAGGCATTTCACTTTTATGAGCAATACCTTGGAGGTAAGATCACTTCTGTGGCGACCTTCGGTGAATTGCCTGAAAAAGCTAATATTCCTGAAGAAAGAAAAGACCAGATCATGCATGCACGGATCGAGATAGGTGGCACAGTGATCATGGGAGCTGACATACCAAACGCCGAACCCATGCGAAGCGCCTATCTTACTCTCACGCTTGATAGTGCCGAAGAAGCAGAAAAAATTTATTACTTGTTGTCTGAAGGAGGTGAAATCTTCATGAAGATGGAGGAGACCTCCTTTGCATCTCGCTTTGCTATGCTGCGGGACAGGTTCGGAGCGTCATGGATGTTACTTTACCAAAAATAAACGCCTCCGTTTAGTACAAGTAGCCAAACCTTTTTGAGGAGGACCTGGGCCTTCCTGGCATTAACCCATCATATCTGACCGAAATTCGAATCAGGATACTCACCGGTTAGCCCCGGAAACAGCCAGATACTGCCTGAAAAAACCGTAAAGCCTGTTCAGCGAATCATCCCTCTGCGGAACCGAATGCCCCTTCCCATAATCCACCATCATCAAGGCCGGCACCCCAATCGAATCGAGCTTAGCCTTAAAATGCGCCACCTGATCCCGGTAGTAAGCCTCATCATCACTATTGTAAAAAAACAGCACCGGCGCCGTAGCCGATGTTTGAGCCAGATAAGCAGCCCCCATCAGCTGCCACCGATCATAATTACTCTCAAGCGGCCCCCACGCCCAGGGGCAACGCGTTTCCAGGTTCGAATCTCCGTCACCGGCAACATGATAGATCTTCGTATAATCAAACACTCCCGGACCAAGCACTGCGGCCTGTACGTCATCCGAAACACCGATATTAAAACCTGCATTCTCTAAGTCAGGTACAGAACGGTCGCCTACAGCGAGAGAACCCGCAGTAGAACCCCGCGAGAAACCATAAATGCCAATCTTGCCGGTAAGATTCAAGCGGCCAGCCATCGCCCGCAGGCTCCGCACCGCCGACTTCACCTTCCTCCCGGCGTCAGGGTTTGTCTGGTACGACTTATATGTATCGTTCCGCCCATCCACTGGTTTGCCTTTTCCCCAGGGAGCGTATTTCGGGTGATCGGCTATAGCCCAGGCAATTCCCAAAGCAGCTGCACCTTCCAGAAACGAATCGTTAAAACCGGCAAGCGTATTTCCCAGGTTCAAACGCTGGTCGGTATTAGCTGCCGTCAGCATCTTTTTCTCCGTATCCCAGGTAGCATAGCTATTGCTATAAGAGAACGACAAAATAACCGGTACAGGCACCGAAGCCTTAGCGGGATAGATGATATCCATATGCAGCGTATCACCAACCGTGTATTCCGCAGGAGTGTTGTAAACTGCAGGATCATCAACAAAATAAGGCACATCGCGCATAATCCGGTACCCTTCAAACAGCACATAAGATCTATAACGCGAACAATTGCTCAATCCGGCAAACCTGCCCGCTGCAATAGCATCGTTGATTGCAATAATATCCTGATTAATCGCCGGCGAAACCGCCTTAACATCATGCCTGTAGTTTAGCTCAATAACACGGTACCCCTGCCCCAGTAACCATTTCACATCAGCCTTTTTCGTGTTACCGCCAATCTTCTTAAAGCCCGGGTTCACCAGGTAAACAACCGTCAGATAATTGCCCTCATAATCTTTCAGCGGCCGGGCAGATTCGCTTGTTCTATAAGTAATTACACCTCCCGTAACCTGGCTGTGCCATTTTCCTTTTGCGGCAAGCGCAGGGCCAGACAAGCCGACGAGGAGAAGGATTAATATTGATCTGCAAAAACCGTTGAGCATTGAAAGCTTTTGAGGTAAAATTGCCGAAACGAAAAATGTGAGAGAGCTTAATGGTTGCCTTAATATATATGTCATGCCTTGGACGACAAATTTAGTTATTCGTGGCCAGACGACCAGATTTGACAGGAGGTAAACACAATATATTGAAGCAGCTCTTGTCTCCTCTTACTGGCCCCTTGCTTGCGCAGGCGTATTCGATCAAATGCACCAGCGAATCAAGAGTGCAAATGACAGAAGAATGATGACCATACGCGTGCGCCAGCACCGGGGGATAATGGATGAGATCGGGAATTAAAGCTTCAAATCAACAAAGAACAATAAAATTGCTAGCAGAGTCTGCTACCCTCTCTGCCTCCGGCATCTCTCCCAGAGGGAGAGAAAGGCTGTCCCGCACAAAGCGCTTTAGCTTATGGCGCTTTAATCAGAACTTAAGGAACAAACTTTCTTAAGTTGACGGCTATGGTGGGAACTCCAACAAAAGGAAAATGCATTGCCGATAGAATTTAAGCAAGGAAATGCATGAACAGAAATGATTATTATTATTCATGCTCATTTTATGAAAGAAATGACTGTGAGTTTAACCGGCTGACGGATTATCGTGAGGACTTTTAACATGGGGGTTTTGTTAGTGCGGACACCAACAAAGCGAAATTGGTGTCCCCACAATAGCCGTTAACTCTGTATGAATGGACATCTTGTGTGGGTTAGCCTTTCTCCGCCTCGGGGAGAGATGCCGTAAGGCAGAGAGGGTTGGCGCTTTACATGATTTTTCCTCCATTCAATTCATGGGCGTTTTGTTGGTGATTACACAAACAAAGGGAAAACTCTTTATGAATGGGCGTCGTGTGTGGGTTAGCCTTTCTCTCCCTCGGGGAGAGATGCCGTAAGGCAGAGAGGGTTGGCGCTTTACAGGATTTTTCCTCCATTCAATTCATGGGCGTTTTGTTGGTGATTACACCAACAAAGGGAAAACTCTGTATGAATGGGCGTCGTGTGTGGGTTAGCCTTTCTCTCCCTCGGGGAGAGATGCCGTAAGGCAGAGAGGGTTGGCGCTTTACAGGATTTTTCCTAGATTCAATTCATGGAACCTAAACCTAAAGAATTCCGAAGATACTTAAGAAAGGAATCCACTACTGCAGAAAAGATTTTATGGTTTCATTTCAGGAATCGGAAATTTCTGGGTTTGAAAATCCGACGGCAGCATACTATTGAAAATTTTGTAGTAGATTTCTATATCGATGAATTAAAGCTTATAATCGAAGTAGATGGGAGTGTGCACGATAACCAGGGACAGTTAAACTATGATCACTTTCGTAATCGGGTGCTAGAGTCCAAAGGCTACAGCGTGGTTAGAATTGATAATGTCTCTGTAATTGATTATACAGAGGCTGCATTGGAATGAATAAAGGATGAGATCGGGAAATTAAATTTTCAAATCAACAAAGAACAATAAGATGCTAGCAGAGTCTGCTACCCTCTCTGCCTCCGGCATCTCTCCCAGAGGGAGAGAAAGGCTGTCCCGCACAAAGCGCTTTAGCTTTATGGCGCTTTAATCAGAACTTAAGGAACAAACTTTCTTAAGTTGACGGCTATGGTGGGAACTCCAACAAAAGGAAAATGCATTGCCGATAGAATTTAAGCAAGGAAAGCATGAACAGAAATGATTATTATTATTCATGCTCATTTTATGAAAGAAATGACTGTGAGTTTAACCGGCTGACGGATTATCGTGAGGACTTTTAACATGGGGGTTTTGTTAGTGCGGACACCAACAAAGCGAAATTGGTGTCCCCACAATAGCCGTTAACTCTGTATGAATGGACATCTTGTGTGGGTTAGCCTTTCTCTCCCTCGGGGAGAGATGCCGTAAGGCAGAGAGGGTTGGCGCTTTACAGGATTTTTCCTCCATTAAATTCATGGGCGTTTTGTTGGTGATTACACAAACAAAGGGAAAACTCTTTATGAATGGGCGTCGTGTGTGGGTTAGCCTTTCTCTCCCTCGGGGAGAGATGCCGTAAGGCAGAGAGGGTTGGCGCTTTACAGGATTTTTCCTTCCCCACCGGGGTGGGTTGCCTCACCAAACCCTTTCAACTCTGTGGATGACACCGCGGTACTTCTATTTAAAACTATAGCCTATCGCCAATCCCGGAAAAGGCACGAATATCGATCTGTTCAGATAAACTGCGGAGCCGCTTGCACGAAGCATTAACCCATTATGCGATTGAAAACGGTACCCCATATTCAATAATGTGGCTACTCTGAAGGCAGACTCATTATAACCATTTCTACGAAGGTTTATCATCGGGGTAAGGCCAAGCCCCATTTCAATTCCACTTCTCCTTTTGCCGACGATATAATTTACACCAACTGGAAGAGTGAATTCAGAGTTCCCTGCCATACCTGCACCTGCACTAACACCAAAACCGTCGTTTCGGTCGGGCTTAAGGCGGATATCAAAATTACCTGTTAGCCCAAGACCATTGCCGAGTCCTTCGAAAAAAAGTGATTTGCGATATTTTCCCGTCAATTCGTCGGGTGCTTTAGAAACAATTGATTTCGTCTTTTTAGAGTTAAGATTTAATCCGTACTCCACTCTCAATGCAATCTGGCCAGGCCTTTTAATTTCATTCAGGTAATCATGAATCCGGCCTGTCATCTTTTCATATCTAAGGCTAACATCAAATCCTTTTTTGGTCTCCATCCCCAGGCCTGCGGCGTAGATAAAAGGATAAGTATAAACTTCACTCTTTGTACCTACAGCTATACCGGCCTCCGAAGAGAGATAATACCTGTTAAGGGGAAACACTTTTACGCCGAGCTTAAGTGGAAAATAGGCGATATTAGTTTCCTCCACGCCGTTCCTTAGCGAATAGTGATTATAGCCTGCCGAAAGCGTCCCGGCAATGCTGCTGCTAAAATTCTTTTGAATCCGCAGATCTGCGCCACCCACTACATCGTATCCGCTGGTGGTTGCTGCCGCTGTGCTCAATCCCACTCTCAGTCGCATTGGTCCAAGTTTATCTGCACGGGGTTGAGCCTTAGAAAAATTCACACCCAGACCCAGCCTCAAAGTATTCCTTTTTCCATTATAAAAGTCAAAAAAGTCACTGTTAATCTGCGGGGTTAAGCTCCTTGCATAACGTAATTCAGCAAAAAAGAGCCTGTTAATTTTGTATTGAGATCCTACTTCGGCAGAGAGCCCCCATTTTTTGAAACGGTAATCAATTCCATTTGCATCAACTATGTAATCAAGCTTAGGCCCAAGCAATACATTCCAATTGTTTATAAGATTGTACTTCAGATTAACGGGTAATTCAATTAAATGATAATTATCAGTAAAGGAAAACAGCAGTTCACTGCCCATGCTGATTTTGGATGTCAGTTTAGTATCTGCAAAAAAACCCGCATACAATTCTGTACCAACATATCCGCTGTTGCCGCCATTAGCATCAGTTGCATCAACATCACTTTTATTAAGGCCAACTTTAGCCCCAAACGTGGTTTTCCTTTCCTGCCCATAAAGTGTGAGGCCGTTGATTGTCAGGATCAGTATGAGAGCTATTTTATGCGGGTGGTACTTGTTCATATTTCTATATTAATATGGCTCATAAATCTGGGTTAATGAATTATCTGTTGAGATAAAATTCCTGGTCTTAGATTGAATAATTGTTCTGTAAGATATGTTAAATCTCAGATAAAAAGATTTCTGATCCGGCGCCACAGACACCGCTGTTCAAGTTGTTGCAGAATGTGTTTACTGGTATCAGGTTAAGGGTTTGAAGGCTGTGAAAGCTGTTCGACATGTTCCGCAGGGCATGTCGATCTCCAGATAAAAAGGGATTTGTAATCCCGCTATAAAATTTCATATTCGAATATGGGATCTACTTATACCATCAAAAACCAGCATACCCAGCACTTCATTACGTGTACCGTTCATCAATGGACCGATGTATTTACAAGAAATGAATATATAGAAATCTTACTGGACAGCATCAGATTTTGCCAATCATCAAAAGGCCTGCAAGTATACACCTGGGTTATTATGAGCAATCATATTCATATGATCGTGAATAGCAACAAGAAAATCTCAGTGATAACGTGCAGGGATCGTGGAAAAAGAAGAAGAATATTTGTATAGCAGCTGTGGAGATGTTTATGGTGTAAGGAATGCCTGCCCGAATTACAGGCGGGGATTATTAGAATTGGTAGTTTAGAGGATTACAAATCCTCCTTATCTGTTATTCGACATGCCTTGCAGAACATGTCGAACAGCGAGTTTAAAGCTGGCTAATTCTCTCACAGATAAAACAAACCTGGCGAAAAATATTGACAGATTGAAAAAGCCTGGCTGAACCCCATGATTTAATAAGATAAATTGATTTATCATTTCTTCCGCTTGTTCTTGTAATCGATATTTTACTATTGGCCAATTGTATTGTTTGTTTCTAAACACCAACTTTACTGTCTGCTGAAAACGCAGGCGCAGGGTGCACATCATAAAGCTCCGGCGATAACCAAATTGAAATTAATTGAACCCTTATTACTCTGAAATAATGAAGAAACAAGTTCTGTACCTGCTGTTTATTTTGTTAAGCACCTCACTTTACGGCCAGCGTATCATGGAAAACCTTGACCGCGGGGTGATAGCCGTTCGACACAAGCCTGATTCTGTTTTTATTAGCTGGCGCCTTCTGGGTACCGAACCCGCGAACCTGCCATTTAATATCTACCGTACAACAGGCAGCAGCCAGGCTGTAAAGCTCAACTCGCAGCCTATAAGCGCAGGCACTAACTTTACAGACACCAAAGCAGACCTGACACAAGTCACAGCCTATACAGTGAAAGCACTTGTAAACGGCAAGGAAACTTCCGGGAGCAAGCCTTTTATTATCCCGGCCAATGCTCCTTTGCGTCAATATCTTTCCATTCCGCTTCAAACACCTACGGGCTACAGGCCACACGATGCCTCGGCCGGCGACCTGGATGGCGATGGCCAGTACGAACTGGTTTTGCATCAGACAGGTAAAGGCTTCGATAACTCTTTTAATGGTTTGACCGACAAGCCCGTTCTACAGGCATATAAGTTAGACGGAACCTTACTCTGGACCATCAATCTCGGCAGAAACATCCGTGAGGGCGAACACTATACGCAGTTTATCGTCATCGATATGGACGGCGATGGGAAAGCTGAAGTGGCCATGAAAACTGCCGATGGAACTATTGACGGTAAAGGAAAAGTGATTGGCGACTCTGCTAAAGATTACAGAAGTAAGGACGCCAGAACACTGGGCAAAGTACTTGACGGACCGGAATTCTTTACGATTTTCAACGGTGAAACGGGTGCAGCCCTTGCCACCACAGACTATATCCCCTCCCGCTATCCTACCGATGGCTGGGGCGGGCCCGGAGGCAATGGAGGCAATGACAATACAGGAAACCGCGTGGACCGTTTCCTGGCCTGTGCGGCTTATCTCGATGGTAAGTTACCAAGCGTTGTGATGTGTCGTGGTTATTATGGCAGAACCGTGCTGGCTGCATGGGATTACAGAAACGGAAAACTAACATCACGATGGGTATTTGACACTAAAGATGGCAAGAATCCTTTTTCCGGACAGGGCAACCACAACCTAACGGTTGCTGATGTGGATGATGACGGAAAGGACGAAATTGTATATGGCGCCATGGTGGTAGACGATAATGGAAAGGGCTTGTTTTCTACCGGCTTCCGGCATGGTGATGCTTTGCATGTAAGCGACCTTGATCCAACAAAACCAGGACTAGAAGTTTTTGGCCCTCATGAAATAGAAGACCACTCGAAAGGAGACTCAGGATATGTTAAAGATGCGGGTCCCGGGGTGGCGGTTTATAGTGCCCGTACAGGAAAAGTATATTTTACAGGGGCGATTGACACGGATGTTGGAGGAGGGGTGGCTGAAAATATAGACCCCGATAACGCTGGCGCCGAAATGTGGTGGTCAAACTCCGGCGGATTGCATTCGATGAAAGGAGAAAAAATCGGTCCTACCCCTACAGGCAACTGGCCTATCTGGTGGGATGGAGATTTTACCCGCGAGCTGATGGGTGGCAGCAGGATCAATAAATACAAAGGGGGCACTATTTGGAGCCCGCCAAGCGGGGAAAGGGGCAACGGCAGGGGAAATGCAAATCTGGCCGCCGACCTGTTCGGCGACTGGAGAGAAGAGATGGTTTTGAGCGCCGGCCCCAACGAGCTCCGCATTTATACTACGGTCATTCCAACAAGCCACCGCCTTTATACTTTAATGCACGATCCTCAGTACAGACTGAGCATTGCCTGGCAAAACGTTTCTTACAATCAGCCGCCGCATTTAAGTTTTTACCTTGGTGAAGATATGAAGAAAGCTCCTAAGCCTAATATTGTGCTCGCAAAATCAAGCAAGGTACTCAGGTAAAGCCCTAAGGGAATAATGATCCTTTATCATGTCTTGCTGAACACTCAATAATGTTAATTAAAAAGGGTTGGTGCGTTCACCAACCCTTTTTAATTTCATATCTTGATAGTCGTCAATTTTTTAAACGCACATATATCTATGGATTTATTCAGTAAAGAAGAAGGCGAACCGCGAAATTTATTACCAAAGGACGGATCGGTAAACTACTACGGAAAACTGTTTTCGACAAAGCAGGCCGATCAGTATTTTGAAAGCTTACTGAAGCTGACAGAGTGGAGAAATGACGAGGCTATCATCTTTGGAAAATTGATTGTTACTAAACGGAAAGTGGCGTGGTACGGGGATCTGCCTTTTGAATATACTTATTCCAATACCACGAAGAAAGCCCTGCCATGGACAGGGGACTTATTGGAATTAAAGGCTATAGTAGAAGAACAGACACAAGAAACTTTTAATTCATGCTTGCTGAATTTATATCATAACGGCGATGAAGGAATGGCATGGCACAGCGACGGCGAAAAAGATTTAAAAAAGAATGGCGCCATCGCATCATTGTCTTTCGGCGCCGAACGTAAATTCTCGTTCAGGCATAAGGAAGAAAAAACAAACGTTTCGCTAATCCTGGAACATGGCAGCTTATTGCTAATGAAAGGGATTACACAAAGGCATTGGCTGCACCGATTGCCACCTACTAAAAAGGTGTCAAAGCCACGCATTAATCTTACGTTCAGAACAATTGAGAATTATTAAAACCGGAGGTGTTTGACACCTTCTCTACTTTCGTTTAGATGAAAACGTGCTTTAGTCCTGATGACTTTTTATGATAAAGCATTTTGTCATTTCGGAGTGCAGCGAGACCTGCGCAGCAAGCATGAATGCCTTAGAAAATAATTCATAATTATGAATAAATCTTATCCAAGACTCAACAGATCCCCCCTTTCGTCCAGATGACAAAGCGCTTTAGTTTTGAATGATTTTTTATACCCCGTGATCCTTCGCTTGTTCCGGGAATCCTACTTATTTTAACTTTTCCCTGAAAAAATCAATTGTACGTTTCCAGGCCAGTTCGGCTGCTGCCTTATCGTACCGGGGCGTAGTGTCGTTATGAAATCCATGATTCACATTAGCGTACATGTGAGCACTGTACTCCTTTTTATTTTCCTTTAAAGCAGCTTCGTAAGCCGGCCATCCCTCATTAACTCGGGTATCGAGCCCCGCATAATGTAGGAGAAGAGGTGCCTTTATTTTGGGGACATCCTGAATGGGAGGCTGACCACCATAGAACGGCACTGCGGCCGCTAAGCCTGGAATGCGCACGGCCATCAAATTTGCGATCCCGCCGCCAAAGCAAAAACCTACGACACCAATTTTTCCGTTACAGTCCTTGTGACTTTTCAGATAATCGTATGCAGCTATAAAGTCCTCTAACATTTCATCCCTGTTGCGCGCAGCTTGCAGAGCACGGCCACTGTCATCATTCCCTGGATACCCCCCTAATGGGCTTAAAGCATCAGGAGCAATCGAAATAAATCCTGCCAGAGCGGCTCTCCTTGCCACATCCTCGATATGCGGATTCAGACCACGGTTTTCATGAACAACTACAATACCCCCCAGTTTCTTTTTTGCATCCGCCGGCATCGACAACAAGGCTTTCATGTTTCCGCCACCTTTTACAGACTGATAATTGATATAATCGGATTTTAAACGGGGATCATCTCCTTTAATCTGAATCGCGCCCTGGTAATCGGGCGAAAGGAAACCCAATAATGATGTGACGGTAAGTCCTCCCACAGCATAGGTGGATAGCTTTTGCACAAACTCTCGTCTGTTAACGCGATTGTGCGCATAGTCGTCATAAAGATCAAACACTTCCTGTTTGATGTCTTCTTTTTTGATTCCGTTCATATCGTCTGTATAGATATTACCAAATTAAAAAATCTGAGATAATAGTTGTGGTTTGTAACAAGGATGGCACAAAAAAGTATAGACAGCACTTTTGATACCGATCTACAGGAAACACAATACCTTAAGCATCGTCTTGCCAAAAACGCAAAGGCATATTCAGGTCAAATAGTTAATCCCTGAAAATCTATAGCCATGTCTCGTTTCATTGTAAGCTTTCGTAAAGTTATTATTAAACAACTACAACTTATGGAACAGATCCGCAGAGCCAGTTTTTACTGCATTTTATTTAGTTTGCTATTTTTCTCCTGTAAGAAGAAAGATAATTTAGATGTCCCCCAACCAATAAAGGAATTAATACAAACTAATCAGAGCTGCACTTGTCAGCCTTTCATTGATCAATATTTATGGAAGAACCAGACAATTTATTTGTCATCATGCAAAGGACCGGCCTGTGATTGCATCACCTTTTATTATGATGAACAGGGGAACAAATTCAATATGCCTGCAGGCTATATGCCAGACACTTTCAAAAAAGAAAGTAAACTTATAAGGAATATTTGGACGTGTAATTAGGTGGTAAATCAATCGACAGTCTGAAAGGCGGATTTTGGATACCAGTACACCTGGACTCTTGGCATCCTCCTCTTTTTCTTTGTGATTTTCCGCCCTTGTTGGTGTTGTCACCAACAAGCCGACAAACGTCAATAAATGCTGGTTAAATTCTATGAATCTCAAACGGTTCTCGTTCAGTTCTCGTTCAGCTAAACAACCTTTTGAGCGTAGGAACACTGAACCAGAACTGAAGAAAGGCTCTATCTGGTTTTGCTCATATATTCCGCAATTGCTGCATTAAAGACTTTTTTTCCTTTAGGTATTCGGGCTTCATATTCCTCTTTCTTTTTTGCATTTCTTACAATTGATTTTGCATATTGAACAGCATCAGAAAATCGCTTCTGCTCTGCTTTTTGTTTTTCGTTGTAAACTACTTTACTCATGTCAGGATAAGCAGTTAATATAGTTTTACACCCCTGCTGTTTCACAACTATAACTTTGTCAATATTTCCGCGGAACCCTGTGAGAGAATTTTTTAAAATGGCCATCTGTTTTAAGTAACGACAATTAAATTTACGAAAATAGTTGAAAAGTCAGTTGAGGCAAGTTTCACAATCTGCCCTGTTTATTTAAATGGGGTTGATGAATTAATTTGGCAAGTCATTACAACGGATAGTGGTTTTGTTGGCGACAACACGATCAAAGAAAATTTCGGTGCGGATTATCCAACGTGTCGAATCCGGAACTGTTCCTAAAGACTATACGCTAAAAGCACTGGTGTCACCCACAGGGTTTGAAAAGGTTTGGTGAGGACACCAACCCCGGGGGAACCTAAGCGTGTAAGTTGCTGTTAATCAATCGACAGTCTGAAAGGCGGATTTGGATACCAGTACACCTGAACTTTTGGCATTCAGCCTCTTTTTCTTTGTGATTTTAGCTGCAATTCCTGCAATCATGGGAGGTAAAGTCGTAATCACTGATATAGCTGCGGTACACAGTGCGAAGTTCTCTTTAACGATGGTCAGATTTCCGAACAGGTAGCCTAAAGCCAGAAATCCGGCTATCCAAAAAAAGGCTCCTACAAAGTTATAAATTGAGAACATTCTGGGGCACATCTTTCCAACACCCGCAACAAAGGGTACAAAAGTTCGCAACAGCGGGAAGAACCGACTGAATATTACTGCTTTTCCTCCGTGTTTTCTAAAGAAGAGCCTGGTTTTAGCATAGCTTGAAGGCTTTAATATCTTGTTTCCGGGTTTAAATACTCTTAAGCCGGTATACCTTCCAATCATGTAATTAACCTGATTGCCAGTTATAGCGGCAATAAATAATACGAAGCACAATATATATATATTTATTCCGCTTTCACCCGAAGCTACTACAGCTCCTGCAGCAAATAAGAGCGGGTCGCCCGGTAAAAAAGGGAATAATACCAATCCGGTTTCAGCGAAGATTATAAGAAAAAGAATAAGATAGGTCCAAACCTGGTAGGTTTTACTTATATCAGCAATTTGTGTATCAATGTGAAGCAGAAAATCTAAAATGGGTTGAATATATTCCATAGAGTTTGCCTGAGAAACCGGCCATATTAATATTAGAAAACGAGCGAAAGTGTATAGAAGTATAAAATGGTGAAAATTAACAATGTAGATGGCGCTTGCGTCATCTAAACACTATAAGCAAAATTTCTTCTGCCCAAAATAACAGGGTGAGAATAATTTTCCCTGGCAGCCAGTAAATAAACGCTTGGGAAAGGCCGTGATTTTGATCTGCGGCCCGGCAACCTATTGAGTAAGGAGACGCTTCTCTGTTCCCGTGATTAATGCTGAAAAATAATTATTAAATGCGCCCCGAAGCTCTTAATATTCCGATGACACCAACAATTACCCAGAATGTGTTCAGCAGAATATAAGCGGGGTCTTTCCTTAATAGAGCGCACCATGATAATAACAGCGCATCTGCAGTGTTAAAAATCCATACAAAAAGAAAGGGACTGGCCGGGCCCAGCCAGCTGACCAGCGTAAAACTGATAATTCGCATAATCACTCCAATCATTTCAAAATACCTGAGATTTTTGAAAATGAAAAGATTGATATTATTCATTCAGCAATAATGCTAAAATTTTCCAAATATTAAAATCAAGACCAATGAGTTTAAAATAATTTTACCAGCGTTCTTAAGCTAAGAAAAATCAATACTACTCCTACTAAAACCGTCATGGGCTTCCTTGGTATCTTATTTACAAAATAGGCCCCGAATGGCGCAGCAATTACCCCTCCTATGATTAAGCCCAAAATTACCGGCCATCCACTTATTCCGTCAAAGAGAATAAAGGTTATTCCACTGGCAAATGCAATTGCAAATTCCGCGGTATTTACAGAACCAATTGTATAACGCGGATCCCTTCCTTTTCCCATTAGCGTTGACGTAACAATTGGTCCCCAACCTCCTCCGCCAATAGAGTCCATAAAGCCCCCGAATATCGCTAAGACACCAAGGCGTTTGGTTTTTTTCTTCTGAATATTTCTGCGTAAGCCCTTGATAATAATAAGGACAGCTAAAATTATCATATACCCTGCGATATACGGTTTTATCACATCTCCATCTATCACATCGGCCAATAAATAAGCGCCTGCAATTGAACCGGCAACGCCGGGAATAACAAGATTCAAAACAAGTTTTTTATTGATGTTTTTGAACCGGTAATGAGATATAGCTGATGCTCCTGTTGTAAACATTTCAGCTACGTGAACTCCCATGCTGCTTGTAGCCGGGTTTACTCCGAATGAAAGCAGGAAAGTGGTAGATGTGGCACCATAACCCATGCCCAAGGTACCGTCAACCAGCTGGGCAAATACGCCAATGAGTAAAAATATTAAGAAATCAGAATTTAAACCCTTTTTAATATTACCAATTGAAAAGCTATCGTGATAATTGAAAACCAAAATCAACATCAGGGAAACCAATAATACTATTGGGACAATATACCATAGATTGAATTTTGCGCGTCCCTTTATAGCTTGAACCCGTTCCAGATTTTCTGTAGTCATTTTCTTAAATTTTTATTTTTTGATATGCTGCGAAGCGTATAATGTTACGATTGAAATAGTCGTCGGCCGGACGTTTCTGAAACCAGTTCAGATATCCCACATCAAATGTCAGATTAGGTTTTGCATCCACACTTACTCCGGCGTAGATTCGGTTTTGGTCAAAAATATTTCTATTTGTCTTACTTTTTGAGGTTAGATGAATCTCATCGCCCGCTTTAAGCTTAAAGGCCCTTTTATCATCTATCTTCCAGACAGGAATGGTTGCCTGAAGATTATAGCGGAATCTGAAATTTCCAAAATCATATCCATCTGCTAATTCTGTCCTTGTGGTATTGGTATTATGGTAAAATCTTGCCTCCGTTCTATATCGGTGATCGAGCGTGAGTACTTTAAATTTTTGTTTATACGCAACCTCAACATGAGGCCTTAGTTCGGGCACGGTGAGTTTGGATGTTGAGTTGGGATCGTTCGGATTTTGAAGAAAAGCACAAAAGCCCGTAGAGACCTCCAGGCCGCTGCTTCCTAAAGTCCTGTGTATATGGCTTCTGACAAGAAACTGATGCTGGGCTACCGGATCTATAAAATGCCGCTCCTGTATTTCAGTTTGCAAATACCACTTTTCATTGAATTGTAATGTAAGAAAATAACCATACCAGACTAGCTTCTGGTGGGTGACACTTCTTTGTGATTTAGCGCCCGAACTCAGAAAAAACAGTACTATTAATATCGTTATTTTTTTTGCAGTCATTCTGTTTCGAAGAATCAAGGTCACAAATATAGGGAAAACTACTAAGTCTACCATACTTATAGACTTCTTATTTAAAGATAATTAGATGGTTACCATTCACCGGCCGAAACCCTTCATTTACCTGTTAATTCATCCAGCCTGCCTAAATCATATTTTCTATATTGCATTTCCTTCCTAATTTGAATCAACAATCGGAAAAAACAAGAAAAATATCCCTTGTCAAACCAATCATGGATCAGAACCCACTCTACAATTTAAAGGGAATAACACCCGATGAATATTCATTTGTTAAACAATTAATAACAGGTATGACCGACCAGCAGGCTCAGCAATTTGCAATGTTTTACTCGGGAAAGCGACAAAGTCCAGGCGATTTTCTTCTTTTCACTTTAATAGGATTAGTGCTTCTGGCCGGATTGCAACGTTTTATAATCGGCCAATATGGGATGGGAATTCTATATTTTTTTACCGGTGGATTATGCTTTATAGGAACAATTGTTGACGCTATAAATCACAAAAGCCTTGCAACAGAGTATAATCAAAAAATAGCATTGGAATGCGCTCAGCTGGTGAAAATACAGATGATCTAAGTTTATATTTCTACCAATGGCGTTTTTACAACAGAGGGGTCTGGTTCGATAAGAAAGACTTTTCCGCCAGAGCCTTCCCATTTCCCCTTCTCCTCCTTTATATTACAATTATTTCACGAACTTGTAATTTTCCTTCATTACCTGCGACTAACTCTTCAAATTACAATAAGATGGAAAAAGCATTTATCGAAATGATAAATAAGCATCGCGGAATCTTGTACAAGGTTTCCAATTTGTATTGCCACCAGGAAGAGGATAAAAAAGATCTTTTCCAGGAAATGGTGCTGCAGCTCTGGAGATCGTATGCAAATTTCAGGAACGAATCGCAAAGTTCTACCTGGATGTACCGCGTAGCACTTAACACAGCCATTTCTAATTTCCGTAAAGAACGCAGAAAACCTGAGCGAAGGTCGATTTTAGAAACAGATTTTGAAATCCCTGATTTTAGTGATTCTGCCGAAAAAAACGAAAATCTGAACATGCTTAAACTGGCCATTGATCAGCTTACACAAATAGAAAAAGCGATTATCCTGCTTTACCTCGAAGAGAAAAGCTATGACGAAATCTCAGAAATAATCGGCATTAGCAAAAACAATGCTGGTGTAAAGATTAACAGGATTAAAATCAAATTGGAGAAAATTATTAAAGAGAGAAATCATGAATATAGATGAAATAAAAACCGCCTGGAAAGCTTACGGTACCCGGCTGCAATTAACCCATGAACTGAGCGACAAATTAATAATCAGTATGATTAAAGAAAAATCGCACTCCCGCCTGACTAAAGTTAAAAGGCACTATTTGATAGGCCTGTTTTACATGCTGACACTCCTTGGATTTGGTGTAGCGGTGCTTATTGGCAATCCGTTCGACTATACATACACTTTAGAGTATTTACCCATCGCTTTATACTGTATCTGTTTAAGCATCCTCATTGTAGTTATGATTAATACCAACTACAAACTGCAACGGGTAGAAATTAATCATAACAATCTCGAAACCTCATTAAATCGAATAGCGGGCATCTTTGAGAAATATCAAAAACCAGGAAGATTTTTAGGTATAACCCTGAAATTAATTCTAGGTTCCACCATCTTGTTTCCATTATCCTTTTTACCAAGGAAGATAGACCGGCTGGGATTGTGGGGAGGTTTTGCAGAGACACTAATACCCATTATAATCGCAGCAACAATGATATACATCGCCTTTAAACTTGGCGCGTTTAAAGAACGGAACGGCAAAAAATTCGAAGAATATAATCAGGAACTGAAGGAATTAAGGGGGCTTTCGGAGGAACTGGGAAGGGATCTTTAAACCAGGCCGGCTTATTAAACTTATTTAGCAAGGGCCTCCATCGATCAATGGAGTCCCTTATTATTCTGAATCACCTCACGGATTAACTTAAAATGCCTCTTTAACAATTAAATTTTCGCCCACCTGCAAATTGGTCAGGTATTTCTCTACTGCGTCCATCATAGGAGGCGGACCGCATATGTAAAATATTTTATTCAGGTCACCACTGTTTTCCTTGATAAAATCCTGTGTCAAATAACCAAAGGCAAATCCATCAATCTTTTCATCCGATAAAATATTAACGAAATTCTCGCCTAACAATTCTCTGAATTCCTGTTCAAGAATGATGTCGGCTTTGGTTTTATTGGCAAAGATGAGCTTGTTATTCCCTATTTCATTTTTTGATTTAAGATGTCTAAAAATCGAAATAAACGGAGTTACGCCGGCACCACCTGCAATAAATACCCCTTCTCCTTTGTAATTGATAGTGCCAAACACGTCATGCAAAATCAATTCATCATTTGTTTTCAAATGAAGCAATTCATTTGTTACACCTTTATGCGAGGGGTAGGTCTTGATGGTAAATTCCAGATAATCATTCTCCGGAAGGCAGGTAAACGTAAAAGGCCTTTTTTCATTTTGCCAGCCTTCTTTGTTTATGGAAAGCTCGGTAGCCTGTCCAGGAAGAAAATGAAATTCCTGAGGTTTTTCAGCCACGATTCGCACTACATCATGGGTGACGTGCTGAATATCTTTAATTTTTACAATATGATTTGACATGACGATAATACTTTTAATAAACACTTCAGGAAATTAAAAATTTATATACTGCGTACTTCCTTATTTTTAATTAAGGCAATAAGTCCCAGTACAGGCCCCACCGCAAGTAGCATATAAGTATACTGATTATTTATAATTTTTGACAACTGACTTATTAGCTGAATACTGATAATTGTAATTGAAAATCCGATACAATTCACAATAGTGAGTGAAGTTCCTCGTATTTCTTCGGGGGCATTCTGTGCGATTAATGTTGAGAATAATGGAGAGTCGGCAATAACTACCAGTCCCCAAAAAAACAGAAAAATAATCAGCGCCGAAATGGAACTGCTGAGCAAGAAAAGCGGTGAAAGCAAACAACACAAGCAAGATAATAACAAGGAAATGGCAGCTATTTTCTTTGCCCCGATGTATTGAGAAAGTAAACCGCTAAAAACACAAGCAAGCCCGCCGGAAGCAATGATGAGAAATGATAAAAAAGAAATATCCAGTTCTACCTTGTTATGTTTATTAAAGGAAGACAGTATTACCGGTACAAAGGCCCAAAACGCGTACAGTTCCCACATGTGTCCGAAATATCCGATAGAAGCAGCTCTGAAATTTTTATTCCTGAATCCTGAAAGGCATGCTGTAAGATTAAACTTTTGCATCGGTTTACGATAGGGCCCATTGGGAACAAATAACAGTATAATAAATCCTCCTGATACCGACAGAGCAGAAGTGAAAAAGATAACATTTTGCCAATGGAGTTGGGCCGTGATGCTTTTTATCAGATGAGGGAAAGCCGTTCCAATAACTAAGGCACCAACTAAAAAACCCAGTGACTTTCCCAAACCTTTCAGGTAATAGTCAGAAGCGATCTTCATTCCCACAGGATAAATTCCTGCAAGAAAAAAGCCAGTTAAAAACCTGAACAAAAGCAATTCGATCGGGCTGTTGCCTTCGAGACTTATGCCCAAATTAAACAGGCCGGCAACAATTGAACTTATGAAGAAAACCAAGGAGGGAGAAAAACGGTCTGAAATAGTTAACACTGCAAAGCTTAATGTTCCCGCAACAAAACCAAATTGTACGGCACTGGTCAAATGCGCCAGAAAGCCCGGGTCGAGGTGAAACTTGCTAATGATGTCGGGCATAATTGCGTTTCCTGCAAACCATAAGGAAGTGCAAAAAAATTGTGAGATAACTATGAACGGCAAAACCCACTTCATGGTAAGAGGAATTGAGCTGTGAGACTCTAAGTTTTGGAGAGGCAGGCTTTTCATAAATGTCAGAATTATACCTATTTAAAATCAGTCACTCCCAGACCTGCCGTTTCTCCTAACACCCATTTTCCATTCTCAAATTCCGGCATCTCAAAGGGATTATTAGTCGTTAAAAACGGACCGTCAATATCTGCCCAGTCGCAAAGCGGGGCCAGGGACGCTGCGGCTAAAGTAGCAACACTGGTTTCACTCATGCAACCGATCAACACTTTCATATTAAGTTCACGTGCCTTCTTAATCATCAGCCAGGCCTCATGCATCCCTCCGCTTTTCATAAGCTTTACATTTATCCCGTGATAGGCCTCTTTAACAGCGGTAAGGTCGGCCAGGCGCTGGACAGCTTCATCAGCTATAATTGGAATCGGACTCCTCTCGGTTAACCAGGCATTGGAGCCAAAATCGCTTTTCGACATTGGTTGTTCAATCAGTTCAACACCCATTTCCTCCAGCCAGTAAATTAAATCCAGTGCCTTTTCTTTATCGGTCCAGCCCTGGTTGGCATCAACATATAAAGGCTTGCTGCTTATAGTCCGGATAGTTTTTATCAGTTTTTTATCTTCATCCGACCCCAGCTTTACTTTTAAAACCCTTGCTGATTCTGCCTCCATCACCTTTTTTATAATAACCTCCTGGCTGTCTATACCAATTGTTACAGATGTTAAAGGCATTTTATCAGGATCGGAGCCAAAAAGCTTATAGCAGGGTTTATTCTCAAGCTTCCCTTCCAAATCGTGCAATGCAATATCAATAGCAGCTTTAATTGCGGGATTTCCCTGATCGACAGCATCTAAGTAATTGATCACCTCATCATAATTGAAAGGAGGCTTAAACCCATTTAAATCAACTTTGGATAAGAAGCATGAGGCAGAATCCAAGCTTTCACCCAGATATGGCACCATCGATGCTTCACCCAAACCAACGAACCCTTCAAAGCTTATACTAACAAACATAATCGGGGTAAACCTCCGTGAATATCCAGAAATGCTGAAGGGATACTTAAGATTTAGTTCAAAGGGCTTTGAGGCAAGGATCATAAATTTCAAAATAGGGAAAATCTAAAGCACAATTTATAAAGTTAAATGTATTTTATTAAAGGCTTTATTATGAAACGCCATATTCAGATGATCGGTGTTGTATGTTTAGTCTGCTTTTTAGCAGGATGCAGCATTAATAAAAACAGGCCGCCGAGACGGGTAGTTCCCATCGCCCTTATTATCGAATCAAATGAGCCTGACCTTAACATGATAAACTTTAACGTTTATGCTTATAAAGTACTGGACAGGCTGGAAGATTTTAATGACATTGACCTTAAACTTGTCGAGGATACTGATACTGCTAAAATCATTCTCAGCATATCAATAGACCGCTATTTGGTTTTTCCTCCGGAAACGAGAGTAAGCCGCAGAATATTCAGAAGAAATTTACAAACAGGTACCGATGTTAACGGCAGGCCCGTGTATCAAACCATAAGTGCTTCGGCAGATATTGTTCAATCAAGAAGAAGAACTTCTGCCTTGTTTAATACTAATCTCCGGATTAAAGGAAGTCCCGGGAAAAGCGTTAAACGAAGTTTTAGCAATAATTTAAATTTTGATCAGGTGTATGTAACAAATATTCAAGGTGATCCGAGGGCTGTTGATCCCTCAATTTACGGTGCAGCATTTCCTCCTATGGAACCCTTTGCAGAAGATATTTTAATGGCGCTGTCAAATCAGGAAATGCTCGACAGGCTATCCCGGGAAATCCGGTCTTACTACTCGAATAATTATTAAACCCGACTATTTTCCTGTAAAAACCCCCACTCTTTGTACCTTTGCGCCAATGAGTACAGCACTTTTCCGTCCGTTTGACAGATATGATTTTTCTGAGCAAGTTTGTTATTTAACCGGGCAGCCTGCTACCGAACAAACAAGCGTTTTTCCTGAATGGGTATTAAAGCAATTTGATCTGCATGAAAAACCCTTTAAAATGCTTGATGAACATATTGCTACTTACCAGGACATTACTATTCCAGTTTCTTTTGAAGCATTAACTGCCATTCGTTCTCTGGATAACGAAATTCAGGAAGCTTTTAATTCCGGGTATACCGCCGTTAAAGATCTGGAAGAAATAAAACTCTTTCAATGGATTTCTAAACAGGTTTACGGCATCATTCACTGGGAAGTAAGAGCCGGGATGCGCCAGCAAAGAGCTATTGGCGAAGAATTTTCCTTTTCTCAGGCCATTGCCCATAAATTCAGCAATCTTCATATAATGCTTCAGTCATTAGTTCAAACAGTCGAATTTGAAGGTGACTCTCCATGGAGCATACAGGTATTTCCTGTAAAAAATGATGAGGATACGTTTATCTACCGCGATGAAATAAACACACTTGTCTTCTCCTTGCGGATGAATGACTTTGGAATTATCGCAAGTTTGCAGGATAATGGAGAAAGCCTGAATTACCAGAAAGATATTTTAAAGAAAGTTGCGCATAAACAGCTTCATCCTATACAATTTGAAGAGTTATGTGCCCGGTTTTTTTATTCAGCTTACCTGTTTAACCGTCTTCCCGAATACACCATCGTAGCTACCGAAGAAGCAACCTATATAGAGGCTATGCCTCTTAGGATAAGCAGCAGGCCGGTTTATGATATCTGGCAAACAAAAACCTACGGGCAGGTTTTAGAAAACTTCTGGAAGCCCTGGGGATTCCTCCTTCTGGAAATTATTAAAAACCCCGAAATGCCAATGAGTTTTCTGGAAGACAGCAAGGGTGATTTTATACCCGAAGAGAAAATACGCCTAAACTCTTTACTTAAGTAAACCAGGTTGAAATTTCACTTATAAACACCAAAGGCACCTTGGGATAAAAAATTATAGTAATAATGATTCCTGCCAGCGCCCCAAAAAAATGGGCATCATGATTTATCGTTCCGGATTGTTTGGACGCATAGGCACTATACATTAAATACAATACACCGAAAACTACCGCAGGAATGGGAATGGGAATAAAAAAAATGTAAAAACTGGTAAGCGGATCGAAAAGAATATAGCTGAAAACTACCGCCGATACCGCACCTGAAGCACCCAGACTATTGTACCAAAAGTGATCCTTATGTTTTAGAATGGTACTTAAGTCGCTTAAAGCAAGACTGGCGATATACAAAATCGCAAATTGCCATGAGCCAATAATTCTCTCTAATGTAAAGGCAAAAAAGTAATATGAGAGCATATTCATAAACAAATGGCTGTAATCCTTATGTATTAATCCACTTGTAAAAATAGAATACACCCGCTCTCCCCTATGAACACTGTAAGGATGCAGCATAAATTTTCCGTACACCTGCTGATTTGAAAAAGCATAGAGACTGGTGACAATGGTTAACAGAAAAATAATGCTTGCAACAGGTGTTTCCAGTAAATAATATTCCATAGCTCTAATCTCAATTTTTGAAAAATAGCATTAATGAAGGGAAATAGACGAAAATATTTGAATTTACTCTGTGCATTGTTTGAAACCCGCACTCAAATTTATTTTTAATTTGTCATTTGATGTGTTTATCAATTGTAAATAATGCTACCTTTTCCTTATCACTAATAATTATATTGCGACGAGGTGCCGAATGAATTAATTCCATTCAGGATGCTTAAAAAGCAAGCGGTCTCAATATGTTATGACAGAGTTAAATATTAGACTAATATGAAACCACATGAGCCTGTCCGAAAAACAAGCGGGCTTAGCGAAGCGTTCTTATGAACACCTCAAAAAATAAATACCCGTGAAAAATAAGCTCATGCAAACTTCATAACCTATAAGAATCAATTATATTCAAATGAAAAATTTAGATAATTATCGTTTTACTGTACTGGAAAGATTTCTGAGATATGTTACCATACACACAACGTCCGATCCTCATTCCCCTACTAATCCTTCCACAGAGCGCCAGAAAGATTTGGGGAAAATTCTGGTTGAGGAATTAAAAGAAATCGGCATTACGGATGCCGAAATTGATGAATACGGATATGTGTATGCAACGATACCATCGACAACAGAGAAAGATGTGCCCGTTATCTGCTTTTGCTCTCATATGGACACCTCTCCTGATTGCAGCGGCGAGAATGTGAAGCCCATAGTTCATACCAATTATCAGGGACAGGATTTAATCCTGCCTGATGACCCTTCACAAATTATTAAAAAAACAGAGCATCCCGACCTTCAGTTTCAGATTGGGAACGATATTATTACGGCAAGCGGAACCACACTTTTGGGCTCGGATAATAAAGCCGGACTTGCAGAAATCGTAGATGCGGCAAACTTCTTTATAACTCACCCGGAAATAAAGCACGGAAAGATCCGCATTCTTTTTACCCCGGATGAAGAAGTTGGCAGGGGAGTAGAAAAAGTCGACATGACAAAATTAGGGGCTCAATTTGCTTATACTGTTGATGGCGAGGCCGCCGGAACCATTGAGAACGAAACTTTTTCGGCAGACGCGGCTATCTTAACGGTCAGAGGGGTAAGCTCTCATCCTGGTTTCGCCAAAGGCAAAATGGAAAGTGCGATTAAAATTGCATCCGAGATTGTAGCCAACCTTCCGAAAGATAGATTAAGTCCGGAAAGCACTTTTAATTACGATGGTTTTATTCATCCTGTAGCCATTAACGGAACCGTAGAGGAGGCAACTATTGAGTTTATATTAAGAGATTTTGATGAGGCCGAGTTAAAAAATTATAAAAGACTGCTGCTTGCCATAGGTGATGAAGTGCTTGAAGGTTATCCTAACTCTGATTTTACCTTAGAAATTAAAGAGCAGTACAGAAACATGAAAACTGTATTGGAAAACTATCCGCAAATTACTGAATATGCTGAAATGGCTGTTCAACGCATAGGCCTTCAGCCAACGCTTCGTAGTATTCGCGGCGGAACCGACGGCTCCCGTTTATCCTTTATGGGTTTACCCTGCCCCAACATATTTGCCGGAGAGCATGCCTTTCATAGTAAGCAGGAGTGGGTTTCGGTTCAGGATATGCAGAAGGCGGTAAAAATGATCGTAAATCTTGCAGTGATCTGGGAGGAGAAATCATGATAAAATGCTTCCGGGCGTTTGTGAGCGAAATTTTAGTCGCCAATTAAACGCCTTTGGTCTAAAATCCCCCCGCTTTGGGCTCATATTCCAATTTAAATGAGGGATGAAAGTATCTTTGTATAATGGCATTAAAGAATCTGAGCATAACTAAATATCTCACTCCTGCTTTCCACATATTATTCTGGGGATTGATTATTATCTCACCTTATTTATTTCGAAATCCAAATACCTGGGAAGGATTTAAACCATGGCATTATAAGCTGATTATTAATAATGCAACGCTCGCATTACTTTTTTACTTCAACGCATTTGTACTATATCCTAAAGTTTATAAATCTAAAGGCTTAGTAATTTACCTGCTTACCGTAATCGCCGTAATCATAGCCTTAATGGCTTTTTCACGGTTCGTTGATAGCCAGCTCTTCGCAGAAATGAGAAATTTCAATAAGGGCCGGCGCGGCGGAGGCCGTGGAGGTGATCGCTGGTTCAGATGGTATATTACGAACATCGTTACCTATGTATTTATCATGGGGATAAGCTTTAGCTACCGGGTAATAAAAGATACTAATCAGCTCGAAAAGATCCGCAAAGAGAATGAAAATGAAATGTTAAAGTCTGAACTGACATTTTTACGCTCGCAGGTTAGTCCGCACTTTATGTTTAATGTTTTAAACACACTGGTATCTCTTGCCAGAAAGAAATCTGATCTGATGGAGCCCTCTCTGATACAGCTCTCCAACTTAATGCGATATATGCTTTATGAAAGTAACGAAGACAGGATACATTTAGAACAGGAGGTAGAGTATTTAAGAAGTTACATCGATTTGCAAATGCTACGTTTTGGAGATGATGTAAAGATCGAACTAAACGTTTCAAAAGATCTTGAAGGATATGACATTGAGCCAATGCTGCTCATCGCCTTTGTCGAGAACGCTTTTAAGCATGGTATCGGGATGATTGAAGAACCCGTAATTAAGATTTTTCTATCAATGGATAAAACCAAACATTGGCTGGAATTCAGGGTTGAAAATAACATATCCCCACAAGAAGGATCAAAGGATAAAAACTCGGGAATAGGTTTGATTAATATGAAAAGACGGCTGGAGCTATTGTATAAAGACCGTTACATTTTAGAAACCCGTAAAATCGGAAATATCTTTGTATCTGATCTAAAAGTTCGTCTCAAATGATTAAATGCCTGGTAGTTGATGATGAGAGATTAGCAATTGAGCTAATGGAAGACAATATCCGTCAGGTTCCATTTTTAGAACTGGTTGGCAGCTGCAAGAATGCAATGGAAGCAATGAAATTTCTCAGCCAGCAAACAGTTGATTTGATTTTTCTTGATATCCAAATGCCCGGCTTATCCGGATTACAGTTTGTAAACAGCCTGGCTAGCCCGCCTTTAATAATTTTTGTGACGGCGTATGAAAAATACGCTGTTGAGGGATTCAATCTGGATGTACTGGATTATCTGATCAAACCCGTATCCTTTGAACGATTTTTCAAGGCCGCCAATAAGGCATTGGATCTTATTAATTTACGAAATCAGGTTTCTGCTCCATCTCAAGCCGCCGCTTCAACCGATTGCTTGTTTGTAAATGCCGACTATTCACTGGTTAAAATAAATATTAGTGAAATCCTTTACATAGAAGGCCTTAAGGATTACATAAAAATTTATTTATCTGATACCGAAAAGCCGGTAATAACTCGCTTAAGCATGAGATATATGGAAGAAAAACTTCCTTCCGAAAGGTTTATGCGTGTCCATAAATCATATATAATATCGCTTGAAAAGTTAATCTCATTTAAGAAAAACAGAGTGCTTCTGCCTTCATTTGAGGTACCCGTCAGCGACAATTACCGGGACGCATTATTAACATATATGGGACAACAACAGTAAACGGCTATATATCATTTCAATCAACTTCAATATAGCAGGTATTAAGCTGCATAATTATTAAACAATCGCTATTCAACACGTATGAAACAATTATTTTTACTGGTACTGCTGTTTATAACTGGCAACAGTATTTTCGCCCAGTCGGGGCGTGAGGTTAGTGGTGTGGTACGTGATTCTGCGGGACTAAGTGTTATAGCCGCGACGATAAAACTAAGTTCTGCTAATGATACATTATTAACACGCACGGATATCGACGGGCTGTTTAGCTTTCGAAGTGTTAAATCATCCCAATTTGTAATAACAATCAGCAGCCTGGGTTATTCCGATGTGATTAAAAGATTTTTATACGCTGAGGGAACAACTCCGCTAAAACTGGAACCCTTTGTATTAAGACCACAAAGCAATCTTTTAAAAGAAGTTGTGATTTCCGGAGCAGCACCAGTTGTCGTTAAACAAGATACTGTAGAGTACCGGGCAAGTGATTTCCCGGTAAGAGAGAATTCTGTGGCCGAGGACGTCATTAAAAAACTACCCGGCGTAGAAGTAGATAAAGACGGCAACGTAACTACTCAGGGCAAGAGCGTTACGAGAGTACGGGTAAATGGAAAAGATTATTTTGATGGCGACTTAAAAACAGCCACTCAGGGATTACCTGCAGATATTATTGAAAAAATTCAAATAGTAGATGACTATGGTGACCAGGCTAACATCACAGGTATACGGGAAGGCGAAGCCGATAAAATTATAAACATTACCATCAGACCCGACCGTATGAAGGGAAGCGTAATCAGCGGAACTGCCGGAGGCGGAGATCAGGAACGCTATATCGTATCTGGCCAGGGACAGTTTATGAACAACGATCGCCAGCTGGACCTGCGATTAAACTCTAACAATACCAACACTTCTCCCTTTAACTTTGGAGGAGGAGGAGGCCGCGGATTTGGCGGTGGTGGCGGAGGTGGCCGTGGTGGTGGCGGTACCGGTGGTGGTGGCGGCGGATTTGGCGGTGGCGGATTTGGTACACCCGGAGGGATAACCAATACGACAGCCGGCGGACTTAATTACAGAGACAATTTGGGTAAGAAGGTCGCTATAAACGGTAGTTACCGGTTTAATGTCAGAAATACGAATGCGATTTCAAACAGTTTCGGAACGTCTTATTTTAGCGCAGATTCTGTAAAGTTTAACACTTCTGCTGATTCTGAAAGCGGTAACAATAATCATAGTGCCAATTTCAATTTGGAATATGCAATAGATAGCTTAAACTACTTTCGGATAACCCCCTATTTTAGTATCGGCTCAACCGATTCTGATGGATCAACTAATCTTAGGCAGGAATATTCTACCGGGTCCCTGGAAGATCAGTTCACTGATCAGTTTAGCAATTCCAATAGTCCTTCGTTTGGCGGTAATCTTATTTATAATCACCGGTTCAGAAAATTAGGCAGGAACTTCTCTCTCGGATTAAACCTTAATGATTCTGATAACGACAACGATCAGGATGTGATTGATCGTTTTACTTATTATAACCCTAATGTTGATTCCACATCTCACAGACTTATAGAAACAAGCAATAAACGATTTAACTCTAATGCTAACGCAACTTACAGTGAGCCTCTTGGCAAGCATGGCCGTTTGGATTTCGGTTATAATTATTCAATATCCGATTATAAAAACAGTCGTATCACCAATGTCTATGACGGAGAAATCCCTGTCATAAACAATGCATTAAGCAATATATACGATTACTCATTTACGACCAACCGATTTAGCTTAAACTATAGATTTGAAAGACCAAAACTTTATAATTTTACTGTTGGCTTAACAGCTCAGCCGACATTACTAAAAGGATACTCCTTAACCAATAATGTGGCTTCTAAAAGGGAAGGCTTTAACTTTTTTCCTACAGCACGATTTGATTATAGTTTCGGCCGATCCAGATCTTTAACTATCAACTATAATGGAAGAAGTAACGAACCAAGTTTTAATCAAATTCAACCTGTGCGTGATGTTTCAAATCCATTAAGACCTATTGTAGGTAACCCAGGGCTAAACTCGGCCTTCACTCAGTCAATTAACATCAGGTACAACACAACAGATCCCTCTTCAGGCTTATTTTTCAATACCGGCATTTTCGGAAATCTGACGAATAATCAAATAACAAGGGATATTGTAAGATATGAGGAAGATATATTGGTAGAAGGACAGGCTACTAAAAGGACCATTCAGGAAACAAGGTATTTAAATACTGATGGCTATTACTCAACAAATGCCTTTTACTCATTAGGAAAACCTTTTGCAGAAAGGAAATACCGTTTATCGTTAAATGGAAATGTCAGGTATACCAATGACGTTACATTTACCGACAGCCAAAAAAATATTGGCAGAGACTGGACTCTGTCTCAAAGCCTTCGCTTACAAATAAATCCCAATCAGAATGTTGAAATATATCCAGCCATTGGTTACCGGAGAACATTTTTAAACTACACATTATCAGATAATGCTGATACTAAAGCCAGCACATGGAATTACGATCTGAACGGCCGTTTGTTCTTCCTTAAAACTTTCATTGTAGGTTTTGATATAAGTAAAAATATTAATAAAGGATATCGCTCTATACAGGCAAATCCACTTATCATTAATGCTTATCTTGAAAAACAGTTTTTTAACAAACGCGGAACATTCAGAATACAAGGGTTCGATTTGAAAAATGAAGGCACCGTTCTTGGAATATCCCAGAATGCTAATACAATAACCAGTAGCCAGACCAACCGCCTAACCAGGTATTTTATGGCGACCCTGAGCTTTAGAATTCAAAAGTTCCCGGGAGGAATGCAGCCAAACTTTGATAGTGAAAGAGGAGAAAACAGGGGCAACCGCGAGGGACAACAGCCCCGGGGAGATAGGGGAAACTTTTAAAATTAAGCAGCTTCATCGCTGCTTTTTTTAGCTTATGAAAAAACGTTTAGTCACCTTAGTATTGTTATTGCTTTCGGTTTTTACTTTTGCCCAAACCCGGGAGATAAAGGGGCTTGTGCAAGACTCTTCGGCTTTAAGCGTGATTTCTGCAACTGTAAAGCTCACCAGCAGTAAGGATACCCTGATATCAATCACTGATATCGAAGGAAAATTTTCTTTTCGAAGCGTAAAATCACCTGAATTTTCTCTTACCATAACGAACCTGGGCTTCATGCCCTATACCAAAGTATATTCATTTAGTGCAGCGACCCCTGCAATCAACCTGCCTGTGATCATTATGGCAGCCAACCCAAACCAGCTGAGTGAAGTGGTAATATCGGGCGTTGCTCCGGTTACCGTTAAAGAAGATACATTACAATTCAATGCTGCAGCTTACCCGGTAAGCGAAGGCTCTGCTGTTGAAGAGGTGCTGAAGAAGTTGCCTGGCATTGTTGTGGATAAAGATGGCAATGTAGAAGCCGAAGGAAAGAAGGTCGCCCGTATCAGGATCAACGGCAAGGATTTTTTTGGAGGCGATGTACAGACGGCCACTCAAAACTTACCTGCAGACATTATTAAAAACATCCAGATAATTGATGATTATGGGGATGAGGCAAACCTTACGGGAGTGAAAACGGGAGATCCTGAAAAAATCATTAATATTACCATACTACCGGGCAAAAACAAAGGATCATATGGTAATGCGGGTCTTGCCGGAGGCAATATAGAGCGATACTCCGGTAATTTTAATTTAACAAATTTTTTAGAGGAACGCAGGTTTGCAGTACAGGCACTGGCGAATAATCTAAATCGAAACGGTTTTAATTTTGACGGGGGTGGCCGAGGCGGAGGCGCAAGGGGCGCGAATTTTGGAGGTGGATTAACTAACGGAAACGGCTTTACTAATTCTCTTTCAGCAGGAATTGACTATCAAAATATTTACGGTAAAAAAATAAACTATGGTGGAAGTTACAGCTATGCCGGGACTAGCAACAATGCATTAAGCAATTCTTTTACCCAAAGCTTCAACAGCAACGATACAACATTAAACAAACGCGATAATAACAGTACCTCAAAAAATCTCAACCAGCGATTTACCGGAAATTTTGAGTATCGGGTAAACAAAGGTAATTACATCAAAATAAGCCCTTACTTTTCATACAACAATTCTGAAAATACCAGTGCCGGAGTATCCCGCTTAAGCCGTTCCAAATACTATACCTTTAACAACAATACTTCCGCGAACAACTCTCTTGCGCCCAACTACGGTACTGATTTGATTTACAGCTACAAATTCAAAAAGAGAGGACGAAATCTCACCTTAAATACCTCTTTAAATTTTTCCGGCAGAGAGCAGAACCGCGATTCGTATAATATCTACGACCGTATCGACTCTAATAAAACACCTGTTAGCATAACAAATACTATCCAGGATCAGTTTAATGGCTCGGACAACCAAAATATGCGCACGAATATTAAGGCGGCCTATAATGAGCCTATAGGAAAAACCTCGTTTCTGGAGTTCAGCTACGCATGGAATAAGTCCGATTCCCGTAGTGTCAGAGATGTAGTCGATACAAACCCTGTTACAGGAGAAGAAGTTTACAATTCCCTGCAAAGCAATGATTTTAAATATCAGTTCACTACTAATAGAATTGGACTGAGCTTTCGTGGAAGAAAGCCAAAATATAATTACACGGTTGGTGTTGTCGCTCAACCTTCTTTATTAACAGGACAAAACATAGGGAAGAATGTACATACTACTAAAGAAAACTTTAACATAATACCTACTGTTCGTTTTGCCTATAACTTCTCCAAAACACATTCTCTGACCTTAAATTATAATGGATCCAGCTTTGAACCTGGTTTTCAGCAATTACAACCACTGCGCGACAGTTCTAACTTAAATAATATAATAGTTGGAAACCCTGAATTGAACGCTGAAGTTACTCACCGGCTTAGTTTTAATTACCGGAAGTCTGACTCAAACACCCAGGCGGGAAAACTCTTTGTAGCTAATATTTCCTTTGACCAGGTATACGATAAAATTGTTAGCAGCTTGTACAATGCTAAAACAGGAACGGCCAGAACCACAACTTACCAAAACACAGATGGTTTTTTTGGAGTGAACGGCAATATATCCTATACCCATCCATTTGCCAGGCGCAAATACACTGTTACCGTTGCCAGTGTAGGTAATTACAACAACAGCGCCTCCTTTACAGATGATTTCAGAAATGAGGGAAACAATTGGACCATAATGCCCAGAGCAAGCTTCAGGATGGATATAAAAGACATTGTGGACGTTAATCTGGCTGCAGATTACCGGCTTAGAAAGTCGAAAATTGTGTTTGAAAACCGGACCAACCAGTCTGAAAGCAAGACTTTAAACTTATCTATGGGCGGAAGAAATTTCTTCTTTAAAAAATATACTCTGGGCTACGACTTCACCAAACAGCTTAATTATGGTTATCAGTCAATAAGCAACAATCCCAATTTGCTAAATGTGTACTTTGAACGCAGGTTATTAAAGCAAAACATGGGTACATTACGCTTGCAGGGCTATGATCTATTTAACCAGAATGTCGGGATTTCACGTGTAGTAAATGCCAATAATATAACCGATAGTCAAAGTAACAGATTAGCAAGATACTTTCTGGTTTCATTTAATCTGCAGGTAAGAAAATTTACTAAAGGAAGTAAAATGCCTCCTTCTGAATAAAACCTCGAATCTCCAATTCAGTCTTTATTCTACCTGGCCACTAACAGTTTGGGGAACCGGGAAAAACTGTATTCCTTCTCCCGTCTTAAAAATCGAATTAATCGTCACAGGCAATCGGCCGGATGCCTGCATCTGATTACTTAACACCTTTGCAGCTGCTACCTGCATTTCATCACTGTTTTGATAATTGATTAATAAAGACTTGCTCTTCTCTATTCCCGGCAGTCCCCTTAAAGTATAAGGGTTTGCGAACAAACATGTAACGGTATTTAACTTAGCTAAATCAGCGATAAAGGTTTTCAATTCGTCGTTATAATCCAATGAACTTTGAGGCCGCTTTCTGTAATCGTGAACAGCTACTATGATTTGGTCGAAGCTACGCAGATCCCTGGTAACATTTTTAATATCGGCAGCTGAGGCGATTTTGGATAATATAAAGCTTGTAGAATTATTGAACTTTTTTTGCATTTCCTTTTGGAAAAGACTTACCTCCGATACCCCCAGACTAATTATAGCAGTTTTCCGGCTTGTATTAAGATCCTTTATTAAACTGTCGCTTTTCAAAACCGTAACGGCCGCATCGGACAAGCGCTGATTAAAAGCATTCGCTTCTCCCCCATTTAAGTCTTCGAACACATTCGTTGTTGAAATCTGCGCCGGCTTGTTTAATCCTGCCCAATATTTAGCAGCAAGTATTTTCTTAACGCTGACATTAATTTGGTCCATGCTTAATCGTTTTTCGCGGACAGCTTTTCGCACGAGCTTTATGGCCCTTGGGGTGTTTTCGGATAGTTCAATCACGTCGTTGCCTGCAATTACTGCCCGTACATCAGCTTCACCTTCAGGAAAAAATTTAAGCACACCTTTCATTTCCATGGCATCAGAAAACACTAAGCCTCTAAAACCCAATTGTTGTTTTAGTAAGCCCGTAACTATCGGCTCAGACAGGGTAGATGGCAAATGAGGGGTGTTATCCAGAGACGGTATACTCATGTGGGCAACCATAACGCCGGAAGCTCCCTGCCGGATAAGTTCTTTAAACGGAAATAATTCAAGTGAATCAAGCCGCTCTTTTGTGAAGTTTAATACAGGTAAATCATTATGCGAATCTACGTTGGTATCACCATGTCCTGGAAAATGTTTTATACTTACTAAAATTCCGGCATCCTGAAGTCCGCGCATATATGCCGCGCTTTTCAATGCAACATTGAATTTATTATCGCCAAACGAACGATAGTTAATAACAGGATTATTCGGGTTATTATTCACATCCACCACGGGTGCAAAATTAATATGCATTCCCAGACGTTTAAAATCTCCCGCAATCAATTGACCCATTCTGTATATCAGGTTTGTATCCTGAATAGCTCCTAAGGTCATTTGATAAGGATAGGATATTGTGCTATCCAACCTCATTCCAAGCCCCCATTCAGCATCCATGGCAATTAGTAAAGGAACCTTCGAAAAGCTCTGGTAAGCATTTGTAAGAGCTGCCTGCCGGCCGGGACCTCCCTGAAAAAAGACTAAGCCCCCTACTTTATTTTTTTTTATAATTTCCGCAACAGACTGCTCGTACGCTTTTCCCTTATCGGTATGAGCGCGTAAAAAAAACATCTGTGCTATTTTTCCTCTGCGATTGAGCTTCTTAAAAACAGAATCAACCCAAAGCTCCTGTTCAGAATTACTTTCTGTAAAACTTTTTCTTACCTGTGCAGTGGATGCAAAAGTTGTAATGAGGGAAATTATCAGAAGAAATTTTAAACGCATAATGTGTGTTAAGAAAGAATTGTATTTAATTCAATACAGATAAAGGTAAGCACTATAAATCAAACAAATTTTATTCAAAGGTGTTTTGTGCTACAAGCCTTTTCAATTAGTAAGGCACACAATTTATAATACAAACATTAAAAACACACAATTATGAAACGAATACTTATTTTATCGTATGTGCTGATTACTGCCCTCACGGCAAATGCACAATCACTAGGAGCAAGAGTTGGAGTAAACTTTTCTAACATCATTAAAACAGGAGATAGTGATTTTGAAACCGACTTTAAGCCAGGCTTACATGCGGGAATAACTTTAGACATTCCCTTGGTAGACCGTTTATCATTTGCTCCCGAATTAATGTTTTCCCAAAAAGGATACAAAACTAATGGATCGAGTCTTTTAGGTGGAGACAACGAATACTCGGTAACAACAAATTTTATTGAGGTTCCGATTCTTCTTAAAATTAATGCGGCGAGCGGTTTTAATATCCATTTAGGTCCGCAGGTGTCTTTTTTAACCTCTACTACTGAGAGCTTTAAAACCGGATCAGATGAGTATAAAACAAAGATTAAAGAAGAGAATGACAATCTGAAGAAAAACATTCTTGGAGGAGTAATCGGAGCTGGCTTTAATGTCGGAGCAAGGACCAGCCTTGTAGCCCGTTATGCACTTGATTTTCAAAAAAACAATGAAGATGGAAGTTCAGAAACTCCTCTTTATAAAAACCAGGTAATCCAATTAGGATTAGGATTTAAATTCTAAGGTTGATCTCTAATAAAAAAGCCGTTTCATAAAAATGGAACGGCTTTTTGTTTTGGTTAAATATGAACTGCCTTTGGCGGGTATTTTTGTTATTTATCCTCTGTTACATCTTGGCAACATCTCTTGTATTTTTCACCAATCCGATTCCAGTAAAGAAAAATATTACTCCCAATACAGCAAATACTATAAGTTCACGTGCGGATTCTGAATTTTGAGCAAATCCTACTGCTGCATATATCAATCCAACTATACCTAGTATGGTTAGAATAGTCCCGAAGGTTCTTTTTAAATTCATAGTTTATGTATTTAAATGGTATAGTGCAAAGCTCCTGCCAATCGTTCAATAACCAGATTTTAATACACATTTTCTCAAAAAATTACCAGATTTTCACACGCTCATTTTCCTTTCTATACATTTTATCTCCCGGCTTAATATCAAAAGCTTTATAAAACTCTGGCATATTTGACAATGGTCCGTTCACCCGATACATCTCAGGAGAATGTGCATCTGTAGTAATACGCATCCGTAAACGCTCGTCACGATCCTTAATACGCCATACCTGGGCAAAAGAGAGAAAAAATCTCTGGTCTGGTGTCAGACCATCAATAGCGTCATTGCCCTTTCCCTGCTCAGTTAATCTGAATGCTTCATAAGCGATGGCCAATCCGCCAATATCTGCTATATTCTCACCAAGTGTTAATTGTCCGTTCACTGGAAGATTGTCCAATACTTTATAGCTATTGTACTGTTTTACCACCACATCAGTCCTTTTTTTGAACTTTTCCGCATCTTCCTTGGTCCACCAGTCTTTAAGGTTCCCATCTTTATCGTATTGCCGTCCCTGATCGTCAAAACCATGAGTCATTTCATGGCCTATTACAGCACCGATTGCTCCATAATTAATGGCATCGTCTGCCTTATAATCAAAAAAAGGAAATTGCAGTATTCCTGCCGGAAATACGATCTCATTAAAAGCGGGATTATAATACGCATTTACGGTTGGGGGGCTCATAAACCACTCTAACTTATCCACAGGCTTACCCAGCTTGTCGGCCATTTCTTTGTAGTCATGGCGTTCAATACTTTTCAGGTTCTCGTAGAAAGTATTCCGGCCAATCTCGACGTCATCGTATTTTTTCCATTTATCCGGATAGCCGATTTTCTTAACAAATGTGTTTAACTTCTCCAGGGCACGCTGTTTGGTTTCAGCGCTCATCCAGTCGAGATTTTCAATCCTGGATTTATAGACCTTTTGAAGATTATTAACGAGAGCCATCATGCGCTCCTTTGCGTCGGAAGGGAAATACCGTTCCACATAAAGCTGACCTAATAGTTCACCCAGCCCTGCGTCGGTTTTGTTAACCATTTGCTTCCACCGTTCCTGCTGTTGTTTCTGGCCATTTAATACTTTACCATAAAAATTGAAACGGGCATCCCTGAAATCTTTACTTAGAACAGAGGCCGAAGAATTTAAAGCCTCAAATTTTATTTTGTTCTTCCAAATTTCTAATGGCTGAGTTTTTAAAAGACTGGACAAAGACTTGTAATATTCAGGCTGCCCCACCAGGATAGTATCGGTCTCAAGTTCAAGCTTGCCAAGTAAATTTTTCAAATCAAGGTCCGGAACTTGCTTTTGAAATTCTGCTACGGCGAACTTATTGTAATTCTTTACAGGATCGCGTAATTCTACAGGTGTTGAGTGAGATTTTGCAATTTCAGTTTCTAGTTTCAAAATAGTTACTGCCGTTCTACGCGACGATACAGAGTCTGAGCCCACCAGCCTAAAAAGTTTGGAGATATAGTCGACATATTCTTTGCGGATATTTTGAGTAGCCGCATCTGAATTAAAATAGTAATCCCGGTTAGGCAAACCCAGGCCGGTTTGCTGGAAATTGACCGCATTCTTAGAGCTAATTCTATCGTCAGGACCGATATAAAACGATAACAAAAATTTATCGCCATTTTTAAAATTGTCAGCCGCAAATCCTAAAAGTTCTTTATACGTTTTTATATTCTCTATTTTATTAAGCAAAGGCTTAACCGGCTCATATCCCCGTTTATCTATGGCCAGGGTATCCATACCTGATATATAAAAATCGCCGACTTTTTTCTCTGCAGAGCTTCCATGATTCTCTCTGGCAGAAATCTCTTCTAAAATTCTACGCAGGTTTTTAATATTATCATCGTAGAGCGTATAAAAGGATCCCCAGCCAGTTTCCGAAGCGGGGATTTCAGTTTTTTTAAGCCAGGCGCCATTAGCATAAAGGAAAAAGTTTTCTCCGGGGCTAACGGCAGTATCCATACCTGATTTATCAAAGAAGACACTTCGCTCCGGAACATCGGAAGTTGAAACATTCTTTTGGCTGCATGCCGCAATAAATATTACAGGCACAGCCAGGAAAAAGAAACTTTTCATTTTATTCATAGGTCATTTTTATACTAAAATTAAACGCAGATTATATGACTTCTTCGCAGAAACATATTTTAAACCTAAGATCACGAATAACCCCGGGTCATTTTTGCAACTCTTTCCTCTAAAGATTCTGTTGTGAGTTTCTCACGCAAACGATCCACCATAATCGGAAAGGCAAAAGGCGTAGGCTTCCGGCATTCGGTAATAATAACTTTTAAATTTCGAATTCGTTTTAACGCTTCTCTTAAACGAAATTCCTCCAATTGAAATTGCAATGCCTCATTATATGCCTGCCTGACTAATACATTATCCGGTTCGTATTCATTAAATACATCAAACAATAAAGAAGTTGATGCCTGGAGATGCCGGTTCTTCATTGTTCTTCCCGGAAAACCAGTAAATACCAGACCAGCGATATGCGCAATATCTCTAAATCTCCGTCTGGCCATTTCATTGGCGTTTAAACTATGCTGAATATCTTCTAACAAGTTATCAGACGTAAATAAATCATTTTTTATGGCTTGCTCCAGGGGGATTTCTTCGTCACTAAGTAATTCAAACCCATAATCATTCATTGCTATTGAAAAGCTGGCGTTTCGAATCCTGGCTATCCGATAGGCAAATAATGAGGCCATTCCTTCGTGCACCAATCTTCCCTCAAAAGGATAAAAAAATAAATGATAGCCGTCTTTAGAATCAAACTTTTCGATTAAAAACTCATCTTTCATGGGCAGATGAGATAAGTCGGCCTGCATATCAAACAAAGGCCTCAGCGTTTTAATCTCGATGTCCTCTTCTACATGATGCGCCACCTCATCCAGCTTTTTGCGAAACATGGCCGACAATTGTGAGGAAAGGGGAATCCGCCCTCCCATCCAGCTTGGTATACGTCCATTTTTTTTTGGAGATTTTTTAACAAAAGCCGTCATATCTTTTACCTTCACCAATTCCAGACTTCGCCCGGCAAACCAAAAGCTGTCGCCGATTTTTAACCGGGCTATAAAGTCTTCTTCTATGGAGCCCAGATAACCGCCTGTAAGAAATTTAATCCGCATGCTAACATCCCCTACAATGGTTCCCATTGTCAAACGATGTCGAAGAGCAACCCTTCGGCTGTTTACTTTGTACAAACCATCTTCGATTTCTACTTTTAAATATTCGTCATACGCAGAAAGGGTTTTCCCTCCTTTTGTGATGAAATCAAGAATTTGTGTAAAATCTTTTCCACTCAAATCCGCAAAAGCATAGGTAGTTTTTATTTCTTTAAATACCTCTTCCGGCCGGAAACCATTGGATACTGCAAGTGTCACAAGGTATTGTGTGAGAACATCCATGGCCAGTAAAATCGGATCGCGTGACTCAAAAACCTCTTCAACGATAGCCTGCTTGATCGCTGCTCCTTCCAAAAGCTCCAGGGAATGTGTTGGAACAAACCATGCTCTGGATATTGCGCCCGGATGATGCCCGCTTCGGCCTGCACGCTGCATAAAACGAGCTACTCCTTTAGGGCTTCCGATCTGAATAACCGTATCAACAGGCCTGAAATCTACTCCCAAATCTAAGCTGGACGTGCACACAACTACTTTAAGCATTTCCGCATGCAGAGCATTTTCAACCCAATTACGTAGCTCATTATCCAGAGAACCATGGTGCATTGCCATAATACCAGCGTATTCAGGATATCTGTCGAGAATTGCCTGGTACCATATTTCCGTTTGCGAACGGGTATTGGTAAATATCAGGGTAGTTTTACTTTGCGCCACAATTTCCATTACCTGCGGAAGTAACTTGATACCTAAATGGCCGGCCCATGAAAATTCCTCAATATTTTCGGGAATAATAGATTGGATAACTATCTTTTTATCAAGCTTTGCACGGATCAGTTTTACCTTTTCTTTTCTTACATCATTCCCCAGCAAAACCTGTGCAGCCTGATCAAGATTGCCAATTGTTGCACTGATGCCCCAGATTTTCAGACTTCCGTTTCCGGGATTTAACTTCGCCGCCTGACGGCTTAAAAACTTAAGTTTTGATAATCCTAACTCTAATTGTACCCCGCGTTTTGTTCCAAGCAATTCGTGCCATTCATCTGCAACTACTACCCGCAAATTTTCAAAAACCTTCGGATAATCTTTCTGTGCCAGCATGATGTGCAAGCTCTCGGGAGTTGTGAGTAAGATCTCCGGCAGCCGTTTTTTTATTGCCGCCTTTTCTTTTGCAGAAGTATCTCCGGTTCTGGCCGCAACTGTCCATGGCAGGTTTAAATCATCTACCACGGTTTGCATAGCTTTTCGGATATCATTAGTAAGCGCCCGCAAAGGGGTTATCCAAAGCATCAGCAATCCGTTATTCTTTCTTTTTTGATAATCTTCCGGATGATTATTAATGTATTCCGCCACAAACGGCAGAAACATGGCGAAGGTTTTGCCGCTTCCGGTGGGTGCGTTCAGTAAGCCGGAATAGCCCGACAGAAAAGCACTTTCCATTTCTTTCTGAAACGTAAATTGATGCCATTCCTTTTTCTCAAACCATTCGGAAATTACAGTTTCACCTTTCATTAATCAGAGTCGCTTAACATTGCTTTAAGAGTTTCAATAGTATCTGCCTCTTCAATCTTTTTATCCTGTCGCCAGCGTAAAATTCTCGGAAATCGTAAAGCGATACCAGATTTATGACGGTTTGAACGGCTTATTCCTTCAAACCCTATTTCAAAAACCAACTTGGGTGTTACTGTTCTAACGGGACCAAATTTTTCGAGGGTATTTCTTTTTACAAACGCGTCTACCTGTTTAATTTCCTTATCGGTTAAGCCGGAATATGCTTTTGCAAACGCAACGAGCTTATCACCGTCCCAAACCGCAAAGGTGTAATCTGTATACAAATCCGCCCTTCGGCCATGCCCTTTTTGAGCGTATATCATTACCGCATCTACAGAAAGCGGATCAATCTTCCATTTCCACCAGTCGCCACGCTTACGGCCTGTCTGATAAATAGAATCAATCCTTTTTAACATGAAGCCTTCGGCGTGATTTTCCCGGGCTTGTAAACGAAGTTCGTATAAATCCTGCCAACTACTGAATTCGACAACAGGGGAAATACGAAATGTCTCTTTATAGGGATTTAACTCATGCAATTTTTCTAACATAGACCGGCGGTGCTTAAAAGGCATGGAGCGAATGTCATCGCCATCGAATTCCAGACAATCATAAGCGATAAATGCCATCGGACTTTCGGCCAGAATCTTTTTGGATAAATTCTTCCTTCCGATTCGTGTTTGAAGCACATTAAAGGGAAGCGGCTTATTCTCTGAAAGGCAGATTGCTTCACCGTCAAGAACAGTTCCGTCGGGCAGCTCAGAAATAAACGCATGCAACTCCGGAAATTTTTCGGTTGCAAGCTCCTCTCCCCTGGTCCAGATAAAGATTTTCCCTTGTCTGAAGATAACCTGCGCTCTGATGCCATCCCATTTCCATTCTGCCTGCCAGTCGTCGGTACTACCCAAATCCTGTTCAATTTCCTCAGCGGATTTCGCTTTGTCGGAAGTTTCCTGAATGGCATAAGCCAAACAAAAAGGATAAGGCCGGGAAGCATCATCAGATGCATCTTCTTCTTGTATTAAATTATGAAAGCTGAAAGTTTCAGGATCCCAGTTTCCCATAATACGATGTGTTAAGACATTTGGCGTTAAGCCAGAGATTTCTGATAATGCTTTTACAATTAAACTTTGAGACACCCCTATTCTGAAACTTCCTGTAAGAATTTTATTAAACACAAAACGCTCCTGCTGATTCATAGATAACCACGAATTCACGAGCCATCCTTTACGTTCATCTTCTGTTAAAATCCCAAGTCCGTTTATTTCCCTTATCCATTCTGACAGCGATTTATCGTGATTGCCTGTTCTTTCGGGAAGCAACAAAGCAATAGTTTCTCCCAGGTCGCCAACCACCTGGTAACTTTCCTCAAAAAGCCACTGAGGAATATTGGCAATTTCAATTGCCCAGTTTTTAACTAATGTCGAATTTATTTGGCGCTTTGGTTTTCTTCCTGTAAAGAGTGCGAGTGTATGGATTTTATCTTCATCAGAAACGCTAATAAAATAATCCTTCAGAACCTCAACCTTTGCATTGGTCTTATTGGTTTCGTCGAGAGATGCAAATAACTGAGCGAAGTCTTTCATAAATCTTCCCCTCCCTCTTTATTTGAGGCCTCAATAACCTCTCCTTCTTCATTTACAACATCTACGGGCAACACATCTTCATCGGTGGCTTCATCTCCGCCATAATTTGTATGAGCCTCATGAGCATTATATCCACGTTCAGAAAGATAACGTGCAAAGGATGCCGTATAACCATGCGTAAGCCGGACACATTCACATTCAGTAGCGTCTATAGCTCTGATTAAGCCCTCCCAATCGGCATGATCGGATAGAACAAAACCCCTGTCGGCTGCCATGCGCCTTTTAGCTCCCCGAAGGGCCATCCAGCCTGAGCAATAACCAAATCCATAGGGTTGAAAACGCCGCAGCCATGGCGAGCCAAGAGCTGAAGGCGGACAAATAATAATACCTTTTTTAATATCTTCTTTGTTTATTTCAGGAGTAATCCGGCTTGCAAAAGGAAGTTCAATACCATTCCGTTCCAATGCGTCATGTGTGTTTGCTATTGCTCCGTGAAGAAAAATTTTTCCTATCGATAAATCTAAATGCTGAATTATTCTTTGAGCTTTACCTAAAGAGTATCCGGCAATAACTGTCGCTTTCCCTTCTTCAGCATTTTGTTTCCACCAATTATTTATATCCTGATGCACCAGGGGCGGATCTTTCCACTTATAAACAGGCATTCCGAAGGTACATTCAGAGATAAATGTATGACACTTAACTGGTTCAAAAGGGGTAGAAATTCCATCGTTTTCGAGTTTATAATCTCCCGACACAACCCACACTTCTCCTTTATACTCCACACGGATTTGAGCAGAACCGATAATATGCCCTGCCGGATGAAAAGAAATGAGGACCCCGTTTTTCAAAATCCGTTCACCATAAGCCACTGTTTGAATCTGGATTCCGGCTCCCAGCCGGTACTTTAAGACCTCGCGTGACAGATCGTGAGCCAGATAGCGTTTATTCCCCCATCGGGCATGATCGGAATGAGCATGAGTAATTACGGCATCATCAACGGGTTTCCAGGGATCGATGTAGAAATTCCCGGCTTCGCAATAAATTCCGCTATCATTAAACTGAAGCAAAGGTGTAGCCATGGTTTATAAACCATTAAAAGAAGGCTATAGTTTTAAAATGAAACCTGCATGAGCCTGCCCGAAAAGCAGGCGGGCTTTGTGCTCACAAACCGAAATAACCTTAGCGAAGCGTTCTCTTGAACACAGCTCATAAATATAACTAATGAAAAAGCCCGGCTTTGGGCCAGGCTTTTAAATATCATAAATAAAGCTTAGTACTTTAAGCTATACTTTCCGGTTTCTTTTAGCTGTATAAAATCGGCCATAACCTTCAGGCTTTCGTCCTGAATAAAATCGTTATCCTGTTTAGGAGGAACCTCTCCCTTTTTCAAAGGCGGAAGTCCTTGTAGTGCGCGACGCTGATTTGTACGAGCCAGGCTTACCGACTCCTGCTGATCTCTTTCATTTTTAAGCTGCATTTCATTAAGGGTTACCGAATTTTCATCTTCACGCTTCTTAAATTGTTGAATATCTTCTATTAAGTATTTATACTCAGTTGAAGTTTTCATACGCTGTTCGTGCTGTTTTACTAGCTGAGACTTCACCGGATTCAAATTTGCAACAGCACTGAATGTAGCCTGCTTTATCATATCAAAAGGTAAAGCAGAAGGCTCGGAGCTTTCACCATACTTTTCAGCAGGAAAAATCATAGGAAACTGAATATCAGGAATAACTCCTTTATGTTGTGTACTACTTCCGTTAATGCGATAAAATTTCGCCATTGTTAAATTTATCTGCCCATATTTAGGAGCTCCGGTATTTGATGAAGTTCCTCCCGCAGAACCTGCACCTGTCGAGTTTGATGCTGACCCGTTTTTTGTTTTGAGGATAATTTCATCAACCGTACTAATAAATCTCGACATATCTATGGCAGATTGGACTGTCCCTTTACCATATGTCTGAGTACCCATAATAACTCCGCGTCCATAATCCTGAATTGCTGCTGCAAAAATTTCTGAGGCCGAAGCACTGAAACGATCGATCATCACACCTACCGGACCAGTCCATGCGATTGAAGGATCATCATCCTGATTCACTTCAGTTTTGCGCATATCTTTAACCTGAACCACCGGGCCGGTTTTAATAAATAATCCTGTTAACTCAATAGCTTCTATTAATGAACCTCCACCGTTACTGCGCAGATCAATTACAATACCATCAACATTCTGTTGTTTAAGAGTATCTAAAATCAGCCTCACATCGCGGGTAGTACTTTTATAGTTTGGATCACCCGACTGATATGCTTTAAAATCAAGGTAAAATCCAGGAACATCAATTACACCTATTTTATAGGTCTTTCCTTCCGAAACAACTGTTTTGATTGTCTTTTTTGCAGACTGCTCTTCAAGGATAACTCTATCGCGAACTATTGCAATAATCTTAGGTTCAGAGGAAAGCTCTTGCCCGGCAGGAATAATTTTTAAGCGTACGGTAGTTCCTTTTGGACCTTTTATTTTTTGTACAGTATTATCAAGTCTCCACCCGATTATATCTACAAACTCGTCTTTGCCCTGGGCCACAGCAACAATTCTATCTCCAGCGTTTAATGTTTTAGCTTTAAATGCTGGTCCTCCCGGAACAACAGATGCCACTTTAACCACTTCATTCTCTAATTGCAAAGTTGCGCCAATTCCCGTAAAACTACGTGCCATTTCCTCATTGAACTCCTGAGCTTTGGTAGGCACCAGGTAATTACTGTGTGGATCAACGGATTGTGTGAAAGCATCCATTATTATCTGAAATGCGTCCTGACTGTTTGTTTTGGAGGCCTGGGAAACAAGATTCTCATAACGCTTTTTTAACGTTTCCTGGTTTTTTGAAATATCGCTGCCGGCAAGCTTAAGGTTTAAAAGATCGTACTTAACCCGCATTGTCCATAAATCATTGGCATCACTGGCAGAACTTAACCAGGGAAGTTTTTCACGGTTATACGTATACACCTCATTCGTATTGTAGACAAATGGTTTCCCGATCTGAGCAATCGAAAATTTCATTCTCTCCTGATACCTTTTTTGAAAAGTATTAAAAATTTGAAAGAAAACACTTAAATCTCCTTCTCGTAAATAATCATCCAAATTTGTACGGTGTTTTTCGAATTCCTTTACATCGCTGGCAAGCAAATAATTACGTGAAGGATCAAGACGTTTTAAATAGCTGTCGAAAATCACCCTGGATAATGAGTCATTTACCTTAACTTTTTTATAATTGTAATTCTCCATCACTTTCACCAATTCCTTAGCTACAACTTGCTGCTGAGGCTCAGGTGAAAGATTGTTAGAACCCTCGACATCGGTATTCACACGTAAATTAGCTTTGCAGGCAAAGGTTGCCACAATAAACAAAGCCAAAAATATTTTATTCAGCATCTTTTTGAACGATTTAAAATCCATTGTTACCTAACTCTATCGAATTCTATACCAGAGTTTATATTAAATAAAAAAGAGACAGTTTTGTTACTGCCTCTTCTGTAAACAAGTATATTTCAAAAATAGTATTTATTACCAGTATAAATTATCGGATATGAAATAAAATTGCTTTTTAAAGACAGGTGGAGATTATAAATTATTAGTTTTTATCCACGTTTCTCTAAACAAGCTGTATTGATCTAAAGCCGCTCCTGCTGCAGGATAATTCCCAAGCTGGCTATACGTTTCACCCAAATTGGCATTTATTTCGACAAGCTTAACCAGGTAGTTATTTTTCAAGGCCAAATCCTCTGCGCGCTTAAAATCCAGTAATGCTCCTCCATAATCTCCTAAAGCATTTTTCACCTTCCCTAAACCCGCCAAACTGCTTATCATGGCTTCGTTATTTAATAGCTTTACAGCCATTATCTGTGATTGAATATAGAACCATTTCGCCTCAGAATAGCGTTCCTGATGGAAATATAACTCTGCGAGGCTTTGAAAACATTTCATTCTACCAAACTTATTCCCAGTTCGCTGAAACAATGGAAAAGCTTTCTTTAGAATATAATATTCGCTTTCTTTAAATTTCCCCTGCTTAAACTTCATTGACGAAATATCAAGGTATGTTTGGGCGGCCGTCGCAGTTTTCTTAAGATTCAAATTAGCGCTAACAAAATACTCAGCAAATTTTATAGCAAGGTCATACTGACCATTCATCCTGTAAAGGGCTGCCAGATTTTCTGTAATTTTTGAAATGCCCGCATTATCTTTTAATATTTCTTTCAGTTTTAAAGCCTCATTAAAATAATAAACAGCCTTATCAGAATTTCCATACCTGCCGTAATAAACGCCATAGGTACTATATATAAGTGCCTGACTTTTTATATCTCCAATTCTGATATATCCGGCAAGTGCTTCTTCAAGAGTGCCGATTAAACGGGCATCCGGATTAACGGCAGTTTCGGTTTGAAGTAACAGTGCATTTAGAAGTATAATATTCTGACGATTAACAAAATCAGCTTGTTCGGTATTCTTCTTTTTTAATCTATCGGAAATTAAACCCTTTATTAATACCGCAGAATCAACAGGAGGAGGCAAAAGTAATACGGGAGGACCGATGAACGATTTCTGTTTGACAGACACTGTATCCGCAGAAAAAACAGAGCTTGAAACTAATGCCAGGAAAACTATACTTAAAAATTTTTTTATCATAAGGTACATTTTGCAGACCAGCCGCAAAGATAGGACTTACAACGTGTTAGATGGTATTCTTATTTTAACTTCCTTAAAATTAAGAATATAAGCAGAATAAGAACAAGTCCGGCGGCAAGGATTTTCACCATCCAAAAATCCTTTTTTACAGGAGACGCGGGAATTTTCTTTTCTATTACCAGCTTTGGTAATTCTATTGGCTTTGCTGTTCTTGCAGATTCCGCCCTGGCGAAAAAATAATTCGCAAGTGAATCTCTAAGCTCTGATGAATAGTCGTTTACACTTTCCGAACGGCTTTGACTGCCTGTTTTTTTATAGAAAACAGAAAACGCTTCCTCAACATTTGCCATCAAAAACAAATTTTTCAATTCTGAGGCTAAAGATTTTGCTTCCTTTAAATCGCGTTTGGCAAGATCGAAGTCGCCAATATCAATCTTCACTTTGCCTAAATTAACTAAGGACGAGATTATGGATTCAACATCATTTACGTTCCGTGACTCTGTGTTCGCCTGTATGAAAAACCACTTAGCTTCTGAATATCGCTTTTGATTGTAATAAACTTTACCTAAAACGTCAAAGCATTTTATGCGGCCCGCACGCGATCCTGCCCTACTGAGATATGGCAAAGCATTTTTCAGTATCAGCTTTTCGGCTTTTTTGTACTGCTTTTTGCGCCTGTAAATTTCAGCGAACTTAACATACGACAAGCCAAGGCCTGCTTTATCATTTAGTTTTTCGTATTGTTTAATTGCGGTCAAAACATTTTCTGTCGCATTGCCAAGGTTGTTTTGCGACAGTGAGATCTCTGTGAGCTGAAGTGAAACCTTTGCAGAAGATTTAAAGTTTTTAACATCTGCCAAAAGTTTTTTAGCACTGTTATAATGGTTGACTGCATCATTCCACGCTGCATTCTGCTCAAAAAATTTTGCCATCAGAATTAAAACATGGGCCCTCGAAACCTTATTTCCGGTCTTATCATATATTTTCTCTGCGGTAAGTAGTTCTGAAAATGCCTGCCTGATATTCCCGGCTTTCAATAAAGCAGCCGCACTGTCAACTCTTAAATCAGCACCCCGGTTAGCCGCCAGATTTGGCGTGCTTGATTGCTGTGCTTTATTTAAGAGCGCTGATGAAGGGGCTTGATTTTTCTCTTCTTTAGCCTCTTGCTGATAATCCCACGGATCTTTCGCCTCTGTGCTGTTGATTGCCGACGCGAGGCTACTAGTATCCCGGGCATAAATCCCACCGAAAAAAGCAAACAGAAAAAGCAGAATCAGAACACGAGCCATCAATAATATAAGCTTACAAATAAAATTAACTCACGCTAATAAGGATAAGCTTTCTGAAAATTTCAGAAAATTGAAGATATGCAAATTAATGAGACTTGAATGGATTGGCCAATTCTGGAAGATGCCAGCTAATATTCGCTAAACTGGCATTCGGGTTAAGATCGAAGAAAATGCTTAAATCCCGTCAGGATTTCGCCGATTATCCTGCACCGTGAAAGAGATTGCAAAATAAAAAGCTGTATCATCCTGAAAAAGTGCCAGAAAGAAAAACAGGGAATTAACTAAATACCACCGGCTCCTTATCAAAATATGCCCAAACCATGTAAGGATGAGAGTCTGTATGATAGATTTCGCCTTTTGAAGAGATACAAATCACACCGGCAAAACCATCAAACGGTTTTAATTCGCCAATTGATTTATCGCAGGCCTCCTTTAAACTGAACCCGTCAATCATTCGTGTAGCGATTTTCGCAGCCAATGCCCCGCTTACGATATCTTCGCCCACGCCGGTACAGGAGACACCCACAAAATCATTGGCATAATTTCCGGCTACGGTAGCTGAATCGCTCACGCGGCCTGGCATTTCAAAACCCTTTCCCCCGGTAGAAGTTGCCGCAGCTAACCGGCCATCTTTATCAATTGCCACACAACCTACGGTTCCGGTACGAACAGCAGCATCGCGTTTTTTTAGATACTGCTGTTTCCTGAAACCCGTTTCAGAATTAAAATAACCAAAGCCATTTACCCTGGCAAACTTCAACGCTTCTGCACCACTTAAAACTTTATCTTCAAAACTCAGCAGTTTTTCAGCTATAAAAATAGGGTTCTTAACATCCTCTATGTTGATAACCCCTGCAAACCTTTTGCTTACACCATCCATTAAGGAGGCGCTTAATCTGATCTTCCCGTCGCTTTGAATTTGAGATCCTAAACCTGCGTTAAATAATTCACAATCCTCCAGTAAAGAAACTCCGTAGGCTACCGTTTCCAACGAAGAATGGCTCGCTAAATAAGCATGAGCTTTTTCAACAACGTCTCCGAGTGCTCTTTGCTTTGCATGCTTCACTTCTTCACTATCCAACGACTCACTAAAAAAACCTCCATGTATTATAACTTTGGCTTCCATCCTAATCCTTGTCTTTCATTTTAAGATAAACTTCCTCTTCAACCTTTATTGCTTTATTAATAATGAGTTCATGCTTATGTAAATCATATTTATCGAAAATAGACATAACATGCACCTTTAAATTATCTATTGAAACTGGCGATCCAATTTCCACATCGTAAATACTGGTCTGGCTGATATACCGACCGTCTACTAAAATGGTTAGCCCTGAACCGATAGCTTCTAAACAAACGCCATCTGTGATTAATAATCCTGCATCTTCACCCAAACCGATACCTAACATTCCGGGGTTTGTAGCAACGGCATAAAACAATCTGCCAATTCTTCCCCGCTGTACAAAATGGGTATCCACAATTACATCATCAATAAATCCGAGCCCTCCCGTAATCTGTATTTCCCCTTTTATTAAAGCCTCACTGCTGCTTCCGCGATAAATCATATTTGATGAAGCCGCTGCGGCTCCCGCCGAGGTTCCCGCTATAATGAAATCCTCTTCGATATATCTGGTTTTAAGGATTCGTAAAAGATTGGTGCCACCAAATATGGCGGTCAGGCGCAGTTGATCACCACCAGAAAACATCACAACATCAGCATTTCTTACTCGCTCAAGTACTTCAGGATCGTTGGCCTGCTCCCGTGTCCGTATATCCAGAACATGAACATTATTTACCTGAAGCTGATTAAACGATTTAATATATTCCGCTCCTACCAGGTCCGGAATTTTTGATGCGGTAGTGATTACCTCAACTACAGACTCTGTTCCTTTTACAGATTCCGTTATAATGCGTCGCAAAATCCCCTTCTCGAAAAATTTTATATAATGGGGGTGGCTTATATTGTCGTTATAACTTAATGAGCTTCCTAAATCAACTGCACCACCGATAATTATGAGTTTTCCTTTTGGCACCATTTTTTTCACCTAGTTCTTTAAATATATCAAATATGTGCCCAATAAGTTTTTATTGTTGATGTAAAACTCTTTGTAATTTCTTATGGTTATCTATTTTATAAAGAGAAGCTCCACATTATTTTATGAAGATCCAAAGCATTCAAGCATTAAGAGGTCCCAATATCTGGTCGATAAGACGTCATAAACTAATACAAATGCGATTAGACCTTGAAGAGATGGAGCATAGGCCAACAAATGAAATTCCGGGCTTTCGCGATCGGCTTCAAAAACTTATCCCAAGCTTATATACGCATCACTGTTCTCCGGGCCACGAAGGTGGCTTTTTTGAGCGGGTAGATAAAGGAACCTGGTTAGGTCATGTGGTTGAACACATCGCCCTTGAAATTCAAACACTCGCGGGAATGGACACCGGCTTTGGAAGAACCCGGGGCACAAAAACGAAAGGCGTATACAATGTAGTATTTGAGTATATTGAGGAAAACGTTGGCAAATTCGCAGCAGAAAAAGCTGTTGCAATAGCTCAGTCGTTAATCAATGGCGATGACTATAATTTAGAAGCAGATATCGATGAACTGCGTAAAATACGTGATTCGGAAAGGCTTGGGCCCAGTACCGGAGCTATTATCGATGAAGCAAGCGCTCGGGGAATTCCATATATCAGGTTAAACTCCCAATCACTGGTACAATTAGGTTACGGGAAAAACCAGGTACGCTTTCGTGCAACTATAACTGATAAAACCAGCAGTATTGCAGTGGATATTGCGGGCAATAAAGAAGATACCAAGAAAATACTGCGCGAACAGGCGATACCAGTGCCTGATGGAGTGTCTATATCACGGGAAGAAGAGTTAAAAAATGCCCTCCGGGACATCGGCTTCCCCCTGGTCTTTAAACCCCTTAATGGAAATCATGGAAACGGGGCATCCATAAATGTTCAAACAGAACAGGATGCTTACGAAGCTTTTCGGTATGCACAAAAATATTCGCGCAAAGTTATTGTCGAACGATTTATTACCGGCTACGATTTCAGAGTTCTTGTAATAGATAATAAAATGGTAGCGGCAGCGAAAAGAGTACCGGCCCATATTACAGGTGATGGAAAAAGTTCAATTCAAACCCTTATTGATCTGGAAAACAGGGATCCGCGCAGAGGTTATGGCCATGAAAATGTACTTACACATATCACTATCGACAGGGATACTCTTGAATTATTTAAAAAGTACAAATACACCTTAGAAAGTATACCCCCAAAAGATGAAATCGTCTACCTGAAATCAACAGCCAATCTCAGCACAGGAGGCACCTCTATTGATGTTACTGACATGGTTCATCCTCATAATATATTTATGTGTGAGCGAATAGCGAAGGTTATAGGTCTTAATATTTGCGGAATAGATATTATGGCCGACAGCCTTTCGGAGCCTCTGGAAGAAACAGGTGGGGTTGTATTAGAAGTAAATGCAGCACCCGGCTTTAGAATGCATCTGGCGCCAAGTGAAGGGCAACCAAGGAATGTGGCTGCGCCAGTACTTGACATGATGTATCCGCCGGGCAAGTCTTCAAAGATTCCCATTATTGCCATAACCGGCACAAATGGAAAAACAACAACGACCCGCCTGATAGCTCATATTATTAAAAACAGCGGATACCACGTAGGATTCACCACCACTGATGGCATTTACATCCAAAACTCCTTAATGATCAAAGGAGATACAACAGGCCCGGTTAGTGCGGAATTTGTTTTGAAAGACCCCACCGTTGAATTTGCCGTGTTGGAAACCGCACGCGGGGGAATTCTTCGTGCCGGCCTGGGCTTCAATGAATGCGACATTGCAGTGATTACCAATATTCAGGAAGATCATTTGGGGATATCCGACATCCATACATTAGACGACCTGGCGCGGGTTAAATCGGTAGTGGTAGAATCGGTAAAAAACGACGGATGGGCAATTTTAAATGCTGATAACAAATATTGCGTAAAGGTGGGCGCAGAAACCAAACATTGCAATGTTGCCTATTTTTGCATGAGTGAATTAAATCCGGTTGTTGAGGAGCATTGCAAAGCCGGTGGTGTTGCCGCCTTTTGCGATAATGGATATTTTACAATCAAAAAAGGGGACTGGAAAATAAGAATCACAAAAACGAACCATATCCCTATCACGTTTAACGGTACCGTAGATTTTATGATCCAGAATGCCCTTGCCGCAACACTTGCAGTATTTTTATGGGGATTTAAAACAGAAGATATCAGAACTGCCCTGGAAACATTCTCGCCCTCTCATGCCCAAACTCCCGGCAGAATGAATCTGTTTGAATTTAAAGACTTCAAAATATTGGTTGATTATGCACATAATCCCGATGGACTAAAAGGCATTCAAGGGTTTTTAAATACCGCAAACGCATCATTTTATACAGGTGTAATTGCTGGTACGGGAGACAGAAGGGATGATGACATTCGGGAAATGGGAAGACAGGCCGCCAAAATGTTTGATGAGATTGTGGTATGTCAGGAAAATTACCTTAGGGGAAGAACCCGGGAAGAAATCGCTTCACTGATAATTGAAGGCGCCCTGGAGATAAACGCAAATATCCCTCACAAAATAATGGAGAACAGCACACAAGCCTGGGAATATGTTACTAATAAAATCAGACCGGGAGAATTGCTGACAATAACAAGCAGTTCCATCCATGATGCATATCAAAAAGTAAAGCATCTTCAGGATCTGAATCTGTATGAAAAGATCTAAAAAAGTTAAGGCAAGTAAAACAAATCGTAATACACTGCGTTATCTATATAAACCAAGTAAAATTGGTTTAATTGTGATAAGGTTTAGGTTGAAGCGTCCCGGCTAGTTTGGGACGCTTTATTTTTATAGCTACTTTCTTTTCCCTTTAACAATCACATTAACAAAGAATCCTGCTGCCAGTAAGCCAAACAGAGCTCCTGCAAATATCCAAACTAACGACCCTGTAACAACCCATGCTGTTGCAACTCCGCATATCACTGCCAAAAGAAAATATATGCCGTAATCCTGATTATCCTTTTCTTGTGCTTCCATTTTTAATTTTTTTCCAAAAGTAGCAATAGTTAAGAATATGTTCTTAAAGAATTCACCGGCAGAGATTAAAAAAAAACCGTCGTATAAATAATTTATACGACGGCATCCCTAAAATTACAATTAAAAACCCGTTATTTTAAAGCTTCAATCTCAGGCAAGGCCTGGATAGATAAGGGAAATTTGTTAATGCTTTAAAACGGCTAACCTTGCCACTAAGGTACAAAAATGTTTAAACATTAAAAAATAACTTTACCTGTAGCTGTTATTAATGAAGCGATTCTTACCGCATCAAAAATACGCTCCTCTGTAGTCCCCAGTTTGATTAAAGAATCTTCATGTGCATTCACGCACATTTCACAACCGTTAACCGCCGATACTGCCAGGCTTAATAATTCAAAAAACTCTTTGCCTGTTACAGGCTTTGCCATAATCTGCATACGTATTCTCGCAGGTATCTGGCCATATTTTTCTTTTTGTGTAAAATGCCTGAATCTGTAAAAAATATTGTTGGAAGATAATAAAGATGCACAAGCGGTGGCCTCTGCAATTTCTTCTGAAGTCGCGCCATTGCTGTCCGCAAAGTTGGTATAAAAGTCTGTAAGGATTTTATTACAGTTATTAACGGCAATAGAAATCCCTATCAACCCAATCTCTTTAGCTGATAAATGTTCAGAACTTAATGTACTGTTAAAATTAACTTTCAGGTCTCTCACATAACGCGATTCGCCTTTTTCAAGCAAGCTTAAACTTACAGTACGGTAATCACCGTCCACATTAAAACTTTCTAAAAACTCCTTTATAACTTCTGTAGTCTCACTCATAATTTAAAAATTAGTATTAAAAAAAATCCCCGTTAAACGGGGATTTCCTTATGACTTTTTATTGTTACGATTGTAATGTTTCCTGACCTTTTTCCCAGTTACAAGGACAAAGCTCGTCAGTTTGTAAGCCGTCAAGTACACGTAACACTTCTTTAACATTACGTCCAACGCTTAGATCGTTTACACAAACCCAACGTACAATTCCAGTCGGATCAACAATAAATGTTGCCCGGTAAGCAATTTTTTCAACAGGTTCTAAAATGCCTAAATCCTCAGCTAATGATTTAGAAGTATCTGCCAGCATTGGAAATTTAAGATCGCGTAAATCATCGTGGTCTCTTCTCCATGCTGCATGTACAAATTCTGAATCAGTTGAAGCGCCAATCAGACGTGAATCCCTGTCGCGGAATTCTCCAAATGCTTTATTAAATTCAGCAATTTCGGTAGGGCAAACAAAAGTGAAATCTTTTGGCCACCAAAACATTACTGTCCACACATTATCCTCATTAGATAAATAATCTGAAGTTAATGTTTCAAACTCTTTACCTTTTTCAATACTAACGCAAGCTTTCTTTTCAAATGAAGGGAATTTTTGACCTATAGTTATCATATTTTTTCGTTTTTGGGTTCCGGCAAAGATACTCACTAAAATTGCCTGAGAAAATCAAATTATAGATTTATAGATACTTTTTATCAATGAGATTATAGATAAAATCTATACTAATACTTTTTTAACAGGTTATTTATGATGGCTTTGTCATTTACACTTAGCTGAGGTGATAAATCTGTTTGAATGAAATGACGCTTGAATGCAATAATAGCAGCTGTGGAATCCTTCACATCATAACCAATCATTCTTAATGCCTGTAAATGGTTGAACCCTGAAGGCACAGTATCTAATACGATATCATACCAGTTCCCGAAACCGTTATCCGCTAATTTCTTCCACGGAAATTTTGCATTCGGGTCCTGTTTCCTGGCAGGCGCAATATCAGCATGTCCTATAAAATTTGAACCCGGGATATTATAGTTCTTTTTCAAACCGGCCAGTAATGTAATTAAGCTGTTAAGCTGGCTCTCCGGAAACTCCTCAACTCCATTATTATCCAACTCTATTCCCAATGAAACTGAATTAATATCGGTAATGGTTCCCCATTTTGCTATTCCCCCATGCCATGCCCTGAAATAGTCGTTAAGCATATGATGCACAGTGCCATCTTTGCAAATCACATAATGAGCACTAACCTCAGTTTTGGGCATAGTAAACGTTTTAAGTGTTAATTCGCAAGAGTTTTGGGCGGTGTGATGTATAATAACATAATTAGGCTTACGCAAATTGAAGTTTGTAGTAGCAACCTCGTAAGGGGCAGGATTATTTGCTGATAAGGCGGGGAGTTCCTGCAAAGAACTAACAAGCTCCTTTGCTTGCTTTTTATACGTTTTGTTGGTAGACCCGAATGGCTTGGTTACAGTACAAGCCAAAATTAAAACTGAAAAGAAAGAAATTAATATTAAGAATCTGTTCATAATTGTCTGCAAGATAAAAGCAATTTAATATCTTGGAAACGAAAATAGTTTAATGCTGTTTGCATTCATAATCATTAATCATGGTAATTTTAGAAAACGAAAACTTAAAAGCTTCCATTCATCCTATGGGGGCTGAACTTCATAGCCTTTATCATAAAGACCCGGGACTTGAATATATCTGGAATGGCGATGCCAAGATTTGGCCAAGGCATTCACCTGTTCTGTTTCCTATTGTAGGCGGATTATTACAAGATTCATTTTTGTACAAAGGCCAAAAATACACATTGGCTAAGCACGGTTTTGCCCGTGATTCTGAATTTGAATTAGAAAACAGTTCTATTGATAGCGTCTCATTTATTTTAAAAAGTTCGGATGAAACACTTCGTACTTATCCCTTCGATTTTATTTTAAGAATTCGATATACTCTCGGAGAGAATAGCATCACGGTGACATACGAAGTTGAGAACCCCTCAAATGAAACCATGTATTTCTCTATTGGTACACATCCTGCTTTCAATGTTCCTTTAACCCAAGACAGCTCTTATGAGGATTATTTCCTTGAATTTGAAAAAGAAGAAAATTCTGTGAGACATACTCTGGATGGTAATATATTAAATGGGACGGTTCCTTATTTAAATAATCAAACAAAGCTTCCTCTACAGTCGAGCCTGTTTTACGATGATGCTGTAATATTCAAAGATTTAAAATCTACTACTATTTCTATCAAAAACAATATAAACGAACATGGTATTCATTTCAACTTCGCCGGCTTTCCATACATGGGGATTTGGGCGGCCAAAGATGCTCCATTTGTTTGTATAGAGCCCTGGTGCGGAATTCCTGATTCTGAAAATCACACTCAAAACATCGAAGAAAAAGAGGGAATTATAGCCCTGGTAGGTGGGGCCAAGTGGCAGAAAAACTGGAGTATAGACTGTTTTTAACAGTCCTTGACATTTGTTTATATAAATCAGGGTTTAGCAAATTTAAACCCTGATTTATAGATCTCGTTACTAAGACCTTTACTTCTTTATTCTCATCTGTAAATCCAGATTTAAATTCCTGATTTCTGCTAAAACCAATTGAGCCATTAATCTGGCGCCGAGTTCATTAAAATGCGTATCATCAATCTTACCCTGCGGATAATTGGGATGCTCGCCAGCCTTAAGATGATTAAATAAAAACGCAGATTTATCAGGTCCGAGCTCCTGTAACAGCCTTTGACTTTTTAAATCCATATCAATGAGTGGAGTCTTCGTCTCTTTAGCAACATCCCGAACAATTTGGGCATAAACATCATGCGTGCCTACTACCTTTCCATTCTCATCAAACTTTCTTCTGGCTACTGAAGTAAGCAATACTGGTTTACCTTGTTTCGACCGTGTATCCTTCACATACTTAATCAGATAGTTTTTAAACTGAGCTTCTGTAGTTGCGCTCTTTTTTGTCGGCACTTCATCATTATGTCCGAATTGAATAAAAACATAATCGCCAGGATTTAAAGCATTTACTACCGGAGTCCATCGGTTTTCCTCAATAAAGGTTCTGCTGCTGCGACCATTTTGCGCCCTGTTATCCACAACCACTGTTGAATCGAAGAAATGAACAAAGGGCATTCCCCAGCCAGTTTCAGGATATGTATTAACCTGTTTGATTGCCATAGTGGAATCGCCAATTAAATAAACTTTTAACGGTTCGTCTTTAATTAAGGTAAAAGACACTAGAGACAGAAGGCTTATTGTCAGCAGATTTTTAAACATATACACTAAACGATACAATACGATAATGATTTTATCAGGTGCAAAGTATATCTTTAAGAACCAATTTATCCCATAAAAATGAAAAAACATTTCAGCCTGGCCCTGATAATGCTATTTGGATTTACTACAAAAGCTAATGTGACTTTACCCGCATTAATTTCCGACAACATGGTAATACAGCAAAACTCGCCTGTACATATTTGGGGCAAGGCATTGCCCGGAGAAAAAGTGACTATAACTATTTCTAATCAGAATCTTATAACTACCCCCGATTCTAAAGGGAAATGGCAGACATGGCTTATGCCAATGAAAGCAGCGGGCCCGGTGACCATGACCGTAAGAGGCTTAAATACGATTATAGTAAAAAATATTTTAATCGGAGAGGTATGGGTGGCATCGGGCCAATCAAACATGGAATGGAACGTAGGCAGAGCACTAAATCCGGAAGAAGAGATTAAGAAATCCGGGTATCCTAATATCAGACTTTTCGAAGTAAAAAAAGGGATTTCAGATACGATCAAAACTGAAGTTGAAGGGAAATGGGAAATTTGTTCGCCACAAAATATCGCTGAATTTTCTGCTGTAGCTTATTTTTTTGGAAGAGGTTTACATAAAAATTTGAATGTACCGGTTGGCCTTATAGAATCGGACTGGAGCGCTACAGCATGCCAGCCATGGACCCCTATGTCAACTCTAGAAACAGATTCAAGGCTTAAATACATTTTGGATGACTGGCAAAAAGTTGCTGACAGATTCCCTGAAAGAAAGAAGACTTACGAGGCAGAGCTGGAAAGGTGGAAAACAGAATCAGAGCAACAAAAAGCACAGGGTAAAACATCTGCTCCGGCACCACGCGAACCGAACATTTTACCTAAAGAAAAACCCGGAGTCTTATATAATGCTATGATAGCGCCCTTGACAGCCTATACAATTCGTGGCGTCATCTGGTACCAGGGTGAGGCTAATGCGTACGAAAGGGTTTCTTTCCCTTACCGATATCTCTTCCCGGCGATGATTCAATCGTGGAGAGACGCGTGGAAACAGGGAGATTTCCCCTTCCTCTTTGTTCAGTTATCAACATTGTATAAACATCCGTATTGGCCGGTACTAAGAGAATCGCAGACAGAAACTCTTAAATTAAAAAATACAGGAATGGCAGTAAGTATAGATGTTGGAGATTCTACAGATGCTCATTATCATAATAAACAAGCTGTGGGCCACAGGCTTGAATTAATTGCACGAAATTTAGTTTATAATCAAGCAATTGAATTTTACGGGCCAGTATTTCGACAAATAACCATTGAGAACAATAAAATCCGAGTGTGGTTCGATCATGCTAAGGGACTCAAATCTTCCGATGGCAAAGGGTTAACAGGATTTGTAATTGCCGGCAAGGATGGTAAACCTTATTCAGCGGAAGCAAAAATTGAAGGCCAAACAGTTTTATTATATAGTCCAAATGTTGATCGGCCACAAATCGCTAAATATGCCTTTAAGGATGCTCCCGTAGTTAACCTCGTAAATGGGGCAAATCTACCGGCTGTTCCTTTCCGAACAGATATAAAAAATGGACTTTAGAAATGTCTTTAGAAAACATAACCTATCGGTTAACACACTGGGAAACCTGGGATTGGAGAATAAAATACATTCCTCTGGTTCCATTGTGGGTATGGCATTGTATCCGGTCGGGGTCATTTTGGTTCTTCACGCCCTCTAACCCCACTTTATTATTTGGAGGGTTCGAAGGAGAAACGAAAAGATCAATCTACAAACACCTGCCTCCTGAGAGCTATCCAAAAAGTATTTATATCTCTCCTAAACAATCTTTTTCTGACATTGAACAATTAATAACTACAAAATTTAATTACCCCTTCGCCGTAAAACCGGATGTAGGCCGGATGGGATTCATGTTCAGAATTATTAAAACGTCAGCAGACCTTAAACTTTACCATGAAAAAATGCCTGTTGATTACATCGTTCAGGAACTCATTACATATCCACTTGAAGTAAGTGTTTTTTATTACCGTTTTCCGGACAATGAAAAAGGAACGATAACAGGTTTTATAAGGAAAGAATTTCTCGAAGTTACTGGTGATGGAAAATCTACTTTACTTCTTTTAATGAAGAACTATCCCCGGATTAGATTCCGGCTGGACGAGATGAAATCCAAACATAGAGACCACCTTGACTTAATTATTCCAAAGGGCGATAAATTCTGTTTGAGCTACGCTTTAAATCTAAGCAGAGGCGGCAAACTGGTAAGTTTGGAGCATGAAAAAGATGAACGTCTTTTAAAGATCTTTGACGATCTTAGTCATTATTCCGGCAAATTATATTTTGGCCGGTACGATATTAAATGTACATCTATAGACGATCTGAAAGAAGGGAAAAACTTCTCAATTCTTGAGTTTAATGGAAGCGGTGCAGAACCTCACCATGTTTATGGTAACGGATTTACCCTACTAAAAGCTTGTAGAATTCTAGCATACCACTGGAAAATCCTGTATAAAATCTCGAAACTGAACCACAAAAGAGGGGTAGCTTATTGGGATTTTAAACGAGGCTTGAAATTAATGTTGAAATGCCGGCGCTATTTTTCTCTGCTAAAAAAAATTGACACGGAATTCCCGGCATCTTGACATTAGATTTTCAAACAAATGCCTTTTATTTAAGTTTAGAAAGAAGGTGCTGAATTCCATGTTCAATGTTCAAGGCCAATGATCCAAAGACCAACTGAAGCCAGTATTATTCAAGAGTACCTTGCTTTCCTGAAAGCTGATACCTTTCCCTGCATTGCAGCTAAAGCAGCTTTGGCCAAACAGCAGATTAAATGCATGGTCGCCGATAACATGGCATGCCCTAAAGACGATAAACAAGTTTTGGATTTTATATACGCGTTTGTAGATACATACCGGCAGTCAAAAGACCTTTATCACAGTGTCGCAATAATTTTTAGAGGACCGGAAATTCTTGATGAGGATCGATTTGATACATTGATGTGGACACGTTTACAATCTTTAAAAAATATCGACTCAGAGAATTACTCTTATGATCAGAGGGTAGATGAAGATCCTCTTTCTGCCAAATTTAGTTTCAGTTTAAAACAGGAAGCATTTTTTATAATCGGATTGCATCCCGTGAACAGCAGATTAACCCGCCGGTTTAATTTCCCTGTTTTAACTTTTAATCCTCATGCACAATTTGAACAGCTAAGAGATCTGAACAAATTTGAAAGTATGCAAAAAGCTGTCAGAAACAAAGATCTGAAATATTCAGGTTCTGTGAACCCGATGCTGGAAGATTACGGAGTTGCTTCTGAAGTATTTCAATACAGCGGCAAAAATTATGATAAACACTGGAAATGTCCCTTAACCATATCAAATGCAGAATCTGACCATAATTCCTCCCCGTAGCGGAACATCATTCATATTAAAAAAGGGACAACGGCTTAAAGTTATCGATATACAGGGTGAACAGGTTTCAGATTTGGTTTGCTTTAACCTGCATCATAAAGCCGAATATCTTTCATCTGGAAGAACGATAGACTACGCAGAAACCATTTTTCTGACAACCGGCCACCCGTTTTACTCAAACCGCAGCAATATCATGTTCGAGATCGTGGAAGACACTGTGGGAAGACATGATTTTTTGCTTACGCCCTGCAGTGCTGATACCTTCAGAATTATTTACGGCCACACTTCGCCGCATCGCGGCTGTTTCGGTAACCTATGTGCTGCTCTAAAAGAGTACGGCATTGAACCGGATAACATTCCAGTGAGCTTCAATATATTTATGCATGTTACGGTTGATGAGAATAGCGGAAAGGTTTCAGTTCTTCCCCCAAAAAGCAAAGCGGGTAATTACATTATTATTGAAGCAAAAATGGATCTGATAGTGGGCCTAACAGCGTGTTCTGCCGAGATGTCAAACAATTATTCGTTTAAGCCTATTGGGTATGAGATAACATAGATCTTTATTTTAGACGAAAATTAAAGTAAAAACGCAGCCTGTTAGCTGCGTTTGTGGTCCCGACGAGAATCGAACTCATATCTAAAGTTTAGGAAACTT
>NZ_JBBJCN010000007.1:0-146210 GCF_037622515.1 Pedobacter superstes
CAGGCTTTCGAGGATTTGAATTGCATTAATGTGAATGAGAAGCTGTAGTTCTGTCATTTGCATTTAATATAATTTAGCGAAATTTATAAGATAATGAGCTGGCCTTTTCTTAAGAGAAGGCCAGCTTTATTTTATATCTAGCAATGCTTAAAAGGATGTTTTAATATAGATATTTAAAATGCTCAATTAACAATGGCCTAGTGCATAATAGATTAGTATAAAAATTAATATTGTTGAGAGACATCCTCCACCTAGTTTTTTAGCACCGTAGCCTGCAATCAGTGTTCTGAATAAGTTGTTCATATTAATTTGTTTTTACAGTTTAAATTTATTAACGGTAAAGGAGAATTAAAGTTTGATTGTCTCATTAGTCATTAACTAAACGATGTAAAATTTCAGTTTTGATTTGGTCAGTTGAGTTTTACGCCGTGTTTTTACTTTGAAATTTAGGCCAAAATGATATATGTAGCCAAACAGCTGTTTTAAATCTACATAAGGCTCCAAAAAAGCGACGTTTCAGTAGTCAAAAATCTGGCATTCCAACTCAGCTTACCTACCTTGGTATTATAATTAACCAGATGAAAGTTTACTATGTGAAGTGCAAAAGAGCTCACATAATGGAGGATTCAAATCATTTAAAAACAATTAAGTATTATGAAAAATTTAGTAATTGCTTTATTCATGCTTGCTGCATCAGTTTCTTTTAGCAAAGCACAAGGTGGTGGCCAGGGCGGCTTTCAACAAAGAACTCCAGAGGAAAGGGTTAAAATGCAATTGGAGCGTTTGCCGCAAACTCTTAAATTAACGGATGATCAGAAAACGAAAATTTCTGCAATCTATCTAGGCCAGGCAAAATCCAGGGATAGCCTATTTACAGCTATAGGTCCAAACGGCGACCGCGAGGTTATGCGTACAAAAATGACAGAGATGTCCGCCGCAACAGATAAAAAAGTACTGGTGCTTTTAAGTGAAGAGCAAAAAAAAGCCTATAATGCCTACGTTCAGGAACGTGGTGCCAGAGGTTTTGGAGGTGGCGGTGGTGGACAGCGTCCTCCTCAGGGAAATTAACCTTGTCACCTACAGCAACAGATCTGTTAAGGGGCCATCCAAAAAGGATGGCTTTTTTTTTGCGCTGTAAGTAGAGGTTATCCTAAGAATATTTTAATTCCAAGGAAAATTGCGATTAAGAGAAGAATTACTTCTACAACAATTGTAGCAGTAGCAACGTGGTTAATAATAGAGTTTGCTTTCATATTTGAGGAGTTTAATTTAGTTAAATAAATTTACTGCATAAGTTCCTTATTATCAAATTAATAATAGTTTTTTCTTGAAACTTTTTTTAATTATTGAAAGGTAGCTTTAGGATAATTAAGAATGGATGATTTGGGTCAAAAGCTCAATTTTATTTTCAGCAAAAGCACTTGTTAGTTAACATAAACTTAACATGCCATAAGTGATTATTTAACATTCGCTTAATACTTTTGTATCTCCAAATTAGAGTGTTAATTAATTGAAATGAAAAAAATCGCTTTGTCAATTGCCATTGTAGCTTTCTTAGCTTCATGTGGTGGAAGTAATAAAAAAAGCGTCGGTGATCAGTCCGGCGAAATTAAGGTTGATGGATCAAGTACTGTGTATCCTTTATCGGAAGCGGTTTCTGAAGAGTTCAGAACAGAGCAAGCCGGCGTGAGGGTAACTGTAGGCGAATCAGGAACCGGTGGGGGGTTTAAAAAATTCTCCAGAGGCGAGATTGATATAAATGATGCATCCAGGCCAATAACCGCGGGTGAAATTGAGTCATGTAAAGAAAGCGGTATAGATTTCATTGAGCTTCCCGTAGCGTATGATGGTCTTGCAATAGTTGTTAATAAGGAAAATAATTTTGTTGATTATTTAACAGTGGCCGAACTTAAGAAAATCTGGGAGCCTGCTGCGCAGGGTAAGATCAAAACATGGAACCAGATCCGTACCGGTTTTCCAAATCAGCCAATTAATTTATATGGAGCTGGTACCGCTTCGGGAACATACGACTATTTTACTGAGGCTGTAGTAGGCAAAGCAAAATCATCACGTGGTGATTATAATGCCAGTGAGGATGATAATGTTTTAGTTAAAGGAGTGTCTTCGGATAGAAATGCCTTGGGATATTTTGGCCTTGCATATTATGAGAATAATGCCGACAAGCTAAAACTTGTGCCTATTGATGATGAAGACGATTCTAACGGAAAGGGTGGAATTATTCCTTCCCAGGAAACTGTAAGTAACGGAACATACACTCCTTTATCAAGACCTGAATTTATATATGTAAATGCAAAGTCTGCAGATCGTCCGGAAGTGAAATCCTTCATAACCTTTTATTTAGAAAATGCTCAAACATTAGCCAAAGAGATTGGTTCGGTACCTTTAAGGCCAGAAGTTTATAAGTTGGTTCAGGAAAGATTTGATAAGAAGATAACTGGCTCAGCTTTTGCTAACGGAATAAGCACAATTGGTGTAAATATGGAAGACCTGTTAAAGGCGGAATCGGTTAAATAAATTTTGTTAATTAAAGAGAAAATCTTTGGTTGAGTCAGGCGTTTTCTCTTTAATTAATACTTTCATTGCTGCTTGAAATTAACTGATTCACTCATTATATAGACATGTTAAGCATAAAAGAAAGATTAATAGAAGCTTTCCTTTTTATCTGTAGTTTCCTGACCATACTAATTACACTCGGGATAATTATAGTTCTGGCATCAGAATCAATTAAATTCTTTACAGAAGTTTCTTTCATCGAATTTTTTACAGAAACTGAATGGACTCCACTTTTTGCAAGTAAAAAATTCGGTATTCTGCCTCTTGTTACTGGTACTCTGCTGGTAACATTTATTGCTATTCTGGTTGCATTGCCGCTCGGTCTTACTATTGCGGTCTATCTAAATGAATATGCTAATCAGAAATTTACCGCTGTTGTGAAGCCTTTACTTGAGATTTTAGCAGCCATTCCTACGGTAGTTTATGGCTTTTTCGCTTTAACCTTTGTAACTCCACTTTTGCAGCGATTTTTACCCAATATGTCTGGTTTTAATGCATTGTCAGCCGGTCTGGTGATGGGCGTTATGATTATTCCCTACATCTCTTCATTAAGTGAGGACGCACTAAGGGCTGTCCCTAAATCATTACGGGAGGCCGCTTATGGAATGGGGTCGACCCGTTTACAAACCGCTTTTAAAGTAATGGTTCCTGCCGCATCATCGGGTATTATTGTTTCTGTAATACTGGCAATTTCCAGGGCAATAGGCGAAACGATGATTGTTGCAATAGCAGCCGGACAACAACCGAAACTTACCTTAAATCCTCTTAACTCTCTCGAAACCATTACCACTTATATAGTGCAGGTAAGCATGGGTGATGTGCCCAGAAATTCGATAGAATACAGCACAATCTTTTCAGCCGGGATGACATTATTTGTCTTTACTTTTCTTTTAAACAACGTGAGTTTCTGGATTAAGAGGAAATATTATCAGAAGTATGAATAATTCGCAGCTTAACAGAATAAAAGATACGGCATTTAAATTCTTTGCCATCGCCTGTACCTTCTTTGGATTGCTGGTTCTGGCTGTCCTTTTATACGATATATTGTCAAAAGGGCTTTCCCGTCTTGATTTTGACTTCATTACAAATCTGCCTTCGCGCAGAGCGGCAAATGCGGGAATTTATACGGCTCTTTTGGGTATGATATGGATTTTGATGCTTACCGTATTAATAGCTTTTCCTATAGGCATAGCGGCAGGGATTTATCTTGAGGAATATGGAAAAAGAAACCGTTTTGCAAATTTTATAGAAATTAATATTGCCAACCTTGCCGGTGTACCCTCTATTATTTACGGTATTTTAGGACTGGAATTTTTTGGACGTATTATGGGATTCGGCAATAGTATCCTTACCGGAAGTTTAACATTGTCCTTACTAGTTTTGCCTTTAATTATAGTTTCCACACGCGAAGCAATAAAAGCCGTTCCAAAATCTATGCGGGAAGCAGCATACGGATTAGGAGCTACAAAATGGCAAACAATTTATTCAATTGTGCTGCCCTCATCATTCGGCGGGATACTAACAGGTCTGATTCTCGCTATCTCCAGAGCCATCGGTGAAACAGCTCCTCTTATTGTAATTGGTGCATTGGTTTACGTACCGTTTGCTCCTGCCAGTCCAATGGATGAGTTTACCGTTCTGACAATACAAATATTTAATTGGGTAACCCGTCCGCAGGCCGGCTTTGTTACCAACGCGGCTGCAGCAATTATCATCCTTCTTTTATTTACTTTTATGATGAATGGGATAGCTGTGTTTTTAAGGAACAGATATAATAAAAAAAATAGGTTTTAAATTCGGAAATGCACAAACTTGAAGCAAGAAATATAAATTTATTCTATGGTGAGAAGCAGGCTTTGAAAGATATAAGTATTTCTATAGAAGCCAATACCGTAACCGCTTTTATTGGTCCGTCGGGCTGCGGTAAATCCACATTCCTGCGATGCTTTAACAGGATGAATGATTTGATCGACAACGTGAAAATTTCCGGCGACATATTAATTGACGGTAGAAATATCTATAAAAGCAAAATTAATGTTGACGAACATCGTAAAAAGATTGGTATGGTTTTTCAAAAGCCGAATCCCTTTCCAAAAAGTATTTATGAAAATGTTGCTTTTGGCTTGAGAATAAAAGGAATTAATGATAAGGCCATTCTGGACGAAACGGTTGAACGTTCTCTAAAACAGGCTGCTTTATGGGAAGAAGTGAAGGATGACTTAAAAAAATCAGCATTGTCTCTTTCCGGAGGTCAGCAACAACGTTTATGTATTGCTCGCACGATGGCTGTTGAACCTTCTGTTATATTAATGGATGAACCCGCTTCCGCCCTCGATCCTCTTTCTACTGCTAAGATAGAAGAGCTGATTTATGAGCTTAAAAGCAAATACACTATAGTAATTGTTACGCATAATATGCAGCAGGCTGCACGAATAAGCGATAAAACAGCGTTCTTTTATTTAGGAGAACTTATTGAATATAATACTACTACAACAATTTTTACCAATCCTAAAAAGGAGCAGACACATAATTATATTACTGGCAGATTTGGATAAATCTTTGATATTATGACGCATTTAGAAGAAGAGTTGAAAAATTTAAAGCATGAAATGACCGGAATGGCAGATCTGGTGACCTCTCAAATTCAAAAAAGCCTGACAGCTTTAATTGAAGGAGATAAAGATTTAGCCAGCGAAGTTATTTTTAATGAAAAGCGCGTAAACGCGTATGAACTTTCTCTGGATAAAGAATGCGAAAATATTCTTGCTCTCCTTAATCCATTTGCTACCGATATGCGTTTTGTGTTTGCCACGCTAAAAATTAACAGCAATTTTGAAAGAATTGGAGATAGCGCTGAGGGTATCGCCCAATATATTTTGATGACAGGCGAATGTTTCGATAAAGATCTTTTGAAAATATGCCGGTTTTCTGAAATGGCTGATACTGTGAATATGATGCTTCAATCTATATCGCAGGCTTATGCAAATGGTGATACAAAACTTGCCCGCACCATATTTAACCAGGATAATATATTAGATGATATTAACAAAAGCGCAACCGATGTAATTGCGACGTATTTAAAAGGGAAATCTCCAAATATTCACCAGGCTTTGTATCTGTTAACAATTATTAGAAAATTGGAGCGGGTAGGTGACCACATAACTAATATTGCTGAAGAAATTATCTTCCATATGGAAGCAAAAATATTAAAGCACATTAAAAAAGCAAAGAAACTTGAGGAATAAGCAGAATAGTTTTGCAGAATCAAAAAGCGTTACCGGTCATATCTGGTAGCGCTTTTGTTTTTTGCAGGTATGGATCATTATTCTATGCTGAGATAAAACACACGGCTCTTTATTTACTTTTAACCGGTTTTATACCTTCCGAACTCATCAAAACCCTCTTCATTGTGCCATTGCGATTGTACTTCAAATAGTCAATACAAACAGATCGTCTAAAACTTCCTCCATCCGTGGGAATACCTCCGTTATGGTAAATAAAATACGACTTACCTTTAAATTCAATTATTGCCTGATGATTGGTATTTGAATTTCCGGCTATTTCGTTTAGAATGCCTTTGTACTGCCATGGTCCATGAATGCTGCGACTCATTGCATATGCAATTTTTTCAGGGAACTGGTAGGCATACGATAAGTAGTACCACCCTTTACGTTTATGTACCCATGGAGCCTCAGTAAAATTTGGAAGTTGAATTTCTTTGAAGTCTCCATCGATTTCAATCATGTTGTCTTTCAGCTTTACATAATGCAGTGTAGTGTTTCCCCAAAACAAATAAGCCTGGCCATCATCGTCAATAAAAACTGTAGGATCAATATCATCCCAGCTTATTTTTGCCTTTTTTGTCATGTCATTAGTAATCAGGGCAGCTCCCCTGGCATCTTTGAAAGGTCCTGTAGGGCTGTCAGAAACTGCTACGCCGATAGATTTACCCGGAATAGTATTGTGAGACACTGTAGCAAACCAATAGAATTTTCCGTTTTTTTCAATAACTTGCGAAGCCCAGGCATCATCTTTAGCCCATGAGAAATCTTTTGCACGTAAAGGGACCTCGTGCTCCGTCCACGTAAGCATATCTTTCGAAGAAAAAACCAGCCAGTCATGCATAACATACCCTTCTCTTCTGGGAGGGGCCACATCATGTCCTGTATATAAATATACCTTATCTTTATAAACCAGTGCTGCCGGATCGGCCGTATATTTATGCGAAAAAATGGGATTTCCGCCAGATTTGATAATCGTATCTCTCTCATTTCCAAGAGCAATACCGATATTTCCCGAAATTAAAAGCACGATGCAGGAAAAATTAAATTTCATGGTTTATTTTTAAGTGTCAGTTTTACGCTTATTGATCGCAATATAGACATTGTATCTTTTTTAGCAAATAAAAATTAGCTTTTCCCTTTTGCAAGCGAATTTCCTAACTTAGCCAACTTGTCTTACAGATTTGTAAATGAATACATCTTTTGATTTTGAAAAGCCTATTGCTGATCTGCAGCAGCAAATAGAGAAAGTAAAGCAGGTATCTGAAAAAGCTAAGGTCGACATGTCTGCCACGCTTCTCGAACTTGAAGAAAAGTTGGAAGCAACAAAGCAGCATATCTATACGAATCTTAACGGATGGCAAAATGTTCAGATATCGAGGCATCCGGAACGTCCATATACATTACAATATATTGAAATGATATGCGATGATTTTATCGAAATGCATGGCGACCGCACTGTAAAAGACGATAAAGCTATTGTGGGCGGCTTCGCAACAATTAATGGTCAGACAGTTATGGTTATCGGCCATCAGAAAGGGACCAATACAAAGCTTAGACAGTACCGAAATTTTGGTATGGCGAATCCTGAAGGATATCGTAAAGCTTTACGCCTGATGCGGCTTGCCGAAAAATTCAATAAGCCTGTGGTTACCTTTATTGATACTCCGGGCGCTTTTCCTGGGCTTGAAGCCGAAGAGCGCGGACAAGGTGAAGCAATTGCACGTAATTTGCTTGAAATGTCGGTTTTGAAGGTTCCAATTCTTTGTTTTGTTGTGGGTGAAGGTGCATCAGGAGGAGCCTTAGGAATAGGTATTGGCGATAAAGTGTACATGCTCGAACATACCTGGTATTCTGTTATCTCACCAGAATCATGTTCTTCTATTTTATGGCGCAGCTGGGATTATAAGGAGAAAGCAGCTGAAGTATTAAAGCTTACAGCCGAAGATATGTATGCTAACGGCCTGGTAGACGGAATAATACCTGAGCCACTGGGAGGTGCTCATCATGATCCTCAAACTATGGCCGAAACAATTAAAGCTAAAATAATAGAGGATTTTGCTATCCTGAGAAATAAAGATATTGATCAGGTTATTAATGAACGCATAGAAAAATTCTGTGCCATGGGAGTGGTATCAGAATAATATAAAACTCGTTAAAAAGACAAAAGCCCGGAAAATTTCCGGGGCATTCTCTTTTTATAGCTTATTCTTATTGAGCATTGATTTACTGCAGGCTTCCCATTAATCTTGATTCAAGAGATTTATATTGATTCTTGAGTTTGGTGTTTAATGCCGTCTGTTTATGTTTCTCTGTTACTTTAATCAATTCATTAAATACAGAGGCACCCAGTTGCATATCATTCGATGACTGTCCGCCTTTAGCCTCAACAAGGTAGTTAAGCTCGGCCAGAATATAATTTGCTGTATTTTCAACGAGTTTATTTGCCCGCTGGGTTTCATTTACCTGATAAAGTAAATCAGCTGTATAGTATTTATGAAGAATAAAATAGAATAAATAATTCTTCTCCGGTATTACTTCCTGCGATCTTAACATTACCTTTCTTGCTTCCTCGGTTTTGCCCTCTTTTAAAAGGCTTTCTGCAAGCTGGTTAAAGCTTTTGATGATGATAGCAATCATGCGTGTTGATTCAGGATCCAGGTAGGAAGCATCCTTAATATTGCCCCACTTGAATTTATTCATCATGTTATTATACATGGCTTCGGTTTCAATTAATTCCTCAGCACGGCCGGTGGAATCTACTGCCTCAATGGGTTTTAACGGCAATAATCGATAGGCAAAACCTTCATTATACAAGTATTTCTGCAAGCCGATATAGTTGTCGGCAGGTACAGTAACGGCAAAATATATTGGACGTTTCCAGTTATTATGAGCAAGTATGTCAAACATCGCCAGTTCTGCCTTGCTAACATAATCTTTGTTATATGTCCACTCCAGAGTCGAAAGAATGTTTGCCTGCTGGCTTGCTTTTACGGTCTTGCTCGCAAGTACCTGATTTGGATTGATTGTGATTTTTAAATTCTTTGTTGGAAGAATATTTTCTTTGCTGCCATCCTGCATAGGCACTTTGTCACTTTCTTCGTCGGATGTAAGGACATCAAAAAGGGTCTTCAGCTCTACCGCACCATCTATTTTATAATCATAAAATCGGATAACATCTCTTACGCCCTGAACAAATTTATTATCGGGCATGGTGATAGGCAGCGGCTCCGCCTGGTTCACCTTTTCCTTCATCTGACGGATATACCAGTCTGTTCCCAATAAACTTAAATTAACTATTCTTATATCCGGACGGATTCCTTCAACTTCCTGAACATACCAAAGAGGGTAGGTGTCATTATCGCCGTAAGTGAATAAAATAGCATTTGGAGCGCATGATTCAAGATAATCTATTGCAAAGTCTCTGGCGGTTGTCTTTTCAGATCGGTCGTGATCGTTCCAGCCTTCTTTTGCCATTAATACGGGTGCAGCCAGTAATCCTATAACTGTGGCTGCTATCCCTGCAGTAGAAGCCGTAAGCTTTTTCCTGAGCATTTCTGCAATAGCAGCGACACCCAAACCAATCCAGATAGTAAAAGCATAAAATGACCCCGCATAGGCATAGTCACGTTCACGAGGTTGCAATGGATTCTGATTGAGGTACAATAATATGGCAATACCTGTAAAGAAAAATAGTAAGCCTACAACTCCCGCATCTTTTTGATCTCGTTTAAAGTGCCAATAGGCCCCGATCAAACCTAAAATCAAAGGAAGGAAGTAAAAGGTATTATGCGCATTATTATCCTTAATGCTCGGGGGAAGATCGTCTTGCGAACCCAGGTGCAGAGCGTCGAGTGGCTTAATTCCGCTTATCCAGTTCCCGCTAGTATTATTTCCATGTCCCTGATCATCATTTTGGCGGCCTACAAAATTCCAGAAAAAATATCTGGCGTACATAAAGCCTGTTTGATAACTAAATAAGAATCCCAGGTTGTGAGCAAAATTTGGTGACTGACCCTCATCTAATTTCATCCATTCACGATAAAAACTCACATGCTGTGGGTCGTCGCTATACATTCTCGGTAACAAAGTATTTCGGTCGTATACGTAATCATACTTTTTACCCGCAACTTCATATTTTTGATCTCCCTTACGAAAGATATTTCCTTTTTCCTTATAATCAACACGTTGAGAGTCAAAATACTGGCCATACAATAAGGGTCTGTCTCCGTATTGTTCGCGGTTTAAATAACTTAATAATGCAAAAACGTTGTCAGGATCGCTGTTATTTAAGGTTGGATTAGCTTTAGCACGGATAACAATCATTGCGTAAGAACTATATCCTAACAAAATGAACACTGTACAGATTAGTGCTAAATTCAGAATCGGTTTTGCTTTGCGAATCGAGTAAAAAATTCCATAGGTTATTCCGGCAATAACTAATAAAGCGAATAAAAGAGATCCAGAACCAAAGCCGAGGCCGAGCGTATTTACAAAAAACAGATCGAAATAGGCTGCGAATTTTACCAGGTATTGTATAATACCATATTGTATTACTCCTAAAATGATTATACCAATTAAGAGAGTTAGCAGCGTTCCTTTGGAAGTAGGTTTAGGAGTCCGTTTAAAATAGTAAACCAGGGCAATTGCCGGAATTGCAAGAAGGTTTAATAAATGCACACCTATTGACAGGCCCATGATATATGCAATAAATATCAGCCATTTGTCTGCATCAGAATCCTCCGCATGGTGTTCCCATTTTAAAATCGCCCAGAAAACTATTGCTGTACAAAGAGAGGATAGGGCATAAACTTCGGCCTCAACGGCAGAGAACCAAAATGTATCAGAAAAAGTATAAGCCAGGGCACCAACCAGGCCCGAGCCCATTATGGTAATTAATTCAGTTTTTGATAATTCAGCGTCTTTAGATCGGTAAACTTTTCGAACTAATGCGGTAATGGTCCAGAAAAGAAATAAAATTGTGGCTGCACTCGCTAATGCAGAGCTCATATTCATCCAGAATGCTACCTGACTTTTATCGCTGGCAAGCAGAGAAAAAACTTTGGCAATCATAATAAATAATGGAGCTCCCGGTTGATGAACCACCTGTAATTTATACGCAGAAGCTATAAACTCGCCGGTATCCCAGAAACTGGTAGTCGGTTCTAAGGTCAATGTGTAGGTAATCGCTGCTATAAGAAAGCACAGCCAGCCAAGAAGATTATTGATTTTAGTATATTGCATAGTTTATTATCATACTCGCTAAAGCGATATAGACGCCGAAAATAGTGAATAGTATTTAAATACCAATCCAGATTATTAAGGTTTAACATTTTTTAAGAATTGCTAATTCCAATAAAAATAAAAAACAAAATACTTTTGCTGTTATCATTTTATCCCTCTATATTTGCACACCATTTCAAAAGGACGCTTTTGTTTGGAGATTGCCCGATAGTATAAAGGTAGTACGACGGTTTTTGGTACCGTTTGTCTAGGTTCGAATCCTGGTCGGGCAACATTAAAATTCCGAATTTCGGATAGCAACTGAATGCTTCTTTTTAATCTGAAAATATTTCCGAAATCTAAAATTTGCAAATCCGAAATAAATTATGCCACTGCAGTTTAATCCAGTTAAGTTATTTGCAGGTTCTGGAACAACCGAACTTGCTGATAAAATAGCTAACGCATATGGAAAACAGTTAGGCGATGTGAAGTTATCACGATTTAGTGATGGCGAAATCCAGCCTTCTTTCGATGAAACCGTTCGTGGTTGCGATGTTTTCCTTATCCAGTCTACTTGCCAGCCTTACGATAACCTTATTGAGCTTCTTCTGTTAACGGATGCAGCTAAACGCGCCTCAGCTCACTATATCACCGTGGTAATTCCATATTTCGGAATGGCCAGACAGGATAGAAAGGATAAGCCCAGGGTTGCAATTGGTGCTAAATTATTTGCGAATTTAATTGTAGCTGCCGGTGCTCATAGAATAATGACCATGGATCTTCATGCAGCCCAGATCCAGGGATTTTTTGATATCCCGGTAGATCATTTAGACGCATCAGTTATTTTCGTTCCTTATATTAAAAGCCTTAATCTACCTAATATTACCATTGCATCTCCGGATATGGGTGGCTCATATCGGGCAAGAACATTTGCGAAGTTTTTTAACGCTGAAGTTATCATATGCGATAAGCGCAGGAAGCGAGCCAATGAGATAGAGTCGATGTCAATTATTGGAGATGTGACCGGACGTGATGTTGTGTTGATCGATGACATTTGTGATACTGCAGGCACATTGTCAAAAGCCGCTGGCCTTATTATGGAAAGTGGTGCGAACAGCGTTAGAGCAGTGTGTACGCATCCGGTTTTATCTGGAAAAGCGTATGAAACTATTGAGAAATCTGTATTAACAGAATTAATAGTTACAAATACTATCCCGTTGAAACAGCAGTCGGAAAAAATCAGAGTGCTTTCAACAGCAGATTTATTTGCAAAAGCAATTGCTAATGTGAATGAGCATGGGTCTATTTCGGATCTGTTTAGAGTAGAAGAATAATACTTATAAAGGCAAATGCTGAAGTCAAAGTGACCACAGCGGCTGCCTATAGATTTTTTTAAATTTTTAATTTTAACTTTAATTTAATTATCATGAACTCTATCGCTATTAGCGGTTCTCCTAGAGAGAACGTAGGGAAACGCGATGCTAAAGAGCTGCGTTACGAAGGAAAAGTACCAGCAGTTTTGTATGGCGGAAAACAACAATTACATTTTGCAGTAGAGAAAACTGCTTTAAAAGACTTGATTTACTCTGCTGATGTGATGTTTGTAGATCTTGATGTTGCCGGAACTAAAGTTCAAGCTATTCTTCAGGATGCACAGTTTCATCCGTTAACTGAAGAAATTTTACACATTGATTTTTTTCAGCTTGATCAAAACAAGCCCTTGGTTATGCAAATCCCTGTTAAATTAACCGGAACTTCTCCTGGTGTTAAAATGGGTGGTAAACTAGTGCAGAAATTACGTAAGCTTCGTGTTAAGGCTTTAACTAAAGATATGCCACAGTATGTTGAAGTGAGCATTGAGCCTTTAGAAGTAGGTAAATCTGTACGTGTACGTGATTTGAAATTTGATAAATTCGAAATCACTAACACTCCCGAGGATACTATTGTATCAGTAACTACTTCTCGTGCTTTAAGACAAGCAGAGCAGGAAGCAGCTGGTAAAAAATAAACCTCGCCAACCTCTTAAAGGTGGGTGCAAATCGAATAAAAAAAGCTTCCTTTTAAAGGGAGCTTTTTGCTTTTGAAGATGAATCTTTTTCCTTCTCCTTTTATCTTATACCTTTTACCTTTACGATATGAAATACCTCATCGTCGGCTTAGGAAACATAGGTTCCGAATATGCTGATACCCGCCATAATATTGGTTTCATGGTGGCAGATGCACTTGCTAAAAAAGCTTCTGTACAATTTTCGAATATGCGATTAGCCTATTACGCAGAATACAATTTTAAGGGAAGAAGCATCCATATTATTAAGCCTACCACCTATATGAATTTGAGCGGAAAATCCATGAATTACTGGATGCAGCAGTTGAAAATTCCTCTAGAAAACGTTTTGGTTATTATTGACGATCTGGCAATACCTTTTGAATCAATAAGATTAAAGCCAAAAGGAAGTAATGCCGGGCATAATGGCTTAAAGAGTATAGAGGCTGCAGTGGGCACACAAGATTATGCTCGTTTACGCTTTGGCATTGGGGATAATTATCCAAAAGGACGTCAGGTTGATTATGTACTAAGTGCTTTTGATGATGACGAACTGCCCGCTTTGCCGGCGCTAATTGATAGATGTATTGAAATGATTGAAAGTTTTGTAACAGTGGGTATCGGGCTGACAATGACGCGGTATAATAAATAAAAATTGATCATTCTCTTAATCTTATTTAATGAAAGTTTACGGAATAAAAAATTGCGATACCGTTAAGAAAGCCCTGAAATGGTTAGATGATCATAATGTTAGGTATGAGTTTCACGATTTTAAAAAATCAGGAATATCAGAAGAGAAATTAGAGGAATGGTCTGCTAAGATTGGATGGGAATCCTTAGTAAATAAACGTGGAACTACCTGGAAAAAGTTAGATGTCGCAACTCAGAGTCAGATTAATAACAAGGTGGATGCATTCAGATTAATGCGGGATAAAACTTCGGTTATTAAACGGCCGGTGCTGGAAACCGAAGAAAAAGTGGTGATGGGTTTTGACGAAGCTACTTACCAGGATACTCTGGGCTAAAAACAATATTTTAAAATATGACTTTATTCTAAACCCTTATATTTAGTAAAATCGGGATTACATTATATTGAAAGCAGAAATTAATTGTATTTTTTTGCTCGTTTTAAGTTAAACTATGTTCAGATTGAATTTTAATGCTCTTGTTTCGCTGTTGTTTATAATCACATCCTCATTTGCCCAGCAAACAAATACCTCTACAAATACTCAGATACAAAGCAGATATCAATACAATGATGCTTTTGGCCCATTATTTTATACTACCAACGGTAATGAATACCGGACGGGAAGTGGTAAACCAGGACCATTGTATTGGCAGAATCGTGCCGACTATCAAATCAATGTACGGTTAAACGAAATTAGCAATGAGATTTCAGGAACTGAAGTTATAACTTATACCAATAACAGTCCCGATAACCTGGAGTTTTTATGGATGCAGCTCGATCAGAATTTATTTAAACAGGATTCTAAGGGAAATGCGATTATTCCAACCACCGGGAGCAGGAATGGTGCAAAGGGGCAGGTATTTGATGGTGGATTTAAGATAAAGTCGGTTAAGCTCGTTTCATCGGAAACCGACTTGAAATACACCATTAATGATACGAGAATGCAAGTGTTCTTACCCTCAGATCTTAAAGCAAAAGGCGGACAGGTCAAAGTAAGAGTTGAATTCTCATTCATCTCTCCGGATTATGGATCTGACCGCATGGGGGTTCAGGATACTAAAAACGGAAAGATATTTACCGTAGCGCAATGGTTTCCAAGAATGTTTGTATATGATGATGTGGCGGGATGGAATGTTGTCCCTTATGTTGGCCCGAGTGAATTTTATCTTGATTACGGAAATTATGACGTAAGTATCACCGCTCCTGCAAGTCATATTGTGGTTGCTTCGGGTGAACTTCTGAATCCTAAAGACGTGTACACCTCTGAACAACAAAAGTTGTGGGAAGAGGCCGCGAAAAGTGATAAAACAATAATCGTGCGTTCATCGAAAGATGTTACGAAACCCGCATCAAGACCATCAGGTAAATCCGAATTAACCTGGAAATTTAGAATTGAAAATTCCCGTGATTTTGCATGGGCTTCGTCGGCGTCATTTATTATTGATGCTGCACGTATAAATCTTTCCGGTAATAAGAAATCTCTGGCGATCTCTGCTTATCCTGCAGAAAGTTCAGGGAACAATGCATGGAGCAGATCTACCGAATATATCAAAGCATCGATAGAAATAAATTCGCAAAAATGGCTTGATTATCCTTATCCAGCTGCAACAAATGTTGCGGGTATTGTTGGTGGTATGGAATATCCCGGAATAGTTTTTTGCGACTGGAAGGCAAAAAACGGTGCACTTTGGGGAGTTACCGATCATGAATTCGGGCATACCTGGTTTCCTATGATTGTGGGGTCGAACGAGCGTTTTCATGCCTGGATGGATGAAGGGTTTAATACTTTTATAAACTCATCAGCAGCTGATGCCTTTAATAAAGGTGAGTATAAAGAGAAACCCCGCGATATGCATCAATGGGCAGCAATTCTTACTAATCCTCAACTGGAGCCTGTAATGACGAGTCCTGATAACATGAAAGAATCAAATATTGGCTTGCTTGCGTACTACAAACCAGCCTTAGGATTAACCTTGTTGCGAGAGCAGATTTTGGGACCCGAAAGATTCGACAGGGCTTTTAAAGCGTACATTGATCGTTGGGCTTATAGGCACCCAACTCCGAATGATTTTTTCAGGACTATGGAAAATGTGGCAGGAGAAAATTTGTCGTGGTTTTGGCGTGGCTGGTTTCTTCATAACTGGCGATTAGATCAGGGTGTTTTAAGCGTGACTTATGTTAAGAACAATCCCAGCAATGGATCATTAATAACGGTTGCGAATTACGATAAAATGCCTTTTCCAATGATTTTGGAAATTAAAACCAAAAGTGGAAAAATTTCACGCACAACTTTGCCCGTAGAAATCTGGCAAAGGAACGTTAGCTGGACTTTCCAATACCCTTCTACCGAAGAAATTATTTCGGTTACATCAGATCCTGATCATGTATTTCCTGATCATAATAGCGGTAATGATGTATGGAAGGCGCAATAAGGATGGGGTTAACCGGAGAAGTCTGATTCTGATATCGCACTTCCTCGCTTAAAGGGATCATTTACCTGGTAAATATCCTACTGCTATTAATTCTTTGTAGTAGAAGAGAAACTAAATCGATGATACCTTCGTACTTATCTAAGAGGAGGAGATCAGAGTGCTTTTAAAGACAAAAAGAATTGATGAAGTGGAGTTGATGGAATTAGCAAGAGAAAGAATTAAGCTTTACGCAAAACCACAGGATGATTATTGTTTTATCCCTTATTTAGATGTGCCGTTGGCAAAAATTAAATATTTTAAATTTAAGCTGGTAAATAAGAGATGGTTGTTGATCTAAATAGTATTTAAAATCAACTCATGCGGTTCGAATAAATTTAAACAGCGTCTGCGTTTACAAAATCCAAATGGTTCATAACGGCTTTCAATTCTCCGTATGATATGTCAGGCCCCAATGCTGTTTTTGTTTCTCCGGTAGTTAATCCGGGATGTTGAATGATTTGCGCCATGATTTTGGCGACTTTTACTTTGGATACAAGCTCAAAAACCGATATCTCACCCGAACCAATATAATGTGCCAGATGTCCTTCTATAGTAGTAGCGCTGAATCCTCTTAGTTGAGCAATTTCGAGAATCGTTTTTCCTTCTTTATATAAATCGAACGAAACTTTCTTTGTGTCAATCTTATTCTTCTCCTCTATAATTGTAATTCGCATAGGTGATCTTTCGATATCTTTTTTATTACAGTAGGAGTTTATCATTTCGAGAATTTCAAGGCCATACTGTTTCACTTTCATTTTGCCAATGCCTTTAATAGATTCCAGTTCGGCAAAGTTTGAAGGTAATTTTTCTACTAACTCAACTAATGACTTTTGCGGTAATACAATATACACCGGAACATTTCTCTCAGTGGCCAGGGTGTCACGCCAGCTTTTAACAGTTGAGTAGAGTTCTGGATGAGGTATTTTTTCCGCGACCCGGACATGATTTGTTTGTGCACTTTTAGTTTCTGAAGTATAATCTATTTCGGCGTTTACTTTGATTTGAAGATAAGACAAGGTACTGAATCCGTTTAATCCCGCTTTAAGTCCTGCTCTTTTAATAAATACTTCTTTTTGAAGATTTTCCAGTGCTTCTTTCAGGCTGGATCTCACAGCCTTATTGTCCGAATCGGTATTTAGTTTTTTTAAACCGAGGTATAGAATGTTCTCTGTCTTTTCAAGAAAGTATGTACATCCTTTTTTAACTCTCTCCTGCAGTTCGACGTTATCTTCAGGTAAGCTATCAGAGCAAAATAAGTTATTCAGATGCTTTTTAAATGTGTCTGCAACTTCATAGATCTCTTTTTCATCCGCTTGTTTTATAGATTTTAATTCTTCAGTCAATTGAGGAGAAACAGTTGCATAGTTATCTTCTGCTACTTTCTTTAAATAAAAGAGCTTGCTTTTCAAAGAATTAAAATCGAACAATTCATATAGTAAAGATTTCTGAAAATCAACTTTAGAGGCCTTTAAATGCATTTCATCAGGCTCGTTCTCATTTGCGTTTTTAGTATAGGTCGCAACTGTTCCATCTGTACGAACACTATTAAAAGATATCGGAGAACGGAGTACCATGCCTTCAAAACTTTTGCAACGACTCAATGCCACATAAACCTGACCGTGGGCAAAGGCTGCATTAGCATCAATTATAGCCCGTTCAAAAGTCAGACCCTGACTTTTGTGTATCGTTATTGCCCAGGCAAGTTTTAATGGATATTGAATAAACCGGCCTACAACTTTTTCTGAAACCTCTTTGGTTTCGGAATTTAATTCGTAGGTGATGTTTGTCCAGTCAATCGGTTCCACGGCAATTTCATTAAAGTCTCCCGGGCATTTAACATAAATCACTCCCTCGTTAATTCGGGCTACCTTTCCAATTTTGCCATTATAAAAAAGTCGGTCACGAGAAGGATCGTTTTTAGCGAACATCACCTGCGATCCGGTTTTTATCTCAAGTTCTGGTACTGTTGGGAAAGAATAGGCAGGAAAATCTCCTTCAATAGTGGCATTAAATTTATATGCCGTTTCTTGTATCTCTGCCAGCTTTCGCTCATTAATTTCATGCGCCGAGCTGTTATGAGTAGTTAACGTTATATAACCTTCATCTTCAGACGGTTTAAAATCCTTCACATAACGTTGATTTAATTGAGTTAAAACTTCCTCATCTATTTTATTTTCTCTTACGCGATTTAAAAGGTCGATAAAATATGTATCAGACTGCCGGTAGATGTGTTTAAGCTCAATATTTACATGCGAGGTTTTTTTTAGCGCCCTGCTATTAAAAAAGTATAAGTTTGGATAAAAGTCTTTTAAAATCTGCCAGTCTTCATCCTTTACAACCGGCGAAAGCTGATGTAAATCTCCGATCATTAAAAGCTGCACTCCGCCAAAAGGCTTTCCGTGATCTTTAAATCGCCTTAAAACTTCATCAATACTATCCAGAGTATCGGCTCTAACCATGCTTATCTCATCAATAACAAGTAAATCAAGACTCTTAATAAGATTTATTTTTTCACGGTGAAACCGTTTTAGCTGCTGATTTTTGTTTTCGGGAATAAAGGGCCCGAAAGGTAATTGAAAAAAGGAATGTATAGTTACGCCTCCGGCATTAATAGCAGCTACTCCGGTTGGAGCAACAATAGCCATCCGCTTAAGCGATGATTTTTTCAAATTATGAAGAAATGTTGTTTTCCCTGTACCAGCCTTACCAGTCAAAAAGATATTTTTATCTGTGAATTGAACAAAGTTGTAAGCTAAATCCAGCTGAGGATTTTGTATCATAAGATTAAATATAGGTTTCAGACAGGCAAGATAAAAAAAATATTTTCCGAAAAAACTAAAATAATTAGTAGTTGTATGTCCCTTTTATTGATACGAGGGCCGGTTTATAGTCCTAATGCCAGCGCAGTATGAGCGGAATGCGGGTCTTCACGTCGATAATACCGCAAGCTATGGTTTTCCAATAAGGGGTTAATTATCAATTTATTCCGTCATATAGACGATTCTAAACTTTCTAAATTTTTACTTCACAAAAGCCCTGTATTAATTTTTCTTTCAACCCCTTGATTATCATATTTATTTCCCTACTTTTGCAGTCCCAATTTTATCTGCCATAGGTGTGGCCTGATATGGGGTAATTAATAAAAAAAACTGCTAAAAAAACTAAATGCCTACTATTCAACAATTAGTTAGGAAAGGTAGAGTAGCTCTGGAGGATAAAAGTAAATCCCCAGCGTTGGACAGCTGTCCACAGCGAAGAGGCGTGTGTACCCGTGTATACACTACTACCCCTAAAAAACCAAACTCAGCAATGCGTAAAGTTGCCCGTGTACGTTTAACAAACGGAAAGGAGGTAAATGCTTACATTCCTGGAGAAGGTCACAACTTACAAGAGCACTCAATCGTATTGATTCGTGGTGGTCGTGTTAAAGATTTACCAGGTGTGCGTTATCACATCATCCGTGGTGCTTTAGATACTTCCGGTGTTGCCGGACGTAACCAACGCCGCTCTAAATACGGAACTAAGAGACCGAAACCAGGACAAGTTGCAGCTCCTGCTAAAGGCGCAGCAAAAGGTAAAAAGAAATAATTAAGGAGGATATTAGAAATGAGAAAGTCAAAACCAAAAAAAAGAATCCTTCTGCCAGATCCGAAGTTTAACGACGTGATGGTAACCCGTTTCGTAAACAATATGATGTACGACGGAAAAAAATCAATTGCTTATTCTATTTTCTATGATGCTGTTGAACTGGTTGAGAAAAAAACCAGCGAAAGCGGATTAGAAGCATGGAAAAAAGCTTTAAACAATGTTATGCCTGCTGTTGAGGTTAAGTCTCGTCGTGTAGGTGGTGCTAACTTCCAGGTTCCAACCGAAGTTCGTCCGGAGCGTAAAATTGCTTTAGGAATGAAATGGTTGATCCTTTACGCTCGTCGTCGTGGTGAAAAAACCATGATGGAGAAATTGGCTGGAGAGATTATGTCTGCTTCTAAAGGTGAAGGTGCTGCTGTGAAGAAAAAAGAAGATACTCACAAAATGGCTGAAGCTAACAAGGCGTTTTCACACTTCCGCTTCTAAATAAAGGAGATTACACAGATTACACAGATTTTTTTTACACCGATTGTTATCAATAATCGGTGTAATCCTTTAAATCGGTGAAATCCAAATCAAAATATAATGGCAAGAGATTTAAAATTTACAAGAAATATAGGAATCGCTGCTCACATTGATGCTGGTAAAACCACAACAACCGAGCGTATTCTTTACTATTCTGGTGTTAGTCATAAAATTGGTGAAGTGCACGAAGGTGCTGCAACAATGGACTGGATGGCACAAGAGCAGGAGCGTGGTATTACCATTACATCTGCCGCAACTACTGTTGATTGGAAATACAGAAATCAAACGTATCACATCAATATTATCGATACACCGGGTCACGTGGATTTTACCGTTGAGGTAAATCGTTCATTACGTGTTTTGGATGGATTGGTATTCTTGTTTTCTGCGGTTGATGGTGTTGAGCCTCAGTCTGAAACTAACTGGAGACTGGCTAACAACTATAACGTTGCCCGTATTGGCTTCGTTAATAAGATGGACCGTTCTGGTGCAGATTTCTTAAAAGTTGTTAAGCAGGTGAAAGATATGTTGGGTAGTAATGCAGTTCCTCTGCAACTACCTATCGGTGCCGAAGATGGTTTTCTAGGTGTGGTTGATTTGATTAATAACCGTGGTATTGTTTGGAATGAGCACGATAAAGGAATGACCTTTACAGAAGTGCCTATTCCTGAAGATATGCTTGATGAGGTTGCTGAGTGGAGAGAGAAATTGTTAGAATCTGTTGCAGAATATGATGAGAGCTTAATGGAGAAATTCTTCGAAGCTCCTGAAACGATTACTGAACGTGAAGTTTTAGACGCTTTGCGTCAGGCAGTTTTAGACGCTAAGATTGTTCCTATGGTTTGTGGTTCATCTTTCAAAAATAAAGGTGTTCAAACCATGCTTGATTACGTGATGGAGTTATTGCCTTCACCGATGGATGTTGAGGGAATCGTTGGACACAATCCTGATACAGGAGAAGAAATTCTTCGTAAACCGGATGTAAAAGAACCTTTTGCAGCCTTAGCATTCAAGATTGCTACAGATCCGTTTGTAGGGCGTTTGTGCTTTATCCGTGTTTACTCAGGTAATCTGGATGCTGGTTCTTACGTATACAATATGCGTTCAGGAAACAAAGAACGTATTTCACGTATCTTCCAAATGCACGCAAACAAGCAAAATCCTATCCCTAACGTAGGTGCTGGTGATATTGCTGCTGTAGTTGGATTTAAAGATATCAAAACAGGAGATACACTTTGCGATGAGAAACACCCGATCGTTTTAGAATCTATGAATTTCCCTGAGCCCGTTATCGGTTTAGCTATTGAGCCTAAAACTCAGGCCGACGTAGATAAATTGGGTATGGCTTTAGGTAAATTAGCTGAAGAGGATCCTACATTCCACGTAAAAACGGATGAAGAAACAGGTCAAACTGTGATTTCAGGTATGGGAGAGCTTCACTTAGATATTTTAATGGATCGTTTAAAACGTGAATTTAAAGTTGAAGTTAACCAGGGAGCTCCTCAGGTTGCATACAAAGAAGCGATTACAGGAACTGTTCAACACAGAGAAACGTATAAAAAACAAACTGGTGGTCGTGGTAAATTCGCTGATATCCAGGTTATCATTTCTCCGATTGATCCTGACTTCGAAAAAGGTGGTCTTCAGTTTGTGAATGAAATTTCAGGTGGTTCTATTCCACGTGAGTTTATTCCATCTGTTGAAAAAGGATTTGCTGCTGCTATGGCAAATGGTGTGTTAGCCGGTTATCCTCTTCCTGATATGAAAGTTCGTTTGATTGATGGTTCATTCCACGCAGTCGATTCAGATGCTTTATCTTTTGAGATTTGTGCACGTTCAGCTTTCCGTGAAGCATTGCCAAAAGCACGCCCGGTATTAATGGAGCCAATTATGAAAGTAGAAATACTTACACCTGAAGAAAATATGGGTGATGTAATTGGTGATATGAACCGTCGTCGTGGTCAACTTTTAGGTATGGATTCTCGTGCTGGTTCACAAGTAATTAAAGCTACTGTGCCTCTTTCAGAAATGTTTGGTTATGTAACTCAGTTACGTACTATTACTTCTGGCCGTGCAACTTCTACAATGGAATTTGATCATTACGAAGAAGCTCCAAGAAATGTGCAGGATGAAGTAATTGCTAAAGTAAAAGGTAAAAAAGCCGGAGTGTAATTTAAGCATCTTAATAAAAATAAATCAGTCCTTAGTAACTAATAGCTCTTATTGAGGATATAACTAAAAATAAAATGAGCCAAAGAATCAGAATTAAATTAAAATCTTACGATTACAACTTGGTTGATAAGTCAGCTGAGAAAATCGTTAAAACTGTAAAGCCCACAGGTGCAGTAGTTAGCGGACCGATTCCTCTTCCAACAGAGAAGAAAATCTTCACAGTGTTACGTTCACCACACGTAAACAAAAAAGCACGTGAGCAGTTCCAGCTTTGTTCTTACAAGAGATTGTTAGACATTTACAGCTCTAACTCTAAAACTGTAGATGCTTTAATGAAACTTGAATTACCTAGCGGTGTTGAAGTAGAAATCAAAGTTTAAGTACAGAAGGATTTTAATAAAATGGCCTGTTCAGTTTATCTGGACAGGCCTTTTTTGCTTATTAGATTTTACTTCCTCTTTCCTGCATCTTCTTCAGCCTTCTTTTGCAGTAATTCTTCAAGTGTATTCCTCTCGGTCTGAAGCTCTCGTGAAAGTTTTTGTTCTTTTTCTTTAGCTTTAGTTTTGTAGGATTGATATTCTGATGCAATTTCCTCGTATAACTCTTTATTGTGCTTTGCCTCGCTCGAATTTCTGGCCGTTGAAAACAATACTGCTGCCAGGCCAACTCCTAATACCGCTATCGCTCCCCAAACTATCCAGTTATAAGTAGTGGTGTCAACAGAAGTCCCTAAAACTTGAATCTGTGTAGATGGGGCAGAGCTCTCTGAGATGGTAGCACCTTCTGAACCTGTCAGTTTTTTTAATTCACTGATTTGCTTTTCCTGCTCGCTTAGTTTTTGTTTTGCAGAAGCCAATTCCTTATTGGCTTTTTTCAAAGAATCAGTGACGTTTTGCCAGAGTACACTTAGTCGTGTGGGGTTGACGACTTTATATCCCTGCTGCATCCATGAGTGTTTTAATAAATCTTCATATTGCCCCTTCAGTGAACCATTGAATGGTTTGTCAGCAATTTTAACAACTTGATTAACTGGCTTATTCACTATAGCAGTTGGTGGGGTAGTCTGAATAGCAGCTGCCGGTTTAACAGGCTTCTTAACCGGTGAAGTAATGGTTGTTTTTGAAGGTTGCGGGCTTACAGTTTTAGTCGAATCCTGAGCTTTGGAACTTAAAGCGATAAAACACAGATTGATAAAGAGGATAAGCAGGCGCTTGAGTAATGTCTGTCTCATAGAAATGGTGTGTTATAATATCGTGAAAGTAGACATTTTATTAAATAGAAAAAATTAAACCTCATTTCACTTATGAATGTTATACCATTATAGCCGCCTTAATTATGAACTTTTATAAAGCCTCTTTAATTAGTACAGTGTATATTATACTGTTAGTCAGCAATGCTTTTGCGCGGCAAATTACGGAGAATGTTATTCTGGTTACTGTTGATGGTTTACGCTGGCAGGAATTATTTATGGGTGCAGATCCTGATATAATAAAGAACAAGAGATATGTGAACAGTATTGTGAATACGATGAATTCCTTCTGGAACAATGATGAGCACTTGAGAAGGCAAAAACTTTTTCCATTTATATGGTCATCACTTGTTGGCAACGGTCAGATTTACGGTAATCGCAATTGGGGGAATAAGGTAAATTTAACCAACAGGTACCTGTTTTCTTACCCTGGCTACAATGAGCTGTTGACAGGAAGACGCGACAGAAATATTCGCGGCAACGCCAGAAAGTTCAACAAGAATGAAACCATTCTTGAGTTTGCCAATCAGCAAGTTGATTTCAAAAATAAAGTAGCCGTATTTGCATCCTGGGACGTATTCCACTATATCATAAATCCCTTGCGTTCAGGAATACATCTAAATGCTGGAAATGATACAGCAAAGCTCAGACTTACAGCCAGGGAGAAGTATTTAAATCATATGCAGGCTGGCACTCCGAGTCCATGGAAAGCAACCCGTTTTGATAGATTCACCCACAGCTATGCAAAGGAATACTTAGAAAAGAATTTACCCAGGTTACTTTTAATTGCCTACGGCGAAACAGATGAGTTTGCACATCAGGGAAAATACGATAAGTATCTCCAGGCTATTCAACAGGCGGATAATTACATAAAGGAAATTTGGGAGTGGATTCAGGCGAGCGATCACTATAGAAATAAGACCACCCTTATTATAACCACCGACCATGGAAGGGGAGCAGGGAATCATTCATGGAAAAGCCACGGAATCGGGCGCGCTGGCTCGAATCAAACATGGTTCGCGATAATGGGGCCTGATACCAAAGCTTTGGGTGAGATTAAAACAAAGAATCATTATTATACAACCCAACTCGCAAATACTATAGCAGCGTTTTTGAATCTTAATTATCCTGAGACCAATTCGGGAGGAGCGCCTGTCTACAATGCTTTTGCAAGGTAATAAGCGCTATAGCAAGCTCAGCATCTTTCTTATATTTACCCCATGGATATTGGCATTATTGGTTTAGGAGATATGGGATCCTTATGTGCCCGTAAATGGGCCGGAAAAGGATATTCAGTGTTCGGGTGCGATTTGCCCGAGAATTATGAAAGTTTTATTGAGTCTTTTCAGGATTCGCCGGTAACTGTTTTAAAAGAAGCAAAAGAAGTTGCTGAAAGAGCTGATTTTCTGCTTTTCTCTGTTGAGACAGCGAATATAAGCGCCGTGGTGGCTGAAGTTGCCGATTTCGTAAAGCCAGGGGCAATTGTTGCCGGACAAACATCTGTCAAATTTCCCGAGATCGAAGCATTCGATAAGTATCTGTCTATAGATGTATATGTATTTACTTGTCATTCGCTTCACGGACCTTCATTCTCAACTGAAGGCCAGAAACTGATTGTAGTCCCTCATCGCGTAAGTGAGAAAGCGTATAATGACGGGATGAAGATCTACAAATCTCTAGATTCAGAGATAATAGAAGTAGAAAGCTATATACAGCATGATAAAATTATGGCCGATACACAGGCTGTAACTCATATGGGTTTTGAAAGCATGGGTACGGCATGGAAAAATGCGGGTTTTTATCCTTGGGATCATGGGGCCTATTCCACTGGTATAGATAATGTAAAAATTCTCACTACGCTTCGTATATTCAGCTACAAAGCTCACGTGTATGCTGGATTGGCTATTTTGAATCCTTTTGCAAGAGAGCAGGTCAGGCAATATGCGAGGTCAGAGTCTGAGTTATTTAAGATGATGATCTGTGAGCAGGAAAAGGAGTTTCGTGAAAGGATTAAAGCAGCGAATGAATTCGTATTTCATGGAGAACGGGATTTTATTACACTTGATGTTGAGGTAATGAAGGATTTTAAAATGGCAGAAGAAGGAGATACGCACATGCCCAATTCTCATTTAAGCTTACTGGCCATGGTAGATTCCTGGTATCAGATGAAAGTTAATCCCTATGAAAATCTAATTTGTCAAACGCCACCTTTCAGATTACGCTTAGGTATTGCCGAATATCTTTTTAAAAATCAAGATTTATTAGAAGAAACTATCCAAGCTGCTTTATATGATAAAGGTATCCGGGCTGACGATCTGGAATTCCATTCGGCTGTGAGAGAATGGGCTTCTATAATAGAATATGGTGATATGGATGGTTATATCACCCATTTTAACCAGGTAAAAGATTTTTTTTCTGACAGATTACAGGATGGTGCGCGGCAAAGTAGCCGGTTAATAGAGAAATTAAGTTTGTAGAAATAAAAAAAGCTGCTCAATCGAGCAGCTTTTTTATTTCGCAATGGATTATTTCAGTTGATTAATCATCCACTTTAACCTTAGTGTCAGGAGTTTTAGTTTTTGACTCATCACCATCAGTTTTGGTCTTTGAATCTATGGTTTTAGTCTTAGATTCATCCCCGTCTACTTTTACCTTGGTATCGCCTTCTTTATATTTCATTTCGTCGCCATCCATCTTTAACTTGCCATCGGCGGTTTTTATTTTAATATTATCGCCATCGCGTATTACTAATTCTTCATTAAGAGTCCAGCTGCCTTCCGGAGATTTAATAACAGCATTGTTTACAACAACGCCACTTGTACCATAAAGAGTATCCCTGGTATTTACATCAACAAAGAATAAGTCCTTTTCAATTGGTTGTTTCGTATCGCTATATACATAATGGCCTTTTTCAGTATCACGTACAATAGTCACAGGTTCTCCGGTGCTTAGGTTTACATAAGAAGCCTCAGAAGTATTCATATCCGTAGCAGTTGAATCGGCGTTTGCGTTATCATTGGATGTATTGTTACATGCCATGAATGCCGGAATTAACAGTATTCCAACGGATCTTAAAACAGTCGTTTTCATAATTTATTTGTTTTTATTGGTTTAGCAAGTAACAGCATATGTGTGCAAAAGGTTTTAATTGGTTGACATGCAAGGAGAGAACTGAGAATTATTAGATAATTATTCTCAAATATCTCACTGAAAAGAGAAGACTTTAGAAGTAAAATTCTCCCAATCTAATATATATATTAAGGCTGCTGATAAATATTAAAAAAATCTTAATAAAAATAACTCATTGACTATTTGATTATTAATCAATTGTTTCTATCTTTGCCCTCCCTTAACGGGATTACCATGCCTTGAACGAAGCCCTACTGCTTCGATGGGCACAAATAGAGAAAAAAAAGAAAATGTCAGGAATTATTGGAAAAAAAGTAGGAATGACCAGCATTTTTGATGCCGAAGGGAGAAACATCCCTTGTACGGTTATTGAAGCTGGCCCTTGCGTAGTAACGCAGATTCGTACCTCTGAGAAAGATGGTTACGAGGCAGTTCAGTTGGCTTTCGATGAAAAGAAAGAAAAAAACACATCTGCACAACTAAAAGGCCATTTCTCAAAAGCAAACACAACTCCTAAGCGCAAGCTTGTTGAGTTTAAGACGTTTGAAGATGAGAAAAGTTTGGGCGATACAGTTACTGTAGAAATTTTTGCCGAAGGCGACTTTGTTGATGTAGTTGGTACTTCAAAAGGTAAAGGTTTTCAAGGTGTTGTAAAGCGTCACGGATTTAGTGGTGTAGGTATGCAGACTCACGGTCAGCACAACAGGTTAAGAGCTCCAGGTTCATTGGGTGCTTCTTCATGGCCTTCACGTGTATTCAAAGGAATGCGCATGGCGGGTCGTACTGGTGGCGACAGAGTTAAAATTCAGAATCTTCAGGTTTTGAAAATTTACACTGAGCAAAATTTATTAGTAGTTAGCGGTTCAATCCCGGGAGCTAAAGGTTCTTACGTAATCGTTGATAAATAAGGAGATGGAAGTTAACGTAGTAAACATAGCAGGTAAAGAAACAGGTGCCAAGGTGCAGCTTCCTGATGCGATATTTGGTGTAGAGCCAAATGATCATGCAATCTACTTAGATGTTAAACAATACCTGGCTAATCAACGTCAAGGTACTCACAAGTCTAAGCAACGTAACGAAATAGCCGGTTCAACCCGTAAATTACATAAACAAAAAGGTACAGGTGGTGCCCGTGCAGGTAGTATCAAATCGCCTTTGTTTAATGGAGGTGGTCGTGTATTCGGTCCTCAGCCACGTGATTACAGCTTTAAGTTGAATAAAAAATTAAAGCAACTTGCGCGTAGATCAGCTTTAACATATAAAGCAATAGATAATAATATAGTAGTTCTTGAAGACTTCTCATTCGATGCGGTTAAAACAAAAAACTACTTAAAGCTGATTACAGATCTAAACGTTGGCGGTGAGAAAACTTTATTGGTTTTACCAGCAGCCGACAGCAATATTTATTTATCAAGCAGAAATCTTAAGAAAGCAAAAGTTGTAACTGCAGCTGATTTAAATACACACGATGTATTAAATGCAGGAAAGCTTTTATTAACAACAGGTTCTGTTAAAATGTTGGAGGAGGCGTTCGCCAAGTAATATGGAAATTTTAAAGAAACCTATTTTAACCGAAAAAGCATCTGCTTTAACAGAAAAGCTGAACCGCTTTTCATTTAAGGTAGATCACAGGGCCAACAAATTGCAGATCAAAGCTGCAATTGAGCAAATGTATGGTGTTAGCATCGTTGCTATCAATACAATGGTGGTATCTGGTAAATCAAAGAATCGTCAAACAAAAGCAGGTTTAGTATCGGGACGTACTCCTAAATACAAAAAAGCAATTGTAACGATGAAAGAAGGTGAAGTTATTGACTTTTACAGCAATATATAATTAAGACATGGCAGTTAGAAGATTTAAACCGGTTACCCCTGGTACTCGTTTCCGCGTTGGAGGTGATTATTCTGATGTAACTACAAACGTACCCGAAAAGTCGTTAGTGGTTTCTATTAAGAAATCAGGTGGTAGAAACCATTCCGGTAAAATGACTATGCGTTATCTCGGTGGGGGACATAAAAAGTCATACCGATTGATTGATTTTAAACGCGATAAACAAGATATCCCCGCAACAGTTGCCACAATCGAGTACGATCCTAACCGTACCGCACGTATTGCTTTATTGAATTACGTAGATGGTGAAAAACGTTACATCATTGCTCCTGAAGGATTGACAGTTGGACAAACTGTGGTTTCAGGTCAGGCCGTAGCTCCTGAGGTTGGTAATGCGCTTCCGTTGAAAAGCATTCCTCTTGGTTCTATAGTTCATAATATTGAATTGAACCCAGGTCAGGGCGCAACTATCGCACGTAGTGCAGGTACTTACGCTCAGCTTTCAGCTCGTGATGGTAAATATGCAATTATCAAAATGCCTTCTGGCGAAACCAGAATGATTTTGTCTACTTGTATGGCTACTATCGGAACGGTTTCAAATTCTGAAAAAGCTAACGAAGTGTTAGGTAAAGCAGGTAGAAATCGTTGGTTGGGTAGAAGACCAAGAGTAAGAGGTGTTGCAATGAACCCGGTAGATCACCCTATGGGTGGTGGTGAAGGAAGATCATCTGGTGGTCACCCTCGCTCTAGAAAAGGTTTATTGGCTAAAGGCTACAAAACTCGTAATAAACAAAAAAGCTCTAACCGTTACATAATCGAAGGGAGGAAGAAATAATGGCTCGTTCACTTAAAAAAGGCCCTTACATAGACCACAATTTAGAATCTAAAGTGGTTGCTATGACAGAAAGCAATAAGAAATCAGTAATCAAAACCTGGTCTCGTCGTTCAATGATTTCTCCGGATTTCGTAGGACACACATTTGCAGTACACAACGGGAATAAATTCATCCCGGTATATGTAACAGAAAACATGGTTGGTCACAAGATGGGCGAGTTTGCTCCAACCAGAACATTTAGAGGTCACGCTGAAAAGAGAAAATAAGCAATGGAAGCAGTAGCAAAATTAAATGATTGCCCTACCTCACCTCGTAAAATGCGATTGGTTGTTGACCTGATCCGTGGTGAACGTGTAGAGAAAGCGTTATACATCTTAAAGTATACAAATAAAGAAGCAGCACAAAGAGTTGAGAAACTGTTATTGTCTGCAATAAAAAATTGGGAAGCTAAGAACGAAGGTCAGCGCCCTGAAGACAACGAATTGTTTGTGAAAACGATCACTGTTGACGGAGGTCGCCAGTTAAAAAGACTTAGACCAGCTCCTCAAGGTCGTGGTCACAGAATTCGCAAGCGTTCAAATCACGTAACTCTTGTAGTTGATACAAAAAACGTTCAAACTGAAACTAAATAAGGAATGGGACAGAAAGCACATCCAATAGGTAACAGATTAGGAATCATCAAAGGTTGGGATTCTAACTGGTTCGGTGGCAACAACTACTCCGATAAATTAGTTGAAGATGAAAAGATCAGAAAATATATCGCTGCACGTATTTCTAAAGGCGGTATCTCTAAAGTAGTCATTGAGCGTACTCTAAAACGCATTACAGTTACTATACATACGGCTCGCCCGGGTATCGTTATTGGTAAAGGCGGTCAGGAAGTAGACAGACTAAAAGAAGAGTTAAAAAAACTAACTAAGAAAGACGTTCAGATCAACATTTTTGAAATCAAACGTCCTGAGTTAGATGCTCAGTTGGTAGGCGAAGGTATCGCTAAACAATTAGAGGCTCGTATCTCTTTCCGTCGTGCGATGAAAACAACAATTGCTTCAACCATGAGAATGGGTGCTGAAGGAATTAAAATAATGTGTTCTGGCCGTTTAGGTGGTGCTGAGATGGCACGTACCGAGCAATATAAAGAAGGAAGAATTCCTTTGCATACTTTCCGTGCAGATATTGACTATGCATTAGCAGAAGCTCTTACAACTTATGGTAAAATAGGTGTTAAGGTGTGGATTTGCAAAGGCGAAGTTTATGGAAAACGTGATTTATCTCCGAACATTGGTCAAACTACTGGTGTAAGAGGCAGAGATGGTGCAGAAGCTGGTTTTGCCGGTGGTGCAGACAGACGTGCCGGAGGTAATGAAAGACGCGGCGGTGGTAATGACAGACGTGGTGGTGGCGATAATCGTGGCGGTGGTCAAAACCGTGGCGGTGGTCCGGGTCAAAATCGCGGCGGTGGTCAAAACCGTGGTGGTGGTGCTGGAGCAGGTGGCTTCAGAGGAAAGAAATAATTTAAATTTTAGACATCGTTTTTCGATAAATATATAAGAACATGTTACAGCCAAAAAGAACGAAGTTCAGGAAGATGCAAAAAGGCAAAATGAAAGGTCTGGCCACTCGTGGTGCAGAACTAGCATTTGGTTCTTTTGGAATAAAATCATTAGAACCAGCTTGGATCACCAGTCGTCAGATTGAAGCGGCTCGTATTGCGGTTACCCGTTTTATGAAACGTGAAGGTCAGGTGTGGATCCGTATTTTTCCTGATAAACCCGTTACCAAGAAACCTGCGGAAGTACGTATGGGTAAAGGTAAAGGTGCTCCAGAATACTGGGTGGCAGTTGTACGCCCAGGTAGAATGATATTTGAAGCTGAAGGTGTGCCTTTGGAAGTTGCCAAAGAAGCATTGCGTTTAGCCGCTCAAAAATTACCCGTTCAAACTAAATTCGTCTTACGTAGAGATTACGTAGAGGCTTAATCTCTAAAGAAAGAAACAAAAATGAAAAACTCAGAAATTTTAGAGCTATCTACTGAAGAGATCGTTGCGAGAATTAATGAAGAACGAGCAAATCTTACAAAATTAAGGTTCGCACACACGGTATCTGCTATTGAAAACCCTACAAGGATCAATAAAGTAAGAAAAGATATCGCTCGTTTAAACACAGAATTGACTAACCGCAAGGTGCAGTCCGCTTCTGAAACAAAATAATTTTAGAGTCCAAATGGAAAGAAAATTAAGAAAAACACGTATCGGGCTTGTGGTTAGCAACAAGATGGAGAAATCTATCGTAGTTGCTGTAGAAAGAAAAGTGAAGCACCCGATTTATGGTAAGTTCGTGAAGAAAACTACCAAATTTATGGCTCATGACGAAACTAACACTTGTGGTATCGGTGATACAGTGTTAATTATGGAAACTCGTCCGCTGAGTAAAACTAAAAACTGGAGATTAGTTGAAATTTTAGAAAGGGCTAAGTAACATGGTACAACAGGAATCAAGACTGAATGTTGCTGACAACAGCGGAGCTAAAGAAGTTTTAGTTATCCGTGTTCTTGGCGGTACCGGAAAGCGTTATGCATCAGTAGGCGACAAAGTTGTTGTCACTGTTAAGAGTGCGCTTCCATCAGGTAACGTTAAGAAGGGAACTGTTTCAAAAGCAGTTGTTGTTAGAACAAAGAAAGAAGTAAGACGTAAAGACGGTTCTTACATCCGCTTCGACGATAACGCAGCAGTATTATTAAACGCACAGGACGAACCACGTGGAACACGTATCTTCGGCCCGGTTGCAAGAGAACTGCGTGAAAAACAATTCATGAAAATTGTATCATTAGCACCGGAGGTACTATAAAATGCAAAAGAAATTAAATATTATACCTAAGCTTAAAATCCGTAAAGGAGATTTAGTGCAGGTAATGGCCGGGGATTCAAAGGGAAAACAAGGCAAGATTACAGAAGTAATTCTTAAAACTAACAGAGCGATTGTTGAAGGTGCTAATATGGTATCTAAACACACTAAGCCAAGTGCAACTAATCCAAACGGTGGTATCGTTAAAATGGAAGCTGCAATTCATGTATCTAACTTAATGGTTATTGATGCTAAAACTGGTAAGCCAAGCCGTGTTGGAAAGAAGAAAAATGCTGAAGGCAAATCGGTTCGTATAACCAAAAAATCTGGAGAGGAAATTAAGTTATGACATACGTACCAAGATTAAAAGCTAAATATAAAGAGGATATCCGCACGGCACTGAAAGATAAATTTCAGTATAAAAGCGTAATGCAGGTTCCTAAGCTTGAAAAAATTGCTATCAACCAGGGTGTTGGTGCTGCAACTACAGATAAAAAATTAATTGAGGTTGCTATCAACGAGCTAACTACCATCACTGGTCAGCAGGCAGTTGCTTCAAAATCAAAGAAAGATATCTCGAACTTTAAATTACGTAAAGGAATGCCTGTTGGTGTACGTGTAACATTACGCGATACTCAAATGTATGAGTTCCTTGACCGTTTAATTTCAGTTGCTTTACCACGTATCCGTGATTTCAAAGGAATCAACGATAAAGGTTTCGACGGACGCGGAAATTATACTTTAGGTATAACAGAGCAAATCATATTCCCTGAAATCAATATTGACAAGATCAATAAAATCATGGGTATGGATATCACATTTGTAACTTCTGCTGATAACGATGTTGAAGCACTTGAGTTACTTAAACAATTTGGTTTACCATTTAAAAATCAAGCAGTAAACAATGGCTAAGGAAGGTGTAAAAGCACGCGAAGTTAAACGTGCGAAATTAGTTGCCAAATACGCAGACAAAAGAGCAGCATTAAAAGCTGAGGGTGATTTTGTTGGATTAGACAAATTACCTAAAAACTCTTCACCTGTACGTTTACACAACCGTTGTAAATTAACAGGTCGTCCCCGCGGATATATGCGCCAGTTTGGTATTTCACGTGTAACATTCCGTGAAATGGCTCTTGCTGGTAAAATACCCGGAGTTAAGAAAGCAAGCTGGTAAGCTGATAAGAAATAAAGTCAAAAGTAAAAATTCAAAAATAGGCGTTAAATCCCTTTTGAATTTTTACTTTTGCATTTTGAATTTTTAACCGATAGAAGGTCGTCTGCCCGAGGTAGAAGGAAACCGCTATCATAATCCATAATAATGAATACAGATCCAATAGCAGATTATCTTACGAGAGTAAGGAATGCCATTAAGGCCAACCACAGGGTTGTAGAAATTCCTGCATCAAACCTCAAAAAGGAAATGACAAAAGTACTTTTTGATAAAGGTTACATCGCCAACTATAAGTTTGACGATAATATTGTACAAGGCACAATCAAAATCGCCTTAAAATATCATCCGATTACTAAAGTTTCTGCTATTCGCACGCTATTACGTGTGAGTAAGCCAGGTTTGAGAAAGTATGCAGGTGTTGACAAAATGCCACGAGTATTAAACGGTTTAGGGATTGCTATCGTTTCTACCTCCAGAGGAGTAATGACAGATAAAGAGGCCCGCAACTTGAACATCGGTGGTGAAGTTTTATGTTACGTTTATTAATCATAGGAGATTAAACGATGTCAAGAATAGGAAAAGCCCCAATCGCCATCCCAAGTGGAGTTACAATTTCAATATCTTCTGATAATGTTGTAACCATCAAAGGTGCAAAAGGAGAGTTAACCCAGAAGGTTGATTCAGATATTACAATTTCTCAGGAAGACGGACAAATCATTGTTCAACGTCCTTCTGAACAAAAACGTCATAAAGCATTACATGGCTTATATCGTTCACTTTTAAACAACATGGTTAAAGGTGTAACTGAAGGATACAAGTTAGAGCAGGAATTAGTAGGTGTGGGTTACCGTGCTACTAATACCGGTAATACGTTGGACCTTGTATTAGGTTATTCTCACCATTATGTATTTGAGTTACCAAAAGAAATTAAAGTAGCTACAACTGCAGAAAAAGGAAAGAACCCTACAATTATATTAGAGAGTATCGACAAACAATTATTAGGACAAGTAGCTGCAAAGATACGTTCGCTACGCGCTCCTGAACCTTATAAAGGTAAAGGTATCAAGTTTGTAGGTGAAGAGTTAAGAAGAAAAGCAGGTAAATCTGCAGCTAAAAAATAATAATCATGGCAGGAATTAAATTATCTCGCAGAGAGCGAATTAAACAAGGCATCAGAAAAAGATTGTCTGGTTCTGCTGAGCGTCCCCGTTTGTCAGTATACAGAAGCAATAAAGGTATTTACGCACAGATTATTGATGACATTTCTGGTAAAACATTAGTATCAGCATCATCTGCATCTAAAGATTTTTCTGGAAGCGGTGCTAAAATAGAACAATCAAAAGCAGTCGGTAAACTAGTTGCAGAGAAAGCAGTTGCAGCAGGAATTACCCAGGTGGTTTTCGATAGAAATGGTTATTTATACCATGGACGTGTTAAATCACTTGCAGAAGGTGCACGTGAAGGTGGTTTACAATTTTAAGGATTCACAGATTACAAGGATTTTACAATAGATTACACAGATTACTTTTTTAATCGGTGAAATCAAACAAATCAGTGGGATCACAAAAAATATAAAATGTCAACAATTAATATAAAAAGAGTTAAATCAAGCGAAATCGAATTAAAAGATCGCTTAGTAAGCATTCAGCGTGTAGCTAAAGTTACTAAAGGTGGTCGTACTTTCAGTTTCTCAGCAATCGTTGTGGTTGGAGATGAGAATGGGGTAGTAGGTTACGGACTTGGAAAAGCAAAAGAAGTTACTGAAGCAATTGCTAAAGGTATCGATGATGCAAAAAAGAATCTGGTAAAAGTTCCAATTATTAACGGAACTGTACCTCACGAACAATACGGAAAGTTTTCAGGTGGTTTTGTTTTCATTAAACCTGCATCTACAGGTACTGGTGTTATCGCCGGTGGTGCGATGCGTGCGGTTTTGGAAAGTGCTGGAGTTCATAACGTATTAGCAAAATCAAAAGGTTCATCTAACCCTCACAACGTGGTTAAAGCGACTATTTCAGCATTATCACAAATGCGTGATGCTTATACTGTGGCTCAACATCGTGGTGTGGAACTTTCAAAAGTTTTTAACGGATAATAACCATGGCGAAGATCAAAATAACACAGATAAAAAGCGTTATCGACAGAAGCGAGCGTCAGAAATTAACTATGCAGGCTCTTGGTTTGAAGAAAATTAACCACGCAGTTGAAGTAGAAGCTACCCCCGCAATTATCGGGATGGTAAGAAAAGTGAATCATTTAGTAGCAGTAGAAAGTATCTAATCATGAACTTAAGTAATTTAAAACCTGCAGAAGGTTCTACAAAAAATAGAAAACGTATCGGTAGAGGTACCGGTTCTGGCCGTGGTGGTACATCAACCCGCGGACATAAAGGAGCTGGTTCTCGTTCAGGTAAAAAAACAAAAATTGGTTTTGAAGGTGGTCAAATGCCTTTACAACGTCGCGTACCAAAGGTTGGATTTAAAAACATCAACCGCATTGATTATGTAGGTGTTAACCTGGATGTATTACAAGCTTTGGCGGAGAAATTTAGTTTAACAACTATCGACTTTGCTTCATTAAAAGAACACGGATTAATTTCGAAAAATGACCTGGTTAAGATTCTTGGCCGTGGAGAATTAAAAGCGAAATTAGATGTTTCTGCTCATGCTTTTACAGCTACGGCTCAAAAGGCTATTGAAGCAGCAGGTGGTGCAATTGTTAAATTATAATTAATGAAGAAGCTGTTCACTACACTTTCCAATATCTGGAAAATAGATGATTTAAGAGTGCGTATTTTAAACACACTCTTATTTCTTTTAATTTATCGTATAGGCTCATTTATCGTATTACCGGGTGTTAACCCTCTTGCACTTCAATCTCAGGGAAAAGAGGGAATCCTCGGCCTTCTGAATATGTTTGCTGGTGGTTCATTTTCTCGGGCGTCGATATTTGCCTTGGGTGTGATGCCTTACATTTCTGCATCTATTGTAGTTCAGTTGTTAGGAATTGCTGTTCCATATTTCCAGAAGATGCAAAAGGAGGGTGAAAGTGGTCGGAAAAAAATTACTCAGATTACCAGATACCTTACAGTTGCGATCACTTTGCTACAGTCAGTAGGATATGTTCGTACTCAGATACCTGCAGATGCCAAGATGATGTCAGACCCATTGTTTTCAATTGCCTGTATGTTCATCCTGACCGCAGGAACTCTGTTTGTTATGTGGCTGGGTGAGAAGATTACTGATAAGGGTATTGGAAATGGTATTTCACTGATCATTATGGTGGGTATTATAGCCCAGCTTCCTGGTAGTTTAGTTACTGAACTGCAATCCAGAATGGCTGGTCAGGGTGGTATTATTCCATTTATCGTGGAAATCGTAGCATTGTTTTTTGTTGTAATATTTACTATCCTGATAGTACAGGGGGTAAGACGGATCCCTGTTCAATACGCGAAAAAAATTGTAGGGAATAAACAATACGGAGGGGTACGTCAGTATATACCTCTTAAAGTGAATGCAGCAGGCGTTATGCCCATAATATTTGCACAGGCTATCATGTTTGTACCGGCTGGTATTGGCGGCTTTTTCCCTTCTTTACAAGGAGATTTTCTTGCGTCATTGAGTAATTATACGTCGTTAACATATAATCTAACCTTTGCCTTTCTTATAATCGCATTTACATTTTTCTATACAGCCATAACCGTTAATCCGGTACAAATGTCTGATGATATGAAAAAGAATGGTGGGTTTATTCCCGGGGTTAAACCTGGTAGAAGTACAGGTGATTATATAGACTCTGTAATTTCAAAGATTACTTTACCCGGTTCGGTTTTTCTTGCAATTATAGCAATTCTACCTTCGCTGGCTATTATCTTAGGTGTTAACAGTCAATTTGCACACTTCTTTGGCGGAACATCTTTATTGATTTTAGTAGGGGTTGTATTAGATACTTTGCAACAGATCGAAAGTCATTTATTAATGCGTCATTATGATGGATTAATGAAAACCGGCAGATTGAAGGGCCGTACTCCGGTAGCTTCAGGGTCTGTAATATAACTTTTTATCATGCCAAAAGTGTATTACAAAACGGATGAGGAGATTGAACTTATCAGACAAAGTTCCTTACTTGTATCCAAAACACTAGCAGAAGTAGCAAAGGTAATAGAACCCGGAGTTCGAACTATAGAGCTTAATAAACTAGCAGAAACCTACATCCGGGATAATCGAGGAGTGCCTGCATTCTTAAATTATAATGGCTTTCCGTATTCATTGTGCATTTCGCCCAATGAACAGGTTGTACACGGCTTTCCGGGCGATTATGCTCTGAAAGACGGAGATATAATTTCAGTCGATTGTGGTGTCATTTTAAATAAGTTTTTCGGTGATTCTGCTTATACTTTTGAAGTTGGTGAAGTTAGCGCGGAGATCAGAAACCTGTTAGAAGTGACGAAGGAATGTCTGAATCTTGGAGTAGAGAAGGCTGTAACTGGATTACGTGTAGGTGATATAAGCTATGCTGTTCAGGAACACGCTGAAAAGCATGGGTATGGCGTAGTAAAGGAGCTGGTGGGGCATGGGGTTGGTTTTAAGCTGCATGAGAAGCCTGAGGTTCCTAATTATGGCAAACGGGGATCCGGAATTAAACTTGAAGATGGAATGGTGCTTGCCATCGAGCCAATGATTAATATGGGCAGAGCCGGTGTTAAGTTTTGGAAGGATGGATGGACAGTGAGTTCAATAGACAATAAGCCCTCTGCTCATTTTGAACATACGGTTGCGATAAGAAAAGGAAAATCGGATGTTTTATCCACTTTTGATTTTATCGAAGAAGTTTTAAAACAAAAAAAATAAAATATTAAATTTTTTATTTAATTTTGCAACCCCAAATGTAGGGGCGTAAATAAATAGAAATCAATAAAATATGGCTAAACAAGCCTCTATTGAACAAGACGGTATTATAAAGGAAGCATTATCAAATGCAATGTTCCGTGTTGAGTTAGAAAATGGGCATGAAATAATTGCGCATATTTCGGGTAAAATGCGAATGCATTACATTAAAATTCTACCTGGAGATAAAGTAAAATTAGAAATGTCTCCTTATGATTTAACCAAAGGCAGAATTACTTATAGATATAAATAAGATACGAGATGAAAGTTAGAGCATCAATAAAGAAACGTAGCGCTGATTGCAAGATAATCCGCCGTAAGGGAAAACTTTACGTGATTAACAAAAAGAATCCAAAGTATAAACAGCGTCAGGGATAGAAATTTTGAAGGGCTGAAGGAATGGATGGTTTAATCATTCTTCATTCAAACCTCCAATCATTCAATTATTAAAAAAATATGGCAAGGATAGCAGGTATTGATTTACCAAGAAACAAAAGAGGAGAAATCGGACTTACCTACATTTTCGGTATAGGACGTACTACGGCTCAGAATATTTTAACTGAGGCTGGTATCGACTGGAATGTAAAAGTACAAGACTGGACCGATGAGCAATTAACAGCAATCCGTACAATCATCAACGATAGAATTAAAGTTGAAGGTGCTCTACGTTCTGAAGTTCAATTAAACATTAAACGTTTAATGGATATTGGATGTTACCGCGGGCTTCGTCATCGTAAGGGATTACCTGTACGCGGACAAAGAACCAAGAATAACACTCGTACCCGTAAAGGAAAACGTAAAACAGTTGCTAACAAAAAGAAGGCTACTAAATAATACCGATAAATAATGGCTAAGACTAAAAAAGTTACCAAAAAACGTGTTGTTGTTATTGAGCCAGTTGGTGAGGCACACATCAATGCTACGTTCAATAATATTATAGTAACGTTAACAAACCTTCAGGGACAGACCATTTCATGGTCATCTGCAGGAAAAATGGGTTTCAAAGGCTCTAAGAAAAATACTCCTTATGCAGCAGGTCAGGCAGCTTCCGATTGCGGAAAAGTTGCATTTGATTTAGGTTTGCGTAAAGTAGAAGTCTTTGTAAAAGGACCAGGTTCTGGTCGTGAATCCGCTATACGTACACTACAAACAACCGGAATTGAAGTAACAACTATTAAAGATATTACTCCGCTTCCCCACAATGGTTGTCGTCCTCCTAAAAGAAGAAGAGTTTAATTAATTATTTTAAAGATAAGATTCAGCGGCTGCGGGCCGCCTGATACTTTAAGTACACAAAATGGCTAGATATACCGGACCGAAGTCCAAAATCGCGCGTAAGTTCAAGGAACCAATTTTTGGTCCTGACAAGGCATTAGAAAGAAAAAATTATCCTCCTGGGATGCATGGCGTTTCAAAACGCAGAGGTAAAAAATCTGAGTATGCAGTTCAGTTGATGGAGAAACAAAAGGTGAAATACACTTATGGTGTGTTAGAGCGTCAGTTCGAAAACCTTTTTCACAAAGCATCTTCTAAAGAAGGTATTACCGGTGAAAATCTATTGAAATTTTTAGAAGCTCGTTTAGATAATGCTGTTTATCGTTTAGGTATTGCTCCTACACGTTCAGGTGCTCGCCAATTGGTTAGTCACAAGCATATCACTGTAAACGGAGAGCTAGTAAATATTCCTTCTTATTCTTTACGTGCTGGTGATGTTGTTGCCGTTCGTGAACGCTCTCAATCACTGGAAGCTATTACTAATTCAGTAGCTGGCCGAAGAATAAACAAACATAGTTGGTTAGAGTGGGATGCCAATAATTTAACAGGTAAATTCCTGAACTATCCAAACCGTGATGAGATTCCTGAAAATATTAAGGAAAACCTTATCGTCGAGTTATACTCTAAGTAATAAATTAAAGCTGCTCTGTTTAGAGCAGCTATTTACAGTTTAAAAAACATAACTGAACATAAATGGCAATATTAGCATTCCAGAAACCTGATAAAGTTATCATGCAGAAATCTACGGATTTCGACGGTACATTTGAATTTCGTCCGCTAGAACCAGGTTTCGGTATTACCATTGGTAATGCTTTACGTCGTATCCTTTTATCTTCTTTAGAAGGTTTCGCAATTACGTCTGTTCGTTTTTCAGGAGTTTCTCATGAATTTTCTACCATCAAAGGTGTTGTAGAAGATGTTACAGAAATTATCCTGAATCTTAAACAAGTTCGTTTCAAGAAATCTGAAGAAGCTGGCGATACTGAAAAGATATTTGTAATAATTAATGGTCAGGACCAATTCAAAGCTGGTGACATAACTCGCTTCTCGAATAACTTTACTGTTTTAAACCCTGATCATGTTGTATGCAACATGGATTCTTCGGTTACTCTTGAATTAGAGTTAACAGTTAGCAAGGGAAGAGGTTATATTCCTGCAGAAGAAAATAAAAGTGTTGACGGTCCTTTAGGTGTTATTGCTATAGATTCGATATTCACGCCTATTAAGAACGTTAAATACACTATTGAGAATTATCGTGTTGAGCAAAAAACTGACTATGAGAAGTTAGTGCTTGATATCACTACTGATGGTTCTATTCATCCTGAAGATGCTTTAAAAGAAGCTGCGAAGATTCTTATTCATCATTTCCTTCTATTCTCTGATGAAAATATTATGCTTGAAGCTCAGGCAAAAGAAGAGACAAAAGAGGTTGATGAAGAAATTCTTCACATGCGTAAGATCTTAAAAACTGAATTAGTTGATTTAGATCTTTCTGTACGTGCATTAAACTGTTTGAAAGCAGCTGACATCCGTACATTGGCCGATCTTGTTTCTTATGATGTTGCTGATATGTTAAAATTCAGAAACTTCGGTAAGAAATCATTAACTGAGATCCAGGATTTGGTTAAATCAAAAGGTCTTTCTTTTGGAATGAACCTTTCAAAATTCAAATTAGAAGAAGAATAAAATAAGCGATTTGCATAATTCCTCCCGATCGGCCAGCTGGTTGGGAACGGTATGCACGTGAAAAACGAGAAAAACAATGAGACACGGAAAAAAACACAACCATTTAGGACGTACTACCAGCCATCGCCGCGCGATGTTAGCTAACATGGCGTCATCGCTTATAGAACACAAGCGCATTACTACTACATTAGCTAAAGCAAAAGCTTTACGTGTTTATGTAGAACCACTGATAACTAAATCTAAAAATGATACAACGCATTCCCGTCGTGTGGTTTTTAGTTACCTTCAGAATAAAGAAGTATTAACCGAATTATTCCGTGATGTTGCAGCTAAGGTTGCTAATCGTCCGGGTGGTTATACTCGTATCATTAAATTAGAAAATCGTTTTGGCGATAACGCTGAAATGGCAATGATTGAACTTGTTGATTATAACACTACATATACAAGTGAAGCTCCTGCTCAGCCAGAGAAGAAAGCTACCCGTAGACGTGGTGGTTCTGGTAAAGCTAAAAAAGAAGCTGATGCTCCTGTTGCTGCAACTGAAGAATCAGCACCTGAAGCTTCTGCAGAAGTTGAGGCTCCTCAAGCTCCGGAAACTGATGCGGATTCTCAAGCAGAAGAAAAAGCTTAATATTATTTTGATCCAAAAAAAAGACCTTGTAAATTTTACAAGGTCTTTTTTTATGCTCGTTAATTTTGTTACCAAAGCTTATTTGGATAAACTTCATTTTCAATCAGATCGGCTATACTTTTCTGAACAATAGGTTTATCTTCTTTATAAGTAACTCCAAACCATTTTGAAGAAGTCGGGATTACTTTAAATTGGGCCTGTCCTGTCTTAACTAATTCTTCAGCCATTAATGGAATAAAGAATTCAGCTTTAGGGTTGTTTTCATTAGCCTCTACAAATCGTTTGAACATTGGTTCGGCAAGCCTGAAAATCGCTGGTGTGAAGCCCCAGAAATTCATTGAAGCACGTGCGTCGCTATCTAAAGGAGTAGTGTTACCATTATCATCTTCATAAACGATTACTCCATCTTTAGCGTAAACTTTTGTTCGCTCATTGATTTCCTCGAGGTTACCATCCGCTGAGACTTTGCAGATTCCGCGAGATACAGATCCGTAATCAGACAAAGTTTTATCAACTTCATAGCCCATTAAAGAGAAATAATCATCGCGAACTTCATTGTTTAAGAAATTAGCCATCTTTTCGAAAGCATCATATCCATAATAATCATCCGCATTAATTACGCAGAATGGCTCATTGATTTGATTGCTTGCTTCTAAGACCGCATGACCTGTTCCCCAGGGTTTTTGGCGTTCAATGGTTTTGTTAATACCATATTTTGTCAAATCATAGCTTTGAAACACATAATCAATTTCAACTTGCCCTTTAAGTTTAGGCTCGAAAATATTTTTAAAGCTCTCGTGAAATTCTTCTCTGATTATAAAGGTTACTTTTCCGAAGCCTGCTTTAATGGCATCGTGAATAGAATAATCAATAATAGTTTCATTGTTTGGACCAAATCCGTCCACCTGTTTCATGCTTCCATAACGGCTGGCCATTCCAGCGGCAAGTATTAGTAAAGTTGGTTTCATTCTGCTAAATTATAAATTCCTGTTTATTAAATAACTATTATTGAAAACCTAAAGGAAAATTTGAAAGATTTGTTTTATGCGAAAGCAAAAAGGCAGCGAGAATAATTATTCCGCTGCCTTTTCTTTGGGTCCTATGAATAAATATAAACGGCCCTTGTTATGGTTTATTTTATCAAGTGATAATTTATTTCACATTTCTAAAATCATGGTCAACCGTTACTGTTAATAAAGATTCATAAATCAAACGGATCACATTATCTACATCTTCTTTATGTACCATCTCTACAGTAGTGTGCATATACCTTAATGGTAATGAGATTAGGGCTGAAACAACTCCATCATTCGAATAAGCAAAAGCGTCAGTATCCGTTCCTGTCCAGCGTGACGATGCTTGTCTCTGGAAAGGGATCTGTGCCTGTTCTGCGGCTCTTATAAGCAACTTGTTTAAGTTCGTTTGCACTGAAGGCGCATAAGATACAACTGGTCCTTTTCCGCATGCTAAATCACCCTGAACTACTTTGTTAATCATCGGAGTCTGAGTGTCGTGGGTAACATCTGTAATTATTGCCAGGTTAGGTTTAATGCGGTTTGCTATCATTTCTGCTCCACGCAGTCCAACTTCCTCCTGAACAGCATTAACAATATATAATCCGAAAGGAAGAGTTTTATTGTTTTCTTTAAGAAGTCTGGCTACTTCGGCAATCATAAAGCCTCCAACACGGTTATCTAATGCTCTTCCCACATAATATCTGTTGTTAAGAACCATGAATTCATCTTCATAAGTAATTACGCAACCCACATGAATACCTAATGCTTCAACCTCTTCTTTTGTAGTGCAACCGCAATCCAGGAATATATTTTTTAATGTAGGCGCTTCTTCTTTTTCACCATTGCGTGTATGAATAGCCGGCCATCCAAAAACAGCTTTGACAATTCCCTTATCGGTATGAATATTTACACGTTTTGAAGGTGCAATCTGGTGATCAGATCCTCCGTTACGAATAACATAGATTAATCCATCTTTAGTAATGTAATTCACAAACCAGGAGATTTCGTCCGAATGAGCTTCAATTACAACTTTGTATTTTGCCTTTGGGTTAATAACAGCTACTGCAGTTCCATAATTATCAACATAATGTTCATCAATAAATGGTTTAATATATTCTAACCATAAACGTTGTCCTTCCCATTCAAACCCTGTTGGGGATGGGTTATTTATATATGTTTCTAAAAATTTCAGCGATTCTTCTGTTACTACAGGAATATGTTTTTTTTCTTCTTCTTTATCACTCATATGATTAATTCTTGCGAGGACACAAATATAATAAACCCGCTATAAGTCTGCGTTTTTATGATTATTAGATATAGGGATAATTTACTTTAGTAAGATATAGTCCACAAGCTGGTACAGAAGTGCCTGCATTTGAACGGTTCTTACTCCGGATGATAGTATGTATTTCATCAGGGCCGATTTTCCCCCGTCCGATATCAACCATGGTGCCAACTATTGCCCTTACCATATTTCTTAAAAATCGGTCCGCTGAAATATAGAATATAAGACCATCATTTACTTCTATCCATTCGGCCTGTGAAATTTTACAATTATTTGTAAAAACCTGGGTGTTAGATTTGCTGAAGCAGCTGAAGTCGGTATAATTTAAGAGATAAGCTGAGGCAATGTTCATAGTTTTAACATCCAGCCGATCTCTGATTAGCCATGAAAAATCATGCAAAAAAGGGTCTTTAGCATAATGGATATGATATTCATAAGACCGAAGAGTCGCATCGAACCTGGCATGAGATTGAGGAGGCATTTCAATGAAACGTTTAACCGAAATGTCAAACGGCAGAATAGAGTTTATACTTTGAATCGCTTTGTCCTGATTAAAACTGGAGATGTCGATTTCACAATGTGCGAAAAATTGAGAAGCATGTACTCCGGTATCGGTTCTTCCGCAGCCCAATGTCTCTATTTTTTGTCTGAAAAAAATGCCCAGCGCCTTATCTAATACTTCTTGTACAGTAAGGGCATTGGGTTGAATCTGCCAGCCATGATAATTAGTCCCTTTGTAAGAAAGCTCTATGAAATATTTTTTTCTTGTTGTCAATCTCCAAAGTTAATGATAGTCTCGTGATTGTTAGCTGAGCCGAAACACTTTTCTATATTTGCACATTATTTAACATTATGATACAACGTATTCAAACAATCTGGTTTTTTTTAGCGACTATAACTTTCTTTTCCCTGTTTTTATTCGCCTTTATTCATTTTAGCGAAAATGGTGTTGCAAAAGCCCTGAAAGTTACCGGTGTTTATGAAAATCGAGCCGGAGAGGTAGTCTCTACCCAGGATTTTTTAGCATTAACAATAGGAACCGTTTTAATAGGGATACTTCCTTTCGTTGCAATATTTCTTTTCAAGAACAGGAAAAGGCAGATTGGATTGGCTTACATTGCAATTGTATCTGTTCTTGGCCATTTTTTTTGGTTATATAAAACCACAAAAGAGGTTATCGGCGACTTTCAGCTTCAGCCCGAAAATTATGGAATCGGAATTTTTCTTCCCTCAATAACTATACTTTTACTGATTTTTGCAATAAAAGGAATCAGGAAAGATGAGAAGCTTATTAAATCAACGGAGCGCTTACGAGGCTAGCTGGTGGTTTTTAATTGCTTTTCATTTTACAAACAATCTCTAGAAAATTAAGCGTACCTTTGCGGCTTCCGGCAATTAAGCCGGATAATTTATTTTTATCATGAACCCATTTAGTACCTTGGGTATCCGTCATGATATTGTTAATGCCATAGCTGAATTGGGATTTGAAAATCCCACACCAATCCAGGAACAAGCAATCCCGGTATTACTTTCAGGCAGCAACGATTTTGTCGGATTAGCTCAAACAGGAACCGGTAAAACGGCAGCATTTGGCCTGCCTTTATTAGAATTACTGGACTTTGAAAAGAATTATCCTCAGGCACTTATTTTGTGTCCAACCCGCGAACTTTGTTTACAGATTACAAATGATCTGAACAATTATTCCAAAAATGTTAAAAATGTTAATGTAGTTGCCGTTTACGGTGGTGCTAATATTTCTGACCAGTTACGTCAAATCAGACGCGGTGTTCAGATTGTTGTAGCAACTCCGGGCCGTATGTTAGATATTATTAATCGTAAAGCGATTGATTTTTCAGAAGTACGTTATGTGGTTTTAGATGAAGCCGATGAAATGCTCAATATGGGCTTTCAGGAAGATATAGACCAGATTTTATCTACTACTCCGGAAGATAAAAAAACATGGTTGTTTTCAGCAACTATGCCTACAGAAGTAAGAAGGATTGCCAAAAAGTATATGGATAATCCATTCGAGCTCACCATGGGTACAAAAAATACCGGAAACGTAAATATCGATCACGAATACTATGTGGTGCGAGCCCGTGATAAATACGCAGCGTTTAAACGTATCGTTGATTTTAACCCGGAGATTTTTGGTATTGTTTTTTGCCGTACTAAAATTGAAACTCAGGATATTGCTGAATCTTTGATTAAAGACGGTTATAATGCTGATGCATTGCATGGTGACTTATCTCAGCAACAGCGTGATAAAGTCATGAAGCGTTATCGCGAGCGTAGTTTACAATTACTTATTGCTACAGATGTTGCAGCAAGAGGTATTGATGTAAATGACGTTACTCACGTAATTAATTATTCTTTACCTGATGAAATAGAAAACTATACCCACCGAAGCGGTCGTACAGCCCGTGCTGGCAAGTCGGGTGTTTCTATCTCCATCATCAACTCTAAAGAGGTAGGTAAAATAAGACAGATAGAACGTATCATTGGTAAGAAATTTACCAAAGTTGAAATTCCGGGTGGATTTGACGTTTGCGAGAAGCAACTATTTGCACTTGTACATAAAGTACATAATGTGGAAGTTAATGCAGAGCAAATCGAACAATACATTCCACGTATTATGGACGAGTTTAAGGATTTAAGTAAAGAAGAAGTAATAAAACGCTTCGCTTCACTTGAATTTAACCGTTTCCTGGATTATTACAAGAATGCTCCGGATTTAAATGCTCCGGTAGATGACCGTGGTGATCGTGGAGAGCGTGGGGAAAGGGGTGAAAGATCCGAACGTACAGGACGCTCGAGCAGTAACAGCGATTATACACGTTTCTTTATTAACCTTGGATCGGTGGATGATTTCACACGGGGTGATATGCTTGGTTTTATCTGTAATAATGGTAAAATAAGTGGGAAAGCTGTTGGTAAAATCGACTTAAAAGGTGTATTCACTTTCTTTGAAGTGGAAAATAGTTTGGCCGAACAAATTCAACAAAACTTTAAAGGGGTTGATTTTAATGGTCGTGATGTAAGAATTGAATTAGCAGGTGAACGTGAAGCCGGTGGCGGAAGAGAGCGCAGCGGAGGTTTCTCAGGCGGCGGTCGTCGTGATGGCGGCGGTAGCCGTGAACGTAGCAGCGGGGGTGGCGGTTTTCGCGACTTCTCAGGTAAACGCCGGGAAGAACGAAGCGGATCGGGTACAGGTGGTGCGCGCAGAGAAGGCGGAGAGCGAAGAAGACGTTCGTAATCAGACATAAAAAAGCCCGGCACTAGCCGGGTTTTTTTTTTAAGAGCTTAATTTTCTAAATAGACACGGTGCCCCATATCATTTTCGTAAAATTGTCTGTCGTACATATCCAGATAAACCGGTTCTCCATTAGGACCTTTAACATTATTCAATAGTCTGTCTTTAAGTTGAGAACCATACTGCGTTATTTTGTCTCCCCAATCTTTGGCGGAGTCCATAACGTTTCCACTCATTCGTGAAACCTCGTTTCGTTTATAATAAAGTATGGCAGTTGCCGCAGCTGCTCCGGCAACAATACCCCATAGTGTTGTATTCTTCATATTGTAGTGTTTGTATGAAGAACAACATTTGATCCTGCGGGTTTGAAAAAAATCAGGATAATTGTTCAGACAGTAATTTCATTTCAATAGCTGGCGAATGTTTCTCATAAAGAATGGCATAAACAGCCCTGCAGATTGGCATATGAACTTTATACGTTTTATTAATCTGGTGAAGGGAGTTTATAGCATAATAGCCTTCGGCAATCATGTTCATTTCCAATTGAGCAGATTTAACGGTATAACCTTTCCCAATCATATTACCGAACATCCGGTTACGGCTAAATTGAGAGTAAGCAGTCACCAGTAAATCTCCTAAATAGGCTGATTCTTTGATGTCCCGATTAATGGGATGTACAGTGTCGACAAAGTTTTTTATTTCACGTATAGCATTGGAAATTAATACTGCCTGGAAGTTGTCGCCATATCCAATACCGTTGCAGATACCGCTAGCCACGGCATAGATGTTTTTAAGAACAGCCGCGTACTCTGTTCCCCAAATATCATCAGAAACATTTGTTTTAATATAACGGGTGCTGATCATATTTGCAAATTGTGTGGCAAGCTTAACATCAAGGGATGCAATAGTAAGATAGGATAACTTTTCAAGTGCAACCTCTTCAGCATGACATGGCCCGCTAATAACAACCAGATCGTGTAGTGGAATTCCATAGGTGTGGTGCATAAACTCAGCAATAATCATATTATCCTCGGGCACAATTCCTTTAATAGCAGAGATGATTTTCTTCCCTTTTAAAGCATCCGGGCCTATATCATGCAAGGTAGCTTTTAAAAAGGCAGCCGGTATGTTCAGTAAAATCATATCGGCATTTGCTATAATTTCAATGATATTACTGCTTATATTTTCTTTTGGAACTCTGATTTCGACAGAGCTTAAATAATTGGGATTATGTTTATACTTCTTTAAATGCTCAATGCTGGCCTCATTACGCATCCACCAAAACACTTCTTTATCAGAAGAATTATCCAGGAGCATTTTTATATTTGCCGTTGCCCAGCTTCCTCCACCTATAACTGCTATTTTTGTAGCTTCGTTCATGTAATACTTAACAAGTAATGATTTTAACAGGAAACAAGTTTAAGAAAATATTAACAGAATCAACCTTACAAAGCTTTAATAAGAAGAATAGGCAATTGATAAAAGCTAGACCTGACGAAGATGTATTTTGTTAAAACTCCTTTCTTTTTGCGATGGATGTATCCCGGACTTGTTTGGAAAAAGCCATCTGCAAATAGCATATATATTACTTTTGACGACGGGCCTATACCCGAAGTAACACCTTTTGCACTTAAAGCCCTGGCCGAACACAATGCAAAAGCCACTTTTTTTTGCATAGGAGATAATGTAAGAAAGCATCCTGAGATTTATCAGGAAGTTATTAAAGCAGGCCATTCGGTCGGAAATCATACCTTTAACCATTTAAATGGTTGGAATACTGATGATGAAAAGTATCTTGAAAATATTGATGAATGTGCAGATTATGTAACATCTGATTTATTTAGGCCGCCTTACGGGAAAATCAAAAAATCGCAAATTATGAAGCTGAAAATTCTACGTCCCGAAATTAAAGTTATTATGTGGGATGTTTTGAGTGGAGATTTTGACCAGAATGTATCACCGGAAAAATGTTTAAAGAATCTGTTAAGTACAACAGTTCCGGGTTCTATAATTGTTTTTCACGATAGTTTAAAAGCATTTGACAGGTTGAAATATGTGTTGCCTAAGGCGCTAGATTATTGGAGTGACAGAGGCTTTTTGTTTAAGAACTTAAATTAATATACATCCACACCTTAGAATTTTTCTAAATAAAAATTGATATGATTTAGACAATATCTATTGGTCATTTTTTGTATTTTTGCCAAAATCTATCCTTATGGCTCATTTTTATTTATTAAAAGTTAGCTACAAAAGGAATTTGATATAGAAAAGGGTCAGAAAGTTTACAGTAATCATGCTGGTCGCGAAGAAGCGGAAAGAAAAACTGTAGGCAAAGCACTAACATTAACTTAAATCACCTTTATTCTCAGTTGTGGGAAGGAAAGGCTTGACAAGCTATGCCAAAAAGGTGCTTTTTAGGATGATTTTGTTCCTGGCCGTTTCGCAATGCAGTATGCGCAGGCTCTTATCGAGAAAATTAGCTGTACTGCGCTGTTAATAATACTGTTTTTTAACATTGAAAGCCTTTCTATAATTATATATGAACACTTATAAGGATTACATAAAAGAGATCGAAGAACGAGCAAGCCAGGGCCTTCATCCAAAGCCAATTGACGGTGCTGAATTATTAAGCGAAATTATTACGCAAATTAAAGATCCAGGTAACGCCTATCGCGAAGATTCTCTTAACTTTTTTATCTACAATACTTTACCAGGTACTACGAGTGCTGCTGGTGTGAAAGCTAAATTTTTAAAAGAAATCATTCTTGGTCAGTCTGTAGTAAACGAAATCACACCTGCTTTTGCATTTGAGTTATTATCTCACATGAAAGGCGGACCTTCTATTGAAGTTTTGTTAGATCTGGCATTAGGTGATGATGCCTCTATTGCAAAAGAAGCTGGAAACGTACTTAAAACACAAGTTTACCTTTATGACGCCGATGCAGATCGGTTAAAGGAGGCATTCAAAAACGGTAATGAAACAGCTAAAGAACTTATTGAAAGTTACGCTCAGGCCGAATTTTTCACCAAACTTCCTGAGATAGCTGAAGAAATTAAAATAGTAACTTTTATTGCTGGCGAAGGTGATATTTCGACTGATTTGCTTTCTCCGGGTAATCAGGCTCACTCCCGTTCAGATCGTGAATTGCACGGTAAATGCATGATTTCTCTTCAGGCACAAGCTGAAATTAAGGCATTGCAGGCACAGCATCCCGACAAGAGTGTGATGTTGATTGCTGAGAAAGGCACCATGGGTGTTGGTTCATCAAGAATGTCGGGCGTAAATAACGTGGCTCTTTGGACTGGTAAACAAGCAAGTCCATACATTCCGTTTGTAAATATCGCTCCAATTGTTGGAGGCACAAACGGCATATCTCCAATTTTCCTTACAACCGTTGATGTTACCGGTGGTATCGGCATTGACCTGAAAAACTGGGTGAAAAAGCTGGATGCAGAGGGAAACGTTGTTCGGAATGAAAAAGGTGAGCCAGTTCTTGAACAGACGTACTCTGTAGCTACTGGAACTGTTCTTACAATCAATACTAAAACGAAGAAACTTTACAATGGCGACCAAGAGCTGATTGACATCTCTAAGGCATTCACTCCTCAAAAGATGGAGTTCATCAAAGCTGGTGGCTCATACGCAATTGTATTTGGTAAAAAACTACAGACATTCGCTGCTAAGCTTCTGGAAATCGAAACTCCTCTTGTATTTGCTCCATCAAAAGAGATTTCTTATGAGGGACAAGGTCTTACAGCAGTAGAAAAAATATTTAATAGAAACGCTGTTGGCACGATTTCAGGCAAAGTGTTGCACGCTGGTTCGGATGTTCGTGTGCAGGTTAACATAGTAGGTTCTCAGGATACTACTGGTTTGATGACCGCTCAGGAATTGGAGTCTATGGCTGCTACAGTAATTTCGCCAATAGTTGATGGTGCATATCAATCAGGTTGCCATACTGCTTCAGTATGGGATAAAAAAGCTCAGGCAAATATTCCAAAACTGATGAAATTCATGAACGACTTCGGTTTGATCACTGCTCGTGATCCGAAAGGCGTTTATCACTCGATGACGGATGTAATTCACAAGGTTCTTAATGATATTGTTGTGGATGAGTGGGCTATCATCATCGGTGGCGACTCGCATACGAGAATGTCTAAAGGTGTTGCTTTTGGTGCCGACTCAGGGACTGTTGCTTTGGCTCTTGCTACTGGCGAGGCTTCTATGCCAATTCCTGAATCTGTGAAAGTAACGTTCCAGGGAGAAATGAAAAGTTACATGGATTTCCGTGATGTTGTTCACGCAACACAAGCTCAGATGCTTCAGAAATTTGGTGGCGAGAATGTTTTCCAGGGTAGAATCATTGAGGTGCACATTGGAACGCTTACAGCTGATCAGGCATTTACCTTTACCGACTGGACTGCAGAGATGAAGGCAAAAGCTTCCATCTGTATTTCTGAAGATGACACGTTGATCGAATCATTGGAAATTGCGAAGGGTAGAATCCAGATCATGATCGATAAGGGAATGGACAACGAGAAGCAAGTTCTTCAGGGATTGATCAATAAAGCAGATAAGAGAATTGCGGAAATTAAATCTGGTGAAAAACCAGCGCTTACTCCAGATGCAAATGCGAAGTATTATGCTGACCTGGTTGTTGATCTTGATCTGATTGTAGAACCAATGATTGCTGACCCGGATGTGAACAACACTGATGTTTCTAAACGATATACTCACGATACAATCAGACCGCTATCTTTTTATGGTGGAGATAAAAAAGTAGATCTTGGATTTATCGGCTCCTGTATGGTTCACAAAGGAGATATGAAGATTCTTGCTCAAATGCTTAAAAACATCGAAGAACAACAAGGTAAGGTAGTGTTTCAAGCTCCTCTTGTAGTAGCTCCGCCTACTTATAATATTGTAGATGAGTTGAAGGCTGAAGGCGACTGGGATGTTTTACAGAAATACGCGGGTTTCGAATTTGACGATAATGCCCCTAAAGGTGCGGCACGTACCGAATACGAAAAGATGTTGTACCTCGAGCGTCCGGGATGTAACCTTTGTATGGGTAACCAGGAAAAAGCAGCTAAAGGAGATACCGTAATGGCAACTTCGACACGTCTTTTCCAGGGAAGAGTGGTGGAAGATACTGAGGGTAAAAAAGGAGAATCTTTGCTTTCGTCTACGCCGGTTGTGGTTCTTTCTACAATACTTGGCAGAACTCCTACAATTGATGAATATAGAACAGCGGTAGAAGGTATCAACCTTACTAAGTTTGCACCTTCCCACAAGGAGTTAGTAAACTAAATTTAGTATACATCAGGTGAGAGCCTGAGTATAATATCTCCAAAACCATTCTGAAAAACAGAATGGTTTTTTTTGTGTTTTTTTTAAAGCTATTGCGAAAATAATGTCATTTTTTATCGCAGGTTTTTCGTCTGCAACTTTTTCTGTGTTCAATGGTTAATACTTTTGTTTATATTGAAGTAGATTATGGCTTTTGATTTGGAAATGATTAAAGCTGTTTATTCTCGTTTCGGCGATAGAGTAGAAGCGGCTAAAAAAGCAGTTGGTAAACCACTTACTTTAACTGAAAAAATTCTTTATTCCCATTTGTGGGAAGGTAATGCCCAACAAGCGTATGCTCGTGGCACCTCTTATGTTGACTTCGCTCCGGACAGAGTAGCTATGCAGGATGCTACCGCTCAAATGGCTCTTTTGCAATTCATGCAGGCGGGAAGGCCTCAGGTTGCGGTACCATCAACAGTACATTGCGATCACTTAATCCAGGCAAAGGTTGGAGCGGCCGAAGATCTGCAAATAGCTAATGATACAAATAAAGAGGTGTATGACTTCCTTGCATCTGTATCTAATAAATATGGCATTGGTTTCTGGAAACCAGGTGCAGGTATTATACATCAGGTTGTTCTTGAAAACTATGCTTTTCCGGGAGGAATGATGATTGGCACTGACTCACACACACCTAATGCTGGTGGTTTGGGTATGATAGCGATCGGAGTTGGCGGAGCAGATGCCTGCGATGTAATGGCAGGTTTTGCGTGGGAGCTTAAATTTCCTAAACTTATTGGGGTTAAATTAACGGGTAAACTTTCTGGCTGGACCTCAGCTAAGGATATTATTTTAAAAGTAGCAGGTATTCTTACCGTAAAAGGTGGTACAGGTGCAATAGTAGAATACTTTGGTGAAGGGGCCCGTTCTCTGTCCGCAACAGGCAAAGCGACTATTTGTAATATGGGTGCTGAAATTGGCGCCACTACATCTATTTTTGGATATGATGAAAAATCTGAAGTTTATTTACGTGGAACAGAGCGAGGCGATATCGCTGAACTTGCAAATCAGGTAAAACAACATTTAACAGGTGATGATGAAGTATATGCAAATCCTGAGCAATATTTCGATCAGGTAATTGAAATAAACCTATCAGAACTTGAACCATATATTAATGGTCCGTTTACTCCGGATTTAGCATGGCCTCTTTCTAAATTCGCAGATGCAGTAAGAGAGCACGGCTGGCCGGCAAAACTAGAAGTTGGCTTAATTGGTTCATGTACCAATTCTTCATACGAAGATATTACCCGTGCGGCTTCTCTGGCGCAGCAAGCAGTTGATAAAAACCTTAAAACTAAAGCTGAATATACAGTTACACCGGGCTCTGAGCTTGTTCGTTATACTGTAGAACGCGATGGGTATTTAGATACTTTTGATAAAATAGGTGGGGTTGTATTGGCGAACGCATGCGGTCCGTGCATCGGACAATGGGCTCGTCACACGGATGATCCGACCCGTAAAAACTCTATTATTACGTCGTTCAACAGAAACTTTGCTAAGCGTCAGGATGGAAATCCTAATACCCACGCTTTCGTAGCTTCTCCGGAAATTGTAACGGCTTTGGCTATTGCCGGGGATCTTACTTTTAATCCAATGACTGATACACTGACAAACGAGGATGGCCAACAGGTTAAATTAGATGAGCCTCAGGGATTGGAAATGCCGATTAAAGGATATGCCGTTGAAGATGCAGGTTATCAGGCCCCCGCAAAAGACGGAAGTGGTGTAAGTGTATTGGTTGATGTTCGGTCAAGCCGCTTGCAACTTCTTGAGCCTTTCCCAGCCTGGGAGGGAACCGATTTAAAAGGGTTACGCCTGCTGATTAAAGCCAGAGGTAAATGTACCACCGATCATATTTCAATGGCTGGCCCATGGTTGAAATTTCGTGGTCACATTGATAATATTTCGAATAATATGCTAATTGGTGCTGTTAACTATTTCAACGACAAAACCGATTTAGTTAAGAATCAGATAACGGGTGAGTATGGACCTGTTCCGGCTACACAAAGATCTTATAAAGCAGCCGGAATCGGAACGATTGTAGTTGGTGACGAGAATTACGGAGAAGGGTCATCTCGTGAGCATGCTGCAATGGAGCCCCGCCATTTAGGAGTGAGGGTTATATTGGTTAAATCTTTTGCCCGTATTCATGAAACTAACCTTAAAAAACAAGGTATGTTGGGTATAACTTTTGCAAATCCTGCTGATTATGACAAGATTTATGAAGATGACGTGATTGATGTTGAAGGATTAACTAGTTTTGCCCCTGGTAAACAGCTCAAGGTTATTTTACACCACGCTGATGGATCTAAAGATTCATTCCATGTGAATCATACCTATAATGAGCAGCAGATAGAATGGTTTAAGGCTGGTGCCGCGTTGAACATTATCAGAATGAACCAACAACAGGCTTAATCATAAGATTTCAGGCTTAATGGAAACCCCAATCGGAGACGGCTGGGGTTTCTTGTTAGATTTAGATTCTGAGTTCATTGAAGGAGGGTTGTGCGACGTTTTTATTTAATATCCTTGTTTGCTGGATGGAATGGTGTAAGTGTTATGAAGTGTATCGCATGGCATTAATTATTCGTATGTTAGTTAACTAATTTTAAGATATCTGTGAAATACGTTTGCCTTCTGGCATTGGTTTTCTTAAGTATAATTGTTCGGGCACAGCAGCATCCAAATGATGAATGCAGTACAGCCATCGTATTAAACAACATACGCAACTACTGCTCTGCTGACGCCCAGTTTACTACAGTAAACGCTACGGAAAGCGGACTGCCTGCAGCCCCTAATTGGCCTGGCGCGGGGAAAGATATATGGTTAAAGTTTACTGCAATAGCTTACGATATTAACATTTCTGTCAGTGGAAACGTTACCGGAGGGGGAAGTACGGGCGGAACGCTTCAGTCGCCTCTGGTAGCGTTGTATTCAACTCCCGATTGTCAGAACTTCAGCACAATAGTCGGTAATATGTCTTCAGCTAATAATGCAGCCACTTTTTACAAAGGTGGATTAACGATAGGAGGCGAGTATTACATCCGGATAAGTTCATCGAACAGTACTGGTACTTTTAAGCTTTGTGTAAACAATTACAACCCCATTCTTAAGCCCGGACAGGACTGTTCTACAGCGGCTGTTTTGTGCAGCCGCACAAGTTTTACGGAGTTGAATGTTACAGGAGCCGGTATAAATAATCATGAAGCTGCGGGAACTTGTCTGGGGACCGAAGCAAATAGTGCATGGTATAAATGGACGGCTGAAAATAATGGAACGCTTGCTTTTACTATCACTCCAACAGTTTCCAATGATGATATTGACTGGATTTTGTATGATTTAGGAATCATAGGGAATTGTGGTAACGTCACTGCTGCTAATGCAATCCGCTGTGCTGCCGGGCATGGAGTTGATAATTCGGGTTGCAGAAATGAAGCGCTTTATTATAAAACTGGTTTAAATATGACAGAGACCGATTTTAACGAGGCCGGTGGTTGTGGAGCCGGTCAAAATGGTTTTGTTAAATACATTGATATGCAGCAGGGACATGTCTATGCCTTACTTGTGGATAATTTCTCGAGTTCAAATAATGGGTTTACGATAGATTTTTCAGGGACCGGACAATTCCTTGGCCCGGAATCCAAGTTTAGTTTAGATATTAATCAACCATGCACCTCAGGCCAGAATTATGTATTTACTAATCAGTCAACTAATTATGGCAGCTTAAGGTGGACTTTTGGAAGCGGCGCCAATATCCCGAATTCGACAGACCCTGGTCCTCATACTATTACTTATTCTACCCCTGGAATTAAAACCGTTGTACTCGAAGCAATAGGTGACAAAGGCTGTTTTACTGTATCGTCCCAAACTTTTAGTGTTGGCTTTAAGCCTCCATTACCAATCATAAATAATACCAAATCTGGCTATTGCCTCGGTGAAATCATTACACTCAATACCCCAAATCAGACAAATGCCGTTTACAAATGGACTGGCCCTAATGGTTTTATCTCGTCCTTACGGGAGGTCTTGATACCGGTAGCCACCTATAATGTTGCAGGCGTCTATTCCTTAACTGTAACTATATTTGGATGTACAAGTGATGCTGAGACAATTATCATTCCCCCAATAAGTAAGACCCCGGTTAACAATTTTAGTATTACCGAAAACAATTCTTGCACAAATCAGCAATCGTTTACTTTTAATAATTTATCAACGGATTTCAATAGCTTAAAGTGGGATTTTGGAAGCGGGGCCAGCCAGGCTAGTGGTACCGGTCAGGGTCCTTTTACCATCACGTACAACTCGCCCGGTGTAAGAAGTATTGGTCTTGAAGCTCAAGGCGATGCAGGCTGCGTTGTATCCCTTGTTAAAACTCTGGAAGTTCCCGCTGTTCCTCAGCAACCTGTTATTTCGTCAAATAAGCCAGACTTTTGTTTAAAGGACACTATCTTCTTGAGTACCGAAGTCCAAGCTGGTGCAACATATCAATGGAGGGGCCCTAATAATTTTAGTTCGAGCGAACCAGCTGTAAGGATACCAGTGAACGGATATGGGGTAGCTGGCCGATATACATTGGTTGTTTCGATGGGGAGATGTAGTACAAGGCCTGATTCCATCATAATTCCTCCAATCTTAAAAAATCCTACCGCAGCATTTAGTTCAATACCTAACATTCCGGCCAAGCTTTCTTTTCCAGTTACGATACAGTTTACAAATATGTCTGCAGATGCTGATACTTATTTATGGGATTTTGGTGATGGTGAAACATCTGAAGAGCTTCATCCATCTCATATTTATACCCACGCGGGAGATTATAGTGTAAGCTTAACGGCTTTTAAGAGTAATGTATGCAGCGCTTCTGTAATGAAGGGAAGATTTGTTATTAAAGCAGGCAACGCACTATTTATTCCGAATACTTTCACACCTAACGGAGATGGCATTAATGACGAGTTTGTAGTGACAATAACTAACCTGGTATCCTACAATATCAAGATATTTAATCGCTGGGGAACTTCTCTTTTTGAATCTGTTGATATTTTTGATAATTGGAAGGGTTTGTATAAAGGAGAACCGCTTCCGGTTGGTACCTATTATTATGTGCTGCATACTGTAGACTTAAACGGCGTTTCAACTAAGAAATCAGGATCTGTTACTGTGATAAGGTGAGCTGTCAAAATCCTTAGTTTTAAAAACCATTTTTTTTAAAATTCCTTATTACTTTATGGAAAAGTTTATGACACAATTCATCATGAGCGGCGTAAAGACGGATGTTACTGTACAAGTATTAGCTGAGAAAAAGTTTGGCTTTGTTCTCCGTTTTTTCGATGATTTTGAAGGTGGAGAACTTTCGCCTGAAGAGCATGAAATTGATGGTGCGATTTCTCAAAATAGCGATGGTTATTGGATGCTTTCGGAACATAGTAAAGTGCATCTTACAGATGAGGATATACAGAGTCTTGGAGCAGCAATTGAAATGGATTATTTAATGGATTAGGCTTTCAATGTCCTTCTAATTGATCTGTGATAAAAAAATGTTTAATTACCCTTGACATCGGTAGGATTAATAATAACTAAAAGTGCTGTAATTGTCCTGTTTAAATGTTTTTGAATAATAATCTAAAACAAAAAATCCCGGCTATGAGCCAGGATTCAATACATTATTCGGTTGGAAACTAAGCAAAAACTTTGCTCAATTCTTCAGCCATTGCAGCGCCAATTTCGGCGGGAGATTCTACTACTCGAATTCCGCACTCTGCCATGATTCTCATTTTAGCGGCAGCAGTATCATCAGCACCACCAACGATAGCACCGGCATGACCCATACGACGTCCTGCAGGAGCAGTTTGACCAGCTATAAAACCCACAACAGGTTTAGTACCATTTTCTTTAATCCAATATGCAGCTTCAGCTTCCATGCCTCCACCAATTTCACCAATCATGATGATTCCTTTTGTTTCCGGATCATTCATCAATAGCTTAACAGCTTCAACTGTTGGAGTTCCGATAATTGGATCTCCACCAATTCCGATAGCTGTTGTAATACCCAGGCCTGCTTTAACAACCTGATCAACTGCTTCGTATGTTAAGGTTCCTGACTTAGAAACTACTCCAACAGATCCTTTTTTGAAAATGAATCCTGGCATAATGCCAATTTTTGATTCGTCAGCAGTGATTATACCCGGGCAATTTGGCCCGATAAGACGGCAATCTCTGTCGGAAATATATTCTTTCACCTGAATCATGTCCTTAGTTGGAATGCCTTCGGTGATACAAACGATAACTTTTATTCCAGCTTCAGCAGCTTCCATTATTGCATCGGCAGCAAACGCCGGAGGTACAAATATGATAGAAACATCAGCACCAGTTTTATCTACAGCATCTTTTACGGTGTTAAAAACTGGTCGGTCTAAATGTGTCTGACCACCTTTACCCGGAGTTACTCCGCCCACTAACTGAGTTCCGTATTCGATCATTTGCGATGCATGATACGTACCCTCGTTGCCTGTAAAGCCCTGAACTATAACTTTTGAATCTTTATTTACTAATACACTCATTTGACGTTTTTTCTAAAGTTGTACAAACTTAGATAAAATTTTTGCAATTAATTTTTAGAACTACAGAAATTTTATCGCTTTTTAATCTAAAATTGAAGTTATTGTAAAAAACAGCCAACTTTTAGGCTGTTTTAAAGACTTTTTGCTATTCCTATTGAATTAAATTGCAAATCATAAAGCCGTTTATAATAACCATTCAGTTTTAAAAGTTGCTGATGGGAGCCTGCTTCTTTAATTTCTCCATGATCCAAAACAATAATTTTATCGGCATTTTGTATTGTGGATAATCGGTGAGCAATGACAATTGAGGTTCTACCTTTCATCAGTTTTTCTATAGTTTGCTGGATTAAGTATTCTGTTTCAGTATCTACTGATGAGGTTGCTTCATCTAATACCAATATTTTGGGATTATAAACCATGGCCCTGATGAAAGAAATTAATTGTCCCTGGCCCGATGACAGAGTTGAACCGCGCTCCATGACATCATAGTCGTATCCACCCGGAAGACGTTCGATAAATTCGTGCGCCCCGGTTTCTTTAGCAGCGGAGATTAATTGTTCTCTGCTTATTTGCCTGTTATTAAGTGTTATATTATTAGAAACAGAATCAGAAAACAAAAAAACATCCTGTATAACAGTTGCAATTTGTGTCCTTAGATAATTGAGTTCGTATTCCCTGATATCTATTCCATCAATTTTAACACTTCCTTTACTTATTTGGTAAAACCTGTTCAGAATGTTGATTACTGATGATTTGCCTGCACCCGTGGCACCTACCAATGCAAGGGTTTCGCCCGCGTTAATTGAAAAGTTGATGTTTTTAAGAATCCAGTTTTCTTCTTCATGCTCATCTTTGTCTGGCCTGTAAGTAAACCAGACATTTTCGAAAGAAATTTGTCCTCTCATTTTTTCCGGGATAAATTTCCCGTTATTTTCTTCAATATCAGTATTGTCTAAAACGCTAAAAACCCTATCGGCACCAACCATACCCATTTGCAGAGTATTAAACTTATCAGCAAGTTCCCGGATCGGCCTGAACATCATGTTAATATACATAATAAAAGAAACCACAACTCCGGGGGAGATATCATGTTGAATTATCAATTTGGAGCCATACCAGACCAACAGTCCCATAGACAGGGCTGAAATGATCTCTACTACAGGGAAGAAAATAGAATAATACCAGTTAGAACGAATGTTTGCATCACGATGTTTAGCGTTAATTTGCTTAAACTTTCTCATTTCCTGATTTTCCCGGGCAAAATATTTAATAATGCTCATGCCTGATATATGCTCCTGCAGAAATGTATTTAAATGGCCCACCTGAGTCCTGACGTCCTGAAAAGCAGACTTTATAGCTTCTTTAAAAATCAGGCTTGAAAAAATTAACAGGGGCATAGGAGCAAGTACCACTAATGTTAATTTCCAATCGGTATAAAGCATTACTCCTAAGATTACGATGAGTTGCAGTATATCTCCGATAATGACAATCAACCCTTCTGAAAATATATCTGCAATGGTTTCCAGGTCAGAAACTGTACGGGTAATTAATTGTCCGATAGGCGTTCGGTCAAAAAATCGAAGCTTAAGTTTACTGATGTGCTTAAATACATTGATCCTTAAATCACGAATAGTGGACTGGCCAAGAGTATTAGTTAAATAGGTATGAAAGTATTGAATAATAGTTTGAGCAAGCAGGAGGAAAATCATTAACAGGGTTACATTGAGTAATCCCTTGTAGTTATTGGTGAAAATATAATTATCGAGAGCGTACTGTATAAGCAGGGGCCGAAGCGGTGCTATTATAGCAAGTGCCAGAGTAAGTACAACAGACCATATAAAAATCCCCTGATAAGGCTTTACGTAATTAAAGATCCGTTTTAGTAAACTGATGTCGTATGCTTTGCCTGCAATTTTTGTCATAAATTATTCGGGATAAATTAAAGAGGAATATTTCCGTGTTTTTTTCTTGGATGATTTACCACTTTATTCTGAAGCATGTTAAAAGCTTTGATAAGCTTTATCCGTGTTTCTGATGGTTCGATCACTTCATCTATAAAACCTCTTTCTGCTGCTCTGTAAGGGTTCGCAAAAATATCCGAATATTCCTTTTCTTTTTCCAGCCACCTGGCATTATGATCTTCTACTGACGCAATTTCTTTCTTAAAGATGATTTCTGCGGCACCTTTTGCTCCCATAACTGCAATTTCGGCACTTGGCCAGGCATAATTCATATCGGCTCCAATGTGTTTCGAATTCATTACGTCATAGGCCCCTCCATAGGCCTTTCGGGTTATTACGGTAATACGTGGCACAGTGGCCTCGCAGAAGGCATACAAAAGCTTTGCTCCGTTTACTATAATTCCATTCCACTCCTGATCCGTTCCGGGTAGAAAGCCCGGTACATCTTCCAATACCAGTATCGGGATATTGAAACAATCGCAGAAACGGACGAAACGAGCACCTTTAGTTGAGGCCTTAATATCGAGGACTCCGGCTAAAAAAGCGGGCTGATTAGCCACCACACCGATACTTCTTCCGGCAATTCGTGCAAACCCTACAACTATGTTTTCTGCGAAGTCTTTATGCACCTCAAAAAATGTATCCTGATCTGCAAGCTGTTTTATCACATCCCTGATATCGTAAGGCTGGTTGGCATTCTCAGGTAAGAGATTATTTAGTTCTTGTCTTTTTTCATTTCCGATTTCCTTACTCGACTCATAATGCAGGGAGGGGGCCGGATCTTCGCAGTTTTGCGGTAAATAGCTTAAAAGTTTTTTTATATTTTCAATGGCCTCAATTTCGTTGCTGCAGGCGAAATGAGTTACACCGGATTTAATGGCATGAGTAGAAGCACCTCCCAGTTCTTCTGAACTCACTTCTTCGTGTGTAACTGTTTTTACCACGTTTGGGCCCGTTACAAACATATAGGAGGTATGTTCTACCATTAAAATAAAATCGGTAATTGCCGGAGAATAAACGGCTCCGCCAGCACATGGACCCATAATGGCCGAGATTTGCGGAATGACACCAGAGGCTAGCGTATTTCTGTAGAAGATATCGGCATAACCCCCGAGAGATACCACTCCTTCCTGAATTCTTGCACCTCCCGAATCGTTTAACCCAATCATTGGTGCTCCGTTTTTAATAGCAAGGTCCATGATCTTGCAGATTTTTTCGGCATGCGTTTCTGATAAAGAGCCACCAAAAACTGTAAAATCCTGAGAGAAAACATAAACCAAACGCCCGCTTATTGTTCCATACCCTGTAACTACTCCATCGCCCGGATATTTTTCTTTTTCCATGCCAAAATCGGTGGACCGATGTGTTACCAGCATTCCTATTTCTTCAAAAGAATTCTCGTCTAAAAGAAAATGCAGACGTTCGCGTGCCGTTAGTTTTCCTTTATTATGCTGACTCTCGATTCTGTTCAGACCACCTCCAAGAATGGCTTCTTTACGTTTTTCGGTAAGTTGATTTAATTTATTTTTCACGATTTATAAAATAGAATAAGCAAAGTACTGAATATATGTTGATGATGTATTTGGATTTAGAAAACAGGATAGTTAGAAGAGTTGAAATTATTAACTTTTGTAAAAATGATGTTATTGCCAGAATTATCTTTTAAGTTTGTTATTTTTGCATTTATCACAGAATGAAAAAAGAGAAGTGTAAAATAATTTTCAGTATTCTTTTTTTAGCCATCTTTACAATTAAGATGGTGATTTCTGTGGCACCCCTAATTCTTTCTCATTGTGATAAGAAAACGGTAAATGCCGTCATAATGCAGCTGGAGATCGAAAATAATGCTAAAACTAATGATGTAAAAGAAACAACCGTCAAGGAATATTTTACATTAAGTAATTTTGGCTTCGCATTGGTGCATCCGATACAGCTTATTTTAACATCAATGATTAGCGCTGATCATGATAAGCATGTTCAGGCTTTCTACCCACCAGTAGCTACTCCTCCTCCTAACGTTTAATAATTAATCCCATTCCTTAGTTCGTTTATTAAGGCTCTTTTAGTATTAATTAATTATTCAATTAACGTATGTATTTATGGCAGCGAATTATGTGTCTGCGTCGTCTGGTTTTGGCAAATATTTTTTAAAGAAGAATTTAAAAAGGGATTTACCAGCTAGCATTGTTGTGTTTTTGGTTGCACTGCCTCTATGTCTGGGCATTGCTTTAGCATCAGGTGCACCTTTATTTGCCGGTCTATTGACCGGGATTATAGGAGGAGTGGTTGTGGCTTCGTGTAGTGGCTCACAGCTTAGTGTTAGTGGTCCGGCAGCGGGTTTAACAGTTATTGTTTTTTCGGCAATCGCCCAACTGGGCTCGTATCCAACTTTTTTACTCGCAATAGTTCTAGCAGGAGCTTTTCAGTTGATTTTAAGTTTTATTAAAGCCGGAACCATTGCAAATTATTTCCCATCATCCGTAATTGAAGGAATGCTGGCCGCAATCGGGATTATTCTTATCCTGAAGCAAATACCTCACGCAATTGGCTATGATTCTGATTACCAGGGAAATGAAAGTTTTAAGCAGGCGGATAGTGAAAATACTTTCTCTGCGATAACAAACGCTTTGGGGGGAATTAGCTATGGAGCTTTCATCATTAGTGCTGTATCGTTATTAATCCTAATTTATTGGCCTAAGATTAAAAAGTTGAGCGGGATACCTGCAGCTTTAATAGTAGTGGTTGTGGGGATAATACTGAACCAATTATTTATGGGTTCTGCGTTTGCTATTAAAGCAGAGCATCTTGTAACTATACCTGTTGTTGGGTCATTTAATGAATTTACCAATCTTTTCATTTCACCCGACTTCTCTCAAATTGGAAATAAAGATGTATGGATTGTAGCGGTTACCATTGCAATAGTTGCAAGTATTGAAACTTTATTGAGCCTAGAAGCCGTAGATAAAATTGATCCGATAAAAAGAGTTTCTCCCACAAACAGGGAATTACTTGCGCAGGGTATTGGTAATATGACAAGTGGATTATTGGGCGGTTTACCGATGACGGCCGTAATTGTTCGTTCATCTGCTAACGTAAGTGCGGGGGGAAGAACAAAAATGAGTGCCATATTTCATGGAATATGGTTATTGGTAGCTTTATTAGTTATACCCAAAGTAATAAATTTGATTCCGCTATCGTGCCTGGCGGCAATACTTTTAATAACAGGTTATAAACTGGCTAAGATTGGATTATTTGCAAAAATGTGGAAAAACGGATATAGTCAGTTCGTTCCATTTGTGGTTACCGTTTTAGCTGTGGTTTTTACCGATCTGTTGAAAGGCGTCGCGTTAGGAATGCTGGTGTCGGTTTACTTTATCTTAAGAAATAACCTGCGTAATCCATACTTTTATAAAATCGGTTCTTACGGAGATAAGAAAGTAATTGAAATAAAACTGGCCGAAGAAGTGTCATTTTTAAATAAAGCTGCCATTCAGTATACGCTGACACATTTGCCCCAGGAAACAAATGTCAAAATTGATGGTACGAATTGCCGGTATATAGACCCGGATGTATTGGAAGTGATTCACAACTTTAAACATAGTGCTTTTACAAAAGCTATAATTGTGGAGTTAGTGAATATAAAAGACAGGTATGATATACCTAAGCTTAATGAATTAATTTATAAACCAGAAATTTCTGAATATAATGACATCAAACAATAGTAAAATAAATAATACCAACACAAATCAAACTGCTGAAGAAGTAAAAGTAATTCAACAGCGTACCTATGAGCAGTTACTTCAGGGAAACAGAAATTTTGTAGACACCACACTTCAGGAGGATCCGGAATTTTTCAAAAAGCTTGCTGCCGGGCAAAATCCTGATATGCTTTGGATTGGATGTTCTGATAGCCGCGTTCCTGCGAATGCATTAACCGGAACAAAGCCAGGACAGGTATTTGTGCATAGAAATATTGCCAATGTTTGTGTTCATTCGGACATGAACATGCTCAGCGTTTTAGATTACGCTGTTAATGTATTAAAAGTAAAACATGTAATAGTTGCCGGACATTACGGATGTGGTGGGATCATGGCTGCAATGGGGAACAAACAATTTGGATTGATTGATAACTGGTTGCGCCATATCAAAGATGTTTATCGTATACACAGTCACGAACTGGATTTAATAACGGATGTGACTGCCAGGGCTAACCGTTTGGTAGAACTGAATGTTATTGAGCAGGTATATAACATTTGCAAAACAACAATAGTTCAAAATGCATGGAAGGAGCGCCCGAACCTGGAAATACACGGTTGGGTAATTGATATTAGCACAGGTTTGGTAAAAGATATGAATGTTAGCTGCAGCAATTCTGACAATCTGGGAAAGGTGTTTGCCCTGGATAGTATTCAGTCAATAGAAACTAAATAAGTAAATTTTTTAATACGCTAATTTTAAAGCAAAACGGCTGGTCTATAATAGAACAGCCGTTTTGCTTTAATGTAAGATTATCACAATTATTAATTCGTCAAAGCTTCTTCAGCATAAGCTTCCAATGGAGGACAAGAGCAAATTAATGTTCTGTCGCCATGTGTGTCGTTAACTCTTCCTACTGATGGCCAGAACTTACGTTCGGAAACGTAGGGCAGAGGAAAGGCTGCCTGTTCGCGACTATAATCTTTGCCCCATTCTGAGCTTGCTATTACAGCGGCAGTATGCGGAGCATTTTTTAATGGATTGTTCAATTTGTCCATGCTGCCATTTTCAATTGCTGCGATTTCGGATCTTATAGCAGTCATGGCATCACAAAAGCGATCCAATTCATGTTTAGGTTCCGACTCGGTAGGCTCTATCATTAAAGTCCCGGGAACCGGGAAGGAAACAGTAGGGGCATGAAAACCATAATCCATCAATCGCTTGGCAATATCAGTTACCTCTATGCCAAAGTTTTTAAATGCACGGCAATCCAAAATCATTTCGTGAGCGCAACGTCCGTTACTTCCTGCATATAAAATTGGATATTGTTGTTCTAATCTTGCTTTTATATAATTTGCATTCAATACAGCGTATCTCGTAGCGTTTGTTAAGCCTTCAGAACCCATCATTGCTATGTACGCGTGAGAGATTATCAGTATAGAAGCTGATCCCCAAGGGGCTGAAGAAACCGCATGAATAGATTTTTCATTACTGATATCCACAACCGGATGCCCTGGTAAGAAAGGCACAAGGTGTTTTGCAACTCCAATTGGTCCCATGCCCGGCCCGCCGCCGCCGTGCGGAATACAAAAGGTTTTATGAAGGTTAAGGTGACAAACGTCAGCGCCAATAGCAGCGGGGCTGGTTAAGCCAACCTGTGCATTCATATTTGCGCCATCCATATAAACCTGGCCGCCATTTTCATGGATGATATTGCAAACTTCAATAATGGATTCTTCAAAAACTCCATGAGTTGATGGATAAGTCACCATTAAGCAGGATAAATAATCCTTATGTTCTTCGGCTCTGGCTTTTAGGTCTGCTAAATCAATATTGCCGTTTACATCACATTTAACCACAATAACTTTCATTCCTGCCATGGCAGCAGAAGCCGGATTAGTTCCATGAGCAGACGCAGGTATCAAAGCAATATTTCGTTCGCCTTCACCCCGGCTTTGATGATATGCACGAATCACCATTAAACCGGCATATTCACCTTGGGCACCAGAGTTTGGCTGAAGGCTCATTGCTGCAAAGCCTGTGATTTCGCTCAGCCATCTGTTTAATTCATCAAAAAGCTGCATATAACCTCCCGTTTGATCCAAAGGTGCAAAGGGGTGGAGTTTACTGAATTCAGGCCAGGTAACAGGAATCATTTCAGTGGTAGCATTCAGTTTCATCGTGCATGAACCCAGCGGAATCATGGAATGACAAAGGGACAAATCTTTATTTTCTAATGATTTGATATAACGCAACATTTCGTGTTCTGAATGGTGCGTGTTGAAAACTGGGTGGGTCAGGAAATCAGAGCTGCGCAGTAGTTCCGGAGAAATTCTTGCTTCAAGAGAAGCTTTTAAAGTATCGATATTAATATCGTCAATACTTTTAGCTTTGACTCTGGCAAACACCCTGATAATGTTTAGTACATCTTCTAAATTTGTAGTTTCATCTAAGGAGATGGTGATTTTTGAGCCCGAGTAATGAAAATTCATCTCGTTGTTAATTGCTTGTCCGTGAATCGGATTCGCTAAATCGCCAAGATCTAATTTAATGGTGTCAAAGAAAGTTTTGTTTTCTTGTATATAGCCTAAAGTTTCAAGAGCCTCTGAAAGGAATATTGTTAATCCGTGAACCCGCTCAGCTATAGCTTTTAAACCATCTTTACCATGGTAAGCGGCATACATACCAGCCATAATTGCAAGCAGAGCCTGAGCTGTGCAAATATTTGAAGTTGCTTTATCGCGACGGATATGTTGTTCGCGGGTTTGAAGCGCCATTCTTAAAGCATAATTACCGGCGGAATCGATACTAACTCCAATTATGCGTCCGGGCATACTGCGTTTATATTCTTCCTTTGTAGCGAAATATGCGGCATGAGGACCCCCAAAGCCCATCGGAACACCAAAACGTTGCGTGGTGCCTACTACTATATCTGCCCCCCATTCTCCAGGAGGAGTTAATAATACAAGGCTGAGAATATCTGCGACTACTGTAAGTTTAATGCCTTTTTCGTGTGCCTTATTCGCAAAATCAGAATAATTGTAAACACTTCCTTCTGCAGCCGGGTACTGAACAATAGCACCAAACATATTGTCAGATAATTCAACTGTTTGATGATTACCGATTTGAAGTTCTATTCCGTAAGGAGCGGAACGGGTTTTCAATATGTCGATAGTTTGAGGGAAAAGTTCTTCGGATACGAAGAATGTTTTTGCCTGCTGATTTTTGCGTAAGCTGTATTGCATAAACATGGCTTCCGCGGCAGCAGTGCCTTCATCAAGTAATGAAGCATTGGCAATTTCCATTCCGGTTAAGTCGATAACCATAGTTTGGAAGTTCAAAAGAGCTTGTAAACGCCCCTGTGATATTTCCGCCTGGTATGGTGTGTATTGAGTGTACCATCCCGGATTCTCAAAAATATTTCTTAAAATAACAGGAGGAACAAGAGTGTCGTAATAACCCTGACCGATATATGATTTGTACACTTTGTTTTTAGAAGCGACAATTTTTAAACCGGTTAAATAATCGATTTCGCTTTTAGGAGACGGTAAGTTCAGCGCCTGTTTTAAACGGATCTTCTGAGGAACAGTTTGTTCTATTAATTCATCAAGAGTTGCAACTCCTATTGTTTGCAGCATTGCATCGGTGTCGGTATTATCGGGAGCAATGTGACGGGATTCGAACTTTTCCTGGAAATCTATATTTAAACTCATTGAAATTGAAGAATTTTGGGTAGCGCAAAGGTAAGAAAATAAGCCTTTTTGCCGAAGCGTGAGGGTAGTATGTGGAAAAAACTATATTTAGTTGACAATTATAAGTACGGGATTACGGTCTTATACCAAAAACTATATTTGGAATTAACTGCGAATCCTTTTATTGCTATAGACGCCGATTTTTTACAGTATCGGCAGAGTGGCATTGAAAAAAGATTCTAATTTTCGGATGGTTCTAAGAAGCATCTGAAAGTTGTTGTAAATACTTTTTGATAGTGTGCTCTAACCCGAGGTAAAGCGCGTCGCAAATTAGTGCATGGCCAATACTTACCTCCAGAAGGTTAGGGATATTAAGCGCGAAGTATTTAAGATTATGTAAATCCAAATCATGCCCTGCATTTAAGCCCAAACCCAATTGGTTTGCCACCGATGCGGCTTCAATATAAGGGGCGATAGCTTTTTCCCTATCCTGAAAATATTGATGTGCATAAGCCTCTGTATATAACTCTATTCTGTCTGTTCCGGTTGCAGCGGCTCCCTCAACCATTTTCGGGTCGGGGTCCACAAAAATAGAAACACGAATTCCGGCCTCTTTAAATTGAGCAATAATGTCCATTAAATATTCCTGGTGGGAGATAGTATCCCATCCATGATTAGAGGTAATTTGATTTAACGCGTCAGGAACGAGCGTTACCTGCGCTGGTTTATTGGCTAATACCAAATCAACAAATGCCTTTTCCTCGCAATTTCCCTCAATGTTAAATTCTGTTTTGATAACTGATTTTAAATCGTGAACATCCTGATAGCGAATGTGTCTTTCGTCTGGTCTGGGATGAACGGTTATACCCTGAGCACCAAATCTTTCACAGTCGAGCGCAGTTTTTACCAGATCAGGGTTATTGCCTCCACGTGAATTTCTGAGCGTTGCGATTTTATTGATGTTTACCGATAGCTTTGTCATTGGAAATGTTCAATAGTTAACTTGTGAGTCGGGGCTAATGAATTATTTTGAATATACTTTTTTGCTGGTATTTACCGGTTGAGGAACTTTAACATAATATCCCGTACCATCATAAGGTCGCTTCCGCGGATGATCCTTGCAGGTTTCACAGCAGCATCCGTCTAAATCCCAACCACAATTATCACATTGAGTAAAATGCTCATTGCATTCCGGATTCGCGCAGTTGATCATTTTAGCGGTAGTCTGCCCGCAATTATAGCACGTTGAAATAACTTTAGGATTTACTTTATTAACCTCAACAGCAACCCGGTTATCAAATACATAACACTGGCCTTCAAAATCTTTTCCTTCAGCTTCCTTTCCGTATTTAATTATTCCGCCGTGTAATTGATAAACGTCTTTAAAACCTTCGTGTAAAAGCAAGGCAGAAGCCTTTTCACATTTAATTCCACCAGTGCAATAGGTCAGGATTTTTTTATCTTTATACTGGGCCAGTTCATTTATTTTGGCAGGGAAATCACGAAAATTTTCAATGTCCAGGGTTATCGCATTTTTGAATTTACCTAATGAATGCTCGTAGTTTGAACGTACATCCAGAATAACCACATCATCCCTGTCTTTCATCTCTAAGAAATCCTTGGGTTCTAAATGAACACCTGTTTTCTTTTTAGGGTCAATAATATTAGGATCACGTAAACCGGAATACACAATTTCGGACTTGTATCGGCAATGCATTTTGATGAAGGATGGTTCCTCCACATCGTCAATCTTAAATTCTGTAGATGCAAAACGATGATCATTTTGAATGAAATCCATATAGGCCTTGCAAGATCCGACAGTTCCTGAAACGGTTCCGTTCAAACCTTCGTCGGCGACAATAATTCGGCCGACCAAGTCTAAAGATTTACAAAAATTTAAGTGATCTGTGGCAAATTGCTCCGCATTTTCTATCGTGGAGTAACAATAGTAAAGTAATGTCTGGTATCTTTTCATAATTCATTAATACTGCTGCAAACAGCGTGAAATGCGGTGCAAAGATATGACTTTTGATGATTTAACGGCTTTTGCTTTTTAACCTAAAAGCCATAAAATAAACGAAATGCCTTGTATGGCTGCCCCTTTTGCGTCCATGACCAACCAAAATCGGCCCTGACAATCAATCTTTGTAATCCAAAGTAAACTTCCCTGTAGTTGTTCATCGGTTGTGTTAGATAGGCTCCCCCAATTATTTCTTCAAGTTTTAGTTTTCTGATTAAGGGGATTTTCTTTAATAGCAATCCTACGAAATTATGTTCAAAATGAGCTTCAAAGTATTTGTCGTTCGTTGCGTGGGCATAATAGTCCAAAAAATGAAAATTCGGAAAAATAGGATTATATACCGCGGTCTGATTTCCCGTAAAGTGTTTGATGTCAGGATAAAATAACGAATTAGTGTTTATAAATTTTCCTGCAGACAAATAGAATGAGCTATAACCGTACAGGCCGGTTTTAACTTTGTCCTGGAACAGATCCGCAGAAATGAAATCATAATCTACTGCGGAGTTAAGAATATTTGGGATCCCTTTTCTATAGTTTAGTTTTATTGTCGGATATCTGGCGTTTTCATAAATTTTACCATCCGGTCTGGTGGTATAACGCTGTCCGTAAGTGTAGGATAGTTTTGCTTCTATGCTGAAAGCATTATTAACAGGAAAGATGTTTTCATCCATCTCCGGATTTAAGGGGTTATTAGATGTTAATATTTTAGCTGCATTATCAAAAATCGGTTTGTGTGATGCATTTCTTAAGGGGTATCTTCTTGCAATTTCTGTTCCTCCCGTTACCAGTAATCCATCTGTAATTTCACGCTGTGCACTTAACGCAAAAAAGTTTGCTTTATAAAGTTTCAGGAAGTTTTTGCCGTCAAATAGTGTTGTTAATGTATTATAGAATAAATTAATAGTACCCTTATTATTCAAATCGAGATAATCACTTCCGACGTTTAAAGTAAAGTTCTCATGATGTAAGGTGTCTCTCAGATAGTTTATTTCAATATTCGTATTAAATGTTTTACTGCTAAATCCGTATCGAAACCTTGGTTTTATATCAATAGAGCGTTTTAACGAAAAATCCTTTCGGTAATGCGGTTTTATATCGATTGCCCAACCCTCTACAGTATTGTAAAAAATGGTTCTGTTTATCGAATTGAAATGCCAGTAGCTATTTTTAGCATAATTGTGCAGTGTGTAACCACTAAACAGAAACTTAACAGGCCGGAATTTATTTCTCTCTTTTTGTAGTGAATCTAAAATCTCGGGAGAGGAGACTCTGGCTTCAGCAGTATCTTTAAGTCTGTAATTTATATCCTCTTCGAATGTAAGAGGAACGGGACGGTTTTTTACCCAGTAATAGTTATCCTTTTTATTTACATCTGCAGGCACCTTCATTATTTCATCTTTAAAGAAATTATCCGGAAAGGACGGATTAATGTAATAATTGCTGTACAAGCCGGTAAAATACCCTTCAAATTTAAAACCCAGAACCTTTCCCTTAAATTTAAACGTAATGTCTGAAGGCAGCCAATAAGTCTTTCCAACTTCAATAAAATTCTGACTGATTTTTAACGTGTCGACAAAATTAATGCGGGACTCTTCTGTAATCATTAAATCGACGCTATACAGTCGCCAGTCGCCTTCGACAAGATATATATGGCCGCTGAAAACAGGGTCGAAACGGTTTTTAGGGCTGATTTTTATTTTATAAATAGTGTGACCATTTTGGACACTGGATCCTTCAAGTTGAAAGCTGTAATAATCAAATGCATTGTCGGCAACCGGAGATACATAACTTTGGTTACCCAAAGGCCCCCATTGAAGAAGGTTGTCATAAAGATTTATCTGAAGATCTAAAGCACGGTTAAAGCTGAACCCTTCTTTGTCGCCGGCAATTTTGGAGGCTTCCATTACCTCTTTAACGTTTGGATAACTAAAGTAAAATTTGGATTTCGTTTCAGACTGGTATAAAATACCATGCCTATTAGAATCCAGGTTTAGTGCTTGTGCGACATCCTGGCCGAGAATCTTTTTGGGAGCTCCAACAAGTTTTTGAACTCCTTTAGTATACACATCACATATGTAGGAAGGTGTCGATCTTAAGACTATTCGCTTTGCTATAACTTTTCTTATCAGCCCATTTGCAGGATCTTCACGCTTTTTTACTGAGATTTTCACCTCATTCAAAACAAATCTTTCTTTTTCGAGAACCGCATTAACAATTACTCCTTTTTTTGCTTCGAACTGAATTTGCTCCTGCTTATACCCGACGAACCTGAAAACCATTATGTGTTTACCTGGCAAAAGAGCAATTTTATATTCTCCGTTTTGATTGGCCATGGTACTATTACTCCCGTTTTTTATAAATACAGAAGTAAAGGCTACCGGATTGCCCTCCGTGTCAGTGATTTTCCCCGTTACCATAATGGGCTCCTGAGCAAATGCTTTAGAAAGAAGAAATAGAAAAATAAATAGAGCTCTTTTTTTTAACATTAAATGGAACAGAACAGTATAAAAACGCAGGCTTTAATTGAATTGTTTATTTGTATATTAATATAACGTTTTTTATTTTAAAACAAGTATATATAAGATATGTGGGTTTCAGGATGACAATGGTTAATAAAAAAAATAAGTATTTGTTCTCTATTACTCACTAAGGGATGTAAGCAATCGTGTATTTTTATTATTTTCGCGCATATTCATCAGTTTTTGACAATTAGTTTAAGATATTGTCGGGTTTATCCAAAGATTTTCGAATAGTCTGGAGTATCAATTAGTACCATGCAGGAAAAAATAAATTCATATACAGGGGAGATAAGAAGCTTTCAGCCAAATAGTTCTGATGAACTTGAAGCTTTCAGGATACGGTTTTTAGGGTCTAAAGGTATTATTAAAGATATTTTTGATGAATTTAAATCTGTCTCTCCGGAAGAAAAACGAAGTTTAGGAAAAGTGCTGAATGAATTTAAAATTCTGGCAGAACAAACTTACCAGTCTTTTAAAGAGAATTTAGACTCTCAGGTTACAAACAAAGAGACAAACATAGATGCTTCACTTCATGGTGAAGGTTTTGAAATTGGTTCGCGTCATCCCCTATCGCTTGTAAGAAAGGAAATACTTGAAATTTTTAAAAAACTAGGGTTTACGGTTGCAGAAGGACCTGAAATTGAAGATGACTGGCATAATTTCTCTGCGTTGAATTTCCCCCCTGAACATCCAGCCCGCGATATGCAGGATACTTTTTTTATCAAAAAAGATGCTGAAAAAGGAGATATCGCCTTGCGTACTCATACATCATCGGTACAGGTAAGGATGATGGAAAATGGCAAGCCGCCATTCCGCGCTTTGATGCCGGGCAGAGTTTATCGTAATGAGGCTATTTCTGCACGCGCGCATTGCTTTTTTCACCAGGTTGAGGGCTTATATGTTGACGAAAATGTTTCATTTGCTGATTTAAAGCAAACCTTATTTTACTTTGTACAGGAGTTATTTGGTGAGGGAACAAAGGTGCGTTTCAGGCCTTCATATTTCCCTTTTACTGAGCCGTCCGCCGAAATGGACATTTCCTGCACTATTTGCAAAGGGGCGGGATGTACAATGTGTAAACACAGTGGTTGGGTAGAGATCCTTGGTTGTGGTATGGTTGATCCGAATGTGCTGGAAAATTGTGGAATTGACGGAGCAAAATTTACTGGTTTCGCATTCGGTATGGGAATAGAACGGATCACTAATTTAAAATATCAGATAAAGGATTTACGTTTATTCTCAGAGAACGACATTCGCTTTCTTAAGCAATTTCAGTCTGAATTAATCTGACCAATGAAAATAGGCCGCATTTTAATAAGTTTATTCTTTTTAACTTCATTGATTTCCTGTACCAAGGATGATGGCAACCGGATTCCGGAGGTGTATGTCCAGTATGATATTACTAAGCTGGAGTTTGATCAAAATAACACAAACGGTGTTTTATTAGTAAGCGGGCACGGTGTCGCCGGCTTAATAATTTATAGGACGTCCAATAATACGTATAAGGCATATGATAGATGCAGCTCGGTTGAGCCCGAGAAGAAATGTGCTGTAATAGCTGATGAGAGTTTTACAGTGACTGACCCTTGTAGTGGAGCTAAATATTTTCTGATGGATGGTTCACCCGCAAAGTCGCCTGCAGTTAGGTCATTAAAAGAATACCGGGTACAAACTACATCTTTTCAGATAATGGTAACCAATGATTATGGAAATTGACAAGATAAAGGAAAGTATTTTAAAAGCTGCCCAGGATCTTTTCAGAAAATATGGTTATCATAAAACCAGCGTTAATGAAATTGCCAAGAGAGCCAAAATAGCTAAGGCGACCCTTTACAAATATTTCGAAAGTAAAGAAGTATTACTACATTTTATTTTGATGGATTTTATCAGAATAAGCGTAAACGAGATCATTGAAAAAGGCGCCGAAGAGACTGATAAAGAAGCATACCTCAGCAATCTGATTCTGGAGACAAGCCGGCTTTCATATACCATTTGTAATGAATTTATCGGTTGGGACTTTATTCGTGAGTCTACAAATGCCCAGGGATTTTTGAAGCTTTTATCTGATGATTTAGAAGTGTTTCTTATCCAATCGTACCGTGAAACTCATCTTTTTAAGGGGGATGAGCATTACGCTGAGAAGTTGCGTTTCCTTATTAAATCGAGTAAGGCTATCGTCTTTTCATTTGCATTTACATCAGTAAGCGATTCAGACGTACGAAAGCATTTTGTCAGTTTTCAAAAAGAGATTTTGCCATATCTGGTAAAAGCGGCTATTTAATATCTCGGACAGGCTCAATACTATTTGACGCAGACAGCCTTTCAAACGCTGTCTGCGTTGCTCAAACTTTATATACTTCTAATACTTCCCGTACAATTTATTTATTTTTGCCCCCCACATGAAAAGAATTCCCGCAGAGAAGAAGCGTATTGAAAACATCCTGGTAACGGATATTGCAGAAGGTGGTAAAGGTGTCGGCAAATCTGAAGACCTGGTTCTTTTTATTGAAAAGGCTGTTCCCGGCGATATTGTAGATGTTGAGCTGTATAAAAAGAAAAAGAATTTTGCTGAAGCGAAAGTTACTGCCCTGATTAAACCATCAGAGTACAGAACAGAACCTTTTTGCCCTCACTTTGGCGTTTGTGGCGGCTGTAAATGGCAACACATGACCTATGATGCTCAGCTCCAATTCAAACAAAAAAGTGTGTTCGATGCCCTCGAGAGATTAGCAAAGGTCGATATATCTTCTGCAGAGCCGATTTTGGCTTCGTTTGAAACCCGTTATTACCGCAATAAGCTGGAGTTTACATTCTCGAATAAACGCTGGCTAACCGACGGAGATATGGCGGATGAGCAGGAAGGAAGAGAAATGAATGCTTTAGGTTTTCATGTGCCTTTGCGTTTTGATAAAATTCTGGATATCGATGTATGTTATCTTCAGACTGATCCATCAAATGAGATCAGAAATGCCATAAAAGATTTCGCTTTACAAGAGAGAATTAGCTTTTATGATCTAAGGAATCATGAAGGTGCTTTACGAAATCTGATTATCAGAACTTCCACAACCGGAGAGTTAATGGTGATTGTAATATTTGCATATGTTTCAGAAGAAGACGTGCAGAAAACCATGGCTTTTGTTAGGGATCGTTTCCCTCAAATAACTTCTTTACTTTACATCATAAATCAAAAGCGAAACGATACAATATTCGACCAGGATATCCACGTGTTTAACGGACGTGATTTTATTTTTGAACAAATGCCGGATATGGCCGGTAATGAAGATCTTAAATTCAAGATTGGTCCGAAGTCTTTCTATCAGACTAATTCCTTGCAGGCTCATCAGTTATATTTAATTACCCGTGAATTTGCGACCTTTAAGGGCGATGAATTGGTTTATGATTTATATACAGGTGCTGGTACAATTGCAAATTTCGTTGCCAGACATGTTAAAGAAGTTATTGGTGTAGAATACGTTCCAACTGCCATTGAGGATGCTGAAATTAATTCGGGCCTTAATTCTATTGATAATACAAAGTTTTTTGCAGGAGATATGAAAGATGTTCTAACCCCTGATTTTGTTTTGGAACACGGAAAGCCGGATGTGATCATAACCGATCCGCCAAGAGCGGGTATGCATGCGGATGTTGTTGCAAGAATTCTTGAAATTGAGGCCCCCAAGGTTGTCTATGTAAGCTGTAATGCTGCAACCCAGGCCAGAGATATTGCGTTGTTGAAAGAGAAATATACTGTAACACGGATCCGTCCGGTAGATATGTTCCCGCATACACAACATGTTGAGAACGTGGTTTTATTGGAATTGGAAAACCCTTCAGAATAAAGAGAAATGGAAATTAAAGATCTTATCAATCAGCCGGAAGGTGAGGGGGCAGAACCTCAAAAAAATAGCCCGCTTAAAAGCCTCGAAGCAGATTTGAAACTTTATAGTGATTCGATCAAGGAGATATCAACCGAGATACTGGTTGAAGGTTTGTCGGAATACCCGATTTTCGTGGCACACCAGCATGAAGTGGCTTTAGGCGAGCTTATTCTTGATAGAAATGAGTTAAATACCTCCTGGTCCGTTCAGGCATCTATGCTTGAAGAATTTATTGAAAAAGGCGTCATTCACAAGGATAAAAAGGATCGTTTTATAAAGCAATATAAAAACCCTAACGAGTTTATGTGTTTATTCGTAATTGTACCTGAAGGGGCGAACTTTGTGTTTTATCCTTATATTTAAAATCTATAACGCTTGCGGCAAAATTAATCTAAAGAATGTCTGATAAAAAAATTCTGATCCTTGATAAAAAGCAGATTCAGCAGAAAGTAACCCGGATGGCTTACCAGATATGGGAAGACAACCTCGATGAAACAGAGCTTGTAATTGCAGGTATCATTGACTGTGGTTATGCCCTTGCTGAGCGCTTACAAAAAGAACTCGAAAGAATTTCCGGAATCAAAGTAGTTCTGATGAGAATTTCTTTAGATAAGAATATTTCGCATTTGCAGGCTTTTAGCGATGTGCCTATTGAAGATTGTGCCAATAAAGTTGTGGTCCTTACCGATGATGTATTAAATAGCGGCAGAACTCTGGCCTATGGTTTGGGCGTATTTTTAAATATTCCTTTAAAAAAGCTCAGAACAGCAGTTCTTGTAAATCGCAGCCATCGGATATTTCCGGTTTCGCCAGATTTTACAGGACTCGACCTGGCTACAGTTATTAAGGAACACGTGGATGTGGTATTAAATGAATCGGGAGAGGACGCAGTTTATTTAAGATAATTTGCTTTTTTAAGAATTTCTATAACCTTTTCCGGAGTTTGATCAAAGCCTTTTACAATTACTTCTGCCTGCGTATAAAACTTTTCACGTAGCTGTAACTTTTCAGCAATAAATTGTTCAAGCTTATCTCCTTTCAGATTTTGAAGCACAGGTCGCTGTTCAGTAGCGCTTTCTAATCTCTTAGCCAAAGCATTTGGGGATAGCGAAAGATAGATGGTGGTGCCATTTTCATTCATCCATTGTAAGTTATCATAGAAGCAGGGAGCTCCGCCGCCAGTGGCGATAATGGTGTTTTCCGGAAGCTCAAGAGTTTTCAAAATTGAGCTTTCAAGTTCCCTGAAAGAGTCTTCACCATTCTTCTGAAAATATTCTGAAATAGACATGTTAATTTGGTTCTCAATTACCTTATCTATATCAATAAACGTGTAGCCTAATTTTAAAGCAAGCTTTTTACCTAAAGTGCTTTTGCCGGAACCCATAAACCCGATTAAAAATATTTTCATAACAGGTTTTCCCGCTTTAAAGTAATGAAATCGGTAACCGGTGGCTGTATGCCATTTAGCCTGAAGTTCATTGCAATTTGAGCCCGGTGGTAGGTTGAATGATTAACTAAATGAAATAGTATGTCCGAAATTTTACTTTCAAAATAACCGCCTTCAGTGTTAGAGTATTTTACTATTCTCTCCAGATCTGTATCCAGAAGGGCATATAGATTCTCAATATTTTCGGTATGCAGAGACTGAAAAGATTGCTTCGTATGTATTTGAAAGCGCTGGTAGAAGGGCAACGTTCCTTTGATCCTGCAAGTCCAGATATGTTGAGCATTCAGAACATGACTGAATAAAAATTCAGCCTCCGGAAGGTTCTTTTTAGAGCTTGAAAAAGTGCTTATGATTCTTGCATCAGACACTTCAGTATACTTTATAAATTCTTTAAACATTCTGATTATTTGTTGCTGAAATACTTTTCTTCCAATTCCTGATAGGAGGGGAGGGCGTGAAAATGCCATTTATTTATAACAACGCCATCTTTAAGCAAGAGTAATCCGGGATTAGATCTTACCATACTTTTTAATGGAACTCCATCAGCATTGAAAACCTCCATCACCAATTTATTTTGCTTTTTAAAGACTTCCATGGTCTCGGGCGAGGCAGCAGTTAGCAATACACTGCGGGTATTATAGTTTTCCGCACAATTAATAGCTAAAGCATTTAAGTCACCTATTGCATTCACATTTGTTTTGCTTAGGTTTTCGGCAACAATTACCAGGTTATAATAAGGATTTTCAATTATTTCTGCAGTGTAATCCGTACCCTGACTATCAACAATTTTTAGATCTTTTATTTTAGGTTCAAAGCCCTTCTTTACAAGTTTGGTTGCGGGTGTGCCTTTTATCTCCCAATTAGCATCTTTCCATATTTCAGTCTTTAAATATTCCTTGTCGGTCATCTCTTTTGTTTCTCCGGACTTTTTATTTTTTAAATTGTAAGTGACTTCATATTCATCCAGTGGAGCGCCAGCAGGAATTTTCATGTTTTCGGGCAGGTTAGCGCCCTTATGATAAGGAAGGAAATCTTTTACAGGAAGAAAGTTGTATGTGTACAAGCCAAAGCCCAGGGCCAAAACAGAAATTAGAGGAAGAGCTCTGTTCTCGGTGACTTTAGAGCTGAAAACAGGCCTGATTGTGTCTTTGTTCAGATAAATTATGACGATGAAAAACAAAAGGATGAGGTCTTTTGTGAAAGATTGCCATGGCGTTAAAGGAATTGCATCTCCAAAGCATCCACAGCTTCTGACAACATCAAATGCAGCAGAATAAAACGTTAAAAAGGTGAAGAAAATAATCAACACCAGGAGGCCTATACTTGTCTGCCGCGCCCGTATTCCTAATAAAAGTGCAGCCCCAAGGATGATCTCTAAGGTGCAAATAATTATCGCAATGGCTACTGCGAAGTTATTTAAGAAGCTTATATGAAATACTTCAAAGTACTCTTCGAGTTTATATCCAAATCCAAGGGGGTCATTGGCTTTAATTAATCCGGAAAAGATGAAAAGTATACCAACAAATACTCTTGAAAAATTTACTAGAGATTTCTTCATTACTTAACTCCAAGTTTAATTAAGGCAAATGCAGCATAATTGAGCATGTCCTGATAGTTAGCTTTAACTCCTTCCGAAGCAAGTGTTTGGCCCCGGTTATCTTCAATTTGTTTTACACGAAGGATTTTCATTAATATCAAATCTGTTAAAGAGCTGATGCGCATATCCCGCCATGCTTCGCCATAATCGTGATTTTTTGCAAACATCAATTCTTTAGTTTCATTCGCTTTGTTACTGAATTCGATTTCAACTTGTTCTAAAGGAAGCTCAAAAGGTGCGTTATTATTAAGCTCTAATTGCATCATTGCAATGATGCAGTAGTTAATAATCCCGATATACTCAGAAATAATATCTTCCCCAACTTTAGAGATTTTTTTTTCCTCCAGGGTGCGGATGCGCTGAGCTTTTATGAAAATCTGGTCTGTTATTGAGCCCGGGCGAAGAATACGCCATGCTGTCCCGTAATCTTTAGTTTTTTTTATGAAGAGGTCTTTGCAAATTTTTATAACCGCATCGTATTCTTCTGCTGTATTATTGATCAAAGCTTAAATTATTTGATTGTAAGATGAATAAAGCTGTATTTTGCCTTTTAAATGGCGGATAAAAATACAGAATTTCATCAGAATAATTTGTCTTTTAGAATTGATGCTTCAACAGGGTTTGAAAAGAAAACTCTGAATGTTGGAGGGCGGTTAATAGACTTTGAAACTCCAAAAGTGATGGGGATTTTAAACATAACTCCGGATTCTTTTTTCGATGGAAGTCGCATGACCTCTGTTGACCACGTTCTGCAAACGGCCGAAAAAATGTTATCGGAAGGGGCTTGTTTTCTGGATATCGGCGCTTATTCGTCGCGACCTGGAGCGGCCGATATTTCTGAGAGCGAAGAGATGAACCGGCTGCTCCCAGCATTAAGGGCAATAGCCAAAGAGTTTCCACAAGCGATTTTATCTGCAGATACGTTCCGGGCCAAAATTGCTGAAGCTGCAGTTTCAGAAGGAGCACATATTGTAAATGATATTTCGGCAGGGGAGTTAGATAAAAAGATGATAGAAACAGTCTCACGATTAAAAGTTCCATACATTTTTATGCATATGAAAGGAACTCCTCAAACAATGAAACAATTGGCCGAATATGATGATGTTGTTACTGATGTTGCCCGATATCTTTTCGGTAAAATTCAACAGATAAAAGAAGCCGGAATTAACGATTACATACTCGACCCGGGATTTGGCTTCGCCAAAACTATTGATCATAATTATGCGCTATTGAGTAAATTTGAGTTGTTTAAAACACTTGGCGGACTGGTATTGGCAGGTTTATCGCGGAAGTCAATGATTTGGAAGGTGCTCGATATTGATAACAGAGATGCATTAAATGGTACCACGGTTTTAAATACAATTGCGTTGATGAAGGGCGCTGATATTTTGCGGGTTCATGATGTAAAACCTGCGGTTGAAGCGGTCATTTTAACTCAGAAAATGCTTCGTGAGAATATTAAAAGGCATCCAATAAAATTGGTTAATAAATCATTATAAATTGTTATTTTCAACGCATGGAGGGGTTTGATATTAGTTTCCTGCATTTAAGGCTTTTAGATTTAGTCGATATCCTTTGTGTAGCTATTATTATTTATTACATCTATAATTTGCTTCGCGGCACAATTGCGTTGAATATCCTCCTCGGACTGGTAATAATTTATCTTTTTTTTATCGCCGTTAAACAGCTGGAAATGCGCTTATTAACTCAGATTATGGGCGGTTTCGTAAGCGTAGGAGTCCTGGCGTTAATAATAGTATTTCAGCAGGAGATTAGGCGTTTTTTATTATTGATAGGTAAGAATGCCTCTTTGCAGCAAACCAAAATCTGGAAGAATTTTTTTCTCGGTAAAAAGGAATTAGAGAAAGCAAATTTCATATATATCAGGCCTGTTATTGAGGCATGTAAAAGTATGAAGAGCAGCAAAACCGGCGCATTGATTGTTTTTGCCAAATATTTTGACGAGCAATACTTTCAAAATAGCGGTGAGACTCTGAACGCTGCCATTTCGAAGCGGTTACTGGAAAGTATCTTTCAAAAATATAGTCCATTGCATGACGGGGCCGTTGTAATATCAGAAGGACGTATAAAATCGGCAAGTTCTATTCTCCCTTTAACAGATAATGAAAAGCTTCCGCCACAATTTGGCTTGCGTCACAGAGCTGGAATCGGGATATCAGAAATGAGCGATGCAGTGGCTGTTATTATTTCGGAAGAAACGGGGGAAATATCTTATGCCCGGCAGGGGAGAGTTAGAATGAATGTTTCCCTGATTGATTTGGAAAGGTTGCTTAATAAAGATATTTGAGAAAATAGAAGCAAGAGTTAAGAATCAAGAGACAGGGAATAAAGATGGAAAAAAAAGAGGCTAAATCTCATGATTCAGCCCCTCCCTAATCTGTGTAATTACTTTTTAACAATACTGTTCAAAAGCGCCAATCAGATTATCAGCAATCATTTGTGCAGGTCTGCCTTCTATCTGATGACGTTCAATAATATGAACCAGCTTGCCATCTTTAAATAAAGCCATAGACGGAGATGACGGAGGATAAGGCAGCATATGACTTCTGGCCTGATCAACAGCTGCTTTTTCTACACCTGCAAAAACTGTTATTAGTTTTCCAGGATGTTTAGGGTGTTGTGAGGCGATTTTTGCCGCAGGGCGTGCATTTGCAGCTGCGCATCCGCAAACCGAATTTACCACAACAAAAACGGTTCCTTCACCTGCAATCGCAGCATCTACTTCTTCTGCAGTTTTTAAATCTTCAAAGCCAACTTTGGTTAGATCTTCCCGCATTGGGGCAACTAAATATTCTGGATACATTTTCTTTTTATTTACGGATTATTGAATTGAATAACGATTAATATACGGTGCAAAAATAATGCTAACGCAGCAAAGGTAAAAATTAGCATATCAATACTTTGTCACATTTATTTGTTGGATGTCTTAAGTTTATAAATGTTTGATATTCATTGGCGGATGGTGTACTTTTGTAAACATTTAAAAAAAACAAACTATGTCATCAGTAGAGACAACTTACATTCCTTACAAAGTAAAGGATATTTCCCTGGCAGAATGGGGTCGCAAAGAAATCGGACTTGCAGAGGCAGAAATGCCCGGCTTAATGGCTCTTCGCGAAGAGTTTGGCGCGGCACAGCCTCTTAAAGGTGCTCGTATCGCAGGATGCCTGCACATGACTATTCAAACTGCTGTACTTATTGAAACACTTGTTGCTTTGGGCGCTGAAGTTACCTGGTCATCTTGTAACATTTTTTCAACTCAGGATCACGCAGCTGCTGCAATTGCTGCTGCAGGTATTCAGGTTTATGCCTGGAAAGGTCTGAATGAAGAAGAGTTTGACTGGTGTATAGAACAAACTTTATTCTTTGGCGAGGATCGCAAACCATTAAACATGATCTTGGATGATGGTGGTGATTTAACCAATATGGTATTCGACAGGTTCCCTGAACTTATCGCAGAAATCAAAGGTTTATCAGAAGAAACGACAACCGGAGTTCACCGTTTATACGAGCGTATGAAAAACGGAACATTGCATTTACCTGCAATTAACGTTAACGATTCGGTTACTAAATCAAAATTCGATAATAAATACGGTTGCCGCGAGTCCTTAGTTGACGCCATTCGTCGTGCTACTGATATCATGATGGCTGGTAAAGTTGCCGTTGTCTGCGGTTATGGTGATGTAGGAAAAGGTTCTGCAGAATCATTGAGCTCTCAAGGTGTACGTGTAATCGTTACTGAAATCGATCCTATCTGCGCTTTACAGGCAGCAATGGAAGGTTATGAGGTGAAGAAATTCGCAACTGCAGTTTTAGAAGCTGATATCATTGTTACTACAACGGGAAACTGCGATATCGTTCGTGCTGAACATTTCAAAGTAATGAAAGACAAAGCTATCGTATGTAATATCGGTCACTTTGATAATGAAATCGATATGGCCTGGTTAAATACTAATTACGGACATTCAAAAATCGAAATCAAACCTCAGGTTGATAAATATACAATCGATGGTAAAGATATCATTGTATTAGCAGAAGGTCGTTTGGTAAACCTTGGTTGCGCAACTGGTCACCCGTCATTTGTAATGTCTAACTCGTTTACTAACCAAACTTTAGCGCAATTGGAGCTTTGGATGAATCCCGGTAAATACGAGAATAAAGTTTATACGCTTCCTAAGCATTTAGATGAGAAAGTTGCCCGTTTACATCTTGCAAAAATTGGTGTAGAACTTGATGTACTTGATCAGCATCAGGCTGATTATATCGGTGTAAATGTCGAAGGTCCTTTTAAACCAGAAGCTTACAGATATTAAGATTTTGCCTCGGCAATAAGTTAGGCCTATAAAGTTTTAAAGCTTTATAGGCCTTTTTATTTAGAGCCTTTTCATACCAATAATATTAAGCTAAAAGACTTATTGGTCCGCGTTAGGCTTTTTAATATTCTTCAGATTGAATTTTGGCTTATAAGCTGGCTTGGGTTTTTCGTCCTGACTTGTGTCGTCAGTCCCCCTCAAGTCTATATTATTATCCTGTATTTCCTGTTCGGGAGTTTTTTGGTCAGTAGAAGAAGAAATCTTCCTTTCGATACCTGGTTCCACAAAAGGTACAGTGAAATCTTCAGATTCTGGTATTTCTTTTTTTATTGAACCAGCACTTTCCTCTTCTGCAGAAGAGGGATTTTTAGTGTTTTTAAGCCTGAACTTAGGTTTATATCCTTCCTTGGCAAGTTCTTGTTGGTCTCCCTTATTAATAGTTGAAGTTTCAGATGGCTTTGAGAGGTCTGGAGGGCTGCCTGTTTTATTAGAATCACTCGCATTTTCTTCAGATGCAGGTTTGACATTTACAGGCTTAAAACCTGGTTTTTTTATCGGTGGGCTTTCAGTTTTGGCGTCTTCACCCTCTGCCGGAGATTGTTTTACAGGAATATTTCTGGGCCTAAAAGCCGGTTTTGTTATAGGTGGAATATTCTCTGAATTTTCTTGCGGAGCATTCTGGCCCTCTTCAGATTCCTTAACGGGGATGTTTCTTGATCTGAAGGCAGGTTTAGCAGCCGGTTTTGTTTCTAGGGCCTCTTCGGAAGGCTCCGTTTTGCTGATGTTTGCACTTTTAAACCGTGGTGTGAAGGGCCTTTGTTCGATGGTAGGAGAGCTTAAAGGTTCCGCCTGTGCGGCAATAGCTTCTTCAACCTTCGGAATTGCTTTTTCAGGATGAGCCAGATGATAAAGTCCTCGTAACTTATTAAACCAGAATTTCTTTGTGTGGTCAAAACTCTTTTCACCCATTGCGGCAAAATGGCTTTTGAATTCGCTATAAAGCACCGGTTCAGCTTTTTCAAGCTGAACCAGGTCTATTCTTTTCTTTGTGAAAAATTCTTCAAAGGTCATTATTGCATATTATTTTCATCGTAAATCAGCTATTCCGCCATGTTATGATAAACTGCCTGCACGTCATCGTCTTCTTCTAATTTATCAATTAACTTGAAAACATCAGCAGCCTGCTCTTCGGTAACATCGGTATGGGAAAGCGCAATTCTTTCTAATTTAGCACTTTTCATTTCAAATCCTTTTTCTTCTAATGCTTTTTGCATTTTCCCGAAATCTTCGAATGCTGTATGGATTACGCCGATATCATTTCCTTCTTCATCCGCCTCAATGTAAAGATCTTCTAATCCTGCATCGATCAGTTCGAACTCTAATTCTTCTATATCGAGATCTTCAGGAGGAGTGAATCTGAAAACTGCTTTGCGGTTAAAAATGAAATCAAGAGAGCCGGTTTTACCTAAAGTTCCGCCAGTTTTATTAAAGTAACTGCGCACGTTGGCCACTGTTCTGTTCGTATTGTCGGTAGCTGTTTCAATTAAGACGGCAACACCATGCTGTGCATATCCTTCGTAAACAATTTCCTCATAATTCGAATCGTCTTTGTTTGAAGCTCTTTTTATCGCCGCATCCACACGATCCTTGGGCATATTTACTGCCTTGGAATTTTGAATAGCGGTGCGTAAGCGTGAGTTTGTTTCGGGGTTTGGTCCGCCCGATTTTACAGCCATTACAATTTCTTTCCCTAAGCGGGTGAACTGCACTGCCATTTTGGCCCAGCGCTTAAATTTTCTTTCTTTACGGAATTCGAATGCTCTTCCCATTTATAAAAAGTAAAAAATTAAAAGGCAAAAGTAAAAATTAAAACAGAATGATTTGAGGTTAATCCTCCTGATTTTAAACATGGCAAAATTCTACAATCAGTTAAGCTTAGCGGCCAATACACAAGCCTTTCTGAACTTTTTTGATTTTCCATCAAGGTTAAACACGTCAAAATAAACAATGTAGACACCTATTTCTGCTCTTTGCTCATTATCCGTCATTCCATCCCAAGTTAAGGTTCCTTCTGCTGCAAGAGTTATGTTTTTTGCCAGGCGCCTTATTAGTATTCCATTATCATCATAAACACTCACGTTTGCAACCAGTCCGGCATCCTTAAACTTATAATTGATTTGCAAAGCATCTTCAAAACCATCATTATCGGGCGATAGGGTTTTGGAGCCTAACACTATTTCCTCCGATGCCTGCAACAATATACCCACTGATTGAGAATTTTTATAACCAGGAGTTGCATAACCTGCAGAAGCAGCCGCCGACCGAAAATTGCCTGGATCATTACTGGGTCTGTTGAATGCAGATCTTTCAAGAGACACACCTTTGGGATCTTTAATTAAACGGAAATGCATTTTTTCATTATAGTCGAGTTGGTCGATACGGCTTTCGCCGGATAAGATTACAACAGATCCCTCGGCATTATTAAATGCCGGCATCGAGGCCACTTTTAAAAAAGCATGTGGGTTTTCTGTATGGTATTCGGCTTTAATGTTATCAGGATCGGTTGTAAGGACCAAATAGGCACCCGGTTCTAAAGTTTTAGAATTATCAGTCAGCTTTTTTCTGTTTATGATACTGTCCGGAGCTTTAATTGTAGAAACAGAAATATCTTTCAGGTCAAATAAATGATTGGAGTTGTTATAAATTTCAATAAAATCTGCTCCGCCGGTACGTGGATTAAAGAGGATTTCACTGATTAATATGTCTCCTTTTTGGACCTTATCGGGATAGAAAAACTCAGCAAAGTTATTGGAGGATGAGACGAGTGTGCCTGAGCAATCGGCTATGTTAGAGCCCGTAACTTTGTATGTACTCCCTCGATGAATCGGACCAGATAATTGCAAACTTACTTCATTAAATGCATCTGAGTTTATTTTAACTGCGGATGGTTTTCCTGCTCCATTATTAATAGTATAATTGTCAGGGTTTGATGCTATTAAGCTATCCGGTGCACGGTTGAATTTTAGCGAGATGTTTAGGCTATCTATCAGACTTGCCTGTATGATTGTAAGCGGCTGATTGCTATTCAGCTTATGTACTGAATTCTGCATTCCCGGGGTTCCTCCGTCAGGGTTATTACTTGCCATCCAGTTTTGTGACGCGGTACAAATTGATTGATTTTCTATTCGCTCCAGTGACCAGCCGCCGGATTTCTTAAAGCTATCCCTATACCAGCTGTCTTTGTATAGAATCGAATCTACAGAACGGCCCTTAAAGCTTCTAAGTGTAATTTGATCTGACGCGTTATTTAAAGGAGGCCATGGGGAAAGACCTAAAGTTTTACCATATGAATTGTAAAGTAAAGTATCTACAAGCGGACAAAGAATTAAATATTGTTGAGGCAAAATTGAAGCGTTTTTTAAAATGGTTTTTGTGGTCGGGTCGTTCAATGTCCACCCATCCAGATAAATTGTATCCTTGCCAGGGTTGTATATCTCTATGAATTCCACCAGAGGTAGTTTTACTTCGGGAGAAGGATCGGCAAAAATTTCTGTAATAACCAAATTCGCGGTATCCAGCCTTACTGGTGGTAGTTTAGGCGCGGTGAAATTTAAGGTGTTCGTAATAATAGTATTCCCGGCGCAGTCCTTTAATTGTGAAAGTTTTAGTTTGTAATCGGTGTTTTCAATAAATTTTTCAGTAAAAACTAATCGAACGTCTTTTGGCTTTTCAGAAAAGGTTATCGACTTAATATTCCCCGAACCCGGCTCTAAGCTAAATGCATTTATAGCTGTAGAAACATCAGCGTATTTATTGAAAAATAGTTGAATACTTGTATCAGATATCTGTTTAATACTATCGGTTTTGAATGTAATTAAATCGTTGTTGTTTACAGAAACCGAATTTTTTCTGCCAGGGGTTCCTCCGGAAGGATCAATAGATGAAGTCCAGTTGAATGCTCCCTTACAAACTGAATTTACATCAATCCGTTCAATCGACCAGCCCCCTTGTTTTTTGTGAGCTGAGCTATGAAATGAATCATGGTAGCTAATGGAATCTACCATGCGTCCTTTAAAGCTTTTCATGAAGACCTGACCAGATGCATTGCTTAATCCTGGCCATTGAGAAATACCTTTCGTTTGACCAAAAGATTGATATTGTGAGGTGTCCGCAGCAGGGCAAAGAACCAGATAATTGTTCGGAGAAATCGAAATTTTCCTTATGGTGGTTTTCCCGGACGATGTATGTAATGTCCAGCTATCCAGATCAATTGTATCTTTTCCGGGATTAAAGATCTCAACAAATTCTGCAAGAGGTAATTTTACTTCAGGAGAAGGATCAGCAAAGATCTCGGTAATAAAAAGCCTGGCGGTATCTGTTCTAATCGGCGAAAGGGTAGGTGTGATAAAACTTAAAGTGTTGTTAGGAGTGATTTCATTCCCGGCACAATCTTTTAATTGTGAGATATTTAAGTGATATGAAGTGTTAGCCGATAAAGAATCGATCAATTCCAATGTGGCAACTCGAGCCTTTGTATCAAAGTGTACTGCTTTTATATTGGCAGCCGGATTCAATGTGAAGGCGTTTAAAGAAGTTGAGATATCAGCGTGTTTATTAAAATAAACATGAACACTTGTATCAGAGGCTTGCTTAATACTGTCCGCCTTAAACGCAATCTGATCATAGTTATTTAAACCAGCAGCATTCGCCTTTCCAGGGCTGCCACCAAAAATATCAATAGAAGAAGTCCAGTTAAATAAGCCCTGACAAACTGAAGAAAAATCAATTCTTTCAAGTGACCATCCCCCTTGTTTTTTGGTGGTTGCGCTGTGAAAGGTATCTCCATAAGCGATCGAATCAACCAAGCGTCCTTTAAAGCTTTTGATGAAAATCTGGCCAGATGAATTATTTAATACGGGCCAGGGAGAAAGTCCTGATGTTTTGCCAAAAGTCTTATATTGAGTGGTGTCAGAGGCAGGACAGAGGATAAGATATTCTTTTGGAAAAATAGAGATCTTCTTTAAAACAGCTTTCGAAGATGAGGTATTCAATGTCCATCCATCAAGATCAATGGTATCCTTTCCGGGATTATAAATTTCCACAAATTCTACCAATGGTAATTGTACTTCAGGAGAAGGGTCAGCTAAGATTTCGGTGATGTAAAGCTTTGCCGTATCTAATCTTACAGGCGGTAGCTTTTGAGTTGTAAAACTTAAGGTGTTTTGTATAATAGTTTTCCCTGTACAGTCTTTTAAATCAGAAATAGATAATTGGTATGAAGTATTGTGCAGAAATGAATTGCTAAAAAGTAGTGCTGCCTCTTTTGCTTTTAAGTCAAACGATGCCGATTTTAATGTGCCAGAGGCTGGATTTATAGAGAAAGAATTATTCGCCGTTGAAGGATCTGCTGATTTATTGAAATAAACTGTAAGCGTTGAATCTGATGTTTGCTTCATGCTGTCAGCATTAAAAGCGACCCGATCATAATTCGGAATGTTTACTGAATTTTGCCTTCCGGGAGTTCCGCCGCTTGTATCAACAGAAGAAGTCCAGTTAAATATACCGCCGCAAACTGAGTTAAAATCAACTCTTTCTAATGACCATCCGCCTTGTTTTTTGTTTGTCTGGTGCCAGGTGTCAGAATACGAAATTGAGTCGGTTAACCTACCTTTAAAGCTTTTTAGAGTGATTTGGTCTGATGTATTATTTAACGAAGGCCAGGGTGTTAATCCAATAGTTTTTCCATACTGTTTGTATTGAAGGGTATCTGCCGAAGGACAGAGAATTATATATTCTTTGGGGAATATTAACCTCTTACTTACTAAAGCCTTGGTTGTGGGGTCGTTAAGGGTCCATCCATCCAGGTCAATAGTATCCTTGCCGGGATTAAAGATCTCAACAAATTCTGCGAGCGGTAATCTGATTTCGGGTGATGGATCGGCAAAGATTTCTGTGATGCAGATCCTGCCGGTGTCGAGTCGTACAGGAGGGAGTTTGGGTGTCGTAAATTGAAACGTATTTAGTCCAATTGAATTTCCTGCGCAATCTTTAAGCTGGGAAACACTTAACTGATAGGAAGTATCGGGAGAGAATTTAGAGCTGTAAGTTAATTTTGCTTGTTTGGCGCTGCTATCAAAAACTAAAGCTTTTAGATTTCCTGAAACCGGAGATAGATTGAATGAATTATTTGAGGCGGAAATATCTGCAGGCTTATTGAAGTAAACGTTTAGAGTGCTGTCGGATAGATATTGAATACTATCAGCCTTAAAAGCTAACTGATCGTAATTGGGGATGAATACAGAATTTTGTTTTCCCGGTGTTCCTCCTGCGGAATCTGTAGCGGCCGTCCAGTTGAACAATCCCGGACAAGCCGATTTATAATTTATCCTCTCCAACGACCATCCTCCTTGCTTTTTTATAGCCGTTGGATACCAGGTATCAGAATAAGCAACAGAATCAATTGTCTTATTTTCCGGGCTTACCAGTTTTATAATATCTGAGGCGTTATTTAGCGTTGGCCAGGGTGATAGTCCTAAGGTTTTTCCATAATGCTTAAATTCGCTGGTGTCCGCTTTAGCGCAAAGAATAAGATATTCGCCTGATTTTATACTGTCTGCTGGCAGAATTGCAGTTGACGCAGGATCTGAATATTTCCAGTTTTTGAGTGAAATAGTTTGATTCGCGGTATTTAAAAGTTCGATGAATTCTACTGATGGCAAATCAATCTGGGGTGATGGGTCTGAAAAAATTTCATTGATAATGATATCTCCTTTTACTGCACGGAATGGTTTGATAAAAGAAAACGTAGCGGTTTTATCAGAAGATATTAAATTACCCGCTTTATCTTTAATGTTCGAAACAGTTAGAAGGAAAGATGCTGTAATTAGTCCCTTGGAAAGTTCCAGACTGTATTTGGAAGCATCTGCTGTAGTTTTAACTGATATAGGATTTCCGTAATTATTGTTTATAGAGTAGTTCGATAAAGATTTTGCCGAAACACTATCAACAGGTTCATCGAATAGTATTTCTAAACTTGTAGAATCAACTACGGTCGCAGATAGTAATTTAGGCGGACTTGTATCAAAATTTAAGGCGTTTATTTTAAAGTCATCAAAAAAGTGCTTCTGGAAAAAGCTTGATGTGAATTGCTGGATAAAAATTCCAAAATAGCCCGATGTTGTAACACTTGCATCCTGAAACGTGCCTTCTGTTATATATGAGGTTCCCAATCCGGTAATATCCCGTTCAAGGGTAAATACATTTGAAGCAGTCCGGGTTACTCTTATTTTAACTTTATTGTTTGACGTGTTCAGGATTCCATCAATTCCGTCAATTAACTTGGTGCTTGATGCAGTCGTTCCGGATCGTTTAAATAAGCAAACTTCATCATTTGTATTTCCGAGACGTACAAAGTAGCCGTTAATACTGGCTGATTGCAGATTTGCCTGATCGGACGTCAAATAAACATCCACATAGTTTGCACCCGAAGGATTGAACTGGAGGTTTACCCAGAACTCCCACTGACAACTCGTGGCTAAATTATTAACTGTACTCAAATACAGATTACTGCTTGCTGTTGTTGAGTTTGACCGCAGCTGATCAGTAACGACAATAAAGTCATTTCCGGAATTACTTCCGGTCCAAACCGGGGAACTTGTAAGATTCCCGTCATTAAACGACTCATTTAATTGCGAAAAGGCAAATTTCCCACATAAAATGAGTGGAAAAAGTAGATATTTTTTCATCTTTGGCAGATAATTAATAATTGAAAGTAATAAATAATTTACAAAACAAATGAAAGTCGCAGTTGTAGGCGCTACCGGCCTTGTAGGTTCGGTGATGTTAAAAGTTTTAGCAGAGCGCAATTTTCCGGTTACTGAATTGATTCCCGTAGCATCAGCAAAAAGTGCTGGTAAAGAAGTGGAATTCAAGGGCAAGAAGTATAAGGTTGTAACCGTGGAAGATGCAATTAAGATGAAGCCTGAAGTTGCTTTGTTTTCTGCAGGCGGCAGTACTTCATTAGAGCAGGCGCCTCTATTTGCGGCAGCCGGCATTACGGTGATCGATAACTCTTCTGCATGGAGAATGGATCCTACTAAAAAACTGGTGGTTCCGGAGGTAAATGCGCATGTATTAACTGCTGAAGACAAAATTATAGCGAATCCAAATTGTTCGACTATTCAAATGGTAGTGGTATTACAACCGCTTCATGCAAAATATAAAATTAAGAGGGTAGTAGTTTCAACTTATCAGTCGGTTACCGGAACAGGTGTAAAGGCGGTTGAACAGCTAATGAATGAGCGCAATGGCATAGAAGGGCCAATGGCTTATCCTTATCCTATTGATTTAAACGTCATCCCTCAGATCGATGTTTTCCAGGATAACGGATACACTAAGGAAGAGATGAAAATGATCCTTGAAACTAAAAAAATCATGGGCGATGATTCAATTCGTGTAACAGCAACTACCGTTCGTATTCCGGTAATGGGTGGACACTCGGAATCTGTGAATATAGAGTTTGAGAATGATTTTGACTTAGCGGAAGTTCGGAGCTTGCTGGAGCAGCAGGAAGGTGTGATCGTTGTTGATGATCCTGCAAACCTAAAATATCCGATGCCTAAAGATGCTCATGAAAAAGATGAAGTATTGGTTGGACGTATTCGTCGTGATGAATCACTCGATAACACTCTAAACTTGTGGGTGGTTGCGGATAACCTTCGTAAAGGCGCTGCAACAAATGCTGTTCAGATCGCAGAGTATCTATTAAAAAAAGGTATCCTGAAAGGGTAACTGATTATTCATATTTTTACAAGGCGGCAAATTGATAATTTAGCCGCCTTTTTTTGTTGTAAAACGAGTGTTTTTTGTATTTGAAAATCATATGAAGCAGTTTATTTTTCCAATCCTGTTCATTCTGTCACAAGCAGCATGCGCTCAAACCCGCATGCCTGATATTGAAAACGCATATCTGAAATTTGAAAAAGACCCGCAGTTGAAATATGGTTTAAGCTCTTTAACTGTACTTAATTCCCTGACTGGGGAGGTAGTATTTTCAAGAAATGGAAATGTAGGTTTAGCGCCTGCATCAACGCTTAAAACGGTAACTTCTATTTCGGCGCTTCAGATTTTAGGCACAAACTTTAAATGGGAGACGACCTTGGGTTATAGTGGGACCATTACAAATGGGACCCTCAACGGGGATATTATTATTACAGGTGGGGGCGATCCAACACTTGGAAGCGACCGGTTTCCCCAATCGAAGGCAGACCTATTACTAAGCAACTGGACTGCTGCCATAAAAAGGGCGGGAATTAAAAAAATTAATGGTCGAATAATTGGCGATGATAAGTTATTTGGTACTCAAATAACTCCATTGGGATGGATATGGCAGGATATAGGGAATTATTATGGTGCCGGGGCTACATCTCTGTCCTGGAGGGAAAATGAAATGGGCGTTAAGTTTCGTGCTGGAAATAGCCCGGGTGATAAAACGGAATTAATGACCGACGCTAACACTTCTTTAGGGATCCAGCTCGTAAATGAAGTTAAAACAGGTGCAGCCGGAAGCGGCGATAAAGTGTACGCTTATTCTGCTCCTTATACAGATATTGTATATTTAAGAGGCACTTACGGCATCGATTTGAAGAAAACAATCATGATTTCGATGCCTGATCCGGCCCTTACCATCAGTAATGAGTTACGTAAGGATCTCCTTAATAATGGAATGTCAATTGCTGGAATAGCCACAACCACACGCCGGCTTGATTTGACTAAAGAGAACTATTCAAAGGCATTAACTTTTATCGACCGGTATAATTCACCTTCTCTTACTCAGGTTATCTATTGGCTGAATCAAAAGAGCATTAACCTTTATGCCGAAAATATATTAAAAACAATCTCTATGAAGCGGGGTAAAATCATAAATACTGAAAATGGCATTTTAGAGATTCAGAAATATTGGGTTGATAAATTAGCTGTCGATGCCAATGCCCTTGCTCTTCTTGACGGAAGCGGCTTGTCGCCCGAAAACAGGATTACCAGTTTGGCAATGACCTCTATCCTTCAATCTGCAGTAAGAGAACCCTGGTTTAATTCGTTCAAAGAAAGCCTGCCACTTAATAATGAAATGAGCATGAAAAGCGGGAGTATTCGAAACGTTTTAGCCTATGCGGGCTATCATAAAAGCTCTTCAGGTATTCCACTGACCTTCACTTTCATTACAAATAATTATAATGGAAGCACATCAGGAATTAAGCAAAAAATTTTTAAGGTTTTGAATGAGTTAAAATAGATTGAGTTATAAAATTTATCGGCTGCTTTATCAGAGATATCTAAAACAAATTATTTCCATAATCCGATTTATTAATAACTTTAAATAGCCGAAACTCCTAATGAAAAAACCTTTAATTATCCTTTCATTACTCCTGTATTTTATTGCTTCGCAAGCTCAGGACACAGGTATAAAAAATAACAGGATATTTAAATTTCCTCCGGGCATAACTTCAAACGACTATATTCCTGGTCGTATCATTCTGAAATTTAAAGCAGGTGTCGAATCTTCATCCAAATCTCTTTCAAGTATTCCGAAATTAAAATCAGCTGTTGTGATTTCCATGGATAAGAAGTTCCCTGAGACTTATCCTGAAAATAAAACCTATTCAAGAGGGCAAAAAGACCCTGGCCTCAATCGGATTTTTGAACTTGTTATTTCCACTTCTGCTGATATAGAGAAAGTAATTACTGAGCTATTGACTGACCCCAATATTGACTATGCAGAACCTGTTTATATAAATCATATTAATTATATCGCGAACGATCCCCGCTATCTTTCCGGGGAGCAGCAGTTTTTAAATATTGTAAGGGCGCCGTTGGCCTGGGACTTAATTCGCGATGCCTCTGGTATTATTATCGGGATTGTAGATAGTGGTTCCGAACTAGCTCACCAGGATTTGGCAGCTAACATTTACTACAATATAGCAGATCCGGTTAATGGATTTGATGATGATGGCGACGGCTTTACAGATAATTATGCGGGCTGGGATTTTGTTGGAGCTACAGCAAATAATATAAAGGCCGATAATAACCCTAATGTTGTAGCGGCTAATAATGATCACGGGGTGCACGTAAGTGGTCTTGCCTCTGCTGTGACCGACAATGGTGTTGGGGTAGCCAGTATAGCGATGAATGCTAAATTGCTGATCGTTAAAGCCGGACCTGATGATAGCGGGGCCGATATTTACAAAGGCTACGAGGGTGTTAAATACGCTGCGGATAAAGGTGCCAGAATCATAAACTGCTCCTGGGGAAGTAAATCTGCAAGTAGTTTTGGTCGTGATGTTGTGGATTATGCCCTGAATAAAGGCTGTCTTATTGTTGCAGCTGCGGGTAATACAGGAGCTAATCAACCAGAATACCCTGCGGCCTATCAGGGTGTTTTTGCTGTTGCTAACACAGATAATACAGATCGAAAGTCTCCATCTTCCAACTATGGGGATTATGTGACCCTGAGTGCTCCGGGAAGTTCATTACTTAGCACTACATTTAACAACGGCTATGGTGTAAGTACTGGTACTTCCATGTCGGCTCCAGTTGTGGCCAGTGCCGCTGCTTTGGTGAAAGCCTATTTCCCCCTATTAAGCATGCCGCAAGTGGGTGAATTATTAAGGGTTACGGCAGATAATATTGACTCCAGAAATCCGTCTTACATCGGGCTTCTGGGTAAAGGGAGGTTAAATGTTTTTAATGCATTAACGCAAACCTCACCATCCGTCAGGCTTCAAAAAATAACAGAAGAAGAACATCATTCTTCAAACGTTCAATTATCGGATACTCTTTATCTTTACCTGGATTTAAAGAATTTTTTGTTCCCGGCAGCAAACCTTAAAATTAGTTTAAGTACGGCAAATTCCGCAGTTACTGTTCTAATTCCTGAAATTACTATTCCATCTCTGAGTACCTTAGAGTCAAGGTCGCTTGTTGGTCCTTTTAAAGTCGCTGTTTCGCCCGGCACTTCTACTAATACCGCCGTTTCATTTAGATTGGATTATGCAGCTAATAATAATGCTTACCAGGATTTTGAAAAGTTTTCTGTGATCGTAGCTAAAGATTACATCGACATACACACCAATTCTGTTACCACCACACTTTCCAGTACGGGTAGGATAGGGTTCAGTGCTCCATTGGCAGAAGCGGGAGCAGGGTTTCTCTATAAAGGCAATCAACTGTTGTATGAAGCATCCTTAATGATTGGTAATTCTTCTGGCAGGGTCTCTAATAATGCCAGGGGTGTTAATGATCAGAGTGATGAACATTTTATAAAAGTGGTACGTGCCCATGAACTGGTTAATAATTCCGATTCCATCAAAGCCGAAGCACAGTTTGATGATACCGGAAATCCTGATCGATTATTTATATCTGTAAAGCAGCAAGTTATTGGTTATAAGTCTGCTCCTCACGACAAGTATATTATTTCCGAATATGAAATTACAAACACTACCAACTTTTTATTGAAAAATGTTCATGTAGGGCTATTTACCGACTTTGATATATTTGGAGGGGTAGCCAATGTCACCCAATTTGACCCATCCTCTCGCCTGGGATATGTATATGATAAGCAACAAGTAGGGCCATATGCTGCAATAAAGCTTTTAAATCAAAATGCTCCTTTCATTTACTATCCTTTGTCTTATAATATTGTTAATAATCCGCTTAGTGATAATGATTTAACTATTGCAGAAAAGTGGGAGACATTGTCGAACGGAGTAAAAGAATTAAGTATGGGAACAACTACATCGGGGATTGATGTTTCTTTTGTTTCAGGCAACGGGCCATATGATATTCCGGCCAATAGTTCTATAAAAGTAGCATTTGCCGTAATTGGCGGGGATAATTTGCAGGATATTAAAGCTTCCGGAAATTCCGCTCAGGAAAAATATAATCTTTTAAGTGCCCGTCCTCCACAGGAACCAATCACAAAAGTCCAGCTAAATATTTATCCAAATCCTGTTCTGACATCGGAAAGCGGGTTGAGCATCCTGCGTTTTGCTTTGCCTGAGAGTGGGATAGTTACTCTCGAACTTTGTAACGTTATGGGGCAGACAGTTAGAACACTTGTATCAAATCAACCTTATGGAAATGGAGTTCATTACCTTAACTATGACTTTGCAGGAGGTAATTTTGCTGATATTGGTAGTGGCATTTACTTTTACCGGTTGATTTATAATAATCAACTTACGACCAGTAAAATCAGTATTCTAAGATAGTTCTTCAGAAGTATTAAAGCATAACCTGCAGCGGGGTTCATAGCTTTCTTTTTCACCCACAAGAATTTGTCTGATGTCAGCGATTTTGCGATAGGAGTACGTTGCAGGGCAGCCGCACATCGCGCATATTGCATGCACCTTGGTAACTTCTTCGGCAATAGCCATAAGGGCGGGCATTGGTCCGAAGGGCTTGCCTTTAAAATCCATATCCAGTCCTGCTACTATCACCCGAATTCCTTTAGACGCAAGTTTTGTACAAACATCGGGAAGTTCCTCATCTAAAAATTGAGCTTCGTCTATTCCAACTACCTGAGAACGGGAACCAAGTAGCAAAATTGACGAGGCATTTTCAACAGGGGTTGAATGAATGGAATTCAAATCGTGAGAAACTACAGCTGTCTCATCATACCGGATATCGATCTTAGGTTTAAAAATTTCGATTTTAAGTTTAGCAATTTGGGCACGGCGTAAGCGGCGAATCAGTTCTTCAGTTTTACCCGAAAACATTGATCCGCAAATTACCTCAATACTGCCTCGCGGTCCGGTAACGGACCTGAAATGTAATTCACTAAATAACATGTAAAAGCCCTTTGCTGCGGGCTAATATCAGAATTTAATACTATTTTTGGCAGCCTAGTTACTAACATATACACGCTGTAAAAGTTACCCTAAAATGAGAGCAAATAATATATTCAGGAAAGTAGGAGGTATATTATCCGAGATTAATGAGCAGTATCGATATTTATCAGAATCTTCTGATAATCTGAATGAGCTGGAGCTGGAGTTGCTTTCGGCTAATGCTGATTTTCTTGCAGAACATATTAAGGTGCTTAAAAAATTAAACTCTTCTCAGGATAATTCTGCTAAGCAAGAGCCTGCTAGTTCACAAGAAAAATTAGCTGTTGAACCACAATTTCAGAAATACGAAAAAGAACCTGAGAATATACCGGTTGCAGGTGAGGTGATTAAGGATGATGTTTATCCATCCAACGAACTAGATGAAGATAAAACCCCACTTGAAAATGAGGCTGTACCTGAGGCTGAATTAACTTCGGCTGCAATACCCGTTTATCCGCAGGGAATAGAAGAGTATAATACTTTAGTGGAAGAAGACCAGTCAGAAATTGTGGAAGAGCAAGCTGATAGGAATGTAGCTGAAATTAACGAAGCTGAGTCATCTTACCTTGAAACCCCGGTTCCTGTGATAAATGAAGAATCTTCTTCCCCGACGCAAGAATCATCCCCTGTAATTAACGAAGTGATTATTGAGGAAAAAATAGTTAATGTAGAAGTTCCGTCTATTGCCGAGATGCAGGAAAAGGTTCCAACGTTAAATGAGATGATGTCTGCACAGAGACCTCAGAATAATTCTATCGGATTGATAAATAAGCAAGCTGTTACAGACCTGAAGGCGATCATTAATCTGAATGATAAATTGCTGTTTATTAAAGATTTGTTTAATGGATATAGTCTTGCTTATAGTGAAGCTATAGAAATTATTAATCGCTTTGATTCTTTTGAGGCCGCTGACAATTTTCTTAAGACAAATTATGCGGGTAAAAATAACTGGGCATCCAGGCAAGGCACAGCCGATAAACTTTACGAATTATTAAACAGGCGATTTTCAGCAAATAGTTAATGCTATAAATCGCTTTATTAAAATATCAGAAAGGTGGAATTTAAGATTGTTTGAATGTTCAATAATTTAAATCACCCCCATCCGGTTTGAATCCAGTCTTAAAAGAATAAATAACAGGATTGTAAAGCTGATTAAAGAAGATCCGCCATAACTAATAAAAGGCAGAGGTATTCCGATTACCGGAACTAGTCCTATGGTCATTCCGATATTGATAAAGAAATGGAAGAAAAGTATGGAGGCCACGCCGTATCCGTAAACTCTGGTAAATGAAGATCGCTGCCTTTCTGCAAGGTTAATAATTCGGATCAAAAGGGTGACATATAAGCTAATTACCGCAAGGCTTCCAATAAAGCCCCATTCTTCTCCTACCGTACAGAAAATAAAGTCTGTGCTTTGTTCTGGCACAAAATCATATTTAGTTTGAGTCCCCTGTAAGTACCCTTTACCCCATAATCCACCAGAACCTATTGCTATTTTGGATTGATTTAAATTATAACCTTGTCCGCGCGGATCGTCAATTTTACCAAGGATAACATCGATCCTGTTACGCTGATGCGATTGCAGGATGTTTTTATATGCGAAGTCTACAGTAAAAATAAAGATTACAGACATAATTAAACCGATACCTATTGTGGTAATAAAGGACCGGTTTTTTTTATTTGAATAAATCAATAATCCAGCTATTGCGATCAAAGCTCCTATTACAATAATTTTACTAAACAGGAGTGTGAGGACAAATAGGGCTATAAATAAGGCGCCGACAACCAGAGTGTGTCCTGGCAAGCCCTCACGATATAATACAAAAACTAAAGAGGTAAACGTCAGGGCAGAACCTGTATCGGGCTGAAGCATAATTAATGCCATGGGAATAACAATGATTAGCCCGGTAACGAATAATGTCTGAAAATCAGTCAGTTTCAGATTAGTTGAATTGAAATATTTTGCAAGCAGCAGGCAGGTAGCAAATTTGGCAAATTCAGAAGGTTGAAGCCTGAAACTACCAATGGGAATCCATGCCTGGTTGCCTCCTACATTTCGTCCAACAAATAGAACCACAACAAGAAGTATGAGTGTAACTCCATAAAAAATAGGAGAGAAGGCATTAATGAATTTATTATCCAGTAATAGAATTACCACCCCTAGAATTAATGCAACAATTATAAAAAGTAATTGCTTTCCGTAGTTGGTTTCGAGATCAAAAATGCTGGGATGCAGTGGATCGTATACCGCCGCATGTATATTAAACCAGCCGATAATGCAAAGCGCCAGGTAGATAGAGATTATTACCCAGTCAATATTAAAAAAAAGGCTGCGCTGATTAATCATTTTTTAAAATAGCATTTGTGTTCGCCTCAATTGGCTTCGGTTTAGGTTTATTTGAGGTACTATCAGGCTTTTTTACAGGCGCGGTTCTGGCTTTTACCTTTGCTCCAGGTAATAAATTACCTTCCAGTATCCGGTCAAGATAGTATTTCGGTCGTGATATACTGTCGGTGATATACTTTTCAATCATTAAACTGGCTATCGGTGCAGCCCAGGTTGAACCATGTCCGCCGTTTTCTACAATAACAGCTATGGCAATTTTAGGGTTATTTCTTGGTGCAAACGCGAAAAATACCGAATGATCATCACCATGAGGATTTTCCACCGTTCCTGTTTTTCCGCATATTTCAATTCCGGGTATGGCGGAATAGGTAGCGGTTCCGCCGTCCTGGTTAACCACCATACTCATACCGCGAATTACTGTTTCAAAGTATTTCGCATCTACGCCTACACTATTCTTCTTAGTATACTCAGTTTTGATAACATTTTTTTCTCCGATGGCTTTTACCAGATGTGGTTTGAAGTAAAATCCGCGGTTAGCGACTGTCGCAACGACATTTGCCATTTGCAGGGGCGTGATGCCAAGCTCGCCTTGCCCTATAGAAAGTGAGATGTTAAATCCGGAACGCCATTTATCGCTTCCCCATCGTTTCGTATAAAGTTCATCCGTTGGTAGATGCCCGTTTCTTTCAGCTGGCAGATCAATATCTAATTTTGTTCCTATTCCAAATTTCGCAACTCCTTCGCGCCAGCGTTTAAATCCATTAACAGGCCGCATGCCCGAGCGATCTACAATTGTTGCATACACATTTCCATAATATGTATTGCAGGAAACCTGAATCGAACGGGCCAGATCTACTGTTCCGTGAACATGGGTACATTTCATAGGACGGCGTGCACCATACCAGTATCCTCCAGTGCAATTTACACTCGTCTCAGGCTTTATTAAACCAAACTGCTGTCCCAGAAGGGCATTAATTACTTTAAATGTAGAACCCGGAGGATATTCGGCCTGAATTGGCCGGATAAACATTGGTTTATTAGGGTCCTTGTCCAGAATTTCGTAATTCTTTCCCCTCTGCCTGCCAACCATTAAATTCGGGTTGTAGGTGGGGCTGCTTACAAATGCAAGAATTTCTCCCGTAGAGGGTTCTATGGCAACAATACTTCCGATTTTGTTATTCATCAGTTGTTCCCCGAATTTTTGCAGTGCTTTGTCGAGTGAACTGATTAACTGATCCCCCGAAACGGCTGTGGTATCATAGCGTCCGTCGGCAAAATGACCTTTTGGGCGGTTAAATGCATCAACCATCAAATTCTGAACTCCCCTTTGGCCTCTCAGAAGGTCCTCGTAAGATTTCTCAACTCCGGTACGCCCGATATAGTCACCTCTGCGGTAAAATCCACCAGATCGCTCGATATCTCTTTCATTTACTTCTCCTATATATCCCAAAAACTGAGCTGCGATACTATCTGGATATTTTCTGACAGATCTGTTCTGAACATAGAATCCCGGAAATTCGGATAGCTTTTCCTGAAAAGTGGCAAACGTTATGGCCGACAGTTGCTTCTCGAAAATTGAAGACGTATAACGGGAATACCTGATTGCTTTTTTGAATCGTTTATCAAAACCTTCCTTATCAATGCCAATCAAACGGCAGAATTCAAGGGTGTCGAATGGCTTCACTTCCCGGGGAATAACCATTAAGTCGTATACGGGTTCATTTTGTGCTAATATTTTCCCTGTACGGTCTAATATTACCCCCCTTGCAGGATACACAATGACTTTACGTAAAACGTTATTATTCGCCGAAAGAAAATAACTTTTATCTATAACCTGGATGTAAAATAGCCTTAGTAGCAATATTAGAGCAATCGCTATAAATATCCCTTGAATAACATACCGGCGGGGGAAGAAACTATTCATTTTGTGTTAACGTTCTTTCTTGCGGTAGAAGATGAACTCAGCTACTAAAATCAGAAATACAGTAAAAAGAGAACTCAAAATTATCCTAAATAGTGTGTACTGAAAGTCATTTAAGCTGAAGTCTTCAATTAAAAACAAAGTTGTATGATGTACGAGAGTTAATATACTTGCATAAAAAACAAACCATCTGAATCCCATTATTCCCAGCTTTGGTTCGGGCTCTATTTCGAAGCTTAAGCGTTGAACTGTGATACTTATAAATATTATTCTCACTAGGGCTAAAACAGTACAGGCTGCAGCATTTACACCTAGTGTATCATAAAAGCTATCTATGGTTAATCCAATTAAAAACGCCAGCAAAAATACCAGCCAGTTGGGTGTTTCAAAGGGCAGGAGAAGAATAAACAGGATGTATAGAAAGGGTACTGAAAGGTTATAATACCCAATGTTTTTAAGTAAGAATACCTGTATAAAAACCAGTAATGCAAAACGTATCAGGTTGCTGGTAAATATTCTAATCATTTTACTGCCTGGTTTTGAGTTTCTAAAGCTTGTCGCTCAACGGCTAACTTGCTTTTAATGATATAGACATATGCAAGCGTGGAAAAATCAGTACTTAGTTTCACTTTCACTTCAGATGAAATTTCCCCCGTTTTCTTTCTGGTAACTGCCACTCTTCCAATGGCGATTTCTGCCGGAAATACAGAAGAATAACCCGAAGTAACAATATGAAATCCCTTCTTTACCTCTACATGGTTCGGGATGTCTTTCAGCGTAGCTATTTGCGGGTCATAATTTTCTTGCCCCCAAACCAAAGAGCCAAAAGCCTGATTCTCTGAAATCCGCGCACTAATTCTTGTGTCCTGATGTAATAAAGATCTTATTGTAGCATAATGGTCAGATACGTTTTCTACGATTCCCACAATGCCTGAAGAGCAGATAACCCCCATCCCTTTTTCAATTCCATGACGTTTACCTTTATCAATAGTGATGGTGTTGTTTTTCTGATGGATTGAATTGTTTACCACTTTACCCACTATATAAGTGTATTGTTGGAAACGGGTTGTGTCATTAACTGAAATTTGCTGTATGCTATCGTTGTAAAACGAGCTTTTCAATGATGCCCTTAAGCGTGCATTTTCGGCTGCAAGACTATCATTAACCTGTGCTAATCGCAGATATTCCTGAAGTGAATTCACTCTTTGATATGATTGACCAATAAGCTGATTGGAAGAATTTAAAACACTGGCCCGCTGAAATGAATTATTTCTAACCACGAGCACAAGGGAGGTGATAAAAAAGATAACGAAAAAAAAGAATGCGTTGTACTTGCTGATAAATATCAATAGGTTACGCATAGGTCATTGTTTGAATGAGTGAATGAGAGAATAATAAAGCATTCGCTCCTTTATTCATTCCATCATTCACTCATTGAATTATTGCATTAAAAACTTGAAATTGTTTATATTCTTAAGTGAAATTCCTGTACCGCGAACAACTGCCCGTAAAGGATCCTCAGCAACGTGAACGGGTAATTTGGTTTTAGCAGCTACACGCTTGTCAAGGCCTCTTAATAATGCCCCTCCTCCGGTTAAATAGATACCAGTCTGGTATATATCTGCGGAAAGTTCGGGAGGAGTTATTTCCAGTGCTTTCAGAATGGCCTCTTCTATTTTTGAAATGGATTTATCAAGGCAATGAGCAATTTCTGTATAGGATACAGTAATTTGTTTTGGAACACCAGTCATTAAATCACGACCCTGAACCGCGAAATCTGCGGGAGGATCACTTAATTCAGGTAAAGCAGCGCCAACTTCAATCTTGATTTTTTCAGCGGTACGTTCTCCAATCATTATATTATGCTGGCGACGGATGTATTGCACAATGTCGCTGTCGAAATTGTCGCCTGCAACACGGATAGATTGGTCGCATACGATTCCTGATAAAGCAATAACTGCAATCTCTGTAGTACCACCACCAATATCAATAATCATATTACCCATTGGTTCTTCGACATCAATACCAATACCTACGGCTGCGGCCATCGGTTCGTGAATAAGGTATACTTCTTTCGCGCCGGCAATCTCTGCTGAATCTCTTACGGCACGTTTTTCCACTTCAGTAATGCCGGACGGGATACAAATTACCATTCTTAGAGATGGGAAGAACCAGCCTTTTCCATTGTTAATCATCTTTATCATTCCCCGAATCATGTGCTCAGCAGCATTGAAATCTGCGATCACACCGTCTTTTAATGGACGGACCGTACGAATGTTATCATGAGTTTTACCCTCCATCTGCATGGCCTGACGGCCGATAGCGATAACTTTATTAGTTGTTCGGTCAAACGCCACGATTGAGGGTTCGTCAACGACAACTTTGTCATTGTGTATAATAAGGGTATTTGCAGTGCCAAGATCAATTGCAATTTCCTGTGTAAACCAGTTAAATAAACCCATTAAAGAATAATGTTATAAGATTAAAATTAAGCTAAGTTAACGTCTTTTTTTTTAAAGCATCGTTAAAAACTACAATGGAATTACGTCAAAACTTGCTAAATGTTGCAAAAATTGAAAATAAATTATCTGAAATTAATGTTTAAAATGCCTAACCCCTGTTACAACCATTCCGAGGCCTTTTGCATTTGCCATATCTATAGAAAGCTGATCTTTAATTGAGCCCCCAGGCTGAACAATAACAGCAATACCGGCGTCGGCGGCAATTTCAACACAATCAGGGAAGGGGAAAAATGCATCTGAGGCCATTGCAGATCCTTTAACATCAAATCCGAAAGATTTGGCTTTTTCCAGAGCCTGACGCAAAGCATCAACCCGTGAAGTTTGCCCAACTCCGCTTGACAGTAACTGTCCGTCTTTAGCAAGAACAATTGTATTAGATTTGGTGTGCTTTACAAGCTTTATAGCAAAATGCAGATCCTTTAACTCCTGTTCAGTAGGTTTTCTGTCGGTAACAGACTTCATTTGCTCTGTTCCTTCAATAGACATATCTTTATCTTGCTCTATTACTCCGTTTAGTAATGTTTTAAATAATTTAGCAGGAAGCTTAACTTCTTTTCTTAATAAAAGGATACGATTTTTCTTTTCTGTAAGAACTTTCAGGGCGGCATCGCTAAATGCTGGCGCGATCAATACTTCAAAAAATAATTTGTTGATTTCTAATGCCGTGTTCTCATCAACTTCGCCATTGCAAATGATAACACCCCCGAATGCGGAAACCGGATCGCAGGCTAAAGCCACCTTCCATGCCTCGGCAAGTGTACTTCTGGATGCCACGCCGCATGCGTTTGTATGCTTTAAAATAGCAAAGGTAGGCTCATCAAATTCATCAATTAAAGCAACCGCCGCATCCACGTCTACCAGGTTGTTGTATGATAATTCTTTACCATTCAGCTTCGTAAACATTTCGTCTAAATTACCATAAAAAAAGCCTTTTTGATGAGGGTTTTCTCCATAGCGAAGCGCTGTGGCATGCTGCTCACTTTGTTTGAATACGTTTAGTCCATTATCCTGATTGAAATAATTGAAAATTGCGGTATCGTAATGAGAAGAGGTGTTGAACGCTTTTTTTGCGAAATCGCGACGGTGAGAAAGCAGAGTGCTTCCGTCGTTCTCGGTAAGTATGTTATTAAGATTGCTGTAATCGTCTTTTGATGCTAAAATAACGACATCATTAAAGTTTTTAGCGGCTGCTCGAATTAAGGAAATTCCGCCAATGTCGATTTTCTCTATAATCTCCTCTTCGCCTAAACCAGCTTTTACCGTTTCTTCGAAAGGATAAAGATCTACAATGACTAAATCAATTTCCGGAATTTCGTATTGTTCAGACTGATCCTTATCTTCCTGCAGATCTCTTCTTGATAAAATCCCACCAAAAACTTTAGGATGCAAGGTTTTCACTCTGCCCCCTAAAATAGAAGGATATCCTGTTAAATCTTCTACTCTTACAACATCAATGCCCAGATCTTTTATAAACTTCTCCGTTCCTCCTGTAGAATAAAGAGTTACTCCAAAATCATTCAGTTGCCTGATTAAGGGTTCTAAATTGTCTTTATAATAAACAGAAATTAAAGCGTTTTTTATTTTAACGGGATGACTCATTTCGGGGTTTTATTTGAAGGCGCAAAGATAGGTTTTTTGAGTTAATTTTTTTCAGTATTTTAAATTGAGATTATATAGGGTATCGCCTGATAATAAAATACTTTTAAGTTTATTTTGTTGAAAACAGCGGCATATGTGTCTGGGTATTTTTATTAAGAAGACACCCAGGGGGCTTCCTGCGACATTAACATTCTACCGTACTAATCATGTAATACCTTGAAGCTGATTTCTGGAAGAGTTTATGCTAATATTTTTTGATTTATTGCAAAACCCTTCTAAGTTTCGGAAGTTAAATATAAGTAAGTTTACTTCTTAAGTGCTTGAAAGTCAATTAAAAACAATATTTTGTGTGAAATTTTGAGGCTAGAAAAAATCGAAATCTTAAACGAATAACATGATGAACCCAAAAAAGAAAATTGCTGTCTTGATACTCATAGGTGTCTTCAGTGTAGTTTATCAGATTCAGGCACAAATTACACATGGAAATGATCATATTATGGTTTTACCTGATAGTATTAAGTGGATGGATGGTCCTGCATCTTTACCCCCCGGATCTAAAGTTGCGGTGATTGAAGGAGATCCGGGTAAAGCAGGATTATTTACTATGCGGGCCAAAGTTCCGGCCAATTATAAAATAATGCCTCACTGGCATCCCGCCGATGAACATATTACAGTTATTCAAGGGGCCTGCTATATGGGCTTAGGTGCTGATTTTGCTGAAAATCCTGCAACTAAACTTGCAGCTGGAGCATTTGCAGTAATGAAGAAAGGCACTCATCATTATTTTTTCACCAGGGAAGAGTGCATTATCCAATTACACGGAGTAGGCCCCTGGGGAATCACTTATATTAATCCTGCTGATGACCCAAGGAATAGGAAAGTGAATTAAGATATTTTTTAAGCCGACTTCATTTTCTTAAGTAATTGTTCAATGACCTTGGGATAATGCAGGTGCTCTAACTGATGACCTTTAAATTTTATCATTTCCAAATCATCTCCCTTCTCAATTTTAAAACGGGATTGATGAATTATTTCTCCTTCGTCAAAGCATTCGTTTACAAAATGAATGGTTATGCCGGATTCTTCTTCACGATTATCCAATATGCTTTGGTGTACTTTGTCGCCATACATGCCTTTACCTCCGTATTTAGGTAATAAGGCAGGGTGGATATTTATAATTTTATTCGGAAAAGTTTTAAGCAGGCTTTCCGGAACAAGCCATAAAAACCCCGCCAGCACAACAAGGTCTACCTGTAAGCTTTTGAGCAGGTCGACTACTGTTTCAGTTTGATAAAACTCCTGTCTGTTAAAGATATGTGTGGGTATTTCGAAATTATCAGCCCTCTGCAGTACAAACGCATCAGGATTGTTGGTAAGCACAATAGCCACTTCGGCATCATTATGTTTTTTGAAATGCTCCATGATTTTTTGTGCGTTTGAGCCTGAACCGGAAGCGAAAATTGCTATACGTTTTTTTAGATACATAGTGTGACCTGAAAAATTAATATACCATTTAAATCAAAACAAATGATACTTTTTGCAAAAGTATCTTAAAAAAAGAAATGGGTGGTATTATTCTTGCAGCCTTTTTGATTTTATCTATATAATTTCAAATCGTTATGGCTAATCTAAAAAATCTGAACATAGCTATTCTAACAGAGAATGGCTTTGAAGAAATTGAACTCACTAGTCCGAAACAAGCTTTGGAACAAGCAGGAGCCAGGGTTCATATCATTTCTCCTCAAAGAGAAAAGGTTAGGGCAATGAAAAATCACGAGTGGTCCATCGAACTGGCAGTTGATAAACATATCTCTGAAGCTAAAGCGGAGGATTACGACGGGCTTTTATTGCCAGGAGGTGTAATCAATCCTGATCAGCTTCGAATGGACGAACAGGCAATACATTTTATAAAATCTTTTTTTAATGCCAATAAGCCTGTTGCTGCAATCTGTCACGGTCCCCAATCTCTAATTACGGCGGGGGTTACCGAAGGAAGAACTTTAACTTCTTATCCATCAATTAAAATAGATCTGATTAATGCAGGCGCTAACTGGGTTGATGAAGAAGTTGTGGTCGAGCATGGCCTGGTTACAAGTCGTAATCCAAATGACTTACCTGCCTTTAACGCAAAAATGTGTGAAGAATTTGCAGAAGGAGTACATGTGGGGTAGTATTAAAAAAGAATGCCAAAAGGTTCAGTTTCACCTTTTGGCATTCAATATATCTCGGATTAAACCCTGTGAATTTTCAATCAGGCACTTCTTTTGTTTCAATAAAATGTTTGAAATTTAAAATATCTTCTCGAATAATCTCTTCAATAGCCGGGGAGAATTGTTTTGCAAGTCCTGTCCCCAGTCCTCCAATTGGCGACTGATAGCTAAAAACCACTTCAACTTCTGTTCCTCCTCCTGGTGCATCATTAAATTCTACTTTCCCGCCATGCTCAAGTGGCGACCCTTTTACGGAGTGCCAGCCAATAAATTGGTTTTCTATCTCCTTCACAATTTCAGCATTCCAGCTTATTGCAGGAGTATTTTTAGAAAACCGGGCTCTCCAGTGAGAGTGAATTGGACCTTTTTCTTCTACTGATTCAATATGATGCATGAAAAGGGGCAGATTTTCTAATCTTCGCCAGAATTGGTACACTTCGTTGCTAGGGCTGGTGACCGTAAACTTTTGTTTTATGTTTATTACTTCTGGTTTGGTGCTGTCCGCTCCCACTGCCTCATAAACCGGGCAATGTCCGCTGGCTCCCCTCATAAACAAAGTGCCACCTGCTACAACCTTCGATAAGCCCTTAACAGGATGTTTAAACAATGATTTAATCCCAGAATATAAAAGGAATGCTCCACTTATTACTGATAGAATTCGTTCGGGGGTGTTAATATTTACATATTCGTTTCTTAAGTTCAAATGATTTTCAGTATTCCCGGTATTGTATTTTTCGGGACGGTTATACATGTCAGGATATATAATAGCCATTGTTTTTTGGTTTATTAAAGAAACGCCGATTTGCTCTGAGTGTTTGATTAATTGCAATTATTGTACTGGGAGATAAAACGTATTTTTGAATAATTTCACTTTGTTAATATGATTTTTAAGGTTTTATGAGATCCCCGCTGATTGTTTTAATCCTCTCATTTATAAATATTTCTGCTAACTGTCAGATCGTTGCCGATACTTCTAAACTTGATGAAGTAATTGTAACATCATATTTTTCTGAGCAACCAATATTGGGCGTTCCTTCCTCAATAAGTTTAATTAATTCCGAGATTTTGCAGAATCAAGCCGGGCATTCGCTTCTGTCAGCAATTAATACAGCCCCTGGGGTACGTATGGAGGAACGGTCGCCCGGGAGTTACCGATTATCTATCAGAGGAAGTTTATTACGATCTCCTTTCGGGGTAAGAAATGTTAAAGTTTACCTTGATGATTTTCTATTAAGTGATGCCGGGGGGAATACATATCTTAATTTGCTGGATGCCTCAAGCGTGGGAAGTATTGAAATTTTGAAAGGTCCCGAGGGGAGTATATTCGGGGCCAATTCGGGAGGGGTAGTGCTAATCAGCTCTGAATTAGTAAAACAGGATAGTTCGTTAATCTCTGCCGGAATTACCGCTGGATCTTATGGATTATTTCGGCAGGATGTTAGCCTAAAAACAAAAACAAATACTTTTGAAATAGCTTTAAATGAAGCCGTTCAGCATTCTGATGGGTATAGGCAGAATAGCGAGTTAAATCGCAAAAGTATTCAGTTGACTCCCAGGTGGAAATATTCTAATTCAGCAATACTAAGCTCTTTAATAATGTATTCTGATTTAGATTATCAAACACCGGGCGGATTAACCCAGGCCCAGGTCCGGCAAAATGCCCGTTTGGCAAGACCAGCAACATCTGCAGTTCCCGGAGCGGCGGAGCAGCAGGCTGGTATTTTTAATAAAACTTTTCTTGCGGGGCTGTCGCATTCAAAACTATTCTCTCCAAAGCTGAGGCATGTAGTTTCTTTAACCGGTTCATTTACAGATTTTGTCAATCCCTTTATTACTACCTATGAAATCCGTGAAGAAAAAAGCCTTGGATTAAGAACATATATTGAATTGAGCAGCAGGAACGAATCATCAAACTCGTGGAAATGGCAATTGGGAGCAGAAGGACAGCAAACCAGTTCTGAGAAAAAAAATTATAACAATTTAAGCGGGGAAGTGGGAGAGCCACAGGACTTTGTTGATTTTAAAGGTTATCAAGGTTTCTTTTTTTCACATTTAACTTTTAAACCTACTAATCGTTTGACGACTGAAGCCGCAATAAGTCTTAGTTTTTATAGGTATAACTTCAAAGGAATATATCCTGTTGCATCTGAGTGGCAAGACAGAGCTTTCAAAGCTCAGCTTCTTCCAAGACTGGCGCTTTCATACTTTCTTACAGATTATCTGGCATTACGTGCATCAGCCAGCAAAGGTTATTCTCCTCCTACAATTGAAGAGGTACGCCCATCGAGCCGCGAAATAAATACAGATCTGCAGCCAGAAGCCGGATGGAACTTTGAAACCGGAATTCGACTATCAATTTTCAATAACAGAGTTTATTTTGACAATGTTGTTTTTCATTACAAACTTAAAGACGCTATTGTAAGAAGAGTCAATTCTGCAGATACCGAGTATTTTGTTAACGCAGGAGGCACAAAACAAACAGGATTGGAAACTCAGCTTAACGCCTGGGTTGTTCCATTAAAGAATTCAGGATGGATGAGGGGTGCTAAATTTAGCGAAAGCTATTCCTGGAGCAGATTTAAGTTCGAGAGTTATATAGTTAATTCTTCAGATTTTTCGGGGAATAAACTAACAGGAGTTCCCCGGCATAACCTGGTGAGTTCTGTAAATCTTTATTTCCCGTTAAACTTAAACCTATACTTACAACATGCCTATGTTTCCTCAATGCCATTAAACGATGCAAATACCCAGTTTGCAGATAAATATCACCTGCTGCAGGCAAAACTGAGTGTGCAAAAAAAGGTTAATGCTTATATAATAAAAGTCTTCGCTGGCGCCGATAACATCTTCAATTCTAAATATAGTTTAGGCCACGATTTAAATGCCTTTGGGGCAAGGTTTTATAATCCGGCTCCCCCCAGAAATTTTTATGGAGGGATAATTACACAATTTTAATTAGCTTGGGACAGAGCCATTTATTTTCTCTGAAAATTACTCTATATTTAAAATTAATTATTAGGATAAAATAATTCCGGGCATGGAGCAAAGTACAATAACCACATCCCTTTCTCAAAACCTTGTCAAGAATCTGCCGGGGATGATTTACCGGGCTGTATCCGACCGGAATTGGAACATGACCTTTGTCAGTAATGGATGTTATGCTTTGACAGGATACTATCCGGAGGAAATATTAAATAATGCATCAACAGCATATGCCGACATTATTCATCCCGAGGACAAAGTCTGGGTATGGGAATACTTTTCCGAAGAATTAAAGAATAAACAGGAATGTAATGGTGAGTATCGGATTATAAATAAAGAAGGTAAGATAATCTGGGTTCGGGAAATTTCTAATGGAGTATATAGTGATTCCGGACAACTGCTGTATGTAGAGGGATATATTACGGATATATCTGAAAAGAAGGATTACAGACAAGTAATTTCGACGCTTGAAGCGCATGTGAATGAAAGTGTTTTAAATGAGAAACGTTTAAAGGCGTTAATAGATGGTGTTCCGGATAAGCTCCTGCGTATTGGAAAAACAGGAAACTGTTTATCGTATAAAAATGAAAATCAGGAATTAGTAATTGAAGCCGATTCAGTCAGAAAGCCTCATCTAAAAGAAATTTTCCCCTTGGAAATAGCTGAGAATTTCCTTGCGTATACTAAAAATGTTCTGAGATACAACAATAGCCTAAGATATGAGTATCATTTAGCGGGCGACCATCATAAGCTTTTATATTACGAAGCTCGCTTTGTGAAAAGTGACGATAATGAAGTTGTTTGCATCATTCGTGATATTTCGGATACTATAAAAGCAAAAGAAGAAATAAAAACTGCCAAAGAGTTTTATGAAAGTATCATCAATAATGTAAATATAGATATTGCAGTTATTGATGAGAAGAACCGGTATTTATTAATCAGCAAGTCGGCGGTAAAAGATGATAACACTCGCGACTGGTTAATCGGGAAAACAGATTTTGACTATTGCAGATACCGCAATAAAAATATCGAGATTGCTGAATCCAGAACAGAAATGTACAACCTGGTTGATGAACTCAAAAAGCCTATCGAATGGATCGAGGAGTTATCCGATAACTCTGGAAAAAAGAAATATTTTGTAAGAACCTTAAAACCACTTAAAGGTCCGAATGGTCAAAAATATAAAGTTGGATATGGAGTTGATATTACCGCATTAAAAGTTATTCAAAATGAATTATTGCGGAGGGAGCATTTGTTATCTTTCAGCCATAAGCTAGCAAAGGTAGGGTATTGGGTCTGGTATGGAAGCAATCGTAAGCATGAATGGAGCGATGGCATTTTTGATATTCTTGAGGAAGATAAAAAGCATGTTACTCCATCTCTCACAACATATTTAAATTATATTCATCCGGATGACCGGGAGAGTTTTAAAAAAACAATAAAAGAATCGAGGAAAAATAATTCTACTTATTCATTACAATATCGGATTATTACAAAAAATGGAAATGTTAAATATATAAAAGAGCAGTCGTCGAGCAGCCGGACGGATTCCAACTCTAATACTTACCTCTTTGGAATGGTCCAGGATATCACTGAGATGAAAACTTCTCAGGATGCTCTTGCACACAGGGAGGAGCATTTCAGGGCGATTGCCGAAAGCTCCCCTATATATATTTTAGAGCTCAGCTCTGATTATCGGATCACATATGTTAATAATGTAAATGGTAAAAAGAGAGATGAGGTTATTGGCTCATCTGTATTTGAGGCTGTGATGCCTGAGTATCATGCATTATTAAGGAATCATATTGATAAAGTTTATAAATATGGGGTGGTCAAAAATCTTGAGTTAGCAGTTAACCAAGCCTTAAATGAATGGTACAGTGTGAGTATTGGGCCTGTCAAAAACGATGCTGGCAAGGTCATGTCTGTAATACTCCTGGCACAAAATATTACTGAGAAAAAGCAAAACGAGCAGGAAAAGGAACGTTTAATAATGGAGATTAATAACCGTTATAATGAATTGATGCAGTTTAACTATATTGTATCGCACAACCTCCGTTCTCCAATAGCTAATATCCTGGGGATGTCTTATATTCTGAATGCCAGCACTCCACCTGAGGATGTTAGAAAAATTTTCGATTACATCATTCAATCTGCCGAATCGATTGATACTTTAATAAAAGATTTAAACGATGTCTTAACGGCCAGATCTCCATTTAATGAAAAAAGAGAAGAATTCAGACTAACTGATATTGTTAAAGAGGTTTGTAATAGTCTTGAACAACAAATTAAGGGTTCGGACGCCAATATTCAAGTCGAAATTAGTGATGAAGCCGATCAGTTAACAAGTATCAAAAGTTATGTTCAAAGCATCATACATAATTTAGTTTCAAATGCAATTAAATATAAGGCGCCTGACAGAGATCCTGAAATCCATATAAAAGCCTGGAAAAATGCTGAAAATATATATATAGAAGTTTCGGATAATGGTATCGGAATTGATTTGGAACAATATGGCCCTCAGATTTTTGGTTTATATAAACGATTTACCAGTCAGAACGAAGGGAAAGGATTAGGTCTTCATATGACTAAAGCGCAGGTAGAATCTTTAGGCGGTTCAATAACGGTAGAAAGTGAAGTCAATAAAGGTTGCACCTTCAAAATTGTTTTATAGGATTTAAAGCTTAAAAATAATCCTTTTATATCTTTGCCGCCTGATGCAGAAAATTGAAAACTATATTTCAAGATTTCCGGGCAAAACATTTGCTGCTTTACTTTTTCTGGCAATTCCTCCTTTTTTAATCAATCTTGGTTTGCTTCCACTGTTTGCTGATGAGCCAACACGTGCGAATGTGGCTTTAGAAATGATTCTTTCTGGTAATTATTCGGTGCCTACGATTGGTGGAGAATACTATTACAATAAACCTCCGGTGTATAATTGGTTATTAACACTGGTTTATCAAATTTCGGGAAGTTTTTCTGAGTTTGCCACAAGGTTGCCGGCAGTTGTGCCATTATTTCTGTTTGCAATTACCATTTATTATTCCGCAGCATTCTTTTTAAAAGATAAGCGTATAGCCCTGCTAAGCGCAATACTTTCCATGGTAAACGGTAGGATGCTTATATACGACTCTATGCTGGGACATATTGATATATTCTACTCCTGGCTTACCTTTATTTCTTTTATGTGCATTTTTTATTTTTATCAAAAGAAGCACTGGTTTTTATTGTTTTTCACATCATATATTATTACCGCCATAGGTTTCCTGTGTAAAGGGATGCCGTCAATTGTATTTCAGGGAGTAACTCTTATAACACTCCTAATTTACACCAATAACTTTAGACGCTTATTTAGCTGGCAACACATTGTAAGCGGAGTAGTATGCCTTTTGCTAATTGCATCATATTTTTTTAATTATTCTTTATATAATTCTAATCTCGAAGGTTATTTTTCTACAATTTGGGATCAAAGCAGTCAGCGTACAGCAGCTAGTGTGGGATTGTGGAAGAGCATGAAACATATTTTTCTTTTTCCATTCGAATATGCCGGACATCTTTTCCCTGCCAGCCTTCTCCTCCTTTTTTGTTTTCACAAGGAGTTTATTAAGCAGCTCATGCGAAATAGTTTTCTTAAATTTTGCGGCTTGATTTTTTTGGCAAATATCCTAGTGTACTGGCTTTCCCCTGAAACCCGGCCAAGATATTTATTGATGCTGTTCCCTTTATTGTTTTTTATCTGGAGCCATGCTTATTATACCTTTCGGGATAATCTGCCAAAGCTAAACAGGGTGTTTGAATCCATTCTGATCGGTTTATGCGTTTTGGTGACTTTAGTCATCCCATTTGCGTTTTTGTTTAATATCAGGGATTACATAAGTTTCTTTTCAATCAAGGTTCTGGTGGTATTTTTGCTTGCCGCATTGCTTACATACTTAATTATTAAGTTCAAAACCCATAGATTAGTCGCATTCTTAGCATTTCTATTAGTTGTAAGGCTAGGATTCAGCTGGTTGGTATTGCCGCATAGGCTGCAGCGCGATGAAGGACGGTATTTTAGGAGTATTGCCACAGAAATTGGGAAAATGAGCGGGCAGGAACCCTTCTATTTTTATCAGTATCATCCACATGTTGCAAGCATTCCTTTTCATGATAAATTGATTTTTTATATTCAGCGTTCACGTATGAAGCAGGTAAATTTTACCGAAGTGGATACTGTAAGAGGTTATTATCTTACCTTTGACCGCGATTTAAAAAATCAGAAAGCTGTATTATTAAAAACTTACAATAGCAATCTGAAATTATATAAAGTAAAATGAGAGAACTCTCTGTTGTTGTAACAGTTCTTAACGAAAAGGAAAATATTGCTCCCTTAATTGACGCAATTCATAATGCGCTGACGGGAATTGATTATGAAGTAATATTTGTTGATGACGGTTCTAATGATGGTACTCAAAAAGAGATTCGCAAGTATGCAAACGAGCATATTATATTAGTAGAACTCCGGAAAAATTATGGTCAGAGTACAGCGATGACAGCCGGAATTGATCATACAAGCGGTACATATGTAGCTTTATTAGACGGCGATTTACAAAACGATCCAACCGATATTCCATTTATGCTGCAGAAGCTTAAGGATGAAGATTGGGATGTAGTTGCAGGAAATCGCAAAAATCGCCAGGATGGAGTTTTTCTTAGAAAAATACCATCCAAAATCGCGAATGCGTTAATCCGCAGAATGACTGGAGTATATATTAAAGATTACGGATGCACACTTAAAATATTTAAACGTGAAATTGCCGAAGATTTAGGAATATACGGTGAGTTACATCGATTCATTCCAGTATTGGCTAAACTCCAGGGAGCAAATATTACTCAGGTAGACGTTAAGCATCATGCCCGTAAATTCGGTTCATCCAAATACGGACTCAACCGCACCTTTAAAGTTATGGCTGATTTAGTAACGATGGTGTTTTTACGGAAGTATCTTCAAAAACCTATGCACTTATTTGGTCCCCTTGGGTTTATTTCATTTGGATTTGGTGTTTTAATTAACATCTATTTACTGGTGCTGAAAATCTTGGGCCATGATATTGGAGGCAAGCCGCTGTTGATATTGGGCCTGATTCTGCTTTTAGGAGGAATACAGCTCATTACAATCGGTATACTGGCAGAAATCAGCATGCGCACTTATTTTGAAGGAACAAACAAAAAGACATACCAGGTAAGAAGAATTTTTAATGGAACTAAAGAAAGTCTGGAATCACGTTAAAACCCCTTTAAAGATTGTTATTACAATCGCTTTAATTTATGTTGTATTTCAAAAGATTGATTTTAGGGATATTAAAAAGCTATATCTTACAAGCAATCTACTATTTATATTTCTCGCCTTTCTTGCCTATTTTTTCTCGCAGGTGGTTTCCTCCTGGCGCTTGTTAAGTTTTTTAAAATCAATCGGGATAAATGTTAGCCTCTTATTCAATTTCAAGCTGTATCTGCTCGGTTTATTTTATAATATTTATGGTGGCATAGGGGGCGATGGCTACAAGATTTACTTGTTAAGAAAACGTTTTCAAAAACGCACCAGGAAAATCATATTTGCAATATTATTGGATAGGGTTAGTGGATTGTGGGCAATTGGTTTTCTGTTTTCTACTTTAATTCTCTTAATTCCCAGAATAAAAATTCATTGGTATATAATAGTACCTGCTGTATTACTAGGTACCTTAATATATTATGCGGTCCTGCAGTATTTTTTCCTGCTTTACAACAGGAACTTTATTAAAGCACATCTTAAAGCTATTGTGGTGCAATCATTACAGTTGGTGAGCGTAATGTGTATTTTATTAGCTCAGGACTTTAATGGTAAATTTTCACCCTATCTGTTTAGTTTCCTTGTATCATCAATCGCAGCGATTATCCCTATCGGAGCTTTTGGATTCGGGACAAGGGAATATGTGATGATACATATTTCGGATTTTTTTAATATGAATCAGAGTCTGGCAGTTTTTGTAACTTTTACCTTTTCGATTTTGTCAACTTTGGTTGCTCTGACGGGTATATGGTTTGTATATCGTTCAAAAGAATTTGAGCCATTGCCAACAGAGGAAGAAGCCGAAGATTTTGAGAAAAAAGCCGATAAAGCTATTGAAGAATAGCCGAGTTGTTCTTGAACCATTTATAAAACTCATCTAATCCCTCTTTTAATCCTGTGGAAGGATTGTAACCCAAAAGTTCCTGTGCTTTAGAAATATTTGCATAGGTTCTTGGAACATCTCCCGGTTGCTCAGGTAATCTGTCGATCACTGCTTTTTTTCCACAAGTACTCTCGATCGCCTCAATCAATTCTGCCAGGGTCACTGTTTTATGATTACCAAGATTGATGATTTCAAAATCCGATTTATTATAATCAATGGCAGCTATTACTCCTTTTACTGTATCACTCACAAATGTATAATCACGGCTGGTAGAGCCATCTCCATAAACAGGAATAGGCTGATCGTTTAAAATAGATTTAAAGAATTTGTGAATAGCTAAATCTGGCCGTTGACCGGGACCGTAAACTGTAAAAAATCGTAGAGCCAGAAAACGAATGCCATACAATTGGCTATATACATGTCCCAGCATTTCTCCCGAAAGCTTGGTTGATGCATATGGGCTTATGGGCAGTAATTTCTCTTCTTCATTCCAGGGCACATTTTCGTTTATTCCATAAACACTGCTTGATGAAGCGAATACAAATTGCTTAATAGTTCTGCTTTTAGCGAATTCCAGAAGCGTTTGCGTACCGCTTACATTTACATCCTGGTAAAGAATGGGGTTTTTGATACTTGGTCTGACACCGGCCTTCGCTGCAAGGTGAATAATTACATCAACATTTGTAGCCTTTTCAAGATCCTCCGTATTTCTGATATCTCCTTCAATAAACTTGAAATTCGGGTTTTCGCCTAAAGGCTTTAAATTCAATTCTTTCTGCTGGCGAGAATAAAAATTATCGAAATTGTCTATTGCAGTGACTTTGAAATTTTTTAATAATACCGCTATCAGATTACTGCCTATAAAACCTGCTCCCCCTGTTACCAGAATATGTCTCATTGAAATAATTAAGGCTGCAAATCTACACTAATTAATAATTTTCGAATATTCAAAGCTTCATATGTGGGTAAAATCTCGTTAAAACTTCGAACTTTGCGTTCATGTCAATTTAGATCGGTCGGACAACCATAATAGAGATATAAAATTAAATTAATATAAACCCATACCTTGAAACCCGCATGAGTTTATCGCTAAAAAGTCTTAAAAATGATCTTTGCCTGCCTGAAGAACAGCTGGGCTTACCGCTTACAAATCGCGGTGAATAAACTCATGCAGGCCCGACCGAACGAAAGCCGGGCAGAGTTCATAACCTTTAAAAATAAATTATATTCAAATGAAAATAGTAATAACCGGAGCAAGTAGCGGAGTTGGTTTTGAAGCTGTACTGGAACTGATAATGAATTCTGACCATGAAATTGTTGCTCTTGCCCGCTCTGAAGAGAATCTCAAAAGGCTCTATAAGATCGCTACGTCATTAAACCCCGATTGCAAGCTATTTCCGGCAAAATTTGATATTGTGCACGATGATTACAGCTCCCTGATCAGTTTTATTGAAGATCGAATTGGTTCTGTCGATGTTCTGATTAATAATGCTGGTTCTTTAATTACCAAGTCTTTTGAAGAGACCACACAATTGGATTTTGCGGATATGCTCCAAAGCAACCTTTTAGGCCATGTTAAAATGATTCACAATTTGTTACCGCTATTAAATGAGAACTCTCATGTTGTAAATATTGGAAGTATGGGCGGTTTTCAGGGAAGTGCGAAGTTTCCGGGATTAGCAGCATACTCAGCGAGTAAAGCGGCATTACATACACTTACGGAATGTTTAGCAGTTGAATTCAATGATCGGAAGATTCGATTTAATTGTTTAGCTTTAGGTTCGGCACAAACAGAAATGCTGGAAAAAGCTTTTCCTGATTATCAATCACCTGTAATGGCTTTCGAGATGGGTAAATATATAGCCGATTTTTCGTTAACCGGTCATAAGTTTTTTAACGGAAAGATTTTGCCTGTTGCCGTTACCACACCTTAATTAAATGCTATGAGGGCTGTTATATTTCTTTTATCGGGGCTTATTCTTGTGGCTTCTTGTAGGAACGAAACCGAACCTAAAATAAGTGATAAGGATATCACCTTAGTGTCAGATAAAGACGGATCTCTCGCCTCACCTCCGTATAATGTAGAATTTAATGAAAAAACTCAGCGTCTAAGCCTGATACGCAGTAATGAAAGCCTTGAAGGTGCTGATTTAAATGCTATCATCAGTTCAATAAATAAAAAGTACCAGGATATTAAGCTGAACTTAGTAAAAGCAGGGCGTGATACGATTGAGCTGAAAATTGACGATGCCCGTCAGCTCACTCAAGGTATGGGTAGTACCGGTGCAGAGGCATACCTGGCTGAGGTTACTTATTCATTAACGGAACTGAAAGGAGTTAAAGCTGTAAAAATAGACTTTGAAGAAGGCGATCATGCAATGCCTGGAACGTTTACCCGTGCTGATTTTAAAGCTTTAACAGACTCTGCTAAAAGCAAATAAAATGTGGATGCCGGACTAAGCAACAGCCACATTTTATTAATATGCTACTCTTGTTGAAAGGTTACTTCTTGTTCAAAAGAAGTATTTCATTCACAATAATTTCAGTAAAGTATTTTTTTATACCAGCATTGTCTGTATAGCTTCTGGAACTTAAACGTCCTTCAACGCTGATTTCACTGCCTTTACGTAAATACTTTTCTGTCAGGTCAGCATTTTTATCCCACATAACAAGATTATGCCATTGAGTTTCTTCAATTTTTTCTCCTTTTTCATTCCTGTAAGAAGAGTGAGTGGCAATTGATACTTTTGCTAATTTTTTGTTGTTTGCAATTGTTTTAATTTCTGGTTCATTACCTAAGTTTCCTACCAGACGAACACTGTTTCTTAAATTACTCATTTTCTTAATTATTAAATTTGATTACCCGATTAACGAACAGTGATATTCCTTCATCACCGACGATACAAAGGTGAAAAGAGTGCTGAAAATTAGCCGGAGCTTAAACATTTATATCCGCATATATCCGGATATACACGGATAGTGATTATATTTACAAAGCATAAATTCCTAAAAATCAATTCAAATACATGGAGCGTATATGTTTAGATTGTTCTGAAATAATTAAAGGCCGGGCAGATAAAAAGTTTTGCGATGATCAGTGCAGAAGTAATTACAATAATCGTCTTAAGGTCGAAAAAAGCGATTTTGAAAAGGAGGTGAATGCTGTTTTGCGTAAAAACCGGAGTATTCTGCAACAACTTAATCCGGATGGTAAAACCAAAATCAGCCGTGAAAAACTGCTGAGCAAAGGATTCAGTTTCCATTATATCACACATATTTATCAGACGCAAAAAGGAAATACTTATCGTTTTTGTTATGAGTATGGATACCTGAAATTAGAAAACGACGACTTTTTATTAGTTAAGAGAGAAGATAATCAGGCTTAACAATACAAGTAATTTCTGCCTTTCAGTATTTTGCAGAAAGCTTGTTTTATGATAAAAACATTTTATTTTTATCATACCTAAATTATCTATGAACAAGAGTTTTAAAGAGTTTTTCGAGTTTTCAAAAAAAGAGTTGAATGGTTTGCTGATACTCAGCATTCTTTTAATGTGTATCCTATCTGCTCCAATTATCTATGCTTATTTAAATCCTCCCAAAAAGTATGATTACTCCGAGTACATAGCCGAAGTGAAAGAATTCAGGGCTTCGGCAGCTGATAAAGTGCCTTATAAATCCAGGTATCGATCAAACAAAGTGGAAGCAGATGATGAGGCTTTTTCTGGCGAATTATTTACGTTTAATCCCAATAATTTAAGTGCGTCAGATTGGAAACGATTAGGTTTAAGTGATAAACAAATCAAGGTTATTAAAAATTATGAATCAAAAGGAGGGAAGTTTTATCGCAAAGAGGATCTCAAAAAGATATATTCTATAAAGGCGGGAGATTATGGCAGGCTTGAGCCGTTTATTGATATCCCACAAAGGAATAGCAGCTTTAGGAACACGTTTAAACCTGCCGGGAATAAATCTAGTACGCCACGGGCAGTAATTGATTTAAACTCTGCCGACTCCGCACAATTAGAAAGTATAAATGGAATAGGCCCGGCTTTTGCCTCCAGGATCATAAAGTACCGAAATCGCTTAGGTGGCTTTTGTAAAAAGGAACAACTGAAAGAGGTTTATGGTTTAGATACAGTATTGTACCAGAAACTTCAAAGCCTGGTAACTCTTAATCCGGCTTCAATAAAACAAATTCCAGTTAACCTGGCGACTTTCGAGGATCTGAAAAGGCATCCTTATCTGTCCTATAAACAAATGAATGCTATTATTGAGTACAAGAAACAGCATGGAGATTATAAGGACATTAATGATTTGAAGCAAGTTGCTATCTTAAATGAAAGTGTGCTGAATAAAATAGCTCCGTATTTATCATTTTCAAAGTAAATCCAGTATATTCATTCCAACCTTTTTGTATGACAAGTGTTAGGATAATAGGAGCAGGGACAATGGTGGAGTGTGCAAGTGGGATCATCAAACTCTGTTTAGAAAACCAATTAATAAACATTTATGATTGAAACCAATTCTTCCGGCTACAATTTTTCTGTCGATGAAAATCAGGAGATGATCATCCAAATGGTTCGCGGTTTTGCAGACAAGCATGTCAGGCCGCATGTAATGGAATGGGATGAAGCACAGTTCTTCCCGGTAGAAATTTTTAAGAAATTAGGTGAACTGGGCTTAATGGGAGTACTGGTACCCGAAGAATATGGAGGTTCCGGATTTGGCTATTTTGAATATGTAAATGTTGTTGTGGAAGTAGCTAAGGTTTGCGGTTCCATAGGACTTTCACTTGCAGCTCATAATTCTTTGTGCACCGGCCATATTCTCTTGTTTGCCAATGAAGAACAAAAACAACGCTGGCTGCCTAAACTTGCAAGAGCCGAATGGATTGGAGCCTGGGCGCTTACCGAAGCTAATTCTGGGTCCGATTCTTTAAATATGAATACTACAGCCGTGAAGGATGGAGATTATTATGTAATTAACGGCTCAAAAAACTGGATAACTCACGGCAAATCAGGAGATGTAACAGTGGCCCTGGTTAGAACCGGAGATCGAAACAGCGCCTCGGGAATTTCAGCTATTGTTGTAGAGAAGGGCACTCCCGGTTTTACTCACGGAAAAAAAGAGAATAAATTAGGCATGAGAGCCTCGGAAACCACTGAATTAATATTTGATAATTGCAGGGTACATAAAGATAATTTGCTGGGTGAAGAAGGACAGGGATTTAAGCAGGCAATGAAGGTTTTAGATGGAGGCCGGATTTCTATTGCCGCTTTAGCCCTGGGGATTGCCAAAGGTGCGTTTGAGGCCGCTGTGAAATATTCAAAAGAAAGGCATCAGTTTGGCCAGCCTATATCCAGTTTTCAGGGAATTGCATTTAAACTGGCAGATATGGCAACCGAAATTGATGCGGCAGAATTACTGATTTTAAAAGCAGCTGATTTAAAGAACAGAGGAGAATCCGTTACAAAGAATTCAGCGATGGCTAAATATTATGCTTCTGAAGTTGCTGTTAAAGTAGCCAACGACGCAGTGCAGATTTTTGGAGGTTACGGGTATACCAAAGATTTTCCTGTTGAGAAATACTACCGTGATGCAAAGCTTTGTACTATCGGAGAGGGGACTTCGGAAATACAGAAGATTGTGATTTCGAGGGAAATACTGAAGGATTAAGGGCATATAATGCCCTTTTTACATCTTATACCAGTATAGAACATATCATTATTATATGCACTGCCAAACTCACAAAAAAAGAAAGAATAGTAAACCTGGTACTTGCCCCGCTCATATTCCCTACAACATTTATAAAAAACAGAATCATACTAATTCCAAGAATCATAGATGTTGGCCCATTTAACAGATTCGACATTAAAAAACTGAGGGGCACAAGCAAACAGTGTATAAGCAAAGAAATAAGCCACCAAAGTAAGTGCTGTGTTTTTTGATGATCTGCATAAGCAATATATTTGGTCCAAAAAGTGGATAAATTTATAGATTGGTTGTTTTTAAATGTTGCTGCTGATGTTTTTAAAGTTGTCATAATAGTCGTTTTACAAATGCAAAATTGCAAAGCGCTGAAGATTCAAAATATGACACAGGTCATTTTAGATAAGATCCTAATCACAAAATTTGGATAGGTGAAAATCATTGCTCACTTAAGCGATCTCTCATCAAAACAGATTTAGCTGCTTTTTCTCAATTTTATCCTTTGAGTTCTAATAATTTGCAGTAAATTTGCAATCCTTAACGAGAGGAGGTATTTACAGATTATGATCATTATAAACGTTAAAGACGGTGAATCACTAGATAAAGCATTAAAACGCTTCAAGAAGAAATTCGAAAAAACAGGAGTTTTAAGAGAGCTTCGTAGTCGTCAGGCATTTGAAAAGAAGTCTATTACCCGCCGTACTCAGGTTAAGAAAGCTATTTATAAACAAGGCTTGAATCAGGAAACTGTTTAGTTTTCTCAACATAGATTTTAATAATTAAAAACCTATTTGTATATTGCTTTTGCACTATATAAATAGGTTTTAATGTTTATAGAACGTTTTACCAACTATCTTCATTACGAAAAACGTTTCTCTGCGCATACCTTGAGCGCTTACATTCAGGATTTACATCAGTTCCAAAAATTTTTATTTCTGAGCGAAATTGATCTCGCTTCGGCCAGGCATCACGACATCCGTTCATGGATGGTAGAATTACTGGATGCAAAGACGGAGCCTAGAACCGTTCAGCGGAAATTATCCACTTTACGTACTTTCTATAAATTTCTTCAGCGGGAAATGCTTATTGATAGCAATCCGGCGTTGCAGGTAAAGGCTCCAAAAATTTCTAAGAAGCTTCCTGTATTTATTGAAGATTCGAGCATGAATAATTTGCTTGATGATAAAAACGTTTTTACCGGTGACTTCGAAGGCCTGAGAGATCAGCTTGTTATGGAGCTGCTTTTTGGAACAGGAATCCGGTTATCTGAATTACTGATTTTAAGCGAAGGCGATGTTAACATATACGAGCAAACTATTAAGGTTTTTGGTAAACGTAGTAAAGAAAGGATAATTCCTGTTAATGTTACTTTGATCCGGTTACTGGAAGTATATATTAAACAAAAATCCGCGGAAAATTTTCAGAACCTTTCTCAAAAGTTGATCGTAACAAGTGAGGGAAAGCCCGCTTACTCTAAACTTATTTATCGTATAGTGAACAAATATCTGGCTTACATAAGTTCAAATCAAAAAAAGAGTCCTCATGTTTTACGCCATTCATTTGCCACAAGTTTATTAAATAAAGGCGCGGATTTAAACGCAATCAAAGAGCTTCTTGGACATGCAAGTTTAGCTGCAACCCAGGTTTATACCCATAATTCTGTTGAAAGATTAAAAACAATTTATAAACAAGCCCATCCAAAGGCCTAAAACAAGGAGGAAAAATGAAAATTAGTGTTCAATCCATCCATTTCAATGCCGACAAGAAACTGTTGGCCTTTATTCAGAAGAAAGCCGATAAGCTGGATCAGTTTTTTGACCAGGTAATTAGTGCAGAAGTTTATCTAAGATTAGAACGAACTGAGGACGAGTTAAATAAAATTCTGGAGATAAAGTTAAATCTGCCTGGAACGATGCTTTTTTCAAAGCAGCAATGCAAATCATTTGAAGAAGCAGCAGATCTTGCGGCCGAATCGCTTAGACGGCAGATCGATAAATATAAGTCAAAATTAAATGTGCGTTTAAGTAATTATAAAATGGATTTTGTTGGAAATATGGCCAATGCATAAATAAATTTTTTTCCATAAAACTCAGAAAATCCGGCAGTTAAAACACTGTCGGATTTTTTTTGGAAAAAAATTTTGTTGAGCTGTTAATTTGTGTAGATTTGCAGTCCCTTTCAGAGAGGTCATTCTTTAAGAGACAATCACTGAAAGTAATGTTCTTTAACTTGCGAATTTTTTAAGTGTTTAAAAATACACGCCTCCTTAGCTCAGCTGGTAGAGCAACTGACTTGTAATCAGTAGGTCATTGGTTCGATCCCGATAGGAGGCTCTTTAATTTCAGATCAGCCGATCTGAAATTTTGGGGGGATACCAGAGCGGTCAAATGGGACGGACTGTAAATCCGTTGCTTCGGCTACGAAGGTTCGAATCCTTCTCCCCCCACTGGAATAAATGATTGAAGGAAGGAATATTTGAAGGTTTGAATTGATTCTCTCATTCACTCCCTTCTTTATTCAATCATTGGAATAAGATAATAAGCGGAAGTAGCTCAGTTGGTAGAGCGATAGCCTTCCAAGCTATAGGTCGCGAGTTCGAACCTCGTCTTCCGCTCATTAATAGTTAAGCAGTCGGCATTTGCCGTTTGCAGTTTTTTCATTTTGTGAGAACTGGTAAATGAAAAGCAATTGTAATAAAAGCCGATGTAGCTCAGCGGTAGAGCACTTCCTTGGTAAGGAAGAGGTCATGGGTTCAAGTCCCATCATTGGCTCTTGAATGTAATTAATTCATAAAATATAAAATTTAACCTACTAATAGAAGTATAACATCATGGCAAAAGAAAAATTTGACCGTAGTAAACCCCACCTTAACATAGGTACAATCGGTCACGTTGACCACGGTAAGACTACATTAACTGCCGCTATTACAAAAGTATTAGCAGATGCAGGATATTCAGAAGCGCGTTCATTTGAATCAATTGACTCTGCTCCTGAAGAAAAAGAAAGAGGTATCACTATCAATACAGCTCACGTAGAATATTCTACAAAAAACCGTCACTATGCACACGTTGACTGTCCTGGTCACGCGGATTATGTAAAGAACATGGTTACAGGTGCTGCTCAGATGGATGGTGCTATCATCGTAGTTGCTGCAACGGATGGTCCTATGCCTCAAACTCGTGAGCACATTCTTTTGGCTCGCCAGGTTGGTGTTCCTTCTCTTGTTGTATTTATGAACAAGGTAGATATGGTTGATGATCCTGAGCTTTTAGAACTTGTTGAAATGGAAGTTCGTGAGCTATTATCTTTCTACGATTTCCCGGGTGATGATATTCCTGTAATTCAGGGTTCAGCTCTTGGTGGATTGAACGGTGATCCAAACTGGGTTCCAAAAATTCTTGAATTAATGGATGCTGTTGATAGCTACATTCCAATTCCTCCACGTTTAACTGAGCTTCCTTTCTTGATGCCAGTTGAAGACGTTTTCTCAATCACTGGTCGTGGTACTGTTGCTACAGGACGTATTGAGCGTGGTGTTATTAACTCAGGAGAGCCGGTAGAAATACTAGGTATGGGTGCTGAAAACTTAAAATCAACTGTAACAGGAGTAGAAATGTTCCGTAAAATCCTTGACAGAGGTGAAGCAGGTGATAACGTAGGTTTGTTGTTACGTGGTATTGAGAAAACTGATATCCGTCGTGGTATGGTTATCTGTAAACCAGGTTCAGTAACTCCTCACACAGATTTCAAAGCTGAGGTTTACGTATTATCAAAAGCAGAAGGTGGCCGTCACACTCCATTCTTCAACAAATACCGTCCACAATTCTACTTCCGTACAACAGACGTAACTGGCGAGATCACTCTTGCTGAAGGAGTAGAAATGGTTATGCCAGGTGATAACGTTACTATCTCTGTAAAACTTATCAACGCTATCGCGATGGAAAAAGGTTTACGTTTCGCTATCCGCGAAGGTGGTAGAACAGTTGGTGCTGGTCAGGTAACTGAAATCGTAGCATAAAACCTTTTAATTCCTTAAGGGGATTAAATTTAGGGTTCAATACATTCAAAGTACTTAGTTTTTTACTAAGTACTTTGTTACTGAATAACAAAATCTATTTCTTCCAGGAGAAATAGTTTACGGGAATAGTTCAACGGTAGAATAGAGGTCTCCAAAACCTTTGATCAGGGTTCGAATCCTTGTTCCCGTGCTAAAGCTTTAAAATGGCTAAAGTAGTAGAATTTTTAAAAGAATCGTACGATGAAATGACCACTAAGGTCTCCTGGCCTACATGGTCAGAATTGCAGAATTCTGCAGTTATCGTACTGGTAGCATCATTAATCATTGCATTATTGATTTTTGCTATGGATAATGGGGTGCGTACTATAATAGAAACATTTTATCATTCAGTAGCAAATGGTTAACGCAATGAGTGATCAATTGAAATGGTATGTGGTTAGGGCTGTAAGTGGCAAGGAGAAAAAGGTTAAACAATATATCGAGTCCGAGATTAATCGTCTTGGAATTTCTCATTTGTTACCACAGGTACTGATTCCTATGGAAAAGTATTATCAGATGCGTGAAGGAAAGAAAATCGCTAAAGAGCGGAATTTTTATCCTGGATACGTTCTGATTGAAGCTAATCTTGACGGAGAGCTTGAACACATAATTAAGAATGTAAACAGTGTTATTGGTTTTCTTGGCGACAAGCAAGGCAATGCTGTTCCATTACGTCCTGCAGAAGTGAACCGGATACTTGGAAAAGTTGATGAGATGGCTCAGCAGGGAGAAGTCATGAATGTGCCATATTACGTAGGCGAAAACGTTAAAGTAATGGATGGTCCGTTTAATGGTTTTACAGGTGTAATTGAAGAGGTTAACGAAGAGAAGAAAAAACTGAAAGTTATGGTTAAGATCTTCGGTCGCCGTACTCCATTGGAGTTAAATTACATGCAGGTAGAGAAAGAATAAAAGTATAAGGTAGCAAGTATAAAGTAAAAGGATGAGGCGCGGTTAGTCTTGATACCTGACGCTAAATACTGTTACTCCATAAAAATCTTAAATGTTACATAGCTTCCAACTAACTAACATTGAGTATCAAATAATCAACAAAAATGGCAAAACAAGTTAGTGCGCTTATTAAATTACAGATTAAGGGAGGGGCAGCAAACCCGTCTCCACCGGTAGGACCTGCGTTAGGTGCTAAAGGTGTAAACATCATGGAATTTTGTAAGCAATTTAATGCACGTACGCAAGACAAGCCAGGCAAAGTATTGCCAGTTGTAATTACAGTTTACGCAGACAAGTCATTCGAATTTATCATTAAAACTCCACCGGTAGCCATCCAGTTAATGGAAGTTACAGGTTTAAAGAGTGGATCGGCAGAGCCTAACCGTAAAAAGGTAGCTCAGGTTTCCTGGGAACAGGTTGAAACCATTGCTAAAGATAAGATGACCGACTTAAATGCATTTACTATAGAGTCTGCCATGAGAATGGTTGCCGGTACAGCACGCAGTATGGGAATTACCGTTAGTGGTAACGCTCCCTGGAATTAATTAATTCAAATTAAGAAAGTGGCTAGATTAACAAAAAATCAGAAAAAGGCACTATCCAAAATTGAGGTAGGTAAAGCATATACTTTACAGGATGCATCTGCACTTGTAAAAGATATTACCACTACAAAATTTGATGCTTCTGTAGATATTGACGTTCGTTTGGGCGTTGATCCTCGTAAAGCAAATCAAATGGTACGTGGTATCGCGACATTGCCTCATGGTACAGGTAAGACTGTTCGTGTTTTAGCATTAGTAACTCCTGATAAGGAAGAAGAAGCTAAAGCTGCGGGTGCAGATTACGTGGGTCTGGATGAGTATATCGCCAAAATAGAAGGTGGATGGACAGATGTTGATATCATTATCACCATGCCTAGTGTTATGGCAAAAGTAGGTAGACTTGGACGTATTTTAGGTCCTCGTAACCTTATGCCGAACCCTAAATCTGGTACTGTAACTACTGATGTAGGTAAAGCAGTAACGGATGTTAAAGGTGGTAAGATTGATTTCAAGGTTGATAAAACCGGTATCATCCATACTTCCATAGGGAAAGTATCTTTCCCGGCTGACAAGATTTATGAGAATGCGGTTGAAATTCTTCAAACGCTTTCAAAATTAAAGCCTTCGTCATCAAAAGGAACATATTTCAAGAGTATTCATATCTCTTCGACTATGTCTCCTGGAATCGAAGTTGAAACTAAATCAGTAGTGGGGATCTAATCATGAGAAAAGAAGAAAAACAAGAGATTGTTCAAGCTTTGACTGAGCAGATCAAAGAGTATGGTAATTTTTATATTACTGATACTTCTGACCTAACTGTAGCTAAAATTACTACAATCCGTCGTAAATTTTTTGAAAACGGGATTTCTCTTCAGGTAGCTAAAAATACCCTTATTCGTAAGGCTATGGAAGCTGCAGGAGTTGACTCTTCAGAATTCGACAGTGTATTAAAAGGCTCATCAACTATCCTGTTTTCAACAGTAGCAAATGCTCCTGCAAAATTGATTAAAGAACTTAGAAGAAGTGGTGATAAACCGCTTTTGAAAGGGGCTTATATTGATACAGCGGTATTTGTTGGCGATAATCAATTAGATGCTCTTGCAACTTTAAAATCGAAAGAAGAGCTTGTTGGAGAAATCATTGGATTATTGCAATCGCCTGCTAAAAATGTTATTTCGGCTCTTAAATCAGGCGGAACTACAATTGCAGGATTAGTGAAAACATTACAAGAAAGAGGTTAAAACGGACACCTGTAAGTTCCGTAATTTAAAAAAGTATTGAATTAAAAATTAAATATAATGGCAGATTTAAAAGCGTTTGCTGATCAATTGGTAAACTTGACAGTAAAAGAAGTTAACGAATTAGCTCAGATCCTAAAAGACGAGTATGGTATTGAGCCTGCTGCTGCTGCGGTTGCAGTTGCTGCTGGTCCAGCTGGTGATGCACCTGCTGCTGCAGAAGAAAAAACTTCTTTCGACGTTATCCTTAAAGAGGCTGGTGGTCAGAAGTTAGCAGTTGTTAAACTTGTAAAAGATTTAACAGGTCTTGGTTTGAAAGAAGCTAAAGATTTAGTTGACGGAGCTCCAAAAGAATTGAAAGCTGGTGTAACTAAAGACGAAGCTGAAGCTTTGAAAAAACAATTAGAAGAAGCAGGAGCTGTTGTTGAAGTTAAGTAAGCTTAACTCAATAAAAAAATAGCCTTAGACTCCGGTTTTCACCGGGGTCTATTGCTGTTTGTATTGTACCCATTTTTGTTTGACTTACAAGATTGGGGATAATCCAAAATAAGTCACAGTTTATTTTTTAAACTAAAATCTTAATCCATTGGCAAACAAAAATCAAAGCGAAAGAGTAAATTTTGCGACCAGCAAACACGTGATCGATTATCCCGATTTCCTGGATGTGCAATTGCAATCTTTCAGGGAATTTTTTCAATTGGAGACCACTTCAGACAACCGTCATTCAGAAGGTTTGTTTAAGGTGTTTGCTGAAAATTTCCCAATCTCTGACTCAAGAAACATCTTCGTTTTGGAGTTTCTTGATTACTTTATTGATCCGCCGCGTTACGATATACAAGAATGTATCGAGCGTGGTTTAACACACAGTGTTCCGTTAAAAGCGAAGTTACGTTTATCATGTAACGATGCCGAGCATGAGGATTTTGAGACGATTGTTCAGGATGTGTATTTAGGAACTATTCCTTATATGACTCCTAAAGGAACATTTGTAATTAACGGTGCAGAACGTGTTATTGTATCGCAACTACACAGGTCTCCCGGTGTGTTCTTCGGTCAAAGCCGCCACACGAATGGTACTAAATTATATTCAGCTCGTGTAATTCCTTTTAAAGGTTCATGGATTGAGTTTGCAACAGACGTTAATAACGTAATGTATGCTTACATCGATCGTAAGAAAAAATTTCCGGTTACCACGCTTCTTCGTGCAATAGGATATGACTCTGATAAAGATATCTTAGAATTATTCGAACTTGCTGATGAAGTAAAAGTAAGTAAATCGGGTCTGAAGAAATTCGTTGGCCGTAAACTTGCTGCAAGGGTTCTTAAGAAATGGGTTGAAGATTTCGTGGATGAGGATACAGGTGAAGTAGTTTCTATCGACCGTAACGAGATTATCCTTGAGCGTGAAACCATCCTAGAAGATGACCATATCGATATGATCATTGATGCTGGTGTAAAAACGGTTATCCTTTCTAAGGATGATGCATCCAGCAACGCTGATTACTCAATTATATACAACACATTACAGAAGGATACTTCTAACTCTGAAAAAGAAGCGGTTGAGCATATCTATCGCCAGCTACGTAACGCTGAACCACCTGATGAGGAAACTGCCCGTGGTATCATCGATCGTTTATTCTTCTCAGACAAGCGTTATGATTTAGGCGATGTAGGTCGTTACAGAATAAATCGTAAGTTAAAGTTAAGTACGCCTGTTGAAACCAAGGTTTTAACTAAACAGGACATCATTGCCATTGTAAAATATCTGATCAAGTTAATCAACTCTAAAGCAGAGGTGGATGATATTGATCACTTGTCAAATCGTCGTGTACGTACAGTAGGCGAGCAGTTATATGCTCAGTTTGGTGTAGGTCTGGCACGTATGGCCCGTACCATTCGTGAGCGTATGAACATCCGTGACAACGAGGTGTTTACTCCAACAGATTTGATTAATGCCCGTACACTTTCATCTGTGATCAACTCGTTCTTCGGAACTAATCAGTTATCACAGTTCATGGATCAAACGAATCCTCTTGCAGAGATTACGCACAAACGTCGTCTTTCAGCTTTAGGCCCCGGTGGTTTATCGAGAGAGCGTGCTGGTTTCGAGGTTCGTGACGTTCACTATACCCACTACGGTAGGTTGTGTACAATCGAAACTCCAGAGGGACCAAACATTGGTTTGATTTCATCACTTTGTGTTCATGCTAAAATTAACAATCTCGGGTTCATTGAAACACCTTATCGTAAGGTAGATAACGGACGTGTAGTTGTTGAAGAACCGGTAATTTATCTTTCTGCAGAAGATGAAGAAGGAAAAACTATTGGCCAGGCAAATGCTAAGTATAGCGATAACGGAGATTTCGAAACTTCACACGTGAAAGCACGTTTTGAAGGTGACTTCCCGATTATTGAACCAGACAGACTGGATTTGATGGACGTTGCTCCGAATCAGATTACCTCTATAGCGGCTTCATTAATTCCTTTCTTGGAGCATGATGATGCTAACCGTGCCTTGATGGGATCGAACATGCAGCGTCAGGCTGTGCCATTGTTACGTCCGGAAGCACCGGTTGTAGGTACAGGTCTGGAAGGTCGTGTCGCCCGTGATTCACGTACGTTGATTAATGCTGAAGGAACTGGTATTGTTGAGTATGTTGATGCGAATGAAATCCGTATCACTTACGAAAGAAATGACGATGATAAATTAGTCTCTTTCGAGGGTGAAACAAAATCTTACCGCTTAACTAAGTTTAAGAAAACTAACCAGAGTACTTGTATCAACTTAAAACCGATTGTTAAGAAGGGTCAGAAAGTTCAAAAAGGACAAGTTCTTTGCGAAGGATATGCAACTCAGGATGGAGAATTAGCATTAGGAAGAAACCTTAAGGTGGCATTCATGCCTTGGCAGGGTTTTAACTTTGAGGATGCGATTGTTATCTCTGAGCGTGTGGTATCTCAGGATATCTTTACTTCACTTCACATTGAAGAATTTGAATTAGAGGTTCGTGATACTAAACGTGGTGAAGAAGAATTGACACCGGATATTCCTAACGTTTCTGAAGAAGCTACAAAAGACCTTGATGAAAACGGTATCATCCGTGTTGGTGCTGAAGTTAAGGAAGGTGATATTCTTATTGGTAAAATCACTCCGAAAGGAGAATCTGATCCTTCACCGGAAGAAAAACTTCTTCGCGCAATTTTCGGAGATAAAGCAGGTGATGTTAAAGATGCGTCTTTAAAAACTCCTCCATCAATCGGTGGTGTGGTTATCGATACCAAGTTATTCTCACGTGCAAAGAAAACTACTAAGGCAGAAGAAAAAGCATTGTTGGAGAAACTGGATAACGGTCATTTCAAAGCGGTTAAACAATTAAGAGATAGCCTGATTGACAAACTTTTCACAATTGTGAATGGTAAAACTTCTCAGGGTGTTTTCAACGTTTATAAAGAGTTACTTTTACCTAAAGGTGCTAAGTTTACTCAAAAGATGCTTGCTGAACTGGAATTCGCAAACATCAATCCAACTAAATGGACAACTGATGAAGATAAAAACGAGCTGATCAAGCAATTGCTTCACAATTATAACATTAAGCTTAACGAAGAGCTTGGTGCTTACAAACGTGATAAATTCGCAATCAGTGTTGGAGATGAGCTTCCATCAGGTATCGTACAGATGGCTAAAGTTTATATCGCTAAAAAGCGTAAGCTTAAAGTGGGTGATAAAATGGCCGGTCGTCACGGTAATAAAGGTATCGTTGCGCGTATTGTTCGTGACGAGGATATGCCATTCCTTGAAGACGGAACTCCGGTAGATATCGTTCTTAACCCATTAGGGGTACCTTCGCGTATGAACCTTGGACAGATCTACGAAACTGTTTTAGGTTGGGCAGGTAAAGAGCTTGGTATTAAATTCGCTACTCCTATTTTTGATGGGGCTACTCATGAAGAAGTGGAAGAATGGGTTGCTAAAGCAGGCGTACCGGCATCAGGAAGAACATATTTATACAATGGCTTAACAGGCGAGCGTTTTGACCAGCCAACTACAGTAGGTATTATTTACATGCTGAAATTGGGACACATGGTTGATGATAAAATGCACGCACGTTCAATCGGACCATATTCATTAATTACACAGCAACCTCTGGGTGGTAAAGCTCAGTTCGGTGGTCAGCGTTTTGGTGAGATGGAGGTTTGGGCACTTGAGGCATTCGGTGCAGCTAACATCCTTCAGGAAATCTTAACGGTTAAGTCTGATGATGTTGTTGGTCGTGCAAAAACATACGAAGCGATTGTTAAAGGTGAAACCCTTCCAACACCTTCTGTTCCCGAATCATTCAATGTATTGGTTCATGAGTTAAGAGGTTTAGGTTTGGAAATCACGTTAGATTAATTTTTGAATGATTAAGGATTGAATGAGTGAATTCAATCCTTCTCTCATTCAATCATTTAAAAAAGAGATATGTCTTACAAGAAGGATAATAAAATCAAAAGTAACTTCACCAGTATTACCATTAGTTTGGCCTCTCCAGAGTCTATCCTGGAGCGTTCAAGCGGTGAAGTTTTAAAGCCGGAAACCATTAATTACAGGACCTACAAGCCTGAACGTGATGGTTTATTCTGCGAAAGAATTTTCGGTCCCGTTAAGGATTTCGAATGCCATTGCGGTAAATACAAACGTATCCGTTATAAGGGCATCGTTTGCGATCGTTGCGGTGTTGAAGTAACAGAGAAAAAAGTACGTCGTGAGCGAATGGGACACATTAACCTTGTGGTTCCTGTTGCACATATATGGTACTTCCGTTCTCTTCCGAATAAGATTGGTTATTTGTTAGGTCTTCCTACTAAAAAACTGGATCTTATTATTTATTATGAGCGTTATGTAGTTATTCAGGCTGGTATTAAAGAATCTGATGGAATCGCTAAAATGGATTTCTTAACAGAGGAAGAATATTTAGATATCCTGGATACTTTACCAAAAGAAAATCAATATTTAGACGACAAAGATCCTCAGAAATTTGTTGCTAAAATGGGAGCTGATGCATTAGAGGAGTTGCTAAAACGCCTTGATCTTGATCAGTTATCATATGATTTACGTCACCAGGCAGCTAACGAAACCTCTCAGCAACGTAAAAATGAGGCGTTAAAGCGTCTTCAGGTTGTTGAAGCATTCCGTGGTTCACGTGCGAATATTGAGAACCATCCGGAGTGGATGATCGTTAAGATCGTTCCTGTAATTCCGCCAGAATTACGTCCTTTAGTTCCTTTAGAGGGTGGTCGTTTCGCTACTTCTGATTTGAACGATTTATATCGCCGGGTAATTATTCGTAACAATCGTCTGAAAAGACTTATTGAGATTAAAGCTCCGGAAGTAATCTTACGTAATGAAAAACGTATGCTTCAGGAAGCGGTAGATTCATTATTTGACAACTCACGTAAAGTGAACGCTGTTAAAACTGAAGGTAACCGTGCTTTGAAATCTCTTTCTGATATTTTAAAAGGTAAACAAGGTCGTTTCCGTCAAAACTTATTGGGTAAACGTGTGGATTATTCAGCACGTTCTGTAATCGTTGTTGGACCGAACCTTAAGCTGCATGAGTGCGGCTTACCAAAAGATATGGCTGCGGAGCTATTCAAACCATTCATTATTCGTAAGATGATTGAAAGGGGAGTAGTAAAAACAGTTAAATCGGCAAAGAAAATCGTTGACAGAAAAGACCCGATTGTTTGGGATATTCTGGAAAACGTTCTTAAAGGACATCCTGTATTGCTGAATCGTGCGCCTACGTTGCACAGATTAGGTATCCAGTCGTTCCAGCCCAAATTAATTGAAGGAAAAGCGATCCAGTTACATCCATTGGTTTGTACTGCATTCAACGCGGATTTTGACGGTGACCAGATGGCGGTACACGTACCACTAGGCCAGGCTGCGATCCTTGAAGCGCAAGTGTTGATGCTTGCATCTCATAATATTTTGAACCCTGCCAATGGTACTCCAATTACAGTTCCCTCTCAGGATATGGTTTTGGGTCTTTATTATATTACTAAAGGCCGTAAAACTGACGCAGGACGCGTTGTAAAAGGTGAAGGTTTAACTTTCTATTCTGCAGAAGAAGTTCTTATTGCTTACAATGAGAAAATGATTGATCTGCATGCTTTCATTAAGGTTAAGGCTAAGGTGAAAGAGAAAGATGGAACTATTGCAAGCAAAATCATTGATACTACTGTTGGACGTGTTTTATTTAATCAGCATGTTCCGGAAGAAGTAGGTTATATCAACGAGCTTTTAACCAAGAAATCACTTCGTGATATCATTGGTGAAGTTGTTAAGAATACTGGTATGGCACGTGCTGCCCAGTTCCTTGATGACATTAAGGAATTAGGTTTCCAAATGGCTTTCAGAGGTGGTTTGTCGTTTAACTTACAGGATCTAAATATTCCTGACTCTAAAGTTAAATTGATCGAGCAAGCTTCTAATGAGGTTGCTGAGGTAATGAGTAACTATAACATGGGATTCATTACTAACAATGAGCGTTATAATCAGATTATCGATATCTGGACACGTATTAACAACAAGTTGACCGCCAATGTAATGGAGATTTTATCTTCAGATAATCAGGGATTCAACTCGGTGTTCATGATGCTTGATTCTGGTGCGCGTGGTTCTAAGGAGCAGATTCGTCAGCTTTGCGGAATGCGTGGATTGATGGCTAAACCACAAAAATCAGGTTCAGGTGGTGAGATTATTGAAAACCCGATTCTTTCAAACTTTAAAGAAGGTTTGTCAGTATTGGAATACTTTATTTCTACTCACGGTGCACGTAAAGGTCTTGCGGATACGGCGTTAAAAACAGCTGATGCTGGTTACTTAACCCGTCGTTTACATGATGTTGCACAGGATATGATTGTTGGCGAAACAGATTGCGGTACTTTAAGAGGTATTTTTACAACCGCCCTTAAAGATAACGAGGATGTTGTTGAACCGTTATTCGACAGGATTTTAGGTAGAACTACATTGCACGATGTTTTCGATCCTATCTCGAACGATTTAATCGTTTCAGCCGGTCAGGATATTACCGAAGAAATTGCAACACGAATAGAGAATTCTCCTCTGGAAGGAATTGAAATTCGTTCGGTTCTTGCTTGCGAAAGTCAGCGCGGAGTTTGTGCATTATGTTACGGACGTAACCTTGCAACAGGTAAACGCGTTCAGGCGGGTGAGGCTGTTGGTGTAATTGCTGCACAGTCTATCGGTGAGCCGGGAACACAGTTAACACTTCGTACATTCCACGTGGGTGGTACAGCATCGAATATTGCTGCTGAATCCTACATCAACGCGAAATTTGAAGGTGTCATTGAATTTGAAAATATTAGAACTGTCCCTTACGAAATTGAGGAAGGTCCTGTTGACGTAGTTTTAGGTCGTTCAGGTGAGTTCCGTATTATTGAGCCAAACAGTGGCCGCGTAATCGTAACTAATAACATTCCTTACGGTTCTTATCTTTTCGTTAAAGAAGGTGCTAAGGTATCTAAAGGCGATAAGATTTGTAGTTGGGATCCATATAATGCGGTTATTATTTCTGAGTTTACTGGTAAAATTGAATTTGAAGCTGTTGTTGAAGGTGTAACCTTCCGTGAAGAGTCAGATGAGCAAACCGGTCACAAAGAGAAAGTAATTATTGATACCAGGGATAAAACTAAAAACCCTGTGATCAAGATTATGGATAATACAGGCAGCACTGTTAAGGGATATAACATCCCGGTAGGTGCCCACATTTCTATTGATGAAGGTGCAAAAGTGAAAATGGGTGAAGTTATTGCCAAGATTCCTCGTTCAACAGGAAAAACACGCGATATCACCGGTGGTCTTCCTCGTGTAACAGAGTTATTTGAGGCACGTAACCCATCAAACCCAGCTGTTGTAACTGAAATAGACGGAGTTGTAACCTTAGGAGGTGTAAAACGTGGTAACCGTGAAATTTCTATCGAGTCCAGAGATGGTCAGATCAAGAAATATCTGGTTCCTCTTTCTAAGCACATCCTTGTACAGGATAATGACTTTGTTAAGGCGGGTATGCCATTATCTGATGGTTCTATTTCGCCCGCAGATATCCTTGCAATTAAAGGCCCTGCGGCAGTTCAGGAATACCTGGTTAACGGAATTCAGGAAGTTTACCGTTTACAGGGTGTGAAGATTAATGATAAACATTTCGAGGTTATTGTTCATAGAATGATGCAAAAAGTGTTGATTGAAGATCCGGGAGATACTCGTTTCCTTGAGAAAGACGCAATCGCACGCTGGGACTTCATGGTAGAGAATGATGATATTTACGACAAAAAAGTTGTTGTTGAACCAGGTGACTCTACAAATCTTAATGCCGGACAGATTATTACTCTTCGTAAGTTAAGGGATGAAAACTCTATGCTTAAACGTAAAGATATGCGTTTAGTTGAGGCCAGAGATGCTATTCCTGCTACCTCAAGTCAGGTGTTACAAGGTATTACCCGTGCATCATTAGGTACTAAGTCGTTTATTTCTGCAGCTTCCTTCCAGGAAACTACAAAAGTATTAAACGAGGCAGCTATCCATGGTAAACGTGACAACTTGTTAGGTCTGAAAGAGAACGTAATTGTTGGTCACCTGATTCCATCAGGAACCGGATTACGTAGCTACGAGCGTATCATAGTGGGTTCTCAGGAAGAATACGATAAGTTGCTTGCTTCTAAAGAAGAAGTGGCAGAAGAAGCGTAAGCTTTTAAGTAGACTTTTAAAATCCTCGCTGAAAAGCGGGGATTTTTTGTTTAAGAAACATCTGGGTTTTACCTGCTTTAAATTAAATGACTATCAGAATTTTTATGAAAGAAAAAAGCCGGAGTGTGAAGTTCTCCGGCTTTTTTGTTCAATATTATCAGAGTTTACTTTTCCATTTGCTCTATAACAGCTTGTGTTACTCCTGTAAATGAGAACCCGCCATCGTGAAATAAATTCTGCATTGTAACCATTTTTGTTAAATCAGAAAATAAAGTAACTGTGTAATCTGCACATTGATCGGCCGAGGCATTGCCTAGTGGCGACATCTTTTCAGCATAATTAACGAATCCATCAAATCCTTTTACTCCCGATCCGGCAGTTGTGCGTGTTGGTGATTGTGAAATGGTATTAATCCTTACATTTTTCTTTACTCCATACTGATAGCCAAAGTTACGGGCTATGCTTTCAAGCATTGCTTTTCCATCGGCCATATCATTATAATCAGGGAATACGCGCTGAGCCGCGATGTAAGATAAAGCGACAACGGAGCCCCATTCGTTAATTGCATCATGCTTCATCGCTAACTTTAAAACCCGGTGCAAGCTAATTGCAGATATATCCAGACCTTTATGAGTGAAGTCATAATTGTTTTCAGTGTAATGTATACCCTTTCTGACATTTATACTCATTCCGATTGAGTGCAGGATAAAATCGACACCTCCTCCAAAATGTTCTTTAGTTTTTTCAAAAAGATTATTTACATCGTCTTCACTGGTAACATCTGCCGGAATTACCGGAGCGTTACATAATTCTGCAAGCTTATTGATTTCGCCCATGCGCATTGCAATAGGAGCATTTGTTAATACAATCTCCGCACCTTCCTCAACACAACGTAATGCTGTTTTCCAGGCAATGGATTTTTCATCAAGTGCACCGAATATAATTCCTTTTTTACCTTTCAGTAAGTTATAAGCCATATTTTGTAAATTTCTTGGCTAAAATAAGGAATTAATTGATTTGAGCTGACAGAATACTGATAAAGTATTAAACTTATTAATTTGAGCTTAACAGTTCTCTGGCATGCTGCAATGCCGCTTCTCCCGGATTTTCTCCGCTAAGCATTTTGCCGATTTCTGTGATTCTCTCACCTGGATTTAGTAAGCGAATATTGGTGTGGGTTTTATCTTCCTGATCGTCTTTATAAACCCAGTAATGTGCCTGGCCTTTGCTTGCTATTTGTGGTAAGTGGGTGATAGCAATAACCTGCATCGAGTCAGAAAGACGTTCCATTATTGAACCTACTTTTAAGGCCACTTCGCCGGAGATTCCCGTATCTATCTCATCAAAAATAATAGTCGGTAGGGCAATGTGTCTGGATATTAGCGATTTAATGGAAAGCATCAGACGCGACAGTTCACCCCCTGATGCGACTTTATTCATTGGAGCAGGTTCCTGACCTTTATTCGCGGAAAAAAGAAAAACTATCTTGTTCCGGCCAAATGCGTTGAAAATTCCTTCGTCCAAAAGAGTGTTCTGGATTTTCAGAACAGACTGTGGCATACCTGCTTCAGAAAGTGTTTCTATAATTTTCTCTTGTATTCCGGGTATGATTTCATTTCGGCTGGCTGAGAGTGTTTCCGAAACCACATTCAGCTCATTGTAAAGACCCTTCAGATCTTCTTCAAGTTTTCCTATTTCCTCCTCTGTAAATGAAATAGAATCAATTTTATCTCTTATTTCATTCTGTATGTTTATTAACTCGGGTACAGAATTTACATGATGTTTTTTTTGCAGCTTGTAAATAGTACTTAATCTGGTATTTATCTCAACTGATCGTGCTTCATTAATTACAGTTCGTTGTTCCAGAGATTCTATTTCTGCGGCAATGTCTTTCAATTCAATTAAGCCGCTTGATAATCTTTCTGCAAGTATTTCACCGGCTGCCAGATACTTTGAAACCTGCTGCACTTGTGATAATGCTTCCTTTAATTGCACGAGGATAGATTGCTCGCTTTCGCTTAATACATACGATGCGGATAAAAGGCTGCGCTTTATTTCCTCGGCATGCGATAAAGATTCTAGCTCTTGTTCCAAAATAGCCTGTTCTCCTTCAATAAGGTTAGCCTCATCAAATTCCTCAAGCTGAAATTGCAGATAGTCCAGTTCTGCCTTGGCCTTTTGACTGGTAGATTTTAATCTGTTTAGTTTTTCCTGGTATTCTTTATATGTATAAAATTTTTTTTGATACTCATGCAGGAGACCCTCATTCGCTGCTAAAGTATCAATAACTAATCGTTGGAAGTTCTCGTCATTAATTTCAAAAGTAGCGTGTTGCGAATGAATATCAATCAATAATTCTCCAAGTTGTTTTATTGTAGGAAGATTTACCGGAGTATCATTGATAAAGGATCGCGATTTTCCTTCGGAGGATATCTCTCTCCGTAAAACTGTATCGGTTTCATAATCCAATTCATTTTCCTCAAAAAACCGCTTTATATCATAGCCTTCAATTTTGAAATATCCTTCTATGATACATTTCTTTTGCTGATTAAAGAAGTAACGGCTTTCTGCCCGGTTTCCCAGAATAAGAGATAGGGCGCCCATTATTATCGATTTACCGGCGCCGGTTTCACCGGTAAGAATATTCAGTCCCTTTACGAAAGAAATATCAAGGTCTTCAATTAAAGCATAATTACGAATGATAAGACGCTGGAGCATAGTTTAAAAGAAAATAGCAATATAGTTAACGGGCTGTACTTTTCAAAACATCGTACTTGGTGACATTCGCCGGATCAAGAACAGATAGTATATTATAGGCATTCATCCTTTCTCTAGGATCCGATTGGCTTAACAGATTTACAATTTCATCAGCTTTTGCCGTAAAAAATAGCTGGTTAAGCATCGACCCTTGCTTTTGCTTGTCTATTTTTTGAAGCTGCGGAAGGACGTTCATTATTTCTTTTCTCCCTTTCGATTTGTTGTCATACATAACATCCAGACCTAATCTGTGGTAGTTAAATAAAGATTCCCTAATCGGATTATATGCCTTATTCGTTAAATTTTCAGCCAGCCAATATCGGTTTTTTAAACTCTCAAAAGCTTTCCATCCCGGAAAAGGAGCGTTTTGCGAATTGTTTATGATGGTTTGGGCTTTTGCATATAACGGTGTACCTCCCATTTTTGAAAAGGTATCATAATCTAAACCGACAATTATGTAAGCATAAAATGCGAGTAATGAACTTAGGTTATTAATATAATTTAAATCCGAAAAATCGAGAGGCTGCCCTTCGGTATAGTTAAATCCAAATTCTTTGTCACTATAGTTCAGTATTGTGCTGTTAAAGGTAGTTCCGTAAACAGGCCTGCTCGATTGTATTTGTGCTTCTGCTTTAAAGTTGGTCCCGCCATCCCATTCTGTAATATTAATTACAAAATTACAGTCTATCCGTTCCTGTGCCTGGAAATTATCTGCCGTCCATCTTCTTGTATTAAGAAAATCTCTCATAGAAGTTTCAAGCATATCCAAAACTCTTTGATTGGTGTTTTGAATCTGCTGAGAAAGAATTTGCACTCTCGCATTTAATTCCTGTGCCTGTGCATGTGTTGAGAATATTGCAAGTGATATTAATAGTATGAAGATTCGTTTTATCATTATATCAGGTCTATGATTTTTTGGCAAATATCCTTCGCAACTTCCTGTTTTGTTTTTAAAGGATAGGTGACACTATTTAAGTTTTTGTCAATAATAGTCACTTTATTCGTATCCGTCTGAAAGCCTGCTCCTTTATCCTGCAAGGAATTTAAAACAATGAAATCAAGGTTTTTTCTTTTCAATTTATCCTTCGCATTTACCTGTTCATTTTCAGTTTCAAGTGCAAAGCCTATCAAAAGTTGCCCTTCTCGCTTTATTTTCCCAAGCTCTGAAAGGATATCTGTTGTTTTAACCAGTTCAAGATTAAACTCACTCGACTGCTTTTTTATTTTTTCCGCCGAAATTTCTTTTGGACGATAATCTGCAACCGCTGCACTCATGATAGTTATATCGCTCTGCCCGAAATATTGCTGAACTACGTCTGCCATTTCATTGGAAGAACAGATATTAATACGCACAATAGAATTGTTTGTTGTTTTTTCCGAACTTGGCCCTGAAATCAGGGTAACCTCGGCACCTTGTCTGCTTAATTCCTCGGCAATTGCAAATCCCATTTTACCCGAAGAATGATTGCCTATAAAACGTACCGGATCTATCGGTTCATATGTAGGGCCTGCTGTTACTAAAGCTCTTCGTCCGGACAAGGGAAGATTGGAAAGGATTGATGCTTCAATGAAGTTTACTATTTCTTCTGGCTCCGCCATCCTTCCGTCACCTACTAATCCACTTGCCAAATCACCGTATCCGGGTTTTATCAGAATATTGCCATAGTCTTGTAGCTTGGATATATTGTTTTGAGTGGATTGATGCTTCCACATATCAAGATCCATTGCTGGAGCAAAATATACCGGGCATTTTGCAGATAAATAAGTAGCGGCAAGCAGATTGTCGCATAAGCCGTTCGCAAGTTTAGCAAGAGTATTAGCCGTAGCTGGCGCAAGTATAAAGTAATCGGCCCAAAGACCAAAATCTACGTGATTGTTCCACTCGCCGGTAGATTCATTAAAATAATCGGAATATACAGGGTTTTTAGAAAGGGTAGAGAGGGTGAGGGTGGTAATGAAGCTTTTCGCATCATTCGTCATTATCACTTTAACATTTGCGCCAGCCTTAACCAGTAACCGGGTTAAATAAGCTGATTTATAACTTGCTATACTGCCGCAAACTCCAAGTAATATATTTTTTCCTTTAAGCATATTATATGCCCAAACTTACATAAAAAATTGCCTTTAAAATCTTAAACAGAAGAATTCAAAAGCAATTTTTTAAGAAATTAAGAAGATTAAACAAGACTATCCTTGTTGTTCTTTAGAAGGATTTCTGTAGTATATTTTATCGTTCAAAAATTCATCAACTGCAATAAGCGTTGGTTTTGGCAGACGCTCGTAATGCTTTGAAATCTCAATTTGCTCACGATTTTCAAAAATTTCTTCAAGATTGTCATTTGAAGAAGCAAATTCAGATAATTTACCATTCAACTCTTCTTTTAAGTTATTTGAAATCTGATTTGCCCTTTTAGCAATAATAACCAACGATTCGTATATGTTGTCTGTTTTAACATCAAGTTGACGAACATCACGTGTGATGGTACTTGTTGGTATTGTATTCTTAGGAGTATTCATATTCTTTAATTTTTTTGTGTTGTATCTGCCTGTTTCTCTTGATCCCTTGGAGCCATCATAGTCGCTAATGTTTTCTTCACCGCAACTATACTCTGTTCTGAATTCTTTTTAATAGTCTGAACTTCTTTTAAATATGCACTATTGGGGTAATCTTCCTCAAATTCGCCTGCATAAGTAACAACTTCATTAAAACGTTCTTCCTGCCTTGTTTCCAGGCTGTTTTTAGCATACTGCTGCTGTGCCTTAATTGTGAGATATTCCATCTCTTCCGCATATTTTGTATCCGGATAATCTCTCAAAGAGTTTTTAAAAGCTACTACTGCTGATTTAAAATCACCAATATCGTAATATAATTTAGCGTTAGCATACGATTTCTTCTCTAACTTGTCACGTAAGTTTGAGATTAAAGTGCTTGCTTCAGTAACACGTTCGCTTTTTGGATAAAGATTTATAAATAATTGCAAGGCTTCAATGGCCCGTATGGTATTTTCCTGGTCTAATGTATAGTTTGGCGAATCCAGATAAAAGCAATAAGCTGAAATAAATCTGCTCTCTTCAGCTTTTGGACTGGTAGGGTAAGTGTCGGCAAACACTTTGAACTGGTATCGTGCCGTCGCATAGTCTTTTAATTTGTAATTAGTATATGCGAAATAATAAGACAATTCTTCAGCGTCTTTTGTTCCCCTATAACGTTGCATTAAATCATCAAATAATATTAATGCTTTATTGTAATCACCTTTGTTGTATAATCTTAAGGCCTCCTGATATTTTTTGGCCGTATTTGTGCTTTCCTGCAGTTTTTCAAACTTGCTTTTACAGCCAGCAAATACAGTTATTAATAGTATTAAACAATACGTTAAAAATTGCTTGTTTTTAAACATCGCGCAAAGATAGGTTAATTCAGTTTAATTTCAATAAATTAATAGCGGTCTAAAGTATCTTAAAAATAGCTTGTTGAATTTCATTTAACATACTTTAACACTCTTTTTATAACCGTTTAACGATAGTATATATATAAGGTGTATAGAAGGGGGGGTGAATGATATAAGTCAGGTTTAGGGGAGTTTCGGTTTTACATATTTTTTGCTCATTCAATTTCGCATGATTTTGGATTGATTCGTTAATCCAGGTATTAATGAAGAAAATTAATAGTCTCTTTTTATTCATTTAAGATATTCAATGTTTTTTAGCCGGGGTATTCAACCCCTTAAATAATAATTAGGCTTTGGAAAGAATGCAGTGCAGGCGCCCTCAGTTGTAAGGAAGCGCTTAAAAGGCGCATTAAAATGCCATAACTTTGAATAGCCAGAATAAAAGCGCC
>NZ_JBBJCN010000008.1:0-135180 GCF_037622515.1 Pedobacter superstes
GGCAGAATAGATGAGAAAGAAAATGAAAGGTGTTATATGTATCCTTATCCAGACGGGAAATGCCGCAACCCGGAAATATCATGTCGGTTTGGCGACCGACGAATCCTTGCGCTGTAATTCCCCGGTTTCTGTAATAATATGAACCTTTACCATTTATAATACTCAGTTCTTTTGCAGCTGCTCCGGCCACCCGTTTTCATTTTCTGTCCGTTCAATCAAGCACTAAACCTATTTAGCAGCCTTCTCAAGTTTTAATATTTCCACCCCAGCGTCAAGCAGCGGACCGGTTCCGTGTTTTTCGTTTAGTCCCACCGGGCGATTGTAATAAAACGGAAGATTATCCTGAATACCGGTTCCGACACAAATGTCTTTAAGCTGGCCCAGTTCATTGAGTTTATTCTTTTTCAATCCTTCCCAGCCAATTTTCGCCATTGATGCGTAGCGTTTATCTATCCAGCCCTGGTTTACTGCATGTGCAGTGCCATACACAAACATAGCGCTACATGACGATTCTGTGTACGAATCCTCCTTATCAAGTATTTGATGCCATAAACCCTCCGCACCCTGGTAATATGACAGACCAAGAATCTGGCGTTCAAGTAGTTTTATTAGGTTCTTCTTTTCAGGATGATTATCCGGTAGTATATCCAGCAAATGAACGGTAGACAACATAATCCACCCATTACTGCGCCCCCAATGTGCAACACCATTTCGTTTTAGATCGCTATAGTAAGTATGCCAGTAGATTTGTTTCTCAGCATCCCATAAGTATTTATTAAAGTTCTTAACCTGCTTAATTGCGTCGTTTATGTATTTCTCCTGACCGGTAAACTTTCCCATCCGGGCCAGAAACGGGACACTCATATATAAATCATCGGCCCATAAAGTCATCTTATGGGGAAAAGCTCTGACAAAAGATCCATCTTCCAGGCGTGGCCGGTCTTCTGTTAAATGCTTTGCGGCCTTTTCAAGGTAAGCTTTATATTCAGGCTTTTTAACCGGGTTGGAGGCCTCTATTATGCTGGCACTCATAGCACCAAAATCGTCAAGCTCTTCCATTGTAAAAAACTCGCCGTACGGATAGGTATAATGTTTTACATCATGTTTGAACCGTTTCTCAAAGGTTTGGTAATTATCGAAGCCAAAAGCTATATGCCTGGCTGCGTAATCAAGATATTTTTGATCATTTAAGTAGTTCCCCAGGTTAACCATAGCTATATTAAGAACCCCATGGGTATAATGCCAACCTGTATATGGACTCGCATACTTCACCTTTACAGTCTCAGGAATTTCTTTAGAAGATTTGTAAAATTGCTTATTCTCAACTCCTTCAAATCCTAATACGGTCTCCTTTATTATTTGATCAGCGATTTTTCTAACTACCTCTTCATTTGACTGAGCCTTAACAATAAACGCACAAAGGATGATCAAGCAGACGCCTGTAAGGTTTCTAAGCATAAGATTTATATAGGCTATAATTGAATAGCACGAATTAACCTAAATTCCACCAAATTTTATCCTGGCCCGGCAGCTATCATAAAAATGTTACAGTAGGGGAAAAATGCTATTTAGAGCTTTAAGATTGCCGGTCGATACACGGAACACGATGACTGGGTTTTTATGATGCGGGTAACACAAAGGTAAAAAATCCGGAACTCCTGGATTCGTGCGCCCAAATATTTAAACAGCAATTTCAGTTCCTGGGCAGGGCACCATAGTAAAAACAGAATGTTTTACTACTTTTATGTGCTTTGATCCACTGTTACAGGAATTCGAGGAGAATTCGATTGTACAGTAACGGGGATTTTAAAAATTTGAAACAAATCAATAAAATAGTTATTATCAAAAAGCGTTTTCTTGTTTTTCTTACTTTTCAATATCTTCAATGCTATTAAATGAACGTTCATCACTACCTTACCAGAAATATTTAGAAGGTGGGGGTGAGATGGGAATGCTGACACGTTCTTATGACTGGTCTCAATCTATTCTCGGGACTCCCGAAAACTGGCCTACAATTTTACTTTCCACAATCAGAACAATTCTAAACGCAAAATTTCCAATGTTTCTGTGGTGGGGACCAGATCTCATCCAATTTTACAACGATGCATACAGACCAAGTTTGGGAAATGACGGAAAGCATCCCACTGCTCTCGGACAAAAAGGTGAAGATTGCTGGCCCGAGATCTGGCCCATTATTAAACCATTAATAGACAGTGTTCTGGAAACAGGGGAATCAACCTGGGCTGAGGATCAATTGATTCCGATTTACAGAAACGGGCGCCTGGAGGATGTTTACTGGACATTTAGTTACAGCCAGGTGATGGACCAACATGGAGGGGCTTCAGGAGTGCAGGTAATTTGCCACGAAACCACCGAAAAAGTAAAAGCGTTAATTGAATTAAAAAAAGCCAAAGAGGAGCTTGAGCGTGCAAAGGCCGAAACAGAAGCTGAACGCGACCGGCTCAAAAGATTTTTCATGCAGGCGCCGGCCCCGATTTGCATTCTGGATGGGCCGGAAATGATTTTTGAACTAATAAACCAGCCTTACCAACAGCTCTTTCCGGGCCGAAATCTTTCGGGGAAGCCGGTTCTTGAGGCAATGCCCGAAATTAAAGGGACAGCCATACAGGATATTTTAAATGATGTCTACAAAACGGGGAAAACATTTGAAGGCAACGAGCTTCATATTTCACTGGCGAAGAATGATGATGGCCCTATTGAGGACAGGTATTTTAATTTCATATACCAGGCCCGTCATAATTCTGCAAAAGAAGTTGATGGAATTTTGGTGTTTGTTTTTGAAGTAACTGATATGGTTTTGGCCAGGGCCGAACTGCAGCGGGAGAAGGATAAGCTGAAATTGGCCATCACCGCTGCCGAAATGGGCACATTCGATATGGATCTAAAAAAAGGAACCATGGATTGGGATGCCAGATGCAGAACACTTTTTGGAATTAGCCACAATGAACCAGTGACGTATGAAAAAGATTTTGTTGAGGGTTTGCATCCGGAAGACCGGAACAGGATCACAGAAATAATCAACAACTCCTTTATAAAATTAAAAAGCAATGGAGATTATGATGTAGACTACCGTACAATTGGTGCGGACGGCCATCAGGTTCGCTGGGTGAGAGCAAAAGGCAAGGTTTATTTTGATAACCAGGACGTTCCCATTCGCTTTACTGGCTCCGTGCTGGACATAACTGAGCAGAAATTAGACGAGATCCGTAAAAATGATTTTATTGGAATGGTGAGTCACGAACTCAAGACCCCGCTCACGTCTCTCACAGCCTATGTTCAAATGCTTATGGCACGGGCAAAAAGAAATGACGATATTTTTGCGGCAGAAGCGCTGTTAAAAGCAAACCAGCAGGTTAAAAAGATGGGCACCCTGATCAATGGGTTTCTGAATGTTTCACGATTCGAATCTGGTAAAATACAGCTAACTAAAGAAAGTTTCGATGTAGTTGAACTAGTAAAAGAAGTTATTGAGGAAAAAAGGTTAACTTTTGCAAGTCATCCAATAACTTTTCATCCATCCGGGTCAAATTTTATAACTGCAGATAAGGATAAGATAGGCTCAGTAATTTCAAACTTTCTAAGTAACGCGGTAAAATATTCACCTGCTGGTAAACCTATCGTTGTCTTTTGCGAAAAGATTGGGGATAACCTTCATTTCAGTGTTAAAGATGAAGGACGAGGTATAAAGGCCAGTGACCTCTCAAGACTGTTTGAGCGCTTTTTTAGAGTACAATCCAGAGACAATCAATATATATCAGGATTTGGTATCGGGCTCTACCTGAGTGCTGAAATTGTAAAACGGCATGATGGCCAGATTTGGGCCGAAAGTGAACCGGGTAAAGGGTCAACCTTTCACTTTGAAATACCTGTAGAATAATTAAGAAGTCAGAAGTTTAAAAAAAGAAGCTGAATCATTCGGATTCGGCTTCTTTCTTAAAAGCTGTTTATTCGGCCGACGCCTCTTCATTAACAAAACCTTCGGCCACTTTAGTTAAAGCAACATCGGTTAACTTTTCGTTGTCTAAGGTTTGCTGCAAAAGATTAGCAACTTTAGTATGACCCATTGTTTCAGCAAGGGTCCTTAAGGTTCCATAGGTTGCTATCTCGTAATGTTCAACCTTTTGAGCAGCCAGTATTAAACCCGCGTCTCTGGTCATAGAACCTTTATCGGTATCTTCCATTATACTCTTTGCTTCTTCAATAAGCCCTTCCATTGCGTCGCATTTTTTGGCCTGGGGTTTCTCTTCCATTAAAGCAAATACCTGTTCTAAAGAATCAATGTGCGTCTGCGTCTCTAGGGTATGCTTCTCAAAAGCAGCTGCGAGTTCTGTGCTTGTAGCAGCTTTCTGCATTTTAGGAAGCTCCTTTACAAGATGCTTTTCTGCCCAGTAGATATCTTTCAGTTCGTCTACAAAGAATTTGTGAAACTCTGAATCTTTCATTTTCCCGGTTAGTCCGGTTGGTTTTTTAGTAGCCATGTCTTTTTGTTTAGATGTTTGTATTTTGTATGTCCTTCCCAAAGGGGCGTTTTTCATCGGTAGATGTAGGGTTATGCTTGGTACAAAACTTTTTTAATAACAGTTTCCTATATGTATGGTTTCAGAAATCTCACTTGCCTGGTCCATGCTTTTTTTTAAAATGCGGAACGATCAATTTTCAGAAAGAAAAACAGGATACATTAGGCCTTTACATAAGGACAAAATATCTAATGTCTCGGAATGTCATGTTTCAGCCGGGAATTCCTGAAGTTGTACATTATTCCATCTTTTTTGAAACAGATTTACCGTACCCGGAAGAACTAAAGCCGTAAATTTGCAAACCGGGTTTAGCTTTATTATTAATTACTCCCGGACACAAACCTGTCTATAAACAACCTGTACATACATGATCAAATCTCTGATAGTTCCATTGCTGGCCGTACTAGTTTTCAACAACTTATCTGCACAAAGCCCTGCAGGCCGAAACAAATACAATTTCAACAGTGACTGGAAAGTATCAGTTGAAGACCACAAAGAAGCCGGCAACCTTAACTACGATGATTCCGGATGGAAGAAAGTAACCCTCCCCTATGCATGGAACGAAGACGCCGCGTTCAAAAAGGATATTGTCGATCATCCTACCGGGATTGCCTGGTATCGCAAGCGCTTTAAAATACCTGCCTCAGCGCGGGGACAAAAAGTATTCATCGAGTTTGAGGGAATCAGGCAAGCAGGCGATTTTTACCTGAACGGAAAACATATCGGCCTGCATGAAAATGGCGTTATGGCTTTCGGTTTTGATGTAACGGATCTCCTGAAATTCGGTAACGAAGAGAACATTATTTCAGCGCGGATAGATAACGACTGGGAATACGAGGAAAAAGCAACAAAGACAAAGTTTCAATGGGAAGACAAAAACTTTAACGCCAATTATGGTGGAATTAATAAGAATGTGTACTTGCACATAACACCCCGGATTTATCAAACACTTCCTTTATTCTCCAACCTGAAAACAAGCGGAGTATATGTTTATGCGGATAAACATGACATTAAGGGTAAATCTGCAGTTGTCCATTCTGAGTCTGAAATCAGAAATGAAACCAATGCACCTCAGTTAGTGGATTACGAGGTCTCAATCTACGATCCTAGCGGAAAGATTGTTAAAAGTTTCACCGGAGAATCTGCAACTATTGCTCCCTCCGGGACGAAAATATTAAAAGCCTCATCGCTTGTCAGGGGCCTCAACTTCTGGAGCTGGGGTTATGGCTATTTATACGATGTGCGCAGCACTCTGAAAATCGGCGGCAAGCCGGTTGATGTTGTGAATACCAGAACCGGATTCAGAAAAACAGCCTTCCAGAACGGAATGATATACCTTAACGACCGGGTTATAATGGTGCACGGCTATGCGCAGCGAACTTCAAATGAATGGCCCGCCGTGGGCCTTTCGGTTCCTGCCTGGTTAAGTGATTATAGTAACGGACTTATGGTAGAAAGCGGCGGAAATCTTGTTCGCTGGATGCATACCACTCCCTGGAAGCAGGATATTGAAAGCTGCGACCGTCAGGGACTTATGCAGGCCATGCAGGCCGGAGACGCCGAACACGACATAGAAGGCGTAAAATGGGAGCAGCGAAAAGCAGTGATGCGCGACGCGATCATTTACAACAGGAACAACCCCAGTATCATATTCTACGAAAGCGGGAATGAGTCTATAAGTGAGCAGCATATGCAGGAAATGAAGGCTATTCGTGACCAGTATGATCCAAAAGGAGGCAGAGCGATCGGGTCGCGGGAGATGCTTGATAGCAAGGTTGCTGAATATGGCGGCGAGATGCTTTATACAAACAAAAGCGCTCATATCCCGATGTGGGCCATGGAGTATTCGAGAGATGAAGGGTCAAGAAAGTATTGGGATGATTTTACTCCCCCCTATCACAAAGACGGAGCCGGTCCGGATACCTACCGCTCTGCGATGACCAACACCATACAAAAAAGAACAGATGCAAACCTGTATAACCGCAATATGGACTCGCATGCGGTCGAGAACGTTAAACGCTGGTATGAGTTTTGGCGCGAAAGGCCCGGAACCGGAAAGCGTGTTAGTTCGGGAGGTGTAAACATAGTATGGTCGGATACCAATACCCATTACCGGGGCGAAGAAAATTTCCGCCGCAGCGGTGAAGTAGACGCTTTACGGATTAAGAAAGAAAACTTTTATGCCCACAAGGTGATGTGGGATGGCTGGGTTAACCCGGAAAAGCAACACCTCCACATAGTAGGACACTGGAACTATAAGCCGGGTGTTAAGAAAGATATTTACGTTATCAGCACAGCAGATAAAGTAGAACTGAAGGTGAACGGTAAAGCAATTGCCGGGGGGATAAAGAGCGATGGATTTCTCTTCACTTTCAAGGATGTTGAATGGAAGTCGGGTAAGATCAGTGCCCTTGGCCTTGATCTGAAAGGTAAAAAAGTATGCGGAGACACCATTGCTACCACAGGAGCTCCGGTTGCTCTGCGATTAAAACAAGTTGAAAGACCTACCAAATTTATTGCTGACGGCCATGATCTTGCATTGGTAGAAGTTGAAGTTATCGATGCCGCCGGCAACCGCTGTCCGACTGCACTTAACATGATAGATTACTCATTAATCGGGCCTGCAGAATGGCGGGGCGGCATTGCGATGGGTTCGGAGAACTACATTCTAAAAAAGACGTTCCCCGTTGAAGGAGGAGTAAACCGTTTCCTTATTCGCTCCACTACACAACCTGGCACAATCACTGTAAAAGCAACCTCAGAAGGGTTGAAATCAGCAAGCATTACATTGACAACAAGTCCTTTTGTTGTCGAGAATGGACTTTCTGAATTATTACCGGCCCGGGGTTTACCTTCCAAACTTGATCGTGGTCCTACCCCTTCTACCCCGTCATTTAACATTACCCGTATTCCCCTTTCTATAGTAAGCGCCACCGCGGGAGCTAACGCCGGCAGCGCTTTAGCCAGTTATGACGATAACGAACTGACTGACTGGGTAAATGATGGTGAGACTTCTACTGCCTGGATAGAGTACACCCTTGAAAAAGCGGCTACAGTGAGTGAGATAACGGTTAAACTGAACAACTTCGGCTCAAAGATCTATCCTTTGCTGGTAACAGTGGATGGCAAAGAAGCTTTTAAAGGAAGTACGAAAACCAGCAAAGGATACTACACCTTAATGTGTAAGCCACAAAGCGGCAAGACCGTGAGAATTCAGCTTATTCGTGCTGCCGACGCTGTGGCGGCAAGTTCAGGCGTTGAGGTATCAGGTAAGACGCTCGAAGATGGCATTGTCAGGAGCTTGAATAAGGCTCGGGGAACTCTTAGTATTATCGAAGCAGAGATTTATGAGAGTATAGAAAGAAACTCAAAAACTTCGGTTCGCAAGTAATTTCAGAAGACAATCCCATGAGAGCAGGTATGTGCGATCTCGTCGGAGCAAAGAAGACCAAAACACATCTTCTATTAAGGGTGTCTCAAAAGACGTACTCGTCATCTTGGGCCTGTCGAAAGTCATCTTGAGCCTGTCGAACGACATCTTGAGCCTGTCGAAAGACATCTTGAGCCTGTCGAAAGATTATTGCTACCAAGTCAAAAGGCTTCGACAAGGCTAGCCTGACGGCAAGTGGCAGTATTCGGCGTCTTTTGAGACACTCTCGTTTTTTAAAAACAGTTTCAAGAATTTCAGAACAAACAAGTTCGTTAGAACTTAGTACAAATGAATGAACCGATTTCTGTTGGCTTAGTTAATTTCTTTTGGAGCAAATTCCCTTTTTATGAGTAATCAGTACTAATGGTACATTTCCGTAAAATATATACAGGTATGCAAGATTTCGGTCGGAACTTTGTGGTGTTTTAAACTTCCATCTACTGAGATATTAGGAAGAGTATTTTTGAACAACGTGAAGAACACCCTGCTATGATGTCTCGCAGAGAACGGGTTTGGGAGAAATTTGAATATCAAATTTACAGATACTGAATACAATTGATAACTACTAACTAATAGCTTTATGAATTTACTCCGTCAAAAAAGGATCTCGGGAATTATTATTCTCGCCAGCTGCTCATTAGTTTTAATGTCGTGCTCTAAAAAGAAAGGTACTGTCCCTGATCCCGGAACCACTCCTGTCATCGAAAATCCAGGTACATCAATTCCGCCGGTAGAAACCCTTCCTCCTAACGCCAATTATGCTCCTGCATTCGCGGGGCAAACAAGAATAAGTGGTGTAAAGACTGCCGCAAATATAAAGGCATCAATTATCACTTCATCGTTGACAAGTCCCTGGGGTATTACCAGCCTGCCCGATGGTCGACTTTTGGTGACTGAAAAAGCAGGGCGTATACGAATTGTAACTAATGCCGGTTCAGTAGGTGAACCTATAACAGGGGTCCCGGCAGTAAATGCAGCCGGACAAGGCGGTCTTTTAGGCATTTGTATTGACCCTGACTTTTCGACTAATCGAATGGTTTATTGGTCCTTCTCCGAACCGGGGAATCTTACTGCCGTGGCCAAAGGCAGATTGTCGGATAACGAGCGCTCTTTTGAAGGAGTAACCGTTATTTACAGGGCAACACCGGTTTACGCCGGGGCTAATCATTACGGCGGCAGAGTCGTATTTGATCGCAATGAGAACCTTTTTGCGAGTGCAGGGGAGCGGGCAGATAACAGTACCCGGACCCAAGCTCAATCACTTAGTTCTGGTTTTGGTAAAGTTGTCAGGATTAATAAAGATGGCCAGGCAGTTCCCGGAAATCCGTTTATCGGACAAGCAGGAGCGCGCCCGGAATTATACTCTATTGGTCACAGGAATCCTCAGGGATTAGCAGTTCATCCGGTAACCGGCGACGTATGGCAGAGTGAACATGGCCCCAGAGGAGGGGATGAAATCAACCGTCTTCAGGCTGGCGCTAATTATGGCTGGCCGATCATCACCTATGGTCTTGAATATAGCGGACAACGCGTGGGTGAAGGCATCCAGCAAAGAGATGGTATGACACAACCTGTTTACTACTGGGACCCTGTGGTCTCCCCTAGCGGGATGACCTTCTACAGTGGAAATCACATCGCAGAATGGCAGAATAATCTTTTTATAGGATCTTTAAGCGGGATGCACATTGTTCGCCTTGTCATTGAAAATAATAAGGTTACAGGTGAAGAAAGATTGCTGAGGAGTGAAAATCAACGATTCAGAGATATTGCTCAAGGAACTGACGGTGCTTTGTATGCAATCACAGATGGGGGCCGGCTGTACCGGATAGACAGAGAATAAATACCCGGAACGCGATTCGAACGCTGCAAATAAAATACACCCCTAATACATCAATCATGGAAAACTCAATAAATAAAAATATTGGGTTAAACCGAAGGGATCTGCTCAAATCCGGGCAGGCTGTCGCCGGACCGGATTGATTTATTGAATCAGGATCGGTAGATTCGGCTGTGACAGATCTTTCTTTATACCTGGATTCTAAGAATTACTACCGCACATTGGTTTTCAAAATCGGCTCTCCTGTCACCCCTTTAATCATTAAACCACTCAGGTCTACATTTGTGGCATGCTCTATTGAAAAACCCCGCTGGGCGGTGATCTCACAATTCTTAAATTTCACCCCCACAATCGGGCTTTGTTCCAGTCCCTTCATGTTTCCTACCGCTCTTGCTGTTCCTCTAACGTTAATAATCCGTACATTTCTTACAACCGGCAATACTTTAGCGGGAGGTTTAGGATTCACCATCCGCCATGCCATGTTAAACTCAAATGCTTGCCTGGTATCTTTAAGAATGAGGTTTTTGTAGGTTATATTTTCTACCACTCCTCCCCTGCTAGGCTGCGACTTGAATCGTATCGGAGCCCAGTTATCGGCTTCGATGATGCAGTTTCTTACCATAATATTTCTAATTCCGCCTGAAGTTTCGCTTCCCATGGCTACTGCGCCATGCCCATAGCCAAAACGACATTTCTCAATCAACACATCTTCGCAGGGACGATTAACTCTTAAGCCATCTTCGTCCTTTCCCGACTTTATCGAAATGCAGTCGTCATTTACATCGATATCACAACCCGTTATCAGAATATCTTTACTGGAGTCTATATCTATACCATCCGAACTTGGAATATTATGTTCTGCCCTAATCGTCAGTCCTTTGATCTTTACCTTGTTACTATAAAGAACAAAGAGCCCCCAGCTAGCCTGGTTATTCAGGCGAAAATTCTCAACTACCACGTTCCTGCAGTTTTGGATTCCTATCAATCTCGGCCTTCCGTATCGCGGGCCCGCGTTCTGCTGAACGCTTCTTCCTCTTGCCGTCCACACATCACCCGAGCCGTCAATTGTGCCTTTGCCGCTAATTCTGAAGTTGCTTAAGCTAATAGCATTTAAGAGACAGGCGGTCCATTTCTTTTCCTCGCCTTCCCAGCGTGTATCGATCTGAGGGTAATCTTCCGGGTTTACTGATCCTTTTAAGACCGCCCCCTCTCCGACCAATAAATTAACTCCTTGCTTAAGGAATATTGAACCGCTTACGAAAGTACCTTCAGGTATAACAATCGTTCCGCCTCCTTCAGCGGTGCATTTGTCGATAGCTGCCTGGATAAAGGTCGTGTTTAAAGTCTGCCCGTCTCCTTTAGCGCCAAAGTCGGTTATCTTATACGTTTTTTCGTTTTTGAAACTGCTAAAGCTGAGACTAGTGATGAGCAGGCATGCCAGGAATAGTTTCTTTTTCATAATTTATTTCGATGAAGCGATGAGGAAATATCTTGTCCCGTGTCCGGGAATCGACATCTGAAAATTTACATTCTCGTTCCTGGAGACAACATCTTTAACCGGCTCAATCTGAGCAGTTAAAGGATCCCAGCAGCTTATTTCTCCGCTTCCTTTTAATGTAGTTTCCAGGTTCTGATCAGATTCACCTTCGTTAAAGAAGAAGTATAAATCGGCATCCTTTAACTTTCTGTGGAGATATTTAACCGAGTGAGCCACTTTGTTAAACATCACATCGCGTGGGAGCAGCGCTTTTATACGATCGGTTAGTTCTCCGGAAGCCTCTGTAACCGCCCATTCTGCTGAAGGAACCATGCTCATATTCAGAAAGTTTTTATCAGTAATGTATTTTGGCTGATTGCCAAGAAATATCACCATTCCTCCTGCTTTAGTGAAAGATTTCAACCTTTTGAAAGCCTCAGAAGATATCACTGTTACTGAAGGGATGATAATAACCTGATAACCCTGTCCGCTTTCATTAACCAGATGGTTCTTTTCCAGGTTCAGCGTTTCGGTTAATGCCTGTTCATCTACAAAATCGTAGTCGAACTGATTCTCAAGCAATTGCTTTGAAATCGCCAGGGTACTTTTATCCGCGTCCGCATCTCCCAGCCACATGCTGGTTGTTGGATGATAGAGTGCGATCTTCGCTGCAGGTATCCCTTGCGCAAGCAGATAAGCAGCCCGGTTTGAATAAACCGCAAGGTCTCTGAACTCGGGTTTACCCAAATAACTGTTTGGTATACCTCGTCCCCCGGCCGATCCGCTCCAGAACATATACTCAAAAAGATTTATCCCCCTTACCATCTGATAATCCACACACCATTTGGCCTGCGATACCGTTGGAGGAATAGTATAAGCGGCAAAGCTTTCACTTAATGCACGCGGCCGGCCGAAGAGGTGTGCTGCCGATGAAGCAAGCTTAGGAAAGTCGGCTACTTTATCAAACCATACCTGATTCCAGATAGCATCAACTCCGGGTACTTGTACATTCCGCATGTTCTTGAAAAAATCGCCGCTGGAGCGCACCAGATCCATCATTTTTTCCTCGTGGTTGAGATGCACCATGTATTCCAGCTGATTCTTCGCGCACCAGGCGGCCTGAACATCGAAAAAATTCTCTTTGAACAGATCCGACCAGACATCCCAGTAATCTGCTTTAGCCCTTTTTTCTTCTTCGCTTAAACCAGTAGTAAAAAAGGAGGCAAGATATGGCGCAATGTCGTAACCTTTTCGCTTTTTAAACTCTGTGGGCATCTTCGGAGTCCATGGCGTAAACCCGTAATCGGGTTCATCACCCCTGAAGCCCAGCACTGTTTTTCCAAACTCCTTACCGATATACTTTTTGTACTGTTCGTGGGTAAATTCGAGAAACTGCTTTGTGGCCTCAGGATTCAGGTAGTCGCAAAGTGAATTGGTAGTGTCTTTTCCACCCTTTGGATTGTTGGCGGCTCTTGTAACAGAAGTTTTGAAACGATGTTGTATTAAGAGGATTTGCCAGCTACCTTTCGGTGCCTTCCAATGCAGTGCCCTGTTGTTTAGACGAAGAAGAACGTGACTCCTATCCTGTAGATTTACGGCAGCAGCGCTTATGATGTCTGCCGGCAGAGTTTCTTTTATTTCCTGGCCTTCGGATAAAGATATCCTGCGGGCAACGACCAGCCCCTGCATACGTAACTCAGGTTTTTCCAGGCTAAACTTACCTCCGGCAAAGCCGCTTGGATATTTCCCCTCATCAATTATCCAAACCCGCATATTCCGCTTTTTCGCTTCTTCAACCGCAATCTTCACCGTTTCGAACCAGCCGGAGGAGAGATAGGGATTAACCATTTTATAACCGGCTTCGATAGTCACCACTTTCAGGCCCTGCCCCTGAATGGCATCGAGATCTTTGATAATTGATTCGCGACCGACGGGTCCATCCCAGCCCCAGGTTAATGTATGCGCATATTCCGGAGGGTAGTCCTTGAAATTTGATTCAAGTTGAGCCCTTGTAGGGTTGTTTAACTTCTGCCAGCTTTGCTGAGCTCTGGTCGGCGCAGAAATAAAAGATAGGGCTCCAATAGCCAGATAAGAAAATCTGACCCAAATTCCTTTTTTCATGTATTTTTTTGTGAGGCTGGTAATTGACTGCTCAAAATTAATTCTTTACGGCGCTTTTCTGTTTAAAACAGATCGTGCAACGGATATTTTACCATTTATACTTTAGGCATGCCAAATTATGTCAAGCCCCCGGGGATGTCTCCGCGGTATTAAATTCTTCGCGATTATTTCGATGGACGTCGGGGACCGAATTCCACTAAAAACATCCCGGATGATTTGTGCAGAAAAGATTAAATTCCGGGTCACCGGATCTAAAAGCTTATCCTAAAAAAAACCGGCAATAATACTAGCTATCCTGGCACGATGTAAATATTTGTCTGGTTTTTTCTCACAACTATACACTTATTGTGTCTGAATGTCTCTGATATTAGGTATAGATTAGTATCTCAAATCCACCCTTATGATTTATTTTGTTTATATCGTATTCGCAATTGTCGTCGGCTTTATAGGTGATGAACGAAAAATAGGTTTTTGGACGGCCTTCCTGGCTTCCTTATTATTTTCACCTATAATCGGTTTCATCCTTGTTTTAATGAGCGGAGACAGAGAGATTCGAAATGGTTAACAACGGGGCCGGCTCATAAACCTTTCCCGGCCATTTTTGCAAAACCCGTGTTAGCACTTTATTTGTTCACCACTGCACGCCATTTCTAACATTACGGACTTTCACACCATCTTTCCTGCGTGGGGTGGAAGTGGGAGCAGATCATTAAAACTTCGAGAACTAGCCGCCCTGCAAAATCTACTTGGTGCTATGTGAATCGATCATCAACAGGGCGACCAGTAATCTATTTTTGCTAGTCGACCCTTAAACAAAGTAAAAACAAGGGCGTCATCAGATCTTCTCCCGTGGTCTGTGTCTCACAGACCGCCCCCCCGCATCGATGGTCTGCCAGAGCATAAATACCAATCTCTCACTGTGGTGTCTGCACATTCTCTGTTCACGGCATTCACACCAGGTTTCAACGTCTTTCTTTCCCCCTACCTTCTTCTGCCCATGCTCTGATATGCCGGCCATCTGTTCCGTATCTGCACCGAATCACCATACTGTCTGCTCCGAGATTTCTCGGTGCATATACGGTTCAGATACGGTGGTGATGCGGTGCAGTTCAATACCTGGCAGAATTGACATGGAAGAAAATCCCGGGTTTTTTTTCACCTCATTATCCGGCAATCATCAGCGCGCTAAAAGCCCTCTCCCGTAAAATCGACAAGCGGTATAAACCAGGAAAAAAAATGAAAAAAGCGGGAAAAACCGGAAAGGTAAAGATTGTTTTTTCAGCTTTTCTGCAGCTCTGGTTACGTTTGCTCTGTCAGCAAAGCGTACCTGAGGGAAATAAGTCGCAGCGACTATTAACAGAATGTTTAAGCTTTAATTTATTAACATGGCAGAATTAAAAAACGGACCACTGGGGTCCAGGAAACAAAACCAAAGTTTAAGCCAGGAAATTAAAAAAGGTCCGGATTACCGTTCGTTTCCCTGGAAAATGAAAAAACTGCCTTTTTTTCAGGCAGCTTTAAAATTAATTTTTCAACGAAGCCATGTCAATGACAAAGCGATATTTCACACCGCCATTGAGCAATCGCTCGTAAGCCTCATTGATTTTTTGAATATTAATCAGCTCGATATCGCAGGTAATTTTGTGCTCTGCACAGACGTCGAGCATTTCCTGGGTTTCTGCAATACCCCCGATAAATCCGTAAGCGAAATCGCATATGGGTTAGGTTTCAAATATCCCCAGCATTTCACCCGCGCGTTTAAGCAATGTGTCGGCTATACGCCGAATGAATACAAAACGATGAATTAAGGGCAACAGGGTGAAGCCATAAATGCGGTTTAACCAGATATATCAGGATTTCTTTAAGGTGAATATCAATAAGCAGATGAATTTTTATCATCCTCAAACAAATACCCGCTATACGCAAGCCCCTTAGCCACACTGGTGAAATTGTCGCCCGAATTTATCTTACTTTGAGGGAATTTATTTTGAAACAGATCTTTTATGCCCCTGACCATCGAAGTTCCACCGGTAAGAAACAAGCTGTCAATATCTTCGGCTGCGATTTTATTATTTAGCATAAATTTGTCCAGATAAGCAGAAATCTTCAGTATATCTTTGTCGATAATTGCATTATAGCCCTCAATCGGGACTTCCTCATCAATCTCAATTCCCATATTCGAATACTGGAACGGAAACATATCTAGGTCTGAAAGGCCAATCTTTGTTTTTTCAATAGCCTGAAAGACCGAATATCCAAGGTTGTTATCTACAAGCGTGAGCAGGTTCTTAAATTTGCGGTCATTTTTTGAATAATGATAATAATCCTCCATACTCTTCTTTATTCTGAGACTGTTGAAGAAGTTTATCTTATCCCATGAGCAAATATTATCAAAAAGCGATACCGGTACTTTCAGTACTTTTCCGGGACTGGCCTCATATAAAGTATCTTTACCAAAGTAAGGCGTGCCTTTCTCCCACATAAAAGCAGAATCAAAACTGTCGCCGCCAATGTAAACACCTCCGCTGGCAATCATATCGTTTTTGCGGTCCATGCTGTTAACTCTGTCCGGGTCAAGCTCCAGGTAAGTAAAGTCAGTGGTCCCCCCTCCAATGTCTGCCACCAATACCTTTTCTCTTCGAAGTATCGTTTTTTCATAGGCGAAAGCTGCCCCTATGGGTTCAAACTGGTAGCGCACATTAGTAAATCCGGCCTTTTCAACAGCCGTAGCCAGCCGTGTTTGTGCAAGGGTATCTTTTGCGCTGCTGTCATCATCAAAAAATACCGGGCGGCCGATAACTGCTTTCCGGCAATCGGAGCCTGTAATTTTATCCGCCTTGGATTTAAGGTCTTTAAGAATGAGGGTCACCAGATCAGACGCATTGTATCTTTCGTTTTGTATCCGGGTTTCTATAAAACTTGTGCGCGACAAGATATGCTTGATAGATTTAATAAACCTCCCCTTCATTCCGTCCTCAAGATAAGCTGTAATGGCCTGCTCCCCTATCACGTAATTTTTAGTCTGGCCCGACGCGCTCTCCGGAAAATAAATGAGAGAAGGCACCCTTATGGTTTCAATGATCTCTTTTTTATCTTCATCAAAAATGGACAATACGGAGTTCGTGGTGCCGAAATCTAAGCCGTAAAGAAATTTACTCATAGAAAGAAAAATAGTATTTTGATTAGGCGCCGCCTGATTAATTAAGGTATTTGAAATAAGATAAACGGAATTTTTTCTGATGTTGACAGAAAACCACTGATCATTTGCCCTGCGGTATCATTTTCCTCTTGCGCCATCCGGCAAAGATAATAGTTAAAACAAAATAGCAAACCTTCTTTAAGCTGCATAATCGAAATCTGGTTCCAAATCAGCGTATAAAAAGAAGTATTACAGGAAGAAATATGGTGTTTTTCTGGCAAAGCAAATTCATCTGCTGAAGCTTAAACTCCAAACAGCACTACCTCTTCCTGCTTTTAATTGACGACCTGGTCAGGGCATGTTCCGCGGGTCGTCAGCTGTGTTAACATAAGTAATGGCAAAAGGGCCGGTGCCATGTATTTGTACAACAGTTGGAAGGTTACAAAATGCATAATGAACAAAGTTAGCAGGCATTACAGCGAAACCGCTTTTTTCTATTTTTCTGGCCTTTTGTTTGTCAAAAGTTTTCTGAGTTCCCATAAAAAGGGCGCCTTCAATAACAGTGATATTCTCAGCAGTCGGATGCCAGTGGGGTTTTACCGTATAATTCGATGGAAACTTCACCCTTATGGTAAACGATCCGGCTTTTGAAGGATCGCCTGAAAGAACGGCCACCTTAGCTCCCTTTGGTAATCCCGGAGGGGCATCCATCCATTTTAACTCTGCGGCGCTCAGCATGGTATGACTGGCGGCGCTATCAGATGACATCATTGGATGGTCCTGAGCCATTAAACCAGGTTTCCAGGCAATTAAACACACCATTAACACTGTGATTTTCAATAGGACTTTCATCTTAACCTCCGCTTTTAATGTATTCTAAAAAACAATCGGGCTCGGCATTGTTCCAGGAAATTATCCGATTGTAAACCCCGGTGAGAAATATTCACCAACACCATCACACTTTGTTTTCTTGTCTGTGCGCTATTTAAGATCCTATTCATGGTGTGTCCTGGCCTTTCTCGCCTTCCGGGAGAAGTGTCGTAAGACAGAGAGGTTGTTACGCTTTACATGATTTTTACCTGCACTTCAATTCATGGAATCTGCACACCTCAAAAAATCAAAGTATCATAAAAACAATGCAGAACACACCTTCGCCAATCGCCGAAGCTCCGGCTGGCCCGAACAGCACCACCCACCAAAAAGATTAAGAATAAACCGGCTCTTTATTTCCAGGCCAGAGAACACTTACCAATGGCATAAAAATTCTTATTATTAATTTTTGTCATGGCTGTATAGATTACAGTAAAGGTTCCATTTTCTTCTTCAATAGCACAAAGTGGCGTACGTGTAAAATGATCGCCCGGCTCTGCCCAGAGATTATTAGCTGACTGCACTTTTACCCGGGTTTCAGGTTTCCAGTTTATACCGTCCGTGGAAATACTATAACCTATCTCCTGATCTCCGAAGGAATCGAAAATCATCAGGTAACGACCGTCTTTTAGCTGTGTGACTATTTCATTCTCCATAAACACGCCGGCTACCGGAATCGGATTAAACCCTTCAGGCATTCTGGTCCATGGACCGTTTAATTTCGGTGAAAAAGCAATGCCTGTTGGCCAGGGGCCTCTGGGTGTATGATAATGCCCGTCGTACATGGAAAACCATGTATTGCCTACTTTATAAGGACTAAAACATGCCACAGCCTGTTGCCCTTCCCAGGGTTGTGAACTGGCATCCGGTTCCATTACTATACCCATATCGGCGTATGGCCCGGCAATGCCATCACGTCCTTTTAATACCGATTTCGCCCTCCAGATCCTGCCAGCATAATCGGCGTAGTCGAGTTCACCTTTCGCCGCGTCTCCCGCACGATAAGCGACATAGAAGATATTCCAGGCATCTTCTTCTTCATTGAACACTACCCCTGTTACCCATACTTCAGAACGGGGATTAAGATGGGTTCTCCCGGGTATGCTTTCCCTTATCGTCGATTGTCTTTTCCAGTTTATAGCATCCACACTTGTCCAATAGGAGATCCGCAGGTCCCGGTGCGGGCGATCAAACATTTCGTTCACAAACATGTGATAAACATTATTGACCTTTACCACCTGCCCGGTTTCAAAACCAGAACCATTTTGACTTGCTAAAACATCCGGATGATTTAAGCCTATAACCGGACCTTTGTGTTCAGTAACCATTTTCAGGACTTTAGTGGCAGATTTTTCAGGACTCAAGCTTCGGCCGGCTTTCAGGCCTTGAGCCCCCACCTGCCTGCCGGCAAGCAGCAAAGAAGAAAACACGATAATTCTCAGGGAAAATATTAATTGCTTCATTTTAAAAAAGGTTGAATCGTTTAAGCTAGCTATATTTTTTATCTTTCAGAATTGCATTAAAGCTGAATCACTTTTTGGCAATTATCCCCACTACAGGTTCGATCAGTTTTCTGGATCCGACAGCGTCAAGGTGCAAACCGTCAGCTGTCATTGTATTGATATCTAATCCGGGTGTTTTAAAGCCGTTAACAAACAGGCAATCGTTCCGCTTCGCTATTTTTTTAAAGGTTTTACTCATTTTCTTCACTCTTTTAGCTCCACCCTTATATTTCTCCTGCACTTCGGCTTTCACACCATAAGGAGGCGGAGAAATGATAACAATCTTTGCCTTGCTGATCGACGTATAGCCGCAACCCTTAATTTTTTTAATGAGCTTATCCAGGTTACCGGGCACACTATGCTGCCGGTCGGCAAATACTGCTTTAGCATCGTTAGTACCCAGTTCCAATACAATAAAGTCAAACGGGCGGTCTTTCGTATGCTGAGCAGCCTTCTTCAGGTTTTCGTCTATAACAAGCAGTGAATTCAGCGTACTGTCGCCATTATTAACAAAACCAATAGTTCTGCCCGATTTACTGATATTGAACACCTGTGCGTTCGGCAGGGCCCGCCTGATCTGGTTGGGCCAGCTGTGAGAAAAGGTGCCGTTGCTATCGCCAAGGGTAAAAATGTTAAGTGGTTTATCTGACAGGGCTGGCGCTTGTGCAGCCAGTAAAAAAGGAAGGGTCAGGAGAAATGCTAAAAAGGATGCTGTTTTAATCTTCATAAAATTTAAAGTCTTTTTATCTGTCTGTAAATGGATTACCTTTTTATTGAACCTCTTATTTATTTGCTGATCACAACCTTATCCAGAGAAACAAAGTATCCGGTACTGCCATATTTCGTTTTCCTCTTATCCGACCAGTTAGGCCGTTCTCCCGTTACGGAAACCTTCATAGTATACTCACCCTCAGGCAAAACCGGGCTCAGAAATTTCAATGATGACAGAGCTTTCAAACTATACATATCAACAATAGAACTGAAAATCAGGCTCCCTTTTTTATTATGAAGAGCAATACTCGCGTAGCCTTTATCCGGTCCCGACAAACCATAGAAACCAATCCGGGTCCCCTTGAATTTCACCGAGAAAGAAGCATCCTTACTATCCGAACTGCTTACCGATAAAGTATCGGAACCTGCAGCATGCTGCCAGTTTCCATTGTACTTAATACCTGTTTTATCAGAGTTCTCTATAATTCTGCCATTCAATGCTTTAGGCGATGTCTCCCCGGTTAAAGGATTGATCTGCCAGGCTTCCCGGTAGTTTGGAATAGAAACTGATAAACCCGATACAGAAAGTTCCTGCCAGACATAAGTGGCTGCCGAGGCCTGTTTTGGAAACGACCATCTGTCGCCCATAAACATATACGTGGTATCTTTAGTTCCTTCTACAGGCAACACAAAAGTGGTTTGCGAATTCCAGGTTAGTGTACCTTCGGGAGCGAAGAGGCCCCTTTGTGTCCATGGCCCCTTCAGCGAAGTTGCGGTATAATAGTAATTATCGTTCTTTTCCCAGCTTGTCAGGTGCGAGCCCAGAAAATAATAGGTATTTCCTTTTCTGAACATAGCTGGCGATTCGAAGCCAGAGGTCATGTTTTTATTCAGCTGTTCGCTGACGCTTTTATAATCGTCGGCAATCCTGTAAATTTCGCCTCCATGTATCAGTATATATCCGGAACCATCCTTATCCTGAAAGGTACCCATATCCCATTTTTTAATAGGACTGCCATTAAACAGAAGCGGCCCTCTGAATGTGTAAGGCCCGGTTATAGTTGTTGAACTTGCATATCCGACAAACTGATCTTTATAACCAAGAGTGTCTGCATGCATATACATTAAGTATTCCCCTGTTTTAGGGCATTTCATCACCTTCACCCTTTCTCCAACCCTGTCAGGGCCCAATTTGCCTGACTTCTGAACAGGCAATGCTACACGTTCAAATTTCCAGTTGTATAAATCAGCAGAGGAGTAGCAATTGAAACCTATGAACGCATTACTGGTATCCGTATGAGCTTCACCGAAAAGGTAAAACCTTCCATTCTCCTTGATTATGTTCGCTCCATGAGCGCTAACAACCTTTCCCCGATCGTCAAACCATGGAATGCCTGAATAGATAGCATCGTTTTTTCCCTGCTTTTGAGCAACTGAAACAGAGGAGACTAACAGGAATAACACAATCGTTAAGAGTCCTGACATACATTTTGGCACCATTGATTTATTCATTAGATGTTTAAAGTGCAGTATTGGCAAATAGAAATAAGATACAAGAATGGAATGCCTGAAAGCCACTTCTTCAATCCCTGATACTAATTCCAGTCACATTTTCATGGATGTGGGCTTTCTCCGCAACATTCTTTGCTCTTACGTTTTTGAGCTGAATATTTTTTACTGCTAAGTCCTTTTGTCCTAATATCCTTGAAAGGAACTTCACATCTGTTGCTTCTACATTACTCAGGTATATATTGCTTATCGGCGTCAGCCTGCGTTCTACCGTTGGTACCAGCGTTCTCCATTGATACAAAACATCGGTTTCAATACCCAGGATCCCCAGATCAATTTTGCCTGCCTTAATATTATTGGCATAAATATTTTTGACATAGCCCCCCATGCGCTCGTTGGTTTTTATAAAGAGAAGATGGTTTAATTTTGCCCCATCCACCACGCTGCAGTTATCGATAAATACATTTTCAATCCCTCCCGACAGCTCGCTTCCAAGGGCCACTAACTGGTGACCGTTTTTTACGGTATTATTGCGGATAACAATGTTTCTTGAAGGAGTCTTTAAGCGCCATCCTTCAGGATTTCTACCCGACTTAATCGCAATGGCATCATCTCCCTGGTCAAAAACACAGTCCTCTATAAGCACGTTCTGACTCATCTCCGGGTCAATACCGTCATTATTGTGACCATGGGCATATACCTTTATCTTTCTGATCACCACATTTTTCGATAAATAAGGATGAATCGTCCAGAACGGACTATTGGTGATTGTAATTCCTTCAAGCAGAATATTCTCGCTTCTATTGAACTGTATAAACTGCGGACGAAGATTTGCGGTATCATTCACCATTTGCCTGTCTGTTACCGGACTGTAAGCGGAGGCCAGATTATATAGTCTCTTAATACTTCCCATATGCCCCTTTGGTCGTGTGAACCAGGTTTTCCATATATCCATCTTCGCCTTGATCTCACCTTCTCCGGTAATGGCTATGTTTTTGCATTGATAGGCATAGATCAGCGGCGAATAATTATAACATTCCATACCTTCCCAGGAACTATGAACCGCCGGTAAATAGTCCGCAGGTTTTTCAGAAAACAGAAGAACTGCCCCCTTATTTAAATGAAGATTTACATTGCTCTTAAAATGAACCTTTCCGGTAAGCCATTCTCCTTCAGGGATTACAACTATACCTCCTCCTATCTTATAGGCTTCAGTAATTGCTTTGGCAATTGCATCTGATATTTTTTCTTTATTTCCCTGAACAGCTCCAAAATCAGTGATTAACAGCTTTTTACATCGGCTGAAATCAGGAACCTTAATTTTCGGCATAGTAAAGGGCGCAGTTACCTTGATTTTATTAATCGGGAGATCCTTATCCGTTTTAAAAGAAAACAGGAACAGGCTGCAGACCAAGCAGGCATATGCTAATGTGTGTTTCATCTTATATGGTTATATACAGGCAGTGCGGATCTGCTCACCAAAAATAGAAAAAAAAAGAAGAGTCGCCCTTAATCTTAAGCCCTTCAGCTTAAAAGCAAAGCCACCATCGAAAAATTCAGTTAATTCACTCCGCTAAGAACGCGTCAAGGGCTTTGGTAGGCTTACCATCAGCTCCCCATGCGCTCAGCGGGTACCGGCTCCAGCTTCTTGCGCCCTGCGGTTCCCAATAAATTACGCCCAGCCCTCTCCCTTTTGGTACTGCTTTCACACGCTGCTGCACGGCCACCAGCATATCGTACGTATTCTGAGGCTTGCTGTCTTCGCCGCCCACTTCCACTACCATTACGTCCTTTCCGTAACGCTCAACAAGATTGTTCATATTTCTCGACAAATCATCTATTGATAAAGTGTAGTCAGGCTTACCGTCAAGCCACCAGGGATAATAGGAAAGTCCTATAATGTCATATTTCGCGCCGTGTTTACGGGCATTATCAAACCAGCCCGCGAATCGGGCACTGTCATTCCCACGATCTAAATGAAGGATCACCTTAGACCCGGGACTAACGGCTTTGATGGCATCATAGCCCTTGTTAATAAGCTGTGCGAGTTGGGGCCAGTTCGAGCTGCGTCCCTCAGGATAGATCATGCCCCCTGGTGTCTCATTTCCTACCTGTACCCATTCGGGCGTAACACCGGCCTTTTTGACGGCCCTCATAACATCGTACGTATAATCATACACATCCTTAAGCAGGGTTGGAAAATCGTGACCTTCCCAGGCTGCCGGCTTCTTTTGCTTGCCGGGGTCGGCCCAGGTATCGCTGTAATGAAAATTGATCATTACCCTCATTCCCCATTTCTTCGCTCTTACTGCCATCGCAACCATTTCTTCTTTACTGTTATGCCCGCTGAACTTATTGTCGTTCGGATTAACCCATGTACGCAGACGAATAGTGTTGATCCCGTGATCTTTCAGAATTTTGAAACAGTCCTGCTCCGTACCGTCATCGCCATAAAATTTATAGCCGGTCGCTTCCATTTGCTGCAGCCAGCCTATATCGGCGCCTTTAACAAATGCACCCGGCCCTTTTTTGTGCCCGGTGAGACTCGCGCATGACGATAAAAATACCGCTGCGCTTAGAAGCAGATAAAAACACCTGAATTTTAATCTCATTACATAAAGGTTAATTGTCAATATAAATCTCCTGGAACAAGTCGCTTATTGCAAATTATTAAGTCCCGACTTGTTGCTCTGTTTTTCTGAGAAATTTTTCTATAGCTCCCTCAATATCAATCTGCATCCTGTCTGCCAGCACAATTAGCCACCAGATGGATTCCCCTAATTTGTGTTCCAACTCAGTATCTGTATTTGCTTTTGGCCATCGCTGTTGCTGAGACATTACATTTCGTCCTACCAGGCCGGCATCGGTCAAGAAAGCCAATGCATCCTCTTCCACTGTCCATTTGCTGCCATGGTGTGTTAGTTCCAATTCGTGGTATTTACCGCGTATTACTAAAGACCGTTCTATGATTTTTTTCAAATCTGACATTTCCATATTATTTTATTTGCGCCTTTACAGGCTTATATCTATAATTTTAATTCCATTAGTAAGGTGTTCTGCCATTCAGCACACCTGTTCATGGCTTCAAAAGATATGGCTTCAAGGCTTTCCTCCACAGTTCATATCCTTTTTTGTTCATATGAAGCATATCTCCGACAAAAAGCTCGGGTCTGGTTTTTCCTTCTTTTGTAAGCATGGCAGAGTAAACATCAACAAACTTCACATTCTTATCAGCAGCCAAAAACGTTTTGATAAGCCGATTAGCTTCTGCTGCTTTTTGAACGAATTGAGCGCGCACCGGGCTGGGCTTTATCGAGATATAGACCAGCGGAACAGACGGAAGTTTTGTTCTGATTTTGTTATACAGGAGCCTGGTGCGGCTTAAAATAGTATCCGCAGAAGCACTAGGTAAATCATTCTCCCCGACATAGAGAACTATCTGGCTGGGCTGATAGGCGAACACAAGATCATCCAGATAATATATAATATCATTAATTATCGCACCTCCGATACCCCGGTTCAATACATTATATTTTGGAAAAACCAGGTTCAGGTTGTCCCATTTACGAATGGAAGAGCTGCCTGTAAAAAGAACAGGATGCTCCGGGGCCTTATAAATTTTATCGATCTTTTTGATAGTCTGAACATCGTCCCAGAAATTTGCTTGTGTTTGCGCGGAAGCAGTAAACGCTATAATGTAAAAAGCAAAACAGACTATAAGATTCTTCATTAGTATTGGTTTAAGGTTTCGATTGGGCTGGTTTCAATATCCGTGATATTACGAAATTGTTCGAAATTATCTTCAAATTTTTCAGCGAAGCTATTTCCGCTTTCGCCGTGGTTGGTGTCTCCTCCATAGCCGTCAACCTAAAAATAACATATTGTTGCAATTCCTGGGATCCTTTGGAGGTGGTGCACAGGGACTACAGGGATTATTTATACTTAAGGAAATATATTTTTTTGTTGATATGAACACTGTATGAAGGGGCATTTTGTGTGGATTAGCCTTTCTCTCCCTCTGGAAGAGATGCCCTAAGGCAGAGAGGGTTTAATTTTCGCTGTTTTAGTGTCCCTTGACTTTTGTTGTATCTCCATCAACCACCTAACTTAAAAGCAATGAACCTTAGCACCACAAGAATTTTATTTCACCAAAGCCGGCAAGGTTAGGAAATGATATTAATTATTATTCGGAAAGAGTGCCGCGCAACGGTATTTTTACACATGATTGCCGGGAAGTCAAATTAAAGATCCGTCTGATGTTCGGCGATTTCATAAATTTGTCGGTAAACTGACAACATCAAATGTCTGAACGTTCCTGAACCAATTTTAAATAAGAAAACAGAACTTTATGATTACACCAAAATGCAGGCTCGCATTGCTGCTCATGATTTCCATAACGCTGAACCTTACTGCCTTTGCAAAGGAAGTGTTCCCGGATGGAACGCCGATACCCGACTGGTTCCGGCAAAACAAACTTACGGATATAAGTAAATTGGGAAAGCAGTACCGTATCACCGACTATAACCTGGTAAACGACAGCACCCTCATCCAGACGAAACTTTTACAGGATGTTATTGACAAAGCCTCGGAGAACGGCGGCGGCGTTGTAATTATTCCCAAAGGTACCTTCCTGAGTGGCTCACTGTTTTTCAAGAAAGGCACACACCTGCATCTTGAAGAAGGCGGCAAGCTTAAAGGCAGCGACGATATCAGCAATTTCCCCCTGGTGATGACACGTATGGAGGGACAATCACTTAAATATTTCGCGGCTTTAGTTAATGCCGACGGACTCGACGGATTTACCATTTCAGGTAAAGGAACCATCGACGGCAACGGACTGCGTTACTGGAAATCATTTTGGTTAAGACGTCAGTTCAACCCAAACACCACCAATATGGATGAAATGAGGCCCCGGCTTGTGTATATCTCAAACAGCAAAAATGTGCAGCTTTCAGGTGTTAAATTAATGAACTCGCCTTTCTGGACCACACACCTTTATAAATGCGAAAATATAAAGCTTCTCGACCTCTACATATACTCTCCCGAAAAGCCAGTAAAAGCTCCCAGCTCCGACGCAGTAGATATAGACGCCTGTAAAAACGTCCTCATTAAAAACTGCTATATGTCGGTAAATGATGATGCCGTAGCGCTTAAAGGTGGTAAGGGGCCACATGCCGACAAAGATCCAAATAACGGTCCCAACCAAAACATCATAATAGAAGACTGCACTTACGGATTCTGCCATGGCGCCTTAACTTTCGGAAGCGAATCGGTACACGACCGAAACATCATCTTACGGCGCATAAAGGTAAACCACGCTGAGCGTTTACTTTGGCTCAAAATGCGCCCGGACACGCCTCAGAATTACGAATATGTGCTGATAGAAGACATAGAGGGCCATGATATCGGCAACTTCATATTCATACGCCCATGGACGCAATTCTTCGATCTCAAAGGAGAAAAAGTATCGGGAACCTCGACCGCCCGAAACATAACCATGCGTAATATTAAACTGGATTGCAATAATTTTTTCAACGTAGGAATTGCAGATAAGAACAGCACTGCTCCGGGTTACAAATCCAGGTTGTCTGACTTCAAATTTGAAAACATTGAGGTAACAGCGAAGAATTTCCTCGAAATAGACACTTCCATCATAGAGAACTTCAAACTGAAGAACGTAACTGTTAATAAGAAAAAGCTTTTCTAAAAAAACTAAATATCCAATATGATCCGCCGGCTGAAAGAATGATATTTCTCTCAGCCGGCTTTTTTTTTTCTCCCAGCCAGTACCGCCAGGCCGGGCTGACCGGACAGACAGAAATTCTAACGCTGAGCACGATAAACCTCAATCGGCATACGCTATACGATGACCGATTCAGGAAATAATGGCGACAAAGGCAAGAAACCCTTCCCGTCATTTCTGCGAAAGCAGAAATCCTAATATTGAGCATGATAAATAAAACGCAGTTTCCACCAAGATTATAAAGTCCTCCTCCTATCCCAATTTAATAAGGTATATTTACTATCGATAAAATTCCTGCTGAAATGAAAATCACAAAAAAGCTATTAATTTTTTACATCGCTGTAGGAGTGTTTGGCATAACCGCGTTTTTTATACATATAACTAATTTTTTTTCTGAAAGCCCGTTTCAGAAAGCACCTCTGTGGACTACTTTCGCTTTGATCATATTTTCACTGATTGCAGTTTGTCGTAATTATTTAAGCAATCGCAAGAACCGCCTTGAGTAAAAGGCTGCTACTATGCATGCCTACGCCTTTCCCGGGTTTCTTAACGAGTTTGAAAACTCTTTTTTATTTAGCAATCCGTAGTCACGCTTCGCTTCAGACTACGGACAGAAAGGGGAAACAATGGCGCCAAAGGGACACGACACTCTCCGTCATTCCTGCGGAAGCAGGAATCCTAATGCTGAGCATGATAAGTAAAAAACTTTTCCTCTAAGAATATAAAGTGCATCCGGCGTACCAGTAAGGATTCTGGCAGTTGCGCATTCCTGGTTTTCACAGGGCCGGGAAGCTTTCGAACGCATACTCATACTCTTTTCATCCAGAATCCCATTAAACCCGTATATTAACAAACTCATAGCTTATGAAAATACTTTTAACAGGATCAACCGGTTACATTGCCCAGCGGCTTTTGCCCCTCTTGCTGGAAGGCGGGCACGAACTCTTTTGCTGCCTCAGAGATAAAAGCCGTTTTGATCTTGAGAAATATAAAGAATTCAAAATCACCTTATTGGAGGTCGACTTTTTGAACCCTGATTCGTTGAGCATTATCCCGGATGATATTGATGCCGCCTATTACCTCATGCATTCCATGTCATCCGCCTCCGGCGATTTCTCAGAAATGGAAGGACAAACCGCCACTAACTTTAAACTCCGGCTGGAACAAACTAAGGCCAGGCAAGTGATCTTTCTCAGCGGCATAATAAACGACAGAGAACTTTCCAGGCACCTGGATTCAAGAAAAAATGTAGAAAAGATTCTTTCATCAGGAATATACGCCCTAACTACGCTGAGAGCAGGAATTATTGTGGGCTCCGGAAGCGCGAGCTTTGAAATTATACGCGATCTGGTTGAAAAGCTCCCGGTGATGATTGCTCCGAGATGGCTCAAAACAAAGTGCCAGCCCATCGCTATCAGAAATGTGCTGGAATACCTTTACGGCGTCTTACTGTCTGAACCCGACTTTAACCAAACTTATGATATAGCCGGACCCGAAACAATCTCTTATAAAGACATGCTGATGCGGTTCGCTGAAGTGAGGAAATTGAAACGCCGAATTCTGGTAGTGCCTGTAATGACTCCGCGCCTTTCCTCTTACTGGTTATATTTTGTAACCTCCGTATCGTACAACCTGGCGAAAAACCTGGTAGAAAGCATGAAAGTGGAGATCATCGGAAAACCCAATACGCTCGCGCAAAGGCTTAATATTGAGCTCATCCCCTACAATGAGGCTATTAAACTTGCTTTCGGCAAAATTGAACAGAACCAGGTAATTTCCAGCTGGCGCGATGCCATGAATAGCAGGGCCTATCAGTCGGGCTTTGCCGGCCTGGTGGAGGTTCCGGCCGACGGTTGTTTTACGGATAAACGCCAGACGAAGGTGAGCAATCCTGAAAAAGTGATGAATAACATCTGGTCGATCGGCGGGCAGACAGGCTGGTACTATGCCGATTTTTTATGGTCGCTTCGGGGCATCCTGGATAAAATGGTAGGTGGAGTTGGCCTCCAAAGGGGGCGGACAAACCTGAATGAAATACTTCCAGGACATGTGATCGACTTTTGGAGAGTTATTCTGGCGGATAAAAAAGACCGGCGGCTACTGCTGTATGCAGAAATGAAGCTCCCCGGAGAAGCCTGGCTGGAATTTAGGTTGGATAAGAATAACGTACTCTTCCAAACCGCTACTTTCCGGCCATTGGGCCTGTTAGGTCGACTTTATTGGTATTCGGTTCTGCCTTTTCATTCCTTTATCTTTAAAGGGATGCTTAAAAAGATAGCAGCGGAATGAATTTAAGGGGTATGGAAAAAAAGCTTTGGTTTCTACAAAAGGCGCTGAGATATCTCACGCGCTACGCCTGGCCCAAAGCGTCGGAGTCGGAGAATCCTTTTCTGTCCGTAGAGTTCTGAAAGGCTCTACGGATTCACAAATAAGCAGGAGTCTCCGGACTGCCTGCATGCCGTATCTAAATTCTGTATCGTCCTAAAATTAGTTTACAGGTTTTAGAATAATCCTGTTATTAAGGTTACTGGTTCTACGCCTCAGTTTGTGTCCCGCGAACCAATTATAACTCTTTCCCCGCATCTTTTACCCGCCCCTAATCGTCCACGCTGTGCATCAGAATACGAACAGGAAAAAAATCAAAGACAATCCGCTAAGTACATTTAATTGTTACATAAGACCGGTAAAAATAATTGCAAATTCGATTCAGACTAACCCGATTTCAATGAACCATTTTCTAAAATCTGTCAGGCGCAGCAGGCAATAGTAGCCCGATCGCATATAAAAAGGGCGACATGGTTTCCGCTTCAACAATAAAATAACGAGTGGACAGACAGACTGAACGTTTCATGACGGATTATCTCTAATACTTACTAAATTGTGCACATGGTGAACAATCCCGATTCAGACAATTGAAGGTTTAAGCTCATCCAAATTCTCTAAAACATCATACAATCATTCATATGAAACTATGCTATCCTGGGCTCTTCGCAGCGGTTCTGCTCATATCAGCTTTCCCGGAACTAATATTCTCGCAAACAAGGAACGCTGCTGAACTATCTATCCAGGTAGGACCAAACGGAAAATTGGCCTACAAAGCTGATGCAAACGGCGACCGGGTGCCTGATTTTTCCTACTGCGGCTATATGCTCTCCGAAGCTCCGATCCCAAATGTGCCGGTCAAAGTTATCGTACCTCTAATGAAAGGAGATGCAACCACGACCATACAGAATGCCATCGACTATGTATCCTCACTGCCCCCGGACAAACAAGGCTTCCGCGGAACGGTGCTTCTTGAGAGGGGTACCTATATGATTGCGGGCGCATTAAATATTCGCAGCTCTGGCCTTGTATTACGGGGAGCAGGCCCTGACAGTGAGGGAACCATATTGAACGCAACAGGCGTCGACCGGCAAACATTAATTAAGATAGCGGGCCTCAGCGATAAAAAAATTGAAAAACCCCTGCCCCTGGCAGAAACATATGTGCCGGTATCCTCTACAATGCTAAGGTTTAAAAGTTCACATTCCTTTAAAGCAGGAGACCAAATAATCGTCAACCGCCCCTCTACCAAAGAATGGCTCGAAAAAATCGGGGCCGATCAAATCGGATTGCACGTGGATTATCAGCTTACCAAATGGGACGCCGGTGATTTCGATCAGAACTGGTACCGGAAAGTAGTGGCCGTCACACCCGGATCAATTACGATCGACATCCCCCTCACCAACTCGCTCGACCCTCAATATGGAGGCGGAAATGTGACTAAATATTCATGGAACGGGCAGATCACTAAAGTTGGTGTGGAGAATCTAAGGTGTATTTCAACGTTCGATAAAACGAACGACAAAGATGAAAACCATCGCTGGATGGCGATAACTTTGGAAAATGTGAGCGATTCATGGGTACGCAGGATAACAGCGGAACATTTCGTAAGCTCGGCCGTAGCGGTTTGGGAGTCGGCAAGCCGGATAACCGTAGAGGATTGCAAATCCCTGGCTCCTGTCGGCGAAACCGCCAACTACCGTCGCTATTCTTTCCAAACACTGGGCCAGCAGGTACTTTTTCAGCGCTGCTATGCCGAGAACGGGTACCACGCCTTTTCTGTAGGCTTTTCAACACCTGGCCCGAATGCTTTTGTCCAATGTTTTTCAGCGAACCCTCTCAATTTCAGCGGGGCAATCGGCGGCTGGTCGACGGGTGTATTGTTTGATAAGATGACAATCGATGGCGGGATCATCAGTATGGAAAACCGCGACGTCGACGGACAAGGCGGGGGCTGGAGTACCGCCAATTCACTTTCCTGGGCCGCCAAGGCTGCCCAGGTGCACGTATCTTCTCCCCCAACTGCACAAAACTGGGCCTATGGCAGCCGCGGACAAGGCTACGGCAATGGCCAGCACGCATTGCCACGAAATGGTCTCAAACCCGAAAGCTTTTTCTATGGCCAGCTCGAGGCCCGCACTGGCGCAAAATCTCCTGAAGAGAAAAAAATCTATGTTTATCAGGGAAGCCTGGGCCCCGACCTTACCCCCGACCAAACTGCTATCTGGAACGAACGGGCTAGAATCCCGGAAGTAACTACAAATGCATGGATTGATCAAATGATTAAATTATACCCGATCATCTCCGACATGTCGGCAGCGAAAAAAATTAATGAAACGGGGTTCAGCACAGTGCCAAAGGCCATCACGAAATCTCCTCCTGTTTCTATAAAAAACGGCAGGATCGTTCTCGGAAATGAAATCTTAACGGGAAGGAGAAACCGCACCTCTCTATGGCGCGGAACAACCAGGCCTGCTGAGCTGTCGAGAGCGGCCCCGAACCTCCTGCGTTTTGTTCCCGGAAGACAGGGCCGTGGCTTAACTGATGATTTGGATACCCTGGTTAAAGATATGCGATTGCGGAATGTGGTGGCTATGCAGAGCTTCCCTGCCCTGTGGTATGAACGCCGCCGCGACGACCATGGACGCAGCCGCAGGGCAAATGCCGATGTTTGGGCCCCTTTTTATGAACAACCTTTCAGCCGGAGCGGACAAGGTGAGGCATACGACCGTCTCAGCAAATACGACCTCACGAAATGGAATACATGGTACTGGCTCCGCCTAAAACAGTTTGCAGATTTGGCCGATCAGAATGGACTGCTTTATTTACAGGAACATTACCTTCAGCACAACATTATTGAAGAGGGCGCCCACTGGGCAGATTACCCCTGGAGAACAGCAAACAATATTAACAATATGGGATTCCCTGAAATGACCGCTTACGCGGAAGACAAACGGGTGTTTATGGGCGAGCAGTTTTACGATATCACCAACAAAGTACGGAAGGACCTGCACAAGACTTATATTCGTAAAAGCCTCGACAATTTTAAAGGAAATACGAACATCATACACCATTTAGGTCAGGAATATACCGGCCCCCTGCATTTTGTCAAATTCTGGCTGGATGTAATCCGTGAATGGGAAAAAGAAACCAAACAAAAAGTAATGGTCGCACTTCCCGGAACGAAAGATGTACAGGACGCGATCCTTGCAGACACTAAATATTCAACTACGATTGACGCTATTGATATTATACAATGGCAATATCGCAAGGATGGAAGTTTATATGCGCCCCCCGGTGGCGTCAGTCTGGCTGAAAGGCAATACGCACGAATATATAATGTAGGGGAAACATCGTTTGACCAGGTTTATCGTGCCGTGAATGAGATTCATACTAAACATCCGGAAAAAGCAATAATCTATACGCGCGGCGGACTTCGTTTTTCTAACTGGGCGGTATTTATGGCCGGAGGATCACTTGCACAGCTTCCGGAAATAAAGGACCGTACTTTTTTTGAATCCGCGGCCAAAATGGAAAGCAGGAAAATGAATGCGACCGATCCGCAACAGTATACCTTAGGCAAAAAAGGACTTGGCTACATTGTATTTTCAGAATCAGGAAAACTTAAAATCGACTTATCTGATGATCAGACCAGCTACGTTTTGCGCTGGATCAATCCGGCAACAGGCGAAATATTAAGTTCAACAAGCACAGTTGCAGGAGGAGCTATACGTTCTTTTGAATCAACCGGAAATGGTGCCGCAGTGGCCTGGCTGGTAAAATAAGCCCTCGCTAAGATTTATTTTACCTGTGCTCGGTGTTTTCACCCTACCACAACTATACGGTTTTTGATTTTTGACTAAGAACGGGATGGCGGACAACACCAACCGCAAGGAGAAATCAACCTATGAAAATATTCTGTAGCTCAGCTCAGGAAGACTTTACCTTCTTTCTGAGCCTGTATATAGTTACACCCGTTGTGACTGGCATTGTTATGACCTGTCCTTGTTCTAAGGTTAAAATGGCCATATCTGCATCAAAGGTTACCCCCTTTATTAAATAAAGATTCCCCTCCCAATGTAAAAGATCGCCAACAGATGCCTGACTTAAATGTTTAAATTTCTTCATGGGGGAAGCGTTTGATTATTATCTCAATACCAATTAAAGATACAGAATTTTTGCCTGTGGACGATGTGCGTCTAAGTTAACTTTTCTCTGATTTCTAACTCCTGAAAATCAACAGTATAATGTGCTGCTCCCTTCCCAATATGCACTGGTTATAGACTGCCTGTTCTGTCGTTATTGTCGATTCGTGTCGTTGGTTTTTGTTGCCGGTTTAGGAATTGTCAAAAAATAAACGATCACAATCAGTGTTATGACCGCTGTAGTTATGAATGCCGTTTTCGCACCGAACTGAAACCAAATCAGTCCTGTTAATGAACTTGCCAGCATTGTGCAAATGCTGGCAAGTCCTGAAAATGTCCCGATTGCTGTTGCTGTGTCTTTTTTTCCAGTGATGTTTGAAATCCAGGCTTTTGAGATTCCTTCTGTCGCTGAAGCATAAATGCCGTACAGGAAAAATAGTCCGAAGAAGAAATAAAGGTTAGTATTTAAAGCCATTCCGAAATATACTGTCGCAAACAATGCAAGTCCGGCGATAAAAATCGTTTTCAATCCCAGGTTGTCTGCCAGTATGCCGATCGGGAATGCAAACAACGCATAAATGAGATTGTAAAAAATATAAACACCAATAACCATTGTGTCGTCAAGTCCCGATTGTTTTGCTTGCAGTAAAAGAAAAATGTCTGAACTGTTAAACAGCGTAAATAGTAAAAGGCCTGTTACCAGCCTTCTATATTCTGTCGGGCTTACTTTCCAATAGTTTAAGAAGGAGAAAAAAGGCATCTTAATTTTTTGCTTATGCTCAATAACTTTTTTCTCATTTAAGTAAAATGATGATAACACTGCAAACAATCCTGGGATAAATGCTACAAAAAAAAGCGTTTTGTAGTCTTGCGGATAATAATACAAATAGACCAAAGCTAACGACGGTCCAATAACCGCACCTAATGTGTCCATAGAACGATGGAAGCCAAACACTTTTCCCTTTGTTTGTGGCGTTGCCTCGTCTGAAAGAATTGCGTCCCTTGCTCCTGTCCGAATGCCTTTACCGAAGCGGTCAATTGTCCGAGCAAAAAATATCCAGATCGGAAAAGTAAAAATTGCCATCATCGGTTTGGAAATTGCACTGAATGCATAACCAATCTGCACAAACGGAACTCGTCTGCCAGATGCGTCGGAGAGTTTGCCGAAATAACCTTTGCTCAAACCTGCGCTTGCCTCTGCTACCCCTTCAAGTATTCCGATAAGCACAATTGAAAAACCAATTGTCTTTAAGTAAATGGGCATAATCGGATAGAGCATTTCGCTTGCAGTGTCTGTAAGCAAACTTACAAACGACAAAATCCATACTGTCCTTGTTATATATTTCAAAAATCCTGTCCCGTTAACATTGGTTTATCGCCCGATCTATCTTCTGTCAGCCTTGCCTATGCATATATACGCTAGTGACTCTTTTAAGTTTGCAAAGTCTTTTATCTTGAGGAAATTCATTCTCTGCCCTGGTTTCAAGGCAAAGATATCTACTGGAAAGATAACAACATGCCGGTAATCCAGACCAGTAAACTCTCCCACCACACTATAAAAATAAAGTTCTATTCTGCTTTTACCGGTTCGCGTATCACCTTTGGCAAGCTATGAAGCAACGGATTTAGAATTCAAAAATAGGTTGCCGAAGCTTGGTCCCATCTTTCCTCAAAAAACCATATTATTGTATTACCAACCTTATCTTTTGAATGAACTTATCCGATTATGATGAATTGCTGGCCGAAGGCCTGATCACTGACAGTACTCTAAACCGAATCAAAAAAAAATATGCTGCCGGGATATTCTCACTCTATTGGGAACTAAAAACACTGTTATACATTGGCGTGAGTTTGCTCAGTACCGGCATTGGTATTCTGATTTATAAAAACGTAGACACCATAGGCCATCAGGTAATACTCGCCAGCATTGCAGCTTTATGTACAGCATGTTTCTATTGGTGCAATAAGCACAAACATCCATTCAGTAATATGAAGGTAGAGGCTGCGGATTCTTTCGCGGATTATATTTTACTGCTCGGCGTCCTCAGCTTCCTGACTTTCGTGGCTTACCTGCAGGTGCAATACGAGGTGTTTGGAACACACTACGGCATGGCTACGTTTATTCCGATGCTCGTGCTTTTCTTTGTTGCCTATGATTTTGATCATATAGGAATACTGACAATGGCTATCGCCAACCTCGGTATTTGGATGGGCGTTTCCGTTACGCCAAAAAAATTACTGGCCAGTAATACGTTTGATAGCGAACAAGCTATTTACACTTATCTGACCCTGGGCTTACTCCTGCTTGCAGCAGCATATTTTACCGAAAGCAGAAACCTTAAAAAACACTTTTTCTTTAGCTACCAGCACTATGGAGTTCATTTGACATTTATCTCACTCCTTGCTGGTTACTTTCATTACGACTATGGTATTTCCTTACTGTGGCTTGGGGCATTTGCACTCGCGGCATTGTTTGTTTATAAAGATGCTTTTGCCAGAAGGTCCTTTTACTTTGCGATGCTTACCGTGGTGTATAGCTATGTTGCCGTAAGTGGCTTTTGTATACGGTCGATGCTATTTATGAAAGACGATAGTGTACTCTTTTTGGGTTTTGCATATTTTATCCTTTCCGGAGCCGCGTTTGTGTCTGTTCTTATGAGCCTTAACAAAAAATTAAAGAGCAATGATTATCTATAACAAAACCTGGCTATCGAATTTGATGCTTTTAAACCTGGTTGAAGAGGACTACGAAAAAGGGCTTATTCCGGAAGAGGAATGGAAGGCGGTGCAGAACAAATGCATACATGAATTTTATAGTCCCAACATTTTTATCCGTGTTGGCCTATTCTTATTAACTAGTATAACCTCCCTGTTTTCCTCGGGTTTTTTGAGTTTAATCATGCTCGATGGCGACATTATATACAAGTATGGGTGGCCATTGTTTTTAGCTGTGATACATTACCTTGCTCTGGAATTTATAGTTCGTGAGAAAAACCATTACCGTTCTGGCGTAGATGATGCATTGCTTTGGATATCTGCGGGCCTGCTCACAACCGCTTTCGTGATGGCAACCAATGCAGATGAGCATTACCTGCTGCTGGCCGCCTTTATTTTTGTGCTAAGCGGGCTGCTGAGCCTGCGCTTTGCAGATTCGCTGATGAGCCTGGTATCTTACCTTGCGCTGCTGGCGCTTGTATTCTTTGGCTGGCAAAAGCTTGGAACAATTGGCAATATTACAATGCCATTTGTAATAATGCTCGTTTCGGGAGGGATTTACCAGCTACTGCGTCAGCATGTAGATACCTCCGGTACTAAGTTTTATGCGAACAGCATGGCAGTACTGCGGGTTGCAACCTTATTGAGCTTTTATGCAGCGGGCAATTACTTTGTAGTAAAGGAACTAAACGATATACTGGACGGATCAGTGAGCAGGTCAATTCCCTTGGGATGGTTTTTCTGGAGCTGGACGGTCGGAATGCCTTTAGTATATCTGTTTTTCGGAATCAGGCAGAAAAATACGATCCTTCTGCGCAGCGGCTTACTCTTAATTGCAGCTGCAGCCGGTACGTATAAAGCTTATTACAGGCTGATGCCTATAGAGTATACCATGGTTCTGTGTGGCGCTATTTCTTTGACCGTTTGTTATTTTGTTTCTCGCTTTTTACGTACCCCAAAAAATGGCTTTACCTGTATGGAGCTGAAAAAGGAATACTTGATGGAAGAATTGAAACTGGAATCACTGGTGGTTTCAGATTCCTTTTCGGAAACGGCTGTTCCGGTAGTTGAAACCGGAACCAGCTTTAATGGCGGGCATTTTGGTGGTGGTGGTTCGAGCAGTGGTTATTAGTACCTTTCTTTAAACGGTTTACTAGTTCATAGGCCATAAAGGGTTTACCATTTATTCCCCGCAAAGTCTCCTCCTTTATTCCCCGCAGAGTCTCTCCTTAGGGACTTTATTCCCCGCAGAGTCTCCTCCTTAGGGACTCTGCGGATCTACTGTGTTAAATTTTAAGCCTTGCGACTACCCGGAATGCAGGCTGTCTGTAATTACCAGCGCATCCGGCAGGCCTATCGCGCTTTTAAATTTTTACGCTTTAATCCAATTTTTTCCGCCTCTGTATCATTTATTCCCCGCAGAGTCTCCTCCTTAGGGACTCTGCGGATCTACAGTGTTAAATTTTAAGCCTTGCGACTACCCAGGATGCAGGCCCCCCACTGGTCGTAGCGTCTTGCTACGACCTCACTATAAAAATAAAATTTCTATTCTGCTTTATTCCCCGCAGTGTCTCCTCCTTAGGGACTCTTCGGATCGCATTTTTTAATATATGGCATATACCCAAATTCGCTATCTTGGTTTTAACATGCCCCTCAGCCGGCCGGCACCGGCACAGAATGAGGTGTGAATTATCAGATACTCTCTTGCAACCTTAACTTTCATTACTAAATAAAAGGGCTATTCTTCTCCAGAATAGCCCTTTATTGCCCTCGAACGCCTAAAGATCAGGCTCTAAAATTTAGGCTTTAAATTAGGGTTAAGCCTTAACTCATTTGCGTTATAGGGCAAATACCAGTTTTTAGAGTCAGCTAAAGTTGTTTCAAGATGAGGATGCAAAACTACAGGAGCCCGCCTTTTTACCGCATCAATAATAACTTGAGGTGACCCACGATGTTTGGCCATCCTCATTAAGGTATACCACCTTCGCCCTTCGAATCCCAGTTCCAGGCCAAACTCTCTTAAAATTACGTCTTCTATCTGCTCTGCTGAAGATGCGGTAGTGATTCTAAAAGGGTTAGTTGCAGCATCAGCAGCAACAACTCCGGCACGATTTCTTATAGAATTTATGCGTTGGATGGCCAGCCCCTTTTGTCCCAGACGGTTTAGGGCCTCTGCCCACATCAGGTAAAGGTCGCCCTGTCTGTAAACGTGCCATATCGCCTCACTTTGGTAGGGTTCTCTCACCGGAGCAGGAACATCCAGGGTTGCTGGGGCGACTCTTCCCAGGGCTAAAAACTTCCAGATCACAGGAGCACTTGTCACGCGGTTATAATATGGAGCACTCCCCACATATGACGACCCAAACCCCCTGTATATTTCATCTGTTGTATTAGTTGTCCGAATAATCGGATAACTGGGATTATAACTTTTAATCGCGACATCAGAAGGAGCAACCATATATTTCCCCCCGGAAGCGGGATCATTTGAAGTAAACATCATCAAAGGGCTGATTTCCCGGCTGGCGTACGTAAAGTTCACATCAAACATTGGCTCGTTAAAGGGGTTTGTATTGTAAAAAAGCGATATCCATTGTTCACCTGAATTCAAAGGCCCGTTGTTATAACGTCCTGTATTATAAAAATTCTGGCAGGCAGCTGCTGCCTCCGCGTATTTATTTTGCCACAGATAAACTTCTGCCTGAAGGGCGCAAACAGTACCCTTAGTTGCGCGAAGCCGAGTTTGTTCCGGACTCTCCCTTACACCTGCATCAAATGTATTCACTACATTTATCACCACATCTGTATATTGATATGCTTCTAGTAGGTCGGCTTCTATACTATCTAACACAACATCCTGAGGTGTCGCGCCTACATACTTTACCTTTGAGACATCATCTACAGTCTCCATAATCAGCGGCACATCACCAAAACTGCGTACCAAATAAAAATAACCCAGCGCCCTTAGAAATTTCAACTCGCCGATATACTGTTTCATCACTGCATTCGTAAAGTAATTAGCGTCCTTAGGTACACGCGGAACATTCTCAATAGCGTAGTTAGCCCGATTAATCAGGTCGTAATAGATACTCCAGTCGGTATATTTATTAGTCGAACTTATCCGGTGCTCTGCTAGCTCTGTAATATCTTTATCAGCGCCCGTTCCAGGCTTAACCCAATCAGCCCGCACTTCGCCTAATATAAACTCTTGCCCCACAATGGGCTGTAATGTTTGGTAGGTTCCGCTTAGCATAAACTGAGCGTCCCAGAAGTTATTCAAGAAATCCTTATCGTTTATAACATCTTTAGGCTCGACTTCGAGAAAGTTGCATGAGAAGGTAGTCAACAGTATGGAAGCCAGACTGACAAGCATCAATTTCCGCAGCTTGCTCCTATTAAAATAAATTTTCATAATATTTTCTATTAAAATCTTAAATAATTCAACACGTACTACAAGCCTAATTTAACACCAATTAAAAAGGATCTTAGCTGAGGTAAATTACCGTAATCCACACCATACATTGTTGCATTCACAGCGCTTCCCACTTCTGGCCCATACCCTTTGTATTTTGTGAACGTATAGAGATTCTGCGCAGTTACATGAATTCGTGCACTCTTGAAAGTACCTCCCAGGCCCCCGGCTGGTAAATTATAACCAAGTGTTATTGCCTTAAAACGTGCGAACGATCCATCCTCCAACCAACGGCTGGAGAAGCGGCTATTACCAACCGCATCACCGTGGACCGCCCTCGGAATTTCTGCGATATCGCCCTCTTGCTTCCAGCGGTTGCTTACAGTAACTGACTGGTTGTCGTAAGTTGCCATAGATTCGAGTGAGGCTCTCCGGGCATTATAGACATGGTTACCTACAGCAAAATCCATAAATACGTTAAGATCTAAACGCCTGAAGGAAAACACGTTAGAGAACCCTCCGAAAACATCAGGATTTGTATTTCCAATAACTTTCATGTCGCCCTCATCGATTATGCCGTTATTGTCAGCATCTTCAAACTGGATGTCGCCTCCCTGGAAAGGCGAAATGTTTTCCGCGCCATTTTTTACTTTTACATCGCTGCTGTTTGCATAAACACCTAAAGCATTGTATCCGTAAAAAGCTCCAACAGAATTACCAACCTGTACAATCCCCTGATAATTATCATAATTGGTTACACGGTTCATCAGGTCCGGAAGCGAGAGAATCTCGTTCCTGTTTTGTGCTGCTGTAATATTAGTTTGCCAGTTGAAAGCTCCGGTCAAAACCTTTCCTGTTATTGAAAATTCTATTCCATGGTTCCTTACCGCACCGCTGCTTACAAGATAAGTACCAATCCCGTTTATAGTTGGAAGGTTTATCGTATTTAACAGGTTGACAGTTTTCTTATTATAGACATCAACACTTAATGCAAGACGATTCAGAACACTGAAATCTAAACCAACATTGAACTGCCTGGTTTCTTCCCACTGCAGGTCCGGATTACCAAGAATATGGAAACGCACCCCCGCATAACCACTATAAGGGGTAGTCACGAGTGCATTATAGGCTCCGATATGGCCGACTTCTTCATTACCGCTTAAGCCATAGCTTGTCCGTAATTTTAATTGATTAACAACTGTACTTTCTTTTAAAAAGGGTTCCTCGCTTATCAGCCAGGAAGCAGATATTGAGGGAAAATACCCCCAGCGTTTTCCTTTGACAAACCTGCTCGAGCCATCAGTTCTTAAATTAGCGCCGACTGAATACTTCCCTCTATACGCATACTGGGCATGTCCAAAAAACGACAGAAGCCTCCAACGCGGGTCTGAACTGCTCAGTGAGTCCAAAAGCAATTTATTGTCTGTAGATATAGTGTTAAATTCATCAGAAGGTGAGTTGACTACCATCGCATAGCGAACCTCCCGGGCGGTAGTCTGAAAAGCGTTTCCAGCAAAGGCAGAAACAGCATGTTCGCCAAATGTTTTGTTATAGCTAAGAACGTTTTCATTCATCATCATTATTTCGGTACCATTATTTTCCGAAGAAGCCCTTATGATGTGCCTTTCGGGAAGAAATCCGGCGGAGGGCCTAAAGCGCGACTCGCGTAGACGGAATAAATCGGCGGCCAGGCCAAGACGAAGATTCAGATAAGGCGAAAAGGTATACTGACCTGTGATTCTACCCACGATACGGTTGGTACTGTTCTTATTGGACATTTTGTTGATAACAGAATATGGATTGCTGCGGCCGGCGTAATCCGCACTGTCGATATCACGGGTATCCAGTCCCGACATATCTTGTTGAAAGGGCGTAAGAGTAGGGCTTTTCAGGACCGCCAAATACAAGGGATTGGTATTGAAGTTACCGCCCTCGTCTTTGAGTGTTTTGTCCGATCTGGTAAACGATACACTGTTCAAAAAACTTATTTTTCGGCCCACTTTATAATCAAGATTAAGTCGGGTAGTGAAGCGGCTGTAATCTGTATTTTCGACTACCCCTCCCTGCTTAGTATAACCAACGTTAAGTGAATATCTTGCAATAGCATCTCCGCCTCTAAGCTTCAGATGATAATTATTATACAGACCACCTTTGGTAATCTCATCCTGCCAATTTGTGTTGTTATTGTAGCGCTCTGTCTGGTTGGGTGGAGTCGATATTAATAAATAACGCCCGCTACCGTTTTCAATTTGTTGTTGAGTTAAACCCCGGGCCTGCTCCTTTTCGAGCATGAACGCTCTGTACTGTTCAGCGTTAAAAACCGAGACCGGATCAGGAGCATTCATGATTCCGGTAGTACCAGAAAAGTCCAGATAGGTCTTCCCTGTGGTACCACCATAAGTATCGAGAACAATGACACCATTCGCACCACGCATTCCGTAGATGGCCGTTGCATAAGCATCCTTTAAGACAGTTATTGCTGCTATATCCTCGGGGTTAATATCAGCCAAAGGATTGTTATCCGCGTTAAGAGCAAGAGGTCTGTCGGATCTCGAAACCTTAACCGGCACACCATCGATAATATACAAAGGCGCAGTTGCCGCATTAAAGGTAGATATTCCTCTAATATTGCTTATCGCCCCCGAACCTGGGGCACCGGATGTATTCACCACATGCATTCCAGCCACTTGTCCCTGCAGCAAGGCATCTATAGAGATTGGCATCAAGCCCCGTATCTGGCTCTCCTGAACCGGAACAACCGAACCCGATATATTTTCTCTTTTAATACGTTGATATCCAATGTTGACATCCGCTTCTGTGCTTTGCGTATTTTGAGGGATCGACTTCCTGAAATTTTGAACGATCGAGTCTGCATTTGTAGCCGCTTTTTCAGGATTTTCCTGGGCGCTGGCTGGCTGATCGAGACTCACGAGTCCCACTATCATCAACACCGGGAAACTAACCGAAGAGAGTCTGAGTTTGAACATATTGAAAAGTTTATAATTAAAAAAATCGTTAAAAACATGATAGCTGAGACAGACAGCAACAAGGAAAGGCCTTACAGTGTCCCTTCCAGATTGCGGACTGAAATAGCTTAAATCAAATCTGATTACTCATGTATTGCATTATTCGTGTCAGTTTACCGGACTGAGCACCATTACGTCCAGAGCAGCACCCGAGACTCTCGATGCTTGAGCTACAAACTTTATTCGCTTATCGCCACTCGTTATAAAGTTATAGGTACCGATCACTACATTTTGATGAAAGGTTGTACCCGCACCATAATTTAACACCCCACCTATTTTATCTTCATTGTGCATTAGCTGAAAGTCACCGCGGCTACCGTTCTTATAATTTATTGCGAAACTATATTTCCCTTTTCGCACATTTCTGACTACCGTTACCAAAGAATCGTTTGGCGAATCAGGCCCAAAAAACAGGTGGACTATAGTTCCGCCCCGTGGATGATTAAATTCGTTAAACAGCCGCCAGTTGCCCGAAGCCTGGGTCGTAGGTGCAGGTGCTGCTGTAGAAGAAACACCGGTTACTCCAAAGGCAAAATTTGTTGCTGTACTAAAACTGTGTACAATCTGGGTGCGCGGAATGTCAGGACGAAAAGCCAGGGGTTTATCTACGTTATGCAGAACCCCGTTCCTCATAATCACATCGCTGGCAGAGAAATCAGTATCGTTATTAATAAGCTTAGGTGCGGCAAGATCGAAATACAGATATTCGTTTCCATTCAAAGAAAGAATTGTATTTCCCCAGGTTTGATTAACTTTTATAAGAGGTATTGCAGGAGTAAGCAACGAGTAACTGGAACTAAATTCACCTCCTCTAATGATATGGTATTTCATTAGCTTTTTCAACTCATCCAGAGGCATATTATCAAAGGTTGTGATTCCAGCCGCTTGCAGAACTCCGTTAGTCTCAGCGAATAAGGTTAATCTTATCCTTTCATTTAAATGATTTGTCAGATTAGTAAGGGTATCCATTAAGCCGGCCCGGTGTAAGCCGCCAATCATTATACTATACTGATCGGCGTTTTGCGAAAGAAACTGCCCGATGGTTAAGGTCGGCGGATCTAAAACTCCATCCATTTTATGAACAAAGCCGTTTGCAAATTGGATATCAGTTTCGTACACCTTCGCTTTACCGTTTGCAACAGAATTAAACTTGTACCCTTTTGATACATCAAGGGTAATGTAATCACCTCTCCCTGTAGGTACCGGCTGAGGGCCCTGTATAAATTCAGCCGCTTTGAGACGTGTCGGGAGAATATGATAGGCCATAATGGTTTTCAATTCCTCTGCCGAAAATTGACTCAGGCTGCTTTTTCCGGCATTGCGCAAAAATTTCTTAAAACCATTATTATCAGGCGCAAAGAACGTGAACGGCCCGAATGTATTAAGAGTGCTAGCCATTTTGGTTATTTCCAGGGCCTCAACAGTAAGGCTCAATGATGTGTCCTGACGAAGCATATCCATCATCAGCACGCTTCTATTCTGTTCCTGGAAGGAGAAGTCTTCTTTCTGACAAGCGTTTAGAGCAACCACCAGGGCAAGTACTGTCGTCATGCTGAAGGCCGCTTTTATTCCGCTAAAGAATGTCTTGTATTTTTTCATAATCATAATTTTAAACTCAATGCCATATTATTTACGAAGGTTATCTATAGTAAGAGGTCTGCACCAGGTTGGGGTTCTTGTTCAGCTCATTTTGAGAAATAGGCAAATACCATCCCCTTGGGTCGATGATGCGCGCACGAATTGACTTACGGTCACCAACAGGACGGCTCAGGAGAACCTTATTAATTAATACCTCCGGACGGCCATCGTTTTTGGCTACCCTAAGCAAATCAAACCACCGTTTACCTTCCATGGCTAGTTCCATAGCCCGCTCGTTGAGGATAACATCAACAAGGAAACCTGTATCAGGATCAATGACATCATCGAAAGGATCCAGACCAGCACGCACACGTATCTGATTGATTAATACTAAAGCCTCGTTTCTTTCGGCTACACCCAAATGTGCCAGCGCCTCAGCCCGCATTAATATAACATCGGCAAGACGGTACACGATAAAGTTAGGATCGTTGGTTGGCCTGCCGATATCCTGGTTATTAAGCCCATGGTATTTCCAGAAAGATCTTCCGTTACCCCTGTCTACAAATGTGTTTTTGATCCCCCTAACAAGATCATTCTCCTGGGTAAAAATAGTGTATAGCGTATTATTGAGTTCAAAGCTTCCGGCAACACCTTTCAAACTATTATTTTCATTCAGCCTGAAATCGAACTGAACTTCAAAAATGCTTTCTCTGCTGTTTTTCTGGCCAAACATGTTAAACCAGTTCTCGGCAGTCATAAGGGAATACAGAGCATTATTATCAATTACCTTTTTAGCTGCGGCTGCAGCCTCAGCATATTTGGCACGCCATAAAAACACGTCGGTTTGCAAGGCATTAACAGCTCCTTTCGTCACCCTCCCTCTGATTTTATCGTTCGAGGTATAGTCTGCGTTAGTCATTTTTTCCGCCAGTATTAAATCAGCTTCTATCTGATCAAGAATTGTTGATGCGCTTGATTTTGGCAGCCGGTAGTCTACTTCATCATTAGCGGGCGCCTCTAACATCAATGGCACTTCATCGAACGTTTTAACTAAATAAAAGTAACCAAGTGCTCTAAGAAAAAGGGCTTCACCTACTATCGCATCACTTTCCTGCTGGGTAAAACGCTGATCTAAAGAGGGAATTTCCGGCACCGCCTCAATCACTGTGTTCGCCCGGGCAATCATCAGATAAACGTGGTCCCATGTAAGAACGGGCTTAGTGATATCGAACAGATGATCGTAGAGATCAGTTAGATTAAGAGCATTAGTAATGGCGGTAGCATCCGTTCCAGTTGGTGTAACCGCAGTCACTAAATCTGCACGGCTTTCTCCCCAATTTAAAAATTCGTCAACATTAAGCTGAAGCGCGTCATATACACCTATGATAGCCGCGTTTGCATCCGCTTCAGTTTTAAAGAAGTCCTCTCTCGTTAATGAGTTACCTGGCTTCTGGTCCAGAAATTTTTCACAACCGCCGAAAAAGCTGGCTATACCGCAAAGTACAAGAGCGGTTATCCATTTGTTATTTTTTATGATATTCATTCTTTTTTTCGTTAAAGGAACATTATACATTCGCTCAATCTTAAAACCTTAGATTTAAGCCAAGGGTTGCTCCCATTGTCTGAGGAGTGAGTCCGCGGTCGATTCCTATAAAGGCAGGGTTACTGCCGACTCTTATTTCCGGATCTGCACCAGTGTATTTTGTCCATGTAAAAAGGTTATTCCCGGTAATAAATGTATCAAGGCCTTTTACTTTGAACTTCTTCAATAACTCTGTGGGAACTCTGTAGCTTAATGTAACAAACTTCAGCCGCGCGTAAGAACCATCTTCTATCCAGCGGGAAGAACCATATGTGTTCCTGCCATCTTCCCGAAGAGCTCTTGGCATACCGGTCACATCGCCCTGTTTGCGCCAGCGCTGCAGGGTAGTCACTGCCTGGTTATTAGTATTAATCATGCTTTCAAGATTGTAACGCATTCCGTTGATGATATCGTTACCATATTGAAACTGAATAAAAAACCTCATGCCGAAATTTTTGTAACTGAATGAATTGTTCAACCCTCCAAAAAAATCCGGATTGGCATTTCCAATTAATACCCGGTCTTGTCCATTTATAATTCCGTCGTGATTGAAGTCTTCATAAACAGCATCTCCTCCTTTGAACGAAAGGCCTGTTTCGCTATCAACTTTCATAATGCGGGGCGTAATTCCGTCAAGCTCATAAACAATATTTCCACCGGCATCTTTGACAGTCGCATCAGAATCGTAAGCATAGACACCTTTAAAAACCAAACCATAATATGTACCAAGTGGATCTCCTTCCTTAACCTGCGAGGAGAAACGTGCGTAATTATCTGTAAGATTTAAAGTCCCACCGGGCAGCGATGTCACCTCATTCTTATTATGCCCGATATTAAAGGTCATATTCCAGGTGAAGTTACCTGGCTTTTTAGCCCGGATGGCATCAAAGCTTAGATCGAACTCCATACCCCGGTTTCTGATGGTCCCCAGATTGGTTAAGTAAGAATTGGCATTCCCGAAATTAGATATCCAGTTCCCGGCCAGGCCGGCCGAACCCGGAACAGTGAGCGGATACAGAAGGTCTTTCGTATCCTTATTATACCATTCCGCCGTGATCAGAAGCCGCTTCTTAAATAACTCCATATTAAGCCCCAGGTTGGTAGTTTCACTGGTTTCCCAGCGAAGGTTCAGTAACTGAGGATTATTTTGATTTACTCCGTTCTCACCTCCATAATTACTTCCGGAAGTAAACTGACTGATATAGGCGTAATTAGCAATATTTGAATTACCTAACTGTCCCCATGATGCTCTTAATTTTAAATCATCGATGAACTTCAGCTTTTCAAGGAATTGCTCACCTGAAACCCTCCAGTAAGCACCAACAGATGGAAAAACAGCATATCTGTAGTCGTTGCCGAACTTAGAAGAGCCGTCACGTCGTACCGTGAAGTTAAACCCGTATTTGTCGTTGTATACAAAATCCGACTTTGCAAAAAGAGATACAATAGTTTCTTTGGCACGATCACTAACCGTTTGGCGATAATTTGCGGTAGAGCCGATTGTACGCACCTGACCTGAAGCTGATCCCGATCCGCTTATAAGCAGCCGATCAGAATTAAATGTATTAAAGGTGCTGCCTAAAATAATTTGAGTCTTAAGCTTCTCTTTAAAAAGTTTGTGATAAGTCAGGTAATTATCTACAATCATTTGCACCCGCTCATTCTCGCGTGCGTCTACCCTGTTAAAATTTGAATTGTTCCATATTTCGCCTGTAGCTTCGGGAGGCAGGAACAGCATTCCGCTTTCTCCGAGAAAATCGATCGATGCATTGCTCCTGAATTTCAATGCTTTTGAAAGATCATACTCGCCATAAATATTGGGTTTTAAATTTGTGCTGTATGCATCGTTACTAACAGTCAGGGCGTTGGCCAGAGGATTGTCAGTTCCGCTTACCCCTGGCAGGGAGAAAAAAGTAGAGAGAGAATTTCCATTAACATCTACGTCATAAGCGGGCATAGCCGAAGAACGGATCAGCGCAACTTCATAAATATTTTGGAAGTTGTAATTGGTATAGTTATTCACTTTACTCCTCGCGAATGAAGTATTGGAACCAAAACGTAACCTGTCGGACACATTATAATCAAGATTAAAACGCCCCGTAAATCTCTGGTTGCCGGTATTAATCATACTTCCGGTTACATCTGTATAGGATGTACTGAAGCTATAGCGCAGGCTTTCGCCTCCTCCGTTAACCGCAAGGTTGTACACCTGATTAAATCCCGTTTGTTTCAGAAGTGACATCCAGTCGGTATTAGCCTGGTAATACTGATACATGGGATAGCTGGGATCATCAACCAGGGGCAATAATGTTGCACCGCCGGGATTAATATTACCGAAGTTTTGCTCGGCTTCCAAACGCATTACTTTATAAGCAGAACCATCAAGCACAGGAATAGAAGGAGGGCCCTGCTGAAGGCCGAACTGTGTATTGAATGCAATGTTCGTAAAGCCTTTGCGCCCACGCTTGGTGGTAACCATAATTACTCCCCCGGCAGCTCTCGCACCATAGATGGCAGCGGCATTGGCATCCTTCAAAACATCAATACTTTCTATATCCATCGGATTGATATCGGCAATCGGATTAATCCTGGCCACATTCGCTCCATCATTCGTATTATCAAAGGGAGTAGAAATGATCGGCACTCCGTCTATTACATATAGGGGATCATTTCCTGCGGCCACCGAACCGGCACCACGAATGCGGATATCCACTCCGGCTCCCGGATCGCCCGAGTTAGAAGTAATCTGAACTCCTGAGGCTCTTCCCTGCAACATCTGGTCGATAGAGGTAGCGGGTTGCTCAGCCAGCACTTCGGCTTTCACCGTTGATACCGCACCGATAATATCTCTTGGACTAGTGGTCCCGAAGCCTGTTTGCACCTTTTCTTCTCTCTTACCTACTACTGCTACTGCTGCCAATTCTTCAGAAGCTGAACTTAGAGATATATTGATAACGGTCCTGCTCCCAATATTCTCCTCCAGGGAGTTGAACGTGATGTAAGAGAATCGAAGTTTGTTCTTGATATTCGATACTCGTAATGAATAATTTCCACTTTCGTCGGTAACGGTGCCACTTACCTGACGATTATTTTCGTTTACTTCCACGACGGTAGCACCAGAAAGCGGCAAATTGGCGGGCCTTTCGGTGACCTTCCCTTTTATTAGTGCAGATTGCCCCATCGCAGTCTGACAAAAACAGAACAGGGCCAGCAAAATACAATAGCTCTTTGCAATTTGTAATTGTTTCTTCAACATATTCTTTTTATTTAAAATGTGCCATATGCGGCCCGGTATTATATGATAAACTCAATCAACCCTATTGAAAAGGCAACAAAACCTTATCAACCTTATATACATACCCCTTCGAAGCAGGTCCTACTATTAGCGCCGGAATTTGAACCGTGGCTACAACGCCTCCCTGACTTCTTACCGTGGTTGCACCATTACTGGTGGCAAAAACCAGTTGTTGGGTATTGCCTAGATCACTGTCTCTTGTACCTGTTAAAGCAGCCTGATTCAGGTTCGAATTGATTAGATGATGTCTTACAATAGTATTAAACTGAGTCGCGGTGAGTTGGGCTCCGTTTAAGACGCGTTTTTCTACATCCAGTCCTGCTGCTTCAAATGCGGCATTAGTCGGCGCAAAGAAGGTACCGTCTTTTGAGGTGAGTGCCCACTGGCCCATTACACCAGCCCGTTGCAATGCAGCCATGAACATCGAGAGATCAGGGTCTGTCATTGCCTTTCCAACGGCGCTTTTTAATCTGTCTGATTCCGGAAAGATTATATTAATCAGGTGAACAATTCCGTTACTCGCTTCAACATTCTTTCTTATAAATCTCGAGTCGGGCAGGGCCGGAAGAATTTCACTATTGACGGTCCTGAGTACAACTGGCCTTGCTGTCAGTTCGGCGGCTGAGATTTTTCTTTCAGATAGAAAATAAGATTCGAGTACTGCCTCGGCATATGACGGGGATAATAATGTTATATCGTTTCCAACCCTGGCCAGTGCCGGAGCAAGGAAGGGATTTAACACAGCGTTAGAGGGGATTAATACTGTTGTATAAACTGGATCACCTCCCTGATTACTCACTGCATTATTTGCGCGATACTCAAGTGAAGTATTTACCTCCGACAGGAAAGGATAGGTCTTAAAGAAAACTGAGTCTATTCGCCCGTCACGATTTCTGTCGAAACTATTTCTGCTGTCGTATGCGCTGTCAGCAGTTAGCTGCATCAATTGATAGAATGTGCTGTTTACAAATTCCGGATCCTTTTGAAGCACTTGTTCCAGATTAGGAAGGGGGACTAAAACCTGACCGATACCATGAATAACCCCGTTGTCGGCATCTATATCTCTCAACGTGTTTATAACAGCTACATCATTTATCTTTAACGTATTCTCAGTAAGAACGTCAATTTTAACAAACTTTTTGTTTCGGGTGAGGTATAGCTCGCTCTTTGCATCACTATTGTACCGAGCCTTCAGATCATAGTAATACCACATGTTATTAACAATATGAAAGCTAAGAATTTCGAACAATTCATCGGGTGGAACATCGGAAATTGAAGTATATCCCCTTGTAGTGAAGAAATTTTGAAAGGCCTCGTTCGTCGGCGCGAAAACTGTATATAAGCCTCCCTTATTCACGAACTGGTCAATTTGAGTACGCTCTAAGCCTTCGACGAAAATACTAAATTCGGGATTGTCTTTGAGCTTGTTATAAAGATAACCGCCTTTCGGCTTTCCGTTGTCCCAATAATCATCAAACCCGTCTTTACATCCGTACAATAGAACAGATGAGAATAACACCACGGCCCATAAGGGGCTGGAGAAGAATCGTCGTTTTAAATATCTCAACATCTTATTTTAAATTATTATAATTTTATTCTAGGTTATATTGGTATCTACATCGGACAATTACTATTGAAGCAACTAAATAATTGAGCAGCTAAATCCTGTCATTTATTCTATTATCTGCACTCATCCCTTTCGTAGAAAAAATTCGGTTTCTCCAGGTTTCATCCGGATTACGACCAATAAAGGAATGACAACATTTCAAGCACCTTGCTCTCACCACGCATCAGATCGAATACAAAATCAGGCTGTTATATATTTGGTTTTTTATTACCCATGATATAGCATCCTCATCATCTCTGGTTTATTGGTCTGGTCTATATCCTCAAATGTAAACCCTAAAGGAATTGGCTTCCAGAAGTTTTGTTCAAATCGATGCAACGAATGTGTCTTTCACGCAAATGCTTGATAATAAAGCATTTAAATGCAGAAAACAACTTCACAACGTCATTTTTGAGAATAGCTTTAAAGCTTTGGGTGAAGAAGGAGGATAATTTGACTAACATCTCTCAGGTACCGATAAAACCAGTCACACCGCTTGTCTGTCTGTCGCGATAAAATCAGTGAGAATTCGTTAATTTGACTTTGCTTTATTCGGCACCTTTCTCTTTAAACTTATAAATTCTGAAGGCAGCATATCGAATTTAGATTTAAATGACTTTGCAAAATAATTGGGTGTTGGAAAACCTACCATATAAGCAATCTGTGCTATGTTCATATCACTTTTTTCAAGAAGGACTGCTGCTTTATCCAGCTTTACAGAACGAATGAATTCCACCGGCGACAAACCTGTTAATTCTAGTATTTTATGATATAAAGTCCCTCTGCTCATTCCTACATGCTTGCTGAGGTCTTCAACGGACAATCTTGGATCTTTCAGGTTTTCCTCAATGTATAACACTACTTTCTTCAGCAATCTGTCGCTGTAAGATTCTATAACAAGCTCTGGAGTCTGAACTTTAATCTGCTTGGTGTACGTATTTTTTAAGGTCTGGTTTAGAACGAGCAAGTTTTTAATCTTAGCGTTTAGAATTTCAAAATTAAATGGCTTGGTCACATAATCATTTGCTCCTGTTTCCAGTCCTTTTATCTGCTCTTCCTCGGCGGTTAAGGCTGTTAGCAGTATAATCGGAATATGACTTGTTCGCTTGTCCCCTTTTATTTTCTGGCACAGCTCAATTCCGTCCATCAGGGGCATATTTATATCACTGACAATAATCTGGGGATGATTTGCGAGTGCCCTCTGCCATCCCTCTTTGCCGTTTGGCGCTTCATATACTTTATAAAATTCTTTTAAATTATCTTTCAGGTAAAATCTAAAATCATCATTATCCTCTACGAGCAAAACAGATGGTCTTTCCAATTCGTCCGATACAACATCAGCAACCCATTGGTCTTCAGTTGCTCCGGGGGTATATTCATTGTCAGTCTGTGGCAGGATGCCTGAATCCTTTATAGCTACCTCATCAAGAGCAAGAGGAAGGCGAATGATAAAACTACTTCCCTCTTCAGGTATGCTTTCCACGTTAATGGATCCTCCATGCATTTTCACAAACTCTTTCGTAATTGATAAGCCGATGCCACTACCCTGGTTCAAAATTGAGGCGGCTGTGTCATGCTGAAAAAAACGATCAAACACTTTCTCTTTTTTATCCGCAGGAATACCGATCCCTGTATCAGTTACTGTTATCCTGATCCAGGAATCTGCGGAGACACCTGTACTCTCCTCTTTATCCACCTCCAGTGTAATCGTGCCACCTGAGTGGGTAAATTTGAAAGCATTAGATAATAAATTAAAGAGTATGCGCTCTATCTTATCGTGATCAAATGAAGTATTGAAGGTCTCTAAATGGCTTTTAAATATCAGGCGGATATTTTTCCGATCGACAAGATCTCTAAAGGAATCAAAAACATCTTTCAGGAAAGACACCAATTCACCCGCCGACAGCTGCAGCTTAAGTTCCTGCTCCTCCATTTTTCTGAAGTCCAGAAGTTGGTTAACCAGGTTCAGGAGTCTCCTGGCGTTTCTTTTTACCATCGATAGCTGACCCTTGGTGCGTTCATCTTTCGGCTCGGAAAGCATCTTTTCGACAGGCCCCATTATCAATGAAATAGGTGTCCGAAACTCATGACTCAAATTGGTCAAAAACTTGATTTTGAGCACATCAAGTTCACGCAGGCGCTCTGCTTCTTTCCGCTCCTGCTCAAATCTGAACTTTCTCTTCAACTTCTGAATACCCCGATATCTTATATAAAACATTGTTCCTATAAATGCCAGGACATAAAATATATAAGCATAAGCAGTTAGCCAAAATGGTGGCTTTACATGAACGCTGATTGTTGTGGGGTTTCCCAGGTAGAGCCCATTAACATCTCTGGCTCTCACTTTAAATACATACTCTCCCGGGTCGAGATTAGTGTAAGAAGCGGTTTTGGAAACTCCGACATCATTCCAGTCTTCATCGAACCCTTCCAATTTGTAGGAGTACCTGTATTGCTGAGGCACTGTGAAACTGAGAGCGACGAAATTAAGGGAGAAATTTTGCTTATAGTCGAGATTAATATCTTTGGCCACGGATATATGCTTATCAATAGGAGATCCTTCTCCTGGAGTAACCAGGGTATTCTCCACCTTTAATTCCGTAATTAAAACGGGGGGCGCATTTAGCTGAGGCCTTATGTTTCTGGGATAGAAATAATTGAATCCATCCACACCCCCAAAAAACAACTCTCCCCGGGAAGTCCTCAACCCGGCCCCGGGGTAAAAGTTACTATTTTGAATCCCATTATAAGGGCTATAGTTCGTGAACCTCTTTGTTTTAAGGTCGAAGCTGCTTATGCCACTGTTTGTACTAAGCCACAGCTTTCCCTGCTTATCTTCCAATATTTTGTGCACCACATCATTGGCCAGCCCATCTTTTTCGGAAAGAGTCTTAAATTGCTTTGTTTTCTTATCGAACAAACTCAAGCCACCGCCAAGGGTTCCTACCCACATATTCTGATACCTGTCGCACAACAAGGCATTCACATGATTGCTCGGAAGTTTGCTATTTGCCCTGTCATAAACTTGCGTTAAGTTTGTTTCAGGGTTTATAACAGCGATACCGGTTCCATGAGAACCAATCCACATATTACCCGCCTTATCTTCCTCTATCGCTCTGATATATCCGTTGGACGGCAGGCGAATAGCTCCATTCAAATTAGAACTCTTGCTGTAAATGCTGAAGGTTTTATTCTTTGGGTGATAAACATTTACTCCTGCTCCGTTTGTACCTATCCATATATTCCCTTTTGAATCTTCTTTTATAGAAAAGATGTTATTGTCACTTAAGGTGCCAGGCATACTTCCCTTTAAAAACTGCTCAGAACTTCCCGTTCGTGGATCAAAAACAAAAAGGCCGTCCGAATAGGTTCCAATCCATAGCCGGTTGTCTCTACTCCTCTCAAGGGCAAGAATGGCCAGCTTTCCTGATGCAGTCTTATTTTTAGATTTAAGACTTAAATGTTTGAACAATTCTGTGCGGCGATCGAATAAATTAAGCCCTCCTCCGTCAGTTCCAACAAAAACATCTCCATTTTCGGCCTCAGCAAAAGACGTAACAATAGAAGCGCTTAATCCTTTCGCATCAAAAGGGTTACTTTGCTTCAGATTAAAGAGATTGAGATTTTTGTCGTACTTATTTATTCCTCCCTTGAAGCTGCCGAGCCAGCAAATCCCCTCTCGGTCTATATAGACGCATCGTACTGATTTATTTGTTATGCTATATATATCCCGGCTATCTGGCCTATATTTTGCAATTTTTCCTGAATGCGGGTTAAAAATATCCAAACCCTCCTCTGTACCGAGCCACAATTTCCCATTTGGGTCCGGAGCAATAGAATAGATATCATTACTGCTTAATGTTTTCAAATCGCCTTCAATATGCCTGTAGCTTATGAAACCTTTTCCATCAGGCCTCAGCTTACTCAAGCCACCCGATGTGCCGATCCAAATTGTGCCATTTTTATCTTCAGCTATACTTCTGACATGATCAGCCGCCAGACTTGCTCCATCTTTAGATGATGAGTACCGATATCGCAAAAAAGAGTTCGTTTCTCGATTATGCAAAAACAAACCGCCGGCAGTTCCTATCCACATCCTGCGCTTGCTGTCCTCAAACAAACGAACTCCGCTCTTACTTTGCAGAGCTGTGCTACGAAAAGGTTCCGTTTTAAAGCTCGAAATTTTTTTAGTTCTTGCATCCCACACACTCAAGCCAGAACTACTTGATAACCAAATCCTTCCCAGGTAGTCGCTTTGTATATCCCATATTATATTGTAGCTACCTGCAACACCCAGATGGGACCTCAAATTTATAAAGCAATCCTTTTGCCTATCGTACAAGCTTAGTGATCCGCCGTTGGTTCCAACCCAAAGATTGCCAGTCGGGTCCTCATGAATAGCCGTGATATTATTGGATTGCAAACTATTCGTATCTGCAGAACTGTGCCGGTAAACCGTAAAATTGGTTCCATTGTATTTATTTAAGCCATCTTCGGTGGCAAACCACATCAATCCGTAGCGATCTTTGAGGATAGCGGTTACTAAATTGGATGAGAGCCCGTCTTTTGTTGAGAGTGATGTAAAATTGATCTTTTGCTCTTGCGCGATTCCAGACTGGGGTGTAGAAAAAAACCAAAAAAACAAAAGAATAGTTAGTTTTAAAATTAATCTGTTTGGCATGCTAAGTTCGTTAATTCACCGATTCGTCTATTTTAAACGTGCCTTAGGTATCGGTAACCTAAATTCTATGATGGGTCTTTTTCCCACGACAACAATAGTTAAAGTTACTAGAAACGTAGGTGCAAATTGGTTTTAACAAAAATAAAAAAAGAAACAGGAAGCCTCTAAGAACAAATGTTCAATATCATGTTATATACGTTCGATTACGCCCTTATTTTAAATAAAAACGGGCACCTGAATCAAAGCAGAGTGCTTTTACCGGATGTATTGAGAATTATTAGGTATACTTATTGCTTAACCCGGAGCGCCTGCAATATCAGGTAAGCGGTAAAAAAGAAGATCTGCCGGATGTTAAGGAGCTTAATGGCAAGAGGTATTCCCATTTTAGTGTAGGTTGCAGGCGAGCATTGTCCAATAAACACCCTTACCCATCCCAACTTGAATGGTCCATTGCATTTGTTCGACAGCTATGGCTGGACGACACCAGTCTTCAGCTTAAAAAGCTAAATGAAGTTATAAAATTCTGATTGTTTATTTTACGAGAAATCAGGTTTTTATTGAACAAACGTGCTAATTATTTGCTCGATGAAGGCAGGCTGCCCCCCCCTCACTCCACTACCTTTGCTATACAAAAAGATACAGAGATATCTATAAAAAAGTCTCTCCTTTTAAAATTGGTTATATATCGCCCCAACCCGGGGGCGATTTTTTTATAGCTGGGCATAAAAGGCTTTAATTCCTGTTTGCCATTCTACCTTAATTCACTTCGACATCTCTCTACGACAGGAAAACAGCTCTTGATTCGCAGGCTGAGCGCTTTAGATTCTTCCTATAACGGAAACAACAAACAAGGCATGTAATATTGCCATCGATCCGCAGGCTGGCGTAAGAGAATCGTTTTAAATTCCCCCTCCCGTCGAAATGAATGCTGGCGGTAATTGACATTATTACAGCACCATTCACAACAGTTAGACAGATCGCTTGAAATCTTAGTTTCCTTCCCGTTTATTCGGAGATTCTTCCATGAAAAGATAAGACTTTTTATACCCTCCAAAATCGACTACAATTTTCTCAAAGACAATCCCCGGGTCTAAAGGGGCTATAGTAAGCAGCTGAGCCCCGTCATCCGTAGCCGGAATATCAAGCTTAACCATTTTCTCCACCACCCGCCTTGCAACCGTTGGGTAGAAAACCGTATAGACATTTTTTCTATCTTCATTTAGGTCCGAATTAAAATTGATCACTTGTTCGCTCCCTCCTTTAAAGCCCACCTTATATCTATGTCCGCTTTTATCATGAAAAGCCAGGGTCGACTTCACAACGATATAGACATCGGCTGAACGTACATCTTTTGGCAATTTCATCTTGTAAGAAATTGCAGCGTTTGTTGTTGGCTTAGAGTAAGGCATAACCGCAACACCACTTAACGTGCGTCCCATAAACGGAATAATCGTCCACTTGGCGCCGGGTGCATTCCTGCGGTCATAAAAGTGCTCGGCTTCGATTGACACATAGCCTTTATCAGCCGAAAACACATAGCTGCCGGTTGCTTCCTCTGCATTTTTTATACGATATACCTGCGGCATTATATTTTTAGGAAAATTGTCGTTCCATGAAGTGTATCCTATATGTTTTTGATCCATCATATGTTTCCACTTCCCACCAGACATTACGTTGTTATAATCGTAAGTTAACAAAGAATCACGTCCGAAGGTCTGTTCTACTTTCTCTGCCCAAAAATTCGCTGCAGGGTTTTTATCAGCAAAAAGCTTATGGTTCATTGCCTGGGCGTAATACATTTCATAAAGGTTGGCCATTGCCTGAACAGGAAAGAGAATTATTTGTTTATAAGCATCTCTATACTGAGGTTCCAAAGCCATATACTGTCTTAAAGCTTCAACTTCAAGTTTAAGATACTCATCGGAGACTTGTTTCCATTCTCCTGTTTCAAGGTTATATGTATTCCTGTCCAGCATTTCGGGAGTTACCCTTCCTGCATACTTACTGTAAAGATTTAAAATGCGCATAGCTTCATCAGAATGGCTTTGGCCAAACTGTTGAGCACAAAATTGGCGCGTATGGGTCAATAAACTTTCAACAGTGAAGCGTTCCGGATCCCAGGCCATATCCAGAAACAGGGTAATCGGATACTCCATTGGCTTTAAATCGCCCACATTAAGCACCCAAAGTTTATCAACTCCATAATCGTAAGTGAGTTGCATTTGCTCCCATATGTTTTGTATCGGACTTACGTTCAGCCATTTGTAATTGCGCGGAGCACCAACATAGTCCACATGGTAATACATTCCCCATCCTCCCTTATGTTTCCGCTCGTCTTCATTGGGCAAGCGTCTTACGTTTCCCCAGTTATCGTCGCAAAGCAGCATGATAACATCGTCCGGCACACGCATGCCCGCCTCATAATAATCCAGTACCTCTTTATATAGGGCCCATACCTGAGGGGTTTCCTTAGCCGGCTTTTTGGTTACATCTTCGATGATCTTTCGTTGATTTTTGACAATCGATTCCAAAAGCCCAACATTACTTTCTTCAGACATGGGTTCGTCTCCGTCTCCCCGCATTCCGATAGTCACTATGTCTTCGGTCCCTTTAATCCTCACTATGCCTTCACGAAAAAAGTCGTCAATTACCTTTTGATTGGTGGCATAATTCCATGCTCCGAATTCATCTCTTTTACGGCTCCATTCCTGATGGTTTCTGGCCATCGGTTCATGGTGAGAGGTTCCGATAACCACTCCCATTTCCTTAGCCAATTCACTATTTTTCGGATCATCCTGGTAAAACGCCCAGGCCCACATGGCAGGCCACAAATAATTTGCTTTCAGGCGAAGAATCAATTCAAAGACGTGTCCATAAAATTTATGGTTGCCGTAATTGGTTCCGAATGAATTTTTCACCCAATTTGCTAAAGCAGGGTGTTCGTCATTCAGGAAGATGCCGCGGTATTTTACTTTCGGAGATTCCTGTATATAAACTCCCGGTTTAACAACCAGCGTTTTATTTTGTAGAACCGGTACGTCCGCCCACCAATACCATGGAGAAACTCCTATTTTTTCTGAAATATCATAAATCCCAAAGATAGCACCCCGTTTATCACTACCTGCTACAATGAGGTTATCACCTACGGTTTGGATTAAATAGGACTCCCACTGTCCCTGGATGCGGGAAACATCAATCTTCTTGTCGCTGATTAGCCTATCGATCAGCTTACTTTTACCAATGGTGCCAACAATAATACTTCCCTTAGCCGGGCTTCCTCCGGTTACAACGCGGGAAGCTATGCCAGAAACCTTCCGAATATCGTCGCTAAGATCACCTGCCGCCCGTATTACACCAGCCCATTCGTTACCATCGAGGTAAATGGTCGCCGAATTTCCATTCTTCGCAATTTCAAAACCCCGCGCAGATGGCAGCACCTCGATATATTGTGGCAGACCGATCACACGTGTTGCGACAGGCTGAGCACTTGAATAATTCCACAGGAATAAAACTGCTATAGTAAGGATTAATTTAATTTTCATACTTAATTCTAATGAATCTAAACTTTGTATTATTGAACAGTGCCAAAAGCAATCATTCTCCCGGCTGCATTTTCGATTTTCTGTGTCTGTGACCTCAAAGTATAGTGCACACCCCCGGCTCAAAACTCCCGCATCGAAACAAAAACCTCGTTTAACACATAATTCTAAGCGATTGTGTGCACATTGTTGTATTCACTTATCAGCATCGCTGAAAAGTGTATAATCATAATTGAGCATGATTTTAATTGGAATTGAAATACAGGAAAATCATAGCATTATATTATGATGCAAAGGTATACTTAAGGAAGAAACGAGAAGCGCACAAATGTTTAGATTGATAGATCAAATGTCCCCCTATCCGGCATAATCATAATTTAGGCCGCTCGAACACTATCTCAGAACGGTCCTTTTAGAAAACAATCCGTTGTCGGGCTCTTGCATTTTGAGATATTCTGCTCTTGAGTAAGCCTAATTATTAAGCCCCGCAACCGCTACTGGTATTTCATCAAATCAATACTTCTCACTCCTGGCCTAACAGATAAAATAGCTTATTGAATATTGAACTCCCGGAGATGGACCTTTGAGATTGTTGCTTCTGACACTGGAGAGCTGACCTTGTTTCTTTAGAATCAACAAATCGCGATGCGGTCAACATAAAAAACATTCGTTCTACAAATACAACGAAGTGTGTTATTCCTTTTGTTCTCAGCGGGGTAATTTTGATTGTTGCCTGGTAGGCTGTCCCCCACAACGCAATTAAACCTAAAACCAGATAATTGCAGGATGCGCCTCCACTTCAATTCCATTTTTAAACCATACAATTATGAACAATTTTTTACGATGTATTATTGCAGCAACAATGTCCATGCTTTATTACCATGGGGCATTTTCTCAAACCGAATTCATTTACGATTTCAACTCAGCGCAGCCTTTAAATGGCATCGAACAGTTATCGGGGACGGTCGAAGTAGTATCTCTTACAACTCCCACAGATAATGGTGTAGCCAACAATACGCCATTGCTCCGTCCGAAGACAGTGGGTTCTCCTAATGCCACAGGTGTAACAAACCTAAGCTCTTTTCCGGCTGGCTCTGACTATAGCATAACATGGAAAGAATATGTTACGCAGGGCAATACCAGTTATAAAAAAGGTTTCTTGTTACGGGGAAGCGGAGTCGGAGCTTATGCCACTGGAATGAAACGGGGATATTATTTCATGGTACAGAATAATGGAACTACCGGTTCTGTTAATTTCAGGATACTTCACTCTTCGGCATCAGGAATTTCGGACCTGAGAAATAGTGGTGCAGTAACAATATCCGGCTTCGGTATTAACAAAGCTTGTTGGTTTCGGGCTTCCGTTACAGACAATGTACTCAAATTTGAGTACTCAACGGATGGAGTAACCTTTGTTACCGGAGCAAGCTATACAGATCCTGCAAATCTATATTCTGCCGGAACGACTCAACTGGTATATGGTATTGGAAGTGGTGCCGGACAATACTGTTACGACGATATCAAATTCAAATCCACCACCTTGGCCAATTCAACAATAACAATAACAGGTAGTTCAAGTTATCTTTACAACGGCACGCCGCAAGGGCCGACGGCGATAGTTCAGGGATCGACAGGTCCAATTACCTATGCTTATTCCGGAACAGGATCTTCCGTTTACGGACCTTCCTCCAAACCTCCTGTGCTTGCAGGCACTTATCAGGTAGTGGCCAGTGTTGCCGCGGATGCGAATTATCGCGGAGCCGTGTCGGATGCTTTCGCATTTACGATTAATAGTAACCCTGAAATGCCTTTAGCGGCAATGAGACGCCCTCTTTCACCAACCAGCCCCATGTGGTTAATACATGCGGATGTATGGGCTCATCAACCGCAACAGGTTATTGATCTGATTCCAGAAGATATTCGCCCCTTCGTGGTAATAAATCTCTCCATGTCGACAAGTGTCCTCGGCTCGCACCGGGGTTACGAAACTGCAGAATCATGGTTAAATACATGCGCACAAAACGGTATCTGGGCAATGGTTCAGCCAAGTAGCGGTATAGAAAACTCTTTCCCTTCTGATACTGCTTTAACTACATACGAGTCACTTTATAAGAAATACCCCAATTTCATAGGATATAACTTCTGCGAACAGGCCTGGGGATTTAATTCCAGCACCTTCTCTTCACGATTGAACCTGTTTACCAATTTATTGGCTATGAGCCACAAATACGGAGGTTACCTGTATGTGAATGACAGCTTTTCTCTGTCCAATGCTCCCTTTAATTCTGTATCAAAGTTCAAAACAAGTGCCGAGTTCGCAAATGCCACCAGGGTGTACAAAGAAAATATGATTTTCGGCAATAAGTTTACCAGCTCATGGGCTTATTACGATAACGAAAGCGGAGCTTTAGGAGCCTTCTTATCTGGTCATGCCGGCAATTACGCTATCCGGTACGATCAGTATTCATGGGGATGGTCTGGCAGAGGACAGGTATTTGGACCGGAAACAGTTGGAGACCGTAATGCTGATGGAAATCGTTCTGTTTTTGGATGCCCCGAAGCTGTTATGGGAGTACCGATAGTTGAACATTTAATGTTATCCGGCGCTACTGTTATTGATGGGCCCGAGGTTCCCTGGATGTCTACCTTATTTGGCCCCCATCGTTTACCTGCTTTTAACAATATGGTTGCGGATGTATTCCGAAAAGTTTTAGATGGAACCATTCGAATTCCCACTGTAAATGAGGTAGCCGCCAGAACTAAAGTGGCATTCGTTAACGATGTAGATGTGAATACCACCGATTCGCTTTTTTCGGGCCTGTATGCTATGGATGGTTCGTTGAAAACCAACAGAACATGGTTCAAAAAGACCGGTCGCTACGCGCCTATTCCTCAGTTATTTTCGGGAGATGCTTATGAAACCTCACTATTTTCGGGGGCAAGCCTTGTAAAAAAATCACAATACAAAACCCGCTGGCCCAATGAACAACAAAAAATAGATGAATTTAACAGCCTTTACCCTTCCGAATATAAGGGCGATATGTTCGTGAGCAGGCTGGAGAACAGCTTATATTCTTATAATCCATGGATTAATAAGGATGTTGTTACCACAGCTTCCATCCCTTTAAAATACAACACCTGCGACAGTATCGCCCTTTCCTATCCCGCACACACCTTTAGCGTCATAAACGAATCCGGAAATAAGCTTCAGGTATACCTTAATAATTACAGGACAGACAAAAATCAGCTTTGGACAGAATATCCTAACGATTTTTCCTGGTATACCTTACAGAATACCATCCTGCCACAATTTGCAGTCAATCCTACCGATGGCACCTTTCGCACCAGTGTGATAAAGATATATGGCAGTACCAGCCAGCCCTCCTATGCGCTTAGCGAAAGAGGAAGTCATAGAGCGAGTATCGCAAACGCGACCTGGGCCAACGGAATTTTCACCTTAAGCATCAGTCATAATGGCCCGGTAGATCTAACAATCGACTGTGCCGGAAGCGCTACAGACAGAGGTACTGCGCCGAACGTTTCAACTCCAAGTTCACCCCTTCAGCCAATGGCTTATACTGGCGAAAAACAATATGAAGCTGAAGGTGCAATTATAACTGCCCCTGCTGCTACTGGCACCAATCCTAAAAGATATCATGGTACAGGATTCGTCAAATTCTCAAGCACAACCTCTTCATCTTCTTCTGTTAAGTTCCAGGTCATTAATGTGGACACAGCCGGTACTTATGCTTTAGACATCAGGTACTCTGCCGCCCTCGGAAATGTATCCAAAGTTGACGTACTGGTAAATGGCGCCAAAGTAAACACTCCCACTTTCCCTGCCACAGTTAACGACAGCACCTGGGCGGTTTATACACAAAAGGTGAGCCTTAACGCTGGGCAGGGCAATACCGTGGAACTGAAAGCTAATGCTTCGGGCGCAATGATCAATATTGATAAAATTTATCTGTCTAAACGATCCTTCCCTTTTGCATTTGTATCTGTTGATGCTGTTCAAAAAAACAGTTCACAGATTCAGGTAGACTGGAGGGTAACCGAAGAACAAAATCTATTGCGGTATGAAATCCTTAAAAGTACGGATGGCCTTAATTTCAACACTCTTTATACGGCTAATGCAAACAATACAGGCGACAGCTACTATGTCAATCTTGATAATGCACTCAGCGCCGATACAAACTTTTACAAAATCAAGGCAATTCATACAAATGGAGCAGAGACCTATAGTACCGTTGTCCGGCTTATGTTAAAAACCGCCGTGCTCGTTCAGGCAGAATCCGGAGCACCGGGTTCGGATTGGGAAACAGCATCAGCACAGAATGTAACCTATATGACTGCGAAAACAGATGTTTTAAACACAGCCTTTCCGGGTAACAGCTCTAAAGTAATTACCTGTACTGTCTCTTTTGAAAAGCCGGGCAGCTACGATTTATACGCTAAAATCTGGGTAGGCCCCGGGGCTGCAAATGATGATAGCTATTATTATGGCAAAGGATTTGGCACTAAAAACCCTGCAGCGGACAACAATGAATGGGTCACCTGCAACAACTTAGCAGGAGTAGGTTATACTGCCCTAAACGATGTGGTGGCAAATGCCGGAACCACCGGCGCCGGTGTATGGAAATGGATTAATGTTTCAAAATTTAGCGGAGGAGAGGCTCCTGTATCGTTCAGCGTTCCTATGGGAGAGCTGAGTCAAACCTTTCAAATTGGAGCAAGAGAAAACGGCCTGCAGCTCGATAAATTCGTCTTTGGAAATTCCAACCAAAGTTTTACAGTAAAAGAGTTAGATAGCTTGGCTCAAGCAAACCAGGCTCCTGTTATTGCTCCTTCTCAATCGTTTACTATCAACGAAAACGCAAGTCCTGGCACCCCTGTGGGTACAGTATCGGCAAGCGATGCCAATGCTGGCACTGTAGTGAAGAGCTGGCAGATTACAGGAGGAACAGGTATGCCTTCATTTACTATCGATTCTGCCAGCGGCTCCATTAAGGTCGCAGAGGGTGCGATTCTCGACTTCGAAAGCAGCACCTTTCACTCATTAACAGTCAGGGTTAGCGATGGTATATTACATAGCAGTGAAGACACAATTACGATTAACATCACAAACGAAAACGACAATACACCTGTAATCGCTTCTCAAGATTATTCTATTAGCGAAAGAGCAACCAGTCAGACAATCTTGTTCCAGGCCAGTGTTATCGATGCAGACGACATAAACCAATCAGGTTACTCCAAATTAGCCTGGCAGATAAGTGGAGGCACCGGAGCATCTGTTTTTACAATAGACTCTCTGGGGGCAGTGAGATTATCAGAAGGTGCTGCCTTAGACTTCGAAAGTCTTACCTCATATATTATAAAGGTTAAAGTAACTGACGGAAAAAAAGAGAGCCTTGAAGGAAGCCTGACAATTAATTTAAGCAATGAAAATGACAATACACCTGTTATCGCGACGCCGGAGAGCTTTGCTATTGACGGAAGTTCGAACAATATCATAGGAACATTAACAGCTTCGGATGCTGACGATATCAATCAGCCGGGATTCAGCACAATCCAGAACTGGACCATTACAGGGGGAACAGGTATGTCCGCGTTCGCTATTGATGCAGCTACCGGACTAATTACTCTTGCTTATCCGGAAACAATTCATTTCAATACCATGTCTTATTCTCTGGAAGTGAAAGTAAGTGACGGACTAAATTTGAGTGACTCAAAAACAGTTAATATCACAATTGCCGACAAAGTCAACATTTGCCACAATGGAGAACTAATTAATATCTCAAAAACCGCGGCGCTTGCTCATATTAAACATGGTTGTAGGTTAGGCCTGTGTAGCAGCGGGCCTGCAGCGATAAGTATTGTTAGCCCTATTTTGTACCAGCCTGTTGATTTTCAGCCATCAATTGCTGTTTATCCAAATCCTGTGCAACACCAACTTCAAATAGATTTGGTTTCTGAAACAAGAAATGTACGCCAAATAGTGATTATGAATTCAATCGGGCAAACTGTGTTGCAACATGCTATAAAAGGCGAAAGTTCAGTTTCATTAAACGTAGAGACTCTCAAAGCAGGCATCTATCTGCTAAAAGTCATTGGAGATGACGTAAAAACTTTTAAAATCTTGAAACATTAAGGGCTTACATGTATGAGCGAAAAAAAGCTGCCGGTTGAATCCCGGCAGCTTTTTATCATCTTAACCCCCTTTACTTTTATTTTTTTTACTGAGTCCTCGCAGATTCTTAAGTCTAACGCTTGCCACCAACTTTGTGGAATTTATCTATTGAAGGGCTACATCTAACATGATCGTTGCGTACTTCCAAAGTTGACGGTGAATGCTCTAGACCATAAAACATAATGGTGAGTCCGTGATGCCCTTCTAGAATTCAGCAGGATTGAAGGTTTGGAAGAAGTTTCTGATGAGTGTATGGGATTGGAGACTCTATTCAGCAACGCCGTTTCTAAGCTCTGGTTTCAGGGCCTGTGGTAAAATTGAAACTCAAGCCCAAAATGATTAGGGCCTTACTACTATTGGGATTTCAAAGTAAAATCGTGTACCCTGTTTATCACTATTTACACCAACATGTCCGCCATGTCGTTTGATGATTTCTGCAGAAATATATAGTCCGATACCCAGTCCCGGAAACTTTTGCGAGGAACTTTGAACGCGGTAGAACCGATCAAACACCAGCGCTTGCATTTCTGCTGGTATCCCAATGCCAAAATCTGTTATCGTTATACGTACATTTCCCTTATCCAAAGCTGTTGACACAAGTACTTTATCTGCTTCCGGTGAGTATTTAATAGCATTTGACAAAAAGTTTCCGATCACTTGCTCTAAACGTTGGCGATCGCTATTAATAATTGCAGGAATATTGTTTTCGACGATCACTTTGTGTGTAGAAACACCAACTTGTATTTGTGAAACAACCTCATTTATCACTTCGCTAATATCAAATTCGCTAAAATTATATAACATCTGCCCGGCCTGAATTTTACTTACATCCAAAAGATCGTTCACTAAAGCAGTTAATCTGTCAACCTGTGTGTTTGCGTGTTCTACAAAACGGATTGCATGTCCGTTATCACCTCTTGTAATTGATCTTTGAAGAATTTGCAGATAAGCCTTCATGGAAGTTAAGGGCGTCTTAAGCTCGTGACTAGCTACATCCATGAACTCGTCTTTTTTTCTCATCAACACCTCAATATCTTTTCTGTCCTTTTCCTGCTTTATCAATGCATCATTGAGATTCAATCGCATCAAGTCTATGGTATTAGCCAATTTCTCTGCTTTGGCAGCCGTTTTTTCAGCCAGCTCGGTGCGTATTCGGGCGCTCATCAATTCCTGCTCCTTCTTAAACAGTGATATCAGAATTGGTAAGATCTCTTTCAAGCCGGTCAGGTCAGTTTCACAAGGCTGTCCGCCCAATAAAACTACAGCAGAATGAGAAGGACCGGCTATTCCCACAGCAGGTTGCAAGGAAGCTTTGTCGGGAAAAGGCAACGTTCCTGTATGAAACTCCTGTGCAACGGTCTTATCCAGAAAACTATACCATTCTTTTCCATCCGGAATGGTTTGCTGGAAACCCGGAGCTGGTAAAAGGATATTAATTTCAGGGTCCCTTATAAATATTATAAGACTGCTGCCACCGAAGTATGCTGCCAATTTCGAAGCAGAGTGCATACGATCAAAGCTTTCGCTTAATCCCGAGATTAGCTCTAGTATCATTATTCAGGAATCACGCATACTACTGCTGTACAATTTTGAAACCCGCTAAACTGTCCGTTAACTCTCGCCACTTGACCATACGTGTTACAACCAGCATAGTTTACCCCGTTTAGGGTTTCCTTTACCTGATTCAGTTCAAAATCGAAGGTTTTACCCATTCTGAGCCTGGTAGCCACACAATCAAAGAACAAAGCCACATTGGGCTTATGATCCCCAATCTGCTCAATGGCATTTTTCGCGGCAAGCATTGCTGCTTCCTGCGAGCAACTATTATCTGTTGCCATAAAACTTACATAGACCCCATTGGGTACATCACTGGCCATAGCAATCGCCCCCTCCGGAAGTACTGCTAAGGGAACCCGAAGTTTATGGTCTCCGGCTATTTCTATACCGATGATATTATGTAAAAAAAAGGGAATAGGTTGATCTACATCTAAATGCTGTCCGGTAACCTTCGCATGTTCGAGAAATACTTCTATAGCCGGACGTGCGTTTAAGCTTACCAATGTCATTCCATCGGATTCGGTTACACGCATCTTCTCACCTACGGGCCTCCAGCCATGTGCCGCTCCTACTCCAATTGGCTTATTAGACAAAATTTCTAAGATCACCGCCGAATCGGGGTAAGCGTTTGTATCGTGAAATATATGTGTACGCTGAAAGTTTGCGTTATCACCGGCTCCGCCACCGAAAAACTGATACTTGCCTACTGTTTTTTCAGTCAAGAGATCAATTAATTCGTCGGTATATCCCGACAAGGCATCTGCGAAAATCATGGCAGAATAATATTGATACTGAGAGTCGTGTATGTCCGTCAAACTTCCACTCAGTTTTTCTGCAACACGGACCCGATCTTCCTTGATTCCCTGCGCAACTCCAGCCGTGAATTTCAAATCAGTTGACTGAATGGCCACAGCACACGCAGAATCGGTCCCGAAATCGTTAGAAGTAAATTCACCTGCAGAGGAACTTCCCACAATCACTTTAGGATTACAGCTTTTTTTCAATGCATTTAGAAAAGCTGAATAATCATATATTGAAGATGCAAATACAATTACAACGTCGGGAATCACCTCATCGAAATTGTCTTTGATTTTTTGTCCAAGTTCTCGTCCGGCATTAGCACCGTCATTTAATTTGGTAAAAACTACTGCAGATCGAGTCATGTATATATACGTGAAAAAATGTTAAGAATTTCCCCTCTAAACATACTGCTGGATTCTTTGTTTCAAAAAGTCACCGGTCTTTTAATTAAACTTGCCTAAAATTTTCCGAATGTCCGATTGAAGGTCGACCTTGCTTCTTTTTCATGATTCCCTAATTTAAGGTTCTAAATTAGTTCAGTTTTTTAGGGGCTAGTACACTATAAACAATAAAAGCCTGATTTATCTGAGCCAGGCTTTTGTTTTGCATCAATTCACAAGAGCTTTCCTTCCTGTCATTCCTGCACTAATGGAGCCTTATTTTTCCTACTCGCACGTTTTTCATTCTTGTATATAGAATTACCCAGATCACTAAGAATACAATTAATTGAACAACCAATACGGGCTCCTGAGCTGTTACATCTGAATACATTATTCCCACACCAATAAGGGTTTACCCTTTGTTGGTGTCCCGCACTGGTCGTGGCGTCTCGCTATACTGGCATAGAAGTTTTAACACCTCGCTTTCGCGGGAAGTCAAAGATATGACCTGAATTCCTTGTACAAGGAAATTTTTATGGAAATTGAAGGCTAAACTTCCGATAGAAAAAACATCAACTAATGGTTCTGAAACTACAGGGAGAATTCTGTCGCGGCTTAACAACACCTGAATTCTAACGATTAGTTCCGCCGCGCCGAAAAGAGAAATCAAATCTTTATAAATCCATTTTTTAAAACAGAAGGTAAGGCATTCGTCTTATCTTGCACAGGTAAACAAAGAAAAATTAAATGAAGAAAACGCCCCGCTCCTTACTGATATTGATTTTAGGGTTGCTTTCAGCTTTAGGGCCTTTTTCTATCGACATGTATTTGCCCGGCTTCCCTACCATAGCCGCTGATCTAAATACATCTGTTGACCAGGTCTCTTACTCGCTATCCAGTTTTTTTATAGGCATTTGTATCGGCCAGCTCATTTGCGGCCCTTTGCTCGACCGCTTTGGCAGGAAAAAGCCCTTGTATCTTGGATTGGTTATCTACATCATCGCCTCCTTTGGTTGTGCTCTGGCAACTTCTGTCGAGGTTTTAATTGGACTACGATTCCTCCAGGCCCTGGGCGGTTGTGTATGCATGGTGGCGCCTGGAGCCATTGTACGTGATTCTTTCCCGGCCAACGAAAACGCCAGGGTTTTCTCTTTATTAATCCTCATATTGGGAGTGTCACCAATCATCGCCCCTACAGTGGGAAGTTTTGTGATTGCGGTTTTAGGCTGGCACGCTGTATTTATCGTGCTCGCTATTATTGCGGCCCTGTTACTGGTTCTGGTCATCTTCCTCCTGCCCGAAAGCAAACAGCCCGATCGGTCCATGTCTCTCCGCCCTAAACCCATTATCACTAACTTCCTGTTTGTGTTAAAACAACCACAGTTTTTCACCTATGCATTCTCCGGAGCTGTTGCAGCCGCGGGCTTATTTGCTTACCTGGCTGGTTCGCCCTTTGTTTTCATGAATATTTACAAGGTTACCGAACAACAATATGGCTGGATCTTTGGATTAATTGCCGCAGGTCTTATCACCTGTAGTCAGCTCAATAATGTGATGCTTAGAAAGTATGATAGTTCTCAAATCATCAAAACTGTTTTGCTTGTTCAAACCACTATCGGACTGGCTCTGTTTTTGGGAAGTTATTTAGATTGGCTCAATATCTATACCACCATCGGCTTGATATTCCTGTTCCTGAGTTGCCAGGGCTTTAGCTTTCCTAATTCATCGGCTCTTTCGCTGGCCCCTTTTACACGCGAAGCAGGTAGCGCATCAGCCTTAATGGGAGCTCTGCAAATGGGCTTTGGTGCCTTGGCTTCTGCCTTCGTGGGACTGATCAATAATGGCACTACCTTACCTATGACCGGAGTTATGGCGGGCTGTGCATTATTAGGTTTGATTATTCTGAGTATGGGCCGTAAACGCTTAGATTATAAATCGAGAATTGTGGATGTGGAAGAGCAAGCTTTTGAGCAAATTGAAAAGTATTAGGTTTTACCATGCCTGGTTGGTGTTTACGCCCTGGCTGGTGTCTTTGATGGAGACACCAACAAAGGAGTAAAGCTGTAGAAAGGACCCTTATTAACGAGATAAATTTAATTACAAGCCAAATCAATATTCTTTAAATAAGAAACAATCAAATTTCGCCGCGCTTTTGCGCGACTTCTGAGGTTCTGATTGCTCAATCATCTTTGATAATGATTAAGTAAAGTTACGTTCGATAGATTGAGAATTTACGATCTGTATTAATGGTATTGCAGCCTTAAAACGGGACCAAAAGAAGTCTTAATTGAGTTTTAGATATAGAAAGATATCACCGTTTACTGCGACTAAATTAACTGAATATTTGTACATCGAATGTTCGCTGCTAAAAAAATAAATGTTATTCCTTAACTAAGGACAAAACGAACTTAAGTGATTCTATTTCAATTGGCTTTGTCAGATACTCATTCATCCCTGCTGCGAAACACAACTCACTGTCTTCCCTCATAGCGTTTGCTGTCAGAGCAATGATAACCGGCTGTTCTGCGAAAGTACGCCGAATCGCTTTTGTTGCCTCAATACCATCCAAAAGCGGCATCTGTAAATCCATCAATATAACATCGTAGAACCTGGTTGCGAACTTTTCAACAGCTTCTTGTCCGTTGGCTACCAGGTCGGCATCATACCCTAGTTTGCTCAATATCTTCATGATGACTTTCTGGTTTATCAAATTATCTTCTGCAACCAGGATCCGCAGGGGATACTGACTGGCAAATTCCCCGGCTAAGCTTAACTCCTTTCTCACATATGGCTTTATCTGTTTTTCACTTTTCAATAAGGCTGAACATACAGCTTCTTGTAACACACTGCGTTTGATAGGTTTAGCAATAATGTCATAAAGTAAGTTACCAAATTTCGCTTTTGATCCTTTGGCGTCCGAACTTAACAGAACGATAGGGATATTACGCCCGGTATCTGCGACTCTCTTTACAAGTTCGTCAAGCCCCGGCATCTGCTTATCATACAAGATGAGATTATAAATATCCGCACCCTGCAATAGTTGAACTGCCTCGGCAGTGGCAGATACTGTGACAGGAAAAGCCTTCCAATCTGTCAACTGTTTGCTCAAAACTGACTGGCTGCATAGGTTATCATCAATAATCAGTACTTTTTTACCCTTGCAGCCATCCGAATTCAGCTCCGCATGCGAAGTTGTCGAATTTATTTCCAGTGCTACGTCAAAGTAAAACGAAGTGCCTTTACCCACTTCACTGATCACTGAAATACTGCCGCCCATTAATTTTATTAGACGTTGAGAAATAACCAGGCCCAAACCCGTACCTCCAAAGTCCCTGGTTGTCGAGCCGTCAACCTGAGAAAATGGTTTAAATAAGCGTCCGAGTTTCTCTCGCGAAATTCCGATACCTGAGTCCTTTACAGTAAACCCCAGCTGCACACCTGAATCAGATTCCTCAGTTACAAAAACCTCCAGCAGCACCTCGCCCTGTTTGGTGAATTTTACCGCATTGCCAATTAGATTTATGAGTACCTGACGAAGCCGAAGTGAATCCCCTTTCACATTTTCGGGCACCTCAGGATGTACATAGTACATTAGCCTAACACCTTCAGAGTTTGTGATTTCTGCAAACAGGTCGAACACATCATCAATACATATGCATAACTCGAAATCTGCCTTGTTAAGTTCCATACTCCCCGACTCGATCTTAGAAAAATCAAGAATATCGTTAATGATTGAAAGCAACGCTTCGCCACTCTTTTTTATGATGTCAACATGTTCTCGCTGCTCTTCAGTCAGCTCGGTGTTTGAAATTAACGAAGCCATCCCCAAAATACCGTTCATCGGAGTCCGGATTTCGTGACTCATAGTAGCCAAAAAGGTACTCTTTGCCTTGTTAGCGTTTTCCGCAGCTAACCTCAAAGTCTGTTCGGTCACCGAATTTCTCATCAGTTCATCAGCCTGTGCTTTTAGTTCAACAGTCTGCAGCTGTAATTCTGCCAGCAGCTTGTTCTTTTCCTGCTCTAAAATTTTTGACTTTGTAATATCGGCAATTGCGCCAACCATTCGCAAAGCTTCGCCATTATTGTCTCTTATCACAAAGCCTTTATCGATGACATAGCAAAAAGATCCGTCTCCTTTTATAACCCTGTATTCTTTTGACCAACGGGTAATGGTCCCCGGCTTTACAAGTCTCCTGATTTCATCATAAACTTCCATTTTATCATCTGCATGTATAAAGTCAGTCCATTTCCCGTCCAGGCTGTCATAGCCAAACAGGGTTTTAAAGCCTTCGCCTCTAAATACCTGCTGGGTTTTCAAATCCCAATCCCAGATAGCCTCATTTGTGGCTTTTGTAGCCAGATCATACCTGTTGTTAGTTTCTGATAGCGCTGATTCTACTTCCCTTTGAGGAGTTATATCGTTGGCCATGCCGTAAACGCCGATAATTTCCCCATCAATAATTATCGGAAGGTTCGTAACGCGAAGGCTCCTTTTATTTTGCTTAAAAGTTATAATGTCAACGTAATAGGATTGAGCACTGCCTGTTGCAGCAGCCTCGAAATGTTCAAGTATTCCCGGCAAATCAGCGGGGTTCAATAAACAATGGAACGATATTTTTAGCAATTCTTCCACCGTAGTTTCCGCTAAAGCCGCCGCGCCCTTATTAACTTTGACGAAGTTACCCTTAAGATCGAATGCGAAAACTGCGTTTGGATTATGCTCAAAAAGCGATTGGTATTCGTTATGACTTCTAAGCAACTCCTGACCAGCAATTTTTTCCTTTTTCCTTGAAGTTTCTCTTTCGGTAACATCGGTTAAAGAGTGAAGTATATACTTCACCTCCCCATCTTCATCCAAAACCGGAATATTCTTAGGTATCCAATACCATTCACCTGGTGTTATAGAATCAGAAATGCGGGCTTGAAACGCTATCATCTCCATCTCATTCTCTGCCTTGTCTTTCAGCACCTTTAGTAATGATTTCCTTAACCGCTCCAGCCACTTATCATTCTCAGCCGTCAGGTCCGATAATACCTCAAAAACACTGGCTGATACTATCTGCGAATCGTCAATGCCTAAAATATTTTGAAAACAGGTAGTGCTTGCCAGAACAGGGAAGATGGTTGATTCAGTAGATAATATGAGTAGTGGAGTGGGAGATAATTTAAATATTGAAAAAAATTCCGGGGCTGCAATCATATTAAGAAAATCAAGTTTTGACATACTACAGAAAGGCCAGTTATAACTCAGCCCTGTTACGATTTAATTCGCTTTAGGTTCTAAAATTCCTTCTTGATCTTGAGCGGAATTGGGAGGCCGGGAATTTCGAATTAGAAATTCCTTCATTTACAGGGAAAGGGGCACTTAACTATTAATATATTTCTGCCTACAAACGGGGATGAAGCGAGAAAAGCGATTTAATCGCATTTAACCCGAACTAGCTAAAAGATTGCAGCATTAATTTCGTCGTCTGTAGGGTTGGGTTTTATTTTTATTCCCCGCAGAATCTCCTCCTTAGGGACTCTGGATCTACTGATTGGTGCTCTTACTTGGTTGAACATTTCGAATACAGATAGACTTTTCTCCATGGTGTCTGACTGAAGAATCGACCGTTATCTTTGTTTCCGAATCACCTACTGTTTATCAAGGGTAATTCCACGGGCATTAAGTACTCCATCTCGTTTTATTTTTAAAAGGTCTTCCGCATACGTTCCAACCAGCGGACGGGCTTTAGAGTCCTCTACCAGGTAATAAGGATCTGTATATACTGGACGTGGATGTAAAAAAGAAAACGTTTTTGTGTCAAACCAGAGGTCGTCTTTAAACCTTATTTGAACTGGTTTTATAGTTTTATCTTTTATATGCTGGTCATACAAATAGGGATCTCCAGGGAAAGCCCATCTATTATCAACAGTCGGATAAACCTCGAAAAACTGATACTTTTCCTGTATCATTCTTCCACAGTAGTCGGTAACGAACAGCATGACGTTCTTGTGCTCAAAGAATGTGGGCCCTGAATGAACAAACACACTAAACCGTGCAGTATCTCCGGGATAGTTCCCATGAATATTCTGGACCACCTTATATTCTGCTATTGATTCGGCATCAAACTTTATAATGTTGCAATAATATATATCAGGAACTGGTTTTACGCTCACTTTTTCGCCAATGAAGACATAAGTCTTATGAGGAATAGTGTCGGGACAGATCTCAGGGTTATATTCAACACAAGTTTCGGGTGTAAGGATAATGCGTAAGGGCTTCATTTTCAGCAGGTCCTTGACGGCATATTTACTGGTATGGTAGAAAGCTCTTCTAAAGTATAACGTATCCGTCCTATCTGCCATGATCCTAAAATTTTCCAATCCTGATACATGCAGTACCAAGGTAGAATCTTTAGTAAGTTGTTCATACATGTCCGAAGCTTTCGTGTTCCAGCCTCCGTTTATGACAACCTGGTTACGGAACCGTACTAAAGTATCGTTCACTGATATCTGAACAAAGCTATTATTCTTGCTGGTATCTCGTGCTATTCCTTTAACAAGCACCCTTTGGGCGAACAATAGTATAGGCAATGAGCAAATGATAATGATAATAAGTTTTTTCATTCTCACAGGAATCGGTTTCAGTAGCTAAAGTAAGGAAACTTTGGCAGATGCGCGTTCTCATTAAAAAGATGAAAAAAAGCATACACTCTTTGTTCTACAGTCTTTTTGTGTATTTAAAACATTTGCACAGGTATCAAATTCATCACTGCTTTAAATGAACGAGCTATTCCTCTTGACAGCAATCTATCGTTAAGACATTCTGATGCCCGCTTAAAATATCGGGCTAATTTCTTATAAAGCACTGGGCCACGGGGAGGCCACACATGGTATACATGATTTTTTTGTGGTAAAAGGTAACCTGTTTAAATGGCAGCAACAAGCCATTTTGATAGAATCGGGCTTGAGGCACCTTATGCTGAGGTAGAAGATCTTAATCAATATATCTTACTCGGCGGTGGCGACCTGAATGGTATCTTAAAAAGTTTCAGACAACATACCTATGAGACAAGCGAGTTCAGGGATATTGTTGATTACATTAAAAACTTTAATAAGACTGTGAAAGTATTGTTTTATGGATATGATTTTCAAAGTCCGTATAAAGTACTAAAAAATCTGCGAGCTGAGATTAAAGGTCCCCAAGCTCTTTTAGCAGCAGACAAAAAAACAAAGCTATTAGCCACACAATCACAAGGTTTGAAATTGTAATAAGGTTGCTCAATAATAGAGGTATTATAGAATTTTCATTAAAGCATAGAAGTGCTTTCTGCGTATGGAATGGGATAAGCGTTTCACTATTTTCATTCATTTTTAATCCCGAGGCGACCATCTCTCCTGGTTTTAATTAAAGACAGCACGATACTGGCTGTGATTACAATTGCCATAATAATTAAGGATATGAAAGTGGGAATCTTGAAAACGTCTACCATTACCATTTTTAGACCTACAAATACTAAAATTATGGCCAATCCGGTTGAGAGGAAGATAAAACGGTGTATCACCTGAGCAAGTGCGAAGTAAAGAGACCGGAGGCCCAGAATTGCAAAAACATTCGAAGTGTATACAATGAACGTGTCCTGAGTGATTGCCAGAATTGCCGGAATGCTATCGACAGCAAAAATCACGTCGGTAGTCTCTATGAGTATGAGCACCAGAAATAATGGAGTAGCATGTCTTTTTCCATTTTCCATAGTAAAAAACTTCTCTCCCGCGAGGTGGTTAGTCACCGGCATCACTTTTTTGAAAAATCGAATGACAGGATTTTTTTCGGGTTCAATTTTTTTATCCTTTTCGGTAAACATCTTATATCCAGTGTAAATAAGAAAAATCCCAAATAAGTAGATTGTCCAGTGGAATTTTTCTATCAGAGCAACTCCTGCAAAAATAAAGATGACGCGCATTATCAGAGCGCCAAGAATGCCCCAGAATAAGATTTTATGTTGATAGATAGATGGAATTTGAAAATACTTAAACACCAGCACAAACACGAAAATATTATCCACACTCAAAGATTTTTCGATAACGTAGCCCGTAAAAAACTCAATAGCTTTATGCTCCCCAAACCAGTAATATACAAGGCAATTGAAAATCAGTGAAAGACAAATCCAAACACCCGACCATGTTAATGCTTCTTTAACAGAAACTACATGAGCCTTCCGATTGAATACTCCTAAATCTAAGGCCAACATTAGGAGTACAAAAATATTAAAGCCTATCCAAAAGCTGCTGTGTACTTCCATATGTAATTTTAATAGTCTATTGTAGGTTGAGGTGGTTATGGAGCGGGCATGAATATTAAAGCTATGCGATTCAATATTCATGCTCACTCTAAACTCCAACAAAAGACAAAAGGCTATTGTTTCTGCATCACCCCTTTGGCAGGGTCTCCCAGGCCTCTCTTGGTTATTTATCAGCCTTTACTGAACTTTACTTAACCCAACTGAATACATTTGTCTTGCTTTACCTGTAATTATTTTGGGGAAATGTGGTGAGTTGGGGTTTTAAACTGCTAACACGATGAATGTTTAACGGAAACATGCGGTTATTAATTATCATCGTGTTACAATACAAGTCCTGGCCTCAATCTCGGGTTCTTCAAAGTCTGCGAACTTCTGTGATTTCGAATTGTCTTGCAGCACCTTTCAGAGTAGTTAAGATGGAGTATTGAGGTTCTACTTCAGCATACGCACAATATAAATAGACCCCATGGCTAACAGGCGACTTACTATAAATATCAGCCAGGAAATCACTTTACTACCCTTAGTGATAACAATTTTAAATTTAGCGGGGTCGTCGTCTTTCTTGTCAGCCTCGTATATGTTAAATAGTAAGTGGTAAAGTATAAATCCTGGGATAATCAAAACTAGGCCGACCAAACTACGTCGTCCGGTTGTTGCGATTATATTTAAATCGAATGATGCATTAATAATATTAAGGGAGGCTATTAATAGACAAAAAAAGGTCAGCAAAACCTGTAAAAAGGCATGACACCAATGATGCGAAAAGTCATCAGCGTACTTTGACCGAAGATGCCCCTGAAACCATACATAATAATAGGTCAAAATTAGCTTTTTTATCATCGTCTTTTGAGACTAACGGTTTGTATTTGTATTGTGCGGGATTAAAAGCACGTCACTTCATACCAGGAATAAGGTAATTAAAAAGCACAAAATTTGTTATCCTACGTTAACCCGCATAATTCAAATACTTTGTTAGGCGGCGGCTTTATTTTATGCAATTTCCTAGTCCGTCCTTCCATGCATAATAAAGTCCTTGAGATAAAATTCTTTTTAAATTGTCGTTACTTAACCATGGAAACTTACTGCTCATTTCATTTATTAGTGCGCTTTTCAAATCTGTCTCTTTAATAGTCTCTCTCCTGTCGCATACGTCTTTTAAAGTCGTTGAGATAAATCCAAATCCGACCTTTAAAACTTCTTGGCTTAAGTTGTTATATTCATCTAAATCAGAGGAAGATAATGAGTCAACCTTTGCAGCTAATCTTAATTGAATTGGTTTCAGCCAGTCTTGTCCCCCCATGCTAAAGCAAGGTCGACTGATAAATTTGAAATATCATCTTTGGTCAGGGTCTTCATCTGATGGTTCAGTAGCTGCCGTGGTTTTGTTAAGCTGCCGTCGAACGGTTTAGAGCTTTGCGAAGATGGCGGATAGAAAGCACTTCTCTGTCACCCGGCACAAAACTTAGTTAAAAGTAGAAAAATTTCGAGAATCACGTCACCAGCCATTTTTGCAAAGGCTGTGTTATAGGGCGTTTTTTTATTCATCAATATCTTCAAACGGCACGATAAAAGCCATCCAAACTTCGACCGTATCTCCCGAAAAGCTTCCGGGCAGAGTAATTGCCTCCGTCGCGGCATTCCTGGCGGCGGTTCCGGTAGTATAGACGTACTGAGATTTCGCCGGATTATAAATCATCAGCTTCGCCTTATCAGTAGCCTTTGCGTTTCCGGAACCTGTGTTATCCGTCCAATTCAGCGTTAGCACAGCCTCATCGGCAGAAGAGGCCGCCGCATTCCACGGACCGGTAAGATCACCCTGACTAAACATTACTTTAGTGTAATCTATCAAATAATCGGGATAGGTACCTGTTATGGCCTCCTTCACAATCAGCGAAGTTGCTACATTAAAACCTGTACTGTTTGCCGCCGCTTTTCTGAAGCCAATGCTCAGTAAAGGGCTCACGGGCTTCAAAAAGCCCACAGCAAGAGCCAGCTTAACACGCTGCTCCAACTGTTTGTCGGTAGGCGCCTTTGATGATTTCTTCGGTAAGCTGCGCATGTAATCTATTCCGTTCCAGTTGCTTCCGACTACTGTTCCGACCTTGCCGGAAAATGAACCGAGGATTCCTTTTGAATAAGTTCCCATAATCTTGTTTTTTAAGTTTTGAATTTTTAATTAAAATTTCAGCATTCTGTTTGTACCGGTACGCTGTGCTGCTGAAACGAAAGTAGAGGCTGAAAACGAGCGAAAAAATAGCTGACCCTATCTGACCCAGTGCTGACCTCTATTGACCCTGAAAAATGGCGTTTGTTCAGCTCTTGTTCAGTTCTTGTTCAGTTCTTGTTCAGCTAAAACCGCCTTCAGAGCGTTCTGAGCTGAACAAAGGGTAAAGAAAGTATGAGGGAGAACTGAACGAGGTATAGGGCCGGAGGCAAGATCAACTAATGACTTTTACCCACTTTGGGCTTTTCGAGCTCCTTTGTCATTGCAATCATCTGTCATTTCGACCAGCGGGAGAAACTTTCCCAGCATCAGATTTCCATCCATCTCAGAATGGTAAATGTGCTCCGTTATTTTGCGTGCTTAAAGGTAAATTTTATTTCTCCCTAGATAATTTCTGACACGGGTTACTACACGAAATGCTGAGTTGCCGTGACAAAATCACCATATGGGCACACGAAACGTTAAATTTCCTGTACTTAGCTCTTTAATTATTTATGAAAAGCTTTGCATTTTTGGTTAAGAGGGGGCCTCATATTTCTTGGTTTCATAAAAGATCCTTCATATGGTATACGCTTAATAAGTGGCGGGTATGAGGAGAGGATGACGTGGAGCGGCAGATTAAATTAATCTAACTTCATTTAAGAAATGATTAATTCTAATATATCGCAATGATGGGGATATCTATACCTATATTCACCTAAATCTTAATTCCCTGCTTATGAAATCATTACTACTAATTTTTGCCGGCTCGTTGTTTCTTTCAGGAAGTTTGATTGTACCCAAAACGATAGAATATCCTTTTAAAAATGCCGTTGCTACATGCACTGGCTCAAAATCTTGTAACGCATGCAAGAATTGTAAATATTGCAAAAACTGTGCGAAAAATGGCGGGAGTTGCGGGGTATGTAAATAGTTTACAGGGAGCCATTGGTTACTCAACAAATTTATCGGGCACTCTACCTTGATCATTTACAAAATTAAAAGGGAGCCTTGCAGTTGCGGGGTATTCTATAAAAAAGAACATTCCCCTCCTTAAACCCGACAGCAGCGATACCGGCCATTGCGCTTAAGGCCCGCAGGCGTATAGCTAATGGCGGGGCTGCAGGATCATCTGTGCCAGGTGCTTTCCTTTTCAAAAATCAAAACATCGATATCATTATTAAGATAATTCTTTAATTTCACAAAGAATTACATGGCATTTGTATAAGGTAAATAACCAGCCACAATTCGCCTCTAATATTTTTATTATTTCCCTTGCGTATCTAATTTCTTCTACCGATATTTGCAAACTCTTTAAAGAGGTCAATTAAAAAAGATACACATTATACTATAGTCATGTCGAGAATTTGTGATTTAACAGGAAAGATGTCAATGAATGGGTATAACGTTTCGAACTCGAACGTTAAAACCAAACGCAAATTTCATCCTAATTTGCACGTTAAAAAGTTTTTCATCCCTGAAGAAGGACGTTGGATCACCCTAAAAGTTTCTGCTTCAGCTATTAAAACGATCAATAAAAACGGTATCACTGCCGTAATTAATAAATTCCTTAAAAAAGGATCCATTTAATAAATTTATAAAGAAAAGAAATGGCTAAGAAAGGTAACAGAGTTCAGGTTATATTAGAATGTACTGAGCAAAAAGAAAGTGGCGTACCTGGGATGTCTCGTTATATCACCACCAAAAATAAAAAGAACACTACAGAGCGTTTAGAATTGAAAAAATTCAACAACTGCCTGAGAAAAGTAACTGTTCACAAAGAAATAAAGTAATAAAGGATAGAATGACTGAATGATAGAAAGGTAGATTACAATCCATTCATTCATTCATTTACTCACTCATTCAATCATTATAAAAGAAACATGGCTAAGAAAGTAGTTGCAACCCTGAAAACCGGAAAAGGTAAAGAATACTCCAAAGTAATTACTATGGTGAAGTCTCCTAAAACCGGCGCTTACACATTTAAAGAAATTATTGCGCATAACGATCACGTTAAAGACGCAATAGACGAAGCAAAAAAAGTTTAATTACTTTTTTCTTTAAAATATTTAGAGCCGTCCCGATGCAAAATCAGGAGGGCTTTTTTTGTATTAGCTTCACAAAGCGTCATCCTGAGCTTGTCGAAGGAACAGGTCGAAGCATGAGCTTGTCGAAGCATAAACAATTTGCACATATCACTATGGGATTATTTGATTTTTTCAAGAAAAAGGAAACTACTCCGGTAGAGCAGGAGGCCCTGGATAAAGGTCTAGAAAAAACCAAGGAAGGCATTTTCTCCAAGCTTACCAAAGCTGTAATAGGCAAATCGGTGGTCGACGAGGAAGTGCTCGACGAGCTGGAGGAAATCCTTGTCACTTCTGATGTTGGAGTAGGCACCACGCTGAAAATAATTGGAAGAATTGAGGAGCGTGTGGCACGCGATAAATACCTGAACACCTCCGAGCTGAACGGTATTTTACGGACCGAGATTCAGGACCTGCTTGCAGAAAACAACAGCAGTGATTTTGAACACTTTGATTATGGCAACCACAAGCCTTATGTAATTATGGTGGTGGGCGTAAACGGAGTAGGCAAGACTACGACCATAGGCAAACTGGCGAATAAACTGAAGGAAGCCGGAAATAAAGTGGTGCTTGGCGCTGCCGATACATTTCGTGCCGCAGCCGTAGAGCAGCTTAAACTCTGGGGCGAGCGGGTTAACGTTCGTGTGGTTGCGCAACCCATGGGCTCCGACCCTGCTTCCGTGGCTTTCGATACCTTACAATCAGCCGTGGCAAACGGTGAGGATGTAGCTATAATTGATACGGCAGGCCGCCTGCACAATAAAATTGCCCTGATGAATGAGCTCACTAAAATTAAAAATGTAATGCAGAAGGTGGTTCCGGGCGCACCGCATGAAATTCTTTTAGTGCTCGATGCCTCAACCGGACAGAACGCTATTGAGCAATGCAAGCAGTTTACCCAGGCAACAGATGTAAATGCTTTAGCTTTAACTAAATTAGACGGAACTGCTAAAGGCGGCGTTGTTATAGGTATATCAGATCAGTTTAAAATTCCGGTTAAATATATTGGCGTTGGCGAAGGAATGAATGATCTTCAGCTTTTTAATAAGAAAGAGTTTGTAGAGTCTTTGTTTAAAAGTTGATTACACTGATATGAGAGGATACCACTGATTATTAATGGATTAAAATAATTATAATTGACAGTATAGCTTGAGATCCGTATACCATAATTTAGTTTATACAGTTTATTCATATGGAGGATAAATTTCCGGCAGATAAGCTTACAGAAAAAATTATTGGATGTTGCTTTTCAGTGCATAGGGAATTAGGGCCGGGGTTTAACGAGAAGATATATTCAAATGCGTTACAAATCACATTAATTAAAGAAAATTTAAGCTTTGTAGCCGAAAAAAGAATTTGTGGTGATGTTTGATAGTAAGCAGGTAGGAAAGTTCAGATGCGATTTATTAATAGAAAACTCGGTAATTGTTGAGCTAAAATCTGTAACAGGCTATCAACCCAAGTTATTTCAAAATCAGTTGATCTCCTATTTAAAAGCAAGCAAAATTAAAACCGGCCTGCTGATAAATTTCGGAAATACCAGCTGTGAAATTAAGCGATTATCAGTATAACTTGAGCAAGTAAAAAATCACATGGAAAAAATCAGTGAATCATTTAATCCTCAGCATAATCTATTAAAACTCTTTACAATCAGTGTAATCCCCTTAAATCAGTGCAATCTTTTTTAAAATCAGTGTAATCATCATTAATCAGTGCAATCACCTTCAATCAGTGAAATCATCAATAATCAGTGCAATCACCCCAAATCAGTGTAATCTCCTCAAATCAGTGTAATCCCCCCAAATCAGTGTAATCATTAATAATCATAAAAAAACAAATGAGAACGAAATCAGTGAAGTTGCCCAATCTTTCAGAGACATCAAAAACCAAACCCAGAGTAAACGTAATAACCCTCGGTTGCTCCAAAAACGTATACGACTCTGAGGTTCTGATGGGCCAGCTTAAAGGCAACCTGATTGACGTGGTACATGAAACTGATAAAATCAGGAAGGACGATATTATTGTTATTAATACCTGCGGCTTTATCGACAATGCCAAACAGGAATCTATAGATACTATTCTGCAATACAGTGAGCTGAAGGAACAGGGTAAGGTGGGCAAAGTGGTGGTTACCGGTTGTCTTTCCGAGCGCTATAAACCCGAGCTGGAAGCCGAACTTTCGAATGTGGATGCTTTTTTCGGCACCAACGATCTTCAGAATATCCTGACAAATCTGGGCGCCGACTATAAATACGAGCTGATCGGCGAACGCCTTTTAACTACCCCCTCACACTTCGCATATTTTAAAATTTCTGAAGGCTGCAACCGTCCCTGCTCCTTTTGCGCTATTCCGCTGATGCGGGGCAAGCATGTTTCCAAATCCATTGAAGAACTGGTAAAGGAAGCCAAGGGACTTGTGCGCAACGGGACCAAAGAACTGGTAGTAATTGCGCAGGACCTTACTTATTACGGTCTGGATCTTTATGGAAAACGTAACCTGGATGAATTGCTGCGCCACCTTTCGGATGTGGACGGCCTTGAATGGATCCGTTTACAGTACGCTTATCCTTCCGGTTTTCCGATGGAAATTCTGGATGTGATGAACGAGCGCTCCAATATCTGCAATTACCTGGATATGCCCCTTCAGCACATCAGCGACAATATGCTGAAATCAATGCGTCGCGGCATAAGCAAACAAAAAACTATTGATCTGGTAGATGCTATCCGTAATAAAGTTCCCGATATCACCTTACGAACTACTTTAATTTGCGGTTATCCCGGAGAAACAGAACAGGATTTTAATGAAATGAAGGACTGGGTTGAGGAAACCCGTTTCGACCGTCTCGGCTGCTTCACCTATTCGCATGAAGAGAAAACATCTGCTCACTCTCTTGTGGATGATGTTCCTGACGGAGTAAAAGAGCAGCGTGTGGAAGAAATTATGGACGTTCAGCAGTCAATTTCCTTTGATAAAAATCAGGAGAAAATTGGCAATACCTACAAAGTGCTGATCGACAAAAAAGAAGGCGATTATTTCGTCGGACGTACAGAATTCGACTCTCCGGAAGTCGACAATGAAGTTCTGCTGCATGCCAGCACCAATTATGCCACCATAGGAAGTTTTGTTGAGGCAAAGATCGAACGCGCCGAAGACTTCGACTTATATGGACAAATTGTCAAATAAGCGTTGCATCACGGGGGATTTAAATGAATTCCCCTATTTTCGTGCCCACGATGAAAGCAACCTGCATCGATTATAGCGATACGCATAGTTTTTCTGAAACGCTGTTAAGCTACATATCCCGCGATCCGAAACTGGAGCCTTACCTCTCCTACTGGCCGGATTTAGAAAATTTCGGCAAACTGATTGGCGATAAGAAGGAAACCGTAAACCGGGATGTTCTGGTGAAAGCCCTAAGAAAACAATATTCCGGTCCACAGTACAATACCCCTGAATCTAAATTGGTACTGGAAAATATCGAGAGCCTGAGCAGGTCCGATACATTCACCATCACTACCGGTCACCAGCTTAATATCTTCACCGGTCCCCTTTACTTTATTTTCAAAATAGTAACGGCCATTAATCTTGCCTCAGAACTCAAGGCCGCTCATCCTGATAAACACTTTGTTCCGGTTTACTGGATGGCTACAGAAGATCATGATTTTGCGGAAATTAATCATACCAACCTGCATGGCCTGAAATTTTCATGGGATGAAGAAGTAAGCGGAGCAACCGGCAGAATAAACCCTGCTTCTATTCGCGACACCCTAAAAGCCTATGTGAATGCGCTCGGATATACCGAACATTCCGAAAAGCTGAAAGCTATACTGGAGGAAGCTTATCTAAAGCAGGATACCCTTGCCAACGCGACACGTTTTTTAGTGCACAGCCTTTTTGCCGGATACGGCTTGCTGATACTTGATGCCGATGATACTGATCTGAAAAGAGAATTTTCGGAAATTGTGAAGCAGGATATTCTGGAACAAAGGAGCCATAAAGCCATTACAAAAACTTCTGAAGAACTTGAAGAACTGGGGTTCGAAACCCAGGTGTATGCCAGGGAGATCAACTTTTTCTATTTGAAGGATAATCTCCGCGAACGCATAGTTTTTGAAAACGGAAGATGGGAAGTACTGAATACGGAAATCTCTTTCGGTAAACATGAGCTGATTGCCGAAATTGACGATCATCCCGAAAGGTTTAGTCCGAATGTGGTGATGCGCCCCCTTTACCAGGAAGTCATTTTACCGAACCTGGCCTATATTGGCGGAGGAGCGGAAATTGTTTACTGGCTTCAGTTAAAACAAAGCTTCGAACAATTCGGTGTAGACTTCCCTGTTTTAATACTCAGAAATTCTGCATTGATCGCCAATGAATCCCTGGGTCATAAGTTGAGCAATTTAACTATTCCTCTTAAAGATATTTTTAAACCTGCGGAGATCGTAAAGAAAGAATATGTTATTCAAAACTCCGGGCATAACCTGCATTTAAACGAGGAGTGGGAGGAATTCAGCGCTTTATTTGAAAAGATTAAGCTCAGGGCCCATAGCATTGATCCTACTCTCGCTCCCAGCTCCGAAGGGGTAAAAGCCAAACTCAGGAACGCGCTCGACAACCTGGAAAAAAAGTTCATCAAAGCGGAAAAAAGAAATCATGAAGTCGCATTAAGGCAGATTGAGAATCTTCGCAATACTTATTTTCCGGGCGACAGTTTACAGGAACGCACAGAAAATTTCGGCTTGCTTTATACCCGTTTCGGGGATAATTTTATTGCTGAGCTGATTCATCATTTTAAACCACTCGACCTTAAATTCACTGTTTTAGAATATTAAACATGAGTTCATTCATTATCCAGGAAGAAAACTTAAGAAATTTCACTGAATCTGTTTTTATAAAAATCGGTTGCCCTGATGCCGATGCGAAGCTTGCGGCCGACGTTTTGCTGGCTTCCGATCTGCGCGGAATTGATTCGCATGGTGTTGCCCGCTTAAGCGGATACATCAGGCTATGGGAGAAAAAAAGAATTAACCCGACTCCCAACATCACTATTGTGCATGAAACTGCCACCACTGCTACGGTTGATGGCGATAGCGGCCTGGGACTGGTTGTTGCTCCCTTTGCTATGAAGCTTGCTATAGAAAAGGCGGAGAAATACGGGTCGGGATGGGTATCGGTACGCAATTCAAATCATTTCGGTATTGCCGGATACCATGCCCTTGAAGCCGTAAGAAAAGACATGATTGGCTTCGCAATGACGAATGCGAGTCCGCTTGTTGCCCCTACCTTTACTACCGAACGCCTCTTAGGTACCAACCCCATGTGCTATGGTTTTCCGGCAGGCAAATACCCGCCTGTGATTGTGGATATGGCTACTTCTGCCGCGGCTAATGGAAAACTGGAGATCGCGCAGCGTTCTGGAAAGCCGGTGCCCGATGGATGGGTGCAGAGCAGGGATGGTGAAAACACTACAGATCCGCATGCTTTAAAATCAGGAGGCTCTCTGCTTCCTCTTGGCAGCGACAGGGATCACGGAAGTCATAAAGGCTTTGGTCTAAGCGCTACGGTAGATATTTTATCCGCTGTACTTTCCGGCGCCAACTACGGCCCCTGGGTCCCTCCTTTTGTAAGCTTCTTAGATCCTTTACCAAACCTTCCGGGATTAGGGATCGGGCATTTTGTGGGCGCTATGCGTGTCGATGGCTTTCGCCCGGTAGATGAGTTTAAATCCCATATGGATAACTGGATTGAACGGTTTAAATCGGCAAAACCTATTGATACTTCTCAGCCGCTTATCATTCCCGGTGAACCCGAGCTGGAAGCCCAGGCCGACCGTAAAATCAATGGCATCCCGCTGGTAGATTCTGTTGTAAAAGATTTGAATGAAATGGCCGCTCAACTGGGAATAAAAGGAATATCTTAACGTCAGGCTGAGCCCGTCGAAGCCGGAGCCTGTCGAAGCCTTACATGACATCATTTTCATCTTGTTCATTTTCAAGAAGTTTTACTTAAAGCACCTTGTCATCTCGACGGCTTCGTCAGGCTGAGCTTGTCGAAGCCCTACACCTTGTCATCTCGACGGCTTTGTCAGGCTGAGCTTGTCGAAGCCTTACAATGACATTATTTATATCCTTCTCATTTTCAGGAAGTTTTACTTAAAGCGCCTTGTCATCTCGACGGCTTCGTCAGGCTGAGCTTGTCGAAGCCCTACAATAACATAATTTATATCCTGCTCATTTTCAGGAAGTTTTACTTAAAGCACCTTGTCATCTCGACGGCAGGATAGATCCTGGGCGATACGCCTGACAAAGCGCTTTAAGATTATTTGGAATGTTAATTTGTTTTTTTTCGTCAGGCTGAGCCTGTCGAAGCCCGAGCTCAAGATTACACAGCCATTACCGCATCCGCCTGATGAACAGACACGATCTGAAAACGGTTTATTCCATCGCGCATTTCCCACTCTGCAATATCTCCCGTTTGGTACCCTAACAAGGCAACAGCCAAAGGATCCGAAATTTGAATATCGCTTGGTTTTTCTGTCGAATCCTCAATTGAGATTATGCGAATGTTAAATGTCTGCGATTTATCAATATTGCAGACAAGCACAATGGAATTCGCACTCACGACATTCCCGGGCAAATATTCCTTCATTACTATTTTTGCATTCTTCAATTCATTGGATAATATCTCTTTATTAAATGCTGAGATATGCTCAGAGAAGTAACATTCCATTAAGAATGCGAAATCCTCTTTCGTTACTATTAAATGTTGATTCTTCATAAAATCAGAATAATTAGATTAAACTTTCGGTTCTGCTATTCTTTTAACCATGTTTATGCTAAGCCAGGTAGACTAGCCGGAGATCCCATATTCAAACTCTCTGTTATTGGCAATTGCTTTCGTAATAAGATCCTTCCAGCGCCTTGCTTTGGCAGTTAGATTGCTCCGCCGGTATCCTGGATCTACAAATCTTTGGTAAAAAGTAATACGACATGCATCTCTGCAGGAATTTTCAAACTTAAGCTCCAATTGTACTGCTAAGCGCCTGACCAGCAGTTTACAGTCTTTTAAATCATGCAAATCAATGATGGTATTATTTTTATAATTGAAATAGTCTAAAAATATCACCTTTTTATTCACCTCATCCAGGACCAGCAACTTGTCAGAAAAATATTCCTTTTTACAGGAATCGAAGTGAATAAACTTTGTCATCTCATTTAGCCGTTTTCTAAGTTTCTCTTTACGCTGCAGGCTAATTACCTGATTTCTCAACAAGAAACCGATCCCAATAACAAGCGGTATTGCAACTATGATTATCATGGCAACCGGAAAATCAATCAAACCCATTTCTAAAACTCCTTTCATTAATTCATTTACTTAATTTTCACTCACATCATTTATCGTACATCAACCGACCATAAATGTGATATACTCTTTAGAAAATCATATTCTTTTCCTCCTTCTGCTTCACCTGCAAAACCTTAAAGGTTTTTACACCGTTTGGCATTTCCCACTGAACTTTCGATCCGGTTCTATATCCCAGAATGGCAATGGCAATTGGGGACAATACCGAAACGCGCTTCTTCTGCATATCAGCTTCTCCCGGTATTACGATCTGAAACCTGAAGTTTTTTCCGCTTTCCAGTTCCCGTATCTCAACCTCAGAATCCAGACAAACCGTTTCCGGTGGTAATTCGTCGTCTTTTACTATAATTGCTGTTTCTAACTCTGTCGCCAATTTCTTTTTATTGAAATCAGACAAAGTAAAAGCCTTAAGGTGCCTGGATAATAGATCCAGTTCTCTTTTAACCAGCATCAATTTTTCTGTTTTCATCGCTTTCGTTTTAAGTATTTTAATTGTTATTAATTTGCAGCCTCATGAAACCCAATTTGTAGCCGGTAGGTTCCTTAATTCGCATTTAACTCAGGCCCGAGAATAAATGCGCCTCCCTTACCGGATGCTCATCAAAGTAGATCTCCTTCAAACTTTTGACCTTAAAAAAATCCGTTTTCCGGTAAAAGTCGGCGGGTTTTACCTGGTCGAGGCTTTGGTAGCCGCATAATTCCATAAGCTTTACAGTGGCTTCAATAGTATTTCTATGAAAGTTTGCGACCCGCACTCTCTGATTCATCGCTTCGTTAGACCGGAACCTCGAGTTTGAACCGATTGCTAAAACCATGGGTGTTGTACAGTAACAGGCATTGGCTCCCAAGGCTACAGACCGTAAAATGTCATATTCTGAAACGAGCAGACCGGAGGCCAATATTTTGGTTGGTAACCCATAGCTGTCGATAGTTTTTCTGGAATACGTCAGCGCCTCAAAATATCCCCGGAGGCTTGCTTTGCTGATACTGAAAGAATCGGGACCGTCTGCTGAAACCGTTCCGTCGATCGTAATAAAATCCAGATAAATCCTTGCGGATAGCATTGATTTGCAAATACCGTTTATGACATCTCTGCCGGGGTTGAATAACCTGATTCCGATGGGTTTTCCTTCAGATAAAGTCCTTAACCTGTTTAAAAAACTGATCATTCGGTCACCCGCGAGCCGTTTCATAATATTCACCTCATGCCTTGGAAGTACAAGCTCAATCATCTTTACATAGGGCCTAGTAGCTGTTACCTGGAATAACTTTTCATTAAAAGAACTGTCCTCCTTTCTGAAGGCATAGTCTTCGTGAGATAGTTGCCAGATTAAATCGCTGCCACCTCTGATCAGGTAGGGACTAATACCGCCCTGTCCGGTATTTACTGCGCAAGCCTGAATATTTGCGCCCTCAGATAAAGCAAGTATTGACGCGTTACTCAAGAGCTTTTGGTTTAAGGCACCGATAGTCAATATGCTTAGGCTGTAAGGCTGCCTGCACTGCGGGGTGCCGATCGTAACTTTAAGATCTGTTACTTTAGGCTCAACAGCTTTTCTGTTATCGATATACCTTAAGCATTCAAAATCCGGATCGTCAGGATGTGTTAAGGTATTTCTTACGATATCTCCGGGTATATTTTTAGCCCGGTTAAGGATAAGCTCATATTGTTTTGAACTGACAACCCTGCGGAGAGAATCATCTCCAAAGAAAGATTTTGACAGGAATGGGCTTATCTTTCCCGACAGGTGTTTCAGTTTATACCGAAACGGATAATATCTCAATATGGAATGCTTCCGCCTGAAAAGGTTATGCAGCACCATCTGCCCTGCTGATAAAATGATTGCTGCAACAATGAACCATGTTAAATTGCTGATCAATCCTGCAGTGATTAAACTTATGTTTAAACTAAATAGAAATATAAAGCCAGCCCCAAGCAGGGTCCGGAATCGAATTTTTTTCATAATTGAACGTATTAAGACAGTAAAAAACCGGGAAGTTTCCTGACTGGCCCCAAACCAAAATATGGCCGGGGCCTACTTAATGAAGTCCTTGCTGCTTGTTTGGAAACAATAGCCAAAATGATAGTGTATCTGTATTCCCCGGGCATAACCGGCAAAAGAAACTCGTACACGTTTGAAGAAAAAGCTGTTAATAACGGTGTATATAGACCGGTATGATGAAATATTAATCATTTTCATTATTAATTAAAGACAGTGATGAAACTCGACGTTTGATAACTGGCCCCAAACCAAAAGCTGGCCGGGGCTTAATTAATAAAGTCCTTACTACTTATGTGGAAATAGTATCCGAACCGAAAATGACAAGCAGGGCTTTGATCAAAACCTTCGAATAAGGCTTTTAACTTTATCAAAAAGCTTTGAAAATAGCGTAGAGAAGTACTGTTAGGGCTTTGGATAATATTCATTTCTTTAATAATCAGCTTGGTAAAACAAGAATTTTGATAACCGGCCCCTTTGCCAGAATTACGGCGGGGGCTTAATTAATAAAGTCTTTGCTGCTTTTAAGGAATGAATATCCTAAAGAATAATTATGAGATTTCGGGCCACAGTACAGACCAGCCTTAATATGCATTTTTAATGCAAAGCTAAATTCTGATATTCTGTATATATGGTTAAGTGAACCCATTGTTACAAATCTCCGCTTTTAAAGTTCGAAAGCAAATTATAGATAGAAATGTTACATAGGCGGGACATATAAATTTCCTGAAAATGCAATCAAGAATAGCATCTAAACGTAACTGCTAAAGCGATTTGTGCGAAACAGCCTTTCTCTCCCTCTGGGAGAGATGCCGAAGGCAGAGAGGGTATAGCAGACTCTGCCCGGAATAGCAATCCTATTGTTCTTTGGTGATTTATCCCCGGGGTTGGTGTCCTAAAGCTAAAGCGATTTGTGCGGGGCAGCCTTTCTCTCCCTCTGGGAGAGATGCCGAAGGCAGAGAGGGTAGCAGAATCTGCTGGAATAGCAATTTTATTGTTCTTTTCCCCGGGGTTGGTGCCCTCACCACCCCCTTTCAAATCCTTAACTTATACCAATTGGGGAGACCTGAATCAGCATGGGTATGGTTTCCCTGGACTGCATTTTATCTCCCCGCAAAGGAAAGCAAGCCCTGAGGTAAAAAAACAGATCAAAAAGAAACCTGACAGGTGTTCTAATTTATGAACTGTAGTCCGGATCCGGGTCTGCCGAGGAATTTTCAAACTTCCGGGGATAAGTACCACCTTTCGCAGCACTACCTTTGATATGCGGCACATTTGAGAATTGACCTTTCCACTGGTCAATAAAAGGTTGTGCTTTATTCATCCACTCCGGTAGTTTACTCTTAATATCTTCAATGATTGAAGATCCGTCCGGACGCTTCTTTGTGATATAATGTACGCCTGCAGCAAAGGCCGCCCCTGTAATAAATAATCTGATCGTGCTCATGATTCTCTTTTCTTAATACTGGCAAAGAAAGTGCCAGTCATATAGATTTCAAAGCAGGTCAAATTAACACCTGATATACCAATGCAATCCTTAGCTTTGGCAAAAATTAAATTAATGGCATCAACAAAACTTACGATTAACAATAACGGTTCGGTTAGAATCGAGGGCGACTTTGAAATTGCTGACAAAAACGGTAATACATATGACTTACAAGGGCGTAATGTTGTTTCCATTTGTCGCTGTGGACTATCAAAAAACAAACCTTTTTGTGATGGTTCTCACAGTGGCCATTTTGAACATGAAGCAATAGCGTTTGATCTGCCTCCTAAAAAGGTTTAAACGATTTTTATTGGCACGGGCCTTATAAGGGCCGTGCCGCTTTTTGTATTCCGGCAAAGTCGAAATGACATTAAAGGTTTTTTGTCATCACAACAAAGGAGAGATCTTAGAATCATCCGCTATCTGCCAACGCTTTGAGATTTCTCCTAGGGTCGAAATGACAATAGCGCAATTCCCCCTTCGGAAACAATAAAAAACACAAAATTTCACAAAATCTCAATCAGCTGCCGCATATTTGAATATATATGGCGACAGGTACTATTTCTGATCATTCCCGCAATTACATCTACACCATTCCAAATTTCAGTTTTGCGGGATTAAACGAAATATTTATCCAGGCACATAGCGCCGAAAGCTTTAATCCGGATGAAAAAAACTTCCTGGATGTACACCCGGAAAGCATTGATATTAATTCGGCTTTATTTTCGAACCCCAACAATACTACCTTAACTTGGGTAATTCAGCAAGATGACAGCCTGCTGCTCTCCTGCCCCTGCCACTCTGTAAGCAATAAACTCTGTAGCCACCAGTCGCGGGCCCTGTATGCCATCTTAATGCGCCCCGAGATTCGCATCTTTTTTGACGCAGTTTTAAGGTCCGGCAGGTTAAAGAAATTCGCGGAGCCATATGGTTTGCAGAATGAAACCAATCTCGAAGAATATTTCCTGCTGAACTATGACAATAAAAACACTACGATAAAACCGGTTTCGGCCAGTTTATTTCCTGTTTCGGCAAACGGAGCCTTAAGGTTTGGAGAGCCATTGGAGATTCAAAACCAATATACAAAGCATGTGCCTCATACCGCTAAGGAAACGTTCCTTGTTTTTAAACAGCATAAATATTACAGGCATTTACAACTCGAAATTTTTGAATCGGGCACCACACAAAACGGTAAGCCTAAAAACCCCTTACATGCACTTAAGGTAGAAGACAAGATATGGAGCACCGAGGATGCTGCCGAATCAAAATTTTATTTTGGAATTAAACAATTTCAAAATACTCCCGCCAATGAGCGGTCTGCGGTTCAAATTGAAGGGTTAAAAGCAGTACTTAAAAATCCGCTCGGCTTTAAATTCTACCTGCATCATTCAGAAACATCGGAAAATATAGTTGCCGGCTCTTTACAGTTGTGTAACACCGGAAGTACAGTTCATAACATCGAGATCATTATAGAAAAGAAAGACCCCTTTTATGAAGTTAATGCACTGATCCGTGTCAATGACGCAAAGCATTTTCTGGATGCGGTAAGCATTAAATATGATTACTTTTTAGAGATCAATTCCCGCTTTCATCTGGCGGGAAACATAAAGCTGCTTAGCGCTATTGAGTTTTTCAAGCAACACAATAACCGTTTGTTAATCCATCATTCAAAATATGAAGAATTCAGAGACGGTATTTTAGCCGGTCTGGAAAACGATACCGAAATTAAGTATGCCTATCTGCCTGCAGCTACACCCGAGCAGATCATTGAGAACAAGCTGGACCAGCCGGCACAACGAATGATCTACCTCAAAGATTCTGATCCATTCGTTGAGCTTGACCCGGTAATGAAATACGGCGACACTGAAATTTCCATACTCAGCAAAAAACAGATCTATCCTAAGAGCATAAAAAGCAGCTTCACCCTTAGTCGGGATAAAGAGGCCGAGATAGCCTTTACCGCATTAATACTGCGGCAGCATCCGCACTTTAATGAGCAAATGGAGGATGGACTCCCCTATTTCTATCTGCATAAAAAACATTTCCTAAATGAAGCATGGTTCCTCAGCACCTTTGAAGAGTGGAGAAATCAGGGAATCAGTATTTTAGGTTTCAATAAATTAAAGGAGAATAAGCTTAACCCTAACCCGGCTAAAATAACGGTGCGCTTATTAAGCGGGATAGACTGGTTCAATGCTGATATTGATGTTTGCTACGGAAAGAAAAAAGCTACACTCAAACAGCTAAATAAGGCCGTTCGCAATAAAAGCAAATACATCTCATTCGATGACGGCACCCTTGGAATACTTCCGGCAGAATGGATAGAGAAGTTTTCGGAGTATTTTAATTCCGGGGAAATTGAGGATGACAGTTTAAAGATTCACAAAAGCAATTTCAATATTCTTAACGGGATGTTTGAAGATGAAAGCATAGATGGGCAGGTAAAAGCAGAAATTGCTTTCCTGAACGAGAAACTGCTGAACTTTGAATCGATTAAAGAAGTAGCTGTTCACCCCGAATTGAGGGCAACACTCAGGGATTACCAGAAACAGGGATTAAACTGGCTCAATTTCTTAGATGATTTTAATTTAGGGGGATGCCTTGCCGATGATATGGGGCTGGGGAAGTCAATTCAGATCATTGCCTTCATTCTATCCCAGCGGACCAAGAGATCGCAAAACACGAATTTGCTGGTGGTTCCTACTTCGCTGATCTTTAACTGGCAGGCTGAAGTTGAAAAGTTTGCTCCATCATTAAAGATGCATATCCTGTATGGCGCCAACAGGTCCTCAGACCTTAATTCATTTAAAAACTATGAGCTGATCATTACATCCTACGGAACTCTTCTTTCTGATGTGAGGTTTTTAAAGAACTATGAATTCAACTATGTCTTCCTGGATGAATCTCAGAATATAAAAAATCCCGATTCACAGCGTTATAAAGCGGCCTGCTTACTAAAGTCAAGAAATAAAATTGTGATAACGGGAACTCCGGTGGAGAATAACACGTTCGATCTGTTCGGACAGCTGTCTTTTGCCTGCCCCGGACTGCTAGGCAGCAAACAATACTTCAAAGATATCTATGCAAGTCCGATTGACACCTTTAAAGACAGTAAACGGGCCCGGGAGCTGCAGAATAAGATCAAGCCTTTTATTCTGAGAAGAACCAAGAGTCAGGTGGTGAAAGAACTGCCGGAGAAAACGGAAATGGTAGTTTACTGCGAAATGGGCACCGAACAGCAAAGAATTTATGATGCATTCGAAAAAGAATTCAGGGAATTTATCTGCAGTAAAACGAACGAGGATATCCCTAAAAATTCTATCCATGTATTAAAGGGCTTAACGCGACTGCGGCAGATTTGTAATTCACCGTTGCTCCTCAATGATGATGAAATAAATGAAAAATCTTCGGCCAAGATTGATACGCTGATGGAGCAGATCTCAGGCAAATCTGCCAATCATAAAATTCTCGTATTCTCCCAGTTTGTAAGTATGCTGGACCTGATAAAAAAGGAACTGACAGCACGGAACATCCCCTTTTCATACCTCACGGGCAGCACGAAAAACAGGAACCAGGTAGTGAAGGAATTCCAGGAAGAACAGGAGAAACGTATTTTTCTGATCAGCCTGAAGGCTGGCGGCACCGGTTTGAATTTAACGCAGGCAGATTATGTTTACCTGGTAGATCCGTGGTGGAACCCTGCGGTAGAAAATCAGGCCATAGACCGTATTTACCGTATCGGACAGAAAAAGAATGTGGTGGCTGTGAGGCTGATTTGCCCGGGAACCATTGAAGAAAAGATTATGAACATGCAGGCCGGCAAAACAGACCTGTTTAACGAGCTGATTAATACGGATGCAGGGATAGGGAAATCGTTTACTAAGGAAGGGTTGCTGGGATTATTAGGCAATCCAGTCAATTAAATTTGCGTTTTGTTATTTATGTATGCTGAAAAGATTACTCCTATCGTTATAATGACATCATTTATCTTGTTCATTTTTAACCAGTTTAAATAGGGCGTTTTGTCATCTCAACGGCAGGAGAGATCCTTGGCAATACGCCTGATAAAGGGCTTTTAAGATTATTTGGATCTTGTTATTTTCTTTAAGGTCCCAAATGCTTCTTCGAGGTCCTCCTTAGGTCGGAATGACAAAGTTGGTTAGTATATACTTTGAGCTCAATGTCCTCTCTATATTTTTCTTTCTAAAAGTTCCTTACTTATAATGAAATCATTTATATCTTGTTCATTTTAAGCAGTTTTAAATAGGGCGTTTTGTCATCTCGACGGCAGGAGAGATCTTAAATGATATTTATATATGCTGAAAAGATTCCTGCTATCGTCGGAATGACAAGCGGGCTTAGCCTGCATTGCTTCCATTATTCTCCATATATTTTTCTTTTAAATTTGGGCACTAAATCGTGGATGACGCTTAGAACTTCACCTGCAAAGTCAGGTAAAAAGTTCTGTTATCCGATGGAATAATACCCGGCCCGGGGTAACCGGTAGCGCGTCGGGTAAAATAGTATTCGTTCGTTAAGTTATTGACGTTCCCTTCTAACCTGAATCTTTTGAACTCATACGATACTCCCGCATCCATAACGGAATATGCCGGAATGATACCCACAATTCCGGAAAATCCGCCGTCAGGCGCATTGGTGGCATCCGAATATTGATCAGACAAATATGAATATTGAAAGGATGCTTTTAGCTTTTTATATCCCAGCCTGATCCCGCTTTTTAAATTCATACCGGGAACAAATTCTACCTCGTTACCTTCTATGTTTTGATCTACACTCTTTTTATACTCCGATTTTATAAAAGCGGCATTCGTGAAAACTACTCCAGTGAAATCAGTTTGAGGATGCAGAATTTTAAACAGGTCAGCTTCTGCGTACGACTCAATACCGGCAATTACAGCCTGACCAATATTTGTCCGCTTCCTGAGAACCATGGATCCCTGACTTATCTGGTATTCCCCTATCCTGTTGTTATAATTAAGATAAAATGCACTTACATCGTAATTGAAAAGGAATGTGCCTTCGCTCCGGATACCCAAATCGAAAGAATAGCCCTTCTCATCCGTCATATCCGGATCAATAACAGCAGAAGGATTTGCAATCCGTATATCACTAAAGGTAATTGAACGGTAATTCTGAGACAGATTTCCGTATATATTTACTTTGGTGCCGGGTTTATAACTTATTCCGAGGCCGGCAATTAAAAAATTTCTTTTGTTTTGACGCTTCTCCGGCGTTCTGGCGCCTAATTCAATGCTGGTCTCATCAAGGCTTGGCTTTCTTGAAGCATAGAAACCATCAGCTTTGGTATTGATAATTTCATATCTCAATCCCGGAACTACCGATAATTTCGGGCTTAGCCAGAATATATTTTCCGCGAACATTGAGACGTTTTGGTTCGGAAACTTATAATCGTTCAATATCAGCTCATCGGAATTGATATAGCTAAAATCGGCATCTTTTCCTTTGCTTCCGAAGCCCTGAACGCTGTGATTAAATCCGTGGTAATAACGGCTACCAACTAAAAGAACGGAATTGACATTTTTGATGGAATAACGTTTAAGATAACGCGCCTCAGCACCCCAGTTTTCAAAATCACCTTTAATTAAATCCCGCTCACTGTTATCGTCGGCTGTAGCTACCCGGTTTGGCCTGAAGCCTACGGTATACCTGGAAGCCGACAATCCGAAAACCCTTAAGTTAAATTCATTCTGTGCATTAAATTTATGATCGAGATTCAGAGCAAACAGGTTCCAGTTCACTTTGAACCAGTTTCTCTCTCTGTTACTTTGCAAAGGATCTCCGGCGAACATATCATCCGTTAAACCTCCCGGCTGATGTGCGAGGTAATCCATATGCGTAATATCAATTCCGGCTTTGGTTTTTTCAGTTAACTGATAGTTTACATTCGCATAGCCTGTATAACTGTCGAATTCCGAATTCGGCCTCCAGCCATTTCCTTTTTTGTATTGGAAATAAGTGTAATAACTCAGCTTATTTACTGTACCGCTGGCGCTGGTAAAAGCATTATAAAACCCATAGGAGCCTATGCTTTGGCGGGCAGTTAACTCAAGCTTCCGATCTGTAACCGGCTTTCTGATGATGAAGTTTATCAGTCCACCGAACTGGGTCCCATATTGTAAGGATGCGGCTCCCCGCACGATCTGAATTTGCCCGACTGCTTCAATCGGAGGTGTATAATAGCTTTCGGGATAACCCAGCGCATCGGCACTGATATCATACCCGTTTTGCCTGACATTAAAATTTGATGTCCGGTTAGGATCAAGACCCCGGCCTCCGATACTTAATTGTAAACCCGCCCCGTCATTTTCCCAGATATTCAGTCCTGCCACCCTCGAATAAACTTGCCTTGCATTATTCGTAGCCAGGTTGGCCACCAGCTGATCCGGAATAATAAGCTCTGATTTCTTTCCTTCGTAAATTCCCAGGTTTTCAACCGCATGAAGATGCCCAAAACCCAGCTCATTCTTTTTTACTTTTATAGCCACTTCAGAAAGCAGTTTCCTGCCGGAGCTGAGGTTAAGAACCACAGATACATCTTCACCAGCAACTGTTACAGAAAAAGTTTCTTTGCTGTACCCTATACAAGAGGCAAGTAAGGTATACTGCCCCGAAGGGATATTTTTAAAAATAAACTCGCCCTTGCTGTCTGTAACCGCAATGCTTTTATTATCATTAAGCAGGACACTGCATTTGATCACTGCCAGACTATCGTCAGTCGATATCACACTGCCAGATATTTTATATTGGGCCAGAGCCGACAGAGCAATAAAACAGAAAAATATTGTACTAAAAGCCTTTAATTTCATCGTTAAGGGGTAATATCCATGATTTGGGTTTGAAGGATTCTTCTATTTTCGCGAGGTCGGTATCGGGTGCGATAAATGCTTTGCCTCTCCTACCGTTAAGCGCGATGTAAGAATCCACATATACTTGCGGAGTGTTAAAACCGGAAATGGCATAATGATCTCTTAATATATGTGCGTACTGCAGGATCATATCCGCTTGTGCCGACATCATTTTTTCCTGCAAAGGTGTTAAAAAATCAGTGTTGTTTACCACAACTTGTTTGCCTGAAGCATCCTTCACGGTAAACTGGGCATAACCGGCTTTTTCCATTAACATTACTCTCCAGGAAAAACGGTATCCTTCCTCTGTCCAGAATAGCTCTCCGGGGTACAATAAATACCGGAACGGCATCAATAGCTGAACTGCGAAAAATATTGCAAAGCCAATTATTAAAATATTTTGACTAGGTATTTTATACTGGAAAGCATTCCGTGGCGCTAAAAAACCGGGTCCTGATTTTATCAGGATATTGATTTTGCTTATTATCTTTTTATGGAAGTCGTCGGAAAAGAAAATCAGCGCCGTAACTATCATTATATACGGGAACATCCCTATTGGGAAAAGAATAGCGGTGAGCCCGTGAAACAAAACAACTGTGATATATGCGAATAAACGGGTCCTATGGTTCCACAAAAACAAGCCGATAGTAAGATCGTAAAAACAGCCGAACCAGCTAAAGAAATAAGCGATCCAGGTATAATTAAAGAGAAATCCAATTATCGGCATGTCGTTTCTTGCTGGCAGCCAGATTTTCAGAGGCAAAGCGTGTAAAAGCCAATCGCTGTTCAATTTGGCAAGTCCGGCATAAAAATATAAAATGAAGACGAGCAGTTTTAAACTGTCGATACACCATTTGGGAATCTGATCTGCTAAGATAGTTTTGTTTCTTGCCCCGTCTACCGAAAAATAGCGATCCGCCGGAAGAAACACCATTAAAAGCAGAACCATACTGATAAAATAATAATGGTTGAGATAGGTGCTTTTATCTATCAGCTCGATATAAGTAAAAGACAAAAACAGTCCGACTATAGCCAGGCGATATAACAAGCCGATAGCAACCAGAATTGCACAGAGCGCACAAAAAGCAAAAAGTAAATAGGTATTATATCCAAGAGGCTTTACAAATTCAAAGCCGTAGAACGGGAAGTAATGAGCAGGAGTTATATAAAGATCATAAATCCAGCCTTTGCTCCAAAAACGAATGATGCTAAAGAAAAGCATCATCCCCAGTACTATTCTGAAAACAGCTAAAGGAGCTGCGTGAGTTAATTTCTGAAAATATGAATTCATGAAATTGCTGCAATGCTTTATTTAGTCGCCGTCATTATCAGTGTAGGTGATTGTGATACTGATTGCAGATGTCATATCCACTTTCAACAAGCGTACGGATTTTTGCATTTCATTATACACATCGATCATCTGCTGATTATTAGTTTGCACCACACTGCTCAGGTTTTCTGTTTGAATTGCGTTTAGCTTTTGAGTACTTGCATTAAACTGGCCGATCATCTCTTCCGGTAGTGTGGTTTGGGCATTTAGAGCCGTTAAATATGTTTTTAAAGAAGGACCTTCCACACCGGTCTTCACACTTTTACCATTAAAAAAATCTATAGCCGCCTGATGTGCTGTTTTGGCAAGTGTTAGTGAAATATCTTTTTTGTAAAAAGCTTCAACGTTTTGAGGAGATACCGTTCCGTTTAACATAACACCCGATGGAATACCGAATTTTCCGGATCTTATAGTGCGCTCGTAACTGCGAACATAACCGTTGACCATGTTTGATGTAGAAGACGACGCATCGGTACCGGTTTTACTAATAAACGTTTCTTTATAGCTGCCATTCCACTCCGCATGAACTGTTGTAAAAACAGAATTCATTTTGCTGACGATACTTTTTAAATAAGCTTTACGCTTTGCTGCATCAGCGTCGGTAGTATAGAAAGATACAATAGCAGCATCTGTATTTCCTAAACCATTAATTAAAAAATCCATTGCCGGAAAGCCTTGAGCTGTAAAATTTGAAGCAATATCCAGATTAGCAGTTCCTGAAGCAATATTAGCAGCAATAGTAACCTCATTAGCAGGATAAACATTAAAATATGAGCGCAGAGAGTATCTGTCTGCAGAACCAAATTCAAGCAATTCAACCTTTTGCCATTCAATATACGCATTAACCCAGGCTGATCTTAATTCGACAAGGGAGGCATTTGTAGGTGTAGTTGTAAAATTATCAGTTTTACTAACCAGCAAATCAAGCTTTGTTTTGAAGTTATTATAAGAGGGAATAACAATATTTTCTGTTACGTTTACAAGAACAGCTTGCCTGTCGGCCACATTTCCGGTTTCCTCTTTCTCAGGATTTCCCTTTTTTGAACATGCAAAAAATGTTGCCGCTGCCAGCAAAACCAATCCTAATCTTTTCCCTGCAAAACGTATCATATTTTTCAAATTAAAAATGGATCCGGGAGTATTCAGACCTCCGGATCCGTGGTTAACCGTGTGTTTATATTTTTAAAGCTTGAATTTTGCTTTTATGGCATCGTCGGCAGCAAGAATTTTTGCCGGTGTCAGATTATAAAAAGTATTTGTTGAACCTATTAATCCTGCTAAAATTGAATCAGAAAAACTTGCATCAGCGTCAAAAGCAGTACAAAAACGTAACGAATAAATAAAACCAAGACCTTCACCAAAGGCGTGTGCCTTTTGTGCTTCTGTTAAAGTTGCATCTTTGGATTTTGCCAGGTATCCTCTTGCTGCTAAAGCGATAGTTTTCTGCAAGATCTGTTTGATAAGAAGCGCCTGAACATTAATTTGTGCTTTATTGTTATTTACAATGGCCACACGCCCTTTTATAAATGCAGGTAAAATCTTTTTGTAATTCTCTGTATCTCTGTTATACTCCCAGGCATAAGAACCCAAAGCAAATTCTGTAGTTCCTTTCGCAGAAGCAGTTGATCCTATTAAGTAATTTGTATTTGGAGTAAGAGTCGCGAAAGCTAAATCCCAGTTATGCTCTAATTGGGTGTAATTTTTTCCGGATACTACAGCGTAATTCTCTGCATTTAACCCCTCATCTAAAAGTACATTACAGATTAAGTCGAGTTGATATGCTCCAATTAAGCCTTTTTGAATTACCTGTTGAGTTTCTATTCCTTTAGCATCTACGATATAAGCGCCACCCAACTTGCCTGCAACTCCGTCAGAGGCAGTTGTAGCAAATGATTGGCTTACACTACCCATTGTAGTAAAATCAGAAGCGAATTTTGCACGAACCACTTCAGCGGCAGTAGTATTCCATGAAGAAGCAGTAAGATTACGTAATTGAACCCCGCTTGTGTTTAAAGCAGCATCAGTAAAAGGATTACCGGTATTGCTATACATATTTACCAGAGCAGCTGCTGTGATAGCCTGAGTTTTTGATAAGGAGCAATAATTATTAATTGCCTGGAATGCTTTATATGCGTTACCTCCTTCAGTAAAATCAACAGTTGATTGTGCGTTTGCGTCAACAAATATGCTGCTGTAAGTTGAGGTTCCTGTGATTGATGAAGAGTCTATTGCCGTGCGTAAAGAAACCTTGTCATCATCATTCTTTTTACAGGAAGTGAAAACCAGTCCGGTAAAAACTATTAATCCAAGTGCTTTAAGATGGGTTCGGGTTATGCTCATTTATCCTTATGTTTATTTATACTAATTCTTAATTGCGAGCAAAATTAATTTTTAAACTCATACTATCAAAATTATTTAGAAATAATCTAAATAAAAATCACAAGCAAAGAAGATTGATCAGGAATTAATAAGCAAGGCTAAAAAAAATCCTGTAATCTGCCTTTAAAGAAGGGATTACAGGATTTAAACCCAGCGATGGGAATAATGGGGGCGTTCAATAAGCTTATATCTTTTCTAAGATCAGAACTTCTGTTTGACCATTGCTGTTAATATGCTCGAGTTTTACCTGAGTATATCTTTTTTCAAGAAACACCCATTCTTCATTAAGTTCGAGTAAAGCCAGTGAAGGAAAGGCTAAGGTCAGTTTATTCAGATTTTCATCTGCACCGGTGTTCCAGGTTCCATTTACTGTTGAATTGTTTTTCACTGCACTAACGGATCCGTTTGAATTAAATGTGAATTCATATCCTGAATAATTAGAGGTTTCAACCGCACCGTTATCGTTAAATAAAGTGACTTTCCATTTGCCTTGGAGAATAATAGATTTTGTTGAGGGAGCATCGTTGTCTTTGCTGCAGGAGGCAAAGAAAAGAATTGAAACTACTAAGAGAGTGAGTGTGTGTTTAATGTGACGCATAATTTTATCTAAATTGTTTAAACTATAAATGCAAACCTGCTAAATTGTTTTTAAAAACCCACTTTATTAAAAGTCTTGCGTGGGTAAATATTACAAATTATTGGAAACCAGGGCATTTAAGTATTGTTTTTTTATTGCAGCGTATTTATTACTGCTTTAAATAGGAGGATATTATATTATGGCACTGGTAAAATTTAATGAAGGCAACAATCGCAATGCATTGAACCCTTTAAACGACATGTTTGAATCATTTTTCAATGATTCTTTTATTTCAGACCGGTTGGTGTCGAGAGTTCCGGCGGTAAATATTTCCGAAACAGATGGCGAATATCATATCGAACTCGCAGCCCCGGGCTTAAAGAAAGAAGATTTCAAAATCAATCTTGACAAAAACATGCTTAATATCTCGGTTGAAAAAAAATCTGAAGATACTGAGCATAACAAGACGTATAATAAAAGAGAGTATAGCTATACTTCTTTTGTTCGTTCTTTCTCAATGCCCGATTCGGCTGACAGCGAAAATATTCAAGCCGAATATACTGACGGCGTTCTGAACATTGCCATTCCTAAAAAGGAAGAGGCAAAATTGCGTGCAAGGGAAATTTCTATTAAATAATTTCCCTGACTCTGACAATTTCACATTTAGAGGTATGAGAATTTCATACCTCTTGATGTGAAGCGAAGTCAATATAGCAAGTCCTGTGATCGACTATATTTTAAATGATTTTTAAGATTTAATTTGTTATTGCTTAATGTCTTGGATCATCTTGGATAAACCACACTAGCAACAATCCCCACATTCTTTGCCTTTCGCTTTTTCCAAAGCTTCCCGTCCTTCACTTACTGAAAAATAAATCAATCCCGCAGCTCCTATAGAATCTATGTATCCAAAACCAGTTAACTCATAAATAAAACTGGAAGCCAATAAAATTATAGACATATAAATACATACCATTGTACATTTCGCATCTGCAATTATCGGTGAAGAATTTAAAGCCTTCCCGGTTTTAATTTGTGAATGAGCTACATAATACATCACCCCGATAGAGAGCAATGCGATTACAATTCCCCAAAACGTATCCTGCGGTCTTCCCTTTTGCAAAATATTTTCAACGATACCTATTGCCAGACCTACGGATAACAAGTAAAATCCATAGCCTGTAATTTTCAGGGCCGTAGTCTCAAATGGCGTTCTGCTGCTGTGCAGGTTTTGCTGTATCCGTTTAATCATATAAATGACCCCAAGGTTCGAGGCCACTTCAATGAAACTATCTACACCAAACCCAAAAAGAGTCAGTGATTCATCTTTATACCCAAGGACCATCGAAACCAGACCTTCAATGACATTGTAGATAACAATAAATAGTGCAAAGGCATATGCTCGTTTATACAAAGTCTTTTCCTGCTCATCCATTTTTCTAAATTTAATTTACAAACGGATCTTTAAACCACCATTCACTACAAAACCGTCAAGCGGAGCATAAATATCCTTAAAAACAGGATCAGCTAAGGTGCCAGTATAAATACTTTCAAACTTAGTCTGCCGGGTATCCAGATAATTTTCAAAATTTATATACAATGAAAACTTTTCCCATAGCCTTTCAGCCATAAATCCGGTAGTCAAGTAACTTCTTCCGGTGCCGCCAGTGCTTAATCTCTGCTTTCCGAAGTAATAAGCTTCTGCCCCGATTTTCCATTTATCTTCAACTTCATACATTACAACCGAATTCACCCGGTGCTTTGGAGTAAGGGGATTCGGAGTTTTCGTATCCCCATCATGTAAAAAAGCGTCAGTGAATGTATAACCCAAAAACACCTTAAAATCATGAAATCCCAATTTCACATTCGTTTCTGTTCCTTTTGTATCGGTGTGTCCCTCACTGTTCCGAAACCGGAAGTTCCCGGCCTCTGGTAGTAAAATCAGTGGATTATTTAAGAACGTGTAAAAAAACAGATGATTCAAACTAAACGTCACTTTATCTCCAATAACTGTTTTATAATTAACGTCCAGATTTGCTCCGTAGCTTTTTTCCAGGCTATTACTTTCAGAACTCACGGGCATAACGTTCCGGTATTGGATGCGCTCACTTTCTTCGGTAAAAACCGTAGGGGCCTTATACCCCAGACCAGCGCCAATGCGGGATGACAATTTATTAGTTATCTTATACAAAGCCGATATGCGTGGAAGGATTACAAAGCCATAATCAATAACATAATCTCCTCTCAGACCGGTTTCAATCTCAACCTTTTTGCTGGCCTTGACAGTATTCTGGATAAAAACGCCTAAAGTGGTTTGTTTATAATCCCTGAGGATGGCCGCTTGTGCCGCTTTCTCCTTAAAATCGTCGGTCAGCAGGTTTCCGCCGGCTACCCATTCTGTGAGCTCACCAGCGTAAGAATATGTAGACTCAGTAAAAGTGCTGTTCTGAATACCCTTAAACTCATAAGCAGGTATAGTAATTTTCCTGTCGAAATAATTGTAGCTGTTCCTGATGTTCACCTGGCTTTTCTCATTCAGGGTATGATGCAAAGAAAATTGTGAACTGATGCGCTGGGTTTTATTGTTTTCGAAATAACTGTGACCTGCTTCATTATCGCCATTGATATAATGCAGGTCGCCTCCTGTCCGGTTTTCAATCGCTGTGTTTAGGCCAAAATCCAGTTTGGTTCTATCATTGAAATATACAAATAACTTAGGGTTAAAGTTGTAACGTTCGAATTTCGGTATAGCCGTTAAATCAATATCAGCGGGATCGTATGCGGCATTACTATTCCGTGAAGCAAATACGGTTAAACCGATTTTCTTATTTAAACGATGCCCATAAAAACCATTCAGATCAAGTCCGGATGCTGAGGTACCATTAAGATGAAATCTCAGCTCTCTTTCTTCAGAAGGAGTTTTAGATATGAGGTTTACCAAACCCGCAATGGCGCCTCCCCCATATAATGTAGAGGCCGAACCCTTAATTATTTCGACCTGCTTTAAATCCAGGGGCGGAGTTTGCAGCAAACCCAGACCACTTGAAGCACCCGAATACAAAGGAAATCCATCTTTTAACAATTGAGTGTACCGGCCATCCAGTCCTTGGATACGGATGGATGAATTGGCAGAAGTTGCAGAGGTTTGCTGTGTTTGAATTCCTGTGCTTTCACTCAGCATCATCCGGATATCCCCCGGCTTCATATTCCCTTTTTCTTCCAGCTCCTCACCTCCGATATACTCGACCCGCGAAGGAATATTCTGTATGGTTCGGGAGCTGCGGGTGGATGTTATCACCACCTCTTCTATTTCTTCAGAGGAAATGTCCAGTAAAACCAGCATGGTATCTGTTCCGACAGGGAAAGTCAGCGTATCTTTACGGGTATCAAACCCCATTGAACTGAACTGTATGATTTGCTCCCCGTCCGGAATATTGTCCAGCTGGATATAACCATTCTGATTTGACAGCGTTTTGATTAAGGTACCCTTAAGCAATGCTGTTACTCCCGGTAAAGGTTCATTTGTTTTACTGTTTTTGATAACAGCTTTATATGAGCTCTGACTATATCCGCTCAGTGTACTCAAAAGCATGAGTACTGAAATTAAATATAATTTCATTTAATAGAATTATTGAAAATAAAAGAAGAAAAATATTGCCTGTTAATACGGTTTAACAAACAACAATTTGAGGAGGTTGCCAGATTTCATCGAAGTAAGCATTCGAAAAGCTTTGATTAAAAATATAGAACTTACTTGTACTTTCAATTCTGGCTATTTCGACCAGGCAACAGGAAGAGCTGAATGTAAATCCCGCACATGTACTGCATGAAAAGAATGGAGAGCAATGCTTACAGCCGTTAGTATCCGGCGTATTGTTCCTGGAGGTTTCTATTGTGTCTTTACAATTATCCAGTATACTACAAGGCACATTGGCAAGTAGCAGTACATACAGAGATAAGAGCAGACATGCAATTTTCATTGGGGGCAAATATACTAACAGAGATCTGGATTCAAATACTATAATCTAACCCTTGTCATCTTCCCGCAAATGTAGTCAGGGCAGTGCCCGGCACAGGGCTATTACCTTAAAAATGAAAATGTATTACCATTATGAAATTTGGATCAACTTAAACTTTTCTCAAAATCCGGCTTGCCCGATTCTATTAAATAATTAGCTGCTAACGCCTTAAAGCTTTCTATTTGCTCATATTCCCATTCTTTACCAAACCCTAGTTCTGCCGACATAAGTCGGGCAACAACCGGAGACATTGTTATAGCAGCCTTTGCGTCGAGAAATAAGACCCTGAGTCTTCGTGCCAATACATCCTCTACCGTACGGGCCATTTCATTTTTTACCGCCCAGACCACTTCTGCACAGAGATAGGGCATGCCCGGAAGCAATTTCGTTCCTAATTCGGAAGTTGCCCTGATTAAATCCTCTATTCCCTCCTGATCAGTACCATATATGGCCAGATGACAGAGAGAAATTCTCGTGGTAGCCCCATGTATCCTCAGACTTTCGGATGAACAGGCCACCGGATTTAGCTGAGCTGTTTTTATGGCTTCATCAACCGTATCTTCGGCCATCTTCCTATAGGTTGTCCATTTACCCCCCGTTATTGTAATTAAGCCTGAATTGCTAACCAGAAGCTTATGACTTCTTGAAATATCTTTGGTGTTGCCAGAAGCTGCAGCAGGAACCGCTAAAGGCCTTAATCCGGCAAAAACAGACAACACATCTTTTCTGGCAGGTTTATGCGAAAGGTACCTGCCAGCAGTTTCAAGTATAAAATCTATCTCCTTATCTAATGCTTTGGGTTCAAGACTGAGTTTCTCTAAAGCGGTATCCGTGGTTCCTACCAACACATAATCATGCCAGGGGACTGCAAAAAGCACCCGGCCGTCTGAAGTTTCAGGAATCAAGATTGCCCGGTCTCCTCCTAAAAATAATTTATCAAGAACGATATGGACACCCTGGCTGGGTTGTATCAGAGCTTTACGAAAAGAGATATCCATTTGCAATATTTCATCCACAAATACCCCTGTAGCATTTATTACAACCTTAGAGCGTATATGATACTCTTGTTCACTTTCAAGATCATGTGCGATAACCCCGTTGATTTTTCCCTTGCTATCTTTAGATAAGCCCTTTACCTTAATGTAATTTAGCAGGGTAGCGCCTTTTTGGGCAGCCGTTTGGGCAATATTAACTGCAAGCCTCGAGTCATCAAACTGACCGTCCCAATATTCTACTCCCCCCTTCAAGCCTTCTTTTTTGATCTCCGGAATTCTTTGCAGCACTTTTTCCCTTCTCAGAAGTTTAGATTGTCCAAAGCTGTATCCCCCCGATAGCCAGTCGTATATTTTTAAACCTATAAAATATTTAACTAAGGAATACCTGGTATAACAGGGTATTATAAAGGCCTGTCGTTTCACAAGATGCGGGGCATTTTTCAATAACAAACCACGTTCACGCAATGCCTCATAAACCAGGGCGATATTCCCCTGCGCAAGATACCGCACACCTCCATGAACAAGCTTGGTGCTTCTGCTGGAAGTTCCTTTTGAAAAATCAGATTGCTCGAGCAGCAAAGTCTTGTATCCCCTTGAAGCAGAATCCAATGCGGTTCCCAAACCTGTTGCACCCCCGCCTATGATAAGAATATCCCAGGTGATATCCTGCTTAAGTTCTTCAATAAAATTACTACGGTTTAAAAACTCCTGATTGCTGGCTTTCATTATACTTGTTGCATAAAGGATAGCGGCGTTACATTATTAGGGCAATGGTTTTCTAATTCAACAAAATTTGGACAATCAGGTTTCATATTGGGCAAAATCATTCGCGAATACTATTGTCAGAAGTCTGCCAACGTCACTCGTTTTCCGACAGGCGCAGCAGATTCAATAGTTCCCCATCTGTAAAGTCGCCAAATGTTTCGTACACCTGAGCCACAGCATAAAAATGTTCCGGCTGCAATAAGACTTCAATAGCGTCTGCCTCATTCAGGTTTTCGTCGTAAGTGATACCCGAAACCGGGGATGCTATAATTATTTTTGAAGCATTCTTTTTACGGCAAAGTTTTAGTACAGGGACCAGAGTTACCCCGGTAGCAATTCCATCATCATCCAGTATTACGGTAGGCCCTGAAATATCAGGTAAGGGTTTTCCATTACGGTAGGTGCTGATCCTGCGGTTTATCTCCAGAATCTGCTCTTCAATAATTTGATTGATCACTTTAGGAGTTTTTCTTTCCGTTCCCATGGGATAGACATACACAGAATATTCTTCAGATACCGCTCCAACCCCGGGTTCCCTCCGGCCCCGAAAAGATAATTTTAGAAATTATTATTGATAAATTGAGCTTCCAGAGCCTTTGCGACATAAAATGCTACTTCTACCCCACCCCTTGGAATACAATAACAATTGGATTGAGATCCTTGTATTTTGGTTCAAGAAATTCTCCAAGCAGTATTCCGGCATGCTGTCTGTTTCTAAAATATAAGCCATTCTGCGCATTATACATAATATAAAAATTACATTGACACTTCAGCAGCTTCAATAAATGAAGGGGTGAATAATCCTTTGAACTTCTATTCTCTCAACAGATGGTGTAATTATCAGTTCTTGAAATTATTTGAAATTATGGTGTTCTAGAGAAATAGTTTATTGCTTTGCTTTTGAGGGATCAAGGAATCGTTTAATCATTGGAATAACAAAGTCTGGTTGTTTAGAATTAGATTTTAACGTTGTTATTTCTCCGATATACTCGCCATGCACGCCTGGAATAATAGCCAATTCAGCCCCACCAATCTTTCTATGCATTTCAATAGCATGTTCAGGGCTTATAATATCTCTATCACCTATTATGATTAGCGTTTTGGCCTTAATAGTTTTAATCTGGTCATCAGGGATATCCTTGAAATTAACCATCCTTTTCGCATCCCTGTCATGCATAATTTGAAGACCCTTACGATTTGGGCTCACCGCCAAATAGGCATCGACCAGCTCTTCAGGCATATTGGATAAGGTTGCCTGTTTCATAAAATCCCAAAACTGTGCAGGAACACCATTCCGTTTATAAAGAGCAGAGCCCAAAATGATTTTATCCACAATCTCCGGGTGACGTAGCGCTATTTGGATGGTCGTCGTCCCGCCGTTACTAAAGCCAAAAAAATCTGCTTTATCAATATTCAGATTTTTCAGAAGAGTCGCAACATCGTCTGCATCCTGCTCAAACGATGAATCCTTATCTCTGTCACCGGTTCTTCCGTGAGCTTGCAATTCCATCGCAATTACCTTTCTATCTTCAGCGAACATTTGAATAACCTGCCCGAAGTTCGACTGGATGGTCGAGCCGCCGCCGTGGATCAAAACGAGCGGCTTACCCTTTCCGTAAATTTCATAATACATTTTAATGCCGTTGACTTCAGAATAGCCATTTTGGACTAAGGCATCATTTACGTTCTTCCCAATTGTTTGTTTTTTGCCTTGTTCTGATTGGTTTTCCTGAGTGCAGGATGATAATATCAATATCGATAAAATAGCATGTACGAAGGCTTTCTTCATTTTATAATTTTAAAAATCATTTCTGGTTCAATAGCAGATTAAGCTTACCAAGCATATTAATCCAACTTTGATAGGCCCCCGTTTTTTTAGCTTCTTCTTCCGACACAGTCTGATGAATCGTAACCTTGGTTTGTTGTCCAATCGACTCAAAAGTGACAGTTGTGATTTGCGCTTCGGGCCAGTCTTCAGTTTTACCAGCGTCAACTGAACTTACAGAATTGCCAGCTTCATCTGACATCACCATAATGAAAACTAATTTTTGATTTGGGATCACTTCCAGGTAGGTGCCTTTAACCCAACATTCTCCATGCACCGGATCATGGATGCAAGAATGAAAATTGCCTCCTTGGGTGGTATCAATAGTTGTAAATTCAACTGTACATCGTCAGGTGCATACCAATATTTTAATTGTTCTGGATTTGTCCAGGCACCGAATACGACCTCCCCTGGAGCATCAAACAGGTGGGATATTAAGAGCTCTTTTTTGTCTGAATTCATAACCGTTATTTTTCTTTTTCTTTAAGGAATTTATCTAATTTTTCAAACCGCTGATTCCATAACTTCCTGGATTCAGTTACCCAATTGGTCACCTCATTTAATGAACCAAGTTGTGCTTCGCAAATTTGTTCCCGTCCATTTTGACTCATAGAGATGATGCCACACTCATTAAGGATTTTAGTGTGTTTGGCAATCGCCTGTTTACTCATACCAAAATTTCCACTAATCTGGGAGATATTTAGAGGCCCCTGAGCCAACTTCCTGATAATCATTCGCCGAGTAGGGTCAGCAATAGCCTGAAATACGTCTCTTCTTTCTATCATAACACAACCAAATGGTTGTCAAATATAAAAACAACCATTTGGTTGCCAAAACATTTACCTTAATAAGTTTGTCGGGGCAACATCGCCAAAATCAAGCTTTAAGGGTATGCCGGTGCAGCATTTGGCGGGAAAAAGAAAGAAATAAAAAGGGGGGATAGGACTCGGTTCGAACCGTTTTGCAAAAGATTTAAGCGATATAGGAAATTCTTTCGTTAATAGATCTATAAGGTGTAAATACATTTAAATTCTAAACAAATCTTAGTTATCGCAATTTGTTTGGAATTAAATAAGCAACTTTACATCTCTACTGCCGTAATGTAATACATATCTCTAAATACCAGTTTTTATAAAACCAGAGGTTTGTACTTCAATTTTTAATCAGCTAATAGCGCCGAGATTGACAACTATGATAAACATGGAACTGTTTTTTAATGCTTTGCCTACCCCCTGCTTACTATTATTGAGTGATACGCCCCGCTTCACAATTATAGGCGTTAACAAGGCTTACTGCATCGCTACTAATACCGGCGAAGACGACCTGCTCAATAAAGGAGTATTCGAAGCTTTTCCTGATAATCCAAATAATCCCGGGGCAACTGGTGTTAGTAATATCAAAGCCTCTCTGGAATTAGTTATTGAGACTAAGCTTACTCAAAAAATAGATATTCAGAACTACGATATTCCGGTACGAGGCACAGACGAGTTTGAAAAGAGGTACTGGAGAGCTGAAAACTCCCCTGTTTTGAATGAACATGCTGAGATCGATTATATCATTCATAGTGTAACCGATATAACCGAAAAAATCAAAGCCGAAGAAGGGACAGAAGTAGAGAAAAGAAACAGAGAGGCCCTAATCAACAATACCGATGATTTAATCTGGAGCGTTGACAGTAGTTTCAAGCTTATCGCAGCTAATAAGGCTTTCATTCAAAGCATTCAATCTTACACGGGCATTACATTGAAACCAGGCGATGATCTGGTGATGAATACTTTTTTTCCTGAAGAATTTTTGGAATCCTGGCAAAATGCATATCGTAAAGCATGGTCCGGTGAAGCGTTCAATGAAGAAATATTTACGCCTTCGAGCAATGATTTTGTCGGTGCCTGGTCTGAAATAAGATTCAATCCTATTTTAAAAGAAAATAGAGTGGTTGGAGTTGCTTGTTATTCAAGAGATATTACCGAAAGTAAACTTGCTGATGAACAGCACAAAACAGCAGAAAAATTAATAAGAGATAGTGAAGCTAAATACCGCGCTTTTTTTGAGAATAGCTGCGATGGTATGTTACTGACAATAACTGACGGAAATATTATAGCAGCCAATCCTGCAGCCTGTGAAATTTTCAGAATGACTGAAAAAGAAATTTGTGATGCCGGAAGATTCGGCCTTGCAGATAAAACAGACCCTCGTTTAAGAATATTGTTAGAGGAGCGACAACTAACAGGTAAAGCAAAAGGTGAACTAACCCTTATTCGTAAGGATGGCAGCAAATTTCCCGGGGAACTTACGTCATCCGTATTTGAAGATGGCCATGGGAAAATAAAAACTTCCATGATCATTCGTGATATAACAGACCGTAAAGTAGCTGAAACTGAACTAATCACTACTTCAAGGGAACTGGAACAGACGTTGAGAGGTCTAAGTAAAATCATGGATTCATCTTTAGACGTTATTTGCACCATGGACGAAACGGGCAGGTTTGTGAAGGTGAGTGCTGCGGCAGAAAAGATGTGGGGCTATAAACCCCGGGAATTAATTGGTGAGCCTTATATAGATTTTGTTTGCCCTGAAGACTATCACATAACATATGCCGCCGTTGAAGAAATCAGGTCAGGTAGAGAAATGACCAATTTCGAAAACCATACTCTCTGTAAAGATGGATCTAAAACAGCAAATGTTTGGTCTTTGAAATGGAATGATACTGAGAAAATCATGTATTGTATTGCCAAAGACATAACCGAGAAAAAAGGTCTGGAAAAAGCATTCGAAATTGAAAGACAGCGATTTCAGGATCTGTACTCTCAGGCTCCATCCTGTATGGGAATAATCAAGGGCCCAACCCATATATATGAACTTGCGAATCCTCTTTATTTACAGTTAATTGGAAAAAGTGATATCATCGGCAAAACAGTAAAACAAGTATTACCGGAACTGGAAGATCAGGGAATTTTTGAGATTTTAGATACCGTTTATTACACAGGTGAAACTTTTTCTGCGAATGAAATGCTTGTCAAATTTGATCTTCAGGGTACCGGAGTGCTTTATGATACCTATTTGAATTTTATATACCAGGCGCACATAAACCACGAAGGCTCTATAGACGGGATCTTCTTTTTTGCTGTAGATGTAACCGAACAAGTATTATCACGCAAAAAAATAGAGGAGAAAGAAAAACACTATAAAGAATTGATTCGGGAACTACCGGTAGCAACATATTCATGCGATGCGGAAGGACGTATATTAATATACAATAAAGCAGCAGCTGAATTGTGGGGCAGAGAACCTGAAATCGGCAAGGACTTATGGTGTGGCTCTGGAAAGATTTATACAATGTCCGGCGAGCTCCTTCCCCTTGATTGCTGCGCTATGGCTATCGCTTTGAAAGAAGGTAAATTAGTGCCTCAAAGAGAGATAATAATTGAACGTCCGAATGGAGATAAGCGAAACGTAATACCTCATCCGGTTCCTCTTATAGATTCATCCGGACAGGTAACAGGTGCTGTTAATATGCTAACCGATATTACAGAAATAAAAGCAGCAGAACAACACCTTAAATTGCTAGAGTCCGTTATTACCAATACACATGATGCGATCATGATTACAGAGGCCGAGCCGTTCGATGAACCCGGTCCACGTATTATATATGTGAACGAGGCTTTTACCGAAATGACCGGTTTTTCTTTTGAAGAAGTCATTGGACAATCGCCGCGGATATTGCAAGGCCCCAAATCGGATAAAGATGAGTTGCGACGTTTAAGCGAATCATTACGGAGATGGGAGCCCTGCGAGATTACTACAATCAATTACAAGAGAAATGGTGAGGAATTCTGGAATAATTTTTCAGTGAGCCCGGTAGCCAATGCAAACGGATGGTTTACACACTGGATTTCCATTGAACGGGATGTAACAGAAAGCAAAAAGGGAGCACAAAAAATAAAAGAGGAAAGAAATCTTCTGAGAACATTGATTGACAACCTGCCTCACGCCATCTATTTCAAAGATGAATTTGCAAGAAAACTGATCAGCAATAAGGTTGATTATGAGTTGTTAGGGACCTCAAGCGAATCAGAAGTATTGGGCAAAACAGATCAGGAGCTTGAACAAACTGAATTAACAATAAACGGCTACCATCAGGATATCGAAATATTAAGTACCGGAAGGCCGCTTATTGATTTCGAGCAGTATTTTATCCATGAAAACGGGAAGGGCTCATGGTTTCTTACCACTAAAATTCCACTTCGAAACGAGCAAGATGAAATTGTGGGCCTTTTAGGCATAGGAAGAGATATCACAGAAAAAAAACATCATGAAACTGCTTTAAGATTGAAAGAACAGCACTTTAAAGCTTTGGTACAGGAAGGATCCGATTTGATTAGTATTCTGGATGAAAAACAGCGCTACACGTATTTGAGCCCAGCCTATACAAGTATTCTCGGAATCGAATACGAAGAATTAATCGGTACTAAGGCACTCGATCGGATTCATGAGGATGACCGGGAAAACGGTTTATCAAACGTCAACACGTTTAATGACTGAAAAACGCGTTCAATTTTTGCCCTATCGATATAGGGTTGGAAAAGGTAAATACCGCTGGCTAGAGTCGCTGGCGACCAACCTGCTCGATGATTCTTCTGTTCAGGGTTTCCTCTTTAATTCAACAGATATCACAGATCGGATGAATTACATCCAGGCGATTGAAAATCAAAATTCAAGATTGAAAGAAATTGCCTGGATACAATCCCATCTGGTTAGGGCTCCTGTAGCCCGAATTATGGGTTTGATCGAATTAATAAAAAACTATAAAGACAGCATTGACGAAACAGAACTTTTGAATCATATTTATGATTCGACTCATGAACTTGATCAGTTAATTAAAGAAATCGTTGATAAAACTCAAAAAATTGATTTATCGTCAACCCGATAGTCTTATAAGGGATCAAGCGAAATAGTGAGGGGAACAGAATAAATTCTTTTTTTTTGCAGGTTCAAAATCCACACACTTGCAAGACAGTTACCACACCCTTATTTTTTTTTTGGTGCCAGAGGGCATTCTTGTCTTTGCCTTCGTTAACAGCTCTTGCCCAGAAGCTTTTCAGAAGGAACTTGCCGATCCTTTTTCCCAGGTGTTCCATGGCTGCTTGAAGCATTCCGGGTATCGGTAAGGCTGGGGAATATCTTTACAATATGCAAAAGTAAAGAACGGGCTTTCAAAGTACAATGAGGTGGCAGCTTCTGATATATAATCCTTCAGAACGGTATCCAGCTTAATCAGGCCCATTACTTTTCCGTTCTTAACTTCTTCAACAACAGGAGTACTAACGCTTCAGCAGAATCTTTCAGTGCAAAAGTAAAAGCATTAGGAGGTACTTCAAGAGGTGTAAGAGATACAGAATTCTTCTTGTTCAGGCAAGCTAAAATCTATGCTTAAACTGCGAAGGCGTGAAAAAGTGCGGAATTAAAAAAGCCGTCTTCAAATTTCTCTGAAGACGGCTGTCGGGTGGATGATGGGGCTCGAACCCACGACCCTCGGCACCACAAACCAATGCTCTAACCAACTGAGCTACAACCACCGTATTGTGCGACAAAAATAATAATCTTTCTCCTAAAATCAATATTAAAATCATTAATATTTTAAAGAGCGCAAATCTGTTTTACAATACATTGATAAACAACATGCTATTTTTTTTCAAAAAGATTTGCGCCCCCTTTTAAAAACAAAATCTTATACTTGAAGCGGAAGATGATAGAATTATTTACAGACGGAGCATCAAGCGGAAATCCCGGACCGGGCGGTTATGGCACAATTCTTCGTGCAGGGCAGCATTACAAAGAATTATCAGGTGGATTCAGAAAAACCACCAATAACAGGATGGAACTACTTGCGGTAATTATTGGATTGGAGGCCTTAAAAAAACCGGGACAAGAAGTGGTAGTATATACCGACTCTAAATATGTGGCCGATGCTGTAGATAAAAAATGGGTATTCGGATGGGCTGCTAAGAACTTCGCGGGAAAGAAAAACAAAGATTTATGGATCAGGTTTCTGGCAATCTATAAACTTCACAAAGTTCGTTTTCAATGGGTTAAGGGCCATGCCGGACATCCCGAAAACGAACGCTGCGACCGTTTAGCAGTCGCAGCATATCAACAAAGAGATAAATTAGCAATCGACTCGGTATTTGAGGTAGAATGTGCTAAATCTGAAGGCTTGCTTTAGCTTGCCGCTTTAGCCTGTAATTCTCCGCTATTAACCGGTTTCACTTTTTTCTGACTCATTTCGGGCGAGAATTTCATCATCATTTCTTCGGCTTTCCGAACCATATTTTCAGAACCTACAAAAATAGAACAACGCTGATGTAGGGATTCTACTTCCATCTCTAAAATACGCTGAAAACCATCTGTGGCTCTGCCTCCAGCCTGCTCAATAATAAAGGCCATGGGATTGCATTCATATACCAGACGAAGTTTTCCTTTTGGTGAACTTGAAGTCGGCGGATAAAGAAAAACCCCCCCTTTAATCATATTCCTATGCATATCGGCAATCATAGAACCGATATAACGGGATGAATACGGACGTCTGGTAGCGGCATCTTCTTCCTGGCAATATTTTATATATTTCTTCACTCCATCAGGAAAATTCACATAGTTTCCTTCGTTGATAGAATAAATATATCCATCAGGAGGAATAGTCATGTTAGGATGTGAAAGACAAAACTCCCCGATTGAAGGATCCAGCGTGAAGCCATTCACTCCTACCCCGGTAGTATAAACCAGCATCGTAGAAGATCCGTAAACCACATAGCCGGCCGCAACCTGTTCCGTTCCGCGTTGAAGAGCATCCTCAAGCGTTGGCTTTCCCTGAGTACTTATTCTGCGGTAAATAGAAAAAATCGTTCCGACAGAAACGTTTACATCAATATTTGATGAACCGTCGAGAGGGTCGATCGCTACAATATATTTTGCATTATTAGATACGTCGGATTCAATAAATACGGGATCATCATTTTCTTCGGAAACTACCAGACAGCATTCGCCGCCACAGGTTAACGCTGAAATAAACTGATGATTGGCGAAAACATCCAGCATCTTCTGAGATTCACCGTGACTGTTCGTCGTTCCGGCTTCGCCAATGATGTCTACCAATCCAGCCTTGTTCACCTCCCGGTTTACAATTTTAGCTGCTATCCCAATATCACGCAGAAGTCGTGACAGCTCTCCCTTGGCATAAGGGAAGTCTTTTTGCTTTTCAATGATGAACTGACCTAGTGTTTGGACTATTGACATATGCTTAGTGTATTTTTTACGTTATCTATTCCCTAATTCGATTACCTCCAAGGTATGAATTTTTTCTTCAGAAATGCAGAATCTAATTATAGAACGTACATTATGCCACCCTTGTTTGCCAGCAGCACCCGGATTTAAGTGTAAAGTTCCAATTTTTTTATCAAAAATTACTTTCAGGATATGCGAATGCCCCGAAATAAATATTTTAGGCGGATTTAAATATATTTCGGATTTTATTTTAGGGTTATATCTATCCGGATATCCGCCGATGTGCGTCATCCAAACATCCACATCTTCACATTTAAAACGGTTATGTTCGGGGTATACCGCACGAATGTCTCTTCCATCTATATTGCCATAAACTCCGCGCAGGGGTTTAAAGGCGGCAAGAGCATCTGCCAGCTCAAGAGTACCGAAATCACCAGCATGCCATATCTCATCGCAACTTTCAAAATGCTTGAATACTTTATCATCAAGGTAACTATGGGTATCAGAAATCAGGCCGATGCGTTTCATTAATACAGGTTTCAGCGACTGCTGCTAAAATATAGTGAAAAAATCTTTTAAAGCAGTCTCAAACTCCTGAGAATATTTTTTCTCCGACTGGTAAATAATAAAGGAACTCTCGACACTTTCCTGACTTTCCATACCCAAACCTATTATTTGTCTGTGAGCAGATTTAGATCCGGAGGAGCTTATATTAATCACAGTTTGCAATTTAAGCTCATATTTCAGGCTCTTTTCTATAAAATATCTGGAAGCTTCTAAGGGCAAAATAAAATAACATGTCCCCGATTTAGTCAGATGATTTTTAGCGAACTCCACTAATTCATTAAAAAGAACTTCACTGGTATGCCGGGCTAGGTGTTTTTGGTTGTCGGGATTCTTAAGAGAATTAGTAAAAAACGGAGGATTGCTTACTATTAAATCATATTTCTTACCGGGATGTTCCCGGGAGAAATTTTGAAAGGAATTAGGATATACCTTTAAATGATCAGAAAACCTGGAACTCAAAAAGTTCTGCATCGCAGTTTCAGAAGCTATAGCATCAATTTCAATGGCATCAATACACGCTCCGGGAAAACGCTGGGCAAGCATCAGGGCAATTACTCCCGTGCCTGTACCAATATCTAATACGGTTGCAGGGCTTTCGGATTTAACCAAAGCTCCAAGTAAAACTCCATCGGTATTAATTTTCATACCACAGCCCGCCTGGTTTACAGAAAATTGCTTGAACTGGAAAAAATCCTTCATTTTTTTTAAATCAGATTTAAAGAAGATCTGGCTTATACGTCTGCCTTATGGACTCGAGATAATATATTTTTTTAAGGATGCCGGAGATGTTAACTGCCAACGCTTTAGCGAACTTTTTAAGGGTATTTATTAAGGAAAAAAACATTAAAAACATAAACTATATCCAAAGATCTTTATTTAAATTTAATTAAGATTTGTAAAATATAAACCTATGAAAAAACAGATAATTTACCTGAGCATTTTATTTATTCTAATTCTTTCTGCCTGTAAGAAAGATATACCAGGCACAAACTCTGCAGAGAATTTAGAATCTTCCCGCCCGTCAGACTCTGATCATATAGAACTCCAAACGCCAAACGAAGGCTTTGTTGCACATGATCTGCTGGTTAAGTTTAAAAAGGGGGTAACAGAAGCATCTAAACTGAGTTTTTTATCTAAAATCGAAGGAAAGATATCTGAGAGGATTTTAACCAAAATGATGTTAAAGATTGGCGATAATGAGGGCGTTTATTTAATCAATACTCCATTGCCGGCAATAGAAGCAATAACTAAAGCTAAAGGTTTGACCGGAGTGGAATATGCCGAGCCAAATTATGTGTATACCCATAATGCTGTATCCAACGATTCCTATTTTGTGAATGGCTCTTTATGGGGAATGTATGGCGATGCCAGCTCTCCATCCAATCAATATGGCAGCCAGGCCGCAGAAGCCTGGGCAAGCGGCCGTACAGGATCGTCAAGTGTGGTTATCGGGATTGTTGATGAGGGAGTACAATACACCCATCCTGATCTTACCGCAAACTGCTGGACAAATTCTTTTGATCCTATAGACGGAATTGACAATGATAACAATGGTTACATCGATGATTTCAGAGGCTGGGATTTTGCCGGAAACGACAATACCACCTTTGACGGCACACAAGATGATCATGGCACTCACGTAGCCGGAACAATCGGAGCAACCGGCGGAAACGGAACAGGTGTGGCAGGCATGAACTGGAACGTAAAAATGATCACCGCCAAATTTCTTGGACGAAATGGAGGTACAACGGCCAATGCAATCAAAGCCCTTGATTATATAAGCGACCTTAAAGCACGCCATGGAATCAATATAGTAGCCACCAATAATTCTTGGGGCGGCGGCGGATTTTCGCAAAGCTTAAAAGATGCCATAGAAAGATCAAACCAGGCTAATATTCTGTTTATAGCGGCAGCTTTAAATGGCGGCAATGACGGCATAGGAGATAATAACGATGTAACGACAAGTTATCCTTGTAATTATCCAAACGCGAACGTAGTGGCCGTAGCGGCCATCACATCCACAGGTGCTAAAGCCTCTTTCTCTAATTACGGGGCTTCAACCGTTGATATCGGGGCTCCGGGAGCTGCTATTTATTCTACCGTTCCGGGCAAAAACAGTGCAAACTTTAGTTATGCATCATTTAGCGGAACGTCTATGGCCACACCTCATGTAACAGGAGCTGCTGCACTATATGCTTCCGTGAACCCTGGCTCAAGCGCCGCAACAATTAAAAGTGCAATTCTGGACTCAGCCCTGCCCACCGCATCCCTAACGGGAAGATGTGTGACTGGAGGAAGATTAAATGTGAGTGGTTTTTAACCAAACAATTCCACTCTGATATTACCGTATCAGTATCCTAGCTATGTAATTCATATGCCGGATTTAACCTGAATAAATCTCGTTAAAGAGAGTCCCCCTTATTCAGGTTAACCTTCGGTAATATTTAGGCTTTTCTAAGGGCAATATTTTGGGATGGGCCATCTGGGATATTCTTAAAATAATAACAATGCAAGCTAAAAACACCTGTTCGCTGTAGATGGTGCATAAACCAGAGAATTATTCATCAAAAATCGCCACCTTCGCTAAATATGAAGCTTCCTTTCAGCATAATTATCACCTTTCTTTTTATATTTTCTGCCTGCAATCAACCGGATAAGACAAAATCACAAACCGTATTTCCAAAACGCATTGGTTATGTGAACGATTATGATAATATCTTTTCATATAAAGAGGAAAAAATCCTGGATTCTTTAATCAAAAACTTTAAAGCGCAAAGTGCTATTGAAATTTCTGTAGTTAGCCTTGATACCTCCATGACTACGCTCGATGGTTTTAATTCATACACTTTGCGCCTGGCGAACGCATGGGGTCTAATTAATCAAGGTCAGAAAAATGGCATATTAATCGGGATATCGTCTGGTCTGCAACGGGTCAGATTAACTAACAGTTTAGGCATCGAAAAAGTATTAAGCGATGTGGAAACAAAAAGACTGCTGGATGATTTCATGTTTCCCGAGTTGCGAAAAGGAAATTATTTTGAAGGAACAAGGATCGCGATAGCTGAATTAGCCAGAATACTGAATAAACAGAAGAATTAAAGCTCTGTCCCCGCCTTTACCTGATCCCGCAGATCAGGATGAATTTTAAAAAATCGTTTAATAGACAGCACTGAATTGTTACATGATCATATGTCCCAATCTTCAGGATGTTTCCTAGATTTAATGGCATAACCATTATCACAAAGAACCGTCTTATTAAATATGAACTTCAATGCTTCATTAATTTCAACATTCCTGATTGTTTTATTTGCAGGAATAATTCCCGGCGCCTCCGCAAAGAATACCATAAAATCTTCTGATGCAAATATAATTATTGGTGCTTCTCTCTTTTTTGATGAAATACCTGCGGGTCATTATCTTACTGATGCTGAAACGCTGAAAGTGCCCTGGCTGTTTAATAATACGGGGCTGGTAATGAGCACCCGTTCTAATTATGTAATTAAGATTAATGTCCCTGAATCTGGTAACTGGTATCTTTTCGCAAGAAGCCAGGGTGCCAGGAATAACACATTCAGGGTCGCCGTTAATGATACTGTAATCGACAATGATTTAGGTAACGGCCCCCTCTCGTTTAAAAAAGCCGGTATATTTCATTTAAAAAAGGGATCTGCAGATATTAGACTGATGCGTATTGAAGGAGCCCCGGTGATGGATGTTCTGGTACTTTCTAAAAATCCTGATTTCAAGGAAGAGGACCTCCTAAAACGGCAATATAATGCAGATGTAGAACTACTGAAGGAATACAAAATTCCAGTAGCCAGCGCGGTAAGGTTCGGAGATGTGACCAACGACGGAAAAATGGATTTTATGGTGGTAACACATGATTACGCCACCCATGTATATGACCATGACGGAAAGGAACTTTGGACTTACAAGGTAGAACCCGGCGGAGAAAAAGATGAAGCGCCCGGACTTATCTGGGATATTGACAGAGATGGTTGGCAGGATGTAATTCACTGGCAACTGATTGACGGAAAAGAATGGCTGGTTATTGCAAATGGTCTTACAGGAGAAATTAAAAAGAAAACAGAATGGCCCGGGACGAAAGCGCTACCGCATGCATTTAACAATTATCGAATCAGCATAGCAAAGTTTAATGCCGGTTACCCTGACAACATCCTGGTATTTACCGATATAGGGGGCCTTATTTCTATTGCGGCCTACGACAAAGAACTTAAACAGCTATGGATCCACAATGAAACTAAGAAAAAAGACCATCTGGGCCATTATGTTTATCCGAAAGATATTGATAAAGATGGCATAGAGGAAATTGTAGCGGGATCTATGTTGCTAAATTCTAAGGGCATTGAAGTTTGGAACAGGTTTAAAACGTTCTACGACAACCATGACCATGTGGATGCCTATTCTTTTGCAGATATTAATAAAGACGGAAACATCGATTTACTTGCAGCGCACAGTGAAGTTGGCGTTATGGCCATTGAGGCAAAATCAGGAAAGATGATTTGGCAAAATATGGCGGAGCATACACAAAGAATCGAGTCAGGAAACTTTTTAAAAGGAGTTGTCGCGCCGCAGATAGCTGTTACAGCCAGAACTTACGGGAATAGAGCCGCCGGAGAACCTTATCTCTGGGGACAAGTTCAATGGTTCGACTCAAAGGGTAAGCTTATAAGCAAATGGCCGGGTAATCCCATTACCGGTAACCCCGCTTTTGTAAAAGGTAACTGGAAAGGAAATGGTAAAGAAGAATTATTCTGGTCCAAGTTCAGGATGAACGAAAACGGCAAAGGGGAACAATATTTCGGAGAGACTGTGTATCATATGTTTAACTTTATGGGCTACCAGTCGGAAGAGGTAATTACTCTTCAGAACGGTCTCTTAAAGATTTACGGTTATAAATATGCCGACCGTAAAAAAACAGCAAAGCCGAACCTTAACTACTTAAGGGAAGTAGTTGTGAACCATACTTATTATTAAAACCGGCAGGTTTAAACATGGGCTCTGCAATAAAAAAATTACGATGATACTTTTGCAGATAACGTATATTAGGTTTAGATAACCAGAAAACCATTATAACATCAGAACCTATGTCGAAATATCTTTCGGTCCTTTGTCGGCTTAACTTATGTGCGGCGCTTCTTGCGTTCGCGTTTTCGGCCTTGGCTCAAAATTCAGCTCTTCCTGCCCCGAAGACAACATACAACGTCCTGTTTATCGCTGCCGATGATCTTCGTCCTGAACTGGGGGCATACGGCGTTAAAATGGTCAGAACTCCTAATATTGATAAAATCGCATCACGCGGTACACGTTTCGACAGGGCCTATGCTCAGTATCCGGTATGCAATCCTTCACGTACTTCTTTCCTTACGGGACGCTACCCTACCCAGACGGGAGTGATGAATAACAACGATTATTTCCGCCGGACGCATCCTGATTATATAACCTTGCCGCAATATTTCAAACAGAATGGTTATGTTACTTTACGTAGCGGTAAAATTTTTCACGGAGGCATAGATGACCAGCCGTCATGGACAGACGGCGGAGAGCCTGTTAATTCCGCTATAACCGAGCGTGGAAAACAAACTCCGCAAACTGCACCAGCTGAGGTTCAATCTGCCGATCCTGATGACAGGGGAAGCAAGGCTTCAAATTCAGACAGGATCATTGTGCTGGAAGGTGATGGTGAATCGCACGGTGATTACAAAACTGCTACAAAGGCTATTGAATATATGTCGAAATATAAGTCGCATCCTTTTTTTATGGCTGTAGGTTTTGTGAAACCGCATAGTCCTCCTACCGCCCCTAAAAAGTTTTTCGATCTTTATGATACCGATAAAATTGAACTGCCTGTTGATTTCGGTACAGTTCCAAAAGCGCCGCCAGGATTGCCGGAAATATCTATATCCCCGCGGAACAGCGATCTCTTTATCGGCAGGGAATCAACTCCCGAATTATCGAGAGAGATGAAAAGAGCTTATTTAGCGTCAACAAGTTTCATGGACGCCCAGGTAGGGCGGGTAATGGACGCGCTTGAACGCAATAATTTACAGGACAACACCATTGTTGTTTTCTTTGGCGACCATGGCTACCATCTGGGAGAAAAGGGCAAATGGTCCAAGGCTTACTCCCTTTTTGAGGTTGGGCTCCGTGTTCCGCTGATCATCGCTGTTCCTAAAGGTAAGGCACAATACAGCGGGAAAATTGTTGAGCTTCTTGATATGTATCCCACGCTTGCCGACCTCTGCGGATTGCCCAGGCCCGCAGGCATAGAAGGACACAGCCTTGTTCCACTGATTAAAAAACCAGAGGCCGACTGGAACTTTCCTGCTTACAGCGTAACAGATTACAGGGGCAAGCTTGGAAAATCGGTGCGAACTCAAAATTGGCATTATGTTGAATGGGAAAATGGAAAATCGGGATCGATGCTATTTAAGCATCCTGACGACCCTAACGAATTAAAAAACCTTGCCGCTGATCCAAAACAGGCAGCCATTGTGGTTGAAATGAAAAAGCTGCTGAAACAAATGCCTTAGCTAATAAGTGACGCAATACATGGTTCCGGATCGATTCATAACATCCTATAATATCTTGCAAAAAAGCTATAAATTATACACTAGCAATTCACCTAATTTAGATTCGCTAATTATATCCCCCAAAATGGTGTCTGTAAGAAATCTCTTTATTACCTGTGTGTTTTTTATAAGTGTGATAAGCTCTGCGCAGGCGCAGTTAATCGCCTTTCCCGGCGCGGAAGGATATGGGAAATATACTTCCGGAGGAAGAAATGGAAGGGTAATAGAAGTCACCAACCTTAATGGCGATGAATCTGCAGGCAGTTTAAGGGCCGCTCTCAATACTCCGGGTAACGATCCCATCACCATTGTATTTAAACTATCGGGAACTATCAGTCTGACTAAAGGTTTGGTAAAAGTTGGACGCTCAAATATGACTATTGCTGGTCAAACAGCGCCCGGTGATGGTATCTGTATAAAAAATGGTTATTTAAAGTTTAGTGGCAGCAATCTCATAATCCGGTACATGCGGCTTCGCCCGGGTGATGAAGCCGGATTAAGCGATCTTTCAAGTCTTGGTAATGAAAACTCAAAGAACGTGATCATCGATCACTGCTCTCTCAGCTGGTCTAACGAAGAGAGCCATACCTGCTATGATAATAAATACATAACCGTTCAATGGTGTATTTTAAGCGAGGGCCTTTACAATTCTTTTGACTCAAAAGGCGCACGCTCTTATGGTTCTCAGTGGGGCGGACAGTACGCTTCTTATCATCATAATCTGCTGGCTCATAATGCAAGCAGGTCTCCAAGGGTAAACGGTTCAAGATCTCATGATACGGTTGCTGTATGTGATTTTCGTAATAATGTAATTTTTAACTGGGGTAAATCGGGCGCTATTTACGGCGCCGAACTGGAAGTAAATTCTCCCGAGGCTAAGTGTTCTGTTAATTGGGTGAATAATTATTATAAACCCGGTCCGGCTACTTCAGCGACCCTGCTGTTTGCTGCCCCCTCATACGAATCGCGTAAAGATGCAGCGATAGGCTATGCCAAATGGTTTATTTCCGGCAATTATATGGAAGGCAACAGCGCTTTAACTAAAGATAACTGGAAAGGTATTGATGTGGCAAAGGTTGGTTCGGTAACGAACATAAAATCGGGTACAGAATTTGATGTTGAAGAACCGGTTACCGAATCTGCGAAGGATGCTTATTTGTCTGTAATGGCTAAAGCCGGAGCTATCTTTCCTAAAAGAGATGCCGTGGATACCCGTATTATAAATGAAGCCTCTGGTAAAGCAAAAGTTACAGGTGGCGGAATTTACGGATTAAATAAAGGAATTATTGATTCACAAAAAAGTGTGGGTGGCTGGCCAGTTTTACGGAACATTGATGCACCGGCTGACAGTGACCATGATGGAATGCCTGATAAATGGGAGATTAGTCAATCTCTGAATCCTGGTAATCCGGACGACAGAAATAAGACTTCAGCTAACGGATATACCATGCTCGAAAATTATTTAAATTCCTTAGTGTATTAATATCCCAAAATGGCGAGCCATCTCAGACCATCCATCCGGCTGATGCGCCCTTGTCTATACATCACATACCCGGATGGCCTTCTCCAGTGAAGCGAACAGATTGGCATTTTTGGGAATAAATTCCTGGGCAACATACCCCTTAAAACCTGTCTTCTTTATTGCATTCATTATTGCAGAGTAGTTTAATTCCTGAGTTTCATCGATCTCATTACGGCCAGGAACGCCTGCAGTGTGATAATGAGCTATGTACTGATGATTTTCTAAAATAGTGCGAATAATGTCCCCCTCACTTATCTGCATATGGTAAATATCATACAATAACTTAAAGTTTTCTGAATCCAGGCGTTTTGCCAACTCCACACCCCATTTTGTATTATCACACTGATAGTCTGAATGGTCTATTTTGCTGTTAAGTAATTCCATAACCAAGACCACCTTATGTTTTTCCGCCAGGGGTAATAATTGTTCTAAACTTGCGGCGCAGTTATTCAAAGCGGTTTCATCGTCCATTCCTCTGCGGTTGCCACTAAAACAAATCAGATTTGTAAAGCCTGCTGCTGCAACCTGTGGTATTACTGAAGAATAATTTTGGATAAGCTTTTCATGAAACTTTTTATCATTGAAACCGTCGGTCAGATTTATTTCTGCTCCATTACACATTGGTGAGTCCAGATCGTATTTCTTAAGAATGGGCCAGTCAGCAGGGCCAACCAAATCAATTCCTTTTATTCCTATTTGCTTAGCCGCCTTGCATAATTCCTCTAAGGAAACACCCTCATAACACCATCCGCAAACAGAATGATTAATATTTCCCTTTAATTTCTTTTCAGAATTCATGTTGTAAAATTATTTTTTAATTTTTATCTGACATCTCTGCCAAGCCTAAATCTAATAATAATCGCAATCTATAAAAAAATCTCCCCTACACTCCGTTCTTAATGCTGTCGCATTTCTCAACCAATTCAGGGTAAAAATTGACTCGAAACCATTTGGCTGTGAATCGTTTCACATTTTGGGTAACAGTTAAAAAGAGATAAAACCCAAACCCAACATTTTCTTATATTAGAGCATATTAAACTTATATGAAAACTCCGTTTCTTTGGCCTTGTATGCTTTTTTCAATGAGCATTTTTGTGTGCGGCTTTAATGCCGACAAAACGAATTCAGAACTTTCAGGCCTTAAGTCTGCTGAATATCTCATAAGTAAACAGAATAATTCCCCTTCGAACTCTTTAAAAGGGAAATGGTATTACTCAGCCATTTTATATAAAGATGGATCTCTGTATGAATTGAGAAACAGACAAAGCGGATTAGACTTGCATAATAACGGCTCCTATAATCAAAATATCTGGGTGGGTACAAATTTGCAGGGCCGTGAAGGAAAATACAGTGTATCGGGTAAAAAGTTAACACTTACTCCCGGAGGAGGAAAACCTGAAGTGTTTACCACCAACATAAGCGCCGACGGAAAATTACTTACACTTAAGGGTACCGACGGTTCGGGCTGGAAGCTGGAACGGTTAACAAAATAAATACACGAAATTTCCCCTGGAGAATTTCTGAAACTTGATTAAAGTTCGCCGGATGAAAAGCCTTTTTTCATCCGGCGGTTATAGCGCCCTCTGAAACAATTTATATAAGGTGAATTTAAAGAGCCTCTCCCCTGCCCTTTCATCCTCATTTCCCGATCGTATTCCCCTATATTTTGCTTCTTTAAGGATTTCATAGACTTTTTTTTGTAAATATTCATGATTCACATCTGTTACAATATTATTTCTGAAATCTTTTTAACTTGTGCGCTCAAATAATCAACCAATTATTCATATAAACTATTAATATGCTGCATGAACCCGCTGTTGAAGTAGGCATTGAAAATGCCTCGAAGAAGAAAGCCCATCTTGGTGTCTGGTTCTTTTTTCTGTACCTCTTTTTTTATGCAGGTTTTGTTGTGATCGGGGTGCTGAATTATGAACTCATGGCAATTGAGATTTTCGCAGGACTTAATCTGGCTCTTGTTTATGGCATGGGTCTGATCGTTTTTGCAGTGCTGCTGGGTATTCTCTATAACTATTTCTGTTCAAAATATGAAGACGACTTAAATACAAAGGAGACTGAGGGATGATATACGAAGTTTCTTACATTGCTATTTTCTTTTTTATCATTTTCGTTGGCCTGGTACTGGGGCTTTCCTTTTACTTTGCCCGTAAAACCAGTTCGGCCTCATCTTATTATGCTGCGGGCGGACAAATCCATTGGGCTGTAAATGGTATCGCTTTCGCGGGAGACTATTTATCCGCTGCCTCATTTCTTGGTATTTGCGGCATGATCGCCACCTTTGGGTTCGATGGTTTTCTGTATTCTATAGGTTTTCTGGCCGGCTGGATCGTGGCTCTCTTTTTAATAGCTGAGCCCCTGAAACGACTGGGAAAATACACTTTTACCGATGCGCTAAACTCTACTTTTAAGTCGAGGGCCATTACCTTAACCGCGGCAATCAGCACACTGATTGTCTCCATTTTTTACCTTATCCCTCAAATGGTGGGTGCAGGAGACCTTGTTACGCCTCTTTTAGGTTTCCCTCATTGGGTGGGAGTTGTGCTTGTCGGAGTAGTGGTGATTTTTATTGTCGCCAGCGCTGGTATGACTTCAACTACTTATGTACAGTTTATTAAAGGCGCGCTGCTGCTTATTTTATCAATAATATTGACAATTTATATCCTGAAAAACGGGTTTACATTAAGTCCCGACCATAAAAATCAAACCTATCATAAATTCCTCACGCTTTCGCCGCAAATGACTGATACAACGGTGACTGGTGTCGCCGGATGGAAAGTAATATCGCAGCAACAGGTGAAAGGAAAAGATTTTGTAAAACTGGAAAAAGATGGAGTTGAACGATGGTTTAATCTTATAGATAAAGACAATACCTATACTTTAACTGAGGCTCTTTCGATCTCTGAGGGCGATAACGGCCTGCTTTACAATGGCAGAAAAAAAGCCGATGCTAACTTTTTTCAGGTTGGCCACATGAGCAAAATTATCGTCGACGGAAAGGAAGTAAATAAAACCGGTCCAGTAGGTCCTTTTAAATTTCTTTCTACCATTAAAGAAAGTGAGATCATTCGCTTTTCGGAAGTTAAATTTACTGATGAAGGCAAAAAAGTTTCTGTTTACATCCAGAATCCAACCGCAGGAAAAAGCTTTATGCTGCCAGGGTTGAAGTATAAAATCGGTAAGGGATCCAGTTTCTGGAGCCGGCTTGATTTTGTATCGCTGATGCTGGCTTTATTTTTAGGGACAGCGGCTTTACCGCATATCCTTATCCGTTACTATACTGTGAAATCACAGCGCGATGCACGTAAATCTACAATTCTTGCCATTGCAGCTATCGGTATATTTTACATTCTAACCCTATATATGGGGCTGGGAGCCGCAGTAAATGGCGTTCAAGATGTTGAATCCAGCAATATGGCGGCTCCGCTTTTGGCAAAAGGCTTCGGGGTAATATTGTTTTCCATTATTTCTGCAGTCGCTTTCGCAACAATACTCGGTACTGTAGCCGGATTAATCATTGCTTCTTCTGGTGCTATAGCACACGATTTAATGGGCAACTATTTTAATGTAGATCTGAGCGACGGTAAAAAAGTTAAAGCAGGTAAAATTGCCGCCTTCGGAGTCGGTATTTTCGCCATTTGCCTTGGTATATTGTTTAAAGGAATGAATGTTTCCTTCCTGGTAGGATGGGCTTTCGCCATTGCCGCCTCAGCTAATCTTCCGGCAATATTATTTCTCCTTTTCTGGAAAAAAACCACCGCTAACGGAATAGCTGCATCAATAGTTGTGGGGATTGTATCCTCTCTTGCTATTATTTTAACATCTCCTACTATGTGGGACCGTTATGGACTGGATCCTGCGACGGTTTTTCATAAACTGGAAAACCCGGCTATTATATCTTTCCCATTAGCCATTATTACAGCTTATGTGGTTTCACTGATGACACAAAAAAGTATCTCTCAGGAAAGGGTAACCAGTAAAGAGATCGTTGAATAATAAAATTTTACAGGCAATTTACCCGCTCTCTTTTCTTCAGGGAGAGCGGTCCTCAGGATTGAGGGGTCTGGAGCCGAAACATCCATTCGGCAATAAAACTTAGAAAAAATTGTAACACAAGTTTAAAATGAATTTACAGATTAAATCTTTTGACGAGTACAAACAGGTATATGATTACAGCGTTAAGGAACCAGAAAAATTTTGGGCCGAAATTGCTTCATCATTTACCTGGAAAAAGAAATGGGACTCGGTATTGGAATGGAACTTCAGGGAGCCAAACATCCAATGGTTCAAAGGCGCTAAATTAAATATCACAGAAAATTGCCTTGACAGGCATCTTGAAAATAACGCAGATACACCTGCGATAATCTGGGAACCAAATGATCCTGAGGAACATCACAGGGTTTTAAGCTACAAGCAGCTGCACCATAAAGTTTGTCAGTTTGCCAATGTTCTTAAAAATAATGGAGCCAAAAAAGGAGACAGAATTTGCATCTACCTCCCCATGGTACCCGAACTTGCGATCGCCGTTTTGGCATGTGCCAGAATTGGAGCGGTCCACTCAGTGGTATTTGGTGGCTTTTCTGCTCAGTCTATTGCCGACAGGATAAACGACGCAGCCTGCTCTCTTGTAATTACAGCTGATGGCGGATTCAGGGGTAATAAAAATATTCCGTTGAAAGACATCATTGATGACGCTCTTGTACAGTGCAATAGCGTTAACAAAGTAATCGTGCTAACACGAAGCCGTACTGCTGTTTCTATGATAAAAGGACGTGATGTATGGTGGGAAGATGAGATCAATAAGGTAGAAACTCAGGGGAACCCGGAATGTCCGGTGGAGGAAATGGACGCAGAGGACGTATTGTTTATTTTGTATACCTCCGGCTCTACCGGTAAACCTAAAGGTGTGGTGCATACCTGCGGAGGGTATATGGTATATGCCGGATACACCTTTGCAAATGTTTTCCAGTATCAGCCCGGAGAAGTATTTTTCTGTACCGCAGATATTGGCTGGATAACCGGCCACTCGTATATTGTTTATGGTCCGCTTTCTCAGGGGGCTACAAACATTATGTTCGAAGGTATTCCCACATATCCTGACGCAGGACGTTTTTGGGATATTGTAGATAAACACAAAGTGAATATTCTTTATACCGCACCAACCGCAATTCGTTCATTGATGAGTTTCGGCGAAGAGCCTTTAAAAGGAAAAGACTTGAGCTCAATAAAAAAACTAGGATCTGTGGGTGAGCCTATAAATGAGGAAGCATGGCACTGGTATGATGAGAAGATCGGTAAAAAAAACGCTCCTATTGTAGATACCTGGTGGCAAACGGAAAATGGTGGGATTATGATTTCGCCCATTGCCGGAGTAACACCTACAAAACCAGGTTATGCGACCCTTCCTCTCCCGGGGATACAACCCGTGCTGGTAGATGAAACAGGCAAGGAAATTGAAGGGAACGGAGTGAGTGGCAACTTATGTATTAAATTTCCCTGGCCGGGAATTATCAGAACAACCTATGGCGATCATGAACGCTGCCGTCAAACCTACTTCTCAACCTACGAGAATATGTATTTTACCGGCGATGGCTGCCTGCGCGATGAAGACGGCTATTACCGTATTACAGGTCGTGTAGATGATGTTTTGAACGTGTCTGGACATAGAATCGGTACTGCAGAAGTTGAAAATGCTATTAACATGCATTCTGACGTGGTGGAAAGCGCTGTCGTAGGCTATCCGCACGAAATAAAGGGTCAGGGAGTTTACGCTTATGTTATTTTGGGCACTTCTGATCACGACAAGGAGCTTACCCGCCAAAATATTCTTCAAACGGTAACCCGGATAATCGGTGCAATTGCTAAGCCAGATAAAATTCAGTTTGTTACTGGTTTGCCTAAAACCCGTTCGGGGAAAATTATGCGGCGTATACTGCGTAAAATTGCCGAAGGCGATACCTCTAATCTGGGTGATACCAGTACTTTGCTTGATCCTGCTGTAGTGGATGATATAAAGGAAGGTGCATTGTAAGGTTTTCTAAAATTGACATTTTCAAAAGAGGCTGGATCTAAAGATTAGCCTCTTTTTTATTAGCATGAATACGTCACACATTTCTAAAGCGATATTCTTGTGTCCCACATCCTTGCATTATCATATTTCCGCCCAAAAAATCACAACTAATACAAAAAAAGCCTTCATTTTTCCTACTTTTGCAACATCTTTAAAAAATCCTCATAAATTGGAAAATAATCAACTTTCAACTCTTGAAAATGCAAAAGACTTAGGCCTTTTACCAGAAGAGTTTGAGCGCGTTAAAGAAATTCTGGGTCGTACACCAAACTTCACAGAATTATCTATATTCTCGGTAATGTGGAGCGAACATTGCTCCTACAAAAATTCAATTACCTGGCTAAAAACTCTTCCAAAGGATAGTCCGCGTATGCTGGCTAAAGCCGGAGAAGAGAATGCCGGGATGGTTGATTTGGGCGATGGTATTGCTTGTGTATTTAAAATTGAATCTCATAATCACCCTTCCGCTTTAGAACCCTATCAGGGTGCTGCAACAGGTGTTGGAGGTATAAATCGTGATATTTTCACTATGGGAGCACGCCCCATTGCACAATTAAACTCCCTGCGTTTCGGCGAGCTGAGTTTGGAACGCAATAAGTGGTTAATTAAAGGTGTAGTAAAGGGAATCGGCGATTACGGGAATGCTTTCGGTATTCCTACTGTGGGCGGAGAAGTATTCTTCGACGATTGTTATACAGTGAACCCTCTCGTTAATGCGATGTCTGCTGGTATCGTAAAAGTTGGCGAAACCGTTTCCGCAACTTCTTACGGTGTAGGTAACCCGGTATATATCGTAGGTTCGGCCACCGGTAAAGACGGAATTCACGGAGCTGCTTTTGCTTCAAAAAATATAACCGAAGATTCGGTTAACGATTTGCCGGCCGTTCAGGTAGGCGATCCGTTCCAGGAAAAATTATTACTGGAAGCGAGTCTGGAAGTAATTCAGACCGGCGCTGTGATCGGTATGCAGGATATGGGCGCCGCGGGCATCATCTGCTCCAACTCAGAAATGTCGGCTAAAGGCGAGCATGGTATGCGTATCGATTTAGATAAAGTGCCGATGCGTCAGGAGAACATGAAGCCTTTTGAAATCCTCTTATCAGAATCTCAGGAGCGTATGCTGATTGTTGTAGAAAAGGGTCGCGAAGCTGAAGTTCAGGCTGTTTTCGATAAATGGGATTTAAACTGTGTGGAAATTGGTGAGGTAACCGATACACGTCGTTTAGAATATTATATGAACGGTCAGCTCGTTGCTGATGTTCCAGCTGATGATCTTGTTCTTGGTGGTGGTGCACCGGTATATCAACGCGAATACCGCGAGCCTGCTTATTACGCAGAGAACCAGAAATTTAAAATTGAGGATGTTCAGGAGCCGGCAAATCTGAAAGATGTGGCCGATCACCTTATTTCACATCCCAACATTGCGTCAAAACGCTGGGTAACCGATCAGTACGACTCTATGGTTGGTACCGCCACTATGACGACCAATACCCCCAGTGATGCGGCTATAGTAAATGTCAAAGGTACAGATAAAGCCATCGCGCTAACTGTTGATTGTAATTCAAGATACGTATATGCAGATCCTCAGAAGGGATGTGCGATCGCAGTAGCAGAGGCAGCAAGAAATATCACCTGTGCCGGCGGCGAGCCAGTGGCAATTACCAATTGTTTAAACTTTGGGAATCCTTACGTTCCTGAAGTTTACTGGCAGTTTGTTGGTGCAATTAAAGGAATGGGTGAAGCCTGTACCAAATTTCAAACTCCGGTTACTGGAGGAAACGTGAGTTTCTACAACCAGTCAAGCGATGAAGGTCCGGTTTTTCCAACCCCTACTATTGGCATGCTAGGTGTTCTTGACGATGTTAAAACAAAGATGACGCTTGATTTTAAACAGGCGGGAGATTTGATTTATCTGATTGGTGAGAGCCAGAACGATATTGCATCTTCTCAATATTTAGCCTCTTACCATAAAATTTCCGCATCTCCTGCTCCTTATTTCGATCTGGATAAAGAATATGAAATTCACCAGGTTATAAAACAAATTATTCGCTCAGAGCTGATCCAATCAGCGCATGATGTGGCTGATGGTGGTTTATATGTAACCCTTGTAGAATCTTCGATGCCGAAGAAACTTGGGTTTGATATTGAAACAGATGAAGAAATCCGTAAAGATGCTTTCCTTTTCGGAGAGGCTCAAGGCAGAGTAATCGTATCAGTAAAACCAGAAAACCAGGAAGCGTTTGTCGAATTTATGGCCACTTCTGAAGTTGAGTTTTCTTTACTGGGAACAATCACAAATGGGGAGTTTCAAATTGATAACGAAGATTTCGGTTCGGTAGAACCAGTGAAAGAAGTTTTTGATAATGTTCTGCATAATATTTTAGGAGAATAAAAGCTCCGAACCAAATTCTAAAAATTCCTTAACGCAGACAGCCGTTCAAACGCTGTCTGCGTTTTTGTATTTAATCCCCTCAACAATTACAAATTCAACTTTGTCTTTGAATTAACTCTCGTCCCGCTTTTTGTTCCAAATCCTCATTTCACCGCCTGAAGGTGGTGGTTCATTCCGGGTTTTCCACGTCAATCGGGTTTAAATTTTTGAGGTAGTGCTGCTATTTTAGTTTTAGATTGCAAATCTTGAATTATAGGTGTCGAGATTACAAATCCAGACGAGCAACAACTTGTAAACTCTATAAAGTTTGCTAAAATCGCATCGAGATTTAAATTATAGGTTTACCTTTGCTATTAATGCTCAATATTACCTCTATACATCATGTAGCCATAATTTGTTCTGATTATGCGGTATCTAAGGAGTTCTATACCAGTTTATTGGGGCTAGAGATTATTGCAGAAACGTATCGTATAGAAAGAGATTCATACAAGCTCGATTTAAAGATCGGCGATGCACAGATAGAGCTATTTTCATTCCCCGCTACTCCTGAAAGAGTTTCAAGACCGGAAGCCCGTGGATTAAGACATCTCGCGTTTGTTACCGACGATCTGGATCGGTCGGTGGAAATATTAAAAGAAAATAATGTAGAAGTAGAACCGATCCGGGTTGATGAATTTACCGGTAAACGCTTCACCTTTTTCTCTGATCCAGACAAGCTACCCTTAGAATTATATGAGGCCTAATCAAAACTGCTTAAGGGTCGGCATATCTATCCTGATAACATCCATTTAACCTTTGTATAACGACTTATGCCAATCAATAAATAATATCGTTCTGATAAT
>NZ_JBBJCN010000009.1:0-121223 GCF_037622515.1 Pedobacter superstes
AAGGCTTTCGAGGATTTGAATTGCATTAATGTGAATGAGAAGCTTTAATTATTAAAAAAACATTCTTTCAAACGCCGGGTTATAAACCTGGCGTTTTTTGTATATATAAATTCGAAGAAATAAATAGTCTTCTTTTTTTACTTAAAAGATCATGAAGGAAACAAACAAACAGAATCTTTTTGAACGCTTTGCCAATGCCGCTACCCATTTTACGGGGAGCTCTACAGCTTTTTTAAGTGCAGGAATAATTGTAGTTATTTGGGGTGTTTTGGGTCCAATATTTGGGTATTCAGAAACCTGGCAACTGGTAATTAATACCGGCACAACTATCATAACATTCCTAATGGTTTTTCTGATTCAAAAAACTCAGAATAAGGATTCAAAAGCGGTTCATTTGAAGCTAAATGAGTTGCTTGCATCAATTCCAAAGGCAAGTAACAGAATGGTGGATATCGAAGATTTGTCGGAAGAGGAACTGGACAGGCTGCACAACTTTTATTTTAAAATTGCAGAGCTTGCCAAAAATGCTGAACAGTTAAAAACGACTCATACAAGTGAAACGGCCCTAAAGTCTCACATGGAGAAGCTGAGGAGCCTGGCGGGTGCTAAATTAAAGCCAGCTAATGATAAAAATAAGGAAAGTAAATCAAGTAAATGATCTGGACATCGTTTACACCATTCGAAGGAAGGTGTTTATTGAAGAACAGGGTTGCCCACCGGAATTAGAGTGGGAGAATGAGGAAGAGTCTGTTCATTTTCTGGCTGAAGTAAATGGAATTCCAGCGGGTACCGCCCGTTGGAGAGAGACACAAAATGGATTTAAATTACAACGTTTTGCGGTTCTGAAAGAATTCAGAGGAATGGGAGTGGGGAAGGCCCTTGTTAAAGCCGTCCTCGAAGATCTTCCTCCCCAAGCCGCCTATGTTTATTTGCATGGGCAGGTGCAGGCTTGTTCTTTATATGAACAATTCGGATTTGAAAGAGAAGGAGATGAATTTGATGAAGCAGGTATCCGACATTATAAAATGGTGCTTCACCTTAATGAAAAATCCGCGTAGAAAAGTTGACCACTTTTTCAAAAGCGTTCATATCCAATCTTAAATTTTCCTGGTGATTATTAAAAAAGCTGATAAGGTTTTCTGTCGCTATATTTCCTGTAAGGATATCCGAAGCCATGGGACAGCCCCCAAAACCCTTAATAGCAGAATCAAAACGCTTACATCCATTCTGATAGGCGGCATTAATTTTCTCTTCCCAGCCATCGGGCGTACTGTGCAGATGAACTCCGAACTCTATATCCGGGAAATTATGAATTGAACTTTTGTATACCTCTGCAATGAGTTCTGGTGTCGCGGCTCCTATCGTATCAGAAAGTGAAATGATCGAAACACCTTTACTAATAAGCATGGAAGTCCAATAATGTATTAATTCCATATTCCATTCATCTCCGTAAGGATTACCGAATGCCATTGAAAGATATATTACTGCCTTTTTACCGGATTTTGAGCAGATGTTCATCAATTCTTCAACTGTGGATAAAGACTTGCTGATATCAGTGTTTGTGTTTCTTTTTTGGAATGTTTCTGATATTGAGAACGGGTAACCTAAAAAAGTAATAGACGGATGTTTTACAGCTTCCTCAGCACCTTTCAGATTAGCAACAATAGCCAGTAACCTTGTGGAAGAGTTTGATAAATCTAAACCCTCCAGTACCCGGGTTGTGTCAGCCATTTGAGGCACTGCCTTATGAGATACAAAGCTTCCGAAATCAAGTGTATCGAACCCCACCCGAAGAAGCAGATCAAGATAGTTAATCTTGTCTTCTGTGGCAATAAAATAGTTTAGTCCCTGCATCGCGTCCCGAGGGCATTCAACCAATTTTATCTTTCCGGAGCTTTCCATTGTTTATAAGTCTATTTCTTAGAAGTGTCTTCGCGCATAGACTGCCGGTTAAACGGACGTATAATGAGTCGGGTACCTCTGTCGTGGCTAAAATAACTCCACATCCAGTTTACAAAAACAACCAGTTTGTTCCTGAATCCCACCAAACTCATTAAGTGTACAAACATCCATACAAACCATGCAAAGATACCCTGAAATCTTATTTTCCGGATATCCACCACTGCTGAATTTCTTCCCACAGTAGCCATCGAGCCTTTATCGAAATATTTAAATGGTTCGGGCTCTTCATTATTTATTATTCTGATTAAGTTTTTAGATAGTAATTTTCCTTGCTGAACTGCAACCGGCGCAACCCCGGGATGTCCGAAGGGCGTTTCCTCTGTTACAATTGCCGCCACATCTCCGATAGCGAAAATATTTTTATGGTTTTCAAGCCGGTTAAATTGGTCTACTTTTATTCTGCCTCCTCTGACGATGTTTTCCTGGGGTATTCCTTCTGGAAAATCTCCTTTTACCCCCGCAGACCAAAGAACACTTTTACATCCGATTTTTACGTCGTTCGACAGTGAAATTACATCTCCATCGTAAGAAAGTACCGTTACTCCTGTAATTACATTAACCCCCATTTCTATAAGAAATTCTTTTGCACTACGCTGCGCTTGAGGAGACATAGGGCCTAATACTACATTTGAACCTTCGATCAGGTAAATATTAACGTCGGCAATATTTAATTCGGGATAATCTTTTTTCAATACGTGCCGCTTAAGCTCTGACAATGCACCTGAAAGCTCGACTCCTGTTGGCCCACCACCGACTACAACAAAGTTTAAAAGAGCGGCTTTTTTTGAGGGGTCGGTTTCGATTAAAGCCTCTTCAAGGTTTTGTAAAAGCATGCTTCTGAGGTTTAATGCCTCGGGAATGGTTTTCATGGGCATAGTATAATGCTCCAGTTCTTTTGACCCAAAGAAATTTGTATTTGATCCGGTAGCTAAAACCAGGTAATCGTATTCATAGTCCCCTATAGTTGTAGTAATCGTATTTCTTTCGGGAGCAATGGATAATACTTCTGTATTTCTAAATTGAAAATTATTTTGTCCCTTAAAGATCTTGCGAAGAGGAAATGCAATTGAATCGGGTTCTAAGCCTCCCGTAGCAACCTGATATAATAAAGGTTGAAACGTGTGATAATTGTGTCTGTCGAGCATTAAAACCTGTACTTCTTTATTATTCAATTTTTTGGCCAGTTGAATTCCGCCAAAGCCGCCACCAACAATAATTACTTTAGGAAAGTTAACTGATGAATTAGTTGATATCATATTTTTTCAATTCGATATATAACCCTTTCTGGGAAGAAAAGATTTGTTTAAATGTATTTAGGGCAAATTATAAATAAAAAAACACCCATCCGGAATGGATAGGTGTTTTTAACAGATCGATTATTTCAATTATTTTAACTCAGCTTTTAAAGGAGCAGGTTTTGCAACCTCTTTATTCTTGATCATTTCCACCACAAACGGAGTTGCAACGAATAATGAAGAGTAAGTTCCGAAGATTACTCCGATTAACATTGCAAAAGAGAATCCTCTTAAAATCTCACCTCCAAATATGAAGATGACACCTAAAACCGCAATTGTACATACACCCGTGATAACTGTACGGCTTAATGTACTGTTAAGGGCATTATTTATAACCGTCGGAAGGTCTTCATTTTTGGTGTTACGCTCATTAATGTATTCCCTTACGCGGTCAAAAACAACCACCGTGTCATTTATGGAATATCCCATAACGGTTAAAACGGCAGCAATAAATGCCTGGTCTATATCCAGAGAGAATGGAACAAATCCATTTAATAAGGAGAATATAGAAAGTAAAACTAATACGTCATGCAGAAGCGCAACAATAGCTGATACACCAAATTGCCATCTGCGGAATCTTATCAGAATATATACGAAAATTATCAGGATAGCAAAGATTACAGAATAGATCGCTGATATTTTAATGTCATGAGCTATCGTAGGTCCTACTTTTTGTGCATCCTTAATTTCATATTTCGGACTTATCTTGCTTAAGCCGTTATTAAGTTTTTGAGAAACTTCATTTTCAATATTTTCTGAAGTGTCGTCAATTTTGTATGAAGTGGTAATTTTCACTTCATTATCATTTAAACCGATAGTTTTGACCTCAGGAGCTGCGCCAAATTCTGTCGCTAAGACATCACGTATTTCATTCGTGTTAACAGCTTTGTCAAATGCTATAAAGTATGTGCGTCCGCCTTTAAAATCAACACCGAGGCTAAATCCTCGGGTAAACATGGAAATTAATCCTGCTACGATGATTATACTTGAAAAGAGATAGAATTTCTTACGGCCTTTTATAAAGTCGAATGTTGAATCTTTAAATAAATTCTGGGTTGCTTTGATCGAAAAGCTGATCTTTTGATCTTTGCTTAACATCCATTCAAACAATAACCTTGTTATAAAGATAGCTGCGAATAAAGATGTAACAATACCAATCATTAAAGTAGTAGCAAAACCTACTATCGGTCCACTTCCAAATACATATAAAACAAGACCTGTTAAAAATGTCGTAATGTTTGAGTCGAGAATGGAAGACATTGCTTTGCTGAATCCTTCAGCTATAGCTATACGCAAACCTTTTCCTGACGATAACTCCTCCCGGACACGCTCATAAATAAGAACGTTCGCATCTACAGACATACCAAGCGAAAGAACTATACCCGCAATACCCGGTAGTGTTAATACAGCTCCTAAAGAAGCTAAAACGCCCATAAGGAAAAACAAGTTGACAACCAGGGCAACGTTAGCAACCCAGCCGGCAGTATTATAGTACAGAGCCATAAACAGTAATATAACTGCAACTCCAACTAAAGATGAAATCAGGCCTTTCTGTATAGATTCAGCACCTAATGACGGTCCGACTACGTACTCACTTACGATTTTTGCAGGAGCAGGTAAACGGCCGGCTTTTAACACATTTGCAAGATCTTTGGTATCGTTAGCTGTAAAGTTTCCTGTAATGGAAGAAATTCCGTTCGGGATTTCGTTTTGAACAGTAGGGGCAGAATAAACATAGTTATCTAAAACAATAGCGATACTGCGTTTTCTGCTGGCATCAGAGGCTGCAGCTGCAGTGATTCTTTTCCATTGACTGGCGCCTTCAGAATTCATGATCATGATCACTTCCGGACTTCCATCTTGTCCTACATCATCACGGGCATCTGTTATAACATCACCTGCAAGTGCAGCAGAGCCGTCAAATCCAGAGGCCTTTAAAGCGTGAAGCTCAAATACATCATTCTCCTCACTGATAGGTTTTACACCCCAGTAGAATCTTGTATTTGCAGGGATCATTGATTTTACAGCAGGAGAATTCAAATATGAATTAACTTTAACAGTATCTTTTTGTGCGGAGTAGCCAACAACAGATCCTGGTCTGAGTGCTGTTTGTCCGTTCTCTCCCTGATAAGTTGCAGGGGCTAATACCGCAAATAAAGGATTCATCTTAGCTTGTTGAGCCTGATTTAAAGCTAAAGCTGCGGTGTCTTTACCGGCAGAGTCTTTTTTAGCACCCAGGTTTGCAAGCTTACCGCCACTTTTTGCAGCCGGAGCGGCAACAGTAGCTTTGGTTGTATCTGTTGTTGTTTGTTGTGTGGCAGCTAAAGTTTTGTTAATGTTCTCTAACAATGGAAAAATTTCCATGTTATCATAAGTTTCCCAAAACTCTAATTGGGCAGAACCTTGTAAAAGCTTACGAACACGCTGCTGGTCGGAAACGCCGGGCAACTCGATTAAGATTCGGTTGGTTCCTTCTTGTTTCTGAATATTTGGAGAGGTTACGCCAAATTTATCAATACGTGTACGAAGAACGTTGAACGACCTGTCGATTGCGCTTTCAGATTCTTTACGAAGAAATTTAATAACATCTGCGTTGCTTGAATTCTGTTTTATGGTTGCAGCATTTTCTCTGGTCGCAAAAAAAGTAGCCAGTTTTCCGTTAGGATTAAGCTTATCAAATTCTTCATCAAATAAGCTTATGAAATCTGTTGTGCTTTTTTTAGAGCGCAATTCAGCATTTCTTAAGGCAGTATTAAAACTTTGATCAGGATTTTTGTTAGCAAGGTTACTTACCAGTTCGGTAAGTGAAATTTCCATGGTTACGTTCATTCCACCTTTAAGGTCTAACCCAAGAGGAATTTCACGTTCTTTTACATAATTATAGTTGAATTGAGTAAAACCCAGATTATATACTGGCTGTGTACCAATAGAATCGAGGTAGGCTTTCTCTTTGAGAGGGTCGCCTTTGGCATATTCCCTGGCATCTTGTTTCACGTTGCTTGCCACCCACGTAAATGATAGGGAGTATAAACACCCAATCGTTAGCGCTATAGCGACGAATTTAATCAGTCCTTTACCTTGCATTTTGATTTATATTGTATTGTTGTTTTAATTTGAGCCCTTTTCAGATAAGACGGCAAATCTAAGTAAATTTTTAATTTATGAAATTCTTTAATGGATAAATTATTAAGCTTGAAATTTACCTCTTTTTGTAGGTTATGAAGGAATACGAAAAATCGGTTTTTTCATCAGCGTCAAAATCTTGTTTTTCTGCTTCGTCCCATTCAGCGGTTGAAATTTCAGGAAAGAAAGTATCTGCGTCAAAGCTTTTGTGAATTTTAGTAAGATAGATTCTGTCAAGTTTATGAAGTGCTTGTTTAAATATTTCTGCACCACCAATTACAAAAACTTCTTTTTCACCTTCACATAAGGCCAGTGCTTCATCGAGTGAATTTGTGATTTCAGCTCCTGGAAGGTTTAAATCCGACTGCCGCGTAACAACAATGTTTCTCCGGTTAGGAAGAGCCTTACCCATGCTGTCAAAAGTTTTGCGACCCATTATAATGCTGTGGCCGTTCGTGATGCTTTTAAATCTTTTCAGATCTGCCGGAAAATAAACAAGGAGCTGGTTGTTTTTACCTATGCCGTGGTTTTGATCAACCACTACTACTGCCGAAATTATCATACTGCCACTGGCGCTTTTATGTGTGGATGGGGATCGTAATTTTCAAGGCTGAAGTCCTCGAACTTGAATTCAAATATGTTTTTTATTTCAGGATTTAACTTAACCTGGGGTAAAGGTCTCGGATCGCGGCTTAGCTGAAGCTTGGTTTGCTCAATATGATTGTTATAAAGATGTGCATCACCCAGAGTATGGATGAATTCGCCAGGCTTTAATCCGCATACCTGGGCAACCATAAGCGTGAGCAAAGCATATGAGGCTATGTTAAACGGAACTCCTAAGAAGATATCGGCACTGCGTTGATACAGCTGACAACTTAATTTTCCATCAGCTACATAAAATTGGAAAAAGCTATGACAGGGCGGAAGTGCCATGTTTTCTATTTCGGCAACATTCCAGGCAGACACAATCAAGCGCCTTGAATCCGGAGTGTTTTTTATTTGATTGATAACATTGGTAATCTGGTCTATATGCCTTCCGTCGGCAGTAGGCCACGAACGCCACTGATACCCATACACCGGCCCAAGGTCTCCGTTTTCATCAGCCCACTCATCCCAAATACTCACACCATTTTCTTTCAGGTAACTAATATTGGTGTCGCCTTTCAAAAACCATATTAATTCGTGAAGAATGGAGCGTAGGTGAAGTTTTTTAGTGGTTACTAAAGGAAAGCCTTCTTCCAGGTTAAAGCGCATCTGGTATCCGAATACGCTGATTGTTCCGGTTCCCGTACGATCATGTTTTTGTGTGCCTGTGTTCAGCACGTGCTGCATCAACTCAAGATATTGTCTCATCTTCTACAAAAGAAATAAATGTATTTTTACCGTCCTACAATTGTGAACAAAATATTGATTGTTTGTAAACATGCTTGTTTTCCCAAATGCTAAAATAAATATTGGCCTGTCTGTTATTTCGAGAAGAACAGATGGCTATCATAATCTTGAAACAGTTTTTTATCCTGTAAAGATAAACGATGCTTTGGAGATTATTGAATCTGATGAGTTAAGCTTTGAAACTTCGGGAATTGAAATACCCGGCTATGCTAACGAAAATCTTTGTCTCAAAGCCTACAGCCTGTTGAAAATGGATTTCGATATCCCTCCGTTAAAAATTCATTTGCACAAAAGAATTCCAATAGGAGCTGGATTGGGTGGTGGTTCTGCAGATGCTGCATTCTTCATCCGTTTAGTCAATGATAAATTTAATTTGGGTCTGGAGCTTGCTGAAATGGAGGACTATGCCCGAAAGCTCGGTGCGGATTGTGCTTTTTTTATTCAAAACAAACCGTTATTCGCTTTTGGTAAAGGAGATGAGTTCCAGAATGCGGAGATTGATTTGTCGCAATATTATCTTGTTCTGGTAATGCCACCTGTGCATGTATCTACAGGAGAGGCATATCGGGGAGTAAAGCTTCATCAGCCAGACGAGTCTTTAAAAGAGTTGGTCAAACTTCCTGTAAGCGAATGGAAGTCGAAGATTAAAAATGACTTTGAAGAATCCATTTTTAAAAATCATGCATCTATCAGAGGGGTAAAAGCGGCCTTATATGACGCCGGCGCTTTGTATGCTTCAATGAGCGGAAGTGGCGCTTCTGTCTACGGAGTATTTCAAAATGAAATTAAGTTGACTGAGATGGAGAAAGAGAATCAGGTTTTTTATGATGTTTAATTGATATAGTCCCGGTCCTCATCGCTCAGCGGGGAGCGATTTTCTTCCGGCAAAGTAACCTCGAATTCAGGCTCCTTGTGAGCCTGTTCTTTCTTTTTAGGCCTGGCAGCTATTACTCCGATAACGAAACCTAAGCCAAGCATTGTTCCCAGTATTACCAGCTTCGGAATTTTTGTTGCTCCGAACAGCCAGAAATCAATCTCCTCTGTATTGTTCATTAAAACAATCGTTACTAAAACAGATGCAATGACGATGAATATGGTTTTTCCGCTCATGTATTTTAAAAATTATAAATTGCTATCGTTTCGAATATCGGATTTTGTCTTGGTTTTTCGTTCAGGAAAATAATTTTTCCTCCAAGATCAAAATTCGGCAAAGGAAAGCGTAAGAGGTTCATGTCTGCACGAAGTTCTGCACCATAAGAACGGGGTGAGAATTGCTTCTTAGAATCAATGTTTTCAAAGTCTGCAAAAAATCCCGCTTTAAAGCGTTTAATATATGAAAGCGGGCCAAGCTCCCAGTCGGGGTAAAACAATGGCATACGGTAGTCTAAGAGTAGCGTATTCCGGGTGTTCTCTGCCGGTCTCATGAAACTGTACCCGCTAACCCGAGGGATATCCACGGTATTTCTATATTCGCCGCTGGAATTCTGGAAGTTGTATGAAGCCTGGAAAGAATGGTTTTGTAAAAGACCAGGAAAATACAATGAGCTCCTGAATGTGAAAATCTCGCCATTCAATCGTTCCATAAAAGGGAAATGTCGGTACCTGAGGGAAATATTTTGTCCCCATCTAGGCGCTAAATCCCGCGGGCTCCGCCTATTGGATCTTGAAACAGAAAATTCATAATGCATCGGGAATTCCAGTTTATGAATTAATCCTGAAAAGTTGTTTTCGATCGAATAGCGGCTTGTATAGCTTGTGCCTGCTTTGAAATTAAGATTATAATTGTTGTTAAACTGGTTGGCGAGAAGGGGGACAGAAAGGTCAGCTTTGTATTCATTTTCTCTCCATGACACAGGAATAAGAACAGTTTTTCCGGACACGCTGACCCTTCTGTTTATTAATCTTGGCCGATTAAGGTAAGAGACATTCAGAACCGGAAAATATCTGCTGTAGGAGGCGCCGGCTTCATATTCGCTTTTTCGTAAAGCATTGTTGTACTGATAGCCGCTATAAAAGCTCAGCGTGTTGAGCTTATTATCAGACTGTAAACGTAGTCCAAGATTATTATCGTCAAAGAAAGTATTGTTTTCCACTATCGGTACAATGCTGTGGAAATAAAACAGGTTACTTAATTCTCTGTAGCGTCTGGCAGGATAAGTTTTCGTGGGTATGGTTTCAAATACGTTTTTATTGCCTTCGTCTGGGATAAGAGGATCGGCGTAATTAATTATCAGTTTTTTTATAGAACTAAGGGAAGTTCCTTCCGAGCCTTTGAATGGGATTGAAGAAATGTCGTAACCCAGAGGGGTGTAATTGTTGAACAATAGTTTGTCTGTGTGCTGATCGAAAAAGGGATTATGCGCACCGAATCTTGCTGATGTTAACTGATAGATTTCTTTGGTTTTCGGATTAAGTCTGTAGATGTTATCGATGCCATTAAAATGGGCTTTGAAAATTACCTGATCATTCGCATAAACAGGGTGAAGAATTTCCTGCATCTGCAATGGCATCAGTTGAGTGAATTGCCCGGTCGACCTGTTTAATTCATAAATGGTTTTACCATTTGTCGCTACAGCGATTACAATTATTTTATTTCCGTTTTTGTTAAAGGCAGGCATCTGTAACATGTGGTTTTCAGGAGCTGGAAATCGCCGGATTTGTTTGCCCGTTTGAGCACTCAGTTCTACGAGTGAAATTTTATGAGATGTCGAAATTTCTACAGCGATGATGGTACTTCCGTCGGGAGAAAGGGCAGGTGCAAATAGTTTGGTTTTATGAGTTAGCTGACGTTTAGAATTTTGTTTAATATCATAAAGATTTATAACGTTAAACGAACGCTGATGATACCTTGTATCGAACCTGAATTCATCCCAAACTATTTTTTCTGAAGCATAGCTGAACCAGGGAATTTCCTGAGAGCCGATGTCGAGAATCTTTGAGATTTTTCCATTTTCAAGCATCTCATAAATTGCGGGTGTTGAAGCTTTGCTTTCTTTGAGAAATAAAATACTACCCTTTGATGTGCCCGCAGGCAGGAGCATGTTTTCGGGTATTTTATTTTCACGTTTATTTATTGAAATATAGTTCCCGACCTCAACTTTTTCAAGCTGCTTTGACCATAGGTTTTTGAGTTCAAGTAAGGTAGAATCGTGAAGTTTTCTGGTGCTTAATCCGGTGAATTTTTTTACCGAGTTACTGAAGTTGTACGGGCGAAATGGGTTGCCTGAAATCCGGCTGAACAAGCTGTCGTTTATGCCATTTCCAAAATCTCTTCTAAGCTTGGTGTTCATGAAAAAACCGAGTTGATAATATCCCGCAGCAAAGTCTTTTACTGAGCCAAAGTAATTTTTAGAATAGCTGTAATTTTTATCACTTAGTGTATTTGTTCGTAAGGCTAGATACCATTCTGGTATACGGCCTCGGCCTGCAGATGTTAGTGCTGTTTCTGTGGTTACAGCATCCCCCTCAAAGAACCAGGATGGGAGAGTAATGCCAAACATTGCCAGGGCCAGATTCTCGAGAGGGGGCTTGTTGAATTTACCTGTCAGCTTATCAAATTGAACAACATGCCGAAGTTCATGAATGGAAACTGTGTTGAGCCAGTTTTGAAAATCAAAGGACTGCGAAGGCGTGGCTATCAACTCGGACCTCCGGGGGGCGAGCTGCACAAATCCATTTGAAAATGTATTTTGATTTTGGAGGATGACAGAGATTTTTCTTGGTTGTTTTCCTAATGATTTGCTTACGCTGGAAATAATACCTTCCAGAGTATTTGCCATTCTTTGGCCTTCCTCTTCAAAGTCTGAAGGATAAATTATCTGGAAGTTTGGGGTATTGATTTGGTTCCATTTTAGCGATGGCGGGTTCTGTTCTCCCGGAAAAATCTGCGAGTTTGCCGGCCTGGAACTTATAGTTAATATTAGACACACTAATAAATTGAAAATTAAGATTGTATATAGTGATTTTTTGCTTAAAAAAGTCATTTGCTAATTATATTAGTTTTTATTATTTTTTTTACCCCTTCTTATTTGAAGTTTTACTTTTTACTGTGTATGTATTTTGCTGGTATATAAATATTTATAAAATATTTTATTTCGATATTTTTCGGTTTTAAAGCTGAAATTTAAGACGTTTTTTAGGTGAAATACTCTTTTCATGCTTTAACTTAAAAATATGTTGAATGAAAAAACTTCCTCGCTAAATATAGGATTAAAATAGATAGATCCTTTAGATCTCCCAGTTTCCAGAAGAGTAAAAACTACTCTCTCCCCTGTTCTTGTTTTAGTGAAGATGAAAGAAAAATGGTTATTTGCATTCTTTAAAATCTGCTCAAAGTTCGGGGCTGGTTTAACTGGAGTTTCTTTATTGCTGCCGGATCTGAGATGTTCTCCTGACTCCTGGAGTTGGCTGCATCGCCAGTTTCAGCTTGCCGTGGGTGGTTAGCTTTAGAGTATGGAAATTCGGCTGGATTTATAAATGATATTTCACGCGCCAGACTTAAACTCGGTCGTGGTTTTAAATAATCAGGAACGCTTGGTTTTTATACTTAACAAAGCTGCTGGCCTGGATAAACAAGGGGTGGTTGATCTGTTGTTATTGAAAAAAAATGAAATGATTTTTTCAGTATAAAAATAGACCTTAGTGTATTTTTATACTGAAGAAGAGGCCTAAACAAGAGGGGGTTTCTTAATTAGCTGCCTCTTCGAAAGACGATTTTTTATGAACGGATAAAAAAATATCGAAGTTAGAATTATGGCCGCCCCGGCATAAAATCCAGCAGTCATTTGCTCTCTTTTTCCGAAGAAAAGAAAGGCTAAAATAATCCCGTATACAGGCTCAAGATTGGTGATCAAAGCAACCCTGAAAGCGGATAAATATTTCATGACTGATACCCCTGCAACATAGGCTACCGAAGTGCAGATCGTTCCTAAAATTAAGAGATGGATAAGGTCAGAAGTGTTAAGTTTCATGCTGCTGTTAAAGCCATTTGTGACACCCAAAAAAAGCGAAATCCAAACCCAGGCACCAATCAATTCATAGAAACTTATTATGGAAGCATCCCTGTTTTTAATCTGTTTTGAGTTTATGATAGAAAAAATACTTGCACAGAGAGCGCTGGTTAAACCCAAAATTATTCCGAGGGTAAATCTACTCTCGAACTCAAATATTAAGTATATGCCGCTTATAATCGCTAATCCGGTAAAGATCTCCAGCCTGGATATTTTTTGCTTGTTTAAAATAGGTTCTAAAATGGCGGTAAACAGCGTTAGAGAGGAAAGGCAGACCAGGGTAACAGATACTGTGGAAGACTTGATCGACTGGAAAAAAAGTATCCAGTGAGCCCCTACAATCGCCCCTGTAAAGAATAGTTTAAGGAAGGTATTCCAGCTTATTTTTAAGTTTGTTTTGGTGGTTTTGAAATACAGATAAAGCGTAATTACCGCAATTAAAACCCGGTACCAAACCAGCTGTGTGGCGTTGATTGAAATGAGTGCACCGAGTATCCCTGTGAAGCCCCAGACAAAAACTGTGAGGTGCAAAACAGTGAGATTCCGCTTGAGTGCAGAGGCAGAATTTGACATATTATTGAGTGTTATTTAGGCGCTTTTATTAACAGATAAAAGCCAAGAAATCCAAAAAGTATGTTGGGAATTACAACCGCAATTATAGGTGGCAAGCCCCCTTTCAGAGAGAACATATTTGCAAATTGTATGAATAAAATATAGACAAAACTAAGTAAAATACCCGCCCCTAACGGCAGTCCTATTCCCCCCCGAACTTTTCTGGACGATAAGGCAACTCCCATTAAAGTGAGAACGAAAGCAGAAAACGGATAAACAAAACGTCGGTATTTTTCTAAAAGCAGCTCGTTCATAATGCCGGCGCCACGTATTTTTTCTTTTTCAATACGGGTGTTCAGCTCTCTCATATTCATGGCTTTTGTAAGGTTATCGTAGATTTCAAAATCAACCGGTCGCATGTCAAGTGTTGTATCTTTTATTGCTCCGGAGCTCATGACCTCCTTTAAACCGTTAATTTTTCTGGTAGAATAATTCTCAAGCTTCCATTTGAATTTTACGGAATCCCACAAAATCCGGTCGGCCATAGTTTTTTCTACTAATTCATCTCCGTTAAACCTTTCGAGTGAGAACTTGTAGCCTGTTTTTTGAGTATTATCAAAGTTTTCTATAAACACATAGCTATCCTTATTTAGTTGCAAATGTGTGTACATTTTCGTGTTATCGGTTTTCGGATTGATATAAACGTTTTCAAATTCTACCAGCAACTGGTTCGTTTCGGGAATTATAAAAAGGTTGAATATCAGCGTTATGACGAAAATAACCGAGGATGAAATAAAATATGGCCATAAAAAACGGTTAAAGCTTACACCACCGCTTAAAATGGGCACAATCTCTGTTTGATCAGCCATTTTTGCCGTAAAAAATATTACAGCAATGAAATTGATCAGGGGTGACAGAAAGTTAAGGTAGAAGGGGAGAAAGCCTGCATAGTATTCAAATATGATTTTTGAAACAGGTGCTTCATGCTTAATAAAGTCATCCAGACGTTCAGAAATATCAAAAACCACAATTATTACAGAAAAAATTGCCATGGTGAATACAAAGGTTCCAAGGTATTTTTTGATAATGTACCAATCGAGGATTTTAATCTTTAGCATGCCTTATAAACGCTGAGAAAGTTGATTTGTCATTTTATTTTTCCAGTCATAGAATTCTCCCGAAATTATCTTTTCGCGAGCTTCTCCAACCAGCCAAATATAAAAATGGAGATTATGTAATGTAGCAATCTGGGCGCCCAGAATTTCTTTTGATGTAATTAAATGCCTTAAATAAGCTTTTGAATAGTTCAGATCTGCAAACAAATCACTGTCTTCTTCAATGGCACTAAAGTCATCTTTCCATTTCTCATTACGGATATTGATAATGCCATTTTTAGTAAATAGCATTCCGTTCCGGGCATTTCGGGTCGGCATAACACAGTCAAACATATCTATGCCCAAGGCAATGTTTTCGAGGATATTAACAGGTGTGCCTACACCCATCAAGTACCTGGGCTTTTCGTAGGGTAAAATATCGCAAACCACCTCTGTCATCGCATACATTTCTTCAGCAGGTTCACCAACCGATAAGCCGCCTATTGCATTTCCTTCACGGTTGAAGGAGGCAATCACTTCTGCCGATTTTTGTCTCAGATCTTTGTAAACCGAGCCCTGAACTATAGGAAACAATGTTTGGGAATAGCCATATTTTGGTTCCGTACTATCGAACCTGTCGCAACAGCGTTTAAGCCATCTATGGGTCATTTCAATAGACTTCCGGGCATAGTTATACTCACATGGGTATGGTGTACATTCATCAAAAGCCATAATTATGTCGGCACCGATTACACGCTGAATATCCATTACATTTTCGGCTGTAAACAAGTGCTTTGACCCGTCAATGTGCGATCGGAAGGTTACACCCTGTTCTTTAATCTTCCTTACTTCACTTAATGAATAGACCTGGTAACCACCGCTATCGGTCAGAATGGGCTTATTCCATCCATTAAATTTATGTAGTCCGCCGGCTTTTTCAATGGTATTTAATCCTGGCCTAAGATATAAATGATACGTGTTGCCCAGGATAATCTGTGCTTTAATGTCTTCCTCAAGTTCACGTTGGTGGACCGCCTTCACAGTACCGGCAGTACCCACCGGCATAAAAATGGGAGTTTTTATAGTTCCGTGATCTGTTGTAATTTCCCCGGCCCGGGCCTTAGAAAATTTATCTGATGCTTCTAATTTAAATCTCATTATAAAGTCGCAAAAATACTAAAATAAAACAGGCTTGACTGATTAAAATACGTCTGGCATCAGGGACTTTTTAAAAGATTTTTCAGAAGACTTAAATGTAGATTTTTAAGCTTTGCTTTGTTTTTTTTACAAGAATAAATCCGGAATAATTACCTGAAAATTTAGAACTTTGCCAATTCGTGTTTTAAGGTCACTATATTGGTAGATAATCTGTACATAGCAGTTTTCATATTACTGCAATTAGCTTTTTGGGTTCAACTCTATTACATTACAATTATAAATTCGCGGTTAAGCAAGTTTAAAATTGCAGATGATAAAGAGGATCTTATAAAACATCCTGTTTCTGTGATAATATGTGCCCGAAATGAGGAGCAGAACCTTTCCAGGAATCTGCAATTAATTTTAGAACAGGATTATCCCGATTTTGAGGTAATTGTAGTCAATGACTGCTCGGGCGATGATTCTCATATGGTTTTGCGCGGTTTATCATCTTTATATCCCCATCTTAGGGTGGTAACAATAAATGAGCATGAGCGGTTTAAGCACGGAAAGAAATTTGCAGTTACCTTAGGCATTAAAGCCGCCAGTAAAGAGTATCTCCTTTTTACAGATGCTGATTGTGAGCCATCTTCTTCCACCTGGATTTCAAGAATGCAACAGAATTTTCAGGACAAAACTGAGATAGTTTTAGGGTTTTCTCCATATAAAAAGGATATCAGCTTTCTAAATAAATTAATCAGGTTCGAAACATTCATTACAGCCATAAATTATTTTTCATTCGCACTTTCAGGGAAACCATATATGGGAGTGGGGAGAAATATGGCCTATACAAAATCACTTTTTTTCAAAGGAAAAGGCTTTGCTTCGCATATGCATATTCCTTCAGGAGACGATGATCTGTTTGTGAATCAAAATGCCAATCCTCACAATGTAGCCATAGAAATTCATCCTGATACACATGTGTGGTCTGATCCAAAAGCTACTTTTCTAACTTATTTTACTCAGAAAGTACGGCACATGGGAGCCGGAAAAGCGTATAGACCTGAGCATAAAAGGATGCTTTCTTTGCAAACCGGTTCGGCATTGTTGTTTTATGTAACTCTGATCGCTTTGTTTTTCTTTGATGCGCAATGGTGGATTCTCCTATCTTTTTATCTAATTAGGTTGGTAGTTCAACTTCTTGTATATTACCCAATTATGAAAAAATTGGACGGTAAAGATTTAATTTGGTGGGTTCCTGTTTTGGATTTAATTTTTAATTTTTATATACTAGTGCTGAGCATAGTTTCTTTATTCAGGAAAAAAGTTAAATGGAAGTAAATCCGAATTTTTCAGCAAACGCAGTAAACGATTTTAACCTGGTAATGCGAGCCAAAGATGGCGATCAGAAGGCATATGCGGAACTGATGCAGCGTTATAAGGACTCTATTTATTTTATGGCTTTGAAAATGGTTAACAATAAGGATGATTCTATGGATCTAACTGTTGAGACCTTTGGGAAAGCATTCGAAAATATTGATAAATATAAACCCGACTTCGCATTCAGTACCTGGCTATTTCGGATAGCAACTAATAACTGTATAGACTTTATACGGAAAAAACGCTTGAAAATGGTTTCTATCAATTCAATGGTAGACGATGAAGGGGATGAACGACCTTTGCAAATTAAATCAGATACGCTCAATCCAGAAGAAACTTCAATTAAAAAGCAGCAGCAGGAACAATTGAAAATTATCGTTGATAAGCTGCCGCAGCGATATAAAACGCTCATAGTATTAAGATATTTTGAAGAGCTTTCTTATGAAGAAATAGCTCAGCAATTAGACTTACCTTTGGGAACTGTTAAGGCGCAATTGTTTAGAGCGCGAGATTTACTACACAATGTTCTTAGCAGAAGAAAGAAAAACCCAGGCAGTGACTTCTGATATTATTTTTAAATACTTCCCCAATTTAAGCACAGAACAACAGGATCAATTCAACAAGCTTGAAGAATTGTATCGGTTTTGGAATGCTCAGATCAATGTAATTTCCCGTAAAGATATTGACAGCTTATATTTGCATCATATTCTCCATTCTTTAAGTATTGCTAAAGTAATAGAGTTTTTGCCTGGAGAGAAAGTGCTGGATGTCGGCACTGGAGGAGGATTTCCTGGTATTCCATTAGCAATATTATTTCCTGATACTCATTTTCATCTGGTAGATTCTATCGGAAAAAAAATAAAAGTTGTACATGAAGTTTCGAAATCTATAGGTTTAAAAAACCTGGTTTCAACCCATGCCAGGGCAGAACAGATTGATAATCATTTTAATTTTATTATCTCCAGAGCGGTAACACAGCTAAAAGATTTTTATCCATGGGTAAGAGGGAAATTTGAAAAAAAACCATTGAACAAATTGCCCAATGGTGTATTGTATCTTAAGGGAGGTGATTTAGAGCAAGAGCTTAAAGACTCAAAACTTAAAGATATAGACCTTTACCCGCTTTCAAAATATTTTGAGGAAGAATATTTTGAGACGAAATATGTGGTGTATTTTCCGGCGCAATAAGGATTTTGCCAGAATATAAAGCTTTACGTAATCTCCCTAGGGGAGTCAACTATTTTGATATCCTGCTCAGGTGCAACAATTTGATGTCGTTAACGAAATTATAAGCGGGCTTTGGATACGTCATAACTTCGGCTATACCCTAAGTATCGATTCATTTAACTTCCATCGAATCTGAATTACCTGCTCTTCTGCCTGGCAAGTTCTTTAATATGAATTTTACTTTTATCTTTCATGCGTTTATTCTTGGCCCAAACTAGGTTTGTAGTTTGTTGTAAATTTTGTAAAATAGATCATTAATTTGCCTATGTCTCTATTGCATCAAATAGCACTAACCCTGATCCCGGGTGTGGGGTCTGTAAATTCCCGGCTTTTATTAAAGCATTTCGGGTCCGCAGAGGATGTATTTAAAGCCAAAAAATCACAGCTTATTTCAATTCCCGGAATAGGGGAGAAGACCGCGCAAAGTATCTTGCAACATGATTTTTTTGAAAGAGCGGAGAAGGAACTTGAATTTGTTGAAAAATATAAGATTAAAACATTCTTTTATAATTCTGATGACTACCCAAAGCGTTTAAAAAACTGTTTTGATGCACCGGTGCTTTTGTATTACAAGGGAAATGCAGAATTAAATTGCACTCGGGTTGTTAGTATTGTAGGAACGAGGAATGCTACTTCTTATGGAAAGGAGCTTACAGACTCAATAGTTGAGGAGCTTAAAAAGCATAATGTTTTAGTGGTAAGTGGGTTAGCTTATGGTATAGATGCTATGGCACATAAGGCCTGCTTGAAACAGAACATACCCACAGTTGGGGTTGTTGGGCATGGCCTTGATCGGATTTATCCTTCGGCGCACCGCTCTTTGGCTGAGAAAATGATTGGTAATGGTGGATTACTTACAGAATTTCCTTCTCAAACAAAGCCAGCAAGAGAAAATTTCCCTATGAGAAATCGAATTGTAGCAGGAATGGCTGATGCCACAATAATTGTTGAAGCCAGTTTGACCGGTGGTGCATTGATAACCGCTGAGTTAGCCAACTCATATAACAGAGATGTGTTCTCATTTCCTGGGAATATTAAGCAGGAGTTTTCGGCTGGTTGCAATTACCTGATTAAGACCAACCGCGCAAATCTGATTACCAGTGCAAAAGATTTAGAATATATCCTTGGCTGGGTTACTACTACTCAACCAATTGAGGATCAGAAACAATTAAGCCTGCGGCTGAATTTATCATCTGATGAAACGAAAATAGTAGATGTGCTGCTTGAGAAAGGACAGACCGGGGTAGATGAATTGTCGATCGAAACTCAGCTTCCTCAAAGTAAGCTTGCAATAACCATATTGAGACTGGAAATGCAGGGCATTCTTATAGCTTTGCCTGGAAAAATGTACAAGCTTGCCTAATCTTCCTCGTTTCTAGGGAAATCGTACAATTTTTCTTCACCAGTATTCTTACTTATCAATTTCCAATCATCGAATGGAAATTCAATAAGTATCACGCCGCAGGTTGGCATATCGTAAATATTGGTATCGCATAAACTAATGGCAAAATTAGTTATACCTGGATTATGGCCAAATAGTGCGATAAAGTCAAACTTATTATCAAGCCCGTTAACAATACTCAAAAGTGTATTTGGGGAAGCTTCATAAATGGCCGGTTCTTTTTGTATCTCTTTTTTATCAATATTGAAAACTTCAGCGAAATATTTGGCAGTTGTGAGTGCTCGAAGCGCAGGACTGCTTATAATAGCCTGTGGAATGAGATGCTTATTTAGCAACCTATCAGCCATTACCGGCGCATCTTTGTTGCCTCGTTTATTTAGTGGTCTTTCAAAATCTGATAAACCTGAATTACTCCAATCGGATTTGGCGTGGCGAATTAATAATAGTTGCTTCATTTCGTAATAAAAAGAAGGCATTTAAATGCTTCTTTTCAAATGAACGGATTTTATTTTAGAATAAAAAACTAACTGGAATGATGCTTACAATCTAAGATATCCGGAAGTCAATTCTTTCTAGAATTTATATCCAAATGAAAGGGATATTATTTTGTTTTTAGTCGTCTCCAGGGATGAATTGCTCATGTTCTTCAAGCCCAGACCAAACCCTAAAGTTGCAAAAATACCTCGTTTTAATTCATACCCTGAGATGAAATTTACACCAAAATCTAAAGGGTTGATTTGGTTTTCTTCTTTGCCAAATTCCATGTCTTCTTTTGAATTAATTGAAAAATCATCTTCTGTTCCCGGAGCATCGACTTTGATATCTGTTTTGCTTTTTCCGGATAAGGCATATCCTATGTAGGGCCCCGAACCTATCAGAAAATTTCCGGATCCTGCTTTAAATTTTGCAATGATATTTAATGGTGCTTCCATATAAAGAAGATTAGCATTTCCTTTTAATGATTCACTATAATCATCTGAACTAGAAGAATAATCAATTTTATAGCCTTTCCCACTAAGAGAAATTCCAGGTTGAAAGAATAAAATACGGCTTATTTTAAATTCTGCCAGTCCGCCAATATGAAAGGAGGTAATATATAAAGGTAGGATTCCGAGATCAGCATCTTCTCCTCCTGTACTTTGAATATTTGCAAAGTTTGGTCCCGCTTTAATACCAAACCTAACTTGAGAAAAAAGGCAAGTACTGCTTATCAATAGTAATAAGATGGAGTTTATCAGGTTTTTTATCATGATTAATCAAAAGGTAGAGATAGTTAATGTGAAGTTAAGATTAATATGATAGTTGAAAGAACGGAGTCGAAATAAAATTATCAGCGGTTATTAACCGATGATAAAATTTATATCCTGCTCATTCATGCACTTAAAATGCCCAAGCGGACACTTTTTATATCCGATTTTAGAGCAAGGGCGGCACTTTAGTCCTTTTACCTCAGCTATTTTATGGTCAGAAACCATGTAGGGATACATGCCAAATTCGGGAACAGTGTTTCCCCATACAGAAACAATAGGCTTATTAAAAGCCGCCGCAATATGCATTAATCCTGTATCATGAGAGATGATTTTTTTTGCCTGTTTGACCAAAAAGGCCGACTCATCAAGCGAGTACTTTCCGCACCCGTTCAGGACATGTTCGCCGCTGGCTTTGCATATTTCATCAGCCCGTCCGGCATCTTCTTTTCCACCTAAAAGCACAATAGGAAAATTAACTGCTTTACAGATTTCTATCAATTTCTCAGGTGGTAAGCGCTTTGTAGCATGTTGGGCACCTATAACCAGGCCCAGATAATGCTGATGAGTAGACGGAAGTAACAATTCTAAATTATAATCCTGACTAAAGAAATATTCCAATCCTTTGCCGTCGTTTTTAACTCCCAGGAACGCAACGGTCTCCAGGTACCGATCAACTATATGTTTGTCGGGAAGTGTATTAATTTTGAAATTGACCAATAAAAATTTCTTAATGTTCAGTTTATTGAAAGATCGGGACTTAACTCCCAGCTGAAATTTTATTATTCTGGTCCGAAGGTTATTATGCAGGTCGATTATATAATCAAAACGTTCTGATTTAAGCTGTTCAATGGTTACGGAAAGTTGTTCATCAAGTAAATGAAGCTTATCAATATGTGGATTGCTGCTTAATATCTGTTGAAATGCTTTCTTTGAGAGATAATGTATCTCTATTCCTTTTACTTGTTGTTTTAGGCAACGTATTACCGGAGTTGTCAAAACGATATCTCCTATCGAGCTGAATCTTATAATTAAAATCTTCAATGTTTTCTATTCTGAAAGTAGGTGCTTATTTCTTCAAGACTAAAGGCATTCAGGCAGTTTGAGGCAGAGACTCCGCCTTTTCGTGCCGCCAGAAGGCCATAATGTGTATCGTGAAAACCTTTATTACTGTGTGCATCCGGATTTATAGATAACATTACACCTTTCTCCAAAGCATATTGATGCCAACGCCAATCCATGTCTAAACGTAATGGATTGGCATTAATTTCGATCACGACTCCATTTGCAGCGCAGGCATCTATCACTTTTTTAAAATCTACAGGATATCCGCTTCTGCTTAGTAAAAGTCTCCCACTTGGATGACCCAAAATGGTTGTATAAGGGTTTTCAATCGCAGTTATTAATCTGTTTGTGGCTTTCTCTTCGTTCATTTTAAAAACAGAATGAATAGAAGCTACCACAAAATCAAAAGTTGCTAAAATTTCTGATGAGTAGTCTAATGAACCGTCAAATAATATATCAGATTCAATTCCTTTGAAAATTTTAAACCCACCTAATTTCTGATTTAACTGACTGATTTCTTCGTGTTGAGCCAAAACTCTTTCTTCATATAATCCTTTTGCATAAAAAGCGGATTTTGAATGATCGCTGATACCAAGATATTCAAGTTTAAGCTCATCTCTGCAAAATAATGCCATTTGCTCGAGGGTGTTTACTCCATCGCTCCAGGTACTATGGTTGTGTAATGAGCCTTTCAGATCTTCCAGATTTACCAGTTTGGGTAGTTTACCCGCATCCGCCAAAGCAAATTCATTTCTTCCTTCACGAAGTTCAGGCTCAATATATGAAACACCAGCCATAGAATATACTTCTTCCTCTGTGCCCGGTTTTTTGCTGATACTTTTTAAACGTGATTTCAGTTCTCCGGTATGAGTTTCAGTTCCCGTTTGAAAAGCTAGCTGTAAAGGGAAATCCTCTGACGTGCAAAAGTTAATGTACACTTTAATGCCTGAAGTACTTTCAGCTTCCAAACTCTGTTGTTTTACCGATGTAATTTCAAGAGTGGAAATTGTCATAACAGAGCTTTGTAATTCAGCTGTAAGTTCGGATCCAATTAAGATATCAAGACCATCAACTATTTCACAGCGTCTCCGGTAGTCACCTATAAATGAAATTTGTTCAATGTCAAGTTGTTCTTTAAATCTTTCTAGCAAATACTCCGCATATTCTTCTACCTGTGCATACAGGTATCGACCATTACTCGCCATTTTAAATTCGATGGCTTTTTTTATTTCCTCCTGAGTTTTTGAACCGAAACCCTTTGCTTCTAATAATCGGTTTTCATTGCAGGCATATAAAAGTTCACCAATGTCCTCGATTTTGAGGTCCTTCCAAATGGTTAGCACTTTTTTGGGTCCCAGACCCTTTATTCCCATTATCTCTATGACTCCCGGAGGCGTTTTTTGATAAAGGTCTTCCAGATCTTTAATCGTCTTAGTCTGAATAAGTTCCCAGATTTTGGCCGCTGTACTTTTACCAATAGCACTAACCTGTTCTAGCTCAACCAGTGATTTTTTAGCCAGGGAAAAAGGGAGTTTATCTACAGTATAAGCGGTACTGGCTAATGATTTAATCTTGAAAGGATTCTCATTATGAAGTTCCATTAACTGGCTTAAAAGCCTTAGGGTTCTGGCTATGGTTTTGTTATCCATGTTGCTTACAAAAATACATATATAAATAAGCCCCCCAAATTGCGAACTTTATAAACAAACTTTCAAACAAACTTAGTGTTTATTCCATATTGGGAAATAAATTAACTATATCGAAATCGGTTCAACTTCTATTGCTGTTGTTCTTAATATTTGCGGGTCTGTATTATGCCCGTTCTTTTCTGATTCCAATTGCCTTTGCTGGTATACTGGCTATGTTGCTATTGCCTTTAAGCAGGCGGCTGGAAAGAAAGGGCTTAAATAAAGGCGGGGCGGCAACCGTTTGTTTATTAGTTTTTCTGCTTTCGGTAAGCGGCGTAATTGCTTTATTAATTTGGCAGATATCCGATCTGGCAAGTGACTTTTCTCAATTGGAGCAGAAAATTGTATCGGCTATCGAACAGCTAAAACAGTTTATTAACTCCGAGTTAGGGATTTCTAAAGCTGAACAGGAAAAGATTATTGCAGAACAGCAAAAATCAGGTAAAGGTACCGCAACCAATGCTATTTCAGGGTTTATGGGAGTGCTGGTTGATATTATATTGGTGCTGGTTTATTCCTTTTTATTTATCTATTTCCGTAATCATCTGAAAACTTTTATAATGAAGTTAACCCCTGTTAATGAACATGATAAAACTTCGAAAATAATCAGAGATTCGTCACAGGTTGCACATAAATACCTTACCGGGATGTTTATGATGATTGTAATTCTCTGGATATTGTATGGGATAGGTTTTTCTATTGCCGGTATCCCCAATGCGTTGTTTTTCGCCGTTTTATGTGGGATACTGGAGATAGTACCATTTGTCGGAAATCTGACGGGGTCGGGAATAACACTTCTAATTGCTATTAGCCAGGGAGGCGGGGCCATGGCGATAGGTGTAATTATTACCTATGCGGCGGTTCAATTTATTCAGACGTATATAATTGAGCCTCTTGTTGTGGGTGGTGAAGTTAATATCAATCCCTTATGTACGATACTTGTTTTGATATTGGGGGAGGAATTATGGGGTATTTCGGGAATGATTTTGGCGATTCCTTTATTAGGAATAACTAAAATTGTGTTTGACAATGTAGAATCTTTAAAACCCTATGGTTTTTTAATAGGAGGGGAAAAGAAGAAAAATCAACATGGATTTTCCGATAAAATCAGAGAGTGGTTCAATAAATCAGAAAAAATAAAAAAGCGCCCTTAAGCGCTTTTGCTATCTAACTGAAATTGTATAAGGTAACCTGGCCTGTATGCCTGTAAATTGAAGCGCAGATTTTAGCTGCTGATAATATTGATATTGTTCTCCCATTTCTTTTTTTGCAAAGAAATCTTTCAGTTTATCTTCAGATGATTCAAAAAGTGATTCAAACGGGCTTTTTTGAGCGGGATAAGAAACCAACTTATAATCTTTTAGCTTAGCCATTTTTGCCGCTGATCGAACTGCATCATTTATGTTTCCCAAGCGGTCAACTAATCCAATTTTAAGAGCTTCTGTTCCGCTCCAAACACGTCCCTGTCCAATTTCATTGATATAGGCCTGGTCTTTTTTACGGCCATCGGCAACGCGTTTGGTAAATGTATTGTAGATGCGGTTAACTTCATGTTGGATTATTAAACGCTCAGCATCTGTAAGGGGGCGGGATATTGAGCCTAAATCTGCAAACTCTGCCGTTTTAACCCTGTCGAAAGTAATGCCCAGTTTATTGTTAAAGAACTTTTGCATGTTAGGAATAATTCCGAACACACCTATCGATCCTGTTATAGTATTAGGTTGTGCAAAGATAGAATCCGCAGCGCATGCAATATAATATCCACCTGATGCCGCCAGATCGCCCATTGATACAATTACCGGTTTTACTTTTTTAGTAAGAATCACTTCGCGCCAGATAACATCAGAAGCAAGAGCGCTGCCGCCCGGAGAATTTATTCGGAGAACCAGAGCCTTGACCTTCTTATCTGCTCTTGCTTTTCTTATGGCCCGGGTAATCCGTTCAGAGCCAATCGTCTCATCATTTCCTTCACCGCCTGTTATTTCTCCTGAAGCATAAACTATCGCTACCCTGTTGTTGAAATCACCTTCTTCTGATGAGTTGTTTTTACTATACTCGATCAAGGAAACCGATTTAACTTCCTTTTCTTTATCGATCCCTGTCCGGTTTTTTATATCATCTAAAACCTGGTCTTTATATCTTAATCCATCGGCTAGTTTATATCTCACAGCATCTCCTGCTTGCTGTACTTTTAATTGGTTTGCTATTGCAATTAAAGAATCTTTTGGAATTTTTCTGCTCGATGCGATGGAATTTAGAAAATGATCATACATAGAACCAAGGAATGATGTCACCTGCTGCCGGTTTGCATCACTCATTTTATCAAGTATAAAAGGTTCAACAGCACTTTTATAAGTTCCTACTTTTATTATCTGTGCTTCAATTTCAAGCTTATCCAGCGTGCCTTTGAAAAATGTAAGTTCAGTTCCAAGTCCTTTAAACTCCAGTAAGCCTTCAGGGTTCAAATAAACTTTATCTGCCACAGAAGCAAGATAGTAAGCACTCTGCGTATAAACTTCGCTATAGGCCAGAACAAATTTGCCGGATTTTTTAAAATCAATCAAGGCATTTCTGATTTCTTCAACTGTTGCGAAACCCGCTTGAACAGAGTTTAAATCGAGATAGATCCCTTTAATTTTATCATCTGTTTTCGCTCTTTTTAAACTTGCGATAATATCATTGAGTCCTATGCTCTTATTACTTTCAAAGCCGAAATCCAGTTCATCAAATGGGCTCTTCGAAGAGCGTTCCTGGATCTGATGGTCTAACGTCATATGAATTACTGAGTTAGCAGAAACCTTGACTTTATTGTCATCAAATGATGCGATTATGGCCGCAATAACAACAAAAAACAATATAAAAATTACAAAAAAAGATAAAACCATGCCTAGCATCGAGGCGAAAACCATCTTGAAAAATTCTTTCATCTACACGTTTTAATAAAGTACAAGTATACAATTAGATATGAATATATTTGAAACGTTACAAGGCTAATCAGTTTATGGAAGATATATTTTTACTTCTTGGAAGCAACATGGGAAACAGAGAGGATTACCTGCTGCAAGCACTTGATTTAATTATTCAGCGAGTGGGACCTGTTGAACTTTGTTCTTCGTTCTTCGAAACTGCTGCCTGGGGGAAGACGGATCAGCCGGATTTTATAAATCAGGCAATTAGTCTTAAATCAGATTTGTCTCCGCTTAACCTTTTAGAGGTTATATGGAGTATCGAGGACGATTTAAATAGAATAAGACAAGAACGATGGGGCGCACGGACTATAGATATAGATATTTTATTTTATGGTTCTGACATAATCAATCTACCCGATTTAATAATTCCGCATAAACTTTTGCATCACAGGCGATTTGTATTAATGCCACTTAATGAAATTGCTCCAAATCTTATGCACCCTGTATTAATGAAAACGATTAATCAATTATTGCTCGAATTAACCGACGATTTATCTGTAAAGAAATCAGAAAATTTCAATTAACTTTACCCAATGTCACACGAATTAGACCCCAATAAACTCCAAATTGATTTAACTTATTTAAATGATATAGCCGGAGGGGATGCCGAGTTTATGATTGATATGATCGATATCTTCATTGAACAAACCCCGGTTTATACAGAACAGCTAATACAGGCAGTTGGTGCCAAAGACTGGAAAACTGTTGGTGATATTGCGCATAAAATAAAACCCACCTTGGCATTTATGGGTGCAAATAAAGCGAAAGATCAAATGGCCGCAATAGAACAAAATGCTCGTACAGAATCAAATCTGGACGAGATTCCGGGTGATTTTGCAGAAATAAAAGAGGTTTGTGAGAGTCTTTATATCCTTTTGCAAAAAGTTAAAACAGATCTGCAGGCAAGTCTTTAAACCTGCTTCAGCTCAAATTCATAACTTTCCATAATCATATTGGCAAGTAATTTCTTACATGCTGTATCAACCTTTTCTCTGGCCGTAGATTCAGAATCGGCTTCAATTTCCAGACTTATATGTTTGCCTATCCGAACATTATGAATCTCTGAAAGACCAAGGTTTTTCATGCTTCCGGTAACAGCTTTACCTTGAGGGTCAAGGATTTCTTTCAGGGGCATAACATTTATTTCTGCAATGAATCTCATCTTACAAGTCGGAATTGAATTATTGATAAAAGGATATATAAAAAAATAACTATTGGAACTGCGACAAATTTAAATATTAAGATTAAAATCACAGCCAAAATAATTAAAATGTATCTGTACAGGTTCTCGCTGAAATTGAGGCTTTTAAACTTTAATGACATTAATGGAATTTCCATAACCAGTAAAATACTCATTCCAAAGCTGAAGATAAACAGGAAAAAAGCATTCAAAATATAGTTTTTTAGAAACAAATTTTCTCCCGAAACTATAAATGGTAAAGAAGCAATCAGCAATGCATTTGCAGGTGTGGGTAAGCCCAGGAAATTATCCTCCTGCCGCGTGTCTATATTGAATTTAGCGAGTCTCAGCGCTGAAAATATTGCTATCAGAAAAGCGGAGTAATTTATATACTGACTAAGCATACCTAACTGCGGGGCTTCCAGAAACAGCTGATAGATGATGATTGAAGGTAAAACACCAAAGCTTACAATATCTGCCAAAGAATCAAGCTCTTTACCAATTTCAGAATATGCATGTAATAGTCTTGCAATAAACCCGTCTAAAAAATCAAAAATTGCAGCCAAAATAATTGCATAGGAGGCAAAAATGAGGTTGTTACGAAAGGCCAAAACTATGCCTACGCAGCCACAAAGTAAGTTTAAACAGGTTATCGCATTTGGTATGTGTTTTCTCATATTGAAAAACAAAAAGAGGACGTGCAAAAAGCTGTATTACCTGATTTTTTCATAGGGACTAAATTAGTTATAGTTCACAACTTTTTGAACACCTCTTTTGCTGTTTATGAATTCATTGAAATCAGGAATTCGTCGTTTGATTTAGTACCCCTCATTTGTCCAAGCAAAAATTCCATCGCTTCCTGGGAGTTCATATCAGCAAGATGATTACGTAAAATCCATACACGCTGAAGTGTGTCCTTATCATTTAGTAAATCGTCGCGTCTGGTGCTTGATGCAGTAATATCTATTGCCGGGAAGATTCGTTTGTTGGATAACTTACGATCCAGTTGAAGCTCCATATTACCCGTTCCCTTAAATTCTTCAAAAATAACTTCGTCCATTTTTGAGCCTGTATCAATTAAAGCTGTAGCCAGAATTGTTAATGATCCTCCATCTTCAATGTTACGCGCAGCTCCAAAGAAACGTTTAGGTTTATGTAATGCATTTGCATCAACACCACCCGAAAGAATTTTACCGGAAGCAGGAGCCACAGTATTATAAGCCCTGGCCAGGCGCGTAATTGAATCTAACAAGATTACTACATCGTGCCCGCATTCTACCATACGTTTGGCTTTTTCTAACACGATATTAGCAATTTTTACATGACGTTCGGCTGGTTCATCGAAAGTTGAAGAAACAACCTCGGCACGTACGCTTCTTGCCATGTCTGTAACCTCTTCCGGACGCTCATCAATCAATAATATAATCAGATAAACTTCAGGATGATTTTTCGCGATAGCATTGGCTACGTCTTTCAATAATATAGTTTTACCTGTTTTCGGCTGGGCTACAATTAGACCACGCTGACCCTTACCTATAGGGGTAAACAGATCCATTATACGTGTAGACTGATTGCTTACATCGGTAAACAAGTTTAATTTTTCAGACGGGAAAAGTGGGGTGAGGTAGTCGAAAGGCACACGATCTCTTACTTCCGCCGGTATTCTTCCATTGATAGCTTCAACTCTCACTAAAGGGAAATACTTTTCGCCTTCTTTAGGAGGTCTGATACTACCACGAACCGTGTCACCTGTTTTTAGTCCGAACAATTTTATTTGTGACTGGGAAACATAGATATCATCAGGAGAAGTCAGATAATTATAATCTGATGAACGCAAAAAACCATAGCCGTCAGGCATAATTTCCAGAACTCCTTCATTTGCAATAACATTATCAAAGTCAAGATTAGTTGCAGGAGCAGGGGTCGGCTCTGAAGGTCTTCCTTCATTGGCTCTTGGTAAATTGGGAGTTCGTTTCTCAAATTTCTGAAAACGAGGTTCCGCTACTGCCTTAGAGTCTCTGGCGCTATCTTCAGAGACTTCCACTGTAGCTTCTACAGCCGATGGTTCTTCCGGAGCCTGAAAAGTTTCTTCTTCCTCTTGAACCGGGAAATCAAGATGCGGAGTTTCTTGTCTTGAAACAACATTTCTTTGAATTCCTTCGACTTTGGTTTTTACAGTTCTGATACGTTTACGGGGTTTTTCCTCTTCAGCTTGAGGTGCTTCCTCTGGCAAAGCACTCTGACGGGCAGCTTCAATTAGCTCCTTCTGCTCTGTTATTTTATTAATTAAGTCTTGTTTACGTAATCCGTCAGCGTTTTCAACGCCAAACGAGTGTGCAATCTCACGCAGCTCTGACACAAGCTTGTCGTTCAATTCATTAATATCTGCCATTCAATTTGAAATATTTTATAGGATTATTTTTCTAAGAGTAAATCCCCGTCAGGAAAGAAAATTATTGTGTAAGAAATACAAAGATTTTTCCTTTTCAGAGGATAACATTTGAGATAACGTCACAATTTTACTGCATTATATTGAATTAAACAAAAAATTAAATTTAATTTTTTCAAAGATTATGTTTTGGTTACTTTGAGGCATATAATAATATGGATCGTAAAACACTTATAAATCAGATAAAGTTAAAGAAATCATTCCTTTGTATTGGTCTTGACTCAGACATCAACAAAATTCCAAAGCATTTGCTTGAATTAAATGATCCTGTTTTTGAATTTAATAAGCAAATTATCGACGCGACTAAGGATTTTTGCGTTTCTTATAAAATAAATACTGCGTTTTACGAATCACGGGGAATAAACGGCTGGCAAAGCCTGGTTAAAACCTGGCAATATTTACCTAAAAATTGCTTCTCTATTGCAGACGCTAAACGCGGAGACATCGGTAATACTTCTGAGATGTACGCTTCAGCATTTTTTGACGAAGTTTCATCGGAAATGAGTTTTGATTCAATTACTGTAGCTCCATATATGGGGGCTGATTCAGTTAAGCCTTTTCTGAAGTTTGAAAATAAGTGGGTAATTCTCCTGGCTTTAACTTCTAATGAAGGGAGTAAAGACTTTCAGAATTTATCTGTAGGTTCTGAAATGCTTTTCGAGAAGGTTGTACAAAAAGCTGGTGAATGGGCTGGTGATGAACAACTGATGTTCGTGGTAGGTGCAACCAGGGGAGAATCCTTCCTGAATATTCGTAAATACGCGCCTTCTCATTTTCTATTAGTTCCGGGCGTTGGCGCCCAGGGAGGGAGCCTGGATGAGGTATGCAGATATGGTATGAACAAAGATTGCGGGCTTCTTGTAAATTCTTCGCGAGCGGTTATTTATGCCTCATCAGGATTGGACTTTGCCCAGGCGGCGAGAAATGAAGCGCAGAAAATCCAAAAAGAAATGGAAATTGCTTTAGAGCGGATATTTTAAGTATTTGATTTTTCAAACAATAAGACAGCGGTATTAATCGGGAAAAAATATTTCTTGAAATTTACTTTTATTTCTAATTTTAGGAATGCCTTTCTATGAAGACTTCTTATTTTATGTGTGGCAATTTAAGGTTTTTAGCCAGAAAGATTTAAAAACTGTAGATGATCAACCGATTAAACTCATACACGCTGGCATATTAAATAAAAATGCCGGACCCGATTTTGAACATGCTAAACTTCAAATCGGGGATACCAAATGGGCCGGGAATGTTGAAATACACATTAAATCCTCTGACTGGATACGTCATAGCCATCCTGACGATAAAGCCTATAATAATGTGATTTTACATGTGGTGTATGAATACGATACACCTGTTTTCAGAAACGATGGGAGCCTGATACCTACTCTTGAGATCAAACCATTTATTCATCCGGATATCGAATCTCAGTATAAAATTTTGATGCAGAATTTAAACTGGATTCCCTGCGAAAAGCATATTGCCCAAATAAGCGATTTGCATATGGAGAGCTGGCTTCTGCGCATGCTCATAGAGCGCCTCGAAACAAAGTCAGAGCAGGTTATAGAGATATTAAGCGAGTATAAAGGAAGTTGGGATGACGCTTTCTATATAACGCTTGCGAGAAACTTCGGATTTAAAACGAACGCTTTACCTTTTGAAATGATGGCTCGTTCTCTTCCTCAGCAAATTTTGGCCAGGCATAAAAATAACCCTTTACAGATCGAAGCTTTAATATTCGGGCAGGCAGGTTTTCTGGAGGATGATATTAATGACGATTTTCATAGAAGTCTGGCTAATGAATATCGCTTTTTAAAGGCAAAGTATAATTTAAAACCTATTGACAAGTACTTATGGAAGTTTTTGCGACTCCGGCCACAAAACTTTCCGACGCTACGCTTAGCTCAGTTTTCTGCTCTTGTACTTCAATCGAGTCACCTTTTCTCAAAAATAGTTGAAATTAAAGAGCCCAAAGAAATACGTGAGCTATTTAAAACTCTCCCTGTTTCACCCTATTGGTTAAATCATTACCGGTTTGGAACAGAAGCTGAAAAGGTTTCTAATCAGTTAGGTGCATCCTCAATAGATAATATTTTGCTGAATTCTATAGCACATACTTTATTTACTTATGGAAAATGTACTGATAGTGATATAATAAAAAATCGCGTAATAAGTTTATTAGAGATCATCCCATTTGAAGAGAATCAGATTACACAAAAATTCATTGAAATTGGAGTGAAAAAAGGAAGGTCTGACAGATCACAGGCTCTTCTTCATTTAAAAAAAACATACTGTGACTTTAAAAAATGTTTAAATTGTGCGATTGGTACAAAACTTGTAAACCCTAATTGATATGCTACAGAAAATACTGGGTTATTTTGAAAAACAGTCGTTCGGGGTCTGCACATACATCGGGGAGCGATTTGATATGTCGACCTCCAAGTTGAGGCTTTTCTTTATTTATATATCGGTCCTTTCGGTTGGGTTTCCTCTGATCTTTTATTTTTTCGCCGCATTCGTATTAGGTTTTAAAGATTACGTGAAACGAATTAGGACATCTATCTGGGATTTCTAATTTAAGCCAGGATTTTGGCTAAATCATTAAATCCAGCCAATGAAGCCAGATCTGCTGCCGTTTTTCCATCTTCTGTAACTGCATTTACATTTGCACCTGCTTCAAGGAGCAAAATAATTAAATCGATATTTCCGTGCTGAGCCGCAGAGTGTAAAGGCGTAACTCCTGATATTTGCCTGACGTTAACATCAGCACCTGCTTCGAGCAGAATTTTTGCAATTTCGATATTATTAGCTGCTACCGCTGATTGAATAGGATATACATTAAAGCCGTTTTTTGAACAAGCGTTCACTTCTGCCCCTTTCAATAAAAGATATCTGGCCGAGTCTTCATGTCCGAAATAACAGGCTAATCCCAGCGGTGTAAATCCATCATCGGAAAAGCTATTGATTAATTCGGGGTTTTTATAAATATTACTTGCCAGGCTGTCAAACTTGCCAACAGCGGCCGACTCGTGGATATTAAGGTCTTTAATGAATTTTAAAATGATATCAGAAATTTCTGGTTTCTTATAATAACAGGATAAAAGTAATGGAGATACGTTTAAACTTGTTTTTCCATTTGCAAGGGCGGGTTTTAAATCCAGTAATTCTTTCAGTGCATTAATATTGCCTGTTTGAATATATTCTTCAACTAAATATTCTTCGTCGTTCATGTTTATATCACTAAATTAGTATTTATTATTCTTTTAAGAAATTTCATGTTACTTATGAGTTCGAAACAAGAAATAAATAAAGGATGTGAAGAGTGATAAGAGATATACATTATATTTGTCGGGATAATATCATCGTACTAAATGCCTGTAAAAGGAAATCAATTTAAATCAAATAGCTTCAGAGAAGAGCTGCAGCCAAAATCAGCAGCCAGGGCGAGAGTTAGCAGGGGAAATGATAAAGCTGAAATTTTACCTAAACTAAATTTTAATGATGGCAGGCTCTTTAAGATAATAGGTCTTTTCTTCCTGGTGCTTTCGTTGTACTTTTTAGTAGCATTTACATCTTATTTATTTACATGGCAAGAAGATCAAAGCTATGTTATCGATGCGAACGGAGGTTGGGACAATCTTTTTAAAACAGCTGATGAACTGGCAGAGTCTGGTGTGTTAAGTCCTGTAGTAGAGAATTGGCTCGGGAAATTTGGAGCCTTATTATCGCATCAGTTTATTTATGAATGGTTCGGTGTTGCATCTTTCATTTTTATAGCTGTATTTTTCATAATAGGGTACAGGCTGCTTTTTCGAGTGAAGGTTGTATCCCTTGCAAAAACTTTGGCATATTCACTTTTCCTGTTAGTTTTTATATCGATAACATTTGCATTTTTTCATGCTTTTGTCTCCGATTTTCCACATTTTATTGAAGGTGAGTTTGGTTTCTGGACAAATAGATTATTGCAAGCTCAGATCGGTAATACAGGGGTCGCTGGCTTGCTAACTTTTGCCGGATTAAGTGTTTTGATTATCGCTTATAATATTGATTTTAAATTCCCTACTAAAGATAAGGAAGAAGAGTTTGAAACTCCACCGGTTTCTTTTAAGGAAGAGGAAATTGAATTGGAGGACGATTTCAGAACCCGGCCAGTTGAATTTCCACTGAATAAACGGGAGCCTGTTAAAGATAATTCAGCAGATGTAATTTCTGCTAATTTATTGAAGCAGGAAAGAATTGTTCCGCCAATGGAACTGGCAAATAATGTTGAGCCGGAAGTATTAGTTCCCAGGGCTCCTGTTACAGAGTCAAGTGCTACAGCCCTTAACTTAAATGTTCAGAAATCTGATCCTGAGTTAACCATTACCAAAACGGAGGAAGAGAAAAAAGCGGAAGATCTGGTTCAGCAATTCGGTCAGTACGATCCCAAGCTTGATTTATCATCTTATCAGTACCCAACCCTGGAGTTACTCGAGAATTATGGATCAAATAAGATTTCGGTTAATACCGATGAGCTGGAAGCTAATAAGAATAAAATTGTAGAGACTTTAAATCACTATAATATAGAAATTGATAAAATCAAGGCTACTATTGGTCCGACAGTTACTTTATATGAGATAATTCCTGCACCCGGAGTTCGTATCTCAAAAATTAAAAATCTTGAGGATGATATCGCTTTGAGTCTGGCGGCATTAGGTATCCGGATTATTGCTCCGATGCCTGGAAAAGGGACTATAGGGATAGAAGTTCCCAATCAGCATCCTGAGATGGTTTCCATGCGTTCGGTACTTGCGACAGATAAGTTTCAGAATACGACGATGGATTTACCTATTGCATTGGGTAAAACCATATCTAATGAAGTATTTATTGCCGATTTAGCAAAAATGCCTCACTTGCTGGTTGCTGGTGCTACAGGGCAGGGAAAATCCGTCGGTATAAATTGTATTCTGGCGTCATTGCTTTACAAGAAGCATCCATCCGAACTGAAATTCGTTTTGGTAGATCCTAAGAAAGTAGAGCTAACCCTGTTCAGAAAAATAGAAAGACATTTTTTAGCCAAACTTCCCGGAGAAGAAGATGCTATCATAACAGATACAAAGAAGGTTATCAGTACTTTAAACTCACTTTGTATTGAAATGGATCAGCGATATGACCTGTTGAAAAATGGTCAGGTGCGAAATTTAAAAGAATATAATGCAAAATTTATCAATCGTAAATTAAACCCTGAGGAGGGTCACAGGTTCTTACCTTTTATAGTATTGGTTGTAGATGAGTTTGCAGATTTGATGATGACAGCAGGAAAAGAAGTAGAAACACCCATAGCACGTTTGGCTCAGCTGGCCAGGGCGGTAGGTATACATCTTGTGATTGCTACACAGCGTCCGTCTGTAAATATCATTACAGGAACGATCAAAGCCAATTTCCCGGCACGTCTGGCTTTCCGTGTGTTGTCTAAAATTGATTCCAGAACCATTTTAGATTCAGGCGGTGCGGATCAGCTTATCGGAAGGGGAGATATGTTGTTTTCCACAGGAAATGATCTGATAAGACTTCAATGTGCATTTGTTGACACACCTGAAGTTGAAAGGATTTCGGATTTTATCGGAAATCAAAGAGGGTATTCTTCAGCCTGGATGCTGCCAGAGTACGTTGATGAAAATGGAGAAGGTGGCAGTATTAAGGATTTTGACCCGGCAGACAGGGATTCGTTATTTGAAGATGCCGCGCGGCTTATTGTCATGCATCAGCAAGGTTCTACATCGCTTATACAAAGAAAGCTGAAATTGGGTTATAATAGGGCGGGGCGACTGATTGATCAGTTAGAAGCTGCAGGTATTGTCGGGCCTTTTGAAGGAAGTAAGGCACGTGAAGTTCTTTTACCTGATGACTATGCATTGGAACAGTTCCTGGACAACCTTAATAAGAAGTAGATTTAAATTAGAAGAGATGAGAAGAATTATTTTCAGTGCCATAATAATTATTGGATCTGTAGCAAGTGTTTGGGCACAAACAGATGCGAAGGCTAAAGCAATATTAGCTGAAGTAAGTAAGAAATATCGATCGTATGACGTAATTAAAACTGATTTCACCTTTACACTTGATAATCCTCAGGCTAAAGTAAAAGAAACCCAGGCGGGGACTTTGTACGCTAAATCTAAGGCCAATAAATATAAGGTTGTTTTAAAAGCACAGGAACTTATAAGTGATGGTAGAAACCAGTGGACCTATGTGAAAGCCGATAAGGAAGTTCAGTTAAGCGAAGTAGATAATAGTCCAAATGCGATGAATCCTGCCCAAATTTTCACGATTTACGAAAAAGGCTTTAAATATGTATATACCGGTGATTCAAAGATTAATAACCGCGTCACACATGTGATTGATTTAACGCCTTTGGATAGTAAACGCTCTTTTTTTAAGGTCAGGCTTAATATTGATAAATTGAATAAACAAATTAGTAACGCGACTATTTTTGATAAAAACGGGAATCGATATACTTATTCAATCAGAACATTCACGCCTAATGTTAAAGTACCTGAATCTATGTTTGGCTTTGATGCCAAGAAGTATCCTGGTGTAGAAGTGGTAGACTTACGGTAAAAAGTAAAAAGTAAATAATTGAAAAATTAAAAAGTAAAAAAGCGGTGAGAGATCATCGCTTTTTTAATGATATGTTTCGGAGAATGGCTGCTTTTGTTAATTTTGAAAATGTCCCTGTCATATACTCAACATACATTAGAAAAGCTTGAGCAATTGCTGAAAAGTCTGGAATACAAGGTTCGTTATGAAAAGGGAAGCTTCAAGACGGGAGCTTGTATTCTTGAGGACAGTAAAGTCGTTGTCGTGAATAAATTTTCAAATGTTGAAAGTAAAATAAACTCGCTTGCTCAACTTTTACAAAACATCCAAACTGACGAAAGTATGCTTGATGAAAAACAGAAGCAATTTCTTTATGTATTAAAACAAACTACCCTTCAACTGTGAAAATTACTTTTTTAGGAACAGGAACTTCTCAGGGAGTCCCACTTATAGGATGCAGTTGCGAGGTATGTACTTCTTCCTCCCCATATGATAATAGATTAAGAGTTTCTGTTTTAATTGAAGTTGACGGAAAAACTCTTGTTATTGATACTGGTCCCGATTTCAGATACCAGATGCTGAGAGCAAAGGTTAAGCACCTCGACGGTATATTGATTACTCACGAACATAAAGATCATGTAGCAGGGCTGGATGACGTGAGGGCTTTTAATTATCATCAGAAAGAAGCAATGAACGTTTATGCGAATAAACGGGTGCATCAAACACTGGAAAGGGAGTTTCATTATGCATTCGGAGATTCCAAATATCCTGGGGTACCTCTTATAAATCTAACCGAAATATCTAATATACCTTTTCTGGTTGATGGGATCAATGTTATACCTATTGAAGTTATGCACTACCAATTGCCGGTATTTGGATTCAGAATAAATGATTTTACTTACATCACTGATGCAAAGACAATATCTCAGGCCGAAAAAGAGAAAATTAAAGGCTCGGAAATTCTGGTAGTAAATGCCTTGCAAAAAGATAAGCATATATCTCATTTCACACTGGATGAAGCTATTGCCTTTGCTCAGGAAATAGGCGCCCCTAAAACATATCTCACCCATATAAGTCACAGAATGGGGAAGCATGAGGATGTGAGTAAGGAACTGCCCGAGGGAATAGAGCTTGCTTATGATAGCCTGGTTTTAAACCTGAACGATCAATAAAATAATGTAAAACCAATTGTGTAAAATAAACTTATACCTTTACACAATTGTAAATTAGTATTCTGCATAAAGCTTTCTTAGCAAGAAAGGAAGAAAGCCATTAAAGTTATCTAGTCCCGCAAAGAACGTAACCAGCTTGTTTTAAATGCTTAATTGTTGATCCAGGTCAGAACAGATTTAGGTTCACATTGTTGTAAACGCATTCTCGCTGCAATGTTAATTACTAATAAGCGTTAAAGTAACAGTATCTTAAAATTATATGACAAAAATTTCTTTCAACAGCCAAAACACTCTTTTTTTTAACACACTTAAAAGCAGGGTTGATAATTATTTTACCTCTAATAAATTGTGTGTTTCCGGCGGATGGAAATTGTTTCTGAAAAGTATTATATTATTAACTTCTTTAGTAAGTACCTATATCACACTTGTGTTTTTTACTCCAAATCCATGGATATCTGTTTTACTGTGCTGCGTCCTGGGTTTAACCTTTGCTGCTATCGGATTTAACATTATGCATGAAGGTGGACACGGGAGTTTTTCTAAAAATAAAATACTCAATGCCTTCAGTGCGTATTCACTTAACGTGATGGGGGGCACCATTTATTTCTGGAAACAGAAGCACAATATAAACCACCATACCTATACAAATATTGACGGGATGGATCATGATATTGATATAAAGTTTATGCGCATGCATAGCGAACAAGCTAAACAGAGTTATCATAAATATCAGCAATTTTATTGGGTGTTTTTGTATGGGATATCTTATATGGCCTGGATCTTATACCAGGATTTCGAAAAATATTTTACCGGTAAAATGGGACCAAAAGATTCTCCCAAGAAAATAGCTTTAAATGAACATTTGATTTTTTGGACAACAAAAGCATTTTATGTTAGTGTTTACCTGGTTGTGCCAATAGTTATGGTAGGAGTGCTGGAAACCTTTCTGGGCTTTTTAATTGCCGGGTTTGTGTGTGGTTACAGCATTAGTATCGTATTTCAGTTAGCCCATGTGGTAGAGGGGACGCAATTTCCTGAGCCACATCCTCTAACAAATAAAATTGATCAGGAATGGGCTATTCACCAGATTAGTACAACAGCCAATTTCGCAACTAAAAGTAAGTTGGTTTCATGGTTTGTAGGAGGTCTGAATTTCCAGGTAGAACATCATTTGTTTCCCCGTATCAGCCATATCCATTATCCTAAAATCAATGAAATTGTAAAGAGAACCTGTAAGGAGTTTGAGGTAAATTATATTGAACATCCAACGGTTTTTAAAGCCTTCGTGTCCCACTTAACTCATATAAAAAAGCTGGGAATGCCTGAAAAGAAGAAAGAAAGGGATTTAGCTTTAGTTTCTTAAGAAAAGTGTATTTAGATCAAAAAGGGGAAAATTGTACTTTCCCCTTTTTTTGTGCCCGAGAGCGGATTCGAACCGCTACACCCGTTAAGGCGCCACCACCTCAAGGTGGTGCGTCTACCAGTTTCGCCACCCGGGCAATTGGTTGCAAATATAATAGCTTAAGCTTAACATTCATGTTCAATTTAGAGATTATCCAATAAAAGATTTTCTGCCTATATGGGAATTTATTATACAATTTGAGGATTTTGTTGCATCTAAGCATTTCTCTCAAATGGGGTACTCAGCTGCAAGAGTGTCCTGGGGCGCTTTAAACGAATCATATCTTCGCATTTATGTTTTCGGAAAGTTGGTGAAGTTTTTGCGTAGTATATCCTAAATGATAGTTAATCGATGGCAAAAGTTCTTGTAATTGAAGATGATGAGCTAATGATTAAAGCTCTTGAATTTCGTTTAAAAAAAGATGGATACGACGTTTATTTAGCCAGGGATGGAGCAGAGGGGATTGAGATGCTATCGAAAACTCTATATGATTTAGTTATTACGGATATAATGATGCCGTTTGTAAGTGGTCTTGAGGTTGTAAGTCATATTAAGAATAATCCAGTAATTAAAAATACACCAGTAATAGTTCTTTCGTCCATAGGATTAGAAAGGGTACTTTTAGAGGCGTTTGAATTAGGTGGAGATGATTTTATAATAAAACCTTTTAATTTAAGTGAGCTGGTCTCAAGAGTTAGGAAATTTGTAAGCCCAACGGAAGCTTTAGTCAGGCGATATTAATTCGCGAACCTGTCAGAGTAATCAATTGTCAGATTTTTATGTAACGCACTAAATTAGTTTGAAGAAGTAAAATTATTATTTGAATAGAGATTTGTTATGATTGGGGTCTGGTAGCCCGGGATTCTCTGCTAAGATTTCCATCTTTGGATTGTCTATATAATCAGCGTACCATCTGATTGATTCAATTACCAGCAGAGGGTCAGAACCATCATATCCTACAGTTTCAAATGCTAAAATTTCTCCATTGTCATTTCCAAAAAACTGAAGTTCAGAGGGGTCGGGTTCATAAGGATCTTTATTCAAACAATATACCCTTACTTTTAAGTCTCCATCTCTATGTCGAATTACATCTCTGCAATCATCCTTGGAATCTTTTACTAAAAGAAATATTGATTGGTCCATAACATATATATATCAAATAAACTGACACAGGTAGCAAATGTTTTCAGGCAATTATTAAAAAATCAGTTTTAGCTGCTCTCCGCAGCCCCGGCATTGCTTAATTGAAATGTATTAGCAGATCCAGTGAATGAAAGGAATTTCTTTTAATATGAATTATTTGATCTCTTTGTCTACGAATCAGTTACAATTAAATATAAATCTTGTACAGAATCTAGGCTGGTAAAACTGTTTTGACTCATAGGGGGAAGGTTTTCGGAGCTTTTCGTTTAATGGGAAATCAGGCCAAATATCATACACTTTTGTATTTCATAAAAGGATATCCTGAAGGGCTATTGGAAGATGATTATGATTTTTGATGTATGCATTCTGGTATCCCTGAGGGGTATACCCGGTTATGCTTTTAAAGTTTTTGTGAAAGCAGCTGAAGTTATTAAATCCAGACTCGAAGCAAACTTGCTTGATACTTTGATTATTGTCAAGCAAGAGCTTACAAGCATATCCTATCCTGATTTCGAGTAAAAACTGATTGTAGGTTTTTCCGGTACGGGTCTTAAAATATCTGCAAAAAGAATTCGGTATTAAACCGGTAATAGAGGCAATTTCCTTCAGCTCTATCTTCTTCATGAAGTTTTTCAGGGTGAAATTGTATATGGTATTCAATCTTTCATTTTCAGAGTCATATTCATGATATCGAAATCCTATAGAGGATAAAAGAGTTAAATGGTTTATGTTTGCTAAAGCCTCAAGGCACTCCATTAATGATATAATTCTTCTGAATCCGCTGGATTTATGCACCTTATCCATCAGAAATATTATGTTCCGGGCTTCATGGCCTGAAATAAGAATACCTTGCTGGGCTTTTTCAAAAACAGTTTTTAGCGCCCTGCTTTCAGGTAAAAGTAAAAATCGTTCTCCGATAAAATTTTCCTCGAAATGTATAACTGTGGAATACGGCAGATGCTCATTATTATTGCCAAGATATTCATCAAACATCCAGTAATGAGGTAAATTAGACCCTAATAAGACGACATCTCCTGCAGCGAATTTCTTTATGTGATCTCCGATAAATTGCGTCCCTCCACCTTTATGGAAACAAATTAATTCTATTTCCGGATGATAATGCCACCTGCTGTTGATATTAGGAATATCCTGGCGTACACTAAATGAGGACACGGGTTGATGCGTTATTTTTAATAACTGAGGTTTCATTGTAGTACTTATTCTGCTTTCTTGTGTCGTACTACAAATTAGGATAATATCTCTTAAATTTTAGATAAAAAAGTAAAATTGATATACAATTATTCTTTTAGTTTTGGACTCAACTATAGGCCTTTAACTTTTGAATGTATTCATTCGTCGTTTTTTCTGGAAGCATTCTATTAACATCGGTGTGATTTAATTTTATTAAAAAATTTATGGTTAGGAAACTCATAATTTCTGCTCTCATTTTAATTCCCTTAACCGCAATCTGTCAAAATGATTCAAAGTTATGGTATAAAAAGCCGGCAAGCACCTGGACAGAAGCATTGCCTGTTGGTAATGGCCGGCTTGGAGCAATGGTGTTTGGAGGCGTTAAGGAGGAGCTTATCCAGTTAAATGAAGCAACTTTATGGACTGGCGGTCCTGTTAGGAAAAATGTGAACCCAAAGGCTTATGCAAACCTGCTGCTGGCCCGAGAGGCTCTTTTTAAAGATGAAGACTATACAAAAGCCAATGAATATACCAAGAACATGCAGGGCTATTACTCCGAGTCATATTTCCCTCTTGGCGATTTAATTATCAGTCAGCATTTCAGAGATTCTGAACCATCTGCATATTATCGTGATTTGAATACTAAGGAAGCGATTTTAACCACACGATTTACAATAGACGGAACGGAATTTACGCGACAAATGATAAGTTCTGCAGCGGATCAGGTTATTGTTATCCGGTTAACGGCTAATAAACCAGGGCGGCTGAATTTAAAGTTAAAGACTAGAAACCCTTTAACCTATACAAACACTGTTATCAGTAACAGTGAAATTGCGATGCGGGGAAAATCTCCATCCCACTTAGAGCCTAATTATGTACGTAGCGATAAACCAATGGTTGCCGATGATACAGCGGGATGCAAAGGGGTGCGTTATGAATTGAGAGTAAAAGCTACAAGCAATGGAGGAACTATTAGCAGCGATACAAGCGGAGTAACTATTGTAAACGCTTCAGAAGCTTTGATATTTCTTTCGGCAGCAACGAGCTTTAATGGGTTTGATAAATGCCCGGATTCTGAAGGAAAGGATGAGAAAAAATTAGCATCGCAATACCTGAATGCAGCAATTAAAAAGGGCTGGACATCATTATTTAAATCGCACACTGCCGATTTTCACAAGTACTTTAACCGTGTTTCCTTTAAATTAGCGGTACCGGCTAATAATAAAAATGCCTCGCTGCCCACTGATGAACGTTTAATAGGATATACAGAAGGGGCGAAAGATCCTGAATTGGAAATGCTTTACTATCAGTACGGGAGGTATCTCCTTATTTCCAGCTCGAGGCCAGGTGGAGTTCCTGCAAATTTACAGGGTATCTGGAATAAAGAAGTAAGACCCCCATGGAGTTCGAATTATACAACCAATATCAATGCACAGATGAATTATTGGCCCGCAGAAGTAACCAATCTTTCTGAAATGCATTTACCTTTTATAGAGTTTATAAAGAATACCTCGGTAACAGGGAAAGCTATAGCCAATGATTTTTATCACGCAAAAGGCTGGGCAGTGCACCATAATAGCGATATCTGGGCCCTGGCCAATCCTGTAGGGGACCTTGGTAAGGGCGACCCGATGTGGGCCAACTGGACTATGGGCTCGCCGTGGCTTTCTCAGCATTTATGGTGGCATTATGAGTTTACTCAGGATAAAAAATATCTGAAAGAAACCGCCTATCCTTTAATGAAAGGTGCGGCTCAGTTTTGCATAGATTTCTTGGTTGAAGATAAAAAGGGCCGGCTTGTTACGGCTCCGTCAGTATCACCCGAAAATGCCTTTATTGACGATAAAGGGAAACCCGGAACTGTCTCTGTTGCCACAACTATGGATATGCAGATTATCTGGGACCTGTTTACCAATCTGATTGAAGCATCAAAGGTGTTAAATGAAGATGAAGCATTCAGGGAGTTAATTACAGAAAAGCGAAGTAAGTTATTCCCCCTGCAGATTGGTAAGAAGGGCAATTTACAGGAATGGTATAAAGACTGGGAAGATGTGGATCCCAAACACAGGCATGTATCTCATTTATTTGGCTTATATCCCGGAAGGCAGATTGCGCCAATCACTACTCCCTCCTTTGCAGAAGCCTCTAAAAAAACCTTAGAGCTAAGAGGGGATGACGGAACCGGATGGAGCCTTGCATGGAAAATTAATTTTTGGGCCCGTTTGCTTGACGGAAACCATGCATATAAAATGATCCGAACCTTATTGCGCCCTACAGGTCAAAAGGGTACTAATTATTCAAAGGGAGGTGGATCTTATGCAAATTTATTCGATGCCCATCCTCCCTTTCAGATTGATGGAAACTTTGGCAGCATTGCCGGAATGACAGAAATGATGCTGCAAAGCCACCTTGGAGAAATTCATCTGCTGGCAGCAATGCCGGATGAGTGGACTGAGGGGAGTGTGAAAGGATTGAAAGCAAGAGGGAATTTTACCGTGGAGATGAACTGGAAAGATAAAAAACTTACGAAAGCTATCATATTTTCTAATGCCGGAGGAGATTGTAAAATAAGGACTGCTTATCCTGTTAAGGTAAGTGGCGCGGCTTCAAAATCTCTGAAAACTGATTACGGTTATATTAACACTTTTACTACTGTAAAAGGTAAAAAGTATACAATCAGCATATAAAGTAGGCCAGGTATTAAAAAGAATTCTGATTCTTTGTCACGTATTGGTAAGCCTCATTAATGGATGTTGGATTTGTGAAAATCTAAACTTGGTGTATATTTTACACTATCTTTAATTACCTTTATAGAATAATGATACTAATAGCAGATGGAGGCTCAACCAAGACCCATTGGTGTTTGCTGAGCAAAGATTTAGAGAGTCAAGATTTTTATTCTGAAGGGTATAATCCATATTTCGTAAATGAAGATTATATTAGAAAATCCTTGTCAAAAGTATTGCCTGAGGGTTTAAAGATAACAGGTGTAGAAAAGATTTATTTCTACGGTGCAGGTGTGCACGGGGAAGAAAAAGCTCAGATATTGAAACGGGCTTTTCAGGATATTTTTATTAATGCTGAAATAGTTGTTAAAGATGATCTTTTGGCTTCATGCAGGGCCTTATTGGGAGATCAGCCTGGATTTGCAGCTATTCTTGGCACAGGAACTAATACCTGTTTGTATGATGGTGGAAAAATTATTCATCAGGTAAATTCTGCGGCATATATTCTGGGTGATGAGGGGAGTGGTTGTTATATCGGGAAAAAAATATTGGTGAGTTACTTAAGAGGAACTTTGTCACCGGGTGTCAGAGAGAATTTTGAACGAACTTATACTTACAGGCATGATGATATCCTGAACAAAGTTTATACAGAACCACTGGCAAACAGGTTTTGTGCGGTCTTTGCTGAATTTGCTTATAAAAATCTTAAGGACCAGCACATTTATTCTCTTGTTGAAAGTTCAATAGACGACCTGTTTACTCAATTAGTTTGTCTTTATCCCGGATATAATTCACATAAGTTTAATGCTGTTGGATCTGTTGCTTTTTACTTTTCCGACATTCTGAATAAGTGCGCTCAAAAATATGAGATGGAAATTGGAAAGATCATTAAATCTCCAATCACCGATCTGGTCAGCTATCATATAAGAACCCTTGAGTCAAGAGGCTTAACCTGATTTTTACCGCTTAAAATTTCATCAGGTCTTCAGGGAATGGGGGAATGACTTCTTGTATGCGTTTTTTGCTTGCTTGAATATGATACAAGAGCAAGTGTGGCAAAATCGGGAAATGGTATTCCAGTTTGTGGTTATAATTCCCAGTTGGATAAACGAAACATGGTTAGAAGGGGGATGAAAAAGGTTTTTTAACGCTGGCACAGCATTTGTCTTTCAGTATATGCCCTCCCAAAGGGCATGTTTTTCATAGGTAGATGTAGGGTCGAATTTAATGTTCGGCCCTTTTTTTAGCTACGTATTTCTAAAAGACATGGATCAGAATAAAACCTTGTGGACTAAGTATACAATCAGCCAGTCTAAGAGCAACACTCAGCATTTCCTACCCCAAGGTATTGAGCCCTGGAAGGAGCATTGAAAGAGTCGGTAGATCCGCGAATATTCTGTTGCGAAAAGAACCAAAACAACCGCATATAATACGCATATAATATATAAGCCTGTAAAAAGCAATTGTGGCAAAATCGGGAAATGGTATTCCCACATGTGGTTGTAATTCCCAATAGGGTAAATAAAGTTAGTTAGAATAGGGTCTAAAAAAGGGTTTTTCAGCGTTGGCACCACATTTGTCTTTTAGTATATGCCCTCCCAAAGGGCATGTTTTTCATAGGTAGATGTAGGGTCGAATTTTAATATTCGGCCCTTTTTTATTGGGCTTAGTATAATGCTAAAAATCCTTAGATAATATTAAATTAAGTCGTAGAATGCAATGTGTGGCGAAATCGGGAATGGTATTCCCATATGTGGTTATAGATCCCAATGGGGTTAAATGAAATATTTTAGAACAGGTCTGAGAAGGGGTTTTCAGCGTTGGCACCACATTTGTCTTTTAGTATATGCCCTCCCAAAGGGCATGTTTTTCATAGGTAGATGTAGGGTCGAATCAAATATTCGACCCTTTTTTTTTAAAAAATGCAAGAAATGTTTTTACCGGTATTTAAGGTAAAATATTTCTGTTAGTCATTGTAAATCAATAATTTATCTATAATGGATGTTTAAGCCTTTTTTTGCTTAAATAAATTTGGCACGTATAACATTATATCTATATTTGTAATGCCCTCCCAAAGGGCATGTTTTTCATAGGTAGATGTAGGGTCGAATTTAAATATTCGACCCTTTTTTATTATTTAACTTTTTCATTGCTGTTTTGTTAAGAATCTGATGAGGAAAAAAAAGATAGTTATTGCAGTGTCTGGTGCCAGTGGTTCAATTTATACAAAGGTTTTATTTGATAAATTATTGAATCTTCAATCTGATATTGAAGCGGTAGGTATTATTATGTCTGATAATGCAAAGGAAGTTTGGAAATATGAATTAGAGGAAGATTCTTATATGAATTACCCCTTTAAGTTTTATGCCAAATCGGATTTTACTGCTCCATTTGCATCCGGTTCGGCAAAGTTTGATACCATGATAATTTGCCCTTGCTCAATGGGCACTTTAGGGAGAATTGCTTCGGGTGTTTCTGATGATCTGACTACAAGGGCAGCAGATGTAATTTTAAAGGAGCGAAGAAAATTAATTCTTGTTGTAAGAGAAACTCCGTTTAATCTTATCCACATCAATAATATGAAAACGGTTACAGAGGCCGGGGGAATTATTTGTCCGGCAACGCCATCTTTTTATAGCAGGCCCGCTAGCATCGAGGCAGTGGCTGCAACTGTGGTTGACAGGGTATTAGATTTAGCAGGTTTGAATAATGATTCATACAGGTGGGGCGGATGAATGCTTGAGGAATAAACTAATAATGAGAGAGTAAAAACAATTCCCAAGCTCAGTTTTCAACCCAAATTCTTATCTTTGCAGCTTGATTATGAGGAAAAAAGTTGCATTTTATACATTAGGCTGTAAATTGAATTATTCCGAAACCTCAACAATCGGAAGACAGTTTAATCAAGCTGGATTTTCGACAGTTGATTTTACCGATACTCCTGATGTATATTTAATCAATACATGTTCTGTAACTGATAATGCGGATAAAAAATGCCGTAAAGTAGTTAAAGAGGCACTGAAACATTCACCCAACGCATATATATTAATTGTTGGTTGTTATGCTCAGCTAAAGCCTAAAGAAATTTCCGAAATTCCCGGAGTCGACATGGTTTTAGGAGCTGCTGAAAAGTTTCAGATAATTGAATACTTAACTGATCTAACCAAAAATCCGAAGGCTCTCGTTTATAATCAGCCAATTGCTGAGGCAAAACAATTCAATGCATCATATTCTTACGGTGATCGTACCCGTACCTTTTTAAAGGTACAGGATGGCTGTGATTATTCGTGTACCTTTTGTACCATTCCATTGGCAAGAGGCTCAAGCAGAAGTGATACTATTGAAAATATAGTTAAGCAGGCGGAAGAAATTGCTGCTTCCGGGGTAAAGGAAATAGTACTCACGGGTGTAAATATTGGCGATTTTGGAATCAGGGGCGGTAAAAGAGAGGATAAATTTTTAGATCTTGTAAAAGCTCTCGACGAGGTGAAAGGCATTGATCGAATCCGGATTTCTTCTATTGAGCCAAATTTGTTAACCAATGAAATTATCCAATTCGTTTCTGTTTCGAAACGATTTGTGCCTCATTTTCATATTCCCCTTCAATCAGGCTCCGATAAAATTCTGTCACTGATGCGCAGGCGTTATAAAAGGGAATTATATGTTGAGCGGGTTGCCAGGATTAAAGAAGTAATGCCCGATTGCTGTATTGGCGTAGATGTAATTGTCGGTTTTCCGGGTGAAACACGCGAGGATTTTATTGACACGTACGATTTCTTAAACGGGTTAGATATCTCATATCTCCATGTGTTTACCTATTCAGAAAGAGAAAACACGATAGCCGCAGAAATGCCGGATTCTGTACCCGGATCTCAGCGCGCCGATCGAAGTAAAATGCTTCATATACTTTCTGATAAAAAACGCCGGGCATTTTATGAAGCGCAGTTAGGAAAAGATGCTCAGGTTTTATTTGAGGGCGACCAGAAAGACGGTTTGATGCATGGCTTTACAACCAATTATGTTAAGGTTCAGGCGAAATATGATCCTGTTCTTGTAAATGAGTTGAAATGGATAAAACTGGAAACTATTTCAGCATCAGGAGAGGTAGAAATATCAGAAGCTGCAGAAGTTCTGGTTCATTAGTTTTATGTTTTTCCGAACATCCCATTATCTTTGGCCATGTTTCCAACCCTATCGTATCTTATTGAATATTTAACTGGCGTTAATATTCCGCTTCCTATTCAAACGTTTGGTTTTTTTGTGGCGCTGGCATTTGTGGCGGCATATATCGCTTTATCTGAAGAATTAAAGCGCAAGGAGGCCGAAGGATTAGTTCATCCTTTTAAAACTCAAATAACTATTGGCGAAGCTCCTTCAACCTTTGATTTAATCATTAATGGTTTTTTAGGGTTCTTAGTTGGGTATAAACTTCTTTACGCAATTTTAAATTATACAGCTTTTGTCGACAATCCTCAAGAAACTATTTTATCAACAAGAGGGAATTTTTTAGGTGGTCTAATTCTGGCAGGATTATTCGCATACCTTGCTTATTCTGATAAAAAAAAACAGCAACTTCCCAAACCAAAAATAGTTGAAGAAACCGTTCATCCTTATCAATTGATGAGCAGTATTGTAGTTTGGGCCGCTGTATGGGGTTTCATAGGTGCTAAAGTTTTTCATAATCTCGAGTATATCGACGATTTTATGAGAGATCCTATCGGGGGCCTGTTTTCATTTAGCGGTTTGACATTTTATGGCGGTTTAATTTGCGGTGGTGCGGCAGTAATTTACATCGCGAATAAACATGGAATAAAACCAGCGAATATGTTTGATGTAGGTGGGCCTGGAGTTATGATCGGTTACGCCGTCGGTCGATTGGGGTGCCATATGTCAGGAGATGGTGATTGGGGGATAAATAATACGTCTCCAAAACCATCCTGGTTAAGCTGGGCTCCGGATTGGATGTGGGCATTCAAATACCCGCATAATGTAATCAGCGAAGGGGTTCCTATTAAAGATTGTGTCGGAAGGTATTGTGCCGAACTGCCTCTGCCGGTATACCCAACTGCATTTTATGAGGTGATAGCAGGCCTTATATTATTTGTATTTATGTGGTCTATCCGTAAAAAGATTAAACCGGCTGGTATGATGTTCTCAATCTATCTGATTTTAGCCGGAGTTGAACGTTTCCTGATTGAAACAATCAGGGTGAATTCTTTATATCACGCTTTCGGATTAAGTTTTACTCAGGCAGAGTTAATTTCTGTAATTATGGTGATCGCAGGAATTGCAGGGATGATTTGGTCAGTTAATAATCACAAGAAAAAACATCTGTCAAAAGCATGAATTTAGAGGTATTAACACAAGAAGTTATCGCTTTATCAAAGCAAGTCGGTGCCTTTATAAAAGCGGAATCAATTAAATTTAGGATAAGCGATATTGAGTATAAGGGACACAGTAATTTAGTGTCTTATGTAGATAAAGCTGCCGAGGAACAAATTGTAAAAAGGCTGGTGGAATTACTTCCCGAAGCCGGGTTTATAACAGAAGAAGAAACGATCAATAAGATCGGAGATGTTTATAACTGGATCGTTGATCCTTTGGATGGGACAACTAATTTTATTCATGGACTTCCTGTTTTTTCTGTAAGTATCGCCTTAGAGAAGAACAAAGAATTGGTACTCGGAGTGGTCTATGAAATTAACCTGGATGAATGTTTTTATGCCTGGAAAAATGGAGGGGCGTATTTGAATGCTAAGCCTATAATGGTTTCTCCTCATGCCGAATTTTCGAAAACTTTAATAGCTACTGGTTTCCCGTACTATAATTTCGATAAAGAAGATCAATACCTGAGAATTGTTAAAGAATTAATGCAGCATTGTCATGGCATCCGGCGTATGGGATCTGCTGCTGTTGATATGGCTTATGTAGCCTGTGGCAGATTCGATGCGTATTTTGAATACAATATCAATTTGTATGATATCGCTGCCGGAGTGGTGATTGTAAGAGAAGCCGGAGGAACTGCCTTTAATTTTTCAGGCAACGATGAGTTTTTTGCCTCCAGGGAAATTATTGCATCAAATGGAAAAATAGGCGAGGCGATGAAAGGGGTGATACAGAAACATTTTTTTTAAATAGATAATCTCACGCAAAGATCACAACGAAAAAAAACGCAAAGGGCGCTAAATCATACTTAGCGCTCTTTGCGTTTCTATTATTTTGCCTGAAACCTTACATCGCTTCAGCAACTACTTCCTGAACTTCAGGAACCATTCGTTTTAGCAAGCTTTCAATTCCTGCTTTAAGTGTGAATGTTGAAGAAGGGCAGCCACTACATGAACCTCTGAGTTCTACAGTCACCAAACCTTCATCAAATGATTTAAAGCTTATAGCGCCACCATCCTGTTCAACAGCCGGACGAACATAGTCATGTAATATTTGCTGAATTTTTATTTCAGTTTCTGAACCTTCAAATGCCGGCGCTTCGTCCGAATTCGCAACTTCTTGTATTTTTAGTTCTGATTCAACTGCTCCTTTGACAAATTCCTTTAAAATAGGCTCAATATCTGTCCATTCTGAATCTTCGGTTTTTGTAATAGTTACAAAATTACTTGCGAAGAATACACCATTTACAAAATTGAACTTATATAATTCTTTAGCAAAGGGAGAACTTTCAGCACTTGCTTTAGTAGCGTAATCAGCGCTTCCGTTTAATAAAAGCTTATTTACCAGAAACTTCATGGTCGCCGGGTTTGGCGTTGTTTCTGTATATACATTTATATTACCTGCCATTGTTGCCATTTCTGAGTTTTTTACAATGCAAAACTACCAATTTTCACACCAGTTAAATAGTATACTCCAGCTTTTTACTTGAGTATGACTACCCTAATTTATTCCGGTGTACGAAGTTGGACTAATTCGTTTTATTTCTTCTTTTACTACATCAGAGACATCCAGCGTTTTCACGAATTCTGATATGGTAGCAGCGTTTACGTTCTGATTGGTTCTGGTAAGTTCTTTTAAGGCTTCGTACGGATTTGGATATGCTTCTCTTCGTAATATAGTTTGGATCGCTTCAGCAACTACCGCCCAGTTAGCCTCTAAATCATTTAATATTACATTTTCATTGAGTAAAAGTTTTCCTAATCCTCTCAGAGTTGATTTTATAGCAATTAAACTATGTGCAACCGGAACTCCGATGTTTCGCAGAACAGTCGAATCAGTTAAATCCCGTTGTAAACGAGAAACAGGAAGCTTGGCTGCCAGGTGTTCAAAAATGGCATTAGCTAAACCTAAGTTACCTTCGGAATTTTCGAAGTCTATCGGATTGACTTTGTGTGGCATAGCCGATGATCCAACCTCGCCCGCCTTAATTTTCTGACGGAAATAATTCATGGAGATATACGTCCACATATCACGATCTAAATCCATAATGATATTGTTGATGCGCTTTAATGCATCACACTGAGCAGCAAAGTTATCGTAATGCTCAATCTGAGTGGTGTATTGAGAGCGGTTCAAGCGCAGGGTATTATTCACAAAATTATTCGCAAAAGCCTTCCAGTCTATCTCCGGATAAGCAACAAAATGTGCGTTGAAGTTACCTGTTGCTCCACCGAATTTAGCAGAATAAGGTATGATTTTAAACTGCCCCAACTGTGCTTCCAGGCGTTCTACATATACCATTAATTCCTTCCCCAATCGTGTCGGAGATGCCGGCTGGCCGTGAGTATGTGCCAGCAAGGGGATGTCTTTCCATTCCTCTACCCGATTTTTTAAATTGGCGATTAACTCCTCTAAAGCCGGCAGATAGACTTTATCGATAGCTAGTTTAAATGAATGAGGTATAGAGGTATTATTTATGTCTTGTGAGGTAAGACCAAAGTGAATAAATTCTTTATGATCACTTAAGCTTAATTTATCGAATTCTTCCTTAATAAAGTATTCGACAGCCTTTACATCATGATTTGTAATGCTTTCAATTTCTTTAATGCGCTGAGCGTCTTCCTGTTTAAAGCTTTTGTATATTTCTCTCAGCTTAACATACTTCTCTTTTGGGAAATCTTTGAGTTGTGGCAGAGGCAGTTCACATAATGCAATAAAATATTCTATTTCAACATAAACCCTGTATTCTATTAATGCAGCTTCAGAAAAATAGTCTGCAAGTTGTTGTGTTGTTTTTCTATAACGTCCATCAATAGGGGAGATAGCATATAAGGGCGATAAGCTCATGAAATTAAAATTTTGCGCAATTTACGTTTTTAGTCACATACAGCCATAATTCAGGCAGCATTAAGTTTTTCGAATTTTCCTTATGGAAACTTTGCAATTGAAAAAAGTTTCCATAGTTTTGCAAGAGGTTTAAGGAGAAACATTTAAATGGATGTAAGGGAAAGAATATTGGCAGATGCAGATGAGCTGATTTGCACATTCGGTGTAAAGAGGATTACAATGGATGATATTGCCAGGCGGCTCGGGATTTCTAAAAAAACCATTTATCATCATTTTAAAGATAAAAATGAATTGATCTATATACTGTTTCAGAATATGCTCGAAAAGCATATGGCAGTTATGGATGCTCAAACTGCAAACGCAGGCAATGCCGTTGAGGAGGTTTTTTTGGTTGTAACACATTTGCAGGGAATGCTGTCTAAAATGAATCCTATGGTTTTTTACGATTTACAACGGTATCACCCCGAGGTATGGACATTGTTTAAAAATTTCAGGTATGCCTACATGAAAGAATGTCTCCTGAAAAATTTAAAATGGGGTGTTGAAGAGGGATTTTTCCGTAAAGAATTAAATCATGAAATCATAGCTCTTTTTAGGCTTGAACAGGTAGATATGGTTTTTAATCAGATCGTGTTCCCGCCGGGTAAGTTTATGCTCCTGGAAGTAATGACAGAAATAACAGAGCATTATTTATATGGCCTCTGCACTTTAAAGGGACATAAATTAATTAATAAGTACAAACAAATAACAGAAGAATAATAATAAGAAATATGAGATTTACACTAATTATCATACTTATAATTCTAAATTCAATAGCTGCAAAGGCTCAGGATACTTCGCCGGGAAAAACGTTCCAGTTTAACCTTCAGGAGTGCCTTGAATATGCATATAAGAATAATGATTCTTTAAAAAATGCCCAGCTTGATATTGAAAGTGCGAAATATAAAGTAAAAGAAACAATTGGAATCGGATTGCCACAGATAAGCGGCAGTGCAAGTTTCCAGGATTATCTAAAAGTACCTAAGATTCCTTTTCCAAATTTTGACTATCTCTTCCAGGAAATCCTTTACGATCAGAATGTTCAAAATACTAGCGGCAATCGCGTTGATGCTCCCACTGGAGAACAGTTTGGTTTAATAGGATTTCAACAGAAATATAACGCAAATTATGCTGTCAACGTTAATCAATTATTGTTCAACGGAACTTACCTGGTTGGTTTAAAAGCCTCAAAAACATTTAAAGAGCTAAGCGAGAAAAATTTTAACCGGACTAAAATTTCAACCACAGTTTCTGTCACAAAAGCCTATTATCAGGTTTTGGTAAGTAATGAGCAATTACGTTTACTTGATGCTAATTTAACACAGCTGAGTCAGCAGGTAAAAGAAACTACAGAGTTAAATAAGCAGGGTTTTGTTGAGAAAATAGATCTGGACAGATTAAGAGTGGTGTTTAACAATCTGACCACTGCCAGAGAAAATACCGAAAGATTGCTGGTGTTATCTGTTCAGCTGCTTAAATTTCAAATGGGAATGCCGGTAACTGAATCATTATCGGTGAAAGATAAAATAGAAAACGTGAGTCTGGATGTTGCTTCTTCGATCGCAGTAGACACATCTGCATACAAAAACAGGGTTGAATACAGCTTGTTAGAAACTCAGGCGAGGTTAAACAAACTGGATCTGCAGAGAATCAAATCACAAGCATTACCCTCACTTGCGGCTTTCGGTAGTACGGGAAGTTCTTACCAGTCGAGCTCTTTTAATAATTTGTTTGACATGAGTTTGCCTTCGGTATATGTTGGCCTTCAGTTAAATGTTCCAATATTCTCGGGATTTCAGCGGGTAAATCAGATAAAGCAGGCCCGGATAGCACTGCAAAAGACCAATAATGTGTTGAATGTTGCTAAAAATGGCTTCCTGCTTCAGCAGGAACAAGCCCGTATAACTTATCAGAATAGCATTAAATCATTAAATAACCAGAAAGCGAATATGGATCTGGCCAGGGAAGTTTTACGAGTATCTAAAATTAAGTATCAGGAAGGTGTTGGTTCCAGCATTGAAGTTACTCAGGCTCAAACAGAGCTTGAAACTTCAGAGAACAATTATATCCAGGCTTTATATAACGCACTTGTAAGTAAAGTTGATCTGGACAATGCTTACGGACGTATTAAATAACCTTATCATCAAAAATAAAATGAAAAAAATAATCTATCTGGCAGTAATTTTAATATTAGCTGCCTGTGCCAAGCCAAAAGATAAAAAGGCAGAGCTGGAAAATTTAAAGAAAGAGCGTAATGAGTTAAACACTAAAATTGCAGCACTCGAGAAAGAAGTAGGCACTCATACTGTTCAGGAAGTCGCTGAAGTTTCTGTTATAGAGATCATTCCATCATCTTTCAGGAATTACCTTGAGGTACAGGGAAAAGTAGATGCGGAAGAAAACGTACAGGTTAATCCGGAAGCACCCGGGGTAATTACGGGAATTTATGTATCACCGGGCCAAAGAGTGGGCCGCGGCCAGGTATTGGCTCAATTGGATGATAAAGTTTTGCGTCAGAATATCGCTCAGTTGCAAACTCAATTAGAGCTGGCCAACTCATTATATCGCCGCCAGAAAAATCTTTGGGATCAAAAGATTGGTACCGAAGTTCAATTTCTAACTGCTAAAAGTCAGAAAGAAGGCCTCGAACGGCAAATGGGGGTATTAAGATCTCAACAGTCGATGTATAAAATCAAATCTCCTATCTCAGGCACGGTTGATAAAATGGACCTTAAATTAGGTCAGGCAGTATCTCCCGGAATGCCTGGAGTTACTGTAGTCAATACCAATAACTTAAAGGTGGAAGCGGATGTTGCAGAATCTTATGCGGGACGTGTAAATCAGGGTGATGAGGTTGAAGTAATTTTACCTGATGTGCCAGATAGTTTAAAAACGAGAGTGACTTTTGCTTCAAGAGTTATCGATCCGGTTTCCAGAAGTTTTAATGTTGAAGTAAAACTTCCCGGAAGAAATGTATACCGCCCGAACATGCTTGCAGTACTGCGTATTGTCGATTATAAGATCGAGAATGCGATTACTGTCCCGATAAATGCGATTCAAAAATCAGAAACTGCTGATTATGTTTTTGTGGCTGAAAAAGGTAGAGCTAAACGTGTAAATGTCAGAACCGGTAAAGTTTCTGAAGGTAAGGCTGAAATCTTATTGGGTCTAAAAGCTGGAGACAAAGTTATTGTGAGTGGTATGCAGGAATTGAATGAAGGGGAAGCTGTTAAATTTTAATCAGTCTTACATTATCACAAAAAGACAAACAAATGAAAGACGCTAACAAAGAATTTGGCCCCTCGAGTTGGGCTATAGATAATAAGACGGCCATATATGTTTTGGTTGTTATTTTAACTCTTATGGGATATTCTGCTTATCAGAATTTGCCTAAAGAGAACTTTCCGGAGGTTATTATCCCTAAAATATTTGTTACCACAGTTTATCCCGGAACATCTCCGGCGAATATGGAGAACCTGGTGACCAAGCAGATTGAGAAGGAGCTTAAATCAACCAAAGGATTAAAGAAAATCACCTCAAATTCCTATCAGGATTTTTCAATTATTACCGCTGAGTTTAATACTAATGTGGAAATAAGAGATGCCAAGCAATTGGTTAAGGATGCGGTGGATAAAGCTGAATTGCCAAACGATCTGCCTAATGAACCATCTGTGCAGGATATTAACCTGGCAGATTTGCCAATTATGTATGTGAACATTTCGGGTGATTATGATTTAAAACGCCTGAAAGAATACGCGGATGATTTACAGGATAGAATTGAAGGATTAAAAGAGATTTCAGGGGTTGATATTGTTGGTGCTCTTGACCCTGAAGTCCAGATAAATGTAGATTTAAATAAGATGGCTGCAGCTCAAATATCTTTTATGGACATTGAAAGAGCAGTAGGATCCGAAAATCTTACCATTTCCGGAGGCACAGTGAAAATGGACGGAGTAAGGCGTACCATTAATATTAAAAATGAATTTAAAAGTGCTGCTGAGATTTCAAACCTGGTCATACAATCTCCTGTCGGAGCCTCAATCTATTTAAGGGATATAGCTGAAATAAAAGACTCATTTAAAGAGCAGGAAAGCTATGCCCGTTTATACGGAAAGAACGTTATTACCTTAAATGTTAAAAAACGCAGCGGAGAAAACCTTATTGAAGCTTCAGACAAGATCAATGCCCTTATTGAGGACATGAAGGGTAAAGAACTTCCTTCAAATCTTAATATTACAGTAACCGGAGATCAGTCAGATCAGACACGTGTTACTTTGCACGATTTGATTAATACGATCATCATCGGGTTCATATTGGTGACCGTGATCCTCATGTTTTTCATGGGAGTAACAAATGCCTTATTTGTAGCCCTTTCTGTTCCTTTATCGATGTTTGTGGCGTTTTTAACCATGCCCATGTTAGGTGCGGTTTTTGGCTTCAGTTTTACCATGAACATGATTGTACTTTTCTCTTTCCTTCTGGGACTGGGGATTGTGGTAGATGATGCTATTGTTGTAATTGAAAACACACACCGGATTTTCGATAATGGTAAAGTCCCCATTGTTAAAGCTGCTAAAATTGCTGCCGGGGAGGTGTTTTTACCCGTTCTTTCAGGAACATTGACAACCTTGGCGCCTTTTATACCGCTGTTATTCTGGCCTGGAATTATTGGTGAATTTATGTTTTTCCTGCCCATAACCCTCATCATTACATTACTGGCATCTTTGGTTGTGGCCTACATTATAAACCCTGTTTTTGCGGTAGATTTTATGCATCCGCATGATGAGAATTCGCATATAAAGCCAACGTTCGATAGAAGCACCAAGAGAACAATGTGGATTTTTGGCGGACTTGCAATTGTAGCTTATCTTATCAATTTCGGATTTGGGAATTTTATAGTGGTTATTGCATTGCTATACCTTTTGAATCATTTCTACCTTACCTCGGCTATAGAAAAGTTTCAGAAGAAAATATGGCCTGCCTTTCAGGATAAGTATGTAAGACTTTTGGCATGGGCTTTAGACAGACCAAGAGCAATGCTTTTATGGACAGTCGGGTTACTCTTTTTTACAATCGGGCTAATGTTCGTGGTACCTCCGAAAGTGGTTTTTTTTCCGACAGCCGATCCGAATTTTGCCTTTGTATATGTCGCACTGCCTATTGGTACTGATCAGGAATATACAAATGAAGTAGTGAAAAAAGTTGAAGAACAGGTTACGAAAGCCGTAGGTGGCAAAAGTAATCCGGATGTTTCATCTATTATATCCAATGTGACAATTGGCGTAACAGATCCGCAGGATGAGGATCAGGGAAATTATCCAAATAAAGGAAAAGTAACCGTAGCTTTTGTTGAATTTGGTAAAAGAGTGGGAGAGCCAACGGTAAACTACCTCGATAAAATTCGTAAAGCAGTAAAAGGAATACCCGGAGCAGAGATTTCTGTTGCGCAGGAGCAAGGGGGCCCTCCAACAGCAAAACCTATCAGCATCGAAATTACAGGCGACAATTTAGATTCATTGATAAGAGCTTCAGAGCATTTGAAGAAATATATTGAGTCTAAACAAATTGCAGGAATCGAAGAGCTTAAATCCGACTTCCAGAACAATAAGCCTGAAATTATATTTGATGTTGACAGAGAACGTGCTAATCGTGAAGGAATTTCGACGGGCCAGATAGGCGGGGATCTCCGGACAGCAATATTCGGAAAAGAGGTTTCCAAGTTTCGCGATGCTAATGAGGATTATGAAATTAACGTTAGGGCGCAGGAAGATCAGCGAAATAACCTGGAGGCTATAAGAAACATGAAGGTTACCTACCGTGACATGGCCATGGGTGGTATTATCCGTCAGGTGCCATTGTCATCTTTTGCTAAAATCGATTATGTAAATACTTATGGTGGCATTAAGCGTAAACAGGAGAAACGGATAATCATTTTGTCATCCAATGTTTTGGGCGAATACAATCCTAATGAAGTAGTGGCCAGTATTCAGTCTGAAATCGATCAGTTTAAAACGCCTGATGGTATAAGTATAAAAATGACCGGTGAGCAGGAAGAGCAAATGGAAACAGCTGCATTTTTAGGAGGTGCATTGCTTTCCGCCCTGGGCTTAATCATGATTATTTTAGTAACTCAATTTAATTCGGTGAGTAAACCCTTAATTATATTGAGCGAAATCTTATTCAGTATTATCGGTGTTCTGTTAGGGATTACACTTTTTAGAATGGAAATGTCTATCGTTATGTCTGGTATCGGTATAGTTGCCCTTGCGGGAATTGTGGTCCGAAACGGGATATTGCTGGTAGAGTTCACTGAGTTAATGATCGAACAGGGAATGACTGTTCGCGAATCGGTCATTGAGGCCGGAAGAACCCGGATGACTCCTGTACTTCTTACCGCAACTGCTACAATGCTGGGTTTAATTCCACTGGCTGTAGGATTAAATATTGATTTTGCCAAGCTTTTAAATGAGGGCAATCCCCATCTTTATTTTGGAGGGGACAACGTGGCTTTCTGGGGGCCGCTTTCATGGACAATGATATTTGGATTAGCATTCGCTACATTCCTGACATTGATTTTGGTTCCATGTATGTATTTACTGGCAGATATTAATTCAAAACGTACCAAAGGCTGGTTTAAGAAGATATTCAGCTCCAAAAAGGAAGTGAAATATCTGCCTGTTGAGGTAGAGTCTGAAAGATAATCAAATACTTTTATGAGAAAAGGCTCTGTAATTTTTTATAGAGCCTTTTCTTGTTTTTAGTTTACCTCTTTGTGAATATGTCCATAATGCGTGTAACTTTAGCGCCTTCTCCTGGATCACATGGATTTAAATCGGTTTCTCCGCAAAAATATTTTACAACCTCTTCGATCATGGGTTGCTGGATATGCTGCGGATGTATAAAGTCAAATGTTTTCGCTTCTCCGTCTTTGATGAATTGGCAGAAATTTCCGTGAAAGGGAAATACTACTTTGCCTTTTGAACCCACAATTTCGCAAAGATCTTTAGTTTCAGAATGAGGGACATTAAAGCACCAGAGCCCTTTACAAATAATATTGTTTTTAAAAGTCAGTTCGCCCGACACAATATCATCGGCCTGACTATGTTTTGCCTGATTTGCAGAATACCCGGAAACTTGTACAGGATCACCGAAGAAATAAAGCATTAAATCGATATGGTGGGGGGCCATGTCGTGAAACAGACCACCACCAGAGACTGATGGATCTGTTCGCCAATTTACTTCAGAATTTGCTACTAAGTTTGATTGTGCCGGTTGTAAAAACTGTATCTGCACAAAACGGACATCGCCTATTTCTGAAATCAGCTCTTTTACTTTTTGAAACATAGGTAAAGCCCTTCTATAATGCGCAACTGTAAGTTTTGCATCGTTTTTTTCGGAAGCCTCGATCATACTTAAACACCCATTTTCAGAAAGTGCCATTGGCTTTTCTACATAAACAGGTTTTCCGGCCCTTAACGATGCTAATGTATATTCCTCGTGAAAAGCAGGAGGGGTGGCTATATAGATAGCGTTCACATCAGCATCATTAATTAAATCTTCAGCATTCGAATAGAATTTTGGCACATTATGGCGCTTTGCATAATCCTGAGCTTTTGCTGCATCACGTCTCATAACAGCCACCAGGGTTGAATCAGCTATTTTATTAAATGCCGGACCGCTTTTAATTTCAGTTACGTCGCCGCATCCTATAATTCCCCATTTTAATTTCATTATTTAATTTTTAAACAAAGATATATTTTATAGCCATTCTTACTATTGAATAGGTTTAGCGGGTGGCGAAATTATTAAAGCGCGTAACAGAGCAAACGCGTTAGTAGTGACTTCATGTTGATCCTACCTTCCAATCAAATTGCTTTCTGTAAACCTTGAGTCGGTAATAAATCTCTATTTAGAATCCGATTGTTTCCGTTTTTTTTATATATTTAATGCAAAGATTTAATCGCTGAAGTCGTGGTTTTCCCAGGTTAATCTTAGCTTTTCATCATGTTTTTTTAAATCTATTTTAATTATAAACTGGTTATAGAATTTAAATAGGCTCAAATATTAAGGAGTTTATATCAACATTACTAACATTAATAAACGTTTACTAAAATAAAATAATTTTCAACTCTGCATCTTGTTATAAATCTATTTTAAACCAATTGAAGAATTTATATTTTATTTTTTTTCTTTTAGTAAGTCATGCGGGTTACTCTCAGCAGAGGCCGCAGTATACCCAATATATATTCAATAATTATCTCATAAATCCTGCAATAACAGGCATTGAAAATTACATTGATCTAAAGGCCGGATACCGTACGCAATGGACAGGTTTGGAGGGAGCACCTGTCACCAATTATATTTCTATAAATGCTCCTTTAGGAAAGAATTTTTTAACTGGTGATGCAAATTCTTTTGGCGGACAGGAAGATAATCCGATGAGCCGGAGCTATCTTCAAAATTACATGGCTGCAGAGCCGCATCATGGGATTGGAATGCACGCTGTGATTGATAAAGCTGGTCCTATAAACCGCCTGGATATAAATGCTACTTATGCTTATCATTTAGGTTTGACCGATAAACTAAATATAGCCGTCGGGCTTGCGGTGGGAGTTTCAAAAGTGAATCTGGACTTCTCTAAAATATTGCTGGAAAATAATATAGATCCGGCAATTGTAGCTTCCGAAACTGAAAGTTTAAAACCTGATCTTGGCGCAGGGATTTGGATCTATGGCCCCCGATATTTTGTCGGCTTTAGTGCGCAGCAATTATTGGGTCAAAGCCTGAGTTTTACAAATGATAATAGGTATAACCAGGGCAAAGCTGTTCCTCATTATTTTTTCACGGCTGGATACAAAGTATTTATAGCAGAGGATATTGCAGCAGTGCCTTCAATAATGATAAAAAGAGTGTCTCCAGCACCAAATAGCTATGACGCTAACCTGAAGCTGGCTTTCCGTGATAAATTTTGGTTAGGTGGCAGTTATCGCCATAATGATTCTTTTTCGGCTTTAGCCGGCTTCAATGTGAGCTATTTATTTAATCTTAGTTATTCATACGATTTTACGACATCAGATTTAGGAAATGTAAGTAACGGTACCCATGAAATTGTACTCGGACTTCTTTTAAACAATCGGTATAGAGTTACTTGTCCGCAGAGAAACTGGTGATAAATTTTGAATTTATTTTAACTTAACACTTGTATTTTTTCATCGGTTTATTGATGAGCTAGACCAGATAGTACCTAACCAATAGTTCATAATGCTGTTTTTTTTAATTTAAGATGTTTTTGAACAATAGAGATGTTTCTTAGAAGGCAATTAACACTGTTATTTTTCTTTTTTTTTCTAAGCAGTTTAAACCAATTTGCTTTTTCTCAAAGCAATTCAAATAAGGGAACTGATTTCTGGGTCACTTATACGGGACATATTGATGGTGGTACAGGTGCAAATAGGTCGCGATTAACACTTTTTATTACCTCCGAAACTAACGCAATTGTAAACATTAATGCCGGCGGAGTGCAACTTACACCAATTAGTTTATTAGCTAATCAGGCTCAGGCAATCGTGTTAGATCCTTCTATTTACACCAATATTTATATAGGAAGTAATAACGTAATAGAAGCAAATAAGGGAATTCATGTTTCATCAGATAATCCTATCGTTGTTTATTCTCATATTTCGCGAAATGCACGATCCGCTGCTACTTTGATTTTCCCGACTAAAGCTCTCGGTAATGAATATTATTCCATAAACTATAATCAGAGCAACGGCAATTTTTCAGAATTTACATTAGTAGGGGTAGAAGATAATACTCAGATAGAAATTACACCAAAACAAGCAAATGTCGGAAATGTCCGCCCGGCTGACGTTCCTTTTCAGATAACCTTAAACAAAGGCGATGTTTATCAGTATCAATCTTCAACAGATTTAACAGGTTCACTAATTCGAACATTAAATGGTTGCAGACCCCTTGCGGTATTCTCGGGAAGTAGCTTTACCGCGTTTTGTGAAGATAACAGTACAAGAAATCCCGGTAGCGGTGATAATCTTTACCAACAATTATTGCCCATTTCTGCATGGGGAAAGAAGTTTGTCTCGGCCCCGTTTTATAATACAGTTAATGGGAATACCGACATTTATCGGATAATTGTTTCTAAAGACAATACAACTATAAAGGTAAATAACTCGACAACCAGTGCTAATGGCACTCCTTTATCCAATCCATATGCAAAAGGAAGTATTGTAACATTTTTCAGCAATTCCTCAAACGTTGTTGAGGCCGATAACCCTATTAGCTTAACGCAATTTCAAACCACTCAGGCATGTAATTTAAATAATGTAGGCAACAGTCCCACATATCCTGGAGACCCGGAAATGACTGTACTTAATCCTATTGAACAAACATTGACAGATGTTATTTTATATTCGGCTGTCTCTACTACAGCTGCGCCGACCAACATTACAAAACATTATATTAATATTATCATTAAAACTGCCGATGCACCTACATTGAAGATTGACGGCATGACCTTCCCTTTATCTCAATTCGTCCCTGTTAACTCAGAATACAGTTATCTTATTCATGATGTTACAGCAAGCTCTCTTATAAATCCCACCCATCGTGTAACAGCAGGCGGAGGATTTGTTGCCATTGCTTATGGATATGGAAATGTAGAATCTTATGCCTATTTAGCAGGATCTGATTTAAAAAACCTTAATCAATTTATTCAGGTAGAAAATCCCGTTACCCAGCAACTTCTTAGCAATGGCTGCGTTAACCAACCTTATAATGTGAGTTTGGTTCTACCTTATATCACAAATTCTTTATCCTGGGATTTAGGCAATGGAATATCCCGCTCATATACAAACCCTGCTTATACAACGGTAACTTCAAATGGAGTGCAGGCATATAGTTATCAGTATCCGGAGACGGCAGAAGCTGTATATACAAGTTCAGGAAAAAAAACTTTATCCACAACATCCATAAATCCAGCTCCGGCGGGCTGTGATGCCACAGAAACCATAAAGCTTTTTCTGGACATTTATGATCTTCCTATAGCGCAATTTTCTATGGATAAGCCCACCGTTTGTTTGGGAACAGCCATAACATTAAATGATAACAGTACCGGAAGTGGTATTAAAAAGTGGAATTGGGATTTTGGTGATGGAATTACAGAAAGCAGGCTAACTTCTGTTCCATTTACTCATGTATATACTAATGCAGGTGATTATGGCGTAAAGTTGGTCGTAGAATCTGATATGAATTGTTCATCCCTCGTTTTTTCACAGGATGTTCATATTTCTCAGAATCCATCTGCTGACTTTATTTTTTCGAATATATTCTGCGAGAATCAACCGGTTACTTTTACTGATAAGTCTTTGTCTGCTGAAGGAAATATCATTAAATGGACATGGGATTTTGATGGAGTAATACAGTCCAGAACTTCAGCAAATGCCTTTCAATATGTATTTAATAGTGTAGGGACTAAAAAGCTGAGATTACAGGTAAGTACAGATCTTGGATGCGTAAGCGATTGGAAAGAATATGCCATTTTGATTAGGCCTAAACCACTGGTTGATTTTAATATTCCTGATTTTTGCTTAAATGATGCGGTCGCGAATTTTACAAATACTTCAACTATCGCTGACGGCACAGAAAGTCAGTTTAGTTATAAATGGAATTTTGGTGAACCTGTTTCAGGTACAGCAAATACTTCAATCAACAAAAATGGTTCTCACATATATCAATCATCGGGAGATTATCTTGTCTCCCTGACTGTTACCTCTAATTCGGGATGTGACACGACGCTGGTAAAGCCTTTTACAGTAAATGGAAGTATTCCGAAAGCTGATTTTATAGTTCCGAATGAAAATAATTTATGCAGCAATCAGGCTGTGGTGTTTGAAGACAAGGCATCGGTTGATTTTGGCCAGATTACCAGGATAGAATGGGATTTTGATGTCAATTCAACGGATCCGAATACCAAGCTAGTGGACAATTCCCCAAATCTCCGAAGCTCACAATCAAAGTTGTATACTTATTTATACCCTTCTTTTAATAGTCCCGTAAACATAAATAAAACGATTCGAATGAAGGCATATTCGGGAGGATCATGCGTTGATAGTTTAGATAAAGTCATCACGTTAAAAGCAGTTCCGCGTGCTGACTTTGAACTGAAGGAGCAATGCCTGCCAGATGGTGTTGCCACTTTTTTAGATAAATCACTCAAAGCATCAGGCAATTTAAGTTATAAATGGGATTTTGGCGATCAAAACTCTAATTCTCAAACATCCAATACTTCGGCTCAGCAAAATCCCCGGCATCAATATAGTCAGGCGGGAATCTATCTGGTTACGTTAATTACTTTCGGTGAAGAAGGTTGTGCGGATACTATTAAAAAAACTGTTGAAATTCTAGGAAGCATGCCAGTAGCCGATTTTAATGTTCTGAACGGCAATACCATTTGCAGTTCGGAGCCGGTTACATTCGAAGATCAGACCACACTTGCTTTTGGAGAGGTTACGAAAATTGAATGGCAATTTGATGCCAATAATCATCCCAACGATCCTCAATTTTCTTTGATAGATAATAGCCCGAATATTCGAAACGGCCCCATGAAGAAGTATGTTTTTCAGTATCCTATATTTCATTCTCCCGCTACTCAACTGGTTGAAATTAAAATGCTAGCCTATTCAGGAACAACCTGTGTAGCAGAAATTAAAAAGCAGATAACCTTAAAAGCTGTACCCGAAGTTGTTTTTAAGCCCATCACTGCTCTCTGTGAAAACGCTTCGCCTTATCAGATCATCGAAACAGACGAGTTACATGGTTTTACTGGAATTGGAGTATATTCTGGCAATGCAGTGTCTGCAACGGGTTTATTTAATCCACGGCTGGCGGGCAAAGGTACCCACATCATTAACTATTCTTTTAGCGCATCTAATAATTGTACTGATACAAAAACTCAAACGATAACTGTTTTTGAGGCCCCCACGGTTAATGCGGGCGAAGATTTAAGAGTATTACAGGGTAGCGGGGTACAGGTAAATGCTTATGCAACGGGTGTTAATCTCAGCTACATCTGGTCGCCAGCTATTGGCTTAAGCAGAACCGATATTGCAAATCCGGTTGCTTCACCCTCAGACGATGTCACATATACACTAACTGTTACAACAAGTGAAGGTTGCAGCGTTTCTGACGAGGTATTTATTAAGGTTTTAAAACCGCTGGAAATCCCTAATACATTTACTCCCAATTCGGACGGTGTAAATGATGTCTGGAATATAAAATATTTAGAAAATTATCCGGGTTGTACCGTCGATATTTTTAATCGGTACGGAACGAAGGTTTTCAGTACCCTTGGATATTCACAAGTATGGGATGGCAAATCAAACGGGACTGATCTGCCTGTCGGAACATATTATTATGTCATAAATCCTCAAAACGGCAGAAAGGTTGTTAAAGGATCTATTACGCTTTTGAGATAAAATTCAGCTATTTGCAAAAGGAAAATAGTTGAACTCTTATAATTCCCGTCTTAATCGTGCTACCGGAATATTCATTGCTTCCCTATATTTTGCAACGGTTCTTCGGGCAATATTGTAGCCTTTTTCTTTGAGAATTTCGGTAAGCTTTTCATCAGCAAGCGGGTGTTGTTTATCTTCATTGCCGATACATTCTTCCAAAATTTTCTTTACTTCTTTGTTAGAAACCTCTTCACCGCTTTCCATCTGGATTGCTTCAGAAAAGAATGATTTTAAAAGAAATGTTCCGAATTCTGTCTGCACATATTTTGAGTTGGCCACACGAGACACTGTTGAAATATCCATTCCGATTTTATCCGCAATATCTTTTAAAATCATGGGCCTTAAATTACGTTCATCACCGGTGAGGAAATACTCGTATTGATACTGCATAATTGCATTCATCGTTTTAAGCAATGTTTGCTGTCTTTGTTTGATGGCATCAATAAACCATCGGGCCGAATCCAGTTTCTGTTTTACAAACTGAACGGCTTCCTTAAGCTTTTTATCTTTTTGCGAAGCTTTATCGTAATGCTCAAACATTTCTTTGTAAGAACGGCTGACACGCAGTTCGGGCGCGTTTTGAGAGTTTAGCGTTAAGATGAGCGTTCCTTCATTATTAGCAATATGAAAATCAGGGATAACCTGTAACTGTTTGTTATTCGTTTCGCCTGCATCACCGGGTTTAGGATTCAGTTTTAGAATTTCAGAAATAACCTCTCTGAGTTCTACAGAATCCATATTTAAAGAACGCTCAAGCTTATCATAATGCTTGCGGGTAAATTCATCCAGATGATTTTCAACAACTTTAATTGCTTTTTGTACAACCGGGCTTTGTTCTTTTTTTCTTAGTTGTATAAGTAAACATTCTCTTAAATCGCGCGCAGCAACTCCAGCTGGTTCAAAAGATTGAATGAGTTTAAGCATATCCTCAACTTCATCTTCTTCGGCCATAACATTCTGAGAAAAAGCCAGATCATCCAGTAGGGAGGGGACAGAGCGCCTTAAATAGCCATCATCGTCCAGGCTACCAATTATCTGCTGGCCAATTAAAAAATTCTTATCAGAGATCGGGGCTAAATCGAGCTGCTGATGAAGGGTTTCATAAAAGGAAGACTGAACAGCAATGGGCATTTCCTTTCGCTCTTCTTCATCTTCTCCATTTTGGTCGTATTTTGAACTATAATCGTTTAAATTATCTTCCTGAATATAATCTTCAACATTGAACTCATCAAACTCATCGCCGCTTTTTTCTTCACCATCATAATCTCCGCTATCAGGGTCCTTATCAGGATATTCCTCTACCGGATCATTCAAGTTTACCAAACTAAGATCTTCAAGTGCCGGGTTCTCTTCAAGCTCTTCTTTTATCCTGGCATCTAAGCCTACAGTGGGAATCTGAAGTAATTTGATAAACTGTATCTGCTGAGGAGATAGCTTTTGAAGTAATTTCTGTTGTAAGTTTTGTCTTAGCATATATCAAGAGCCCCAAAATTACTAAATAACATTATTAAAAGGGGGAATATTAGCCTTTCTGCTTAAAAAAGCTACGAGGGTAACGCTTTTTTGGTCTAAAAGATTTTATTATTTTTTTGGAAAAACGCCTCGTTTTCCTATTCTATTCATTTATAGACGATTATTTTATCGAAAAAGCTTTATTTAATGCGCTCAAAACAATTTTAAAACTGCTTAATTTAGTAAATATGAGAACTGTTGAAAAGATTCGATGAGGGGTGAGGACAAATGGTAAACCGGCTTTTTGAGCAGGATATTTTTGCGGCCATGATTTAGAATGAGAGAAAAACCAGGAGCGATTCTGAAGCAAATGCCTTACATTTAGTTGAATTTAATAATAATGGTTCCGATTTAACTATTGAGGCTTTAGAAGATAGCACCTTATTGTTGGGTCATTCCAAACCTATAAAAGAGCCGGTTGTTGCTCAGGGACCTTTTGTAATGAATTCTCAGGAAGAAATAAATCAGGCTTATGAGATTATCGCGTGTGTAAATTCTGAAGCTGGCAAGTTATGTTAGCTAAGATGTGCAGATATTTATTTAAGGTATCCTGTTAATTTTGAGATTGTTATATTTTTAATTTTGGCTTTTTAATTTCTCAGATGTCTCAAACCTCAATAAATAAAATATTAATTGCCAATCGTGGTGAGATTGCTTTACGGATAATGCGGTCTGCCCGCGAAATGGGCATTAAAACAGTAGCCGTATTCTCTGAAGCGGATAGAAATTCTCTGCATGTTCAATATGCTGATGAAGCGGTTTGTATTGGTCCTGCGCCCTCCAGCAAATCATATCTGGTGATTGAGAATATTATTGAGGCCTGCAAGCGAACTAAGGCTGATGCGATACATCCCGGATATGGATTTTTATCAGAAAACCCGGTTTTCGCGAAAGCTGTTGCAGCAGCCGGAATCATACTTATCGGTCCTTCCGCCGAAGCGATGGAAATAATGGGAAATAAATTATCGGCGAAAGCCGCCGCCCTTTCTTATAATATTCCTTTAGTGCCCGGTACAGATACCGCCATAACGGATATTGCCGAAGCAAAGATCCGGGCTGAAGATATAGGTTTTCCGATTTTGATTAAGGCTGCGGCGGGTGGCGGAGGTAAGGGGATGCGGATTGTAGAAAAGGTAGAACATTTTGAAGCGCAAATGCAAAGAGCTGTTTCCGAAGCCGTTTCTGCATTTGGCGATGGCTCGGTTTTTATTGAACGCTATGTTAGTTCACCTCGGCACATAGAAATCCAGGTTTTAGGAGATTCTCACGGAAATATTATTCATCTTTTTGAGCGTGAGTGTTCCATACAACGCAGGCACCAAAAGGTGGTTGAGGAAGCGCCATCTTCCGTGTTAACACCTGAAATTCGGGAGAAAATGGGTAAATGTGCCGTTGATGCGGCCAGGGCATGCAACTATACCAGCGCCGGAACAGTGGAGTTTATTCTGGATGAAAACCTTGATTTTTTCTTTCTTGAGATGAATACCAGGCTCCAGGTTGAACATCCGGTAACGGAAATGATAACTGGTATCGATCTGGTTAAAGAACAAATAAAAATTGCCAGGGGAGAGAAGGTAAGCTTCAAACAGGAGGACTTACAAATACAGGGTCACGCCATTGAGTTAAGGGTGTATGCTGAAGACCCCTCAAATGATTTCCTTCCCAATATCGGAACGCTTAGCCGTTACAAAATCCCCCAGGGGCCCGGTGTGAGAGTTGATGATGGTTTTGAACAGGGAATGGAAATACCTATTTACTACGATCCTATGATTGCAAAGCTGATTGTCTGGGGCGCAAATCGAACTGAAGCAATAAAAAGGATGATTCGTGCAATAGATGAGTATCAAATCACGGGAGTGAGGAATACTTTATCTTTCGGGCGGTTTGTAATGGAGCACGAGTCATTTTCATCAGGCAATTTCGATACTCATTTTGTAAATAATTATTTTGATGTAGAAGCATTAACAGAAGATTCTGAGGAAGAAGCATTTATCGCTGCTTTAGTGGGGTTAAAAATTTTCAAAGAAAGCGGCTCGGATGTGGTGATTACCAATTCAACGGGCTTAGATGTCTGGAAAAGAAATCGTAAAGAGTATTAATTTTGATTATCCGTTAAGCCATAATATCTTCGGCCAATGTTTACAGGAATTATAGAAACCCTTGGAGTGGTTAAAAAGCTGCAGCAAGATCAGGGAAATCTTCATATATCTATTGAATCAGGCATTTCATCTGAGTTAAAGATTGATCAGTCGGTGGCCCATAATGGAGTATGCCTTACAGTAATTGCTTTGGATGGTAATACACACACCGTAACGGCTATTGAGGAAACACTTTCTAAAACCAGTCTGAGACAACTGGAAGTAGGAAGTTTAACAAATCTGGAACGCTGTATGCAAATGAATGGCAGGCTGGACGGGCATATCGTTCAGGGGCATGTGGATCAGACTGCCGAATGTATTGATCTGCTTGAACGGGATGGAAGCTGGGAATATACTTTTAAATACGATCCTTCACTGGGAAATGTAACGGTAGAAAAAGGTTCAATCTGTGTAAACGGAATAAGTTTAACAGTAGTAAATTCCAAAGACGACAGTTTCTCGGTTGCTATTATTCCTTATACTTTTGAGAATACTAATCTTCAGCAAGTGAAACCTGGTGATGTAGTTAATCTTGAGTTTGATATTATTGGGAAGTATGTCGCCAGGTTGATGAAGAAATAACAAGTCTTTTAATCAATATTCTGGCGATTGAAAATATTTATCGCGGTATAATAATCTTTTTGATCAAATGCTTTTAACGCTTTAGCTGAATTTTTGATCAAAGATTTTAAGTGTTCCGTATTAAAAGGAATTATATCTGCCCCGTTTAACTGAATTTCATTTATCTCATTGCCTTTTACGAAAAAGCAAAAAGCATTTATTTTTCCTTTTATTACTGCAAATCTCCATTTATCACCATTCGGTAAACCCTCAATTGTTTGTTTCATATTATAAGGATCCGGCCGGGTAATTTTGGACGTTTCCCCTGCAAAAATCTGCTTTAAGGAATTTGAATTTGAGGAATAAAGGAAGTGTTTTCCAGAGATGCTGTCCTTTAAAATGTCGGAGTTGGCTTGTACATTGGAACCATCTTTCATTTCTACTTCATAAATATACTTCCAGACATTTCTTTTATACTTCCCGTGCTTTTTAATTTTTTGCTCAAATGGGTTGGAATAGGTTGGATCGTTTTGGCTAATTCTTGGGATAGGGCCAAACTGTCCAAAACATATAAGGCATGAGCCTATTAAACAGATAAATAGAAACGATAGTCGCATTGATAAAGGTTTGGCAATAAATGTAAGTTCTTTTTTTCAATTGATTTGGTCGCGGTTTGTTAACATTAAATAAAAAATGCTTAGCTCTGATTTTCTATATTTTTTTTTACCTAAAGCTTAAAATTCAAAAAAACATATTGACTGGAACTCAAAATTTCTATCTTTGCCCATGCAAGAAAAAATCATCATTCTTGACTTCGGCTCTCAATACACCCAACTGATTGCCCGGAGAGTAAGAGAACTCAACGTATATTGCGAAATACACCCCTTTAATCACCTTCCGGAGTTTGATAATACTGTAAAAGGAGTGATCTTTTCAGGGAGTCCGTATTCCGTTCGTCAGGAGAATGCGCCGCAAATAGATTTTAAATTATTTCATAATAAATATCCTTTATTAGGAGTTTGTTACGGAGCCCAGTATTTGGCTCAGTATTCCGGAGGACAAGTCATTCCTTCTACCATTCGTGAATACGGCCGTGCCAACCTGCAATATATAAACGAAGAGCATCCATTGCTTAAACATATTCCAAAAGATTCGCAGGTATGGATGTCGCATGGTGATACCATTGCGGAAATTCCCGAAGAATTTGAAGTAATTGCCAGTACAGATACAGTGCGTGTTGCTGCTTATCAGATAAACGGTAGTAAAACCTATGGTATTCAGTTTCATCCCGAGGTAACGCACAGTACAGACGGAAAGCAGTTGTTAGAAAATTTCCTGGTTGACATTTGCGGCTGCTCGCAAGACTGGACTCCTGACTCTTTTATTGAAACTACTATTGCATCGTTAAAAGAAAAGATCGGAAACGATAAAGTAGTTCTTGGTCTTTCCGGCGGTGTAGATTCATCGGTAGCTGCAGTACTTCTGCATAATGCTATAGGTAAAAACCTTCATTGCATTTTTGTTGATAATGGTTTGTTACGTAAAGATGAATACGATCAGGTACTTGATTCTTACCAGCATATGGGCCTGAATGTTCGCGGTATAGATTCTAAAGATCGTTTTCTGAGTCAGCTTGCCGGCGTAAAGGATCCTGAACAGAAACGTAAAATAATCGGCCGGGTATTTATCGAAGTGTTTGATGATGCGGCACATGAAGTTCAGGATGTATCATGGCTTGGACAGGGAACAATCTATCCCGACGTTATCGAGTCTATATCTGTAAACGGCCCTTCAGCCACTATTAAGTCGCATCATAATGTGGGCGGATTGCCCGATTTTATGAAGTTAAAGGTAGTTGAGCCTTTAAATACCTTGTTTAAAGATGAAGTTCGCCGGGTTGGAAAAGCCTTAGGAATCGATGATATTATTCTTGGTCGCCATCCGTTCCCGGGTCCTGGTTTAGCGATAAGAATTTTAGGTGATATTACTGCCGAGAAAGTGGCCATTTTGCAGGAAGCGGACTCTATTTATATCAGTAATTTAAAATCTTCAGGCTGGTACGATAAAGTATGGCAGGCAGGTGCAATTTTTCTTCCGGTACAATCTGTAGGAGTGATGGGAGATGAACGGACCTATGAAAATGTTATCTGTTTACGCGCAGTTGGTTCTGTAGACGGTATGACTGCTGATTGGAGTCATTTACCTTACGAGCTTTTGGCTAAGATTTCTAACGAAATCATAAATAATGTAAAAGGAATTAACCGCGTGGTTTACGATATCAGTTCTAAGCCACCTGCTACTATCGAGTGGGAATAGAAGGCTCACCGAGTCCTCTCCCTGGAGAGGACTTAGTGAAGATTTTCCTGCCGTAATAATCACCCAAAGTCTTTTTCTTTTAGGAAAGGGTGTGCAGGCCAGGTGATTGGGCGGGTGCGGTTATATTTTAATTTAATTCAAATATCTTGGAGAGTCAAAACCCTCAGTCTAACCGCTTTGAGCAGCAACTCAAAACTTTTTTACGAATAATAGAATCCTATCAGGAAGATAAACCCTTAACCAAGTTTCTGCCTGATTTTTTTCGTAAAAACAAGCAAATGGGATCTACCGACCGTAGAATTGCGAGTGGTTTATTATACAATTATTTTCGTTTAGGCAGAGCTTGTCCAAATTTGCCAGCCGAAGAGCGGTTGTTTATCGCCGAATTCCTGGTTTCAAATAGTTCAAATCTTTTTTTACAGAATTTTAAGCCTGGTTTAAATGAGAAAATAGCTATCTCTTTAGATGAGAAAATAGAATTTCTTGAATCACAGGCTATAGGATTTTCATTAAACGATGTCTTCCCTTTTTACAATCATTTTTCAAAAGGTATTGATAAAACTGAATTTTTAAAGTCCTTCTTTATTCAGCCCGATCTTTTTATCCATATATATCCCGAAAAATCGGCCTGGATTAGTGCCAAGCTTGAAGATGCAGGTGTAAGTTATAAGGAAGAAGGAGAGCGTTCATTGCGCTTACCAAACGGCACTAAATTGGATCAGCTTTTCCCCGATAATAAATACTTTGAGGTTCAGGATCTGTCTTCACAGGAAGCCTGTACATTTTTTAAACCTCAGAAATACGATTACTGGTGGGATTGCTGTGCTGCCTCCGGAGGAAAATCGATAAATCTCTTTCATCAGCAGCGCGAAATTAAGCTCTTGGTTTCCGACATCCGCGAAAGCGTGTTAGAAAACTTAGACGAACGTTTTAAAAACGCTGGCTTACTTAAATACCAAAAGAAAATTTTAGATCTTACAAAAGACCCGCAACCTTTCATACATAGTTTTGAGTTTGATGGGATTATCTACGATGCTCCATGTACAGGCTCGGGAACCTGGGGCAGATCACCCGAAATGATCAATCAGTTTCAGGAATACAGGATTAAGGCATTTCAGAACTTACAGCAAAATATTGCAAAAAATATATTGAAGTATCTAAAGCCCGGCAAACCGCTTATTTACATTACGTGTTCTGTGTTTAAAGAAGAGAATGAAGAAGTAGTAGATTTTCTGGTTAAAGAATTAGGCCTGAAACTTGAATTTCAGAAGGTATTGAGTGGATATAACAGAAAATCTGATACCATGTTTGTGGCCCGGTTGATAAAATAGGCCCCCAGATTTTTGTAACTGCACTTAAAAGTTTTTGCTTATTAGCTAAGCTGTAACATCTTAATTACCCTCAGATATCTTTACTTTCAATGAGGTAGTTTTGCGGCACAATGAATGTTGCCTTAATGAAAAAGATTTCCATTATTTTAATAATTACAATTTTTCAAGCTCTGTCTGTAAGTGCTCAGTTTTTTGTTAAAGGAACTGTTCAGGATTCTAGCGGATTACCTTTAACCGGAGCAATTATAAGATTGAAATCTCCTTTAGACAGCATTGCCGGAACTGCTGATATCAACGGATCTTTTGTATTTAAAAACCTGAAAGGATCAGATTTTACTTTAAGTGCTGCTTTTTTGGGATTTCAAACATTTGTGAAGCATTATAAATTTGAAATTGCGAAGAACGAAATTATCTTACCTGTAATTAAGCTGGGATCAAGCAGCAGTAATCTTTCGGAAGTAGTAGTGACTGCTGTTCTTCCTGTAAAGGTTAAAGAAGATACTTTAGAGTTTAATGCGAAATCGTACGCGGTTAGAGAAGGGGATGCTGTTGAAGAAGTATTGAAAAAACTACCTGGCGTCACGGTAGATAAGGATGGAAATGTAACCACACAGGGAAAACCTATCACTAAAATACGGGTTAACGGGAAAGATTTTTTTGGTACGGATGTAGCTACGGCTATTCAGAATCTTCCTGCAGATATTGTTAAGAATCTGCAGGTTATAGACGATTATGGCGATCAGGCAAGGCTCACAGGAATCAAATCCGGGGAGCCGGAAAAAATACTGAATATCAATATAGAGGAAGATAAAAAGAAGGGTTACTACGCCCGAGGAACCGGAGGAATGGGCAATGAGGATCGCTATCTTGCTAATATAAGAGCAAATACATTTAAAGATAACCGTCAGTTTGCGTTCAATGCCACTATGAATAACACCAATATCAGAGGCGGAGCAGGTGACGGAATTACAAATTCAAAAGGCCTGAATCTGAATTACCGAAATGAATGGAACAAGCTTTCAGCTGACGGGGGGTATGGTTTTAACAACCGCGATAATAGTACAACAGGTACAATGTATCGTCAAACTATTTATTCATCCTTTAGCCGTTTTGATAACCAGAATAATACCAGTAAAAACCAGAATAACAGTCACAATTTTTGGGGCAATATTGAATACAAATTCGATACTCTAAATTATATAAAGCTTTCGCCCAACTTTTCCTTTAACAATTCGACAGATCAAAATTTTGGATTAACTAACACAATTCAGCAAACGATATCGTCGTTAAGAGACAATCGTTCAACTGGCAATTCTTTATCGGCTAACGCTGGTACCAATTTGTTTTTTAACCATAAGTTTTTAAAAGCAGGCAGGAATTTTAGTATTTGGTCGAGCATCGGTTATTCAAAAGGAGAAAGTGATGCCGACTCTCAGAACGATTATATAAACACCGATTCTACCGGTGCGGTCACCGAAATTAATCAGAACCAACTTACAGATAACCTGAACAATAGCTTGCGGACGGTTTTGAATTTATCATATACGGAACCTCTTAGTAAAACTTCTTTCCTTGAGCTTAGTTATAACCATAGCCGGACAAATAACTCAACAAGCAGAGATACGAGGGAAGTTGACAATCTCGGACAAGAAACAATAAATCCTGCACTCAGTAATTTATATGAATATAATTTTACTACCCAGAGATTGGGATTGAATTACAAGTTTATAAGCCCGAAATACAATTACACTTTAGGGATGAGCGCACAACCGGCTTTTTTAGAAGGCTTGGATCTGACCCGTTCTATCACGACAAATAAAAAGACCTTCAATTGGATCCCTTCAGCACGCCTGGTTTATTATTTTTCTAAGCAAAAAGCTCTTACCGCTAATTATTACGGACGAAGTAATCAGCCCGGTTTCACACAATTACAACCGTTAACAGATAATTCAAATCTGCAAAATACAATTGTGGGTAATCCTGATCTCAAACCTGAATTTAATCATGGAATGAATCTCGAATACAATCAATCAGACTGGAATGCAGGATATACATTATTCTCCACTATCTCCTTTAACCAGACCAATGATAAAATTGTAACCACGAGAGATACTATCCATGATATGTCAAATATCCGCCAGCGTACCAGTTATATTAACACTGACGGTTTTTATAACCTTAGAGGTAATTATACCTATGTGAAACCCTTTAATGAACGTAAATACACATTGACTTTTAACGGAGGAGCATATTATAATAACTACATAGCTTTCGCTAATAGCCAGAGAAATATAGGACGGAATCTGGTTTTAGAACAAGGCCTAAAATTCAGGGTTGATTTTAAGGATATTATGGACGCTGAGATAAATACGTCTTATTCCATAAATAAAACAAAATATTCACTTGAGTCATCCACTGACAGGCAGACCAATAAAATTATTTTGGGTCTAAGTGGCCGGAATTATTTTTTTAAAGATCTTACTTTTGGATACGATTTCTCAAAAAACATTAACCAGGGTTTTGTTAACTCGGGCAACCCCAATCCCATGATATTAAATTTGATGGCTGAATACCGCTTTCTTAAAGGAAATATGGGCAGTTTAAGACTGCAGGGTTTTGATTTGTTTAATGAAAATACAGGAATATCTAGGGATGTGTTTGACAATGAGATTGTTGACAGGCAAACCAATCGATTGGCGCGCTATTTTTTACTCTCCTTCAACCTTAGACTCAGAAAATTTGGAGGCTCTTAAGCAGGCTTATTGAACTCTGTTCCAGGTTTCTGTCTTACCTAAGATGCTTAAACCAAAATAAGCACGAATATTTAGTTTGTCTCTGTCATGAATACTCATCATGCAATTGTATGTGTTACCAGACTTGGGGTCATAGATCTTGCCGTTCGAATAAGAGCCATTTCCTTTATATGTGAAATCTTTAAGAACTTCCAGTCCAAGAACAGGTTGTGTCTGTAACTCCTTCGAAGGGTTGTGAATATCCAGTTTAGGTTTTCCTGATGGATCATTGGGTTCTTTCAACCAAATTAATTTGCCAAAATAGTTATCACCACGTTTAAAAATTTGAATTTGTCCGTTGCCATGCCCGCTTTTCCACTTTCCCAGAATATCATCACCCGATTGAGCGAATGCTAAAGTGGATATAATACAGAGTGAAAACACTGTTAAAATTGCCTTTTTCATAAAATTATAGATGAGGTATTTAATAATAACGTATTTTAACGCTCATATTGTTTTTTTACTATACTTCTGTATCGGGAATTTGTTTTACGGAAGATTCAAGTGGTAAAAAAAATGTGGGCCATTTTGAGAGGTATTTTGTCAAAATGTCTCAGGCCTGTAAATACTTGTTTAAAATATATTATTTTAACACACTCATTATCAGTCTCTAAAATCGATATTTTGGGATATTTAAGAATTTATTAATTATTAATTAAGGAAATAATCAACCGTTTAGTTGCTTTAATTTGGAAATACATTTTAATGGAGCCAAGCCTAAATAAGGAAAGACCTGTTGTTAGATTAAGAGCATTTCGTGCAATTGATGATCCCGAAGCCTGCAGATTATTTTTAGAAGGTCATGCGCATGTTTTAACCAGTATTGGTGTCACTAAAGTTACTTCTTCCAAAAATGAGTGGACAACTAATCCAGCGGCATTTGTGCTGATAGTAGAATCTCTTGACGGGCAGAGAGTTTACGGAGGCGCCAGAGTTCATGTTTCGGGAGGGAGTCAGCCATTACCAATCGAAGAGGCAACAGGCGCTTTAGACGTAGGTATTTTTGATTTGGTTTGGAGATACGCCCAGTATGGAACCGGAGAGCTCTGTGGATTATGGAATTCAAGAGAGATAGCGGGTTATGGAATCGGAAGCATTTTTTTGATTCGTGCGGCTGTTGCAATATCACACCAAATCGGCTTGCAATCTCTTTTTGCCTTGTGTGCTCCCTATACCATAAAGCCTGTGGAACATTGTGGGATGGTATTAGAAACCAGTATAGGAAATAAAGGAACCTTTTATTATCCAAAATTGGATCTCCTTGCAACCACCATGATTTTAAAGGATGTGGATACTTTGTATACGGCCCAGCCGGAAGACAAAGATGCAATTCTTAAAATAAGGGAACACCCGAACGTTATTCGTGTGGAAGAACTTAGAAAGAAAGAGATCACAATTCACTATGAAACTGATATTCCTAATCTAAACGAATGGGATTTAAATGAAATAATAGCGAATACTCAAAAAGGAAGGGTCTTGGCCACCAAAATTGATGAGAATAACCTGGAGTTTTTTTAATCTTTAATCGTAACAAACTTTTATCATCTTCGTAAATCGAACTTTATCAAGAAACCACATGGAAAGTATTGCAGGTCTGCTGGAAAGTACCGCGTATATGAACTCGATTTATTCTCCCATATTACTTAGGTTAGATAACGAAAAAGATAAGGAGACTTTTGAATCGCTATTTGAAAATAATAGAGTTTCATATATTAATGATAATATTTTTAGTCAATTAAAAGAATTAATCAAATGTCTTAATCCCTCTCTAAAACTGAATCATAATGAGTACCGTGAACTCATTGATAAAAAAATAGGCGGTAAGGACATTACTCATTATGGCGTGTGGGTTTATTACCCATGGAATCAACGTTTGGTTCATTTGCTCGATGAAACTGAATTTATTGAAGTAAGGACTAATAGAAATCGGTATAAGATCACTAAAGAAGAACAAAACATTCTTCAAACTAAAAAGATCGGCATTGCGGGATTATCTGTTGGTCAGTCAATAGCTTTAACTATGGCCATGGAACGGAGTTGCGGCGAACTGCGACTAGCGGATTTTGATACCGCAGAATTAAGTAACTTAAATCGTATTCGTACTGGTGTTTTCAATCTCGGAATAAGAAAAACCGTTATTGCTGCAAGAGAGATAGCAGAAATAGATCCTTTTTTTAAAGTGAAATTATTTAATGACGGTCTAAATACCGAGAACATAAACGAATTTTTTCTTGATGGAGGGAAATTAGACCTGTTTGTTGAGGTTTGTGACGGGCTTGATGTAAAAATAGCTGGGCGTTATAAAGCTAAGGAGTTAAAAGTGCCAGTTATTATGGATACTAACGACCGCGGGATGCTGGATGTCGAACGATTTGATCTTGAGTCAGATAGGCCAATTTTACATGGCTTAGCCGAAGGACTCAGTCCTAATAATATTAAAGGTCTATCAAATGAAGAAAAAATACCTTATATATTAAGAATGATTGGTGCAGAAGCCATATCTACCAGGTTAAAGGTGTCTATGCTAGAAGTAGAGCAGTCTATAAATACCTGGCCCCAGCTAGCATCATCCGTTACCTTGGGTGGCGCGCTTACAACAGATGTTTCGAGGCGTATTTTACTTGACCAGTATCATGAATCAGGAAGGTATTATATAGATATGGAGGAGCTTATAAAGGATAAAAAAGATGAAGCTGTTCAACCTTTACCTGAAACATATATTGGGCCGCCTGAATTGACTAGAGATGAAATGCTTCAGGATCTTCAAAACTTTATACCCCGAACAGAAAATACAGCCTTAGCTGAGGAAACTATTACTGAAATAGTTGAAGCCGGTATCCTGGCTCCATCGGGAGGCAATGCTCAACCATGGAAATTAATATATACTGCTAAAGGATTATTTATATTTCATGACGCACATTTTTCGCATTCATTACTTGATTTTAATAACCTTGGTTCATATGTTGGCATCGGAGCAGTAATTGAAAATATAAGCATTAAAGCTTCAGTTTTCGGATACAGCATTATATCTGACTATTTTCCTGTCACAGGCAACAAGAAAATAGTGGCGCATATAGTGTTTAAAAAGGGAGAAGATTCGGCAGTTAAGAATTATCTTGAGCCGGGAGTTACTATAAGAGTGACTAATAGAGATTTGGCGGCTAAAGAGATATTCCCTAATGATTTTTACGACTATCTGAAATCTTCTATTGAATCTTACCAAGGTGCAGAGCTATACATTGTGGATGATGAATCTTTAATGAAGGATTTAGGGGAGGTGCTTTCAAAAGCAGAAATGTTAAGAATTTTACATCCAAGAGGGCATTACGATACTTTCACTAATGAATTAAGGTGGACACAAGAGGAGGTGGAACTTAAAAGAGATGGCCTGGATATAAACTCATTAGGTGCCACACAGTCTGAGTTAGCCGGCTTTAAATTAGCAGCAGATACTCATGTCATAGCCTTGGTAAGGCAACTTAATGGCGGTATGGCATTTACCAAAATGGTAAACAAATCTGTAGCTGTTTCATCGTCATTGGGAATTATCACAATGCCGACATATTCTGAACTTGATTTCGTACAAGGCGGGCGCGCTGTTGAGCGTATTTGGATAGAAGCAAACTTAGCTGGAGTATCTTTTCAGCCAATTTCTCAACTTGTGTTTTTACTGGCGAGATTAAAACATGGAAACGAAACAATCGATGATTACTATAAAATAGAACTGGGAAAGTTGGAAAAAGCTTTCAATAGCTTGTTGCCACAATTAACTAATAAGCAACCTGTATTTATGTTCAGGCTGGCTAAAGCCGGACCACCTAAAGTAAGATCTCTAAGAAGGCCAATTGAATCATCATTTACTTATTTACCAAACTTTTAACATACTCTTTATAAGTTTAATAATATGAAGATATTTGCTCTTAATAAGAAGTTTTTGTTGTCTTTATCTTTAATCTTCCTTTCTACTTTAACTATCAAATCACAGATAGTGTATAATGGGGAAAAAGATATACTTTCTGTTGGGAGTAAAATCAGATATTATATAGATTCATCTTCCTCAGAAAACATAAAAAGTATACAACATCAAAAGAACTTTATACTTTCTAAAGAAACAGTTCCTGATTTTGGCTTGCGTAAAGTACCAATGTGGTTAAAAGTAGAAATAACCAATAAAAGCAATACGCAAAATTTGATGATCCAATTTGAGCAATCCTTTTTGCAAAACATAGACTTTTATTATTTAGAGCAGGGTAAATACAAAGTTAATATGAGCGGTGAAGTGTACCCGTTTGACTCAAGAATGATAAATTATCACAAATTTGTCTATAGTCTTAATATCCCAAAAGACTCTACCATTACTTATTATTTTCGTATAAAGTCTATTCTAAAAATGCGGATGCCCATTTCTTTGGGTAAAAAAGATAGTATCGTAGAGAGTAACCTTACCAAAAATATCTGGTTCGGGCTTTTCTTCGGTATCATTCTAGTAATGTTCTTTTATAACCTATTTATCTACTTCGTTTTAAAAGAGCTTATTTATTTATATTATGTGGCCTACATTATTATTGTTGGCTTAGTACAGACCACCTATGAAGGTTATAGTTTTCAATTTTTATGGCCAAACAATGGTTTTGTCGCTATAAGATCATTCTTCGTTTTAACTGCACTTGTAAATATAGTTGGTTTAGAGTTTGTACGGAAATTCCTGAATACACAAAACTTTATTCCACGTCTAGATAAAGTTTCCTATGCTTTGTATACAGTGTATATTCTTGATATTATCTTTATTTTAAGAGGTGATTTTTTCATCAGTTATCAAATTATACAAGCATTTGGTGGCTTAATGTCATTATACATATTAACTGTTTCTATTATTATCGTAAAACAGGGATACAGGCCGGCAAAATTTTTTTTACTTGCGTGGATACCATTAATATTGAGTATTATCATCTGGTTTCTTGGAGATTTTAATATTCTGCCATATAATACTTTTACCAATTATAGTATGACTATTGGCTCGGCTGTAGAAGCAATACTTCTTTCTTTTGCACTTGCTGATAAAATAAATATTTTCAAAGCGGAAAAAGAACAATCACAAATAGAAACGTTAAAAGCATTAAAAGAGACTGAACGAATTATTCGCGAGCAAAATGTAGTTCTAGAGGCTAAGGTAAAAGAACGTACTGTCGCATTGGAAAATTCAAATTCTGAATTAAACGTTACACTTGATGATTTAAAGCAGGCACAAATGCAGCTTGTTGAATCCGAAAAAATGGCTTCTTTGGGTCAGTTAACTGCCGGTATTGCTCATGAAATTAATAATCCCATAAATTTTGTTACCTCAAATGTTGCTCCCTTACAACGCGATGTTAATATATTAATGGAAGCTATCAGTACCATGGAAAATTTGAATTTTTCTGACTCGACTATTGATGAGAAGAAGAAACAAATAGAGGATTACAAAGAGGAAATAGACTATGATTATTTAAAAATTGAAATTTCCCATCTTTTAAAAGGAATCAATGAGGGCGCATCACGAACAGCCGATATTGTAAAAGGACTCCGGGTCTTTTCACGTTTAGATGAAGATGATTTAAAGCTCGCTAACATACACGAATGTCTCGAGTCTACGCTGGTAATCGCAAATAACCTCCTGACTGGAATTAAAGTAACAAAGCGTTTTGAAGATCTGCCATCAATTGAATGTTATCCCGGAAAGCTCAATCAGGTTTTTCTCAATATAATTTCTAATGCAGCACATGCTATTAATAAAAAGTATACGAACACTGAAGCAGGAGAACTTATTATAAGTACCAGCTGTAATGCTAATCATGTGATCATTGAAATTTCAGATAACGGTACCGGTATGGATGAGTATGCTGTGAAAAAAGTTTTCGAACCTTTTTTTACAACTAAAGATGTAGGAGAGGGCACGGGTTTAGGAATGTCTATAGCATATAATACTATTAAAAAGCATAACGGACAGATCATTCTTAAATCTGAAAAAGGCTTGGGAACAAAATTTATTATAGATTTACCAATAATTACTAAATAAGTGAAACTTAATATTGGCACTACCTGTATAATTACTGCACATACCTGCCTGATTGCCATGAAAAATTTATTGCTTACACCGAAAAAATAATAACTAATTTTAGTTTCGCCATTATTAGTTCAGTTAAACATGTCAGAAAAAATCAAAATCCTTTATATAGATGATGAACTTAATAACCTTGTTGGTTTTAAGGCTTCATTCAGATTGGATTATAATGTTTTAGTAGCTGTAAACACATCGGAGGCTGTTGAAATTCTTACTAAGCATTCTGATATCCGAATAATTTTTTGCGATCAAAGGATGCCTGATAAAACAGGTGTTGAGTTTTTTGAGGAGATCAGAAGTTGGTTCCCGCATCCAATTCGCATACTAATTACCGGTTATACCGATGTAGAAGCAGTAATCGACGCAATAAACAGGGGCCATATTTTTAGATATGTAAAAAAGCCATGGACAGATTCTGATATTATTTCGGCGATAGAAGAATCACATAAGTTTTACACGGCCAACTCTTTGCTGGCAATAAAGAATGAAGAGCTTCAGAAAGCTTATAATGAACTGGATAAATTTGCCTACAGTGTGAGCCATGACATACGCGGACCCTTATCAGGAGTTATGGGAGCAATAAAAGTAGTCAGGCACTTGGATAATATCGGAGAAATTAAAGAGATGTTATCCTTAATGGAAAATTCGGTTAAAAAGCTGGATACTTTTATTTTAAGTATGCACGACTATTATACTGTGCAAAGAGGTGAGCTTCGAATTAAAGAGGTCAATTTAGAACAGGTAGTGGCAGATCTGACTGATATTCATCAGGGACATATATCAACTAATAACGTTCATTTTATTGCAAATATCAATCAGCAGGAGCCTTTCTGGTGCGATGAGATAACCTTAAAAATTGTCCTGAATAATCTTTTGTCCAATGCAATTAAATATCAGAAACGGGATAATGATCATAAACAGATTGAGTTGAATATTGAAGTTGGAAAAGGACTTGCAACTATATATGTTAAAGATAATGGTATAGGCATTCCGGAAAATTACCTGAGCGAGATATTTAATCTCTTTTTTAGGGCCAGTACCCAGGATGCAGGATCGGGATTTGGATTATATAATGTAAAAGATGCTTTATTAAAGCTTAATGGGGGTATTAAAGTAAGTTCTGTTCTTGGTGAAGGCGCAATATTTAAAGTAACAATTCCTAATAAATGATGAGTAATAAAGCTAAAACTGCAAATTTTATAATTGTTGATGATAGTGAATTGGATTGCTTTATCGCAGAAAAATTGATAAAACATTCAGGTATTAGTAATACAATAAAAAGCTTTCTTCAGGCTCCTCAGGCTCTGGAATATATAAAAAATCTGCCTCATTCAGACGTAGACTCTGTAAATGTTATTTTGGTGGATATTTTAATGCCGATTATGAATGGTATCGAGTTTGTTGAGGAATTCGAAAATCTACCCCTAGAAATACAAGAAAAGTTTGTGATTGTGGCATTTACATCTTCTATGAATAAGAAAGATATGAACCGCATGAAGAGTTTTAAAACCGTTAAATATCTTTTTGATAAACCCTTAAGCCCAGAAGACCTGACACCACTATTGCGGGATTTTGATTTAATATCTTAGGATAACAGCTTTTGTCTTAAAAGAAACTCAAACTGATCATTTGAAACTGCAAGTTTTTCATTCATTTCTTTAATCCGGAGCTTTTCTAAATACACTTCGTATGCTCTGTTTATGGTCATGTCAAGCTCTTCTTCGTTCCATGGCTTTGATAAATAGTGGAATATTTTTCCCTTGTTTACAGCATCAACCACGGCACTCATATCCGCATAGCCAGTCAATAGAATTCGCATCGGATCAGGTTTTATTTCCAGTACCTTTTCAAGAAATTCTACGCCTGTCATATTGGGCATCCGTTGATCTGTTATAATTATGTCAACATGTTTGTTTTCAATGATTTTCATTGCATCATCACCACTGATAGCAACAAACACATTATACTTTATTCTAAAGTTGGCTTTAAAAGAAATAAGGTTATTCTCTTCGTCGTCCACATAAAGTATAGTGATTTTATTTTCTGGCATGGTATTTTAGTTGATTATCTTTGTACGTTAAAATATACATAATGTTGCAAAAAATCAATTTCTTACAATAATTATACATTAACAAATATTTTCGGAGATTTTTTCCGAAAATGGGTTTAAAGCGAATAAAAAAAGTAATTCCCTTTTCGGGGCTGCTTTCAAATCATATTTTTGCATGTTGCAGTTCCATGAATTTTGAAGGGTACCAAACCTAAACCTACAGCTTTTTTCTTGTGTGTGCTATAGCCAGACTTAAATTTAGAGAAAATATTTCCCTCTATACCCCGAATATATTGGTAATTTATTGATAAGATAAGATTGCTTAATACGCAATAGAAAACTATGTTTTACAGGGTGTTTGTTCTTATATCTAAACAGTAGTAAAAAAACAAAACGACTATACAAACCACTGATATTATTAATGACAGATTTTGGGATGCTAGTAGTATAATTAATCCAGGCCCCAATGGCCTAAAAGCCAGTAACGATAATATATATATATCGTGAAAATATTTTTTGCTTCCAAAGATGCTTATTCCGTTTGCCAATAGCCTTTACCATAAAATTGTCTGCAGCCGATTTCAAACTAATTGATTTACTGATGGGGCGTTCGTATTTTATTGGTGAAGGTTAGAATTATTATAGATTGATCTAAAAACAATTGTATAAATGCACGTCTTTAAGAAATACAGCGTTATTAAGGTTTAAATGATTATTAATAATTAAAACTATGAAAATTGTATTTCTTATTAGTTTAGCACTGCTTTTTATTTTTGGCTGTACCGGCTTAAATAAACAAGTAAATCAAATTAAAGCCCTTGAAGATTGTAAATATGAAATAAGTTCGATAGATAGTATTTCTGTTGCGAATGTAAACGTTAAAGATTTAATCGGTAAAGAAAAATTTGATTTGGCAAAGATGCCAAGAGTTGCCTTAGCACTTTTAAGGCAGAATGTCCCTTTAAGAGGCCGGGTAAATCTTTCAATCACAAACCCTTCAAGTCAGCTTGCCGCTGTTAATCAGTTTGAGTATAAGGTTCTGGTTAAGAACCAGGAGATTGCAGGCGGGTTTGTAAATCAAAAGATAGCGGTTAATCCTCACGGTGGCAATGTTACAGTCCCTATACAGATTAATTCAAATGTTTATCAGGTTTTATCGGATGATAAAGCGATGGATGCGATTGCCGATTTTGTTATCGGATCAGAAGATGCCTCAAAGGAAAAGAAAGGAATAGTTACCATAAAAATAAAGCCTACTTTAGATTTTGGAAATAGAGAAATAAAGTATCCCGGATATATCACTATTGACAAAGAAGTAAGTAGCAAAAACTTATTCTAAGTTATCCTTTCTCTGAACGGCTACCGGAAAAAATCTTAATTATCTTTTTTCGTGTGAAAAACTTTCGGAATCCTTAATGTTCCTTTGCTATTATTATTCAAAGCCTGGGTTATGAGGCATAGATTTGCGCCTGATTTGTTAATCTTTGACTCTTGTCAAGAATATTTAAAAAATAATTGCAAAATTTTTTAAATAATTCAAAGATTGTTATAATTTCGTGCAATTATTGAGAAATATTTATTTCTTTAATGCAAATTTGCAACCTGATTACCCAAACAAATAAATAATGGCAGCAAAACTAGAGTACATTTGGCTGGATGGTTACAAACCAACTCAAAGCCTTCGTAGCAAAACAAAAATTGAAAAAGATTTCAGTGGAAAATTAGAAGATTGTCCTTTATGGAGCTTCGATGGTTCATCAACAGAGCAAGCACCGGGTGGTTCTTCAGACTGTGTTCTTAAACCAGTATTCATTTGCCCTGATCCTCAGAGAAAAGATGGTTATTTAGTAATGTGTGAAGTCTTGGATTCAAAGGGACAAGCTCATGAGTCTAATGGCCGTGCCCTAATTGAAGATGATGATAATGATTTTTGGTTTGGTTTTGAGCAGGAATATTTCCTTTGGGATGATGAAACTAACAAGCCTTTAGGTTTCCCGTCAAACGGCTACCCGGCACCACAAGGTCCTTACTACTGTTCAGTAGGTGCTAAAAATGCTTTTGGAAGAGAAATCGTTGAAGAGCATTTAGATGTATGTCTTGAAGCTGGCTTAAACGTTGAAGGCATTAATGCAGAAGTTGCTGCTGGACAATGGGAATTCCAGATTTTCGCTAAAGGAGCAAAAGAAGCCGGAGATCAAATCTGGATCGGCCGTTATTTGCTTGAAAGAATCGGAGAAGAGCATGGAGTATCAATTAACTGGCATTGCAAACCTCTTGGTACATTAGACTGGAATGGTTCCGGAATGCACGCCAACTTCTCAAACTCAGTATTGCGTACTTGCGGAAGTAAAGAAACTTACGACAAAATTTGCGAAGCTTTCCGTCCTGTAATTAAAGAACATATTGAAGTTTACGGAGCTGATAATCACCTGCGTTTAACTGGTAAACACGAAACTGCATCAATCGATGATTTCAGTTATGGTGTATCAGATCGTGGTGCTTCAATTCGTATACCTCTTTATACTTTAGAGCACGGTTGGAAAGGTTATTTAGAAGATCGTCGTCCAAATTCTGCTGCAGATCCATATAAAGTCGCGGCACGGATTATTAAAACTGTTAAATCTGTATTATAATTTATAAAAGATTTTAAATCTTAAATCCTCTGAATAATATTCAGGGGATTTTTTGCTTTAAGATTTCTAGGTAGCACATATTTTAAATCCTCTTTGAAAGATAATCTTTATAATTGCCGGAGTCAATTCGGAGAAATTGATTAACAGGAAGATTATATAAATAGGTCCAGCACTGTATATTATTTGATTCTATCTCGACTTCAATTATTTTCCGTATAAATTCATTCGGCTGGATCTCATCATTGCCATATCCCTCATATTCGTCAAGAATTTTAAAAGTTTCTTCCCTGTTGAATACTGAAACCAGATCACCATAAACATAGGTGCTGATATTTTTATCGTAAACTGCACCGGGGTACTCACCTATATCATAAAGAGTACCTTTGAATTTACCCTTATTTATGTGTCGGCTATTGTTTTGCAAATAGGATCCAAAGAAATTAGCTGAATGCAGCAATGTTCCGTAAACAAACAATAAATCCATGTTTTAATATTGAGATTTTACAATATAAAAAAACCTTTAAATAGATGTTGCTCTTATTACAGAACAGTTTTTTATGACTAAGTTTAGTTTTTATTAATACTTAAATATTCCTTCTTAATTACATGGATAAAGTTCAGATTATTAAATATTTGGATGATAATAAAATTGAAAGAATAAAATTCGCTTTTGCTGACATTGATGGTGTGTTACGCGGAAAAGTGATACATCGCAAGAAATTCCTCGAAGGCATCGAGAACGGTTATGGATTTTGTGATGTAGTATTTGGATGGGATAGTGCTGATGTTCTGTATGATAATGTGAGGGTGACGGGCTGGCATTCTGGCTATCCTGATCAAACTTGCAGGATAGATCTTTCTACTTTCCGTACCATTCCATGGCAGGATAATATCCCGTTTTTTATGGCCGATTTTAGTAAGAAGGAAGATTCGGGCTTGTCAGCTTGTCCCCGGTCTCTCCTTAAAAAAATTGCACAAGAATGTGCAGACATGGGCTTTATTCCGGCTTTTGCCCAGGAATTTGAATGGTTTAATTTCAAAGAAACACCCCAATCATTACAAGACAAAGAATTTACTAAAATACAGCCCATAACCCCCGGAATGTTTGGCTATTCCATCATAAGACCTTCCCTGTATGCAGATTATAACAATGATTTATTTACTCTGTTAGGAAAGTTTGACATTCCTTTGGAGGGCCTGCACACAGAGACCGGCCCGGGAGCGTATGAAGCCGCGATTATTTATGATGAAATCCTAAAATCTGCTGATAAAGCTGCCCTGTTAAAAACGTCCGTCAAAGAGATCGCATACCGGCATGGTATTATGGCCTCCTTCATGGCGAAATGGAATATGAACCTTCCCGGATGCAGCGGCCATATTCATCAAAGCTTATGGAACATGGAGAATTCTGAAAATTTATTTTTCAATGCAGGAGATCCCAATAAAATGAGCGATTTAATGAAGCAGTATCTGGCGGGTCAATTGTATTGCCTTCCCCATATTTTGCCAATGTATGCTCCAACGGTTAACAGTTATAAGCGTTTGGTTGAAGGCGCGTGGGCTCCCACAACAATAACATGGGGGGTAGAAAACAGGACTACCGCAATTCGGGTAATTAACTCCAGCGCTAAATATACCAGAATTGAAACCAGGGTGCCCGGGTCAGACGCCAATCCTTATTTAGCGATGGCAGCCGCACTTGCATCAGGATTATATGGAATAAAGAATAAACTTTCGCTGGAGAATCCTGGTACTGTTGGTAATGCTTATGCAGATGCTCTGCATACTCAGTTACCCTCTAATCTTTTTGAGGCCAGCCTCGCTATGAAAGATTCTGCTATAGCTACAGATCTGTTCGGGGACGATTTTGTTGAACATTTTACGCAAACCCGTTTATGGGAATGGAGGCAGTTTTCTAAGCAAGTAAGTGATTGGGAACTTAAAAGATATTTTGAAATTATTTAAATCTTTTAAACCAGATTATTAATAATTGCATACATCTTTGCGCTTTAATTTACCAAGCAATGGATTTTTTCAGAATAATAAAGAAAGCGTGGGACGGGTATGATGTTTCTAAGGTAATTAGTAATATCGAAGACATTAGCGCACTGGTTTCTACTAACCATGTTTATCGTATAACCTTTGAGGATGAAGATATTATAATTGCAAAACTTTCGAACTTTGGTAAGTTTGAGCACTTTCGAGAGGATCATCGCATTATACATTCTTTATCAAACAACCTGCTTTATCCCTTTGAAAATTTACTTGCCAAATCCTTACTAAAAAATAACAGAGTATATACATACCGCTACAGGCAGGGTAAAACGGATGCCTGGGTTGTTTTTTATAATCCTTCAAGGGTATTAGAACGTTTTCCACGAAGGCTGGATGAAGCCCATATCAGAAAATTCGGCCAGCAGATCGGCAAATTTCATAAGGCCTGCTCCAGGTTGAAAAATGTGCTGCCGAAATCTTCTAAAACTTTACGCACAGATGTTCAAAAACTGATCAGCCAGATTGGGCTAAATGAAAAATTGTTTGGCACTCGTTTACAGGCCGATTATTTAAAATATCATTGCGAGTTATTTTTAAAAAATCGCCTGAAGTTGAATGCGGGCTCCTTTGAAAATATCCCGGTATTCATCGATTGGAACATTGGGAATTTTTCCATTACCAAAGATTTTGAATTGTACTCGCGATGGGATTATGATTGGTTCAGAATGAGTTCACGAGTTATGGACTTCTACTTCTTTAGCAGGGTAGTGTCGGATGTTGGCGATCGTACAGTGTTTAGTTATGTGATTGATACCTTAAATGAAGATCGTTTTTTAATCTTTTTAGAAGAGTACCATAAAATTAATCCCTTAAGTGCTGATGAGGTGCGATTCATGCGGGAGGCTTACCGTTTTTTTATTCTCAATTATGTAATGAAAGACGGGAATTATTTTTTTAGCGAGCAATATGCCGGAAAACTTCAGTCGGAGGCCTTTGATATTTATTTACCTTCGGTAGACAGAGATTTTGATGCTCAGAAAATTCTGGATGCTTTAAAAATTAAATAAAGCCCGGTTATGTATAAAATTATCGTTGTATATCTCAGGAAACTTTATGCTTTCAGGCCTTTCATTGTTAAAAAACTTTAAATTAGATTTTAAATAACCCGAATGTTAAAAATTGATAATTTTAAATCTATTGTTGATAAATATGAGGTGATTTTTTTCGATGCATTTGGCGTTTTGAAAAATTATAAAGGACTTTTACCAGGAATAGAAAACACTTTCGCCTATATTGAATCCCAGAATAAGGAGTATTACATTGTCACTAATGATGCATCCCGGAGTCCTGCGCAATTGGCCGATTCGTACCATCGTATGGGGCTTGAGGCTATTTCTGCAGATCGAATTATTTCCTCGGGTATGCTGGCCAAAGAATATCTCGATTTAAAAGTCCACGAAGGTATCGTAGCCTATATGGGTACAGAAAACTCGGCTCATTATTTAGATAGTTCGGGTCTGTATACCTTGCCAATAAATGAAATTAATGATACCAATATTGAAAGAGTCAACGCGCTTGTTTTTCTTGACGATGAAGGCTTTGATTGGGCAAGAGATTTAAATACGGTGGTGAACTTGCTTAGGAAAAGACCAATTCCGGTAATTGTTGCCAATACCGATTATGCTTATCCCGTTAACAAACACGAAGTTGCAATTGCCATAGGTGGCATCGCAAAAATGGTTGAGAATATAATTGAACGCGATTTTATTCGATTTGGTAAGCCTGATTCGCAGATGTTTATGTTTGCTTATGACTTAATAAGGGAGTATAGGCACATTACGAAAAAGGAGATCGTGATGGTAGGAGATACCCTATATACAGATATTTTAGGCGGAAATAAATTCGGTCTGGATACAGTTCTGGTTTTCTCGGGGAACACCCTGCCAGCTGATGCGGAAATTAAAATGAGAACTACCGGAATTGTACCGACTTATATTTGTGAATCAGCTGTGGTAGATCGTGGCTTGATTTTTTAATCTTCTTTAATCAGCGGGTTTTCTTGCCAGGTTATGAATGGTTATCTGATAAATTATATCTTCTATAACACGTCCCAGTTTATCTTTGGCGTTTAAAAAGTGTTCTGTATAAAAGTCTTTAGTAATTTCTCCTGTTTCATCTTGCTCAGACATCTGATTAATGTCAGACACAATTTCTAATCGTAAATCTGTCTTATAGTCAATATCCTCTCTCTTACAGCTTTGATAGTAAACTGTTAAGAAAAGCTCAAACTTTTGATAGGCAAGGCGCAGATCGTTTATATTATCATTGGTATGCCCAGGCATTGCTTTAATCTCTCTTTCGATTTGTTTGCACAAGGTTATAAATGTTTTATCGTCAAAGTAAAACATTTCATATTCTTTAGTAATCATATATCAAATACAATTAACTGAGGGTTTGGGTTTCAAGATTTTGCATCAAATCCACTAAGTTGGGTTTCTGATAACTATAAAATCAAACTTAAAATAAACATACTTGTTATGAATAAAATCTATTAAAAATATTTGTTATGGCAGAACTTCATGTGCAACGAAAAAGGAAAACTTCCTGGTGGCTTTGGCTGATCATTATTTTAATCCTTGCCGCTGTTTTATATTATCTGTATATAAATTATTATCAGGGTAGTAACACTATAACTGGTCTGAGCCAAAACAGTGAATTATTTCTTTGGATATAATTTATGATAAGTTTTCATTTCTAAAAATAATACCATGAGTAACAATAAAAATAACCCTGAATATATACGTATTAAGGAGCTAGGCAGCAGCAAATATGAAGTTGCTAAGCATGAATCTGATATTCGAGACTGGACAGTTAAAAATGGGAAGGGAAGAATTCTCGGAAAAGTAAATGATCTGCTTTTCGATATAGAGTCAAATAAGGTTCTTTATCTGGTTCTGGATCTGGAAGGTAATGAGATGCACCTTCGCGACAGAAAAGTTCTCGTGCCCATCGGTATAGCTGAGGTGCATGAGGCCTACCAGAATGTAGTTTTTCCGGGAGTTATGGCCAACGAGCTAACTGAGTTACCAACCTATGAAAAAGGTAAAGTTAGCACCAGGGTTGAAGATGTTGTTCAGCATGCGTTCGCTAATACGGGTGACCAGGTTTCCGATAAATCTCAAAGTGGGAAAGAAGCTTATTATGAACCCTCAGATACTTTATCTTCTCAGCGGGATACTGCAAGTCTGAGACCACAAACGGTAATAGGTGTATTTGAACACACCACCCAGGGGCAGGTTGCTATTGAACATTTATTAGAAAATAATTTTCACCGAAACGAAATCGAGGTTTCTGGCAGGAGGACTGAAAATCAGGATGGTGAAACCGAGAATCATGATAACGGTGTCACAAACTGGTTTAAATCTGTTTTTGGTAATGATGATGATGCCAGGGCCTATACTGAGGCAGCTAAAACAGGCTGTGTAATAACCGTCCAGACCTCTTCGATTGAAGAAGCCGAGAAAGCTGCCCGAATTCTTGATAAGCATGGGGCTTTAAGTATTAAAGATAGTTTTAGTAATCAAAGTTCAAATTACAGAAGTCGTATTTTGGATCGGGATGAGGCAAAAGCCAGGTGGAATAAGGGTTAAGAAGAAGTAAAAAAAATAAGCTAACATTCGTATTACATTTTCTAAGTGGCTTAATCGTACCTTTATAGAAATTTTATAACATTAATGAAGATATTTATCAAAGGGCTCCCTGTAAAAGTGGAAGAGTCAGAATTAAAAGAGGTTTTTGGTGATTTTGGTTATGTAAAATCATTGAGAATTATCAAAGACCGCGAAACTGGCGAAAGCCGTGGTTTTGGTTTTGTGGAAATGCCAAATGATGCAGAAGCAAAGGATGCTATTGCAAACATGAATGGTGGTGATTACTATGGTCAAAGAATTCTTGTCTCTGAGGCGAAAGAGGATCCAGGCTTTGGTAATAATCGTCCTGGAGGCGGTGGTGGCGGAGGTTTTAACCGCAACAATAAAGCAACTGGAAGTTATAACCGATAATATATAAAACCGGCTCAAGCCGGTTTTTTTATGCCCTATTTATAAGCCGTTCTTGGGGCTGTAAATTAACATCTCCTGAACATAGTAATTTACATTTACTCCTTTAGACTCTAAGGATTTAATATTATTTATAAAAATTCGTATGTCAGGGCTCTGAATGCGATTTGATAAATAAATAGATCGTAAGGTTTCTAATTGCCTTTCAACACTTTCAATTTGCGCGCCCAGTTTGCGCTCATTTTTATCCGGACTTTCTAAAAATTTCTTTAACGTTTCTTTAGGCGTTCTCAAAACCACATATGTAGAATCTCCTTCTTTTAATGGTTCCAATTTTCCATATTGCGCAAAGCCGGAGAAGGAAATGGTGAAAAATAACAGGAGAAAAAATATTCTTTTCATGGGTTTAATCCGTCCGCTAAATTAAAAGATGGGTTACTAATTTAATAACAATATATATAACATTTTAGTATTGTAAGGGGTTTATTTCAAAGAATATTTTAAAAGCACATCCAATGGATCTTTATGAAAAACAGGCCTTATTTGAATTAGAGATCTGGAAAAAAGGAATACTTAGAGACCCCTCTTTTACAGATATACTTTCAAAGAAAATCCAGACTAAAATTAATAATGTTATACCCGATAAAGTGCACCAGGCCATTACCCTTACTATTCAGAAAATGGTGCAGGTGGTACTATTTGGATCTGCATATAGTACATCCAAACCTTTAGAAAATGCTTCTTTACAGTACAGGGAGGCATTTGTAAAGAGACAGATTGAAATGTATAAAAAAACTGCTTCCGCAGAAGGAGGTATTACGGGTGCTGGTGGCATATTATTAGGCATGGTTGATTTTCCAGTTTTATTGGGGATCAAGCTGAAGTTATTGTTTGAAATTGCTTCATTATATGGCTACAACGTGAAAGATTATCGAGAGCGTTTGTATATCCTATATGTTTTTCAATTAGCATTCTCAAGCAGGAAAAGGCAGAAAGAGATTTTTGAATATTTATTGAAATGGAGCTCTTACCGGAAATCATTACCTGCAGATGTGGAGCAATTTGATTGGCGAACGTTTCAGCAAGAATATAGAGATTATATAGATCTTGCTAAAATGGCACAGTTAATACCTGTAATTGGTGCAGCAGTTGGAGCCATAGCGAATTATAAATTGATTGCCAAACTGGGGATTACAGCTATGAATTGTTATAGAATGCGCGATGAAGTACTGTTGAAAGACATTGATAAATTAATGTAAAAGTACTTCTGAAACTGATCGCCTTTTCCTATAAGTAAAGGTCATAATTTCTTTAAATTTCTTATGTTCACCGACTACACTATTAAATTGACACTTATTTGTTAAACCCCAGTCGGGAGGCATTTATTTTTGCAGCTTCAAAGCCTAAGAACTAAATAAAATGATAGAATCGGGTGAAGAGGAGAAGCCGGCATCATCGGTTAACGTAATAATTGCTTTTGCCACAGTTTATATAGTTTGGGGCTCTACTTACTTTTTTATTCAGAAGGCTATTCATAGTTTTCCGCCTTTTATGCTTGGGGCATTGCGGTTTTCTGCGGCTGCTCTGATTATGCTTATTTGGTGTGTTTACAAAAAGGAAAAAGTATTTGTTGCCAAGCAAATATTGCATGCTGTAATAGGTGGCTTACTTTTATTGTTTGTTGGAAACGGAGCGGTTATATGGGTAGAGCAATACATGCCCAGCGCTGTTGTGGCTATAATGGTGTCTTCATCTCCTCTATGGTTCGTTTTACTCGATAAACCTAAGTGGTCGCAGAACTTGAGTAGTAAATCGACAGTTTTGGGTATTATAATAGGTTTTATGGGTGTCGTGCTTTTGTTTTATAAAAGTATAGAGGCTGGTCTTTCCGGAGATGCAACCATCGAAGCGGGAGGGATGCTGCTTGTAACCATAGCAGCTATTTCATGGGCTGGAGGATCTCTTTATTCAAAATATAATAGCGCAGGAAGTCCTGCAATAGTAAATTCAACATGGCAAATGCTGGCAGCAGCTTTGGCCTTTGCCATTGGTGGTTTTTTAAGAGGAGAACAGAATGGTTTTGAAATTGCTTCTGTAACTGCCGAATCATGGTGGGCAGTAATCTATCTGGTTATCTTTGGTTCGATCGCCGGATTCAGTGCATATGTGTGGTTGTTGAAAGTGCGGTCGGCAACTCAGGTAAGCACCTATGCCTATGTAAACCCAGTTGTGGCTGTTTTACTTGGGGTGCTATTTGCCGGAGAGAAAATCTCGGCCATGCAAATTACCGGACTGGCCGTAATTTTATTAAGCGTGTTGATGATTAACCTTGCAAAGTACAGAAAAGAAAAAATGCTGGGCCGTGGACGAGGCTAAGTGATCTGCTTGCCGCATTTATCTATTTAGATTCATCATCGGCAAATACTTCCATTACCTGATATTTGAAGGCCTCTTTTACAGGTGTTATAGGAAGGTTTAAGTCGTCACTCATTGCTTTTATAAAACAACCTCCATAATAGAAAATGAGGGAAGAATAAAAGACAAATAGTAAAATCAGAACAATAGAACCTGATGCGCCATAAATATTGCTGATATTACTTAATGACAATAACCATTTGAGGAGCACTTTTCCAAATGAAAATAATACCCCGGTGAAAAAACCACCTGCAAGTGCAGCGATCCATTTAGGGCGACCATCGGTTAAAAAGCGAAAAATTATCGAGAACCATGTAGTTACAGTTGCCACAAACAGGAGCTCATTCACCAATCCGTTTAAAAAATTACCCGCTCTCGGACCCAAATAATTAAAGTATTCCCCTAAAATAACCTGCATACTTTCGATAAATATCAGAATTAGAAACAGCAAGCCTCCAAGTAGAATTGCCATTAAGGAACGGCCCCGAAGCTTAAGGTAGAACCACAGCCCTGGATGTGCCTTAACCCGGATTTTCCAAATTTGATCAAGTGAGTTCTTTATTACAGAAAATAAAGTTGTAGCTACAAAAAGCAGAAAAATGAAGCCTACAGAAAGGGCGAATAGATTTTGGGATAAGGAATTGAAGTTTCTTAATACCTGTTGAACCTGTAATGCACTGGTTTTACCCATTAGGTTTGCCAGACGGCTAATTAGTTGCGAGCTCAACTCGTTTCTGTTAAGAAACAGACCGAATAGCTGGGTAAGGATAATAAGTATGGGAGGTAAGGCGAAAGTGGAAAAAAAAGCCGTCGCACCAGCCAGACGCAGAGGATCATTTTTTTTTAATTCGCTAAAAGATTGATGCATCCATTTAGTGATAAGCTTTAAACTTAAATATAAATTACGCCAGCTAAATGTTTGGAATTTGGACACTTTGATTTGTTTTTTGGGCAAATATATTCCCTAATCTATGTAAAAAAAACACCGATTTAAAATACCTTAACTATTGTAAGAGAATTTCATCTTAGAATTGAAAATTTCTGGTTACGAAACAACATGTTTATATTTTTCTGCTTAAAGTTGTTTTTGTAACTACTAAAACTTTTTATTTAGTTTTATTTTAATGTTGTTTAAGTATACGTGTAAACACTCAAAGTTGTATTTTTACAACTCGTTACTTCATGTATAAAGGAAGAGGCCTGAATTCAAAAGGGTTATCCATTATACTGAGTTTCTACTGTATGAAAGCCTATATTCAATCTATGAAATGCTACATTCTTGATGATTATACAAGTATTAAAATCATTTCGAAGTATATATCAAATTATAAAGAACTAAAAATCGTCGGTAGTTCTGGCAGTACTCTGGTTGCTTATAATGAAATTATGACTTTGCAACCAGATATTGTTTTTATAAATAGTTCTTTACCGAAACTGAATCTGGACAAACTGGATTTTGTAACTGCTTTTATCTACACTGCCGATGCTCCTCATTTTGCTGCTGAAGCTTTTGAAAACAACGCGGTGGATTATTTAATGAAGCCCTTTACCCTGGAACGATTTTCAAAGTGTATAGAGAAAGTTATTCAAAAGAAAGTGGAAGCTAATGCCGAAATATTGAAGGATAAGAGCCGGGGAAACGATTATTTTTTCGTTAAAAATGAATCCAGAGGAAATAAAGTTATCAGGATTAAATATGACGATATTATTTACATCGAAGCGTCTCAGAATTATGTTAATATCCACCTGACAAATAAAAGTCATCTTATTTATTTGACGATGAAAGAGCTTGAAGACTTTTTGCCTTCTGATAAATTCGTCAGGGTTCATAAATCATATCTTATAAATGAACAAAAAATTACTTCCATTGACGGGAATAAAATCTGTTTAGAAGATATGTATACAATTCTATATAGCGGTTCTTATAAAAAAGGTTTGTTAAGTAAAGTTCACCCTAAACTGATTACTTCCAAACGCAGGTTTGATAAACCATTAAACGATTTGCCTGATGAGGGCCTGGGTTTAAATATCGACTAAGCCGTCAGAGACAAGGCCTGTCATTTTAAAACAGCAAGAACAAAAATAAAAAATGCATGTTTTTAAGTTATCTGTAAAACATAGCTATGATTATCGAACCAAGTGAAGCCTGTGATGAATTTAATAATTCGGGCGAAGATCAATCAGATAATGAAGACTCAAAAAGTCTGGAGGAGCAGGAACAGCTAAACTCCGAAAATTTGTCACAGCGTATTGAAGAGGAGAATGAACCCGGCAATGAGCTTAATGAGGAAACTCCTGAGCAGATGACTCCAGGCGAAGAGGCAATGAGTAGTTTTTTCGAAAGAACGAACGAAATTCCTGACGATAATTTATTTCCGGATGATGATAGGCCTTTAACAAGGAATCTTTTAGGCGATAATCCTCCCGGAAGTGAAAGCGCGTCTTTCGAATCGGGGAATGTAGGCGATGCCAGCGCTGCACAGTTTAAATACGACGAAGAAAATTTAATAGAGGGCTTCCGCGAAAATCTGGATAAGACCGAACAGCAGATTAATTTGGACAAGAAGCTGAAAGATGATTTAACAGATTAAGTAGAAATTTTCGCGGAAAAACACCGGAGAGTTAAAATTCTGATTTTTCGAAAATCATTTCGTGTACGCAGAATGGCATTTCGTCACGGCAACTGGGTGGTTCGTGTAATAAATTTAAAAATGTGTAATTTATTAAACACCTTGCATACATGGAAAGGATGTTAAACTTAACATCTTATGATTGAAGGCCCTACATCTACCCTGAAAACCTTGAAGATCAACGTCCATAAAACATAAAATAATCAAAAGGAAAGGAAACTTTCCTTTTGTTATTTTAGAATAATTTGGAATGGATTAATTCACAAAAGTTGATTTTTCCACAATCCTGTAATATCCTTCTTAATAACATAATTTAGCTGGTTAATAATTTAATTCCCTTGGCTAAGACCGAAGTTAAAGAAACTCCCTTAATGCAGCAGTATAACAGCATTAAGATTAAATATCCTGGTGCCTTATTGCTGTTCAGAGTGGGTGATTTTTATGAAACCTTTGGAGAAGACGCAATCAAAGCTTCGTCCATTCTTGGAATTGTTCTGACTAAGAGGGCAAATGGTTCTGCTTCTCATATAGAACTTGCCGGATTTCCTCACCATTCTCTGGAAACGTATTTGCCAAAGCTGGTACGTGCAGGACAGCGGGTTGCAATCTGCGATCAGCTGGAGGACCCTAAGACAACAAAGACTATAGTGAAGAGGGGAGTTACCGAACTGGTAACTCCTGGAGTTTCGTATAGCGATAATATCCTGCAGCAAAAGTCTAATAATTACCTTGCTTCCATATATTTTGAAAAAAGTACACTGGGTATAGCCTTTTTAGATATTTCTACAGGGGAGTTTTTAGTAGCCCAGGGTAATAGTGATTATATTGATAAATTGCTTCAAACCTTCAAGCCAACTGAAGTCATCTTTCCAAAAAACCGAAAGCGGGATTTTGTGGAAACTTTTGGCGATCGTTTTTACACATATACTTTAGATGAATGGCCATACACCGGCGATTATGCGAATGAATCGCTTTTAAAGCACTTTGATGTTAAATCTCTAAAAGGATTTGGTATTGAGCGATTGCCGGTTGCTATTATAGCTGCCGGGGTTGCACTTCATTATCTGAATGAAACTGAGCATCGTAATCTTCAGCATATTTCATCTATCTCCAGGATTGAAGAAGAACGATATATGTGGCTCGATCGTTTTACTATCCGCAATCTCGAACTTATTGGCTCTGCCAACGAAAATGCAGTGACTTTAGTCGATGTTTTAGACCAGACCTGCTCGCCGATGGGAGCAAGAATGCTGAGACGGTGGATCGTAATGCCTTTAAAGGAAAAGAAACCCATTGAGGCCAGGTTAAATGTAGTAGATTTTCTTATCCGGGATGAAGAGATCCGCGAATCTTTACTGCATGAAATTAAACAGATCGGCGACCTGGAGCGTCTTATCTCCAAAATTGGCTTGCTTAAAGCCAATCCACGCGAGGTGTGTCAGTTAAAACGTGCCTTGTTTGCAACAGAATCAATTAAAGAGCTTTGTGAACAAACCGATAATCTTGCTTTAAAAACTATAGCGGAACAATTGAATCCATGTGCATTGATACGGGAAAAAATTGATCGTGAATTGAATCCGGAACCTCCAGTCTTAGTTATAAAAGGAGGGGTGATAGGAGAAGGTATAGATGAGGAGCTTGACAGATTACGTAAAATAGCTTTTGGTGGAAAGGGATATTTGGTAGAAATTCAAAAACGGGAAGCGGAAGTAACCGGAATTCCCTCACTAAAAGTTGCTTTTAATAATGTCTTTGGTTATTACCTGGAAGTTACCAATTCCCATAAAGATAAAGTGCCTTCAGAATGGATCAGGAAACAAACTCTGGTAAATGCAGAAAGATATATAACGCCTGAATTAAAGGAATATGAAGAACAGATTTTAGGCGCTGAGGAAAAGATTCACGTGATTGAGAACAGGCTCTATAATGAGCTTGTGCTGGCTCTTTCCGAGTATATTAAGCCCATACAGCTAAATGCGCAGCTGATCGCTCAGTTAGATGTGTTACTGTGTTTTGCAACCCTGGCAATTAAGAACTATTATGTTAAACCGCAGATTGATACCAGCAATGTATTGGATATTAAAGGGGGGCGCCATCCTGTAATAGAGAAGCGGCTTCCGGTAGGTGAGACTTATATAACAAATGATGTATTTCTCGACAGCGAAACCCAGCAGATTATCATTATAACCGGGCCCAATATGGCCGGTAAATCGGCTTTACTGCGGCAAACCGGCTTAATAGTACTAATGGCTCAAATGGGATCTTTTGTTCCCGCCAAGGAAGCTAAAATTGGGGTGGTGGATAAAATATTTACACGAGTGGGTGCTTCAGATAATTTATCATCGGGGGAATCAACTTTTATGGTTGAGATGAATGAGACAGCTAGTATTCTGAATAATCTTTCTGATAAAAGTTTAATTCTGCTCGACGAAATTGGCCGGGGTACTTCAACATACGACGGAATTTCAATTGCCTGGGCCATTGCAGAATTTCTGCATACTAACCCTGTCGCGAAATCAAAAACCCTTTTTGCAACGCATTACCATGAGCTAAATGAACTTTCCAACACATTTAACCGGATAAAAAACTTCAATATATCGATAAAGGAAGTTGGAAATAAAGTTATTTTTCTCCGCAAGCTGGTTCCAGGTGGCAGCGAGCATAGTTTTGGTATTCACGTGGCAAAAATGGCAGGTATGCCACCCAAATTAATTAATCGTGCTAACGAAATTTTAAGGCGCTTAGAACAGGAGCGCACAGGCGGAGAGCACATTAAAGACAGTATAAAAAAGGTTCAGCAGCAAGCTTATCAATTACAGATGTTCTCAATTGATGATCCTGTTTTAGTTAAAATTCGCGATTTACTTAATAATCTGGATGTTAATACCCTCACTCCGGTCGAAGCATTGATGAAGCTTGATGAGATTCAGCGGGTTTTAAAGGCATAATAAATTTTTGATATTCTTACGTTTATACATCACGTTGTGGATGTTATCAACCTCTGTTAAGAACTTCATTAGCCTGTCCGAATCAATTTTTAAGATATTGGGTCCTATGATGATTTTATACAAGAGAAAATTAAATTTTTTATCCATCCTATTTATTGGAGCTCTTGTTTTTACATCTTGTAAAAGCTCAAAAATTCTTACCGATGCTTCAACTGCCAGAAACAAAGATTTTAAGGGGAATGTTCAGGAGCGCTATGCCGCTTTGATGAATGTTGATGAAAAAGATATCAGAAATGAAAAGCTTTACCGTTTCATAGACGATTGGATGGGAGTTCCAAATGTTCCCGGCAGGATGGATAAAAAAGGAGCAGATTGTTCAGGCTTTACCGTTTTACTTCAAAAAGAGATTTATAATCGTCAGCTACCCCGAACTGCATCACAAATGGCTGAAAGTATAAAAAGAAAGTACGAGGATGAATTAAAAGAAGGTGACCTTGTGTTTTTTAATTTTAACGGGCAGAAATTCAATCATGTTGGCATTTATCTTCAAAATAATCGATTTGTACATGTTTCTACCAGTAAAGGGGTTATTGTAAGTAATCTTAAAGACCCCTGGTATTATAAATATTTTTCGCGTGGCGGATTGTGATAAGTTTTGTTCGATAAGTTGGGATATTTAAGCAACTTCTCTCAAATCTACAGCCACAACTCTTGAAATTCCCTGTTCTACCATTGTAACTCCGTAAATAATGTCGGTGCTGGCTATAGTTCTCTTGTTATGCGAAACTATAATGAACTGTGACTGATTTGAGAATTTCCGGATGATATTGTTGAACTTATCAATATTCGTGTCATCAAGAGGGGCATCTACTTCATCAAAAATACAAAAAGGTGCGGGTTTAAGCAGATATAGTGAGAAGAGCAGGGCGGTGGCTGTAAGTGTTTTCTCACCACCCGACAACTGGTTAATGGATAGAGGTCTTTTTCCTTTTGGCCGGGCAATAATATCAATGTCTGATTCAAGGGGATTTTCAGGATTATTTAAAATTAAATCGCAATTATCTTCTTCATTAAAAAGTGACCGGAATACCCGGATAAAATCCTCTCTGACGTGAGTAAATGCGGCCATAAATTTATCCTTAGCCGTTTCGTCTATTTCTTTTATGGTTTCGAGTAATGAAGATTTAGCAGTAAGCAAATCTTTCTTTTGGGTTTGAATAAATGTAAACCGTTCATTCATTTCACGATAAGCCTCCATTGCCATAGGGTTGATGCCGCCAAAGTCGTCAAGTTGCTGTTTTAATCGTTCGGTTTTTTCTTTCAAAACAGATTCACTTTCTTTTTCCTGATTTTGTACTGAATCATCAGTTTCACCAGCATCAAGCAGATCGTTGATGTCAATTGAAAATTCAATCGAAAGGCGTTCTTTTAAAGCATTCAGCTCGAGCTTCAGGCTTGTTTTTTTATCCTTGATCTCATTGAAAATTACATCTGCCTGCTCTTTGGTTTTCCTTAGGGTTGAGATTGAATTCTCGATTTCAGCGATAAGCCCCTTTGCTTCATAGTACTTCTGTTCCGATTCAGAAACTCCTTTTTCAAACTCTTCTTTTTGAACATACATACTGATCAGGTCCTCATCCGAATGATCTACATGTTGTAAGGTATCAGTGATGTCTGCCCGGGTTTTATTTAGTTCGGCAGAATTCAATTCTATTTTATTCTCAAGTGTTCTTTGCTGACTATCACGGTATTCTAAATCTTTTTCAATACCCGATACTTTGTTCTGCTGCTGATGAAATCGAATGTTTTCCTGGTTGAAGGATGTCGATTTTTCTGTAACCAAATCAGAAAGTTCCTGAAATGCCTGTTGCTTCTCAATAAGCAAATTGCCGGCCTCATATTTTTGTGTTTTCAATTCAATAAGCCTGGGCTCTGCTTTCTGAAAATCCTCTTCAATAGATTTTATCTTCTGTTCAATATCTTTCTGGCGATTCTGGCTGTTTTGAATGAAAGCAGCATACTGCTCCTGCCTGGTGCTTAATGAGATGAGATCGTTGTTTAAGCGGTTTATTTCTTGCTGTAATATGAGGATTTCCTGTTTTTTTAAGGATGTTTTCAGGTCTGCAACTTTATGTCCTTCCTGCTCAATAAAGGTTTTTAGTGTACTTATCGAATTTTCCAGCGAGCGGATCTCTTTCGCTAAGTTTTCAAGATTTTTAGCTCTGCCGATGCGTTTTCCTTCAAACAATCCTACCGATCCGCCGGTCATACTTATCCGGTTCTTTGTGAATTTTCCGCTGCTGCTGAGAATTACCAGGCTATTTTCCGGGAGCGCGTTCCCCAGTTCTTCCTCATCGCCGGTTGAGAGGTAAACATTTTTTAGGAGATGTCTGCACAAACGTCCATATTTATCATCCACATCGATGATACTTAAAGCGGAAATAAAATTGCTGCTCGCAATAACAAGCTCTTCTGGTTCCGGATTTTTCTCCAGGGCCTCGAGTATGAAGAAATTTGCCCTTCCTTTTGCCGAATCGCTCAATAGTCTGATTGCCTGTATCGCCTCAGCCTGAGTTTCTACCACGTAGTGATTCATTACCGGCTCCAGATAATTCTCAATAGCAATCCGGTAATCTTCTTTACAAAAAAGTACGTCGGAAAAAAGTGGCGCCTGTTTTGCCCAGCCGGTGTTTTTTTTCAAGAATCGTATCGACTCAGGAAATCCTTCCAGATTATCAACTAACGATTTGATTAAATTGTATTCGTTTTGTTTGGAATCCAGTCTTCGGCTTTCGCCGGATAATTTGTCCTTATGCAGATGGATCTGCTCTTCAGTATTGCTGATTTGTAGTTGAAGTGCTTCTTCATGCTCGACCAGATCAGCTGATTCTTTACTCTTAATGGCTAATTTTTGCTCAACTTCAAAGATGGCTTTGTTAAACTCATTTAGTTCTGCCTCTTTCGATTCAGCGTCACTTGAATTTCTGCTGATCTCCTGTTTAAGCGCATCTTTCTGAATGTTTAATACAGTAAGTTCTTTCTCAGAGTTGTATACTTGATTTTGAAGGTTGCTATTGTCTTTTACCAGGGCATCTAATCCTGCTTTAGACGATTGCTGCTGAACCCTTAATTCATCAAGTTCTTCTTTTTTATCGCTGAGGTTGCTTTTTATAGAATTGAGATGTTCAGTCTCAAGCATATGCTCTTCATGGAGCCTTTTAACGTTGTATAACACATGATTGAGTTGATTCTTGTCTTTTTCAAGTTCTTCGCTTACCCGTTTTTCTTTTTCCTGTAAATAACGTAACTGCTCGTTCTTTATCTTTTTCTCACTTTCGTAAGCCCTGATTTTAGAGGTGAATTCATTCGTTGCCTTTTGCTGCGCAGAAAGATTTTTTTCTTTAGTCAGAGCTTCACTCTTTTGCTGTTGCAGAGCTGCCTCGAGTTTGTCTATTTGTGTGGTTATTTCTGTTATATCAACAGAATTGTTTAATTGCTGCTCATCAAGTTTTTCCAGCGATTCTCTGTAGCCGACAATTTTAAAAGAGGCCAGCGTAATACTCATGGCTTTGTACTGCTCCTTTAATTTATAATACCTTTCGGCTTTTTTTGCCTGGTTTTCTAATGTTTTGAGGTTTTTTTCTATTTCGAATAGGAGATCTTCAACCCGGCTCAAATCCGCTTCTGTTTCCTTAAGCTTATTTAATGTTTGTTTTTTGCGCAGCTTGTATTTAGATATCCCTGATGCTTCCTCAAACAGTGCACGTCGCGACCCTTCTTTATTGGCGATAATTTCATCAATCATTTTCAGCTCAATGATAGAGTAGGAGTCGGCGCCTATTCCGGTATCAAGAAACAGGTCGGTTATATCTTTTAATCGGCATTGCACATCATTCAGGCGGTATTCACTCTCGCCACTCCGGTATAGTTTACGGGTGATTGTTACCTGAGAATAATCGGTGGGAAGGATGTTTTTTGTGTTATCGAAGGTCAAAGATACTTCTGCAAGCTGTGAGGGTTTACGTGATTTTGTCCCGTTGAAGATGATATTCTCCATCTTTTCTGATCGGAGCATACGTGTGCTTTGTTCACCCAAAACCCAGCGGATGGCATCTACCACGTTCGATTTTCCGCAGCCATTTGGCCCGACGATCGCAGTAACGCCTTCGTTGAAGTTAATCGTAATTTTATCACCAAAGCTTTTAAAGCCCTTTATTTCCAGCCGGTTTAATTGCATCTTTTTTAAAAAGGCAAAAGCCTAAAACACCTCACAAAAAATGGATTAGCAATTTATAGATTTTATGCAGTTTATAGTATATTTTTTATGTTAAAATCTTAATTTATTGTACTTTGCTTGTATGGAAAACCTTTTACCTTTTCTTGCGGGTCTGGCATATATGGCTTATAAAATCTATGAGAATTACCAAAAAGGTCAGGAAGAAGCCAGAAAACGTAATCCTTCTCAGCCGTATTCAGATGTTGAAGAAGAAACCTATCAGGAGTGGAAGGGAGAGGATATTTATGTTCCCACTAAATCTATTCTTGATAAAGAGGTTCCGCCCGAAAAATATCATGAGCCCAAATATGAGCGTATGATTGAAACTCCCTACCGTGAGCCGGTTAGGAAAGAAGCCAAAGCAACAATACCAAGCGTCGTTGAACTATTTAATCCGGAGGAACCCGCCGAAGAGGTGGTAAAAAACCGCGAAATACATGCGCCTCATAGACACAAGTTTGTAGCAAGTCAGGAGGAAGTGGACCTGTCTTCTGATTTTGATTTCAGAGATGCTATTATTAAGGAGGCCGTTTTAAACAGGCCGCAGTATTAATTTCCTTTGCAATCCAGATTTTATTCCAAAAAAAAAAGGCCTACATTTCTGTAAGCCTTTCTTTAGTATTTAGTCAAAATTTATCCCAGATAAGATTTTAAAATTTTACTTCTTGAGGTATGACGCAGGCGCTGTAAAGCTTTATCCTTAATTTGTCTTACGCGTTCGCGGGTAAGATTGAATTTCTCTCCGATTTCTTCAAGAGATAAAGGATGATTACTGCCTAGGCCAAAGAAAAGAACGATAATTTCACGCTCGCGTTCGGTTAAGGTTTGTAATGAACGTTTGATTTCTTCAGATAATGATTCGTCAATTAAGTTACTATCTGTGCTTTGTTCTCCGTTCTCCAATACATCCAACAATGTATTTTCTTCACCTTGAACAAATGGTGCATCCATAGAAACATGGCGACCCGAGTTACTTAATGTATCAGATATTTTGTCAACGGTGGTTTCTAAAGTATCTGCCAGTTCTTCCGGAGAAGGCTCGCGTTCGTATTCTTGTTCGAGCCTTGAAAAGGCCTTACTTATTTTACTTAGTGAACCTACCTGGTTTAAAGGTAAACGAACAATACGGGATTGCTCTGCAATGGCCTGTAAAATTGACTGGCGAATCCACCATACAGCATATGAAATGAATTTGAAACCTTTAGTTTCATCAAAACGTTTTGCGGCCTTAATTAAGCCAAGATTTCCTTCATTAATAAGGTCACCTAAGGTAAGACCCTGGTTTTGATACTGTTTTGCAACAGAAACTACGAAACGTAAATTTGTCTTGGTTAAGCGTTCTAAAGCGGCCTGATCACCTTCGCGAATTTTTTGAGCAAGAATTACTTCTTCTTCAGCAGTGATTAAGTCTACTTTACCAATTTCGTGTAAATATTTGTCGAGAGATTGTGACTCACGATTGGTAATGGATTGTGTTATTTTGAGTTGTCTCATTTAAAGTACGATACCCCTTTGTTAAAGCGTTTGCAAAGTTAAAAACTTTTATAAGGATTTAACGCTAAAAAAGGAGAAAAGTTGTAATAAAATTTATTATAAATTCAAAGCTTTTGTTAACAAAAATCGTTCCAGTTGATATTTTAGGGTGATTTTTATGAGGGGAAAATGAAAAATATGAATATGGATAAAAAAAAATGAGCGGTATTTTCTTTCGTCATAAGAAATATTTAAGCCGCACTTCTGATACTCAATAACGTTTATAAATATGAATAGGTATTTCTTTAAATATTTTTTAGACTGAACGTTTCGCCCAATCGTATTCCTCTTTCAGTGTTAATTAGTGTGCAGCACTCATTTACTGCGTCGTGCTCCATGAAAAGAATGTACTCCCTTTCAAAGGCCTCGTTTAAAATTTCCTTTTTTTCTTCCATAGATTTCAAAGGAAATACATCATAGCCAGCTACATACGGGATTGGTATATGGCCGCTTGTAGGAATTAAATCTGCAGTATAGAGTATAGTTTTGCCTTTATAATGTATTTCCGGCAGCATCATGGCATCTGTATGTCCAAAAGTAAAGCGGACTTTAATGTCATTGCTAAATTCCGGGTGTTCGGGATCTATAAATTTAAGCTGTCCGCTTTCCTGAATTGGTAAGATGTTCTCTTTTAAAAAGGAAGCTTTTTCTCTTTCGTTTGGATAAAGGGCCCAGTTCCAGTGTTTCTCATTGCTCCAGTAAGTAGCGTTTTTAAATGCAGGAACTAAGTTTTCTCCATTTCTTTCAATCGCTCCGCCGACGTGGTCCAGATGCAGGTGTGTAAGGAACACATCAGTTATATCATCTTTGGAAAATCCGCATGTTGCCAGAGACTTTTCCAGCGAGTCATCTCCATGCAAAGAGTAATAACTTAAGAACTTTTCGCTTTGTTTATTTCCTATACCCGTATCTACTAATATGAGCCTGTTTCCGTCTTCAATAAGCAGAGAACGCATAGCAAATGTGCAAAGGTTCTTTTCGTCGGCAGGATTAGTTTTACTCCAAATGGTTTTAGGAACCACGCCAAACATCGCACCCCCGTCTAACTTAAAGAGTCCGGTTTCTATCGAGTAGAGATTCATATTATGAGGATAAGGGTAAAATCTGGAAGCATCTTTGTAATTATTCCTTCAAGGTCAAATTAACTTTTAGTAACTACTTTTAATCCTAAAATAGAAGCTATCAGTAGAAATAAAAAAAATAATCTCCAGAAGTCAGACGACTCTTTAAATAAAAATATGCCGACCAATACAGATCCAGCTGCTCCAATGCCTGTCCATACTGCATATGCAGTTCCCATGGGCAAGGTTTGAATGGCTTTATTGAGTAAAATAAAGCTAAGGCTTATACAAATAAAGAAGCCTATGCTCCAGCCGGGCCGGCTGAAATTATTTGATAATTTTAAGCAGGTAGTAAAACCAATTTCAAACAAACCACCAAGAATGAGGAAGAACCAAGCCATAGGGATTTACAATTTTTGATTTACGAATTAAACGTAAAACCAAGGGATTAATAAAAAAAACCTGCCGTTTGGCAGGTTATAGTATATTGGTAGCAATGCCTTTCAGCATTTTGCTTGTTTTACAAATGTATCACTTCTCCGTATGCATCAGCGGCAGCTTCCATAATAGCTTCGCTCATGGTTGGGTGAGGGTGTACTGTTTTTACGATATCCATACCGGTTGTTTCAAGTTTCCGTGCAACAACGATTTCGGCGATCATTTCTGTCACATTTGCCCCGATTAGGTGAGCTCCAAGAAACTCGCCGTATTTGGCGTCGAAAATAACTTTTACAAATCCGTCTTTAGTTCCGGCTGCGCTTGCTTTTCCTGAAGCTGAGAATGGGAACTTACCCACTTTTACTTCGTAGCCCGCTTCTTTAGCAGCTTTTTCAGTGTAACCAACAGAAGCTATTTCCGGAGAGCAGTAGGTACATCCCGGAATATTATTATAATTTAAAGGCTCGGGATGATGTCCGGCGATTTTTTCTACACAAATAATTCCTTCAGCAGATGCAACGTGAGCCAGGGCCTGACCGCCTACAATATCACCGATAGCATAAACGCCTTCAATATTGGTTTTATAAAATCCGTCAACAAGCACACGACCGCGATCGGTTTTTACACCAACTTCTTCCAGTCCTAAATTTTCAGTGTTTGGGGTGATACCCACAGCAGAAAGAACAATTTCAGCTTCCAGTGTTTCAACGCCTGTTGCAGTTTTAACCTTTGCTTTACATCCGTTTCCTGAAGTGTCTACAGATTCAACGTTCGCGCTGGTTAGAATTGTTATCCCGGCTTTTTTCAGGCTGCGTTCAAGCTGTTTTGAAATTTCTTCATCTTCAACCGGAACAATACGATCCATGAATTCTACTACTGTAACTTTAGTGCCAAGGGCACTATAAAAGTACGCAAACTCAATACCTATAGCTCCAGAACCAACAACGATCAGACTTTTAGGCTGTTCTGGCAAATTCATTGCCTGGCGGTAACCTATTATTTTTTTACCATCCTGTTTCAGATTTGGTAATTCTCTTGAACGGGCTCCTGTTGCAAGAATAGTGTGTTTAGCGCTATATTCCTTAGATGACCCATCGGCTGCTTTGATATCAATTTTACCGCCTTTTTTAATTTTGGCAGTACCCATGATTACATCGATTTTGTTTTTCTTCATCAAAAACTGGATGCCTTTACTCATCCCGTCTGCAACACCTCTGCTGCGTTTGATTACAGCACCAAAATCAGCTTCTCCGCCCTGAACTTTAATTCCATAGTCGGCTGCATGATTGATATATTCAAATACCTGAGCACTTTTTAACAAAGCTTTTGTAGGAATACATCCCCAGTTAAGGCAGATACCACCAAGAGATTCGCGTTCTACGATGGCTGTCTTCAATCCAAGCTGAGAAGCTCTGATTGCTGCAACATACCCTCCAGGACCGCTTCCAATAACGATTAAGTCGTAATTCATGAGAATTCTAATTATATTTATTTTGACCGGGCCAAATCTACAAATTGTGTAGCTTTTTCGGGTATAAATTCTATTGTATCGTACATTTTAGATAATAAAACTCCCTATAGCATTCCAATTTGTTATCTGGCTTATTTAATGATAGATAAAAGTTCCAAATTCCGATTTCACAGTGACCTGTTTCGTCTCCGCTTTTTCAACTCTTCCAACTATCTGCGCATCGATATTAAAACTTTCCGACAAATTGATAATGTCCCGGGCGATTTCTTCAGAAACATATATTTCCATTCGATGGCCCATGTTAAATACTTTGTACATTTCTTCCCAGCTCGTCCCGGATTGTTCCTGGATTAGCTTGAAAAGAGGAGGGATAGGGAACAGGTTGTCTTTTATAATATGTAAATTTTCTATAAAGTGCAGAACTTTGGTTTGAGCGCCTCCACTGCAATGTACCATCCCGTTAATCTGAGAGCGATACTTATCGAGAATGCTTTTAATTATAGGGGCATACGTTCGGGTTGGAGAGAGAACCAATTTACCTGCTGTAACATTTTCATCACCGCCCACGTCAATCAGATCAGTTAATTTCTTATTTCCTGCAAATACCAGTTCATAAGGTACTGCCGGATCATAACTTTCAGGATATTTTTCCGCTATATATTTATGAAACACATCGTGACGGGCAGATGTAAGCCCGTTAGAACCCATGCCTCCGTTATACTCTTGCTCATAGGATGTTTGTCCGTAAGAGCTTAAGCCCACAATAACATCGCCCGCCTTTATCCTGTCGTTAGAAATCACTTCATCGCGTTTCATCCGGCAGGTAACTGTAGAATCAACAATTATTGTTCTTACCAAATCACCCACGTCGGCGGTTTCACCGCCTGTGGAGTAAATGCCAATTCCAAGTTCGCGTAGCTCCGAAAGTATTTCTTCTGTGCCATTGATGATTTCGGCAATAACTTCGCCGGGAATCAGGTTTTTATTTCGTCCGATGGTGGATGAAAGTAAAATATTATCCGTAGCACCAACACATAAAAGGTCATCCAGATTCATGATAATTGCATCCTGTGCAATACCTTTCCAAACCGATTTATCCCCTGTTTCTTTCCAGTAGATATATGCCAGTGATGATTTTGTGCCGGCCCCGTCAGCATGCATAATATTGCACCATTGAGGATCGCCTCCCAAAATATCCGGAATTATTTTACAAAATGCTTTTGGAAATAAGCCTTTATCAATATTCTTTATAGCGTTATGAACATCCTCTTTTCCGGCCGATACACCGCGCTGATTGTATTTAAGATCTGACATTAAGGGCAAAAGTAAGAGTTAGATGTGAGATATCAGAGGAGATGTAAGATTTTAGATGTTAGACATAAAGTAAGGGAGGATTTGCGAAAGATACAAACACATCCCTAACCCCTCTCGAGAGGGGAATTATAGTGCTTTAGGCTGGCGTGAAATTTTGCAGTAAGATTAATGGATTATTAGATAAAAGAGCAAAAAAATAACAAATCAGTAAATCGAGATTCCCCTCTTGCGAAAGGATGTAGAAATCATTAATAATTCACCAGGTTTAATGAGGTGTGTTGTTACTCATTTATTTTAAGAGAGCCCCTTAAACGACAAAAGTTCCGCATAATGCGGAACTTTTCCAAGCCTAATGTCTAAATCTCGACTCCATTTTACTTAATAAACAATAGCTCTCTAAATTTTGGCAGAGGCCATTTATTATCAGCGACAACCTGTTCAAGTTTATCCACATGGTAGCGGATCTGCTCAAAATGTGATTTAACCTTTTCATCATAGGCAATCGCTTTTTCCCTGTTATCTTCAATAATATTAGCTTTTTTACGCTCTTCAACCATCGATCTTACATCAGTATTTATGCTGTTGACGTGTTCTGAAATTTTGGTAATAAATTCCAGCTGTGCTGCATAAGTTTCTTTGCCTAAGCCGATCTCTTTTAAGCCTTTAACATTTTCAATTAAGTCTGTTTGATACGAAATAGCTGCAGGAATGATTACGTTATTAACCATTTCGCCCATTACGCGGGCTTCGATCTGAAGTTTTTTGTAATAATTTTCTAAAAGAATGTCGTGACGGGCATGCGCTTCGCGCTTGCTGTACACGGCCATTTCTTCGAAAAGTTTTTGAGTTTTATCAGATAATAGTGCATCAAGTGCTCTGGGAGTAGTTTTAATATTGGATAACCCTCTTCCTTCAGCTTCTTTTGCCCATTCTTCGCTGTAACCATTTCCTTCAAAACGAATTGCTTTGGATTCTTTGATATAGCGCTTAATTACCGTCATCAGGGCCACATCCTTTTTCTCGCCCTTTTTCAGAAGTTTATCGACTTCAAATTTGAACTTGTTTAACTGATCGGCGACAATAGTATTTAAAACAGTCATTGGATCGGCAGAGTTGGCAGATGAACCAACGGCACGTAATTCAAATTTATTACCAGTAAAGGCAAAAGGTGAGGTACGGTTACGATCTGTATTATCTAATAAAATCTGAGGTACTTTAGGGATATTGGTCCATAAAGCATTCTCCTGCTTCATTTTCGAAGTAACCCGGGAAGATTCTATTTCATCCAGTACATTACTTAACTGGCTTCCAAGGAAAATTGAGATAATTGCCGGAGGAGCTTCATTGGCGCCTAAGCGATGGTCGTTATTAACCGATGCGATAGATGCTCTTAATAAATCTGAATGCTCATATACTGCCCTGATGGTATTCACGAAGAAAGTAAGGAACATCAGGTTGTTTTTTGGCGTTTTACCCGGAGAAAGCAAGTTCTTACCTGTATTCGTAATTAACGACCAGTTATTATGCTTTCCTGAGCCATTTATTCCGGCGAAAGGTTTCTCGTGTAATAACACTTTAAAGTTATGACGACGGGCCACTTTATCCATGATATCCATTAACAATTGATTGTGGTCAATAGCTAAGTTAATCTCTTCATAGAGGGGAGCACACTCAAATTGTGATGGGGCAACTTCGTTATGTCGCGTTTTTAAAGGTATCCCCAATTTGATCGACTCAACTTCCAGTTCCTGCATAAAGGCCAGAACACGCCCGGGGATGGAACCGAAATAATGGTCTTCCAGCTGCTGGTTCTTAGCAGACATATGCCCGAATAAAGTTCTGCCGGTTAAATATAAATCGGGGCGGGCATTGAATAAAGAAAGGTCTACAAGGAAATACTCCTGTTCAATACCTAAAGAGGCATTTACTTTTTCGACTGCTTTGTCAAAATATTGAGCTACACCTACTGCAGCTTTATCTAAAGCTAATAATGCTTTTAATAAAGGCGCTTTATAGTCGAGGGCTTCGCCAGTATAGGCGATAAAAACAGTTGGAATACAAAGAGTGCTGCCAATAATAAAGGCAGGGGAAGATGGGTCCCAAGCGGTGTAACCACGAGCTTCAAAGGTGCTTCGGATTCCACCGTTAGGAAAGCTTGAAGCATCAGGCTCTTGCTGTGCTAGTGCATCGCCGGAAAATTTCTCCATAGCATTGCCATCGCCATTTGGCTCAAAAAATGAATCATGTTTTTCTGCAGTTGAACCTGTTAAGGGCTGAAACCAGTGTGTGTAATGAGTAGCACCCAAACCAATTGCCCATGATTTCATAGCAGCAGCTACCTGTTCGGCAATATCCCTTTCAATAGAAGCTCCATGAACTATAGAATCGTTTACACTCTCCATAGCTTCTTCGGAAAGAAACTCCTTCATTTTTTTCTTATCAAAAACATTGCAGGCATATATTTCTGAAAGCCTGGGTGGAAGCTTTACTTCCGGTATATTCCTGGTTAATACGGCATTTAGTGCTTGAAATCTAAGACTCGGCATGATTTGTACTCGTGTTTTTAAATAATTTATAAACTATGGAATTGAGGTTCAAAGATTTGCAATTTATAGCATACCACCAATTAATGTTTAAAAAAAAATAATGAATGGTCATAATATTTTCTTTAACTGAAATAATTTTTATGGAAAATGTTTAAACACCTCATCAATAAATAAAAAATCAGCTATATGTTTAACACTAAATCAATGATCTATCAAACCGAATGGCTCGATTTGGTATTTGCCAACAGAAATAAATCGTATGGGGCTTATGAACTGCGGTTAAATTATAACAGGCGGTTAGGACGGGCACTTTTGCTTTCATCTTTACCTATATTGATGCTGTTTTTATATCCCTTAATAGAAAAGCGGGTCCTTACTGATGCAGCTCAACCTGTTCCCTACCATACTAATGATGAAATTATTGATGTGTCTCTGCCTCCGCTTGAACAAAGGAAGGAGAAAAATGCTCCTGCGGCTGCCGCTCCTGAATTATCACCACTTAAAATAAAGTCCACCCGTTTTGTGAAACCAGTCGTTGTTAACACTCAGGTAAACGAAAACCCACCTACTTTAGCGGAGTTGCAAAATTCGGCTATTGCTACCCAAAGTTCAGACTGGATTAAAAGTTCATCGGATATAAATGTGGCAGAAAGCGGCGACATGACAGGGGTGAACTTATGATTTTACGTCATTCAGATCTTAAATAAATTCATAAAAGATCCATTTTGAACTTGTTCCCAATTACTAAAGAAAATCGTCTTGCAATCTGGAGAGGTCCTGAAGTCTTACAGGGCTAAACTTCGTTCACGCTACTCTCCGATTTTAAATCTGCATAATCAATACCGGAGGTTTTTATTATATTAACAAATAATCTGAGCCTATAGATATTTATGAAAAGACGTATTTATTACCTTTTATGTTTCTTACTTGCAGCAGAGGTAAGTTTTGCACAAGATTCACCTGCACCTGCCGATTCTACAAAAAAAGTTGCCGGAACAGCAGGCTTGCAGGGCAATGCAACACCGAAAAATCAGCCAAAGCCCTATAAGCAGGTAATCACCGGAAAAGCGATCACCAGGTCAGGTTTGTTTAAGGTCCATAAAGTGGAAGATAAATATTACTTCGAATTAGGAGATTCTGTATTAGGAAGAGAAATATTGGTTTTAAACCGTATTTCAAAAGCCGGAGCCGAGGTTCGGGCGGCAGCAGGGTATGCCGGGGATCAGATCGGGAGTTCGGTAATTCAATTCGAAAAAGGACCGAATAACCGCATGTTCCTGAGGCGAATTTCATACAATACGTATAGTCCGGATAGTACAAAATCAATGTATCAGGCGGTGCAGCGTTCGAATGTTCAGGCTATTGCGGCTGCCTTTAATATTTCGGCTTATGCGCCAAATGGTAAGGGAAGTGTTATTGATGTAACGGATTATATTAATGGAGAAAATGAAATTTTTTCATTCAGTTCTCCGGCCGGGAAAACCCGAATCAGGCTTGGAAACTTTATAGCAGACAGGAGTTACATAAACAACATCAGAAGTTTTCCGCTTAACGTTGAGGTTACCACAGTTAAAACATATGCTTTATCCCCGGTGAGCCTAAGTACAGGCCCCGCTGCCGGAGGGAGCGCAAACCTGAATGGCTCTTCTACAATAGAGATTAATAGTTCTATGGTAGTTCTTCCCGAAAAGGTCATGCAATCCCGTTATTTCGATCCCAGGATAGGATACTTTACTGTAGGATATACAGACTTCGATGCTAACCCGCAAGGGATAAAACAAATCGAGATGATTAAGCGCTGGAGGTTGGAGCCAAAACCGGAGGATATGGCCCGGTACCGTAGAGGTGAACTGGTTGAACCCCGAAAACCGATAGTGTTTTATATTGATCCGGCTACTCCTAAAAAATGGGTGCCTTATCTTATTGCCGGAATAAACGACTGGAAAAAGGCTTTTGAAAAAGCCGGCTTTAAAAATGCCATTATGGGTAAAATGGCACCAACGGCACAACAGGATTCAACCTGGAGCCTGGATGATGCGCGGCACTCGGCCATTGTTTATAAACCCTCAGAAATTGCCAATGCCAGTGGTCCCAGTACATCCGATCCAAGAAGCGGAGAAATTTTAGAGAGTCATATCAACTGGTATCATAATGTAATGAAACTGGTTCGCGACTGGTATATGATACAAACAGCAGCGGTTGATCCGCGCGCCAGGAAAATGGAATTTAGTGACGAGTTAATGGGCGATTTGATTCGTTTCGTTTCCTCTCATGAAGTTGGGCATACCCTGGGCCTTCGCCATAACTACGGATCCAGCTCTACTGTTCCGGTAGATAATCTACGTAATAAAAAATGGGTGGAAGAAAATGGCCATACTCCATCAATTATGGATTATGCACGTTTCAACTATGTGGCACAACCGGAGGATAATATCTCCAGTAAAGGACTTTATCCCCGCATAGGAGAATATGACTTATGGGCCATTGAATGGGGTTATCGCTTACTTCCTTATTACAAAAACGCCAAGGATGAAGTACCGGCCCTTAATAAACTTACAATAGAGAAAGCAAAAAACCGGCGTTTATGGTTTGGAACAGAAATCAATCCTGACGATCCGCACTCTCAAAGTGAGGATCTGGGCGATAATGCCATGAAGGCAAGTGAGTATGGCATAAGAAATCTTAAGCGCATCGTGGTTAAACTTCCCGAATGGACAAAAACACCGCATGAGAATTACGATGATCTTGAGAATATGTATAATCAGTTAACAGCACAGTTTAACCGTTATATGGGACACGTCGCTAAAAATATAGGGGGCGTTTATGAGAATCCCAAAAGGGTTGAACAAACCGGAGTGGTTTATGAACGTACCCCGGCGGCAATTCAAAAAGAGGCAATGGCTTTTTTAGATAAAGAATTATTTATTACACCAAAATGGTTGCTTCAAAATGAAATACTTGATAATATCGGTTCAAATTCATTGCTGGTTATTTCCCGCAGTCAGGAGTATACTTTAAATCGATTGCTTAGTTATTCGACCTTAAACAAACTAATAGCAGGAGAAGCCATGGATGGTGACAAGGCCTATAAGATTACGGACTTTTTTAAGGATATGGATAATTCCCTACTTGATGAGATCAGAGCTAATAAATCCATTGATGTATATCGTCGGAACCTGCAAAAGATGTATGTGGATAAATTAATAGAACTGGTTAAACCTGCATCAGTCGCAGGCGTTTCGTCGACAAGCCGGTCCTTGATGCAATCAGATGTTGTATCGGTCGCTAAAGCGGAATTGCGCAACATCAATGCTATGATTAATTCGGCTCTTCCAAATCAGTCGGATTCGTTAAGCAATTACCATCTGCTGGATCTTAGTGACCGTATAAAAGAAGCATTGAATCCAAAAGGATAGATGGACTTGTCAATTAAACCAAAGAAAAATTAAAGGTTAAGAGGCTGATGTTTTTAAAAATAACAGCGGGGAAAATTTCTTCCCTGCACGGGTAAACGAAATTTCAGGGAAATTTCATGGGTTCCTTTTTGTACTCTTGATAGTTTTGTTGAAGTAAAATCGTAGGAATAGCCTACCGCGATATTAGGAGTGACATAAATTTGTGCCAAGGCATTAAAAGAATCTAGTGAACGGTATGAAGCCCCCAGCCAAATGGTTTCGGATAGGAGGAAATTCGCATTAAAATCCATTGACAGCGGAGAGCCATTTACATAATTAGCGATAAAATTAGGCTTAAACTTTATGTTCTCTCCCATATTCATTAAATATCCTGCCTGGAGAATGTAATGCGGCCGGTAGGTAGTTGTAGAACGTATGTTCCCAATCGCTTCTATTGGTCTGTAATAAAAATGAGGAGATGAAATTCCAATATAATATTTCGGGGTAAAATACATTATACCTAAACCAAAATTGGTCCTTAATTCACTTTCATTTACAAAGACAGGGTCAGTAGCAGATTGCGGGCTTGCTGCGTAGTTTTGGGAATAGTCTGCAGAGAAAGTGCTTAACCCCCCATTAAATCCCACAGCCAAATAAGTTTCGTCTCCCAGAGGTACACGTTGTGCTACAGTGAGATAAGCTCCTTTCTCTGTAATAACTTCACCAATTTGATCACGTATAATTAAGGCGCCTATTGAAGTATTCGACTGCTTTAATGGAGAATGGATTGAAAAACTTTGAGTATTAGGTGCCCCCTCTAGTCCGACCCATTGCTGTCTGAAAAGCGATGTTATTGTAAATGCTTCATCCATAGCGGAATAAGCTGGATTTAGAGCTAATCCATTAAACATATACTGGGTATACATCGCTTTCTGTTGCGCATTAGCGGTGAAACCTGAAAGTATGACGACTATTAAAAAACCGAAGTTTTTTATAAGTAATAAGATTAAGTCATTCATGATTGAGAGACTATCCGTTTAGAGCGTTGATTATTTCGATCTTTTACGTCTAATGTTCAATCAGGGTTTCTCATTTCTTTCGTTTCAAAATAAAATAGCCTTTATTGAGTTTTGTAACGTTACCTGGTGTTTTAGTGTAAATTAAGTAATAGTAAACTCCATCCACAAGATCCTGCTGTGTATTTGCAAATACACCTGTATTTGCTTTACCTCTGAATGCTTTGTCGTAATTGTCATAGTTTTTCATCCTGAACACTTCATTACCCCACCTGTTAAAAATAGAAACTTCATTATCCGGATAGGCTGAAATGTTATAGATAAAGAATTCATCATTTCCTACCCCGTCATCATTCGGTGAGGTCATAGGATCGGGCCTTATATCAGTATTTTCGTCTTTCCCTGAAGGAGGTTCATCCGTTGGAAATACATCGTGTATCAGCACTTCAGATCCTGTTCCTTTATCCACATATTTAGAAGAAATTGTATTGATGTTAACCAAGAGCGTTTCATCGATTTCTTTAATGCCATCTCTCACGGCCAGTACCTGAACTCTTTCATTCGAAATGGTTTGACCTGCTTTAATGGTAAGTGTGAGATTTCCTGATAAACTATAGTCGCCGGCAGTCACATCTCCTGAATAGGATAAGGTAATCGTTACATCTTCGTGTATTGGCGATAAGAGTTGTGCTGTAATCCATACCTTACCACCTTCAAATACATCCGATTTAAGCGGTGTCAGATTAACAATTGTGGGCGGGTAAATATTCAGGGTTACCGTTGCTTCAACACAGGCACCATCTACATCGCATGCCTGATATTTAAATGTTACTGTACCTATAAATCCCGGGGCTGGTACATAAATGAAAGTTCCATCCGGATTAAATTGAGTGATGGTTCCTGAGGCCGGATCTGTAACTTTAAGAAACGTAAGCACCGTTCCATCGGGATCAGTATCATTAGTGCCGACATTCCCGTTGATAGTAACATTTAGCCGTTCATCAAACGCGTCATTTAGAGGTGTTGGCGGAGCATTTACAGCTAAAGTTAACGCTTTTTCACTAACACAGATCTTGTTGGATATCGTCCATTTAAATTCATAAATCCCTGGAATATGTCCGGATATTTGTGTGTCAAAATTAGTCGGATCACTTATTAATACCAGGTTAGGGCCCGATGACTGACTCCATTTTCCCGTGCCTATTAATGCCTGGTTCCCTTTTAAAGGAGCCGGGATATTTATATTATATCGTTTTGTCTGGTCTCCAAAAGTTTGAGCCTGTGTAGGTAAAGGGATAACATTAATAACGTAGTCTTTTGTGGGGCCCTGGCATCCGTCTGCTGTCGCTGTAATGGTATATACAACTATGCCCGTATTAACTCCGGTAGCGTATAAAGTTTGAGCGGGTATTGTACCGGTTCCGCTCATCGTTGTGAGACCGCTAACTCCTGACGAATTGGAAACAGACCATTGGAAAGTTGCTCCAAAGGTATTTGAAGTGAGTATAACTGCAGTGCTATTCGTGCCCGAACATATTTCCTGTGATAAAGGGGAATTGGTAATGATGGGTTTAGGAATTGTGATCGTAAATGTTTGCGGTAAACCGACACATCCATTAGAAGCAGGCGTTATAGTTATTCTGGCTGTTAATGCGCCAGTCGTTGTATTAGTAGCTAAAAATGAAGGAATGTTGCCGGTTCCGCTGGCAGCAAGTCCGATGGAGGGATTGTCATTGGTCCAGGTAAAGGTACTCCCCGGAATACTTGAGCTAAGTGTAATTGGAGCTGTGGTGCTGTTATTACAAACAATTACGTTAGAAAGTGAAGTAACAGCAGGTCTCGGCTTTATGGTTAACGTTATTGCTGTTCTGGAAAGACTTAAACAGCCGCTGACATTATCAATCCCTTCAGCATAATAAGTTATAGTTCCAACAGAATTTAAAGTTGGTGAAGCAATAGCGGTACCGCCGCTCGCTGTAGTATACCATAATATCCCTGTTGGAGATGCGAAAGCAGCTCTTGCATCCAGAGTTTGAATGGGACTTGTTTCGCATTGGGTGATACTAGATGAGCCTGATAATGCTGGAGCCGGAGGGGCTGCATTAATAGTTAAGGTTACAGCAGTTCTTGTTAGGCTCAGGCAACCCGTTACAGGATTACTTGTTTCAGCAAAATATCTTACAGTTCCAACTGTGTTTAAAGTGGGCGATGTGATCGGGCTACCCCCGGTTGCAGAATTATACCAAGTAACATTAGTCGCAGAGCTAAGGGCGTTGTTCGCATTTAGTGTCTGGGTAGGATTTGTTTGACAAGCGGTGATAGTTGAAGAACCTGACAGTGGAGGCGGAGCAGGGGCCGGGTTTATCATTAAGGTAACGGCAGTTCTAGACAAGCTTAGACATCCCGTTGCCGTATTTGTTGCTTCAGCAAAATAAGTTATTGTGCCTGCAAAACTCAAAGTTGGAGAAGCGACAATGGTACCTCCAGTTGCTGCAGTATACCAGGTTACATTGGTC
>NZ_JBBJCN010000010.1:0-92193 GCF_037622515.1 Pedobacter superstes
AGATTAATCCGGGAATGATGACGCTGATAGCTGTAGCCATAACCGTGGCATACATATACAGTACGGCAGTTATTTTTGGCTTGGAGGGCATGGATTTCTTTTGGGAACTGGCAACCCTGATTGATATTATGTTGCTTGGGCATTATTTTGAAATGCGTTCTCAGATGGCTGCATCACGTGCATTAGAGTCGCTAGTGGCACTACTACCTTCAGTTGTTCATATAGAGCGAAATGGAACTGTAACAGACATTCCGTTGAATGAGCTTAAAAAGGATGATACCATTTTAATAAAGCCCGGAGAAAAAATAGCAGCTGACGGAAAGATAGTCGATGGACATTCTTCGGTAAACGAAAGTATGCTAACAGGAGAAAGCCTTCCTGTTGAAAAGCAGAAAGATGACCAGGTAATAGGCGGTTCTATCAACGGAGATGGTTCATTGAAAGTGATAGTTACGGGTGCTGGATCAGAAAGCTATCTTAATAAAGTAATTAACTTGGTTCAGGGGGCGCAGGCAACTAAGTCCTCAACAGAAAACCTAGCAAATACGGTAGCAAAATGGCTAACTTATGTTTCCCTGACTGTCGGTATCACAACGTTCATTTTTTGGTTTAGTAAGGAAGGGGATCTGGCTTTTGCCTTAGAAAGGATGGTGACAGTAATGGTGACATCCTGCCCTCATGCGCTTGGAGTTGCAATACCTTTGGTTGTCGCGATTTCAACCTCTCAGGCTGCTATTAATGGACTTTTGATCAGAAACCGTACAGCTTTTGAAAACTCGAGAAAACTCAGCCTCATAATTTTTGATAAAACCGGAACACTAACAGAGGGTTCGCACCAGGTAAAGCAGGTTATTTCTTTAGATGGGCAATATAGTGAAGATGATATCCTTCAGTACGCTGCTGCTCTACAGCAAAATTCCGAACATTACATTGCCAAAGGAGTCTTAAAAATCTTAAAAGAAAAGGGCCTAGAGCTTTGGGCATCTGAGAATTTTGGATATTTACCAGGTGCCGGGGTTACGGGAATAGTTAACGGTAAGAATATCGTAGCCGGAGGGCCAAACTATTTCAAAAAAGTTAATCAATCAGTTCCAACTATCCCCGCTAAGATTAATCAGGCATCAGAAACCGTGAACTTTCTGGTTATTGATGAAAAACCAGTAGGTATTATCACCCTTGCTGATACCATACGCCCAACATCGAATGCAGCTATTGCAGAACTTAAATCTATGGGAATTAAAACCTATTTACTTACCGGAGATAATGAGCATGTTGCGAAGTCGGTCGCTGATACCCTGGGAATGGATGGCTATTTAGCCAATGTTTTGCCTGATCAAAAGCAGGAAAAAGTAAAAGAATTCCAGGCAAAAGGTGAAATAGTGGCCATGACAGGTGATGGAGTAAATGATGCGCCAGCTTTAGCACAGGCAGATGTAGGTATTGCCATTGGTTCGGGAACGGATGTTGCGGCAGAAACTGCCGACATTATTTTGGTAAACAGCGATCCTCAAGATGTTGTAAGTATGATAAAGTTTGGAAGAGCAACCTATAGGAAGATGATTCAGAATCTTGTTTGGGCAGTTGGTTATAACGTTGTGGCCATTCCATTAGCAGCAGGTATCCTATATCCCTCATTTATGCTTAGTCCGGCAGCCGGGGCTGTTTTGATGAGCGCCAGTACAATCATAGTCGCCATAAATGCTCAATTATTACGAAGAATTTCTATTTAGTATGATAAACAATTATTCCTCCGCCTAATGTTTAAATTTAAGATATGAAAAGAGCCCTTTTTATTTTTCTGATGATTTCGATCTCTACTGTATCTCAGGGTACAGAGAATTTACCTGCAACTATCGCTGAAGGTAAGCAACCACAATTAAGTATAGATACGAAAGGTATTATAAGGATAGCCTTTGGCTTTGAGAATAAGATTTACTGCTCTACTTCGTCTGATAAAGGAGTAACGTTTTCAAAGCCTGCATTTGTAGCCGAAGTTCCAACGATGCATTTAGGAATGACCAGAGGTCCCCAAATAGCCAGTTCGGTTAACTATTCTATAATAAGCGCGATTGATAAAGCGGGCAAAATTTATAGCTTCAAACTAGATCATGCCTTGAAAAAGTGGGCAAAGATTGACTTAGTCAACGATGCTAAGGATTCTGCACCCGAAGCACTAATGAGTATAACAGCCGATAATAAGGATAACTTTTACGCTGTATGGCTGGACACCAGAATGATGGAAAAGAACAATATCTACTTTTCTTCATTATCAGGAAAGGCAACACACTGGAAGAAAAATATTTTAGCTTACAAGGGACCGGAGGGAAACGTATGCGAATGCTGTAAACCAAGTATTGCTGCCAAAGGCTCATTAGTGACGATAATGTTTCGAAATTGGGTCAATGGCTCCCGTGACTTGTATCTGCTTAAGTCTGCCAATCAAGGTAAATCATTCAGTGCGGCTCAAAAGCTTGGTTTGGGAACCTGGAAACTTAAAGGATGTCCAATGGATGGCGGCGGACTTGCAATAGATAATGCAGGCAATATTCATACAGCCTGGAAGCGTGAAGGCTCGGTTTTTTACTGCAAACCGGGAGAAAAAGAAAGAGAGATCAGTACAGGCAGAGGAGTAAGCATAACTACAACTGGTAATAAACCACTAGTTATTTATCAGGATAATGGTGTTGTAAGCTTGGTTTCCTTAGACAATCAAAAATTGTTTACCAATAAAGGAAGCTCTCTGAAATCTCTTGTTCTCCCGGACAATAAAATATTATGTGTTTGGGAAGATGATAATAAAATACGATTCAAAAAAATATAACAATAATAGATCTATGGCTATGAACTACCAAGAAATAACAAACTTGCTCTGCGACAAGGCAGATTACTTGCTGAATTATAAAAGTAAAACTATAGCAAAGGAATTGCTTCATATTCCCTCCCCTCAATTCTTGGACGAGATATTTGCTTTAAGTAATCGAAATCCGCAGGTTTTACGAAGTTTAAGTTCTTTATATAATCATGGCAGGCTAGCCAATACAGGATACTTGTCAATTCTTCCTATTGACCAGGGAATCGAGCATACGGCAGGTTCTGCATTCGCTGCTAATCCTATTTATTTCGACCCCGAAAATATCGTTCGGTTAGCTATTGAAGGTGGTTGTAATGCGGTAGCCACAACATTCGGGAATCTGGCAATGATGTCCCGAAAGTATGCTCATAAGATTCCATTTCTTGTTAAAATTAATCATAACGAATTACTTACTTACCCCACAAAGTATGATCAGATTATGTTCGGCAGTGTAGAAAGCGCATGGAACTTAGGAGCAGTAGCTGTAGGTGCTACTATCTATTTTGGGTCCGAAAATTCAAGCAGACAAATTGTTGAGGTGGCTGAAGCTTTTGAAAGGGCGCATCAGTTAGGGATGGCTTGTATATTATGGTGTTACACCCGAAATAACGGTTTCAAAAAAGACGATGTCAATTACGAAACAGCAGCTGATATTACGGGTCAGGCAAATCATTTGGGGGTTACTATCCAGGCAGATATTATTAAACAGAAAATGCCTGAAAGTAACGGAGGGTTTACCGCAATAAATTTCTCAAAGAGTGATGCGAGAATGTATTCAGAACTAGCCTCTGAACATCCGATAGATTTATGCAGATATCAGGTGGCAAATTGCTATATGGGTAGAGCAGGATTGATTAATTCAGGTGGGGAATCAAAAGGAGAGACAGATTTAGCCGAATCAGTAAAAACAGCCGTTATAAATAAGAGAGCTGGGGGAACGGGGCTAATCTTGGGACGAAAGGCATTTCAACGGCCTTTTGAAGATGGGGTTAAATTCCTTCAAAGCATACAAGATGTTTACTTGACTAAAGAAATTGATTTAGCGTAATAAACGAGCATGGAACTTTATATAAAAAATATGGTATGTGGCCGGTGTATAAAAGTTGTTCAGGAAGAACTCTTAAAACTTGGCTTACACCCGCTTAAAATAGAATTAGGAATAGTAAAACTGGAAGAGGATTGGATTGATCCTGTAAAACAGTCTGATTTAAGTGAGATATTGAATGAACTAGGTTTTGAGCTTCTGGATAGCAGCCGAACTAAGCTTATCGAACAAATTAAAAGCATTGTGATTAATAAAATCTATTATTCTGAAGGTCTCGATGAAAAGGTCAACTGGTCAAAGCTTATCTCCGATAAATGCTTTCATGAGTACAACTACCTCAGTACATTATTTTCTTCTGTTGAGGGTATCACAATCGAACAATTTATCATTAGGCAAAAGATAGAGCGGGTAAAAGAATTTCTTTTTTACGACGAGCTAAATCTCGGAGAGATAGCAAATAAACTGGGATACAGCAGTATCGCCCACTTGTCTGGCCAATTTAAAAAGGTTACTGGTCAGACGCCTTCAGCATTCAAAAAGTTGAGAATGCAAAGAAAAGCAATCGATAATATCACTTAGCTAGTTGAAAGATAATTGACTTAATTTATGACTGAACTTTATATAAAAAACATGGTTTGCAAATGCTGCATACATGTTGTTAAAGTTGAACTTCTAAATTTAGGGTGGACACCTACTCAAGTTGAACTAGGTTATGCGAAGGTTAAAGAAACGTTGAATGATGCTGAAAAAGCGGAGTTGGTCAATAATCTGAAAAAATTTGATTTAGATCTTATCGATACAAAAAGGAGTATTATAGGTGAGAAAATGAAAACCATCATTTTTCAAACGATACACCAGAGTGATTCTCTTTCACAAAAGATGGATTGGTATCACATCATAACAAGTCAACTTCCAGAATCATACACGCAAGAGCGCCTTAGCAGGCACTTTTCCTCATACGCAGGGAAAACCTTAGAAGGGTATATAATAGAGCAAAAAGTGGAACGAGCTAAAGAGCTGATTTATAGAAATGAGCTTCCTTTAGGGATCGTTGCACAAAAACTTGGCTATGCTAGCTTACCCCACTTGTCCAGCCAGTTTAAACAAGTAACTGGTTATACTGCAACTCAATATAAACGTCTGCACAAACACAAAGCTTAATGGGTGTGAAGTGTTTTCCAGGTCAGACATAAACATAAAACCTTTAAATTATATAATTCTTTCACTTAATCCTGTAAAGTTTCCGGGGTTGGGCGGTTGTAGCTTTGTAGAATAAATTGATAATTATGTCAACTACAACTATACTACAACACAAGGAAAAGAGCATAGGTGCTGCAAAAAAGACCTTTCCGTTAACAGGGATGACTTGCGCAGGATGTGCGATCAGTGTTGAATCAATGCTTAGATCTGCTAATGGCGTAATTGATGCGGGAGTTAATTTCGCTAATCAGACTGCCTGGGCTGAATACGATGAGACTAAAACCAATCCCGGTGAATTGCAAAAAGCTATTCGTTCGGTTGGCTACGACCTGATCGTGGATGTCGATGATCCTTCCGCTGTTCAGGAGGAGTTGCAGCTTAAGCACTACAATGAGGTAAAACATAGAACCATTTGGGCATCTATATTGTCTTTTCCGGTATTTATTATAGGGATGTTCTTTATGGATATGCCCTATGGCACATGGATTTCCATGGTTCTTACAGCCCCGGTTCTCTTTTGGTTTGGGAGAAATTTCTTCATTAACGCCTGGAAACAGGCCAAACACGGTAAAGCGAACATGGATACTCTGGTTGCTTTAAGTACGGGAATTGCATTTTTGTTTAGTGCTTTCAACACCATCTATCCGGAGTTTTGGCACAGCAGAGGAATACATGCACACGTTTACTATGAAGCAGCTTCGGTAATCATCGCTTTTATTTCTTTAGGTAAGCTTTTGGAAGAAAAGGCTAAATCCAATACGTCCTCAGCAATTAAAAAGTTGATGGGCTTGCAGCCAAAAACAGTACGGGTTATTCTGGAAGGTGAAGAGCAGGAAATCCCAATAGCCTCGGTTGAAATAGGCAGTGTTATCATCCTACGACCTGGAGAAAAAGTCCCTGTTGACGGGGCTGTTGTTTCAGGTACCTCTTATGTCGATGAAAGCATGATTACCGGAGAACCCATACCTGTTCAAAAGGAAAAGGATGACAAGGTTTTTGCTGGTACCGTCAATCAGAAAGGAAGCTTTCAATTTGTTGCTGAAAAGGTTGGAAGCGATACGCTACTTGCTCATATTATTAAAATGGTGCAGGAGGCCCAGGGAAGTAAAGCTCCCGTTCAGAAGTTAGTCGATAAAATCGCCGGAATCTTTGTTCCGGTGGTGATGGGAATAGCGGTCCTCACCTTTATTACCTGGATGTTAGTTGGAGGTGAAAATGCCTTTACACATGCTTTGCTTACTTCCGTAACTGTTTTAGTTATTGCCTGTCCATGTGCCTTAGGTCTTGCAACCCCAACAGCGATAATGGTCGGAGTTGGAAAAGGAGCGGAAAATAATATCCTGATCAAGGATGCCGAAAGTCTCGAACTAGGGCACAAAGTGAATGCGATCATACTTGACAAAACCGGAACCATCACCGAAGGAAAACCGGTCGTTACAGAAATGATTTGGGATACAGAAGCCGAAAAGAACGAAGATTACAAAAGAATTCTTTTTAGCCTTGAAATACAATCTGAACACCCCTTAGCTGAAGCCGTTGTCAATAATTTGAAAGAAAGCAATATCTCCAGTGTTTCTCTGAGTATGTTTGAAAGCTTGACAGCACGAGGCGTAACCGGAAGCTATGACAATAAAACCTTTTTTGCCGGCAATAGAAAATTGATCGACGAGAATTCGGTTGGAATTGCTCAGTCCTTAGCTGCTAAAGCTGATGAACTACAGCAAAAGGCAAACACAGTAATCTACTTTTCAGATAGTGAAAAAGTATTGGCGGTTGTAGCCATTGCAGATAGGGTTAAAGCTTCATCCAAGGCAGCTATAAAGACCTTGCAGGATATGAACATCGATGTTTATATGCTTACAGGAGACAATAATCAAACGGCAGCCGCAGTAGCAAAAGAAGTAGGGATATCCCAATTTAAAGCTGAGGTGCTACCTTCTGATAAAGCAGATTTTGTTAAAGAGCTACAGTCGAAGGGAAAAGTGGTTGCTATGGTTGGGGATGGAATAAATGATTCTCATGCTCTGGCGCAAGCAGATGTAAGCATCGCAATGGGAAAAGGCTCTGATATAGCCATGGACGTTGCTAAAATCACTTTGATTACCTCAGATCTGCAATCCATCCCAAAAGCTTTAAAACTGTCCAAAAGAACTGTTCAAACCATCAAGCAAAACCTCTTCTGGGCATTCATCTATAACGTTATCGGTATTCCTTTAGCGGCAGGCGTTCTTTATTCCTTCAATGGATTCCTTCTTGATCCGATGATTGCTGGCGCAGCAATGGCATTAAGTTCTGTATCGGTAGTGAGTAATAGCTTAAGATTAAGAGCTGCCAGATTATAGTCATGGAAAATAAGAATCATGTTTGGTACTTAAATGAAGTGGTGCAGGAAACTAACGATACTATCACTATTCGATTTAGCACTGGAGGAAAGCCGTTTCAATTCTTTGCAGGTCAGTTTGTGAATATTGGTCTTATTATAGACGGCGAACTTGTTTCGAGGTCTTATTCCCTTAGTTCGTCTCCAAACGAGCAACATCCTTCCATTACTGTTAAAAAAGTACCAGGCGGTGTGATGAGTAGCTATCTTCTTGATAATGCTCATAATATCTTGGAATGGGATATTGAGGGGCCTTATGGAAATTTTATCTTGAACGAACCCATAATACAAGATAAGTCCTTCTGTTTTCTGGGAGGAGGAAGTGGTATTACTCCCTTGTTTTCTATAATGAAAACCCTTAAGGAAGAAGCTCATTCTCCCCTTCATTTAATCTACGCAAATAGAAATGAGAACGACGTAATTTTTAAGGATGCCATAGAGAAGCTTGTTAATGATGGCAAAGCTAGGGTTTTCCATGCTCTCACAGGTGATGTTTCCTCTGATGCATATGGCGAAGAACTATATAAGGGTCGGTTGAATAAGTTGATTGTTAAAAAACTCATTAAACATAAGTTCACGGACCCTGCTAATGTGATTTTCTACATTTGTGGCCCTGAGAAGTTAATGGAAGTATATAAAGAAGCGGTGATATCGTTGGGTGTACACGAAGAACAGACCTTTTTGGAAAACTTTTCCCTTGAAGACAACAGCACTGATGAAGTACCCCTGCCGAAGGAACTACACGAGGTACTACTGCCGTGTATGAGTCTACGAGCCTGATTGATGTAAAGGCAGGCCAGAGCATTTTGGAAGCTGCCCTCGAGAACGGGCTCCCGGTAAAGTATTCATGTAAGAACGGTACTTGTGGTTCTTGCTGGGGTAGGTATTCAGACGGAGAAGTAAATATGATTAAGAATCACGCCCTGACTAAGGAGGAGGTAGAAGATAACTATATTTTGCTTTGCCAGACTTACCCAATGAACGATGAGGTCACCGTTCACGTAGGCTGAAAAATGCAAGAAATTATATAATTCTTTAAAGGGATTGTATAAAGAAGAAGGGCTGTAGCAGCCGTAAATTTGTATAACAAACAAAAGAGTTTAGACTTAAAATTCAAATAAAATGGAAGCATTAAAATTCAAAACAAATATCAAGTGTACCGGCTGCTTAGCTAAAGTAACACCAGCGTTAAACGAAACAGTCGGCGAAGATAACTGGGAAGTGGATTTGGAAGATCCGAATAAAACACTAACAGTGGTTGCAGATGCATCAGAAAATGAAATAGTGGCAGCTGTGAAAGAAGCTGGCTACGAAGCGGAAAAGGTTTAGGTTAAGTTTAGAAGAAAAGAAAGGCCCTCATTAGAAAGGGTCTTTTTTATTTCCTTCAAATATCTCGTCAAAACATCTCAATTTAAAATGGATATAACACATATAAGGTATTTTGGGGATGATGACAATCTTCTTTTCGCAAGCACTTTGGGATCAGGCCGAGCTATAGTTATGCTACATGGTGGTGGTCCTGACCGTCAAAGTATTATTCCATTCGCAGCCCTGCTGAAGGATAAATACCGAGTGATCTTCCCGGACATCCGCGGTTATGGGGAATCTCATTGCTTTGAAGAAGCAAAACATACCTGGGGTCAATATGCCAACGATGTACTTTCTTTGATTGATTTTCTGAGCCTTGATAGAATTGTAATAAGTGGTATGGGCCTGGGAGCTTCAATTGCTGAAAGATTCGTGATCCTTTATCCGGAAAGAGTGTCAGCTTTAATCCTAATCAGTCCTGAAACTTTGGATAAGGAGGGCGAGGGATCGTCGAACGAGGAAATTGAAATGTTGGAACGATGCAGTCAGGATGCCAGGCAAGACGGATTAATTGAAGCGTGGAAACCTTTTTTGCCTCATCTTGCGCCCTTGATAAACGTCATGGTGCAAGAGGCGATTCCTAGAACAAACGCTGAAAGCTTTGCTGCTGCGATGGCAATTGTACATAGCCGCAGACTGGAAAGTTGGAAGCAATTATCCAAGATCATTGCACCAACACTTGTCATACCTGGGAGCGATGTCAGACATGATTCTAGTATTGGAAGTCAATATTTAGATTTGATTCCAAATTGCTACTTGGGCAACCCTATAGATTGGCAACAAATTCAAACCGTAGATCAATTCGCTGAGCTGGTTGCCCCGCAAATTTTGAACTTTCTTAAACTTCTTAACTGATCAAAAACCTATTTTAGATAAAAATTGCAACAATGACTTTGACACCATTTTTTCGCAAACTAGGACTCACAGCACATATTACTTTTTCTGTCGGTTGGCTTGGTTCTGTAGCAGGCTTTTTGGCTTTGGCAATAGCATGAATTCATAGCGTCGACTCTCAATTTGTACGTTCGTCATATCTATCGATGGACCTGATTGCCTGGGTTATAATAATCCCATTTTGTATAGGATCTTTACTTACAGGAATTATTCAATCTGTGGGAACACAATGGGGACTATTTAAACATTATTGGGTTGTTGTTAAATTAGTGATGACTGTCATCAGCACCATAATTTTACTCGCCCATATGCAACCGATCAGCTATTTAGCGGAAGTCGCATCAAAAGAAGCACTTTCATATTCAGAACTTCGAGGCTTAAGGAAGCAACTAATATTCGATGCGGGGGCAGCTTTGCTAGTTCTATTGGTAACTATAACAATTTCTGTGTATAAACCCTGGGGCAAAACTCCATATGGGTTGCGCAGTAAAAATATAAAAGGAATTGATGGACAAAGTAAAAGGTCGTGGGGATTGTACGTCTTGCTGGGATTGATAACTATATTAATATTGCTTTTTATAGCTACACATTTAGCTGGGGACGGTTTTGGTCATCACTAGGCGCTTAACGCATCATGGTTTTTTAGGGTTGAGTCAAAGGTAATTCCTCAATTATTATAAAATTACCAAAGTCAATATCTTTTTTTCCAAAGCGTTTTACCTTCTCCTCTTTAATCACCTTGTTGTTAATTTTCCAACATATATTCCAATCTGGTTTTGCAGGGAAGATAATTGGAAGAGCCAGTTTCCCTGTATCTTTCTTAAACTTAGGCTTCCATATCCAAGCAGGTGCATGTCGATTGGACATATATGGCTCCACCGACCAAAGCTCAATAGATCCCGTTGCTTTAGTAAGTTTTCTTGGGTTATCATGAGGGACTAATATCTTATACAAATATTTGTCATTGGCAGAATTAAAAGATTCAAAATCCTTTACATCCGGATATTCTTTAAAACCTAATCGCTTCCAGGCTTTTATTGATTTGGAAGGTTGACAGTGTAATTGTACTACCGCCATGCCTTTCTTCAGTAGTTTAGTACACAAGACTCAATTAAAATTCGCCCATAACCCTGCCTTCTGTAACCAACTTTTATCTCGGTTATTCGAATTTCAGTTACACGTTCGTATTCATACCATGTTACAAACCCTATGACCAACTCATTTAAAATAATAATGGCAATTTTATTCTTAGAAAAAGAATCTTCAATACTGCCCCAATTACAGTAAAAACCTTCATGATAGAGCTCTTGCTCCTCAATTAACCAATCTTTGATGTTATCCAGTTGTTTGATGGAAGGCTTGAAGGATACTTTTAATTCACTCATTTTTGAAAATGGTTCTATTGTTGCAGAAAGCTTTAAAATTAGTGTTGGTACATTACAATACTCAATAAAAACCACCTTATAGGCCTGAATAGCGATTTCTGAATTTGTTGGTTAGCATAAGTACCTTATTCCCCCCCCTCTTCTTTGAAAATAAGTCCATTTATTCTATTAGGGTATTGATGAACTCTTATAAAGTGACTCAAGCTGAATTCTAAAATGTGAAAATGTATTTGCGCAGTCAACGACTGCACAAATGTTATTATAGAAAATTAATAAACTTTTGCAATATCTGACCAACTGGTAGTATAGGATGCGCTTAGAAATTCCCTTCTCATATTCCAGGCCTTTTTAAAACCTTCAGCCGCAAGTCTTACGGTTCCATGCCCGTAATGGGCATTCAGCTTGTCTAGCAACTGGCTAACCTGCTTATTTTTCTTACCCTTATACTCTTCAAATAAGTGTAGCTGAATTTCATTTTCAGGGATGAGACCTGTTGCAAACAGTTCTACTTTTAAAAATAAATAACCTTTACAGTAAATCTTTCTTAATCCTGAAACAGCGTGTTTAACCAGCTCGTTTGTATCATTCGCGGGGTGAGGCAGGGCAATTGAAATTCCCGGAAAGATCTGCGGTAGCTCTGTTCGAAATTTGTTTGTGATCAGCCGGACGTTTAATATCGTTGCACAGCTTTTATCCTGCCGTAATTTTTCCGAGAGCCGGTGAGCATAACTCGCGGTCGCTTCTTCTAATTCCTGGTAATTATCCGTGAGCTTACCAAAGGCTCTGGAAGTACATACTCCCTTTTTTCGTTCTGATTTATTTTCAAGATGGATGCTGCTTTTACCCCAGAGTTCATACCACATCCGGGCACCCTGAATTGTCATGGTTGTTTGTATCCAGGCAAGCGGTTTTTCGCGGAGCTGACCCGCTGTTTCAATTCCTTCAAGCAAGAGTTTCCTTAAATATGCCGGTCCTACTCCCCACAGATCATCGATCAAAAAAGCGTTCACGGCTTCCCTAATCTTTTCGTCGGTATCCAGTACGCAAACACCCCCCGTCTTTTTGGCAATTTTGTTCGCCATTTTTGCCAGCGTTTTTGTTGGCGCAACTCCTACGCTTACCGGAATGCCTGTATTCATGATCACGCTATTTCTGATGAGCTTACTGTAATCTTCAAGGTCCTCAAATCCGCTGAGGCCCAGAAAACATTCATCGATAGAATATACCTCAACCTCAGGAGTAAATCTGGCAAGGTTATTCATTACCCTTGCGCTCATATCTGCATAAAGCGTGTAATTTGAACTGAACTTTATAATTTTCCCCTGTGTGAGCCGGTCGATCTGGAACCAGGGGGTTCCCATTCTTATACCGAGATCTTTTGCTTCCTGGCTTCTTGCTATCACACAACCATCATTATTGCTCAGTACAACAATAGGCTTGTTCCGCAGTTCCGGTCGGAACAGACGTTCACAGGAGGCATAGAAATTATTACAGTCTACCAGCGCGAACATGATTTTTAAATTCGATTAGTGAACTATACACTCCTGTTACCACACCCCAGATCAGTACTTCTTCTTTTATCTCGATGGTTTTCTCATTTTCCCTTCCGGTGGTGAAATATTTCTTTTCACCGATGGCCAGTAATTGCCGGGCTTTAAATTTTCCATCGTGCCAGACTACCACAATGTTCCCTCCTCTTGGTTGCACCGATTTGTCTATTATCAGAATGGAACCTTTCTGTATCATAAAGAGGTTCATCTCGTCTGTTTCACTTTCCATAAAATATGTATTGATCGGATCCTGAACAATCCGGTCCAACACGTTTAACCTGTCCTCTTTGTAATCCGCTGCCGGCGACTGAAATCCTGAAACTTTTCCGGCATCTTCTAAAGGTTCAAACTCGATTTTTCGGGGCGTTTCTACATTCCTTAACATATCAATGAAATTGGGCTTTAAAATTACTAATATTTTTAGCAAAAAATCAGCCACCTTCTGTAACAAATTTTTAAGGGGTATGGAATGACCTTGGTTTCTTGTTTTCAGGGCAAAGGATCAAGAAAATAAAAAAAATTATTTTTTTTTGCTACGGAGTGGACTTTTAGAATTTTCCAGACTATATATAGATATAACCGGTTTGGTTATTCTTATGCTCAGGGAAGGATCATAAGATAATTAATTTCTACACCTACCATTTTTGGTAGGTGTAGACTAAGACGATGACGATTTTTTATTCGATTCGGTTTGCGTATTTTTACATCGTACGTACTACAAATCGCACTCCCCGGTAATCACCGGAAAATCGAATCACTGAAATCGAATTCTGAACATTTTAAATCACTCAGAAATGAAAAGATTTGATATTATCACGTTAATCATGGCATTCCTTTCCTTGGTTATCGCGTTTATTGAGCTGTTAATCCAGTTATAATAAACACACACTGAAGGGTTGCCGGTTAGATCGGCAACCCTTTTTTCTTTTTTGCGACTTTTTTCTTTTTTCATCGTTAAAAATATATGGAGTGATCAGTACTCTTATTTAATATTATCAATAATGAACCTTACACGAACAGACGAACGCTTTGCTTTTTTCGAGGGAAATTATCTGCCCGCCTTTCAATATATAGACCAGGGAATAATTAAGTATCTAGGCGATAAGCAAAATAAACAATGCCGCTTTTGCAAAAAGAAATCGCCGGAAACTTCCTTTAGTAACCTCGCTCATGCTATCCCCGAATTCACCGGTAACAAAACTTTGTTTTCGTATTACGAGTGTGATGCCTGTAATGCAAAGTTTTCTACACTTCTGGAAAGCCACATGGCAAATTATATGAACCTCTGGCATACATTTTCGCAGGTAAAGGGTAAAAGGGGCGTTCCGTCTTTTAAAACCGTCAATCAAAAAAAATCAAGAGTTGATATAGGGAGCGATCATATGAACGTCCAGGATCATGCCGGTGATGAGTTTGCTTTTATTGATGAGGAGGCTAAGACCATAACTTTTAAGGCGAATCGTGCCAGCTATTTTCCAATCGCTTTCTATAAGTGTTTAGTGAAAATGGCGCTAACAGTAATGCCGGAAACCGAGATAGTTCATTTTAGTAACACCATTGAATGGATCAACGAGCCCGATCATAATGACAGTCCGTTTAAGATAAATCCTCTCCTGGTATATTATGCATATGCACCGGGAATTCACCCCTTTGGGTGGCCGTCTTGCGGCTTGTTCAAACGAAGAATAAATCACAAGGAAATTGTTCCTTATATGTTTTTTCTTCTCAATTACGGAAATTTTTCATTTCAAATGCATATTCCAGTTTGTTCGATGGATGAACAGTTTCGGGGCACTCCAATGAAGGTAGCAGAATTGCCTACTTATTTAGAATTGAACAATGACGCGGGAATTTTAGCAAGGAAGAAGCTTGACTTAAGTTCCACCAAGCTTGTTAAGGGAGAAGTTGAAACAGTGGTGATGGGATTTGAAAAGTTAACCGAAAATAGGGCCCGATGAGGTAAGTACGCCTGAATAAATTTTTTTTGGGCGTTCCTTCGGACAGGCTCTGCAGGAATTCGCTCCCGCTTCCGTCTTTCGCTTTGCTTCAGACCAGCTTTATAAGCTGCCCCTCCGATCCTTAACGCTTTAACAAAAGTCCAATATAAAAAGGAAAATCTTTTACGTTTACTACCACATTGAATCTATCATGAAACATATTGCTTTACTTGCTTCCCTCCTATTTCTGACAGTTTTTAGTTTTGCTCAGGAATCCGTAAATAACTTCACTGTTAAGGACAATGAAATTATCTGGCAAAAGGTATATGACACTCCCTTATCCTTTCAGGCTTTAACCGATGTGATAAAATCCAGCGGACTTATCAATAACATTCAGGTAGCCGAGAATAAAATTTCAGGCGAGCTTAAACCTATCGATGCGGATTTTAAAGCTGCGGGTTATTCTGAAATGCTTACTCCTATGTATGTTTCCCGAAGTCATATCGCCGGGTTCCTGAACATTGATTATAAAGAAGGCAAATACAGGGTTACCTTAAGCAAAATTGAGCTTACCCAAAATACAGCGACGGGCTCTCTCAGTTGGGGGAAAAATCTACGCTTGATTCTTATGGCTTAAAGAACAGCAAGACGGAGTTTACTAACGGATTCAAAAAATCTCCAAGCATCATTCTGAACTATTCTTTTGATAAAAAATTCCACTTTAAAGCTGAACAGAAAAGCGACTGGTAGACACTATCCATCAGATCTAAATTACCCCTGCTCCCTTCCCGAAATCGGCTAATTTTTATCCCCTTTTTGACTACTGCTGCCGTCCTTCTTCGCCCCGGACGCGCCCTTTAAATCCGGTTGCTTACCTTGTTCTCATCTGTCCTTACAGCAGTAGCCAGCGCTCAATGCAGAATGTCAATTTCCTTTTTAACCGCTTCGCTCCGGGAAATTGCCATACAGCATTTTTAAACCCCATGCTCATTAAAAATTCTGTGTTCGCCCTCCCGGCCAGCTCCTCAAAATGTAGATAAAACTTTTTCTGGTTACCGCTACTCCGGATCCTGATGCACCCTATAATGTAGACGAAATCTTTCAAAACCTTTCTCCAGCTCGGCGCCGGCCGGAATCCTTTTTAGACAAATCAAAACAAAGGGTAAGTAAGGGGAAAAAAAATTTGGGTCGGGTAAAGTTGTTGAGAAATTAGCTATACAAAAACGTATAATTAACTATTCTATTTCGTATATTTACATAACGAAAGAAAGAGACAAAAAAAACATAATACCTATGAAAGCGAACGATAAATTAAACCAACTGGCAGAGCGTGTGACGGGCGAAATAATCGAATTACTTGAAAACGGTATAGTAGCATGGCATAAGCCCTGGACGGCTCACGGGATGCCTCAAAACGTGATAACTAAACGTAATTATGACGGCTTTAATGCTTTTTATCTTAATCTCATAACCATGAGAAAGGAGTATTCGGCTCCGTTTTTCCTCACCTTCAAACAGGCTCAACAGAAAGGCGGACATGTGAAAAAAGGGGAAAAGGGTTATTCTATTGTTTTTTGGAAAATTGATACGGTTTTAAAAGGCGTTACAACCGACGAAGAGACCGGGGAAGAGCAATCTAAATTTGGAAAGCGTTTTACTCCCTTTATCTGGACAGTTTTTAATATTGACCAAATTGAGGGTATTTCTTTTGATACCACCTTTAGGGAAAGAACACCCAACGAAATCATAGATGCCTGCCAACAGTTGGTTGACAATATGCCACATGCACCCCTAATCAGTCATGGAGGTAATGAAGCGTTTTATTCCCCATCCCTTGATATGGTGCAAATACCTGATAGGAATGACTTTAAAAATTCTGAACTCTACTATTCTGTTCTCTTCCATGAATTAATACACAGTACAGGTCATAAAGCTAGACTTGACCGCTTCGCAGAACAGGAAAGCCCTGCCCGTTTTGGAAATGCTGAATATTCAAAAGAGGAATTGGTTGCAGAGCTTGCAGCCGCTTTTCTATGTGCTCAAACAGGTTTAATTAATCAAACCATTCAATCATCAGCAGCCTACATCAAAGGCTGGCTCAAAGCCTTGAAAAACGATAAAAGCCTCATTTTATCAGCAGCTACCAAGGCAGGTAAAGCAGCAAATTTCATTATCGGAAATAATTCAGCCGAAGAAACAGAAACACAGGAAGATGAGCAAGGCACCTTTCAACGTGCCGTTGCATAAACAGATTGAATCAACATCATACCATCACCATGAAATCGACAGACGCATTTAAAAAGACCATCACCGAGCATCTTGAAATAGTTGCTCGGCAAGATTCCCTCTTCGCAGAAAAGTTTAATAACCCGAATAAAAATATTGATGACTGTATCACCTACATTCTGAATACAGTACAAAAAAGTGGTTTTGTTGGCTTTACTGATGATGAAGTTTTCGGAATGGCTATTCATTACTATGACGAGGAATCCATTGATATAGGTAAGGATATTAACTGCCACATGGTTATTAACCACCGCCCTGATCCTACCCTGGAGGAAATTGAGGAAGCTAAAAAAATTGCTTTACAGCAGTTGGTAGATGAACAAAAGAGGAAGCTTACAGCAAAACCGCTTAAAACGAAAGTAGAACTGACTGAAAACCCAACTTTATTTTAATTGCCATGAGACCAAAAACAAGACAGCAACACCGGGTAATAGAATTAAGTTCTAAGTTACCCAACCTAGAAAAAACAGTAACACCTTGGGCGTTTGAAAAAGTCATAAAACATTTAGCCTACCGAAATAAATCCAATACCTCCTGCTTAAGCTGTGGCCATGTGTGGAAGGGTAACGACATACACAAAAAAGATGTTTGTCCCTCCTGCAAACGCAGGGTAACGGTTGAAGATAGCCGGAAAAAGAAACTTTCTCAACTTGTTTACTTCGCAGTTATTGATACCTGTGATGAGTTCCAACTTAACCGATATTTTCAAATGCGTACCTATCATAAATCCGGACAAGAACCACGTATCTATTTACAGGAAATCGTTCAGCAATTTATGAAACCTGATGGCAAACATGAACTTGTTGCCAGAAACAGAGGTGGAATGAGTTATTATCAAAACCACAATTTCAGCGGAGAACTGGAAATCAGAGATAGAACTTACATGCATGGCAAATACAACATTTGGCCGAGCAAAATCTATCCGAAAATGAAATACCTGCCGATTTATAAACGTAACGGCTTTAAAGGAAATTTTGGTGAAAGTACTCCCTTTGATATTTTCAATTACATACTAAAGGACAGCAAAGCGGAAACCCTGATTAAAACGAAACAATATAGTTTGCTCGATGTGAGGTTTTCCTCAAAGTCTGAAAAGATTGAAAAATTCTGGAATTCAATTAAAATCTGCATTAGGAACGGATATATTGTAAAAGATGCCCTAACCTTTCTTGATTATCTACAGTTATTAGAATTCTTTAAGAAAGACCTCTATAATTCAAAATTTGTCTGCCCTGAAAATTTAAAACAGGTACACGATAAACTTGTGGCTAAGAAAAGGAAAATTGACAGGCTTATTCAGATTCAACAGGATAAAGAGTTTGAGGCACGAAGGGCATTAGAAAAACAACGTGAACGGGAGGAAAGAATCAGCCGGATGGATGCCGACCAGCTTGAATACGTTTCTACTAAGAGTTACTATTTCAGACTTCAATTTACTGACGGAGACCTTACAATTAAAGTTTTAGAGAGTGTTCAGGAGTTCCTTTTAGAAGGCGACACGCTTAACCATTGTGTTTTCACCAACGAGTACTACAAAGAAGAAGACTCACTTATCTTATCAGCAAGAATTAACGGGGTCAGCATAGAAACGATTGAGGTATCATTATCGGAATTAAGAATTATCCAATCCAGAGGTAAGAATAATCAACCGACAGCGCATAGCGAAAGGGTTAGGAAATTGGTACAGAAAAATATGAGGCACATTGCCAAGATTTCAAAATCGGCCTTAATGGTAGCCGCATAATTTCACTGGAATGAGTGATAATATCAATAAAATCATTACTTTTAAAATAACCATAATATCCGGTTGCCTGGCCTCAGGCACCGGATTATGACCGGGAAACAAATATCTACTACTATGGAAATCAAATTTCAATCCGGTGATGGAGTATCGTTTAATGATATTATTACTAGATCATATTTAATTTTAATGACGGCCGATTTTTAATAGCCGGTTACGGTTTCCCTGTTTTGCAGGGCGAACTTACAAAGGCATATCATGTAGAAAGGGAGGAAGATGAAACTACTGTCCATAGTAATTAAGGTATTATTCTGGTTGCTCTATCTCGTAGCAGACCTGATTTGGAAATGTGCGGTACTCCTCCTATCGATTTCTTTAACCTTGATAATCATCCTGTTTATTTCAGTCATAGGGAGTATGTTCAGCAGTTTGCGGAATGTACCAAGCTAATTTTAAAATTCAAGAGTATGTCAGAAGAAGATATCAAAGATGTAAAAGAGTTGTATTTAAGGAATTTGAGCCAGGACGAGAGTGCCGAGGTGAAAACTTTACAACTAATGTTCTCTGAAAAGACGGCAACAGGAGCAGCGAAGCGAGCGATGTTCAACTACAGCAAGCTTCATAAATCCTATACCGAAGCACAGCAGGAAATCAGAGATTTGAAAGCCAAGGTTCGGGAATTGGAAAATAATCTTCAAAACCTGAATTACGATGTGATTAAACATTTTGATTTGGAATTTAAACTCCAAAATTCCAAACGTTCTCTGTTAGCAAAAGTAAACGGGGAACCTACAAAGCCATAAAATAGTAGATAGTTTTAATCCTGGCTCGGTGATCAGCTGTTCACCGGCCAGCTCTATTTGTAGACGAAAATTTTGAATCTACCTTTCTGCAGATCTTCCGGAAGAAAAAATTTGTAGATGAATTGTAAATCTGCCGGAAACGAAGGATTATCAAATATTTTGTTTTTAATTTGAAGAATCCGTTTTTTAAAACCTAACAGTATTTTCAATGATTAAGGTTAAACATCCTTTGGATGATTGTAACACATCTCAGGAAAAACTTTTAAGCCAGTTTGATGAGGGTGAGAGGCGCTTCCATGAATTAATGTTTTCGTATGGAAACTCTGCCTATTTATATCATAGCAGAGCTAGAGAGTTTGAACCCTCGATGACCGATTTTTCGGAATGGCTGGAAGGCCTCGCGCAAAATATCCGAAAAGATATGGAGCAAAAAGGTTTTGAAGCCTGTAAGGGTGTACTTTCATTTACGCGTTATGTGAACGAAAAGAATGATATCGGTATGGAGGAATTTATACAGACACAAATGGGAGAAGAATATCAGGAATACAAAAATATAATCAATCCTGAATAACGATTCAATATTCTAATCAACGTAAATAAAGAGCTTTACAAAAACTATCTTAGTCTTTTTTCCAATCGCGGATCTTCCATATCTAAATTTTCGTAATTGCATTTGTAGATAAATTTTGAGGTAGTTTCTTCTGGCCAGTCGCGGATCCCCACCAGCGCCAAATTAATATGTAGACAATCTCTGGAATTTAACCTGGCTCAAGTTCAAGTCTGCTTCGCTGTTTTGTAGATGATTTGAAAATAATCTAACGACTGATAAACCAATAAGTTAAATAGCGGTAAAATCTTAACTTTGTATCATCGATACAATCTCTTTCCCAGGGATAGAGACTGTTAAATTTTATATAGTTAAGACTTTGCGTTAGCAAAAACTCGAAAAAGGAAACTGGTAATTTCAAAACACAACCGAGGAATAGCAAAACGCACATGCCGTTGGCGTGTGCTTGCTTATTTCGGTTGAAGGTATACCAGTACCTCTTTTTCGGATAAGTTAAGCAGCGCCATCTTTTTTTATATGAGATCGATTTATACATTTATTTTAATACAAATACCTTTTTACCTTATCTTAATGACTGATACCTTAAAGAATAATTCCTTTCCAGGATTCGAATATCCTGTTGAACAACTTTCAAAATATTGCAGGTCCGGAGAAATTTTCACCATCCTGCTACAAACCTGCGAAATCATCAATTTTACAGAAAAAGATGCTTTTTTAAATACAAAGGATAAGCAAGACCAGTTTGAAACCTGGTTGAAGAATCACAGGATAGTGAATATTAAAGAAGAAAGCGCGCATTTAAACAAGAAAAAATAAAATACACGCACCCAAATTATAAAAGATTGAGTATAATTAATTGTCCTTCCCAAAAGGACGTTTTTCATAGGTAGATGTAGGGTTGGACAATAGTTCAACCCTTTTTTCTTTAAAGAATTTTTATACATCCAAAATAAACTACCATTCATTTTTGAGTGCCGGATGCTATTCTTAGAAAATATCTTGCTAAAATTAAGAGAACGGCCATTACTCCTCCTATTACGGGATAAGGTAAATCCACACCACCCAGGAACAAACCCATTAGAGTGAACCAAAGGATTATAATCAGGATAGCCACTATAACAGAATTGGTATGTTTTCCAGTGAGCTTGTCCAATTTGCTCAGATTTCTATTTTCCATTATTTTTTCTTTTGCCCGCAACGATCTTTTTAAAGACGGTTAGCAAGCTGTTTATTAATATGCAAGTTGGGTATATGTATTCTACAAACACCGCCGTAATACCGCCGATCTATGGCCGGAAGTTGAAAGGTCGTAATCTCTCCCGGATTGGTAAACGACAGGGATATTACTAGTGTCAGAGCTGTTTTTATCGTCCCCTCTTATAATAGTATAAGGTATTCCCGATATCCAATCAAGCGCGAAAAATAGAACTGCGGATGATATAGCTATAATTCAAAGGAATTTTTTTATTTTGGTACTGATAAGTAAGTTTTCTTTTTCCCTTTGCTTTCTCTGCATTTCTTTCATAGCCTTTGCCTCTGAAATTCTAACGGGCAAAGTAGTTGCTGTGGCCGATGGTGACACCATTACCATTCTTAACAGTAATTTTCAGCAAGTTAAAATCAGACTGCATGGTATCGATTGTCCCGAGAAGTCCCAGGATTTCGGGCAAAAAGCCACCTCTGATTTATGCTATGGTAAAACGGTTGAAGTGCAGGCACTGGATACTGATCGATACGGAAGAACCATCGGGCTTGTGAAGCTTCCTGATGGGAAAGTATTAAATAAGGAATTACTTAAAGCCGGTTTAGCCTGGCATTATAAACATTACGATAAAAGCGCAGACTTTGCCAGTCTTGAAGAAACTGCCAAAAAAAAATAAAGTGGGTTTATGGGTGCAGCCTAATGCAATTGCCCCCTGGGAATTTAGAACGAGTAGATGAGTTTATTTTTGAAAAAAATCACTAACGGGATCAATAAAATTTATGGTGAAGACCCGTTAAGGAAAGCATTTGCCGTACATATTGTAAACTATATCGTCCATCTGGATAAACAAGAATTTGAATTTAATGTCAGGGACCTGGGTGTTTTCGCCCGTTTAAATGTTGATTATTTGGCGGCTCTGTTGGATGTGGAAGAAATTGACAGGCCTACTCCCTTATTTGAAGCTACCATGCTCATGCTGATGAAGACAAACCTGATTTTTGAAAAAGATTTGAGGTCTGGAAATGATTGGGAAAACACCGTTCATATCAGCGGTTATTCAATTTTTAAAACGATGCAGATGATTCCTGGCGGGAACCGCATGACAAAGGAGGGGAGCGCTCAGGGGGTTATTTATAAGTGTATTTTAACAAACGAATTCTGGAACGATTACGGGTTCCAAATGAATTTGAACTGAACCAAATGAAAAAAGCCTTAACAGGGTTAAGGCCTAATCATTAATTTAAAAAGAACGAATTATCTCGGGGCAAAGCTAAGATTTACAGATGTACTATCCCATCCCTTTTGCTATCTCATATTTAACAGTTATTTCTGAGGGATAGCCTGAATCATCAACCACTTTCAAACATTGAGCGTTCGTATTCAGCCTCAATTCAAGAGCTGCCTAATAATGGTAAAAAAATGTGTCCTGGTATGGTTCCCGATTTTTTTTAGCTTCTTCGATTAATTTTTTTTCAACTTCTGTTTCAGGTGTTAATCCGATCTTACATTCTGACCGGGTGAAATCAATTACAGTGTATTTCATTTACTTACACCTTTACTTCCAGGGCCGAATTTTGCGGTGAGTTCACCACCGTTTTTCAGATCAGTTACTTCTTTCCTTATTTCGGAAGCCAAACCTTTAATGTCCTGTAAAGTTTTTCTAACCCGTGTGCCGGCAGCATTGTTACCGCCATTGTAAAATTTGTCAGCGTCTTTTTCTACTGATGCAATGAGATCTTTGAGTTTATTATATTTTTCCATCGGATATTGTTTAGACCTGTAAGATGCAAAACTGCCTTTAATGTTCCAATAGGTTGAGAAGAACATTTTATCTACAATATATTGTTACTGCCAGCTGGAACTGCACCTTCCTGGAAAGAAAAATGTAGACGATATTTAGGGTTTCTGGATCCGGGTTCTGTTTCCGGAGAGGGCTTTCTGTAGATAGATTTAAGTCAGTTCTTAAAAGAAAAATCTCCAATCTGGGAGAAAGGAGATTTTTAACTAACCAATTATAAGCCATATGTTTATACCAGGTTTCCTGAAAGGTAACCCGGTACCCTTAAAATCTCTATCAAATTTTTTTCAAATCTCCTCTTTTCCAGATGTTTTATCCTGTTTTTCAATTTCCTTTTTTACTTCCTCGATAAGTTGTTGTTCCGTAGGGAGGTATAACCGGTACTCACTTGCGATAATGTGTGTATTATCTTCGGGAAGAGAAATTTTTACAACTGCATTATTCTTTTCGGCACAAAGGAGTATGCCAATTGTCGGCTTTTCAAAATCTTTCTTTTCAAACCGGTCATAATAGTTTACATACATCTGCAACTGTCCAATATCCTGATGCGTGAGTTTATCGGTCTTTATCTCAATAATAACAAAGCATTGTAATAACCTGTTGTAGAATACTAGGTCAATATAAAAATCGTCTCCCTCTATATGTAATCGCTTTTGCCTTGCGACGAAAGTAAAACCGTTCCCAAGTTCAAGCAGGAAATCATGAAGATGGGTAATGATAGCTTGTTCCAGGTCTCTTTCATAATAGGATGATTCCCTTTTGAGCCCCAGGAATTCAAGATACATCGGATCTTTAATAATCTCCCTGGCATTGGAAGCATCTTTTTCATTTCTGGCGACAGCTAAGACGCTTTCCCGATCGTTGCTTGCTAATAGCCTTTCCCAAAGACTGCTATAAATCTGGCGCTCTAACTGCCTTACGGTCCAATTATTTTTAACTGCCTCGGCACAGTAAAAGTCCCGCTTGTCCTGTGAATCCAGACGGATAAGCAGTTTATATTGACTCCAGCTTAATTGCGAATACAGTGTATTCGCATTTGGAAACGTCCGGTAAAACTGACGGAAAAGTTCAACCTGCCTTTTTGAAAAGCCGGTACCATATTGGGGTTCCAGTTGTTCAGCGATATACCTGGTTAAATAACTGCCATAATCAGCGCGGTCCTGCCCTCTCTGTTCCTCTTCAAATATTCTCTGACCAACATTCCAGTACATCAAAGTCCTTTCAAAGTCAATCTGCCGGATTGCCTTGTCCCGAGCATTCTCAATGATTGCTTTAAGATCTGAAATTAGTGATTGATCAGTTAGCATCTTTATAGTTATTGAGATTTAAAAAAAGCATCCTTACTGTTTAAAAGTAGAACAAATTTAACTTCTGGCCAATTAGAATAAACTAAAAGTCGTATTGTAGATGTTTCCAATATAGATACCCGGTGGCTCCCTGTTGGCCAGCCTAAAACTCCCTTTGAATTGTAGATGTTTTTTTACCAGGTAAGCGCTGCAGATCTGATCAGGCCAAGGGTATATGTAGATAATCCTTTTGATAGTGTTTTTTCTTATTTCCCCTTAATTTGAATTTTTTATAGGTAGATAACTATATTTTGGAACAATTACGTATAATATTATCATTGAATTTGTTAGAAATATACATTTTCGTATATTTACAAGACTGAATTTTATATCTGCCTGATGATATCACCAGTTGGATTTACAATATTATAAAAGCTAACTTAGCGTGATGGCCAAAAAGACCAACGTCATAAAAAAAACTGCGAAGAAGAAAGTTCCTATAGAACTTCCTGCGGTTATGACGAAGATTTATCAGCCAAATAGAATCACCAATGCTCATCTACCTTTAACCCTTACTCAATCGAAGATTTTTGCATATGTTATGCTACAACTGCAAAGCGCGATTAAGCCACAGATGAACGGATTGTCTTTTTTGCAACTTGACTTATTTGAAAAAGATAACCCTGATCTGGTTAAACTGATTGTACCTTTAAAGGAGATAGCAACAAGCGCTTCCCAATACCGCGATGTAAAACAAGCAATAAAGGATTTGGCCGCTGTTGTTGTAGCTGTTCCTTACAAAGACGAAAAAGGCAAGGGGATGGAGCGGATCACCGGTTTGATACGCGCCAACATTCCTGACAAAGCGGATTATAATTCAGAGATCCAAATTGAGATAGAAAAGCGTGTTGCAGAGGTGTTAGTGAGGATTGATAAGAACGACAATAATCTACCTGTTAATTATACTTCCTATTACTATGAAACCATATTACGAGCCAAGAGCGTTTATACTCCAAGGCTGTATCCTTTAATTGCCTCCTGGGCTAAAAAAGGTGGTTTTTCAATCTCTATGGATAAACTAAAGGAACATTTGAGTATTCCTGACCAATACCCCCGCTTCTACGATTTCAAAAAGAACGTTCTGGAGCCGGTACAAAAAGACATCTTTGAAAAGGCCCATTGCTGGTTTAACTGTAATGCCAAAGATTTCAAGACCATTGAGAAAAAAGAAGTGATGCTCAACTTCAAAGTTATTACACCTGAATTCCAGGAGGAAATGACCAAGAAGGATGAGACAATACTAGGAATGCTAAGATTACACTTTGGATTTAACAACGAACAAATCCGTAAAGTGGAGGAAATTCTAAAAGACCAGGAAATTAGCCGTCATGCTATCAATCAAAAAATTGTTGAGGTGGAGGACTTTATATTCCGCACCAATAGCGATCATACAAAAGAGCCTATTGAGAATAAGGCGAATTATATGTTAAAAGCTCTGGTGCAACAGTTCGGCAGTTAATGTTGTGTTTTTCTCGTTCATCCCTCCCCTCTTTCATGATATTTGCTATTACCCATTCAAGTTGAGATTTTCTCGTAAATGTTCGTTTAGAGCACATGAAGGCTAGTTAATCCATTCGAAAGTTGAGTTTTTCTCGTTAATATATAGGGTAAAAAAGTTGATATTTTCTCGTCAAACACTAATCAAAGGCACCTATCCATAGCATAACAGGCTATCCGACAGCAAAATAAAATGTTGAGAATTTCTCGTCAATTTCAAAATGGGTATCCGGAGCTAATTTCGAGGATTTTAATAGAAAATAATTGGCAGGGTAATTTTGTAAGAGCAGAAAACACGCACTTATTAACATTTTCGAGCTACGGGAGAGGAAATGTTGAGTTTTGCTCGTAATTCAAAAACGAATGTTGAGTTTTTCTCGTCTAAAATGTTGTGTAAAGCTCGTTTCTAAGTTGTGCTTTACTCGTTTTTATGTTGAGTTTTACTCGTAAAAAATCTTTATAAATTACAGTGTATCAATGCGTTGCGGAGGTCTACAATTATATCAATAGATTAAACAATTCTTTATCAATTATAAAAGGCATTTAGGTTTTGTGGACTTTTTGGACAAAATGGCAGGAATAAAGCAAATTGAAAAGGAAAAATCGATAATCCAAAGATGATAGGGAGGCGCGGGCCCCAAAATGTTGAGTTTTTCTCGTTACTAACCTCCTTCGATCGCGGTCTAGAAAAAGGAATGTTGAGTTTTTCTCGCAAAACCCCGTTTAAACGATTTACAGGGCCTTTTTTAATTTTGCTGCTGAATAAGGTATTTTTAGTCATTTTACTGCCTGAAGATCTAATTCACTTATTTGACGAGGTTTTCTCAACTTTTAAGCTCTGTTCCCACTAAAGATATTCAAAAGTTATCTAATAATTAAATCAGAACATACACTAAGGTCTTAAATCGACATTTGAAATTTATACGCCTTAAATTTCTTGGAAGTACTTATGAATATATACTATTTCGTATATTTAGAGTATTAAGAAGTGAAAGGAAACTGATAGTTAATAGTTGTTAAAAATCAGCGATTTAGCCAACCAAGTTCAACTGATTTTGTTAAGGGAAAATGGTGTATGTAAGAGTTGACGAGTAAATCTCAACTTTTCGCTTGTAAAGCTACTCCGAACCTTACTGCTGTAAGGCCCTCACTGGTTAGAAAGCCGGGTGTAAGTGAATGTAGAGAATCAGCTGAGCGCAGCATATAGGTTAGCAGGTTAATGTTTGAATTTTTTACCATTCAATGAACTAGATATAAAACTACCTATTATGAAATTTACATTCTTATTTACAGGAAGATTAACCCACGATGCAACAATCAAAAATATCTCGGGCGATAGAAACGTGTTGAACTTCACAGTTGCGGTAAACGATTATTATAAGAAGAAAGGTGATGATAGGTACACAAAGGATGTTAGCTACGTTGAATGTTCTTACTGGCGTAACCCTAGTGAATCGCAGTTACCGAGGCTAACTAAAGGTTCCCTAATTCAGGTTGATGGTTTCATTAAGGCCGAAGCTTATAATACTGAAGGTAGAGATGAACCGGTGGCAAAGCTCGTCTGTAAAGTAGAAGATTATGTTGTACTTGTAACCGGTAGTCAAAGTGAAGCTTCTTATTCACCAGGGATTGACGAGGTCCCCGAAAGTTATTATGAAGACTTAGAAAAGCAATAAGCAAAACATGAAGATTCAAGAAGTATCAAAGGAATCAAAAGATGAGAGATATCATAAGGCAAAGATATTACTGGAGAATAACGTAATTCAAACAGTTGATCAACTATATAAGGTGCTGCCAAAAAATGTTATCGCTAATGGTTTAGGAATAAATCCAATCCGTTTCAGTAATAACAGGTCAAAACATCCGGGTCAGTTTAAACTCGATGAATTGATCAGATTATCAGAATTAATAGAAACAGATTTAATGGTACTTGTGAACATTTTTAAATATTCTATCGATAAGGAAAAAGCATCTGAGAACTAATACCATAACCTATGGAACACACAGATAAAATTACACTAACGTATAATGATGAAATTATAAAAATAGAGGCTGGAGAATTGGCTGAAAAATACAGCAACCATCAACAGCAAAAAAACGAGGATATCAGTATTGAAGATTTCATAACTGAATCTTTAGGCTGCCAGATTCCAACGGAATCTACCCAAGAACTGGAAAGCTTTAAGAAGTTCATGACACTACAGGAAAAGTAAATTGTAGATAATTTTTACTCTGTGATTTCCGGCTCGGAACCTGATGGGTACCGTTAGGTTTTATTTTTGTAGATATAATAACAAATTATGTTATATGAGTTATACTTGTGGGAATCAAAAACTTGTGATAAGGTTTAGGTAGCTCCATAATAGAGGTATTATGGAGCATTTTTTTTTTGTAGATGATATAAAATCTACTTTAACACTTTCGCTTGAACAATATCCTTATTAGTAACATTAAACCTCAGATGCCTGCCACCATTTTTTTCGAACATTTCAACCTCCAATACTTTATTATCTGGAATGGTGAAGCGTTGTAAAGCATATACACGGTCTGTTGACGACTTTCCAAGTATAGATTCGCTGCTTCCTGGTGGGCTAAAAACATATAAAGGTGTTACTTCCAGCTCTTGCATCGCTGTACGCTTAGCCACCTCCTTATCTCTTATGTAGAATTTAACAAAATCTATATCGTAATTTAAATTCGATTTGTTCTTTATATACGTTTTATAGAAGATTACATCATCCTTTATGTAAACACCATGTAATGCGAAATGCATATCATTTTTTTCAGCAGACACATCCCGGATATTTCTGCCAGCCTTTGAAGCTTCTTTTCCTAGACGAGCGATTTCAGTTTCACTCATATTTACATCCTCAAATGAAACGATTGCCGAGCCACCTGTTTCCCCTTTTAATACGACTTTCCTACCAACGCCTGAAAAGTCTGAGCCGTTCATGGATATGTTAAGGGTTTTTGGAAAGGGCGAATAATTAACTATGTAAGAATAGTATTTCCCATCTCCTGTTACAACACTTAAGGTAGTCTCGGGAAACCCTTTTGAGTTAGCTTTAACTCTTAAGATATTGTCAACCCCTTCAGCTTTATCCGCTATGATGGACTCGCTACCCAGGTCAACATATTTTATACCCGCAGGGAAGATGATATGTGTTGTTTTATCATAAGAAACCAGTAAGGGATAAGAATTTAGTATCTGGCTATCTTTAAAATTTGATATCGGGGTTGGTGTTACTTGTCCACTAACCACAAATGAAGAAAAGGCAAAAGCCAAAAGTAGAGAGGCTTTTATAAGCCCGAGAGATTTGGATTTCATATCAGTGAGATTTTATTTACTATTTTAAAAAAACGCGGTAATTGGCTTTAACAAAAACCTTGACTTGCTTTGCCTTTTTTCCGGCAAGGGATTTCACAGCACCAATACCTGCATTTGCCGCTTCTACAGCAATTTGTCCGCCAGCGGTTGGAGCGACGATGGTTCCGTTACCAATACTTTGAGCACCATCTGCCATTGCTTCTTTGCCTGCGGTTCTGACTTGAGAACCAGGTATTGAAACACCCTCTATACCATCCACATCATAGACATTTAGATTTACGGGAAGAATATCGTTTTTATACCTGATGCTGGTTATTTCAATATTCAAGCGTTCTGCGCTCAAAGTAGCGGAACCATATACGAATGTATTTTTTGGTACCACAACACCATTAATTGAAATATCATTCAGCAGTCTTAGTTTAACTGTAGAACCGTTTACAACTGTTTGATCCTGGTGAATTGCAGCAGAGAGCGTATTTGAATTTGCGGCAGCTGCCTTCGTTCCTGAAGTATAAAAGGAGTTGCGCTTTTTGGGTTTATCCTGTCGGGTAGTTGTTAATGATGAAACTATTTTCTTCTCTCTACTGGAAGATACTTCCATCACATTTCGTTTTTGCCTCGATGATGCAGAATTGTTGGAACCACTATTTTGCATCATTTGTCTTTCTATCTCCTTTGTGTAAGGATTCTTAGCTAATTCCCGGTTTATATATTCTTCATCGGAAAGACCTGCCGTTGCTTGCTTTCTTTCCATTTCCCTGATCCGTCGATCAATCTCTTTCGCATTGCTTGCTCCGGAAGGGCTTTCATAAAACTTTGTAACCTTTTGGTTCAATTCAGTGGCAGCAGGATCATTCGTTGTCCTTCTCATTGCAATGTTGGAGTTTTCTGATTCAGGATCCTGCGTTTCATCGGGAAATGCATATTCGTCCAAAGCAGTTAACTTTTGCTGGCGTTCCTGTTCTCTTTCAGCATTCTTGTAAGCTTCCAATTTGTCGCTTACAATTTCTTTCGATTGACTTTCAGGCACTGAGGTATTTAAGCCGCTTACTTCCCTGCTATTGGATGCCTGCGTTATCGATCCTCCTCCAAATAGCCAAAAGAGAAACGTCAGTGTTGGCACAACAAAAACAGGTGCCATTAGAGCCATTTTTCGCTGATTTATAAATTCCTGCGAGTATTGATGTGGTTTTTCATTCATAACGGTAGTATTTGATGTTAGGGTTCCCAGATTCTGGGTATTTCATTTTCTTTTAAGGTGTCAGTTTTGGTAAACTCTTTAAGTTGTTTTAAAGCTCTTGCATCTTCCTGATCAAGAATTATTACGCTATCATTAGACTTGGCTTCTTCTGTCCCCGCATGTGGGGCAATGATTGTAGCTTGTTTGATGAAGGGTTTCTTTTCCGGCTGGTAATCCCAAAACAGAGAGGTAAGTGAGAATGCTATACCGAGGATGCAAAACAAACCCAAATATTTCATTTTAGCAGATTTGCTCATTTCCTTGTCTCTTTTGCTTAGGTAGTTAACTAGTCTATCCTGCTTTTTCCAAGTCCAAATTTTCAAAGCGGCAATCATATTTGTTTCTCCCTCCGGAGTCGGGTTGGAAGCAGTGGTGAATCTGTTTTCTGGTGATGTAATTAGCGCACTAATAATTATAAAGAGCATGACCAAAAAAATCATTATGAGTATAAAAGCGAAAGCAAAAAAGAATGTGGCCATGATATTAGCGTTGAACTGTGGTGATATCCTTATTTTCTTTTACTCTCCAACGCTCAATTAAGAATCCGTGAGGATTATTGTCGGACCTTTGAACATCCCTCAGGAAGCAATGACTTATTAAATTTCGGGTTGTAACAGTACTGCTTCGAATAATGGTTTGTGTTGCATAGGTCTGAGCAGAATAAGGAAAGTTCTGCATATCCAACTTTATGCTGTCTATTTGAATTTTCTGACTTACGTTACCCGCAATCAAATTATTGAAGTAACCGTTTTCAATCAGATTTCTGTATTCAGTATTTGCACTCTCATCGGCCAGGTATAAAGCCTGCCTGATGGTATAATCAATGGCTTTTTGATCGGGAGAAAGTGTGAAGAAAAGTTCATGAAATCTCTTTACATGATCCCTCGCTTCCACCGGTCGGTTCTGATTTACATCCTGGGCAAGAGCCAGCATCAAACTTTTTCCCTGATCAAGCACATAGATCTTTTGCCTCTGTTTATTGGCGAAATCGAAGGCCCAAACAACGGTAACAATACATACTATTGCACAAAGTATGATGAAAACAATCATCATCAGGCGCATTTTTCGAAATGAGCTTTCTATGGTTTCTAATGATTTGAACATAATCGTACTTATTTACTGTTATAGCCTTCTAAAAAATGTTTTGGGGCGTTCACTACATTGGAGGCTCCTGATGTTGCTCTTCCGGCTATAGCCCCACCAGCTGCGCCTCCTGCGGCACCGGCCACAGCCGTAGCTCCTCCTCCTACTGCGTTCATCCTTCCGAGTGCAGCAGCTCCACCGGTACTCTGAATTATAAAACTTGAAACTGTTGGAACTGTGCAATAACCAACAATGGCAATTAGCATGAATATCATATAGCCGGTATCTGTTGCATCGAAAGTACTGTCCATGTTTGCTTGCATATCTGCTAAGGACTTATCAAGCATTAGGACCTGGATTTTACCTACCATTGTTCCAAAAATATTTGACACCGGAAGCCATAGTGATATTTGCACATATCGTGCAATCCAGTTTGTCAGAGTCGATTGAAAACCGTCGAAAATTGAAAGTGCAAATGAAATAGGGCCTATTATTGCAAGTACGATCAAAAAGAAAGTTCGAATGGTATCAATCACAAGCGAAACGCCCTGATAAAGAAAGTCCAAGATCTCTCGTAGAAGATCTCTCACAGATTTCTTAATTTGATAGCTAGTTCTTTCCATCATCATTTCCATGCGCTTGCCGACGTCAGTTATTCCTAGCTTATCAAGTTCTGCTTGATATTCTTTATCATCAACTACATACAACTCACCATTACTTTCGTAGGCTTCTTTTTCAATTGCATCCCTTTTGGCTGTGTAAGCAGCGATATCCACATTCTGCTTCTCTACCATGCCTTCTGTCACGGTAACGACTGGGTTCATTATTCCATTTATTGAGGCTAACACTAAGGGGAATATTCCGATACAAAAACCTATCACGAAAGGGCGAAATAATGGATAAAAGTCTATTGGCTCATTGTTTGCCATATGTCGCCAAACACGATTAGCGATATAAAATATTGCTCCAATACCACCAATTGCACGTGCAATACCAATCAACTGACTGCAAAGTGGAAGCATCTCATCATATAAGCTTCTCAGAAGCTGATGCATACTATCCCATTGAATATCCAATAATATCATACTAAAGATTTAGTTATTTTGTAAGACCGTATAACCTCAGGACATTCTTTGTCTCGTTGGTTTTCTTAGCTCGCACATATGATAATTGAATATATTGGTTACTGTAATACTCAACTAGACTTTTGTGCCTTCTTGCTTTTTCGTATGTAGCATTGATTATATCGAATCGTTCTTTATCAGTTAAATTCATATTTGAGGCTTTAGCGCCCATCATCAAATCATCAACAATACTGGAGCTTTCCTTCAATAATTTCGTATATCCATTGCCAATTTCGACTAATTCAGTAGGGGAGAAATTTTTGTCAGTTTTCATCCTGCTATAACTATTGGTATAGACAGAGGCTATCTGGTTGATAGTTTGGAGTGTTTCATACACTTTTTTATAATTCTGAATTGTGGTACTCACTTTCTTCAAAGCATCATACCAAGCTTTTCCCTGATCAAAGATTTTTCTTGTTTCCGCTACACCTTTCACTAATTCTAGTTTGCGCTTAATGCTTTCAATCATATTTGCATATTGCTGGGTAGCTCTTTGAGAGAGACTGGCTGGATCTGCCACTACAATTTGGGCATTTACTTTAATGGAGAACCCGGTTACCATTAGTATTAGGATAATAAATTTTTTCATGGGTGTTGATTTTTAATAATTACTCTCTTCTTTCGTAAATCACTTTTCGATTATTATTAGAATTTAGAACATCGTCATTTGGATCATAAAAAAATGATTGCAAAGAACGCCCACTTTTATTTTTAGGGGTAATTATTACTTTTTCAACCATTTCATCTTTTTCATTTCTACCTTGGCCATTTTCTATCTCGCAAACCATTGCTTTACTTGGATCAGCATTGTCTTTGAATAAAAAATAAACTTTCCCGTCTTCTCTAGCTTCTAGAGTAAAAAAGTAATTCCCATTCGCCTCTTTCCATTTACCCAAATACCCTTTTAAATTTTTAGGCTTTTGGATTTCCGTAGCTACACTATCGGTACTTTCTTTGATAGCGTTACTTTGGCAAGAGTAAAGCAGGCTAACTGAGATAATGAGATAAACTATATGGATGCAGATTTTTACCTGTTTCATTTGTATTATTTTAACTGATTAATTTTTCTCTTTTAATTGTTGCCAGCTCCTTGATAGCCTGTTCAATGCTCCCTCCCTTCTTTTCTGATAAATTGAATAATGTTACTTTCTCAGTTTCTTCGGTGGTATATGCATAATACTCTTCGTATGATACTTCTGTGGCGTAAACAGCACTCTTCACACCACCCAGGCTTATAAATACTTCTTTATAAAGTCGTTTTTGGTCATTATTAAGGTTAATGCTTAATACCTGGTCTTTTTCCTTATCGCTCAACCCTAGTAGATTTTGGATCTCAGAAAACTTATTCATGTATTTACGCTGATCTAATAGAATTTTGCAGTCCGAGTTATTGATGATAGTATCCTTAACTATTGGATTATTGATAATGTCGTCTACCTCCTGGGTTACGACAATTGCTTCACCGAAGAATTTACGAACTGTTTTAAAGAGGTATTTTATATACTCTGCCATCCCCTCTTTTGCAATTGCTTTCCAGGCTTCCTCGATCAGGATCATTTTTCTGATTCCCTTCAGTTTTCGCATTTTATTGATAAAAGTCTCCATGATGATGATGGTGACAACCGGAAAGAGGATTTTATGATCTTTAATATTATCAAGCTCGAAAACTATAAACCGTTTATGCAGCAGATCCAGTTCCTTTTCAGAGTTCAGAAGATAATCGTATTCGCCACCGACATAGTAAGGCTCTAATACATTTAAAAAGTTATCAATATCAAAATCTTTCTCCCGGACATTTTTCTTCTTAAGTACTTCCTTGTAAGGGCCTTGAACAAATTCGTAAAATGTATTAAAGCATGGCTTTATGTTACTACTTTTAAGAGTATGGATATAGAGATTGACAGCGTTAGAAAGGGCAACTTCTTCAGCTCTGGTTGGTTCCTCATTATCACGTTTCCATAAGGTGAAAATCAGCGTCTTTAAACTCTCCTTTTTTTCTATGTCGAAAATGCCATCATCGGTATAAAATGGGTTAAAGGCTATTGGGTTATCCTCGGTATAAGTATAATAAACACCATCTTTTCCCCCTGTCTTTGCATGAATCATTTCGCACAATCCCAAATATGAATTTCCGGTATCGACGAGTACAACATGAGAACCTTGTTCATAGTATTGTCTCACCATATGGTTAGTGAAAAAGGATTTACCTGATCCGGATGGGCCAAGAATGAATTTATTCCTGTTAGTTGTAAAGCCTTTTTTCATCGGCTCATCGGAAATATCAACCAAAATTGGTTTTCCGCTCATGCGATCCACCATTTTAATTCCGAAAGGACTCAAAGAACTACGGTAATTCGTTTCGTTATTGAAAAAGCAGCAGGCCTGTTCGAAAAAGGTGTTAAAACTTTCTTCATTTGGAAAATCAGAGGCATTTCCTGGTATAGCTGCCCAAAATAAAGGCGCGGCATCCGTAGTATTATGCCTTGGCTTACAATCCATTGAAGCAATAGCGGAACTTATTAAGTTACGAAGCTCTTTTAATTGGCTCTTATCCTCAGTCCATATAAAAGCGTTAAAATGACACCTGATTGAGGTTCGATTATTTATTAGCGCTTCATTCAGGTAATGTCCTACGTATTCCTTATTGGCGTCATTTTCCCTGGAATATCTAGAAAGAGAATTCATGTGTCGGGCCTTTTTTTCTAATCCTTTCACTTTCTCCTGATGATCCTCGACAAATAAGTACTGATTATATATATGATTGCATGGCAAGAGCAAGCCAAGCTTACTGGCAAATCCTACTTTAAACTTACTTCTATCTGTACTTAAAGCATCATAACTCCTGTCTGTCCCAACCTCACCGGGCATATCCTCCAGGTCAGAAAGTGTAAACAGATTAAAATACTTGCTTCCAATTTTTAGATCATCGGTTAGGTCAATATCTGATAAAACAGTCTGATCCTCCTGTGTAACGCTGAGGTATTTTTCTATAATGCCGGCTTTCTGATCCGTTCCCACTATATCTTCATTTTTTAAGCGGGTAAGCTGCATTAAGCCACTATCATTCAAAAGAAATTCAATCTGACCTACTGCATTCATAAACTCTGCTATCACTTGTTTGTCCAGCATATCTTTGGGAACCAGTCTGCCTCGACTTAATGAATTGAAGGTACTTTGCACTTTCATTCTGTCAGGGGAGGTTTTTGTGAGAAACAGGTAGCAGTAATGATTCAAAAAAGGTCGTTCATTGAAGTGCCTTTCAAATGAACGGTTAAGAAAACTCAAATTTTCGCTTTCTAGTTCAGGCTTGTAATTTTCTTCTATAAACCAATCCTGTTTATGAAGAATAGAAAACTTAGGAAGGAGCTTTGCGGCTTTTACCCATGTCTGATGAATGTTTTCATAATCCTGTTCCGATAATGTAAACACCTCCGGCAGTTCAACCTTATAGGCAACGGTGATGTCTGCATATAAGCTGATTATACAATCCTGTTCAACTTTATAAATTGGTAGTTTTTTTTCCAGTTCTTCTGCTCTCAGCGCACGTATCATAAATTGAGATGTTTAGTAGATTATTCAGTTAGCCTGGTTCTCTTTATATTTAAAATAAGAGCGTACCCCTTTTCTAACAATAATAAATTTAGGTCGCGAGCGTCTGGCGCTGATCTTCATCAAGCCAAACTGACCATACTTATAATTCATTTTGTAAACGACCATAAATACAGCAGTAGTAAGGACTATGGCAGTAAATGCTATGGCATAGGAACTTATTCCGAAAAGAGCCATAATGGTAGACAGAAGAAATACAAACATCAAGCCCATAACCAGGTATGTTAAGTATTGAGCTTTAAGGCCTTTGAATTCTACTGTGGTGTCAACTTTCCGGTTGACTGGAAACCTTGCCATACATACTATTGAAAAAATGCTTTCAATACCGTTGCAACAATCACGAGAAAGATTGAACTGCCAAACCAACCTGCTGCAACTTTTTGTGTATCTGGATCACCGCTATTCCATTTAGAATAAACTTTAAAAGCGCCTACAAGTCCCATAATTGCTCCTGCGGCATACATAAGTTTTACAGCGGGATCAAAGTAACTCGTAACTTCATCAGTAGCGGCTTCTATCCCTGCAGCTCCCCCACCAGATTGTGCCATAACATTTGCAGCAACAGTAATTAGAGCAGCAGTGATAATCAGACTTTTCGAAAATTGAGTTTTTTCTAGATTTTTTGTTTTCATGGATACGTTATATAGTAGATTAATAAGATTAGGCCTGCCAGTTATTTACCAGATCGTCGATTTTATTTTCATCAAGTAAGGATGCTTTGGCAGATTTTTCTTTAATGTCTTCGAGGTCGAACTTTTCATTTTCATGGAAACTCAATCCATGACGTTCATATACTCTTTTCTTAATATCTTCCAATCCTTTGTTTAACTCAGGATTTTCATTCATCAAACTTCCCCAGAAGTCGTTTTCTTCAAGATTGCTGACTTTATCAATTAATTCTTCCTCAGCTTTTTCTTCAAGAATTCCATTAGAGGATTCAATAGCGACAGCATCTGCTACCAGATCAACGGTTTCAATCACCTCTTCGATTAATAAGCCTCCGTCATTAACTTCCAGTTCTGGATCTTCAAACGGCATAAATTCTTCTTCTAAATCAACATCAAGACTTTCAGCTTGAACCTCCGATAGAATTTCAAGATCTTCCGCACTCACATTTTCCGTTACTGCATGGATTTGTTCAGGTTGTTCTTCTGTTTGAAGTATTCTGATTTCGCTTATTAGTTGTTGCTCATTAGATGGCACTTTTAGGGGAAGTGCATCGATATTATTTATAGGTAAAATTTGAGCTGTTGGAGTTACCTGGTTATCAGGTATACCATTGATCGGTTGGATCAATGTGTTATCCTTACGTTTGCTCCCACTGGAAAACCTGGAAGCTAATTCTTTATTATAGTAAAAGAAAAATACGAAGGCGTAGTAAATGATCAATGCGGCCAGAATAAAAAGAAAATAATCTGACCATGAAATAGATTCCAGCATAGGTATTAATTTTAAAAAACATCGCTTCTATTCCTTTTTAGGTGCTACAATGTCTTTTAGTGTAAGATTGCCGATGATAGGTTCATCAGCATATAAATTCATGTGTTCATTGATGATGTTATTTAGATAGCTCGATATAGTAGAACCAGGTTTGAAGGCTACAATCTTTGATAACCTTTCATGATTGAATCCACTTACATAGGTAGCTGTCCGCTCTTTAATGATTTCTTTACTTGAAAAAAATTCATCAAAGTCTTTAACTTTTATAGTTCGTTTCTTCGAATTCTTATTTCCCGCCGTGTTTTGCTCTGTTTTTCCATTGATATCTTCATTAGGTGGTGTATGTTTTTCAGAATCTAAATTATTGATATTATCATTAAGATGCAAGGAATTATTATTATTTTTTTCATCAGGATTTTGATCGCCTGCCCCTCCCCTATTTTCCTGTTCGTTATTAACAATGTCGTTTTGATTATGTTCTGTTCTTGTTTGCTGTAAATTAGGTGTTTGAACAGATGATTTATTTCCAATACCAGCTATAAGACTTGCTTCATCAAGTTCTTCTAGTGCTGGTGGATTTGCTTTGTTTTGCTTTGCCATATCAATAAATATTTTATGTTTTATCTGATGATTTTAATTATCTCCTCAATAAGTGGTACTACCTTAGTATCTTTTATGTAGTCTTTGTTCATCGGGAACATTGTTGACCGAAAAGCACGTTTTCTAAATTTCACACTGCTTTCTAGTTGTGTGTTTAATATTTTCATCCCCCCCTCTTTAATAATATCGTTCGTAAGGCTATATAAATCTGTTTTTTCGCGCTTATCTACTACATTCCATAGGAAATGCATGGTTTTCAATCTAACCTCCACCCCTTCGAACTTTTGGCCCGCCTTCCCGATAAAATTGTGGTGTATTGAATTACCAAATTTCAGGTTGCTATCTATGACTAATTCATCTGCGATGATGGGAATAAAGAGATGATCCAGGGAAGCTATTGTTTTAAAGAAACCTTTGTCTTTTACAGTTCCCGGCAGATCCACAAACACGAAATCATATGGGGCCTCCCCTTCCTGAAGGTCTATAAACTTTTTCATGTCCTCCACCGCTTTCTCAGAAGAACTATCCAGGATAGGATAGGCTGGCTTAGAGAGCTTTTTAAAGGCCGCTAAATACTCCCGGTCGGATTTTATTAATTCAAACTCCTTAGCTCTTAAATCAACTATACTGTGCTGTGGATAATCACAATCCATAAAGCCAATTTTATTGTCATTAAGGAAATGGCAATAGGAAGCCATTAGGGTATTAAGAGTTGATTTACCGGTCCCTCCTTTTTGTCCGCAAAAACCTATGAACTTTGTTTCTTTCTTTTTCATACTGTTGAATTCAATATATCATGAAAACATTATAACATGAGTTTATGAAATCAATCATTAAATAATTATTTAATTAAATAAATAATTAAAGATTTCATGATGACTATAATTCATGATTTACTGACAAATATAAAACTTATTAACAATATTACAAGATGTTAATAAATATATAGTTCATGAGTTCACGAAAACATGTAACAAAGAACCCAATAATTATAGGTAACAAGATATATATAAATAAAGATTTCAAGTAATCAATAAATAAATAATACAAGTAATAATGAACTCAATAACTCAACTTTTATTTTACCTATTTGACAACAAGGCAACATGAAATATTGAATTCAATATTTCAAAGATTTTAAACATTGCCGAGAGGTTTTAGTAGTTGATATTTGAAATCATTATAACATGAATTCAATACAACAATAATTCAAACACTGGAATAGAACCTGTTTAGAATAGAGGTATTGCAATTGGTCTGGTTATTGCTTAAGTTTGGGTATGCGTCAGCATACAGCAAGATGTATTTTTGTATATACAAAAACCTTTGGTTTTTCTACCTCCAAAAAGATCTTGCACCCTTTACTCCAAAGTCGTAAAGGCTTGGCTAAATACTCCAAAGTCGTATTTATAAAGAATTACAGGGCTTAAAATGGAAAAGACTAATAAAGGTGGAAGGCCGAAAAAGGAAGACAAAGAAAAATCAATAAGAGGTTTTTTCTTTCGTATGAAAGAAGAGGAAGAGTCGACGCTTATGCGCCTTATGCAGCTGTCTGATTCTAAAAATAAAACCCGATTTATTAAGGATAGAGTTTTTAAAAATCAATCTTCCTATAATCAATCCTCAGATAAAGATCTTAAAAATTACTATTTAACTCTTACCAAATACCTTCAAGAGTATCATGCTATTGGAGTAAATTTCAACCAGCTTGTACGTAAAGTAAATAGCTTGAGCGAAACAAGCGGAATCAAATATGATTTGAAATACGAACTAAATGCAACAGTTCAGATGTTTGAAAAGCTCGCTACTAAACAAGAGGAAATATTAGACTTAACCTCAAAGTTGTATAAGGAATGGTCTGCAAAATAACATCCGGTAAAGAACTATTTGGCCTTCTTAAATACAATGAAACGAAGGTAAATAAAGGCGAAGCTGAGATAATCGGTGGCTCTAAAATTCTTGGTTCACATGCCGGATGGGATAAAATAAGCATGACTGAAAAGATGAATTCATTTGCCTATAACCTGGAAGCGAATCAACGTACCGAGAAGGTAACCTTCCACGTTTCCTTAAATCCGGATACATCCGATAAGCTCAGCAAGGAGCAATTTGAAGAAATTGCCCGCACTTATATGGAGCGAATGGGTTACGCAGAGCAACCATATTTGATATACAAACATCACGATATCGAGCGTGAACACGTTCATATTGTTTCCATCAGGGTAGATGATAACGGTAAGAAAATCAATTCTGATTTTGAAAAACTACGTTCAGAAGAGGTACGAAAGGCTCTTGAATTAGAATATCAGTTAACTCCTGCAGAGAGCAAAAGTAAAAAGGAAAAACTTGAACAGGTTCCTGTTTTTTCGAACCAGCTTCCTAAATATGGTAAGTCAGATACAAAAGCTGCGATAGCCGGTATTACGAAGACAATTATCAACGATTATAAATACGGTAGTTTTAATGAGCTGAGAACGCTTCTAGAGCTTAATGGTATAGAAATGCGTAAGATTGAAGGAACGCGTCTTGACGGCTCTGAAATCAACGGAATACAGTATCAGTTTATCGACCAGGATCACAGGTTGCTTGGCCATCCTATTTCAGCCAGTAAATTAGGCAAGGACCGGGGTGTAAAAGCTATTGAGACTCGAATTGAAAGAAACATCTCTTTATTAAATAATCGGGAAGTTAAAACCCGCTTAACCGGCATAATTGATAATTATTTCAAATCAAATACGCAACCCTCTATTGAAGGACTGAAGATTGAACTTGCAAAACATAAAGGAATAGCCGTATTACGTATAAACGAGAATGGTAAATTATATGGCGCAAGCTTCATAGATAATGAAAATAAAGCCGTTTATAATGGCAGCAAGTTGGGAAAAGAATACTCTGCTAATCGCCTGGAAGAACGGCTACAAGGTGTTCCTTATCCTGAACTCAATACTTATGAAAGAAAACTAGTTACTGCGATACAAAAGGGAAGTTTGCCAGATTTAAAGAAAGTTCCTATAGAAGCTATAAGAGCAAAAATGGTTCTTCCATTATTACAGGATCCGCAGAAGTTAAGTCTGCTTCAAGGACTGAATACGATGTATCTTAATAAAGTGATAGGAGGGGACCTTTCTGTTAAACAGCCAACTTTCAACCAGATATTGAGCAGGCTTATTGAAAACGGAATATTTGTGAAACCTATGGCCAGTAACGTTAATTCGTTTCAGGCCGGATACTATAAGCTCCCATTCAATGGAATGGTTCCGGTAGGGGAGGGGCTCTCCAAAATTTTAGCCGCGAATAACTATACTGAAAAGGAATTTATTGATACTCTCAATATTGCTTTTAGAAAAAACAAATCAGGTGAACTTAAAATATCACCTAAATTTGATTTAATAGTCAGGTTGAATCAGGCTAAAGTAGAAGTTAACAATGCAGGCAGCATCCAAAATACATTATTATATATTGATAAAATCAATAATTCCCTATATTTAGACATTCTTAAAAATTCTAATCTATCAGGGAAAAACACCAATGAAAAATTCACAGCCAAGGAAATACAGAAGATAATTAAAACGATTGCCGTATACCCAAGTGATAGTCTCAGACATCCAGCTTCAAAGGATTACAAAGATTATAGCACTGAAATGGGACCTTCATCAGGAATAAAGGCAATGCAAGGATTGAGGCCCGAGGATAGTGTCACCGGAGCATTCAATTTATTTGGAAGCTTATTAGAAAGTCTCATGGATGGAGTTCATGGGAAAAATGAAGAACATAAAGACGAGCCAACCAAACGCCGACGTAAGAAACGGAGGTGGTAGGGAGGCCCTAATCATCACCTACCGTTATGCATGAAGACCAAAAAGCGCTTCAAAAAATCATGGATTTTACGAGGCTAATCAGTATTGTATTTGTCCTTTTGAACATCTATTGGTTTTGTTATTCAGCGTTCCAGGAATATCAATTTACCTTAAAATGGTTTGACGGAGTTCTACTAAAGTTAAACCGGTCCACTGGTATTTTCTCCTGGAATCTTACTACTAAACTCATTGCCCTACTGTTTCTAGCTATCTCTTGTTTTGGCACTAAAGGAAATCCAAATCAAAAAGTAACCTGGTTCCAGGTCTGGAAAGCTCTTATTATAGGCTTCATTTTATTCTTCCTGAATGTTTTGTTATTAAAGCTGCCAACTCCGATCAGCATGAATGCAGTGGCCTATATTGCCACCACCATTGCAGGTTATATGTTTATCCTGAGAGGGGGTGCGCTGATCAGCCGCATACTAAAAAGTGAAATGATGGATGATATTTTCAATGAGGAAAATGAATCATTTCCCCAGGAAGAGCAGCTGATGGAAAACGAATATTCAGTGAATATTCCAACCGAATACCAGTTAAAAGGAAAAATAAGGAGGGGTTGGATAAATATCGTAAATCCATTCAGGGCGACAATGGTGCCAGGGACACCGGGTTCAGGTAAAAGTTTTGCAATTATAAAATCTTTCATTGAGCAGCATATCAGGAAGGGTTTTGCGATGTATGTGTATGATTATAAATTCGATGATCTGTCAAAATATACCTACAATATATTGTTAAGGAATTACGGAAATTTTAAAGTTAAGCCTCGTTTTTATGTAATCAATCTGGATAACCCTGAAAAGAGCAACCGTTGTAATCCGGTTAGAGCAGAATCACTTCATGATATCATAGATGCCTATGAAAGCGCCTATACGGTGATGCTTAACCTAAACAAAAGCTGGATACAGAAGCAGGGTGATTTCTTTGTAGAAAGTCCGATCAATTATCTTACGGCAATTATCTGGTTCCTGAAGTTATATGAAAACGGGAAATTTTGCACCTTTCCTCATGTAAATGAATTTTTAAACAGGAGTTATGATGAGATGTTCCCTATTTTAGGTTCATACCCAGAGATTGAAAATTACGTCAAGCCATTTGTATCAGCTTACGAAGGTGGTGCAATGGAACAATTGGAAGGCCAGATCGCCAGCGCAAGAATACCGCTTTCAAGACTTGCCTCCCCCCAACTTTATTGGGTAATGTCCGGGAATGATTTTGAATTGGATATAAATAACCCTGAGGAACCAAAGATCTTGTGCATCGGAAATAACCCTGATAGGCAATCCATTTATGGAGCTGCCCTGGGCTTGTATAATGCACGTTTAATTAAGCTTGTTAATAGAAAGGCAAAACTGAAGAGTTCCCTAATTATCGATGAATTGCCTACCATTTACTTTAAAGGTTTGGATAATCTCATCGCAACGGCCAGAAGCAATAAAGTTTCGGTCTGTCTATCCTTTCAGGATTTTAGTCAGCTCGAACGCGACTACGGTAAATCTGAAGCTACTGTGATCAAGAATACGATCGGAAATGTGATCAGTGGTCAGGTTCTTGGAGAGAGCGCAAAACAACTATCTGAGCGTTTCGGAAAAATATTACAGAAACGGCAATCAATTTCAATAAATAAAGACAGCACCAGCACTAGCATTAGTACTCAACTCGACAGTGTTATTCCTTCATCTAAGATTTCATCGTTAACTCAAGGAACATTCGTTGGTGCAGTAGCCGATAATATCGGTGAAGAGATTTCCCAAAAAATGTTTCATGCAAAAGTCCTGGTAGACATGGATAAAGTAAAAGAGGAGGAGCGAAACTTTGTTGATATACCAAATATTACTAATTTTAAGGACGAGCAGGGTGTGGATAGGATGGATGAAATTATCAAAGCAAATTATGTACAGATTAAGCAGGATATCGCTGATCTTGTTGCTAAGGAGCTTACCCGGATAAAACAGGATCCTAATTTAGCACACCTGATCAAGCAAAAGGCTTAAAATGGGGTAATCTCGTATATGAAGGAATTAAAAGAAAGTGAATTGGGTGTTGTTAAAGACCCTAAGGACTTTTGTAAAGTGGTAGGAAAAAGATTGTTTGAGCTACGTACTAAACACAACATTTCACAGAATAATATCGCAAAAGCCTGCAAACTCACCCAAAACATTCTATCCAGAATGGAGAATGGGTTTGCAAAATATGACAACTTTCTTGTTGTCTGCAATTACTGGGTATTGAAAGGCTATAATCTAAATTATCTTTTGGCAGAGGATAACAGCCCATATCATGAAATTATCCCAATTGAAGATTTAAAACAGGATATTTCTATTTACTTTGATCAGCCTGATTGACAACCTTAGGTTTTTCTTCATTAAAAAGGTCTAGTTTGAGATAGCAATACCGGTAGGGGTTTACTTCTTTTCCATTTTTTTTTATGATATAATGAAGATGGTTTCCTGTGCTTAATCCAGTACTGCCTACTCTTCCTATCATTTGACCCTGCCTTACCACTTCTCCCGGAATTACATTATATGCGGATAAATGGCCGTAAATGGTTTCAAACCCGTAACGATGCCTGATCTTGATGAAAACCCCCAGGTGATCCTTTGAATAGCCCGTAAATTCTATTATGCCCGTTGCAGTTGCGTATATCGGAGTTCCTTTCTTTTGGGGGATGTCAATGCCATTATGAAATTTCTTATGTCCGCTTACCGGATGCCATCTGTAGCCATAGGTACTGCTTATCGTTAATTTTTTATAGCTATTCTGAATCAATGGAAATACAGATGGAAGCTGTGATAATAGTACACTGTCTTTCTTAAGTATGCTTGCTATTCGGTAAATGTGTTCGTAATCGCTCACCATTTCAACCAAGTCATTTTTCTCGTTGTTGAATTCTATTTCATCCATTTGACGAATGGTCTGGATTTCCTCCTTTGAATACTTTTTCTTTTGCTGAGCGTTGACAGAAGAAAAACTCACAATCAATAAGAGTAGAACGACTTTACTTAATGGGTTATCATTCCTAGGCCAGCAGTTGAACATGGTAACGGTAAATGTAATCCGATAACAATTTTATTTCTTTTAGGTTTTTTAAAGAGTAGATATTATTGATATTATCAATAAGCCATAAGATTTTTAAAGCATTTTTAGGTAAATAAATATTCTTTTTAATATATTTGGTTATCAACCTACTGAAATATTCATTAATATGGAAAATCAAACTGAAAAGGCTGTACTTCCAGTATCAGACATAATTCAGGCTTTTTCTCTCGACCAGCCTCCCACCGGCAGGCAAGTCCCATCGGAAACCTTTATAGATCATCAGGGCTTCCTGATACCGGAACCATCAGATAATCTTTTGAGGCAAATTGCAAGTGAACAGGAACGCATCGCAATACGCGGACCTTTCGAATCATTTTCAATTCCTTATTTTCAAAATGATTTACCTGAGCAAAATGTCGGGGCGCTCGAAATCACTTCACCTCTTCAGCTGACTGAAGCCTGGCTGTTACAAACGAGAATTCCTCAACTTTTTGAGAATCCTAATACAGGCGAATATTTCAACTTTGAACAAAAGGTCAATGCGACTCTTATCGATTATATTAAGGATGAATTGGAGCCCGGCGACCGTCTTAAAATCTTAGAGGCCCTGAGAGAGGATTATTTAAAAAATAACAGAAATAGTTTCAATGGTGATAACTACGGAGATCTGATTCAACTGGCTACTACCGGTAAGGATGAAAACAAGGTCGATTATCATTATTTAAATGGGGTAGTATATTCCAGCTCAAATGATAATCAATTCCTTCCGGTGATGTACCACGATGCAAAACGTGAAGCTACAGACAGTTATGAACCCTCTAAGTATGTACCCTATAAAACCTTTATTAATGACATCCTGGAATACGAAAAACAGCCTGGAGCAGTTGTCATTTTACAAAACGAGAATTATGTAAAGGAACTTTTTGTACTTGATCGCGAAATTGAAATTGCTAAAGAATCAAATAAGTTCCAGGAAAAGGAATTTAATATCATAGAGTTAAACCCTAACATTAACCAGATTCGACTTATTGGAAAAGATGAAGAGAATAAGGCAGTGATTAGGACTCTTGAAAATAAAGAAGACGTTGAACGGTCCCTCGACAACAAAAAAGTTGCGGGTCTAAGCTTCAATGTAAACAAACATAGTTCCTTCTTTTCGAATTTTATTGGAAACTTCACCCGAAACTTCAAAGCAGGGCAGAACAGCCGCTTTCTGATTCTTCCGGTTGAAAAAACCACACATTTTTTAAATCAACTATTCGATCAATCAAGGTACATCCTTGCAAACCGGAAAAATATTAATCAAGCCCCTATTAAAACCTATTCAGAAATGGAAACTCCTACTAAAACTAATTCTCGTTTCAATTTTGATCAAGTGGATTGGAATGGCATCCAGCAAACTACCGGGATCACTGCTGACAGTCTGAAACAATCAGGTGATTTAGAACGCTTCTTAAACGGTCAGAAAACATCATTACTTAATCTCTCAGGGGAGCTTACAAGTAAGTCAGGTATTAAAATCAGGATGCATCAGCCGGCCAAAATCAAGCTTGTTGATGATGGCACTGGTAAACTTAATCTTGTAATTCATGGTGTTCGGCCTCAGCCCGACATCAGGAATGAATATTTAGGATATAAGCTTAATGAGGTAGACAAATACAATCTTAAAAATTTCGGAGAGATGGGAAAGGTTGTAGAATGTATTGACATTCAAACCCGCCAGCCGTTTGCAGCAGTAATTGGTATTGATCCGGAAACTAAAGAAATGGTGAGCATGAGGGCAGACCGTCTTCCTAAAATGATTCCCGACAATTTGAAAGGATTAAATCTAACTGATGATCAAAAGAAATCACTTGCCGAAGGAAAACCTACCCTTATTGCGGATATGATTGACCGTAAGGGCGAAAAGTTTACTTCTCATGTTGTAATCTCTGCCGGTAAACAGGGCCTCGATTTTCGTTTCAAAAATGATGTTCCGGTTTTATCAATTCCGGAAACCGCGATTCAACAAAATGTTACTGAACAGCATAAAGTTCAGACAGCTCAAAACGAGCAGGGTAATAAAACTGAAAAAACAGTAAAACAGGAGGTTGAAACAGGCAAGCCAACTGAAAAAGTAAAAAGCGGTAAACAAGCTGGTCAAAAGGAGGGCGAAACCAAAAAAAAAGGTAAAAAATTATAATTGCTAGGTTTTTACAGGAAAGGGGGGGAACCCCTTTTTTTATTTTTTCTATCTGCCATATGAAAAATGAAATGCTCACCTTCCAGGATTTCCGGGAGCGGATCTCCATCATCGAATTAGCAACAGCCTATGGTTATGAACTACAGCCTGAGAAGGGTAGGGGTATGCCTGTTTTTTACAATTCCCGCCATGATGATATGATTGTTATTGTCAACCCAAAGGATCCGGCAAATCAAGGTTTTTTTAATGAACGGGATAAAACAGAAAAGGGAACCCTTATTACCTTTATTCAGAATCGCCTGGGCGATATCTTTCCATCGGATAATTCGAAATCTAAAAATTCAAATGTAAACGCTGTCCTTTATAAATTTTTAGACTTAGACCCTTTCACAAGGAAGACCATTCAGGAAAAAGTAAAGGTGCAGGAGCTTTCAAACGTTGATCTAAAGAACTACGATTTCAATTCTCTTAACCTGCAACCGCTGAACAATACTGAGTTCCTGTTGTCGAGGGGTATCAAGCCTGAAACGCTAAATGACCCAATTTTTAAAGGAGCTATCAAAACAATGGTCAGCAAAAGTGATTACGGTACTTTCTATAATACTGCCTTTCCTTATTCCATGTTTGATGATCAAAAAACAGAAGTCATTGTAGGTGCCGAGGTGAGAAATATGAATAATTTCAAGGGCCATGCCGACGGGTCCAATAAAATTAATGGACTTTGGCATAGTAACCCGATAGGGAAGGTTTCAAATTTCCTTCTTGCTGAAAGTGGCGTGGATTGTCTTTCCCATCACCAGCTAAATCCTGGAGATTCAAAGATGTACCTAAGTTTGGGCGGAAGTTTGAGTTTAGGACAGCTAAATACTTTTTACCAGTTAAAGAACCTGTATAAAGACACAGCGCCGATAATTACTCTTGCTAATGATAATGATCGACACGGTGCTAATTACGACCTGCAGGCTATATCAGACCTTTTATCCCCTTACCTTTCAACACAGTTTCTTAGTTCCCCTAGGGGAACTAAGAAGATTGCCATAGGCGCTGTAAAGTCACCTAATGGTGACCGGTTCATAAACCTTATCAGCTTCGCTGACAGTCTAATTAGCCGCTTAAACGGTTATAATAATGATGTCAATGAAATAGCCGGTAAAGAGAAATCACCTTTGCTTCAGATGGAAATTAAACGAGATAAATTCATTTATGCATTTGAAAAAAACCAGCTTAACATTACTTTTCCGTATGACAACTATGCTTTAAAGCATTTGAACCAATCTATTCTGGACGTATCCGGTTTTAACCAGATTGTTAAGATTGATAAGCCTATTTTAAAAGACTTTAATGACGACCTGAAATTGTTGCAGGGAATTAATATGATTAGAAAGTCGGATAATATGCCTGAAATGGATTATGCTCAGTTCAAGAAAGAAGTTTTTAACGATACCCTTTCAAAGGATTATCTAAATTATTGTTCCAACTTCATTAACGAGAAATCGAGCAAAAAGCAGGAAGCATCGCGAGTTAGCATCAAGATTTAATAGAGATAGACTGATTTATTTACCGTAAAGTTCCTTTATTTCTGCAAGAAGGCCCTCATCAAAAATTGCTGCTTCGATATTTGCGAATTCAAATGCGACAAGATTAAGTATAGCATTCGTAAAATCAGCTCCGTCAAGATTAGCAAAAGCAAAGGAAACTTCACCCGATAAATCGCATTCAACAAACAATGCGCCTCTTAAATCAGACCAGTCAAACTTAGTATGTCTAAGATCTTCGCCACTGAAATTAACTCCTCTAAGATCACAATCTGAAAAGTCGCTAAGGTAATAATCATGATCGGCATCAAATTGTATTGATCGCAGGTCCCTTAATTCTCGCATGATTTAAAATATTCTAAGTTCTAAAATAACAAATCTATTTGTATTCGGGCGTTCCCAAAGGGCGTACCATTCCAGAGTACGCTTCGCTTCCGTCCTAAGGACAAATTTTTCAAATTTCCTTCCATGCTACTAACGCATAATTGTAGATAAAAAAAATATCAATTAAGGCCGGCCAGTCCGGATCCCTTCCAGCTCCAACCAGGCAATGTAGATAAATCTCAATAATTGACCTTCCTCAGGATCCTATGCACTGGTAAAATAATATGCACTGGTAAAATAAGTAGACGATTCTTAAATCTTAGGGAAAGTAAGGGGAGAAAAAATTCGGTAGGTAACAAAATGTTGAAATAAAATATATACTAAAACATATATTATAATATACTAATTCGTATATTTATATAACGATTGAAAGAGACAAAAAAACAGATACCGCCATGAAAGATCACTATAACCTCACCCTTCAAATTGAGATTTTAGCCGACCCGGACTATTCTCCCGAATGGATTAATTCAGAAGCTCAACTTGCTTTAAATAAAGCCTTACAGACCTTAAAAAACCCGGTGTTTGATTATTTACACTACTCCATTAAGGTGCTAAGTAAAGAAAAGGTTGAAAACACTAATACTGCTACCAATGAAAACAAATAATATTCTTTCCCGACTGATGAAAATGAGTTGGGAGATTCAACGGACTAAAAAAGTAAACCGTTCAAAGGCTTTACTTTCTGCCTGGGTAATTGTTCAGAACACTGATTTAACAGTATTCTACCTCGTTGAACGCTACTCAAATAAAAGAAATACTCACCTCAACCGGGTATATCCTGAAAACTTGAAACTGTCTTTAACCGCTTAATCTACCCTTATGAATTCTCATTTTCAAAATTTCTTTATTCATAATCTTGAAACGGAAAAACTAAATATCCATACGACCAAAGAGTTTTATTCTAACCTTTCAAAGGAACAACAGAAAACCATTAAACAATTCTGCTTATGGAGCAGAACATCAAATTGCTGGATTTCAAAAGGCAAGGCCGAACATTGCAACCGTCTGATTGACCAGCTTGTTGAAATGAGTTTTGTTTATCTCGGACAGGAGGGAGAGCGCAAATCGTTTGCTGAAAAAATTGAAAGTAAACAGGTACGGGCAGAGAACAGGGCAGAAAGGGCAGAAGCACAAGCAGAAAAAGCAGAGCAGAAATCAGAATCACTTTATACCCTTGCAAAAAGTATGGCCGCCTTTATTCCTTTTGGCCAGCCTATACTCGTAAGTCATCACAGTGAAAAGAAAGACCGCAATTTTAGAAACAAAATTCATAACACTTTTGGAAAAGCCTTTGCCGAGGGCGATAAAGCCGAATATTTCAAACAGAAAGCGGAAAGAGCGAGAGCTACCGCAGACGGAGCCAAGTTTTCAAATCCCGGCTATCTAAGCTTAAGAATCCGTGAAGCGGAAGCAGATATCAGAAAATATCAAAGAGGGTTAAAGGGCAAGCTTTATGAAAGTTCACCTGAAAGAGAGTTGGATGAGGCAACAAAAATTCACTTTAATAAAAAAATAGAAGAACGAACAGAGGAGCTTGATTTCTACAAGCACTGTTTAGAAACTTGCGGCAAACTTGTTTTCGACAAAGCCAGCCTGAAAGACAAGAAATTCATCAGAATCAAAAAAAGCTGGTTCGAAATCTTAAGACTCAACCCGACTACCATTTCAGTTTACAATACAGTTTTCCCCGAGCGTTCCAGCCAAGCAAAATACCCTTTAAAATACCTCTATACACAGGTAGAAGAAGCAAAATAATTAGTAACCCTTAAAACTATCAACTATGGAAATCATCAATGTCAATAACGAATTAAGAGAATTTTACGGTTCTGAACAATGGTACAGACACCCGGCTACTAAACTTCTTTATACTGATGGCGTTCAATATCTGGCCGAAAAATATGAGTGTTACTGGCTCATAGATTCAATTCTTTCCTATAATATAGGCCCGAACGCAATTTCTCTGACGGAGGATTTTCAAAAGTGGGAACTAACCAGAATAATAGATAACGAGGAGGAAACAAATCGTTTCTGCCTGACCTGCGATGATGGAAGAGGGAACATTTTAGTTACCCAGGCGATTCCACTTTCCGATTTCGAGGGTGATAAAGTAACTCTTTATTTTACTAATGACACCCTGCTTTTACCTAGTGAGAACTAACAGGAGGGGGGCAACCCCTTTTATTCTTCAATATCCATTTCTATAAAATTTCACTTCATCATGATTAGGGACTTAGTCAAACCAATACTTGCCATTCCCGCTTTCCGGCTGGAAGACCTGATAACGGAGTTTCAATATAATTTATCAAAATACTCCTATGTTGATTTGTTCAGCCTCCTGAAAGACGAGGAAACAGACCTGATTTTCTTAACTGTTATTAGAGCGGCCATAAGGGCGAAGGAGAAAAAATCAACTTTTACTCTTACTCTGGAAGCAGCCGAAAAAAAAGCCGCACAAGTGCGGGTTAACCGACGAAAAAGGTTCGTCAGAAGAATTTATAACAGAACACCTCTGTTTGCTATCCAATACATAAGGGAACGTTACCCTGATTATCGCCATGAAGATTTGGCGTTCGATTTACTTCTTAAGAAAAAGCCGGGTTCTTCCTTCAAGAGTAAACCATCCAAAAATGATTTTCGTTCCTCTCAACTTCAAAAGCTGAAGGACCTGATAAAATACGAGGATCCTCAAAGCCTTATTTATCATAAAGCTTGTACCACCATTGCATTAATGCTTCAAGCCCAAAAAAGAAAGGAATGCATAACACTTACTGTAAGATTGGGCGGGGAGCTAAAGGGATATTATTTCAAATGGAATACGCTGGAAAGGGTGATAAAATCCTTCCATGCTATGGCTAATCAAAAAGGGATGACCCATGAGCGATTAGAAGAACTCAAACACGAATTGATAATCTCATCGATGTACTCAAAATTTTAAGAAGATGAATTCACAGGTTATATTAGGCAAGGAAAGAGGCAAAATCGTACTGATTGATATTAATACACAATTAAAATGGGCAAATGAGACATTTGATAACCCAAATGATGCTGAGCGATTTTGCGAACAGAACGAGTTAGAATTACTGGAGCTTTTTGAGCATTACGCTTTACTACCCGAGAACGTTCAAAATTTATTGCTGGATTTCGGAGAATGTGAAGATTACGATGATTGCAAAGCACTTATTGAAATACTGGAAACAGTCGGCTATACAGCGGATTATGGTTTAGACGCTGAACCCTATCATTTAACAAAGCTTTTGGATTAATCAAATTGTAGATGATAATTCCTGCAGACAGGGGAGGATCCTGCAACCGGCCAACAGAAATTGTAGATAAAGGAAGGCTGAAAGCAGCTGCGGCCAGCTCGTTCGGAAACAGTATTTGTAGATAAATAACACAATTAAAATTCGAAGTACACCTTTATTTCCTTTTAAAATGTTTAACTGGGCCCAAGGTGAATCTCTAATGAATCCATTATATATGTTATTCCTGAATAATCGGTATATTTAGAATATCATTACCTTTTACATGTACTTATTAGGATTCGTTCAGGCCTCCAAACCCGAGGCTCTTATCAATACAACCACTTTCAGTTCGTTGGAAGAATTATTAACCTGGCTGAATCAGTTTTTCAATAATTCAGATTTTTCTATAGATAATCCCATTACAAAAGAGAAATTACTTGAATCATTAACTGCCAAAGTTCCTGTTCAGATTAATATTTCCGGCCATGATGCTGCTTTGGTTTTTGGAACTCGGGAAGTGATTGAAAATTCGATAACACGTTTTGTAAAGACAGATGTATTTGATACACGAGATCTTACCAAGTGAGGAGTACGAAAGGTGTAGTCATGAGGGAGCAGCGTCAGAGAATTCACAGACAGAATATTAAAAATCTGGAAAGGCGTATTAGACGGTACTGGCTGGTTTTTGAAGTAAAGGTTGCCACGGTTTTGCTTGCCTACTTGATTATCAGCTCATATATCGTATATCAGTGGTATTGTCAAGCAGGGTTATTTTCAGCTTTCGTTATGTCCTGTGGGTTCGTGGTTGCTTTCCTGAGTCTTATTGTTTTACGACAAAGCCTGGTGCATCGAAGTAAAGATCCTGAATCTCTACCTTACTCCTTATTAGGTTGCGCTTGCCTATTAATTATAGTAGCCGTTCTTATTTATTTAATTGAAGCTTAACAGCTGATAATTAAGAAATCACTACCTCGGAATTTGCTTCCCATTGCCTTTCATTCAGCTATCGTACTCAAATGACGGCTTACAAAAGGCAGGAAAATAATAAGATAAATTCTTCAAGGATCATTCAGGGCGGATAGCGTAGAGAGAATATTAAGTTGAAAAAGTAATCGTGCGAAGTCTTTAATTAAAAAGGCCCTTAACCGAAATTAAGAGCCTTTTAATTTTATCCCTTTGGAGGATGCGGGTCATTCCCGTAACTGTTCCTCTCCCTAATTTGGCCGTTAGGTCGATGCACAATCATTTCTGAACCCTGGTTCTGCGCAATGCCTCTTGCAATCTCTCTTGCTGCTCCTTGCGTGTCTGCTGTCCGTGTAACTCTCTCATTACCGGCACCTCTTACCGCCCAACTACCGTTGTGCGGTACTACATGTTGATTTTTACCCATATGTGTGTTATTAATTGTTTTAACGTTATCCCCGGGTTTCCCCCCGGGGAGTATTACTACTTTTTGATTGTTTCCTTAACTGTTGTCTTCGGGTGTTTGTCCGCATACTTTTTTGTAACGAACTCCCCTGAACCTGCATCACGATGAACTGTTTTCTTTTTCGACATTTAAAATACCTCCCTTCAATGAAGAAGTTAAATAATGAACTCCTTTAAAACAAATATACAACTTTAAAGTTGTAATATCAAATATATAAAACTAAATATTCAACTTATTCGTAAAATAAATATTGAAAATTTGAGTTTAACTTGTAAGTTTGTGGCCAAATGTCAGCGAAGGCCGAGGTAGAACAGTTTTTGAACGATTTCAAAGCCAAGCTTTCCGTGTTTGGTGTAATCTTCACGAACCGGGAAAAAAACTTTAATACTCTGGTAGTCCTGGAGCTTACTACAGCGAACAGGGCTCAGCTGCTGGAGGAACTAAAAGTTGACGATTATTATAAAGGCCCGACCCAGGACTATAATAATGGCCCCGAATTATGGGAATTTGGCAAGAAGATAAAGCAAAAAGAGGTTTATATTAAGATTACAATTGGACAATCTAATCGTCCGGTAATTTGTATTTCATTTCATATTGCTGAGAGAACAATAAAATATCCGTTTAAATAAACATATGGAAAGTCCCTTCACAGGTGGAAAAGTAATGCTGCTTAAAGAAAAAAAGCAGATTGAGTTCCGTAAAGACCTTTTTGAAATCACCCAACTATTCTATAGATGTGTCGATACGGGAGAAGAGTTTTCTACGGATGAGGTTGACCAGATTAATTTGAACCAGTTGTACAATCAATATCGGGTCAAATACGGTATACCTTTTCCCGAAGAAATAAAAGAGATTAGAGAACAGTACGGGCTTTCGGCATCGAAAATGTCGGAGATTCTTGGGTTGGGTACTAATAGTTATCGCCAGTATGAAAGCGGTGACATTCCAACAGTCGCTAATGGAAGATTAATACTTGCGTCAAAAGACCCGGGAGAATTTATAAAATTCCTAGATGCGAGTGAATCTCTGTTGACTCCTAAGGAGTACCTCAAGTTCAAAAACACTGCTTTAGAAATCATTGAGGAAAAGAAGGCGAACTTTTGGAACCTTTTATTTTTTGATAATATCTTCACCTATTCCAAGCCCTCTGAGTATAATGGGTATAAAAAGCCTGACCAGTATAAGGTAGCAAATATGATTAGCTACTTCTCGCAATCTCTGGATGATCTCTATAAGACCAAGCTAAATAAACTTCTTTTTTACAGTGATTTTCTTTGCTATAAGATGTCGGGGTATTCTATCAGCGGGATTGCATATAAGGCCATTCAGATGGGGCCAGTTCCTGCAGAGTATGATAAGCTTTATATCAAGCTGACTGACGAAAATATGGTCGATCTGAAGTTTGTGCCTTTTAGAAATGGCAACTATGGGGAAGCTTTGAAAGGTAAGGTTTTCGACCAAAGCATTTTCGAGGAGAAAGAGCTGCAAGCGATGAATGCGGTTCTTAATAAGTTTGGAAAGAAAAGCACGAACGAAATGGTTGAAATCAGTCACCTGGAAAGTGGCTGGATTGAAAATGAAGAAAGCAGGGATATGATAAGCTATTCTAAATACGCTTTTGAACTCAGCCAGATTTAGAAGTTTCCACAATCCGGCCTTTACTGTGGATAAAATATTTTAATTGGCCCATGGAGGTTAAGTATCTTTGTATCTGTAGTTAAACTACTATTTCGCCTTTTGTAGTAGTGTTGAAAAGGCAATAGCATAGCGGTAGCCATTCCGAATCAAAAACAGCACTTAAATTAGTTATCTAAACTGTCTTATCGTTAGTGTATGCGATGTCTCAAAGTGACAACATACGACCTGCAAGACGAGAGTAAATTATTAGACGGGCTGAAATAAAAGTTGATGAGTTTATACACTTAATCAGGCCTGGGAAAGTCCAGGTGCAGGGGTTTCAGATTGATAGCTATTCAGGCGAGGCCATTTTTTGCCGTTTTCTATTTTCACTCATTTTTATTAATAAAAGTGAACAGATTTTAAACAGTTTTTGGTTTTGACTGAGGCCATCTATGCATTAGGAGAGGAAGATAAGGACCTGCTCTATATACTTGCAGGGATTTAGACTTCCTATGCGCCGAGCCGAACGAAATGGTTAAATATTAAGGTTTTTTATGGGCTTGTGCCGGTCGATTATCAAAAAGCAGACAGGTGACTTTATTTCCGGCAGCTGTCGCGATAGGAGGGATGAAGTGATAAAGGAAATAAGCCAGCACTAAAACTGCACACCATTTTAGTGGATGCCTCTTAATCGACGGCTTAAATATATCTAGTACCTCTTTCATTGCTTACAAATTTCGTAGGGAATAAGCTTCTCCAAAGGACAGCAAAATCGGAACCTGGTAGGTAGTCGAAACTTCGGCGGATTCTGGGCCGAATATTTACCGCTAATACTCATTTCCTGAAATTGTTTCCACCAAACAAGCCTACTAACCCTGAGAGAAGATTTGAGAATAGTGCATTGGTACTTTGTCCCGAATCGCTGGCTAAGCAGCTCATAACAACGTAGGCAAGCAGTGTGATTATAAAAAGTAAGGCTATGATAATATTAACGGTGTGCTTGCCGGTTAACTTGTCAAGTTTGCTCATGTTTGAATTTCGATTATCCATGTCTATTTTCCTTCACTAATCTTCAAAAAGGTGGCTGACTAATAAAGGACAGTGTCTTTACAGTCAATGAAGGCCCCTTTTTGCTATATCCTCGAAATGACTATTTGAGTTACGCCGAAGTATCACCCAATTAAGAGAGCTTATTCTCTAAGTAATAGAATTCGTTGGAAACGATAAACGACAGCTTTTCGGTACTATCGGGAAGCAGAGATAATAAAGGGAAAGACTGTCATTTAGGGTAAGTAAGTAAATAGACTCGACAAGCCAAGGTATTTATTTGAGATGTGCCAGGAACTTCGCATTTTTATAAAATACCTTGATTATGATTGGATTAGAGCTTAAAATAAAATTTATAGAAGATAAAGCTTATTTGACGCGGTTCAAAGCGATGAGCTTCACGCAGCTTGGTCTACCGGAAATAGCGAAATGCTTTAAATCGCCCGCTTATTGGATTTTAAGGGTAATAAACTATAAGGCATCTGAACAAAAACTATTTTGTGAAATTACTTCCTATCATGTAGGGGAAACTGAATTTTCATTTTCGCAAACGCAGCTTTATGAAAGCTTGAGCAAGGTGGAAATCGTTAGGTTTAGAAGTATCGACACCTTTAATCTCCTCAAAACCTTAGCAGGAACGCCAGGCACTTTTACCACACCAGCTTACGTCCCAGTTTATAGAACTCAATCGCCTTACTTAAAAGAGCCTTCGATTCAATCTGTGACGGAAACCTTTTTTGTACCTATCAAAAACGTACATTTTAAATTAGGATTTGTATCTATTAGTAAGAAGTTTAAAGAATTTAAGGAAGCGCTGGAGATTACAATTCCTAATCTGGAGATTATAGAAGAATTTGATGCAGTAAAGAATTATTTCGGAAATGTTCTAGGCTCGAAAAAAATTGAAGTTAATCTTGAAGTTGAAATTACAGATGGTTCGATAACATCCAACAAAGCAAGCTCTCCGGAGATAGCAAAAATCGATAAGGCGCTGATCGAAAAAGTAAGATTGGAGTTTGTACGATCTACAATGGTACAGAAACTGCCACTGGAAGTCGAACAAAGCCTTTTTACAATGGAGGGATTTTTTGACGCTTTTGCTGATGAAAAGTATAAACCGGATACCTTCCACCAAAGTGAGACGGAACTGCTTGAGGATCTATTGACAATTTCAAACACGAAGCATTATAAGCATCTAAGATTTCTGTCAAGCAAACATGCACATGACGTAATGAAACTTAGGTTTATTCAAAAACCTTTTTCTTTTATTTTTTTACTTGAGGGTAAGATGAACTATCATATAGTTTGGGAAACCTTGGACACTGAAGAAGCAACATACGTTTGGCACATTGTCAAGGATATCAATCTCTTAAAGCACACTTTAAAAAGGATTGACCATATAATTAACGATATAAAGGTTAAAGGGAAACTAGCGTATATCAGTTCGACAGAGGACTCATTAAAAAGACTATATCACGACTACTCAGACAGTGATGATGGTTTCCTGAAGTGGAAAAGTGAACTTGAGAATGTGGCTAAGTAAAAGACTGTTTTAAGTAATACAATACCGTTAAATGCAGATTAATTAATAAATTTCCACTAAAACATTATCCGAAAACTTCTGCGAAAGTGCTAAAGTCTTGTTGTTATATTTAATCTCAATCGACCCATCAAACTCTTGTCTCGATACCAAAAGCAGTTGATCTCCGATTTTCAAACCCAATTCAGTAACATATTTCAAAAATGTCTGAGAATCATCTTTCACCCCTGTTATTATGCAGCTGCTTCCAGGCGTTACTTCCGACAAGACACTATATTTTCTCTGTTCAATCTCACCATTTGCTTTCGGAATTACATCTCCATGAGGATCAATTCTGGGATACCCCAAAAATTCGTCGAGTTTATTGATTAGCTTTTGGGACTGAATATGTTCTAACTGTTCTGCAACTTCATGTACCTCATCCCATGCGAAGCCAAGTTTGCTATGTAAAAACGTTTCCCACAATCGGTGTTTTCGAAGAATCTCAACTGCTGAAGCTCGTCCTTTTTCAGTAAGGGTTATCTTGCTATACTTCTCATACGCCAGAAGTTCTTTTTCACGCAGTTTCTTCAGCATATCAGATGCTGTAGGAGGTTTTACATTCAAAGAAGCCGCTACTTTATTAGTTCCAGCGTCACTTTTTACCTCACTATCCAAAGTAAGCAGTAAAACTGCTTTTAAATAATTCTCTTCAGTAAACGACAACATGAAACAAAAATATCAATTTGTCTTAATAAATTTGTTAGACTAATCTAAAAATGTAGTTTTGTATATCGAATTATATTGTGAGATTTATCTCACAATATAATAGACTCGATAAATGATCAATTATATGAGCCGACCCAATGAAAAAGATTAAGCCATTAGGAATACTTGCAGCCTCCATACTTTTATTGGTATATATAAGTAGTTGCGAAAAGATTATGCCTCAAGCTCCGGCAGATGAGGATATATTAGATGGCCCACTCGACGGTCTCTCAAGTGAACAAAAAAAGTTATTCTTACGTGGAGATGTAGCTTTCAATGATGAGATATTCAATGATAAAAGTGGTTTAGGACCTTTATTTGTCGCAACCTCCTGCGGCACCTGTCATGCAGGTGATGGGAAAGGACACCCTTTTACCACCCTCACCAGGTTCGGACAAAGTGATACTATCGGAAACCAGTTTTTACATAAGGGTGCTCCTCAATTACAAAATCGCGCATCCTCTGGCTTTCTTGCCGAGCAGATTCCGGCAGGAGCTACTTTTTCGAAATTCACTCCCCCGGCAAATACTGGCCTAGGATTTATTGAGGCTGTCCCTGATGCGACGATACTTTCCCTGGCCGATGAAAACGATCTAAATGGAGATGGAATTTCTGGGAGGCCGAACTGGATTAAAGTTCCTGACTATTGCCAGATAAGACCCGGAACTATTATCAGAAATGGAAAATATATTGGAAGATTCGGAAAGAAGGCAGCAGTCTACGACCTATTACAACAAACAGTAAATGCTTATAACCAGGATATGGGAATAAGTTCGGGTTATGAGTTCCTGGACACCTACAGCGGTTTTCAGGTTGATCCGGAAGTATCTAACCAAACAGTATTAGATGTAGTGTTTTACTTGCAGACACTAAAAGCACCTATCCAGCGAAACACTAACAACGAAGAAGTCAAAGCTGGTAAAAGTCTTTTCATGAACATTGGCTGTGCCAAGTGCCATACTCCCGAGTTAAAAACGGGCTCTTCAAGAGTTTCGGCGCTATCAGAGAAAACTTTCTTTCCCTATACAGACATGCTTTTACATGATATGGGCAACGGCTTAAATGACGGCTATACCGAAGGGACAGCGTTAACTGCGGAGTGGAGAACTCCTGCTCTATGGGGGCTAGGACTTTCCAAGAACTCACAAGGTGGCAGATATTTCTTAATGCACGACGGAAGAGCCGGAAGTATTGAACAAGCAATAATATTACACGGCGGAGAAGGGCAAGCAAGTAAAAATCAATTTGTGCAGTTGTCTGCTACTGATAAAAGTAAACTCATCAAATTTCTGGAATCACTTTAAACAATGAATAGAAAAGATTTTTTGGTCAAGGGCTGTATAGGCTGTCTATCAGCTTTAGCTGTAAGTTCAGGTTTTATTTCCTGTTCAACCACTACTCAATATTTATCAGGGAAAATTGTTAAAGACGGGATAACTCTTGATAAAGCAGATTTCAAGCTATCGCAAAGAGGAAATACAGATTACCGCTCCTTTGTAATTGTCCGTAATGACGCATTGAAATTTCCAATATGTGTGTACAGGCATGATGAAAATAGTTATTCTGCATTGTGGATGCAATGCGCTCACCAAGGGGCCGAGCTCCAAGCATCCGGCGATATGTTAACATGCCCTGCTCATGGGAGCGAGTTCAATAACAAGGGTGTGGTAACCAATGGGCCGGCTAGCAGGAACTTAAAGACCTTTCCAGTTACCATAACCGATAATTTACTTTTTATTGATATGAGAAAGCAGTCATGAAGAAACTATTTATACTCGCTTTTTTATTTATAGGGTTCAACGCTTACTCCCAAATTGACCCTGAACTATTAAGAAATCCTCAAAAAGACACCAGTGGATTGAAACTCAACATGGATGCGGTTTATGACCGTCCATTTCTGCAAACCAGTAAATTGCCTGTAGCACTGGGTGGGTATGTTGAAGCCAATTATCAATATTTTGGGCAAGACGGGATATCCGAAGGACATCAGTTTCAAATGAGAAGATTGACTTTGTTTGTGTCCTCCTCAATCGCAAAGCGGTTAAAATTTCTCTCAGAATTGGAATTTGAAGATGGTACAAAGGAGATCAATATTGAATTCGCCTCAATGGATTTTGAACTTGCCCCACTTCTTAATCTTAGGGGTGGAATTATCATGAACCCAATAGGTGCATTTAATCAGAATCATGATGGCCCCAAGTGGGAATTTGTTGATCGGCCCGTTTCAGCAACACAAATGCTTCCCTCGACCTGGAGCAATGTAGGATTTGGGGTTTACGGAAAGAAGTATGCGAAGGATTGGGTGTATGCTTATGAGGCATACTTTACCAATGGTTTTGACGATCAAATAATCAGCAATTCAGAGAATCGCACTTTTCTACCTGCAACCAAAGCTAATAAAGACAGATTTGAGGAAAGTTTTAATGGAAGCCCATTGTTTACGGGTAAAGTTGCTTTGCGCAATAAAGGAATTGGCGAGCTAGGCTTATCCTATATGGGCGGTGTTTACAATAAGTTTGAAGATGACGGATTGGAACTGGATGAAAAGCGCAGTGTCAATATCTATGCAGTAGATTTTAACACAACATTTAAGAAACTAGGCACTTATATAAATACAGAATGGGCTTGGGTGAACGTTAATTTACCTGAGTCTTATACCGAGCAATTCGGAAGAAAACAACAGGGAGGATTTTTTGATATTGTTCAACCGATTTTCAGAAAGCCGATTTTCGGCTTTGGAAACTCTGTAGTCAATGCTGCTTTCAGAGTGGAGTATGTTGACTGGAATAAGGGGAAGTTTAGTTCAACAGGTGAAAAAATTTCAGATGATTTTTTCTCAATCATGCCTGCCCTAAGCTGGAGACCCGTTAATCAGACTGTTTTACGATTAAATTATAGGTATAATTGGCAAAAAGATATTTTAAGTAATCCGGCTTCCAAAACTGCGGGATTACAATTTGGATTTTCGACCTATTTCTAGGACCTAAGGATAGATATTAAGTTTCATCATAAATTATGGGATTGCTATCTTTGCCGCGATGAAAGTAATTGCAATTTTCATGACTATCATTTTGCTCCTCGCAGGATTTGATCCTTGTAAGGATGCTGATGCTAGTGAAAGCAATGAAAAGTCTGAGTTAAAAACTGATAAAGGTGTCCATGACGAGGAACTGCCCTGTGCTCCGTTCTGCCACTGCGCTCGGTGTCCTTTTGCAGTTATTATTCCCCTGCATTTCTCAAACCTCCATCCGATAAGATTATCGGGATATAAGTTCGATTTCCTCCTCCCTGGAAGACCCATTGATGTGAGTTCTTCTATCTGGCAGCCACCCAAACACGGCTGATCTCTCCAACAGTAAACAATCTAATTATTCATCCTCGTGAGAGGTAATTACTCATAATTCAATGAAAATATTTTATATACTTTTTGTTGCAATGGCCTTTTCATTCGGAGCCCTTGCTCAAAACAAATTCGCACTCATTTTAAAAGATTCCGAAACTTCGGAGCCGCTAATCGGCGGTACTCTTTCTATTACTGATTTGAACAAAGTATCCTCAACCGACGCTAAGGGACAGGCTTTTTTCGCTGATATTCCAAACGGAATACATTATATTGAATATAGTTATATAGGCTATAAAAGGAAATTAGATACACTCACCTTTCCCCTTACTTCTGAAACCCCGATAGTGATTTCGCTTGAAGCTGCCGAAGGGGAGGAGCTTGAAGAAGTTGTTGTTGCTTCCACCAGAAGTAGTCGGACAATTTCTAATATTCCTACTCGTGTCGAAGTAATTGCCGGAGAGGAGCTGGATGAAAAGGGAAATATGAAGCCTGGGGACATTCGTATGGTGCTTAATGAAAGTACCGGAATTCAAACACAGCAAACTTCAGCTACTAGCGCAAACGCATCAATTAGAATACAGGGGCTCGACGGTCGCTATACGCAGATCTTAAAAGATGGCTTTCCTCTGTTCTCTGGGGCAGCCAGCGGGCTTGGATTATTACAAACCCCACCCTTGGATCTGAAACAGGTTGAAGTAGTAAAGGGTTCCGCATCAACCTTGTATGGTGGGGGAGCTATTGCGGGGCTAGTCAACCTAATCAGTAAAACGCCGAAAGAGGAAAGAGAATTGAATATTCATTTAAACGGAACCTCTGCAGGTGGTCTGGACCTCAATGGATTTTACAGCCAGCAGTTTGGAAAAGCCGGAGTAACAGTGTTCGCCTCCAGAAATAGTAATTCTGCTTACGCACCTGGTGTAGTTGAATTCTCAGCGATACCGGAATTTACACGCTACACATTCAACCCTAAGCTGTTTTTGAACTTTAATGAGAAGAGCTCGTTAAACTTTGGGATTAATAGCAGTTTCGAAGACCGAACAGGTGGTGATTTAAAATATATTAAGGGTGATGGCGACGCTACTCATAGTTTTTTCGAGAATAATAATTCAGACAGACTATCTAGCCAATTAAGCCTCAAACATAAAATGGGAGAAAAGGCTGAATTTAACATTAAAAATAGCATCAGCTACTTTAATCGTAAAATCACGGTTCCGGGTTATCTATTTGATGGTAGCCAGTATGGAACCTTTTCAGAAGCCAGTTTTTCAGTAGAAAACGAAAAGACAGAATGGGTTGCCGGGCTGAATCTTTGGACAGACCGATTTAAAGAAAATCAGAAAACATCAGTTTCATTACGCGATTATAATCAAACCACCTTTGGCGCGTTTATCCAAAATAATATTCATGCTGCCAGTTGGCTTGAGTTAGAAGCTGGTTTAAGGGGGGATTACGTTATTGATTATGGGTTCTCTCTATTGCCTCGGATCTCCGCTTTAATCAAAGTAAATGATAAACTCAATTCACGTATTGGAGGTGGGCTAGGCTATAAAACACCAACAATATTTTCGGAGGAGAGTGAGCGTATCCAGTATCAGAATGTTCTTCCTATTTCGTCGCAGACCAATAAACTTGAAAGAAGCTACGGAGTGAATTGGGATGTTAATTATCGTACTTCCTTGCTTGGTGACGAAGTCGGCTTTAGCATCAATCATTTATTCTTTTATACCTATTTAAACAACCCTTTGACAATGGAACAGGAAAATTCAAGTTCTTTCCGTTTTGTTAACTTACCAGGGTATATGGATAGCAAAGGGATGGAAACTAATGTCAAGTTCACTTATGATGATTTTAAGTTATTCGTGGGCTACAGTTTAACCGATGCAAAGATTTATTCAAACGGCACGGTTAGAACAAATCCATTGACTGCTAAACATCGGTTAAATAATGTGTTGATGTATGAGGTAGAGGAAAAGTGGAAGCTCGGGGCGGAAGCCTATTATTATAGCAGACAGCAGTTGAATGACGGCTTAACTGGGAAACCTTATTGGATCTTTGGGTTTATGGCAGAAAAACTTTGGGAGCGATTTTCTCTATATGTCAATTTTGAGAACTTTACGGACACTCGCCAAACTCGGTTTGATAGCATCAATTCTGGAAGTGTATCGAACCCGGTTTTTCGTGATATTTATGCGCCTCTAGATGGTTTCGTTATAAATGGAGGTTTAAAATTGAGGTTATAATTATAAACTAAGCTGCATAATTGCGGCTTAGCTTATTTTGAATAAGTTATAAAACGGGTACTATAAAGAAAAATTTAAAACATTTAAGTTTAAAATGGTATTGTATATTTGCTAAAATGAAGATTTTTACCATCTTATTGTCAATGTATGTTATGCTGTTAACCGGCGTATCATGCGATGATGCATTTGAGTTTTCAGATACCCAAACAACGACACTTCAATCACACGATAGCGCTACGTCTGATTGCCTGGTTGATTTATGCTCTCCATTTTGCTCATGTACTTGCTGCGTCGGATTCAATAAACCCAAAGGCGTTATTACAACAACAGTTCTTCCTGAGATCATTTTAGCTGAAATCCTCTATACAGAGAAAGCTTATAGTTCCGAAAGTTACCCTCTTTTTCAACCTCCACGAGCTTAAAGTATTACTAGCGCTAGCTATGTCATGATGTGAAATCACATCAATGTTTTACTTTATTCTTAAAATTTCATGTTAGATAAAATTATTTTCTTTTCCATAAAGAATAAGATAGTTATTGGTATCGGTGTATTGATCCTAATCATTTGGGGCGTCTACTCGGCATTGAGATTGCCTATCGATGCCGTACCGGATATCACCAATAACCAGGTTCAGGTGATCACAACTGCGCCAACTTTGGCAACGCAGGAAGTGGAGCAATTCATCACTTACCCCATAGAACAAAGCCTTGCAAATATTCCCGGACTGGTAGAGATGCGCTCCATTTCACGGTTTGGTTTATCCGTCATCACCGTTGTTTTTGAGGATGATGTTGACGTTTATTTTGCCAGGCAATTAATCAATGAAAAACTTAAAGAGGCCGAAGAGCAAATCCCTGAAGGCATGGGTGAACCTGAACTGGCTCCGGTTAGCTCTGGGTTGGGCGAGGTTTACCAGTACATGCTGCACCCCAAAAAAGGGAGTGAGCACAAATATTCAGCAATGGACCTCCGCACCATGCAGGACTGGATTGTTGCACGTCAACTCTACGGCATCGAAGGAGTTGCTGAGATCAATTCCTTTGGTGGTGTTTTAAAACAGTATGAAGTAGCTGTTAATCCTAATCAATTGAAATCTCTCAATGTGAGCATAGCCGAAATCTATGAAGCACTTGAAAAAAACAATCAGAATACAGGAGGCGCATACATCGATAAAAAGCCAAATGCTTACTTTATTCGAGGAATAGGCCTGATTACATCTCTGGAAGATATTGGAAGGATAGTAATTAAAGAAGTCAATGGCATTCCAGTTCTGATTGCTGATGTTGCAAAAGTTCAGTTTGGAGGGGCTATTCGATATGGTGCAATGACCCATGATGGCTACGATGAAGTAGTGGGCGGAATTGTGATGATGTTGAAGGGCTCAAACAGTGCTGATGTAGTTAAGAGGGTAAAGGAAAAAATGGAGACCGTCAAAAAGAGTCTCCCTGCTGACATTGAAATAAAGGCTTATTTAGATCGGACGTCCTTAGTAAATCGTGCAATTTCAACAGTAGAGACCAACCTTATTGAAGGTGCCTTAATCGTGATTTTTGTCCTGGTTCTTTTCCTCGGGAATCTTCGAGCTGGATTGATAGTTGCCTCAGCAATCCCCTTATCGATGTTGTTTGCTTTGGGGATGATGAATGTGTTTGGCGTATCAGCTAATCTAATGAGCCTTGGTGCAATTGATTTCGGGTTGATTGTCGACGGAGCGGTTATCATCGTTGAGGCCACGATGCACCATCTGGCTCTCAGAACTGTTCATACTAAACTAACTCAAAAAGAAATGGATGAAGAGGTATTTATATCAGCTTCTAAAATCCGTCAGAGTGCAGCGTTTGGGGAAATTATTATTCTGATAGTTTATCTCCCGATATTAACTCTGGTGGGCGTTGAAGGAAAAATGTTTGGCCCGATGGCGCAAACCGTGGGCTTTGCAATTTTAGGAGCTTTGATCTTGTCTCTTACCTACATACCCATGGTGTCGGCTCTATTTTTACCTAAAAAGATCTCTCATAAAAGAAATATATCAGATAAGATGATGGAATTCTTTCAACGGGTCTATACGCCACTATTACGTAGATCAATCAAACTAAAAAACGTGGTTGTAGCAGCTTCATTGGCGCTTTTAGCAATTAGTGTATTTATATTTTCAAAGATGGGTGCTGAATTTCTACCGCAATTGCAGGAAGGTGATTACGCATTCCATTGTATTTTACCACAGGGGTCTTCATTGTCTCAAAGCATCGAAACTTCAATGCATGCTTCCCGAATTCTCAAAACCTTTCCTGAAGTGAAAGAAGTGGTTGGAAAAACAGGAAGCGCAGAAGTTCCTACCGACCCAATGCCACCTGAAGCAAGTGATTTAATTATTGTGCTGAAGGATAAAAGCGAATGGACGACAACTGATGACTACAATGAATTGGCAAGACTAATGGAAGAAAAGTTAGAGGCTATTCCAGGAGTGTTTTTTGAAGCCAATCAACCCATTCAAATGCGATTCAATGAGTTAATGACAGGTATCAGACAGGACGTAGCAGTAAAGATTTTTGGCGAGAATATAGATACACTTGCCGCATTAGCTCCGAGAGTGGGACAAATCATTCAATCGGTTGAGGGTGTAAGTACACCGCAAATAGAACAAACGGCTGGTCTCCCTCAGATTACCATCCAATATGACAGAGGACGAATAGCCAGTTATGGCCTGAATATCGAAGATGTAAACACGATGGTAAGCACTGCTTTTGCCGGAGGAACGGCTGGTGTAGTTTTCGAGAACGAAAAGAAGTTTGATTTAGTCGTCCGTTTAGATTCGACAAACCGTAATTCAATTGAAGATGTAGCCACGCTTAGTATTCCAACGAAAGGGGGATTTCAAATTCCACTAAGCCAGGTAGCCACGGTGTCTTTTAAAGAAGGCCCCGCACAGATTAGCCGTGAAGACGCAAAGCGACGGGTAGTCATCGGCTTCAATGTAGAAGGTCGGGATGTTCAGTCAGTGGTAAGAGATATTCAGGCGAAGCTTTCTAACAGTTCGGTATTGCCAACAGGATATTACTTTACTTATGGTGGAACCTTTGAAAACCTGGAGAAAGCTACTGCTCGTTTACAAATTGTAGTACCAGCCGCATTGCTGCTGATTTTTGTACTGCTTTATTTCACTTTCGGCTCCTTGAAAGAGGCACTTTTAATTTTTACTACTATTCCAATGTCAGCTATAGGCGGAGTTTTCGCTTTACTGTTACGGGGAATGCCATTTAGCATCTCAGCAGGGGTAGGATTCATCGCACTATTTGGTGTAGCTGTTCTTAATGGGATAGTGCTTATTGGTACTTTTAACCAATTACAAAAGGATGGTGTTCAGAATATATACCGGCGAGTCATCGAGGGAACCAGGATACGTTTGCGACCCGTCTTGATGACGGCTACCGTGGCTTCACTTGGATTTTTACCAATGGCACTCTCAAGCGGAGCCGGAGCAGAAGTTCAGAAACCTTTGGCAACGGTAGTAATTGGTGGATTAATTACGGCAACCATTCTGACTCTAATTGTTCTTCCTTTATTTTACCTCATTTTTATTAATAGTAAAATGCGACTAGGATTTCCATTCAGGAGAGTAGCGGGTATCATTGCCTTAATTGGTCTATCCCAACTGGCAACCGCTCAAACTCAGCCTCAATCAGTCAGAGCGCCTTTTTCAGAGGTATTTAATACAGCTTTAGAAAATAATTTATTGCTAAAAGCATCTCAACTTCAGATAGAACAAAGTTCAGCGTTAAGCGGAACATGGCTTAACTTGCCCAGAACGGGCTTTTTTGTCGAAAACGAAGATCTAAATCCGTCAGACAAGAACGGCCTTCTTAAAATTGGATTATCACAGGGCGTAGAGTGGCCGGGCTTGTATAAAGCCAGACGTGAGCTTTTACAGCAGCAGTTTCAGTCCACCAATTTAGCGATGCAGGTTCAAAGACTGGACGTTAGGCGGAACTTATTGAGTGCCTATTATACATTGTGGTATCTGGAAAGTAAAAGGGCTATATGGCACCGCTTAGACAGCATGTATCGCTCAGTTGCCAAAGCAGCGGCATTGCGAGTGAAAATGGGTGAAAGTGCGGGTTTAGATAGTATTTCAGCGGTTGCCCGGTCAAGGGAAGCTTCTATTCAATTAAATTCTATTACCAGAGATATCCATGCACAACAGGAAGTTTTAAAGCGCTGGACGAATTCAAACATAAACTACCTTCCTGAGCTTATGCGCTTGCAGAAGGTTGAAGTCGATTTCCAAGTCGACTCCTTGTTATCTCATCCCGAAATCAATTTGCAAAGGCAGCGAAGCACTATTGCGGAAGCAGAACTAAGCGTTCAGAGACAGTCGAATAAGCCCAGCCTGGATGGTAGATTCTTTTCGCAACGGTTGTACGGTATTCCAAACCCTTACTCGGGCTTTTCAGTATCTCTGGGACTCCCTCTTTTTGGCAGAGGAACGTATCGCAATTCTATCAGAGCAGCCGAACTTGAGAGAGATTATCAGCAAACGTTGGTAAATGCTCAGATCGTGACTTTACAATCAACCTATAGCCAATTATTTCAGGATTTTAAGAAGAATGAAGAATCATTGAAGTATTATGAAACAGGTGGGCTGAGTCAGTCAGAAGCCATCATACGAGCTTCAAACCTAGCCTACCGCGGAGGTGAAATAAGCTTTTCAGAACTTAGCCAGTACATCAGTCAGGCTCTTGACATTCAGAAGAATTATATTGAAACGGTGAATCAATATAATCAATCTGCTATTCAACTTAATTATTTTCTAAACAGATAAGAATCTTAAAATGAAACGATCCATTATATTTTTAACACTTCTTGCATTTCTTGCAGCATGTAAGAGCGGGGAAAGCGAGGCTGGTAAGGAGGCTGAAACGGCGGAAGCCGGACACGAAGAAGGTGGTCATGAGGAAGGAAACGAAAGCATTGTATCGCTAAGCACAGAGCAAATTACGACAGGTGGGATTAAATTAGGTACAATTGAAAGCAAAAACCTTAGAAGCTCTATCAGGGCAAACGGCACTCTTACTGTTCCAAACCAAAACAAGGCATTTATTACTTCACTAAGCAGTGGAATATTACGTTCCTTAACAATTCAACCTGGAAGTTATGTGAGAAAGGGTCAGGTTGTAGCTACCATTATAAATCCGGATGCAGCACAGACACAGCAAGAACTACAGGATGTAAACACTCAAATTAAGCTAGGGGAAACTGAACTGAACAGACAGCGAGTATTGGTTGCTGGTGATGCAGCACCTTTAAAAAATGTGCAGAGAGCGCAGTCAGAACTTACCTCATTGAGAAGTCGAAGAAACGCTTTGCAAAAGCAACTTAGTGCTATGGGAATATCCCCTGGTTCTGTAAGCAGGGGAAGAATCAGTACTACGATAAGTATTACTGCTCCAATTAGCGGGACAGTCAGTAACGTAACGGCACAGATAGGTTCACCTATTGACCAGAGTACCCCTGTTGCAGAAATAGTAAACAACTCACAATTGCATCTTGATCTCTTTGTTTATGAAAAGGATCTTCCTAGTCTGCACCAGAATCAAACCATCCATTTCACCCTAACTAACAATCCTGGAAAGGAATACGATGCTAAGATTTATTCGATTGGAACCGCATTTGCAAATGAATCAAAGACTATTCCGGTACATTCTATCGTATTAGGTAATCATTCTGAATTAATTGAGGGAATGAGTATAACAGCTTTAATCAGTATCGGCCAAAGAATGACTACGGCAGTACCTACTGATGCAATCGTATCTGATGAAGGCAAGGACTACATTTTTGTTCAGACTACAGCGCCTAAAGAAAGCCATGAAGCGGAAGAAAAAGGCTCCCATGCAAAGAAGGACGAACATGCCGAAGGAGAAGAGCATGAAGAAGACCACGCTAAGGAATCAAATCTGTATTTCGAAAAAGTACAAGTTGTTAAAGGTGTTTCTGATGTAGGATATACCGAAATCACGGTAATGAAGAGCACACCTCCAAATTCAGGGGTAATAACAAAGGGTGCATTCTTTGTTCTGGCAAAAATGTCCGGAGGTGGAGGACACGCCCATTAAGCCGACATACGATGAATACAAGCATTGAAGAAAAGCTCAAAGAAAAGAATATCAATCCAACAGCAATGCGGATGCTGGTACTTGACTTTATGGTAAAGCAGCAAGGTGCATTAAGTTTAACCGATATAGAAAAAGGGTTAGCTCCGGCTGACCGGATCACTATATACCGCTCTTTGAAGAACTTTGAAGAACATGGTTTGGTCCATTCAATAGATGATGGAACGGGTGCGCCTAAGTATGCTTTGTGTGTTGATGATTGTAATACGGTCAGCCATCACGATTTGCACGTCCATTTTCATTGCAATACTTGCCAGGAAACATTCTGCTTACCTAATACAACTTTGCCGGTTATTACATTGCCAGAAGGATTTCATTCCGGTGAAATGAATTTGGTAGTTAAAGGAACTTGCGATAAATGCAAGTGAACTATGCAATTCCATTGCATTGACTGGGAAGGTACATTTGTATTGTAATTAAAATAAAGAAATCATGAAAAGACTCAATTGCTGGAAATGTGTACTGCTGTTATCACCTTTACTGTATAAATTAATATCTGAGTTAAGTTTCAATTTCGGGGGATACTCTTAAAAAATAAATATGAGCGACGATTGCTGTGTAAATAATAGCGGAAAGCCGACAAAGACGGCCTTGCCACAAAAGGACATGAATAAAAGTGAACCTGTTACTCATGCTGAAGACGATGGCCATGACCACGAGGAAAACGGAGATGAACATAACCATGGTGAAGAATTGTCGAATAAACCCTGGTGGTTAAAACGTTGGTCTCTCTTAATGGCTTTACTTATTCTGATAACACTTTTAGTATTAGAATACGCTTTTGATATCAAGCTTCAAAATCCGTGGTCATTAATAGTTAATGGAATTGCTTATCTATTGGCGGGCTGGAATGTTTTGGCTTTGGCCTTTCGTAAAGCAAGTCGCGGTGACTTTTTTAACGAATTTGTCCTGATGAGTGTCGCTACCCTGGGAGCCTTTTTAATTGGTGAATACTCTGAAGGTGTTGCTGTGATGGTTTTCTATTCTATTGGAGAATGGTTTCAGGATTCGGCGGTTCGTAGGGCCAAAGCCAGTATTAAAGCTTTGCTAGATATTCGACCCGATTCTGTTACAGTTATCAGGGATGGAAAGAGTTCTGTTATTAGTCCCTCTGAAATCAAAATAGGCGAAACAATACAAATAAAATCAGGCGAAAAAGTGGCATTAGACGGGGAACTGATTTCTGAAAATGCATCGTTTAACACTGCTGCTCTCACCGGAGAAAGCAAGCCTGATACTAAGCGAAAGGGGGAGCAAATCCTTGCAGGGATGATTAACCTGAATACTGTCTCAGAAGTAAAAGTTTCTGCTTTATTTAAAGATAGTAAGTTGAGTAAGATTCTTGAAATGGTTCAGGATGCTACAGCAAGGAAATCTCAAACCCAGTTATTTATTTCTCGTTTTGCTAAGGTTTATACGCCGATTGTTTTCTTTTTGGCTCTTGCAGTTGTCGTGGTCCCTTACTTCGTAGTGGATAATTATGACTTTAATGATTGGCTCTATCGGGGTTTAGTCTTTCTGGTTATCAGTTGTCCTTGCGCCCTTGTTGTATCAATACCATTGGGATATTTCGGGGGTATTGGTTTAGCTTCTAAAAATGGCATCCTGTTTAAAGGGGGAAATTTTCTGGACGTAATGACGAAAATCAACACCGTTATTATGGACAAAACAGGCACACTTACCAAAGGAGTTTTTAAAGTGCAAAAGGTGGTGGTGCAGGGTATCGAAGAAAAAGAGCTAGTGCGTCTTACAGCTGTGCTCGAGAAGAGCTCAACACATCCTGTAGGAAAAGCAGTAGTTGAGTATGCTGCGGATTCTGTCGGAACAACCTCAGCGACAAACGTAGAAGAAATATCAGGTCATGGCTTGAAGGGAACTGTTGACGGAAATGAAATCCTTGCCGGTAATGTCAAGCTGATGAAGAAATTCAACATACCGTTTCCTTCCGAAATCGAACAGGTAGTTGATACAATCGTAGTTATTGCAATTAATTCTCAGTATGCTGGCTATATCACTATAGCCGACGAAATAAAAGAAGATGCGGCGGAAACTATCAAACAAATGCATGCCTTGAATCTTAAAACAGTGATGCTATCTGGCGATAAGCAATCTGTGGTGGATAATGTTGCCAAACAAATCGGGATTGATGATGCCTTTGGTGATTTATTACCGGAAGGAAAAGTTGAGAAAGTGCAAGGGTACAAAGACCAGGGATTCCGAATTGCTTTCATCGGCGATGGTGTTAACGATGCCCCGGTAGTGGCCTTGGCTGATGCCGGAATCGCCATGGGAGGTTTAGGAAGCGATGCAACCATTGAAACCGCAGATGTGGTTATTCAAAACGACCAGCCTTCTAAAGTTGTATCAGCCATTAAAATTGGAAAGATCACCAAAAATATTGTTTGGCAGAATATAATTCTTGCCATGGTGGTTAAGATAATTGTCTTAGCGTTGGGAGCAGGTGGGGTTGCAAGTTTGTGGGAGGCGGTAATTGCGGACGTTGGCGTTGCTTTACTAGCAATCTTGAATGCTGTGAGAATCCAAAAAATGAAAGTTTAATTATTTAGTATTCTGACGATAGTAAATGAAATTAAGTTAGATTGTAATGGAATATTTAAAATTATGAAGAAAGGAACATTTCTTATTGGTGTGTTTGTACTAACATTAAGCTTCTCCGCGTGCCAAAATAGGAGTTCGGAAATGAAAGTAACAGATTCCCTGATGGATAGCGGTATCACAAAAGTTGATACTTCTTCTATGTTGGCGAACATCGATACCAATTCAATGGTGTCAGATATGGGTAGGACAATGGAAAAGATGATTGAAAAGATTCATCAGTTCAAAATGACTGGCAATATTGAATTCGACCTTGCTTCATTAATGAAATTTCATCATCAGGCTGCAATTGATATGTCAAAGCTTGAACTTGAATTAGGTACAGAGCCGAGACAAAAGCAAATAGCTAAAAATATAATAGGCAAGCAAACCAAGGAAATCCAATTGCTCGATGATTTATTAAAGAATACACCCAAAACAAAGAATTATGAACCATCTGACAAGAAAACTGGTTTAGGTCGGGATATCAATAAAAATATGGCGCAGATGATGAATATGGATGATATTTCATCAGGTACTCCAGATCATGAGTTTACCAACAGGATGATAAAACATCATAAAGATGGTATCGACATGGGTAAAATTATCCTGAAGTATTCACAATTAGAGAAGTTCAAAGCTATGACCAAAACCATGATAGCTGATCAAACTAATGAAATAACCGAACTTGAAAAAACAATTGAACATCATTAGTAGATTTATCACTTTCAAATACTTCAAGAAGGTTAGGGGAGATACTAGAAAATGTCTGCTTAGGAGAGCCTATTTAACATAAGGTTTATTATAAGACAAAAATTTTATCAATGATTTTGAATGAAACTTAAAAAAAGTTAGACCACTCTAAAATATTATGTAGGTTTGTCTAATTATGACAAGTGTGAGTATTCGTTAAGCCATGCCTTTCTCTAATATTATAAAAGTAGTTATTTTTTGTATTGTAGTTTGCCACAGCTCTACAGTTGTTGGGCAAGTTAAAACAGTCGAATTCGAGCAATTAGGTAAACTTCAAGTAATCGAAAAAAAACCGGTATTAGTTTTTATTCAGACAGACTGGTGCAAATACTGCAACCAGATGAAGCAATCGTTAAAGAAAGACCAATTAAGTACTGAAATACTTAACCAAAAATTCTACGTAGTCTATTTTAATGCAGAGGAACGTAGAACGATTTCTTTTGCCGGACGTGAGTTTAGATTCAAGCCTACGGGTGCCACTACCGGCGTTCATGAACTAGCTGAAGCCTTAGGCACAATTGATGGTAGCTTGTCATATCCTACCCTTTGCTTTCTTAATGAAAATAATGAGATTCTTTACCAATATGGGGCATACATGGACTCGAAGTCATTCCCTAAAACTCTACAAATAATTTTGCGGAAAAATTGAGAATAGGTATCATTGAATACTTTCGATCTTTTGATGCAGCTTTAATCAATTTCATATAAGTTAAACAAAACTTCAATCCCAACTGTCTTAACCTGTATGAAAAAGGCAGCAGTATGTATGGCAGCATTTTATCTGTTATTAATAACAGGTATGTATGCATGTATCGTAAGCTGCGGTTCTGGGCATATCAAAGAGTTTCTAAGCTCCAATGTTTTTAAGGCGAAACATAATGAGACTGACATAAAAGCGAATTGTATAGGTGAAAGCGAAAAACACTGCGATGGAGAGGAAGGTTGTCCATGTTGTGAAAAGCATGGAAACTATACTGTAAAGGAAAACATTAAGCCAGATAGTAGCTTGGAACTTCTTAAAATTCCCGCACTAGCGGAGTCTTATGGGCATTCCATCTCGCACACTCTCTTTTCTATTGAACCAACCTCTAATGCCTGGCCAAATAGCCATGCACCTCCACCACCTGGTATTTCTCCCCCGATATATATAAAAATACAATCTCTCCTCATTTGATTCTTAATGCTACCTGAAAGGTTTACCATTCATTTTTATGGTCATGCCTTTATTTTTATTAGGTAGTGTCTACACCCCTCGCATTCTTATTCATTACATGACCAAGCATTTTTGATGCCTGCTATATGTCTATTTATTTAATTCAATTAACGCTTATAATATGAAAACTTCAAAATTACTAATCGGAACATTTGCCCTTGCATTAAGCATTTCGGCATGTCAGAACAAATCAACCACTTCAGAAACTGGAGATTCTACAATGGATATGAGCTCAGATAGCAGCCATAACATGGGATCTACCGAATCAAAATCCTCTATAATGGGTGGGATGGATAAAATGATGACAGATATGCATCAAATGGAAATGACCGGAAATGTGGATGTCGATTTTGCGATGATGATGAAGGGACACCATCAGGGGGCGGTTGATATGGCGCAAGCCCAATTAAGCTCTGGCTCCGATGCCAAGTTAAAAGAAATGGCACAAAAGATAGTTGATGCCCAGCAGTCAGAAATAGCTGAACTCGATAAATTCCTGGAGGCGAACAAGTCAGCCGCCAAAAACTATGATCCGATGGATAAAGAAAAAGGGTTTGGAAAGATTATGGACAAAAATATGAGCATGATGATGGATATGCCGAAAACCGAAGGCGACTCGCCTGATAAGCAGTTTGTCCAAATGATGATTCCACACCATCAAAGCGCTGTTTATATGGCCGAAGGTTTTTTGCAATCGGGTAAAGATCCAATGTTGATTTCCATGGCTAAAAAAATGATTGCCGATCAAAATAAAGAGATTGAGGAGTTTAAAAAATGGACTGAATAACTCAGCAATAACCCACTTAACTTCTAGAGCTGAATAATCATTGGGTATGACCATACAATAAATAGTACATCAAAATGAAAATCTATGAAAACTACAATTAAAACTCTTGCAATGGCTGGATTACTCCTGTTCACACAGGCCTGTAGCAAAGATGACGATGACATGATCAAGATTCAGGAGCATGACCAGAATAAAATGATGGGAATTATGCATACAATGGAAGAAAAGATGATGGCCATGCAAATGAGCATGGACCCTGACGACGACTTTGCTATGATGATGAAAATGCACCATCAGGCGGCTATAGATATGGCAAATGCAGAATTGCAGGAAGGCGATGATCCTAAAATGAAAGAAATGGCACAAAAGATTATCGCAGCCCAGCAAGCTGAAATAGCACAGCTTGATGCGTTTCTCGCGGTGCATAATCCTCATATGATGTCCATGGATTTTCATGATCAAATGATGAAAGAAATGGAGAAGGGCGAAAAGCAAGCTGATTTGCAAATTATTAACGGTGATGTTGATCATGACTTCGCAACCTTAATGATAATTCACCATCACGGAGCTATTGAAAATTCAAGATTGGAATTAATATACGGGCACGATGCTTCTATGAAAACGTTAGCTAACAAGATGATCAAGGATCAACTGGAGGAAATTAAGCAATTTCAGGATTGGCTTCTTACAGACGGCAAGTAGTCAATTTCTTTATCCATTTAAATAAGTAAATTATGTCACATCAACAATTTAAAGACTGTATTGATGCTTGTGTAGCATGTGCAGTTGCTTGTAGCCATTGTGCTACCGAATGTCTAAAAGAAGAAGATGTTAAAATGATGGCCGGTTGTATCCAGCTCGACCTTGAATGTGCTGCTATTTGCCGTTCGGCTGCAGAAGTAATGAGCTTGGGTAGCGAGTATGCTCATCATTTGTGCAGAATATGTGCTGATGTATGTAATGCCTGTGCAGAAGAGTGCGAAAAGCACGTATCTATGGGCATGGAACATTGCAGAGAGTGCGCTGAAGCCTGTCGCGCTTGCGCCCAGGCTTGTGAGCAAATGGCTACAGCTGTCTAAAGATAAACCAGCCTTGTCTATAGCGGGGTTGGTTCTTTTATAATGATATACATTGTGCAATCAATTGTAGAATAAAAATTGGAGACAAGGTATATTATCTTTGTGTGAAAAAATTATAATTTATAAATATCAATTAACCTTAAATTAATTACATGAAAACTCTTATTCTAGGTATAATAACCGCTTCCATAGCTTTAGCTTCATGCAACTCGGATGGTAATAAACAACAAGCTACGGATACTACAGCAAATTCAGAAAATACCCAAGCTGCGACTAGTACGAACACCATCCAGGGAATACTGGATTCTTATTTTCAGTTAAAAAACGCATTAACTCAAGACGATGATAAAGCCGCTGCCGCAGCAGGAAAGGAAGTGGTAACAGCTTTGGATGGTTTTGATAAAACAGCACTTAATGAAACACAGGCAAAGGAATTTACTGAGATATACGATGACGCTAAAGAACATGCCGAGCATATTGGAGCAAATGCAGGCAACATTAAACATCAAAGAGAGCACTTTGAAACGCTGAGTCAGGATGTTTATGATTTAGCAAAATCTGTTGGTGGAGGCCAGAAACTTTACGTTGATCATTGCCCGATGTACAATAATAACAAAGGAGCTAACTGGATAAGCGAAACCAAAGAGATAAAGAATCCTTATTTGGGAAAAGCAATGCTAGAGTGTGGGGTAGTTAAGGAAGAGCTTAATTAATCTTAAATGCGCCTTAGAACTAAAGTACTGCTGATATTATTGGCAGTATTTACTTTAATGCAATTTTTTCAACCAAATAGGAATTCCGGCAAAACAGCTTCGGCAAATGATATAACGAAAGTTTATCCTGTTCCCGATAACGTACAAGCAATCCTGAAAAAGGCTTGCTACGATTGCCACAGCAATTCTACCCGTTACCCCTGGTATACGTATATACAACCTTTTGGGTGGATGATGAATTCACACATTAAAGAAGGAAAGGCTGAACTTAATTTTAATGAGTTTGGATCTTATTCAGCAAGAAGACAAAGGAGTAAAATCAAAGCTATAGCGGGAAGCATTAAAGACGGATCGATGCCTTTAGATTCTTACACGTTAATTCATCGGGATGCCAAACTTAATAACACAGAGAAGAACCTTATACTAAATTGGCTGAGGCGAATTGAAGAAGAATCTTCACAACAACAATAGATATGAAACTCATTTTAGCTTATATATTTTTTCTCGGTTTTTTAAGTGTTGCTCAAGGGCAATCTCATGAGGGCCATGAAAATAACATGCTGCTGGCTCAGTCGCAAACCTATGTCTGTCCCATGCACCCGGAAGTAATCAGCAATAAACCCGGAAAATGCCCGAAATGCGGGATGGCATTAGTCATAAAGAAAGGGAAAAGCTCAACCACTCCTAAACCTGCGCCTCAAAAAAGAGCAACTCCTAAAACATCGAAGCCAGCACCCAAAGCCACGCCGGTAAAAAAATCAACATCTGCTATAAAAAAGCCCGCAGCAAAGCCGGTTGGGAGTAAGCCTTCTCAATCTATCATTTACACCTGCGAAATGCACCCCGAAATTCGGTCAGCTAAACCAGGTAACTGTCCTAAATGCGGGATGAAATTGATTAAAGAGTTGCCCAAAACCGGTACGGCAGTAAATCAAAAAAATACGCAAATGCCACAAAAAGAGAGTGCCCCAAAAAAAGGCATGAGTGGCATGGACATGGGTGGAAAGAAAATACCATCCAACGCGGCTGATGCTAAAACCTTCTACACCTGTGTAATGCACCCGGAAATTCATTCTGACAAACCCGGTAATTGCCCCAAATGCGGTATGAGACTGGTTAAAGAACAGCCAAAAGCGGGATTAGTGGTAAGCAACGATGACATGCAAATGCCAGCCAATGCTAAAACAATTTACACTTGCGTAATGCATCCGGAAGTTCAGTCTGACAAACCGGGAAATTGCCCCAAATGCGGCATGAGACTGGTTAAGGAAAAACCAAAGGCTGGATCGGCAGTAAATCATGATGGCATGCAAATGCCCATGAAAGACGGTATGAGTGGGATGAATATGGAAAGCGGTTCGGGTTTGGAAATGAGTGATTTTGCGAAAGCGAAAAAAAATCTCGGCCCTATCAAAACGATAAAAAGCAAAATACCACCTCGTACTGTTCGGTACGATCTGTACATAGCCGATACCACTGTAACTTTTGGCGGAAAACCTAAACGAGCCATTGCGGTAAACGGACAAATTCCTATGCCTACGCTCACCTTCACCGAAGGAGATACAGCTGAAATATATGTCCATAATAAATTGAAAGAAGAAACCTCACTGCACTGGCACGGGCTGTTTTTGCCTAACAAGATGGATGGGGTGCCTTTTCTTACACAAATGCCAATCAAACCTGGCTCCACATATCTCTATAAATTCCCGATAATTCAGCATGGCACACATTGGTATCATAGCCATTCGGGTTTACAGGAGCAAATCGGCATGTATGGATTATTTATCATGAACAAAAGAGTAGAATGGGATATTCCAACTATTCCCGTAATAATAAGTGAATGGCTCAACATGAAACCCGATGAAGCTCACCGCAGCTTACATGCTGCTACCGATTGGTTTGCAGTGCGAAAAGGTGCTGAGCAAACCTATTTAGAGGCAATAAAGTTGGGTTGGTTTAAAACAAAAGTGAAGAATGAATGGAAGCGAATGAATGCAATGGATTTAACCGATATCTATTATGATAATTTTCTAATTAACGGTAAAAATCAGAGTCAATATCCACAATTTAAAGCAGGTGATAAAGTAAGGTTGCGGATAGCAAACGGTGGGGCGTCTGATTATTTCTGGCTTAGCTACTCTGGTGGAAAAATTACAGTAGTAGCTACCGATGGCAACGATGTAGAACCGGTAGAAGTTGACAGGTTGATTGTAGCTGTATCTGAAACCTATGATGTAGTTGTAACTATTCCTGAAAACAAGAGTTATGAATTTTTGGCAACACCGGAAGATCGTACAAAATTTACCTCATTGTGGCTCGGAAGCGGCCCGAAAGTACCCGCTGTAAGATGGAAGCGACCTAAATATTTTGCCGGCATGAAGATGATGAACGACATGATGGATATGAATGGCAACCTGATTGAGATGGAAGGAATGCAGATGAAAAACCAGATCATGGATATGAACACAGTAATGTATCCGGAGATTACAGGTGAGGAAATCCGCAGTGCAAAAAAGGTGCAAAGTTTAGAGAAGAGAAGAGCCGGTAAGAAACAAACTTCGCCATCTACAGAAAAAGGAGGAGCTGAAGTAAATACACAGATGGATCATAGTGGTTCCGATATGGCAGGTATGAATATGGGTGAAAATAACTCCGATATGGTCTCGCTTAATTACGAGATGTTGCGGGCACCCGAAAAAACTACTTTACCCAAGGGGCCGTGGAGAGAAATAAAATTTGACCTAACGGGTAATATGAACCGTTATGTTTGGAGCCTTGATAACAGAGTAGTTTCAGAAAGCGATAAAATATTAATCAGGAAAGGCGAGAATATTAGAATTATCCTCTTCAATAACAGTATGATGCGTCATCCCATGCACTTGCATGGTCACGATTTCAGGTTGTTGAATGGACAAGGTGAAAACGCCATTCTGAAAAATATTATCGACATCATGCCCATGGAAAGAGATACCCTGGAATTTAATGCAAACGAACGTGGTGGCGATTGGTTCTTTCATTGCCATATTCTCTACCACATGATGAGCGGCATGGGCAGAGTTTTCGCTTATGACAACCCACTGGTTGACAAAACGGACATCACCAATCCCAAAGTAGCTAAACGGGGCTTAAATTCAGAGGACCGAAAATTTCATGCAATGGGAGCAGTCGGTTTAGAAAGCAATGGCAGTGACGGTGAATTTATGCTGGCGAGTACTCGTTTTAAGCTATCTACAGAATGGCGACTTGGTTTAAAAGCAATGCACGGTAACGAGAGCGAGACCAATTTTGGAAGGTATTTAGGAAGGAACCAGTGGCTGTTCCCATTTATTGGGTTTGATTATCATTATAACAGAATGAGCAATGAGAGTGAAAAAAACTTATTTGGGCAACTTAGTAATCAAGCCAACAGAAAAGCTTTTGTAGCAGGTATTCAGTACACCCTCCCCCTGTTATTTATTGCAGAACAGAGAATTGATAGTAAAGGTAAACTTCGTTTTCAATTAATGCGGGAGGACATCCCGGTGGCGCCAAGATTGCGGTTCAATATAATGGGAAATACGGATAAAGAATACATGACCGGTTTGCGGTATATCGTCACTAAATATTTTTCATTATCTACCCATTATGATAGCGATATGGGATTGGGTGCGGGTCTTACTGTAACATATTAAAAAAGCGAATTATAAACAGGTGGCTCAGGACATCAACACTAGTAATCCGGAGGATGGTTCAGACTATTCTCCGGATTGATTTAGGCTTGAGGAAGATCTCCGTTAAACATGAATGGATTTAGTATCATAACCATAGCAGGTGTTAACCTAGATAAGATGCAATCGAATCTTTAGTCCACAAGCTAGGTCATCAAATCTGAGATAGTATGTTTCATATCCTATTACACTTCGTAGTGCCCGCAGTAGTCGCCTTTCTGTTTTACAGAAATAATTATTTAAGGGCCTGGCTTATCATGATCGCAACAATGGCGGTAGATGTCGACCATCTTTTAGCTGTTCCTATTTACGACCCTAACAGATGTAGTATTGGTTTTCACCCTTTACACTCTTACCCTGCAATAGCCCTATATTTTATCATGCTGTTTTTTCCAAAAGTGCGTCTGGTAGGTATAGGCTTAATCATCCATATGGCACTCGATTACATTGATTGCTTTTATAAAATTTAACAAAAAAGAAGGGAATAGTGATGTCAATCATGTTTTAAGGAATTTATAATCATGTTTTTCGATTGTTTTTCAACTCATATTTGAGTAAACAAAATATTGAAATCATGAAAAAGCTTCAATCATTACTCATTGTAGTAACCATTTTAGTTGCAGGGATAGCGACTAAACTTAATGCTCAAACAACCCAAAGCAAAATTTTTATCGATGCCAAGGGCGGAATTCACAATCATGAAGGAACAAAACTCGGATACATCGACAAGGACGATATTGTAAGAAATGCAAATGGTCAAAAGGTGTATTTTATTGACAAGAATGGAAACGTTATTGATGCCAGTGGAAAAAAGGTTGGAAAAGCTCAGAAGAATGGAAACTTTTACAACGCTGAAGGAGTAAGTGTTTTAGTGGTTAAAGATAAAGGAGCTGCAACATGTGAAATTTTAGATCCTAAAGGACATTCATTAGGAACAGTACACAAAAATTACAAGCTTCATGCATGTGCAGCTCATTGCTTGCTTTTAATGGAAAAGCAGAAAGCAAAACACTAAATACCGGGCAAGGTGTTAAAATCGGGAGATTCAGATTTCCAGTAGAATAGTTTACTGGAAATGATGTAAAACTTCCAAGGAATTATATAAAAACTTGTCAGGTTTTTTAACAATCTTTGTATCAGATTAAAATGAAAAAGGTCATAGTCACCATATTAGCTGTCTTTTATCTGGGTGTTTCATCCGGGGCAACTGTGTATTTTCACTATTGCATGGGACAGTTAGTGGAGTCTGGCCTGGTTTCAAAAGAATATCAAAAGTGCAGTAAATGCGGAATGAAGGCAGGCAGTACTAAGGATTGCTGCAAGCATGAAAGTAAACAAGTTAAGATTGACAATGCTCAGAAGCTTGCCGCTTACTCCTTTCACTTCCAAACCTTCATCACTGATTTAGCCTGGAATAAATACATAGCTATTCCAGAAATTTATGTTTCTTCTTTAACAGAAGAACAACCACTTTCAAATGCACCTCCCAATACGGATAACACTCCTGTTTTCATCCGTAATTGCAATTTCCGTATATAATACTTTCTCTGATGTCTAGCTGCTTCTATAGCTTGACATAGGCATTTTCTGCCATCTTCACTATTACACAACTTTATTTAAAAATTATGAAAACCACTAAAATTTTTGGTGTGGCTTTATCAATCCTGTTTAGTACCGCTGTACTTGCTCAGGAGAAAAGCACATCTATCAAAGTATCTGGCAATTGCAGCATGTGCAAAAAAAAGATTGAGAACGCCGCGAAAACTGCTGGTGCTACCTCGATTAATTGGGACTCAAATAAACAAGCAGCTAATATAGTATTTGACACTGCTAAGGTTTCCTTAGACATCATACAAAAGCAAATAGCTGCTGTAGGTTATGATACTGAAAAGTTCAAAGCTGATGATAAAGCATACAGTAGTCTACCAGGTTGTTGCCAGTACGAACGAGTAAAGCTCGAAGCAATTAAGCCAACTCCTTAAACAAGCGCAACATGAAAGCAATAACGGTCGCAATACTGCTGATAAGCTCCGTAATTCTATTGGGCTGTAAAAAAATGAATCACGACATGGATGATGAAGATATGGGTATGAATCTTAATATCAATTATTCAGCTGCGTATGTTGTAAACGGTCAGGATGCCTCTGTCTCGGTTATTGATTTATCAAAAAATGCAGTGACTGAAACTATTCCGTTGATGGGTGACGATGGTAAAATGGCTATGTGGCCACACCATATTTATAAGTCCCCTATTTCGAATACGTTATCGGTAGCTATTCCTGGCACGGATCTAAGTGCCGGTCACGCCGGTGGTATGGCAGATATGAATGGTATGGTAATGCTGCTTGATGCTCAAAAGGGTTCGATGGTAAAGAACCTGGAGCTACCCGCGATGAACCATAACGCTACTTTTTCACCGGATGGCAAGGAAATCTGGACCTCTCAAATGGAGATGGAGGGCAAAGTACTTGTTTACGACGCCCAGACTTACATGCTTAAAAAAGTAATAAATGTTGGAATGGAACCCGCAGAAGTTACCTTTTCAGCAAATGGAACGAAGGCTTATGTGGCAAATGGTGGAAACGACAATGTAATGGTTATTAATCCGGTGACCAAAGAAAGAATAGCCACTATCCCAGTAGGAGATAATCCCGTTGCAGCATGGGTTGGGCAGGATAACAGAATGTATGTTGACAATGAAGATGGCCAATCTGTAAGCGTTATTGACGTAACCTCAAATACCGTAGTTCAAACTATACCTCTCGGGTTTATGCCCGGAAGTGTGGCCCACAATGCGTTTAAAAATGAACTATGGGTGACTGATCCTGATAATGGCAAAGTACACTATTGGACACTTAATAATGCAAATGCATGGGTACTTGGCAATGTATTTTCCACGGGCCTTGGAGCTCATGCAATTGCTTTTACTAAAAACGGTGAAACCGCATACGTTACCAACCAGCAAGCAAAAAGTGTCTCGGTTGTTAATGTTCAGACCCATGCGAAGACAAAGGACATTCCCGTCGGCAATAAACCAAACGGAATCTTAATAATAAACAATTAACTAAAAACATAAAATACAATGAGAACTCTTTTTCTTTCAGCTATTACAGCGGGTGCCTTATTCATTACCGCTTGCGGTTCAAACTCCACAACTGACAAGACTGAAGCAAGCGATTCAACGTCAGTTCATACAGCAGGCACCACCTATACGTGCCCGATGCACCCTGAGGTGGTTAGTGACAAGCCAGGCAAATGTCCTAAATGCAAAATGGACTTGGTTGCCAAAGAAGGAACAGAAGACCACTCTGGTCATAAGCATTAAACAAAAACATGGTAGAGAAATTAATTGAATTTTCAATACGAAACAGGTTTCTGGTGCTGCTTATAGCGGCCGGAATATTTGCCTGGGGAATTTACTCAGTTAGAACCAGTAAGATTGACGCTATTCCGGATTTGTCAGAAAATCAGGTAATCGTATTTACTGAATGGATGGGCAGAAGTCCTCAGATAATTGAGGATCAGGTTACTTATCCATTGGTAACCAATCTTCAGGGCCTACCCAAAGTAAAGTATGTACGTGCAAACTCCATGTTTGGAATGAGCTTTATCTTCATCATTTTTGAAGATGACGTAGATGTTTACTGGGCACGTTCAAGAGTACTTGAAAGATTAAACTCTATTGGTAGCGCCCTTCCTGAGGGTGTTACCCCTACCATGGGGCCCGATGGAACCGGTGTTGGGCATGTGCTTTGGTACACCTTGGAAGCTCCCGGAATGGACTTGGGAGAACAAAGAGCTGTACAAGACTGGTATGTGAAATTTGCCCTTCAAAATGTTCCTGGAGTAAGTGAAATTGCTTCGTTCGGGGGCTTTCAAAAACAGTATCAAATTAGTATAGACCCTAATAAGCTTACTTATTACAAACTTTCTGTAGCTGAGGTAATGCGCTCCATTAGTTCAAATAATAATGAGGCGGGTGGTCGCAAGTTTGAGATGAATGATGTGGGATATATTATCAAAACTACAGGTTATCTCAAATCCATTCAAGAAATGGAAAATTTATCTATTCGTACCCAAAATTCAATACCTGTAAAAATCAGGGATGTGGCTACCGTGCAGATGGCAGGCGAAAGCCGGCTTGGAATCTTTGACTATAACGGACAAGGCGAAGCTGTAGGTGGAATAGTGGTGCTGCGTTATGGCGAAAATGCTGATGAAGTTATCCGAAGAGTTAAAGCTAAGATGGTCGAGACAAGTAAAGGATTACCACAGGGAATGAAGTTTAATATAGTCTATGATCGCGGTGAGCTAATTCAGGAATCAATCTCTTCCATTAAACACACACTTATTGAAGAGATGATAGTAGTCTCGATAATTGTGATTGTCTTTCTGCTTCATTGGAGAAGCGCAATCAGTATTATCATACAAATTCCAATTACCATCGCTGCAAGCTTTATCGTTTTAAACGCTTTTGATATATCATCAAACATCATGTCATTAACAGGTATCGCCCTGGCTATTGGAGTAATAGTCGATAACGGAATCATCATGGCTGAAAACGCCTACAAACACCTGGCAGTAAGGCAGGCAGAACTCACAGAATTAAGAAACGGAGGAAAAACCGATGTATAAAAAATTTAGCCGTTACATTGGGAAAAAACGTAAAGACGAGGACTTCGTGCGTCTTTCAAATGAAGAAAGGTTAAGTATTATTGAGAAAGCTTGTAAGCAGGTTTCCCGAGGTGTATTCTATTCAACTGTAATTATTATCACTTCTTTCCTGCCGGTATTTCTTTTAGATGGTCAGGAAGGAAAGCTATTTCACCCGTTGGCCTACACCAAGACATTTATCCTGATAATCGATGCCTTATTGGTAATTACTCTTGCTCCCGTGATGCTGTCGTTCTTTATGAAAGGAAGATTCCGTTCAGAACATGATAATCCAATAAACAGGTGGTTAGAAAAAAGGTATGAGCCCATTATCAGGGCTTGCATGAAGCATAGGAAGACCACTTTAGGGGTTAATATCCTTGCTCTATTAATAAGTGTCCCGTTGGTGATGAGCTTGGGCAGGGAGTTTATGCCTCCACTAGATGAGCAGTCTATTTTGTTCATGCCTGTAACGTTGCCAGACGTGTCCAATGCTGAGGTAAAGCGCATTCTTCAGGTTCAGGACAAGCTGATTAAGTCGGTTCCTGAAGTTGACAAGGTCTTAGGTAAGGCGGGAAGAGCAAATACCGCAACGGATAATTCACCTATTAGTATGATTGAAACCATCGTTTCTCTCAAACCAAAGAGCGAGTGGCGGCCTGGGATAACTAAAAAAGACATCATTAAGGAACTGGATGCTAAGCTTCAGATTCCTGGAGTGGTAAATGGCTGGACCCAACCAATTATTAACAGGATAAACATGTTGTCTACAGGAGTTAGAACGGATGTCGGTATAAAAGTTTACGGGCAGGATCTGAATAAGATAGCCTCTGTTTCTGAAGAAGTAAAAGGCTTACTTCAAAATATAGAAGGCGTTAACGACTTATACGTGGAGCCTGTCACTGGTGGCAAGTACCTTGAAATAGACATAAAACGTGATCAATTAGAGCGGTACGGGTTAACCGTTGAGGATATAAATAGTACAGTTGAAACCGCAATTGGAGGTGCCCCATTTGCTACAACCGTTGAAGGAAGAAGAAGATTTAATATTCACGTTAGGCTTGGACAAGAATATCGGAATAGTATTGACCGCATAAAGCGCATACCGATAAATTCCCCCGATGCCGGAACTATCCCTCTTTCGGCAGTAACTGACATTAAATTCTCAGACGGTCCTCCAATGATTACCTCAGAAAATGCGCTACTAAGAGGAGCTGTAATGTTTAATGTTAGAGACAGGGACTTAGGAAGTACTGTTCAGGAGGCGATTGATAAACTGAATTCCGGTCTTAAGTTACCCAATGGATATTTTGTGGAATGGAGCGGGCAATATGAGAATTTAATAAGAGGTCAGAAGACTTTGCTTTACATTCTCCCGATAGTATTGGTCATTATATTCCTTTCATTATATCTGGCTTTTAAATCCGCCAGGGAAGCATTTTTAAGTCTGGTTACTATTCCCTTCGCTTTAATCGGTGGAGCCTATATCATCTATTTTTATGGGGTGAATTTGTCCGTTGCCGTAGCAGTTGGATTTATTGCCCTTTTCGGAATAGCCGTAGAAACAGGGGTTGTAATGGTGATTTATTTGAATGACGCGATGCGTCAGTTAGTAGAATTAAAAGGCAATTCAAGCGAGACTATTACAAAAGACGATTTAAGAGAATATGTAATCAATGGAGCGGCGAAACGCTTGAGGCCAAAAATAATGACTGTGTGTGTTGCTCTTTTCGGCTTGATCCCTGTATTATGGTCTAACGGTGTAGGAAGTGATGTGATGCAACCCATCGTGCTACCAATGATAGGCGGAGTTTTAACTTCCTCTACCCACATTCTGCTGGTAACCCCGCTTATCTTTTTAATGACAAAAGAATACGAATTACGAAAATTTGGAAAATTGGAGGTCTCGGATGTTAAACACTAAAAATATCTTACTGCTTGTCTTGCTTTTAGTTTCGGGGTATTCCTACGGACAGAAAGTGCTTACGCTACAAGAAGTACTTCAGGAAATTAACAGACATAACCCCTCGCTAAAAGCTTATGAAAGCCGCATAAAAAGCCAGGATGCAAAAGTTGAAGGAGCTGGCGCATGGATGGCGCCCATGGTAGGTGCGGGAACTTTTATGACTCCCTATCCGGGTTCAATGGTTATGGACGAAGCTGACAGGGGTGCCTGGATGTTGTCTGCTGAGCAGGATATTCCTAATCCTGCAAAAACGAAAGCAAAAGCAAAATATCTGGCAGCACAGTCTTCTATTACCAAAGCTGAGCAGGCGGTTCAAGCAAATCAGCTACGTGCCAGGGCAAAAGAGCTTTATTACGGATTGGTAGTTGCGAACAGAAAAATCGCTTACCAGAGAGAGAATAAAGCAATTATGGCCAACATGAAAAAGCTGGCTGAGATCCGCTACCCCTATAATCAGGGTTCTTTAAGCCAGGTATTCAAAGCAGAAGGCAGACTTCTGGAATCTGATAATATGATTTTGATGACAGAAGGTGAAATCCGTTCGAGGAAGATTGCTTTAAATGCCCTGATGTATCGTCCGGCTACTGCTGATTTGTTGATCGATACCACTCTGAAAATAGGCTTTCAGCCGGTGGCTGATTTAGACACTTCCTATTTGGCTTTTAGACGTAGTGATATTCAGCAAATGGACAGGTCTATCCAAGCTATGGAGCTTAACATTAATCAGATGCGTCAGGAAGCTAAACCAGATTTTCGACTCCGGTATGAACACATGTCCACACGTGCTGAAATGATGCCGAATCAATATACCCTTATGGGGATGATTTCCATTCCAATTGCTCCCTGGTCTTCGAAAATGTATAAATCGGAAATAAAATCTATGACCTACGAAAGGGAGGCCATGCGTCAGCAAAAAGAAGGGATGCTTATTGAGATGCTGGGAATGACCAAGTCGATGGAGAATGAGCTCCTAAGCATGCAAAAGCAGTTATCGAACTATGAAACTAAAATACTGCCTGCATTAATCAAGAATCAAAAAGTTTCCATGCTTTCCTATCAGGAAAACAAAGGCGACGTGAATACCGTGATAGACGCATGGGAAACGGTAAATATGGCTCAGATGAATTACCTGGAGCAATTGCAAAAATTTTATCAAATGATTATCGAATATGAGAAGAATATTGAAAGGTAGCTTTCCGATAGGTATTCTGTTTACTGCTCTTTTACTTTTCGCTTGCAAAGGAAAGGATAATAAGGAAGCAGCAGCCGATGCTACCAAATATACCTGCCCTATGCATCCACAGATAGTCAAAGATGCACCGGGTTCTTGCCCCATCTGTAAGATGGATTTGGTTCCAATGAATACTCCGGGAACAGGAGGCACTATAAATGACACGCTCTCTGCTTTGGTTAAACCCACAAATGAATTGGTGCTTTCGGATATTAAAACGACCAAACCCGAAACAGGTTCACGCTTCGAGCCGATAAATGTACGGGGCGTGATTAACTACAATACAAATAATCAGAATTCCGTATCTGCAAGGGTAAGCGGAAGAATTGAGCGCCTGTATATAAAATATAACTACCAGGCAGTTTCGAAAGGGCAAAAGCTCATGGATATTTACAGCCCCGATTTAGCAAATGCGCAGCAGGAACTATTGTTCCTTAAAAATAATAATGAACCTGCACTCCTTGAAGGAGCCAAGAGAAAGCTAAGGGTTCTCGGTGCAACCGAGCAGCAGATAAGCCAGGTTCTTAAAACCGGCAAGGTTGATTACACCATAAGTGTATTTAGCCCATACTCGGGTTTTGTTTCAGAAATTCAGGGTTCTGCTGCTACCTCTTCTGCCGGGAATTCCGCAGGAAGCACCATGATTACTTCGCAATCTACAGCCAGTTCATCTTCTATGGGAGGAATGGGTGGGTCAGGTTCGGCTGCGGGAGCTCCAACCGCCGTGCCGACTGTTGCGTCGAATTCGCCTTTGCTTTTAAGAGAAGGACAGTATGTGTCGGTAGGTCAGCGGCTGTTCAACTTTGTTAATTCAAATTCCGTATGGGCAGAGTTTTACGTCAACCCTCAGGACTTAGATAAATATAAAAGAGGGACGATGGTTAGCGTACAGTCTGTAGATAGTGATAGTAAAAGATCACGGGTACCGATTGCGTTAGTTCAGCCTTATTATAGCGAGGGTACAAACTATTCACTCGTTCGCGCTACCATCACAAATCCAAACCAGTTTTGGAAGATTGGTGAGCTTGTCCACGTAAGTAGTGAAAATACAAGAAAAATAGGAAAATGGTTGCCACGTACAGCCGTACTCCAATTAGGCACCCGAAATGTCTCTTTCATAAAACAAAAGGACGCTTTTGTCCCTGTATATGTAAAAGTTAAAGCTATTTCCGGAGATTGGGTAGACGTGGGCACCTCCTTGAATGAGGATCAGGAAGTTGCAGTAAATGCATGGTTCCTGGTAGACAGTGAAAGTTTTATTAACGTTCAGAATCCAACCGTACAATAAGATGGAAAGGAAAAAATTTATCAAAAGCCTGGCAATTATCGCATTTACTCCAGCTCTATTTGTCGCTGCATGTAAAAATGAGAAGAAAGCGGTTTCCACTCAAAAGTTTACCTGCCCTATGCACCCGCAGGTTCTTAAAGATGCCGCTGGTTCTTGCCCCATTTGTGGAATGGAACTGGTTCCTGTTAGCGCCAGTGGCACTAACAATGAGCTCACATTAATGGAAAGCCAGATTCAACTGGCAAACATTAAAACAATGGCGATAGCCGCAGGTAGTTTCGGTACCTCTAAGATACTAAGTGGGCGATTAGTAACGAATCCTGAACTTTCTTCTGCCATTTCAAGCAGATATGCCGGGCGGATTGAAAGGTTATACGTAAAGGAAACAGGTCGTCAGGTTGCAAAAGGGCAGCCACTCTTCCAGGTATTTAGTGAAGAGCTTCAAACGCTTCAGCAAGATTACTTACTACAAGCGAAGCAAGTTGCAGCATTTCCGAACGAAAGGCTCTATGTAAGTCTTCGGGAAGCAGCTAAAAATAAACTAAAGTTATTTGGATATTCTAATACGCAGATTGATGGTTTAGCCAGAACCGGTAAAACGTCTCCGTTGGTTACTGTTTTTGCCACTGCTTCAGGGATTGTCAATGAGATAAGTGTTTCCGAAGGTCAATATGTTACGGAAGGTTCACCAATCATAAGGCTCGAGAACTTTAATCAGTTATGGGTAGAAGCAGATGTATATCCCGGGGAGGCCAATGCTATTAAAATAGGCACAACTGTTAAAGTGACTATCAATGGATTTCCAGAGCAAACAGCAAAAATTAATTTCATTTCCCCGCAAATAGACCCGTCGAGTCAGATATTGAAAGTTCGTGCACCTATAAAGAATCAGGGCCAATTACAATCAGGAATGCAGGCTACTGTTATGCTTCCGACAGCAAGTATTAACAATGCCGTTTCATTACCACTTAATGCGGTAATAAGAGACGGAAAAGGTGCTCATGTTTGGATAAAAACAGGTAAGAATTCATTTTCGCCCCGAATGGTAACTACCGGGCAGGAAGATGCTAATCAGACAATTATCACTTCAGGATTAGAAAATGTAAATGAAGTAGTAGTTAGTGGTGCTTACCTGTTATCAAGTGAATATATTCTAAAGAAAGGATCAAATCCAATGTCAGGTCATGATATGAGTAAAATGTAATCAATCATTCATCACCTTAAAGCACTATTATGGAAAACCATCAGCACAATCAAGAGCATGTCCATCAGCATGTGGAGCACAGTGCTCACAAGCCTACGGGTACTGAAAAAGAACATTCCGAACACTCATCTCACGATGAGCACATGGGACACCATACCGAAGACTTCTTAAGACGGTTTTGGATATGCCTCATCCTTACTATTCCTGTTTTGCTGCTATCAGAAATGATTCAGCATTGGTTTGGCTATCATTTAGATTTTCCGGGTTCTAAGTTTGTGTTACTAGGTTTAAGCACTATCATTTTTGTCTATGGTGGGAAGCCTTTCCTTACGGGGATGGTTCGAGAAATCCGAA
>NZ_JBBJCN010000011.1:0-90735 GCF_037622515.1 Pedobacter superstes
GGAGGCCTATGCTAACCAGGAAATACCGTTTGAGAAAGTAGTGGAAGCAGTGGTCCAAAACCGGGACTTAAGTCGTAATCCCCTTTTTCAGGTGATGTTTATTCTGCGTAATACCCCCGATGTTCCTGAGCTTCGTTTAGGAAAGATAGAGTTATCCCGCACAGGTTATGAGCATAGTACCTCGCTTTTTGATCTAAGCTTATATCTTACAGAAACCGATCGTGGTCTTCACGGAGCCATAGAATATAGTACAGAACTCTATGATAGGGCTACCATAGAACGAATGTCCGAACATTTTAAGGAGTTACTGCAGTCGATAGTCGCCCAGCCTGATGAAAAGATCGGGAAGCTTAATCTCCTTAGTTCATCGGAAAAAGAAACATTACAAACACACTTCAACAATACGTCATGTGATTATCCCCGGGAGAAAAGTCTGATAGATTTGTTTGAAGAACAGGTCAGTAAAACGCCTCAGGCCACAGCGCTGGTTTTTGACGGGGAGCTACTAAGCTACCAGGAACTAAATGAGCGGTCAAACCGATTGGCCCATTACCTTTTAACCCAAGGTCTAAAACCAACAGAACTTGTACCAGTTTGTATAGAGCGGAGTCTGAATATGATCACCGGCATCCTGGCTATCCTGAAAGCCGGAGGAGTGTATGTTCCTATTGACCCTGAATACCCATCCGAACGCATCCGCTTTATGCTTGAAGATGCGGGTGCAACCCTGGTAGTAAGCAGCAGGGAAAGCAAGCCTAAGTTAGGCGATACAGTGGGGCTGAAAATTATAGAAGTAGATGGATCCGACCAAGGAGCTATCAGCACTCAACCTTTAATGAAGCCGGCAGCTGGCGTAGCACCCGATCAGTTGGTGTATGTCATCTACACCTCTGGGTCAACCGGCAGGCCCAAAGGCGTAAGAATGCCCCAAAAAGGAATGGTTAATTTATTACACTGGCAAGAGCAACAGTTTGAGCGTAAGAACAGGCGGGTTCTGCAATTTGCCAGCTTAACCTTCGACGTTAGTTTCCAGGAAATATTTTCAACCCTTTGTTTCGGAAGTACCTTATACCTGATAAACGAAACCCGGCGAAAAGATATGTCTGCCCTGCTGCAGGACATCGAAACATATAAGATAACACATTTATTTGTCCCCTATATTGTATTAAAAAGCCTGCTGGAATTTTCTTCTACCTTATCATCAGAGCCAGCAGTTCCTGAGGAGATCATTGTAGCAGGTGAGCAGTTAAAATTAACTGAAGATATACAGGCGCTGATACAGAAAAGGGGCGTTAAGCTGATTAACCAGTATGGTCCTACAGAGGCGCACGTGGTAAGCAGCTATAGGATCAGACCCTCTCATTTATCACCATTACCGCCCATAGGAAAACCGATAGCCAATACACAGCTATATGTTCTGGATGGCAGGCAGCAATTATGCCCTATAGGGGTTGCGGGCGAGCTGTATATTGGCGGAGTCCAGGTAGCACAAGGTTACCTGAACCGGCCAGAGCTTACCCGTGAAAAGTTTCTTGCTGATCCCTTTACAACTGAAACCGGAGCCCGCTTATACCGCACAGGCGACCTGGCCCGTTGGCTTGTCGATGGCAATATTGAGTATCTGGGCAGGATAGACGAACAGGTGAAGGTTCGGGGTTACCGGGTCGAGCCGGGAGAGATCGAGAGTGTGCTTCAGCAGAGTGGCCTGGTAAGCCAGGGTGTAGTTCTGGCAAGAGAGGACAGCAGCGGCAATAAGCGGCTTGTGGGTTATGTGGTAACTGAAGGAGTATTCGATAAAGAGGCAGTAAAGAATTATCTTCAGAGTAAGCTTCCTGAATATATGGTACCCGCCTTATGGGTAGAACTCGATAAATTACCTGTTACACCTAATGGGAAAATTGACAAAAAAGCCCTTCCCGAGCCAGATATAAACGGAGACGCGGACTCAGTCTATGAAACTCCGCGGAATTATCTGGAAGCAAAGATGGCCCAGATATGGCAGCAATTTTTAAAGATAGAGTCGATAGGCATAAACGACAACTTCTTTGAACTCGGCGGGCATTCGTTATTAGCTGTAGGTTTGATATCAGTGTTAAAAAAAGAATTAAAAGTTGAATTGACGATAAAAGAGCTATTTTTAAATCCATCTATAAGCGAATTGTCGGGTTTCTTACTGGGCCAAAAAGACGAAAAAATACAAAGTTCTATTTATCTTAAGTATCTTATTCCGATAAAAGATACCGGAAGTAAATTGCCGCTTTATATCGTTAGCGGCGGTGGAGGAACGGTCTTTAAATTTAAAAAATTTGCCGACATGCTGGACCCGGACCAACCTGTATACGGAATACAACAACCCACATTAATTGAAGATATTGAAGACTTCCCGGTAACAATTAAAGGCATAGCCGAACAATACGTTGAAGAGATGCTCATCCAAAATCCTGAAGGGCCATATGCTCTATCAGGGCATTGTCTGGGAGGCACAATAGCGTATGAAATGGCCAGACAATTGGAAGCATTAGGTAAAAAAGTGTCCTTACTAGCACTTTTTGACACGCAAGCGAAAGAAAAGAAGAAAGCCGATGCTGCCAGTATCAAAAATTTCTATCATATCCCGGCATTAATAAAATATTATGCTTCAAAGTTTGTGCTAAAAATGAATTTTGAACTGTTTCTTTTAAGAAAGCATACCAGGCAAGCCATACAATATAAGTTAAAAACGATACAGGTACTACTGGGCGCTAAACCCAAAACTTCCGAGAACGAAGATCTTGGTATCTTTGACAAGATGACCAACACATTTAAACTAGCATCGACTAGTTACACAATGAAACCTTATGATGGCAATCTGTTGGTGTTTTATGCAAAAAAACATTATTACTTTATGGATAGAGTGAATAAGGTAGTTTATAAAGAATTCAGTTTTAGTCCGATTGTTAAGAATGCCTGGAACAGGTATGCTAAGTCTGTCACTATTTATGAAGTAGAAGGCGAACATTCAACAATTTTTGATCCGGTAAATGCCACAGAATTTGCAAAAATTTTACAGGAGCATTTAGATAAGGCAGAATTTAAGGAGCCCGCAGCATAGATCTGAGGTAAAAGTGATTTATTGAAATTGGCGGTTCATCAATTTGACATGTTAAAGAAGTTTTGGAATAATATATTTAATTCAGAAGGTGACCCCCTAAAAAAGGCGGAGAGGTTAACGATGAAGGACCGGATTACAGCCTACCGCAATCTTCCGCAATTCTTTAGGCTTGTATGGGAAACTAGTCCCCGGTTAACTTTTTGCAGCATTTGTATCCGCATTTTTCAGGCATCGCTACCTATTTTGGTGCTTATTGTGGGTAAGCATATCATTGATCAGGTGGACCTTCTCAGGCAGAATAAAAATCTGGAGCACGATTATCTGTGGAACTTGGTGGCTGCAGAGTTCTTGTTAATAATCCTTATAACAGTTTTAAGCAAGTGTATAGTTCTGATAGATGATTTGCTTGGAGACAGGCTCACGAACCGTAGTTGCATAATGATAATGTCTCATGCAGCTACTCTTGACCTGGACCTTTTTGAAGACTCAGTTTTTTATGACAAGCTCGAAAGAGCGAGACAACAAACTGTAGGCCGGACAGTGCTTTTGTCACAGATGTTTAGCCAGTTACAGGATTTAATTACAATTGGCGGCATGGCTACCAGTTTAATTATTTTTAGTCCCTGGGTTGTCCTGATATTGTTGGTCTCGATTATACCATCCTTCCTGGGCGAAGCCTATTTTAACGCTAAGAATTATTCTCTTATCCGGAGTCAAACTCAGGGCCGGCGTGAGCTGGATTATCTGAGTTTTGTAGGGAGCAGTGATGAAACAGCAAAGGAGGTAAGGCTGTTTAATCTGTCAGAATTCTTTATAGAAAGATATCGTAACATTTCAACTAAGTTTCATAATGCTAAGCGTAGTTTGGGTGTAAACAGGTTCTTAATGGGTTCGGCGCTCACCATTCCCGGATCAATCGGATTCTATCTGGTTTTTATCTATATAATTCAACAGATACTTATCGGGGCACTGTCTTTTGGCGGACTTACCTTTTTACTTGGTACTATACGGCAAATGGGAGCACTGGTGCAAAATGTCGCTAAACGTTTCAGTACAGTAGCTCAGGGAGCTATATTTTTAAAAGATTTTTTTGATTTCTTCGAGATCAAGCCAAAGATAAGTATTCCGAACGATCCCAGACCTTTTCCAAATCCAATTCAAACAGGCTTCACTTTTGAAGATGTTGGCTTTAAATATACAAACTCCAATCGATGGGCTAATCGCCACCTGAACTTTACACTTCGTCCCGGAGAAAAGTTAGCCTTAGTTGGTGAGAACGGTGCAGGAAAAACAACGCTGGTGAAGTTGTTGGTCAGATTATACGATCCGACCGAAGGGCGTATTCTTCTGGATGGTTATAATTTGCAGGATTACGATCTGACAGAACTGAGAGCTGCGATGGGTATTATTTTTCAAGATTTTCTTCGCTATCAGATGACCATGGCTGAGAATATTGCGGTAGGCAACATCGCCGAAATTGGTAATTCTGCACTTATTGCCAATGCAGCTAAAAAAAGCCTGGCGGATTCTATTATAGAGAAGTTACCCAATAAGTATGAGCAGGTTTTGGGCAAACACTTTAATAAGGGAGTTGAACTGTCCGGTGGTGAATGGCAAAAAGTTGCGCTGGCGAGAGCGTATATGCGTGATGCCCATATAATAATACTGGATGAACCCACCGCAGCTCTGGATGCAAGATCTGAATATGAAGTTTTTCAACGATTTGCTGAGGTCACCCAGAACAAAACCGCCGTACTAATTTCTCATCGATTTTCCACTGTTCGAATGGCGGATCGTATCATTGTATTAGATAAAGGGGAAATACTCGAAGTTGGAAGCCACGAAGAATTGCTGAAGAATGAAGCCCGATATGCCGAGCTGTTTCATTTGCAGGCTTCCGGCTATAGATAAAATAACTTACCATCCTGATGAGTTTAAGGTTTTTTCAGACGCTATAGAATAGAGTAAGAGTAATTCATACGGCTCAAAGTAAAATACTACTTTAAACATCTGAGGCCGGTCATGGATATTTAATGGATTTAAATCTGGGTAAAAAAAAACCTCATGCCTGTCAGCATGAGGTTTGATGATGTTTAAAAACCTGATCAATTAAGGCTTTGTTTCTTCCACCTGTTTTGCTCTGGATTTTTTATTGGTAAAAATAGCATGATCCCTTGGTATAAAAGAGGATTTTTGACTGCTTGATGATTCCTCTATTTTGTGTGGCGACTCTCCTTTGCTTGTAGTTTGGTAGGATTCTTTTTTCGTGTGTTTTTCGGTAAAACTTCTGGATCCGAAAGTATACGTGAGGCCTATTCTACCAAACAAGTTGCCTTCAATGGTATTTTTAAACAAGTCCTTATTTACCAAATTATTCTGATCAACGGTATACAAATTATAAAGGCCTAGCGCTCCCTTCAAATGCAGGGCAGATTTTTGAATACCAAACTGCAGGGCCGCCGAGCTACTTGCAGCATATGTCGCTTTAACATCTCCATTTAAAATCATATTTGTAGCGATAGCGTGATTATAGGTTCCACCAGGGTGGGCACGGTCATAGTCTCTCCTCCATTCCCGGTTTCCGGTTTGAGAGGTGCTTCCAGGAGTGATTGTCCGGTTTCTGAATCCAGTATTGTTAGTCTCGCCCGCCATGTCAAGATCCAGAGTCAAATTAGTTCCATTTCCCTGATCCGTTTTGCCTAAACCAAAATTAAAAATATGCGTTAGAAAACTAAATCTATATAGGGTCATTCCCTGAGATATATCGAAAAATTGTTCATTCGGAGTTTCTCCAGATTGTGAAGAAAGATAAGTCGCATCGGCTGCCAGCAAGAATGGTCCTCCATTGAGCCCAAAATGCCCGCCCCAGTTAACATAAATACTCTTAAATTGTGGAACCGCGCCGTGCTGTCCTAATGTTGTACTATTGTCATAACCAACCTTTCGTCTCCCTACTCCTGCAATAACCCCAAACTGTGGAAATATTCCGGGTTTAACACCCTTGTCGATAATTCTTTGTGGGTTTGAGAAATACAAATCAGACTCAATACGCATTTCGACTCCGTTCTGCGAGATCTTGGATCCTCTTTGATTAATTTCTTCACCGTTCACTATTTCAGGAATGTATTCAACAGGATCGAAGGCCGCTCTATATTGAGTGTGCCGACTAGCCAGAGTAATTCTGGGACTAAACATCACTATGTTTTTAGTTTCCACAGTAGAATATTGATTAAAGATACTCACACCTACCATTTGCGTGGTTATAAATGCAGTGGGAGTGATTTCAACTGGAGTCTCCGGAGCCGATACCGCTACCAGAACAAGGTCTGAACTGCTCATATCCCGAGTCTTATCAGGTCCATATCCCAGAGACTTCAGCTTTTCTGTTCCATGATCGGTCAACTCTGCCAAACGCTTGGGAGTAAAATCTCCGGTCTGTTTAGCGGGAGCGGAACCATTTCCGTTGATTAACTGCCTAAAAAGTTTTACAGCATCCCGTTCTCCGTAATGTAATGCGGTAAGCATAATCAATTCCATAGCCTTTGCTTCAGCATTATTACGAACTTCCTCAGGACTGATGACCTGATCTTCTGTTAGTAACACCGGGCCGAGATTGCCGGGAACATTGGCGTCAAAAAACGGGTTGTTTTTTAACGAGTTTATTACGTTGCTTTCTTTCCCCTTTTTAAGGTCGTTTGTAAGATCCTCAACTAATTTTCTGGTTAGAGGATGTTGTCTGATATCCCCTTCCTGCAAGCGGATTAACTCGAAAAGCGCCCGTTTATAGTTTTCATTGGCATTAGCTTTCGAAATTCTTGAGCTTGGAAAGGTTAAAGCACGGAATTCTGCGACAGCGGCTTTTTCTGCTTCATATTTATTTGAAGTACCCGCCTGGTGTTTTTTCAGAATTTCGGCAAGTGTTATAGTTCTTCCATCAAAATTGATGATTTCGAGTCCGGGAGTTTCACGGATTTCTCGTGTTGCAGAAGTAATCGTAATGGTATTATGCAATTTCGTTCCATAATCGCGAGCCATGTAGGCGTGATAAACATTTTCTTTCCATTGCTGTGGATCATGGATGGTTGCCGGCTTTGATGCTACCATGGCACGTAGATCTTTAAGTACCAAAGGATTTTCAGCAATCTTTACATTTTGTTGTTCTTCGGTCCGAAAGGTAATAGTCTGATCATCAGGAAGGTGTTTATTAACCAGTTCGAACAAGGCTACAATAGTATTTACGCCCTGCGAAGCTAAATACTCGAGATCTGTTTTCTCAATAAGCGTCTCAACCAAAATACCTTTCTTTTGATCGTATTTAGTGGTATCCTTAAGCATTGACGCAACCTTAACTGCGATTCCGAGTATATGTGAATTTGGACTGCCAGGCTGAGTGATTGTTTTGTAAGATGTGATCGACTCGCCAGGGCTACGTTTAATTTTTACAGTGTCCTGTGGTGCTACATAAGGCTCGGATGTTTGTGCCTGTGAATTTACCATTAAAACAACAAGACAGAAGACGGTTAATACCGCTTTTATCATTGGTCTGTTGTTATAAAAATAATAGCAGAGAGTAGAATGTTTTATCATATGAATTAATTTATTGGTTTTGAAGGAATGAATATGTCTCTAATGTCAAATATCGGGCCAAAGGCCGTTTTTATGTAATATACAATATGTTTTTAAATTTTAATAATTTACAATAAAACAACTTTTAATAAATGCGATATTGGGACATGCTCCAGGAAAATTAAAGAATTTATGACGAGCAACCAATCAGGTTTAAAATTGTTACTTGCCTGGAGGTTCCCAAACTTAAGGGTAGTTTATAGTTCTTGCATTTTTTACGAATAGAGATTATTTAATTATTATCTTCCGAAATTCAAACAAAGAGTGCAAAGGATTACTTTACCAATGAAATTATGTAGAAAATACTTCACCTTTTGAAGTATTTTTTTCTAATTGAGACTGATAAAAGATCAATGCGAGCATTGAATACTGGCGATAAAATTGATCAGAATGAAGAAGAGAGTTTTGCTAATTAGTTATAATTTTAGTCCTGAACCGACTGGGATAGGGAAATATAATGGCGAAATGGTTGACTGGCTGGTGGGAAATGGTTACGACTGCGCTGTAATTACTACATATCCTTACTACCCTTTTTGGAAAGTACAGCCTCCCTATCATAAACAGCGGTTTAGTTATATGACAGAAAGAACCACTATTTCTGGTTCTGAACTTATAGTTCACAGGTGTCCTCAATATATCCCTTCAGCCCCATCCGGCTTAAGGAGGATTCTCCAGGAGATATCATTCTTTATTTCTGCTCTTTTAAGGTTACTTCCGATGCTTTTTGGAAAGAAATATGATCTGGTAGTTACAGTGTCCCCGTCTTTTTTGCTTGGATTTTTAGGAATATTAGCGAAGAAGATCTGGAAAACTAAATTCTTATATCATATACAGGATTTACAAATAGAAGCTGCACGAGATCTAAAAATGATAAAATCTGACCGGGTGATCAAATATCTTTTCAAGTTGGAGAAGTTCATTTTGAGTAAGGCCGATTTTGTTAGCAGTATTTCAGAAAGCATGGTCGCAAGGATTGCAGCTAAGGCAAACGATAATGTTTTGTTATTTCCAAATTGGGCCGATACTAATCTATTCTATCCGATTGAAGATAAATTAAAAGGAAAGCAGGAATTTGGGTTTAGTAATTCGGACAGAATAATTTTATATTCAGGAGGAATTGGCGAGAAGCAAGGTTTGGAGGCGATTTTATATGCCGCCAATGAATTAAAATATCATACCGATCTGAAATTTCTTATTTGTGGCTCTGGTCCTTACAAATCAAAGCTTGAGGAAATGGTTAAGGAAATGAAGCTCGTCAATGTTATTTTCTTTCCCTTGCAGCCTTTTGAAAAATTCAATGCTTTTTTAAATATGGCCGATGTTCATTTAGTTATACAAAAAGCGAATGCGTCTGACCTGGTGATGCCTTCAAAGTTAACAACCATTTTGGCTGTGGGCGGGCTGGCCCTGGTAACTGCTAATGAAGGATCGGGTTTACATTCAATGATTAAGAAGCATAACATGGCTATTGTTGTCGATGCAGAAGATCAGCAGGTATTAAATCGGAGTATTTTAGAATCAGTTACAAACAATAATGACGAATTTAGAAGAAACGCAAGAGTGTATGCTGAAAAATATCTTTCTATTGAAACAGTAATGCATGATTTTGAAAATAGCGTTTTAAATAAACATGTAAAGAAACCAGGGTATTCAATCCTTGGGTAGACCGTAAATGTTTGGGTTTTGCGAAGTGTCACCTTAAGCTCTTCTGATTCCATAATTGAGCTATTTCCAGAGAAGCTTTTAAGTATCCGGTTCCTTATCCCTTTTAGATGGACCGGTTTCTGCTCAGCAGTATAAATATATTTTCATTTTTCCCGAAAAACTAGTCCCTGGATTCTCAATGAAACAAATCATTCAAGAACCAGGAATTATAATGTTTGATTTAACAATGGGTAATCCGTCAATAATCTATAAACATAAGGTTGCTGCAATGCTAGTTTTAATGCTGCAGCGTGTTTTAAATGGTGCATATCAGAACCCAGAAAATCTATCAGCATATTATCGACGAGTTCTTCAGCAGCTTTCTGGACAGGTTTGCCATAGTATCCTGTTAATGAAATAGTATTTAATTGAAAGTAGCAGCCAGCATCTTTAAGCCGTTGATAATCGGTAATCGATCCGTGTAAGTAAGAATACCTTTCAGGGTGCGCCAGTATCGGCACATATCCTTTTTTGATGATCTTTTCGATGATATCGAAGATGTTGAGAGGATAAGTACTGAACGGTATCTCAAATAATAGATGGTTATTTCCTAAGGTTAGAATATCCCCCTGCTCTATTTTATTCTCGAAATCCTCATCAAAATAATATTCAGCTGCTGCTTCAATCAGTACGTCAATTTTTTGATTTTTGAGTTCTTCCTTAAGAATTGCCAGGCCGGTATTAATAGTTTCAGGTGTATTACGATAATAATCTATCATAACATGTGGGGTCGTTATGATTTTTTGAAATCCAGCACTAAGCAGACTCCGGACTAACTCGATCGACTGTGTCAAATTCTGAGCGCCATCGTCTATTCCCGGAATCAGATGAGAGTGCATATCTGTTCCAAGTTTCGCGAAGTTAATTTCCGGTATTACAGGTTTTGATTTGAAAAAAGATAACATTAATTATATTCAGTAATATTATCAAAAGTATGTTTGAATTCTAAGGTCTAAGTTGATTAATACGTTGCGGCTTTCAGAAAGTTCTATTATTCTGGAATAAATTAACCCGGGATCTTTATTTACCGCTATTCGCAGAAAAGCCAATTGTTGGCTTTCCAATGGATTTGTATGAGCCGTTCCCTTGCAATATTGAAGAGTATGTGTTTGAATTTCCTAAGGTATTAAAAGCGGTTTTCAAATCCGTATCATAGTTAAATCCATTTTCAAGACGTCCTTTTTGAAAATAATAGCGGCTCGAAATTTCATTTTCAAGAAGCTGTCGAATTTCGTCTTTAAATTGTGAAAGGTCGTTTTTTTTGCTGACAGACACCTTGTTTTTAAGTGCATCATATTCTGCCTTGATCTCAGATAGTTTTTGCTCTTTTTCTGCTTCAGCTTTTAATTCCGTTAACAAACGTTCTGTGCGTGTATTGTAATTATAATCTTTGTCGGACAAATAATTCACAAAATCGGCATACTCTGCATCGCTTAATTTAAATATCTTAGGATCAGGGATGCTGGTTTTCTGCTTCCGGTAAAGAGTGGCATAGTCGAAAATATAGAACTTACTTAGTAAGGTTTGGCTTATCGGACTAAGCTTTAATGCAGGTACCATAATATCAGGGTAGATCCCGCTACCATCATAAACTGAACGGTTCCCTTTAGTTTTATATTCGGTTATTAAGCTATCCGCAACTTTTTCAACTGTACCGTCGGAGTTTCTGTGGGTGTAATCAAGTGCCTGTATGCATCTTCCAGAAGGAGTATAATATTTGGCTACGGTAACTTTAACAAGAGTATTGTAAGGTAAATTGAAGGTCTGCTGCACAAGACCCTTCCCATAACTGCGCTGGCCGATAACAACTGCCCTGTCGAGATCCTGTAAAGAACCTGCTACTATTTCTGAGGCCGAAGCTGCCCTGTTATTAATTAACACTACAAGCGGGGTGTTTGGAGCCAGAGGCTGGGAAAAGGTTTTATACGGGATATTTTTTTCCCGATTTTTTCCTTTTTGGGTTACCACTGTAATATTAGGGGCGACAAATAAATTAACAATTTTTACTGCTTCCTGTAAAATTCCCCCGCCGTTAGATCGAAGATCGAGAATGATTCCGGATGGATTGCTTTTTTGTAACTGAACGAGTGCATCCTGTACTTCTTTGGCAGAACTTTCTAAAAACTTATCCAGTTTAATATATCCAATGTTATTATTAAGAATTGCTGAGTAACTAACATTGGGTTGGGTAATCTCATCTCTGTTGATGTTTTTTACTATATTTTCACCGTACCGGTTAATCACTAACTTTAAAGGAGTGCTTTTGGGACCCTTTAACAATTGGCTTGCCTGTTCATATTTTTTGCCTTTCAGAATAACGCCGTTTATTTCTATAATCTCGTCTCCAGCTCTTATATCTGCTTTTTGAGCAGGGAAACCTTCGAGGGTTTCTGAAACTATGATTTTGCCATTGCGTAAAAAAGTCAATGTGCCAATACCCCCGTATTGGGTACTCACATATTTCATTTTATAGTCTTCGATTTCTGATTCAGGTACAAATTCTGTATATGGATCCAGGCTGTTTAACATCGCGCCAATACCCGTTTCCATTAACTGGGAGGAGTTTACATCATCAACATAGCTGATGTTCAGCTCTTTATAAAGGGCCGAGAATATATCCAGGTTCTTAGAGGCTTGAAAAAGGTCTTCACGAAATGAGAACGACAGTATGCCCGTTAAAAGTAAAACCGGAACTGCCAGTTTTTTAAGTTTATTTCTCAACCTTAGCATAGTATAATAAATTAATTAGTATAACGCCTGTATCCTTAAAAAGATACATGCGCATGAGTGGATGAGTATTTAATCATTACAGATACTCAAAATACTCTGAAGTTTTACCTAAAAATAAGAAAATTGGTTTATAAATAGCTGGTTAAGTTTGATCTTTTTACTGTTACAGTCTATTATTATCAATATTGGCCAAGCCTTTTTTTAAAGTAAACAACACATATTCCCTGCTTCGCTTCAAGCGTGCCATAAGCCTTGTAATCAGTTGCTCCTCTTCTCCGGGTAAATAAGCTAAATCATCGTCGCTAAGATCGCGGTATTTGCGTTGTACCTTCAATTTAAGTCTATCCCAATCCTCTTTACTGATAGTTATATCTGCCATAATTTTCTTTGTTACAAAAGTATGAATTTATACGTCTTCTCTAAACAGGATTTCATCAGCAACATTTTAATAAATTTGCTGTTTGAAATAACACACACACATTAATCAGATTATGAAAAAGAGTATTTTATTAGGTTGTATGCTGCTGGCAGCAGTAACAACATTTGCGCAGTTACCGTCCTTTCATCTTGGCTTAAAAACGGGAGTCAATATGTCAAGCTTAAAAGGAAATGTAGGAGATGAAAGTAACCGTTTAGGATATCAGGCCGGGGTCTGGGCCAGGGTAGGTGGGGCTGGCTTTTATGTACAGCCCGAAGTATATTTAGGAAGTAAAGGCGGTGAGTTCGGATCAATACAGCAGGACGGAACCACATATGAGGGTGATGCTAAGGTGAATTTTACCACTCTTGACATTCCTGTTTTGATCGGGAATAAATTCGGTTTTGATAAATTGAATTTCAGAATTATGGCAGGACCGGTTATTTCATTTCTTTTAAATAAAGATTCTAAAGAAAATTACGCGGTGGCTACAGACTTCGACAATTACAAAAACCAGACTATTGGCCTGCAAACTGGTGGTGGTGTAGATTTAGGGAATCTGTCTTTTGATCTGAGGTATGAAAAGGGTTTGTCAAACATTGATAAGAGTGGCAAATACGATCAAAAGCAAAATTTGTGGCATTTAAGTTTAGGATACAGGATCTTTTAACCTTAATGCAGGTTAAGCCACAAATTATTGTGGCTTAATCTTTATAGATAAGTCTCAGGTAAGGATTTCCTATTCGGGCAAAGAAATTTTTCCCATCATAACTCTTGGTCCGGCATTTGTTTCCAAAGCCGATCCACAAATAGTTTCATTAGCAAGTAGAGCAAAGAGTACCGCTTCTTTAGCATCAGCTGAAATACCTAACTCTTCCAGTTTTTTCACCGCGTTTTTCGGAAATTTCGCGACTATTTTTTCCACCAGGAATGAGTTGTTGACACCTCCTCCACTCAGGTATAAAGTGCAGTCAGTATCCCCAATGGCCTTTTTTAAAGCAAGCGCAAGGGCTTCGACCGTTAGTTGGGTAACAGTGGCGATTAAATCTTCATTACGTATGTTTTCAATATCTGCTGACATTAAAGACTGTTGAATGAAGGTCTGATTAAATAATTCTGGTCCGGTTGTTTTTGGGAGATCTTCATAAAAGAAAGGATGTTTCAGCATCGAATTTAATAAACCGATGTTTATTGTCCCTTTTTGAGCTATGCCCCCATCTTTATCGTAAGAAATGTTAAAATGTTTTTTGCAGAGGCCATCAATCAGGGTATTACCCGGACCTGCATCTGTACAGATAATAGCCTTGTTACTACCTGTTTCAGGCAGGTAAGTAAAATTAGAGATGCCGCCAATATTCAATAAAACTCTGTTTTCTGAGTTCGAAGAAAATAGAATATAATCTCCGTATAAAGCTAATGGCGCGCCTTCGCCGCCTGCCGCAATATGTTTTTGCCTGAAATCGCTAAGAGTGGTGATTCCGGTTTTAAGAGCTATATGATCCGCATCGCCGATTTGAAGTGTTGAATTCGGGTATTCTTTCAATTGATGTAGGCGTTTAGGAGCATGATATATTGTTTGTCCATGGCTGGCTATGCAATCGATATGTTCACGAGGTATATTGAATTTTTTTAAGAATCTGTTTATCAGTTCTGCATGAATAAGTCCGATTTTCGAATTAAGTAAAGTCACTTTTTCCAGATCTGCCTGTTTTTTCGAAAAGATGGTTCTTAAATCTTCCTTGAACTCATCAGAATAATCCGCCGTTTCAAATTGAAGAACCTCGGCTCTTGTATTTAAACCACTTCCACTAATTTTACACAAGGCAATATCTAGTCCGTCTAATGAGGTTCCGGACATTAAACCAATAATCATACGCGATTCTTTGCGAAATAAATTTGCCAGGCGGTTTAAGGATTCATTCATTTTTGTAAATTGAGACGGTAAACAAATCTGTTTTATGCGAATATCCTACATTTATAACGGTTTTATCACATGAAAGAAACATTGCTATGAAAAATTCAAGATTACTTTCTCTCGATGTTTTCAGAGGTTTAACAGTAGCCGCTATGATCCTGGTTAACAATCCTGGCGATTGGGGAAATATTTATTCACCTTTAAAGCATTCTGAGTGGCACGGTTGCACTCCAACTGATCTTATTTTTCCATTTTTCTTATTTATTGTTGGGGTATCTATAGCTTTTGCTTTGGGAACTAAACGGGCGACACAAATCGCAAGCAAGGAGGTTATTCTCTCCATTGTGAAACGTTCTATTATTCTGTTCGTTTTGGGGATCGTCCTGGCCCTTTTTCCTGACGTGTTTTTAGATCCGGTTAAAACGTTTAGTACTGTAAGAATTCCCGGGGTTTTGCAGCGAATTGGAGTTGTATTTCTGGTTTGTGCTATCCTTTTTTATAAAACGAATGCAAAAATTCAGCTAGTCGTTTTTATCCTAATTCTTTTCGTGTATTGGGCTCTTCTTACTCTTGTTCCGGTACCTGGGGGAATAGAGCCGAACCTTGAGAAAGAAACAAGCTTGGCTGCGTGGATTGACCGGGCATTATTTTCAGAAAATCACTTGTGGAAATTATCCAAAACCTGGGACCCTGAAGGCCTTCTCAGCACATTGCCTTCTGTTGCAAGTGGTTTGTCAGGAACACTTGCAGGAATCTGGCTGAGGAAAAATGATATCAATAATTATAAGAAAGTTGTTTGGATGATTGTTGCCGGAGTTCTTTCGGTTGCTGCTGGGCTGATATGGAATTCTTTTTTTCCAATGAACAAAGCATTATGGACAAGCTCTTATGTATTGTTTACAAGTGGATTAGCTGTCATCATTCTTGCTGCATTTTATTGGCTCATCGATATTAGGGAATTTAAAAGTTTAACAAAACCCTTTGTTGTGTATGGTGTAAATGCCATTACGGTATATTTCATGTCAACGATCATGGCCAAGTTGTTTAATTTTATAAAAGTTTCGCAGACCGATGGTACCGAGGTGAGTTTAAAGACCTGGTTGTTTCAGTCGTATTTTGCTCCGAACCTATCGCCGCTAAATGCTTCTCTGGCCTGGGCACTATGTTTTGTTTTATTTTGGCTGATAATTTTATGGTGGATGTACAATAGAAAAATAATTATAAAGGTTTAAAATTTAATTACTCGAATGAAACTAATAAGCAATCACCTTATCTAATTAATATGAAAAAAATCATTGTTCTGTTTTTAGTCAGTATCACCGTGTTTTTTGCTGAGTACGGGCTGGCTCAAACAAAAGCACCTGTTACATCAAAAGCAGCAAAAGCCGAGATTCTGCCACTCGATACGGCGATAAAAACCGGTAAACTCAAAAACGGGTTCACATATTATATCCGTCGTAATACCGAACCTAAAAACCGTGCTCAATTATATCTGGCTGTTAAGGTTGGTTCTATACTCGAGAATGATGACCAGCGCGGGCTGGCCCATTTTATGGAGCATATGAGCTTCAATGGAACTAAGAACTTTCCTAAAAATGAGCTGGTAAACTATCTTCAAAAATCTGGTGTTCGTTTTGGGGCTGATTTAAATGCCTACACCAGCTTTGATGAAACGGTATATCAGTTACCTATCCCAACCGACGATCCGGAGTTATTTAAAAATGGAATGCAGATTATGCGCGACTGGGCCCAGGATGCAAGTTTGGATCTTTCCGAAATTGAAAAGGAAAGGGGAGTTGTTTTAGAAGAAAAACGTTTAGGGAAAGGTGCGGGAGAAAGGATGCAAAACAAATACCTGCCGATGATGCTGAACAATTCCCGGTATTCTAACCGGCTGCCTATAGGAACCGAAGAAGTATTAAAGGGCTTTAAGCCCGCAACATTAAAACAGTTCTATAATGACTGGTATCGTCCCGATTTACAGGCTCTGATTGTTGTTGGAGATATTAACGTTAAAGAAGTTGAACAGATGATCATTGCTAAATTTTCTGATCTTGCGAAACCTTCAAATCCCCGTCCGCGTACCGAATACAGCATCCCGCTTTTAAATAAAAATCAGTTTATCGCTGTCACCGACAAAGAGTTTCCGTATACGGTTGTCCAAATCCTTATTAAACATCCGGAAACGAAATTAAAAACCACGACCGATTTAAGGAATGGAAACATTCGGTCGTTATATAATCAAATGATGGGAGCTCGTTTTTCGGAATTAATGAAACAGGCTAATCCTCCTTTTTTACAGGCAGGAAGCAGCATCGGTAGTTTCCTTGCTGGATTGGATGTAGCTTCTGCTGTAGTTTATGCGAAGCCAGGGGAACTGGAAAAAGGTTTGAAGGCGGTGCTTGCCGAAACGGAAAGGGTTAAGCTTTATGGCTTCACACAAACAGAGTTGGACAGGGCAAAGCAGTCCTATCTTACTTCGATGGAAGCTTCATTTAAAGAAAAAGATAAAACGTCATCGGAAACATATGTTGATGAATATGTTCGGCTTTTCCTTGATGGCGAAGCGAGTCCGGGTATCCAGTATGAATATAATTTCGCTAAGGATGTAATACCAGGTATAACGCTGGGCGAGATTAACGCTCTTGCTAAGAAATATTTGGTGGATAAAAACCGCGATGTGCTTATTATGGCTCCTGAGAAGGACGCGGCTTCTCTGCCAACAGAGGCTACAGTTAATAAATGGCTTTCGGAAGCTAAGAACGACAAATTAACAGCCTATGTTGACCAGGTATCTGATAAGCCATTACTTGAAGTAAAGCCCAAAGCCGGAAAGGTAATTTCTGAAAAAAATATCAAAGAAATAGGTGTTTCTGAGCTGACATTGAGCAATGGTATAAAGGTAATACTAAAGCCTACTGATTTTAAAAACGACGAAATTAACTTTAACGCGTTTAGTCCGGGAGGAACATCTTTATACTCTGATGCCGATTATCAATCTGCAGCATTTGCTTCGACTATCGTTGCACGCGGAGGAGTGGGAGAGTTTAATTCAATTCAGCTGCCTAAGTTTCTTAGTGGTAAAAGAGCATCGGTGAGTCCGTATATCAGCGAAAGAACGGAAGGGATAAACGGTTTTGCGGCACCTAAAGATTTGGAAACAGCTCTTCAGTTAACTTATCTGTATTTTACCGCACCAAGAAAAGATGCAGAAATGTTTCAATCAATGATCTCTCAGCAGAGGGGTGCTTTGGCAAACAGGAGTTCTGATCCCAACAGTGTTTTTGCTGATACAATTTCCGCCGTTTTAGGTAATTATAATATCCGCCGTACCGGGCCTACACTTGAGAAACTTGAGCAGATCAACCTTGACAGGGCATTTGAGATCTATAAGGATCGTTTCGCGGATGCCAGCGATTTTACTTTCACTTTTGTCGGAAGCTTTAAGATAGAGGAGATAAAACCTTTATTAGAGCAGTATTTGGGTTCCTTGCCATCAAAAACCAGAACAGAGGCAGCCCGGGATCTTGGCATAGTTCCTCCTGCGGGAAAAATTTCAAAAGTTGTTTATAAGGGTCAGGAGCCAAAGGCGACGGTTAGACTTATATTTAGTGGCGATTATATTTATAATGAAGATACCAATAATCAGTTAGATGCTTTGGGTGAGGTCCTTCAGATAAAATTAATCGAGCGTTTACGGGAAGAAGAAAGTGGTGTTTATAGCCCCGGAGCCCGAATGAGTTATTCCAAATCACCCCGCAACAGATATTCATTTACGGTTTCGTTTGGTTCTGCTCCGGAAAATGTAGATAAATTAGTATCCGCAACTTTAGATGAAATTAATAAAGTAAAGGCAAATGGCGCTCAAGCCGGAGATATAGAAAAATTCATAGCAGAAGAAAGAAGAAGTACAGAAACCCAGTTAAAGCAAAATGGTTTCTGGTTAGGATATTTATCCAGTCAATATCAAAATAATGAATCGCCTGTACAGGTTTTAACGTATTTGGATTCCCTAAAGAAAATTACCCCCGCTGGCTTGAAGGATATTGCTAATAAATATCTAAGCGGTAACAATTTAATAAAGTTCGTTTTGCTGCCGGAGAAGTAATGATCAGATATACTGCTCCTCTATGATAAATACAAAGCCGGTTAACTAACCGGCTTTTGTGTTTATGACAATGTCTGCTAAGTTACAATGCAATTCTTGTTCAATAAAATATCTGTCTAGACAGTCATTCAACTCAGGCATCAAAAGCCCTTTTTCGCTTCCAAGTACGCTAAATAAAGGTCGTTTTGCGGCGTAATTAAATTCGGAAAGCGGTGTGGGAGTTATCAGGTTGGGATCATAGTCTCCCCGTTTTGCAACTTGCATTGCAAGGGAGGCCCAGGAGATTTGTCCCCTGTTTGCAAGATGCCATATACCGCATTCATCATCCAGTAACAAATCGAGACTCGTATTTACCAGATCCGGAATGTATGTTGGAGAAATGAGAACATCATTGGCCGCTTTAACAAATTGCTGATTTTTTAAAGAGGATAATACATTAGTTATAAAGTTATAGTTATCCCAGGGACCGAAAAATGCACTGGTTCTAATAATTAATGCTGAAGGATCTTTATTTAGTACGAATTCTTCAGCTCTTGCTTTGCTTTTGCCATAGATATTGAGAGGGGATACTGCATCGCTTTCAAAGTAAGATTTGCCTTTTGACCCATCAAAAACCAAATCAGATGAGAAAGTCAGGAGTTTAAAATTATATTTTGAGGATAAATTGGCTAGGTTTGCCGGTCCCTGGGTATTGGCTATGTAGCAGGTGTTTCTATCATCTTCGGCATCATCTACGCGCACATAGCCTGCTGCGTTCACAATTGCCCAGGGGCGTTTTTCTCCAACAACCTTTTCTATTTGATGTGGGTCACCTAGGTTAAGGTCATTTCTATCCAATAATTGATAACATATCCCCCTAAGCTCACATAAACGGGCAAAGGCATTCCCTAAAGTGCCCGTTTTTCCCAGGATTAATAAGGGTTGGGACGTTTTTAGTTCAGCGCTTATTTTCCGGATATTATTTCGGAAATATAAAACCCGTATATCTTTTTGCCACCAGCCTTTGCTTTCCAATACAGGATGTTTAAAATCCTCGCCCATGGATAATGATTTTAGCATTTTAGCAAGAGCTGTAGGGCGCGGTTTTCCGAGGCTTAAATCAAATATCCCGGTTTCATATTTTCCCTGAGGTGTGGTAAGCAATTTATTCCATCCATAACAACCTAACATTGCCCATGCAGTTACTGCCTGTATGTTAATCCCTTCCGATTTAAGTTTTAAACCGGTGTTCCAAATTTCTTTGAACCAGCGCAATTGCTCGTCCCGCGTGCAGCCCAAATGTACTTCAGTAATTGCTATAGGCAGTTTAAAATATTCCCAGGCCTCTTTTAACAATTGATACGCGCCCGTTTTGGTCTCCAGATCTACCCGTACGGCTTCCACATCAGCATAACGATGTCTTGAATTTCCGCCACGATTTTGGTTTGGATATTTAAATACATTCTCATCAATAAATCGTTCTGATGTTATGTAATAATTAAAGCCAATTATATCAGGTGGACAGGGATTTTTTAGAAAAAAATCGAGTTCTTTTTCACTTATGCCTCCCTGAATTGTAAGATATTTCCATAAAGGATGTTTTTTACCTACTCTTCCCATAAGTAAATCTAAACTCAGCCAGCGACGTTTATTTTCAAAATTCGCCTGATACCTTAATGACGGAGTACTGTAGGTTTTACCCAGGTCTTCCGTTTGAATAAGCTTTGCCGCAGGGTTTATTTTGCGAATAGCCTGCATAGAAAGCACGGTGGCTTTTGTTTCATTTAGTAATAAGCGAATAAAGCTGTGGTCTGACTTTAAGTGCGGGTACCAAAAGCCATACAAGCCACAGAAGCGAGCAGTGGTTAAAGGCTCATTTACGGGCGTATAGTATTGAATCCAGGGAAACTTTTGAGCTACCCTGAATGCATATTCTGCTAACTTTATCGCAAATGTTTCGCTTTCAATCGGGGCGTAAACAGGGCCGCTACCATGGTGTACCAAACCAGCAATAGGATCAATCCCTAATTCTTTGAGGCGATTAAGGGAGGTTTCTGTTGCTGACCAGTCGATCTCAGTATCCGATGCAGGTTGATGTTTTTCCCAAAGCACCGGATATCTGAATTTTTTTATTCCCAGGTCAGCACAAAGGTCGATATCGGTTTGCCTGTCATAATGACCTGAGAATTCAAGTTGATCAAAATAAGAGTCCTTTACACGGTTTATTGTGCATTCAATTCCGCCCCAGATCTCTACATCTGTAATCGTACCCATAAAATTTGATTTAATTAAGCACTTAGCGGCACAGAAACTTTTCTGCCCATCGCTTTACGTATCAAATCCATCATGTCAGATGCTGTTTGATCCCAGGATTTCTTAGCGAGGAAGATATCTACATCTGCCAGCCACTCTTTTTTAGGAGCTGTCAAAGCAATTTCGGCTGCTTTAACTAATTCTTCGGCCTTTGTTATAATACTTACCAGGTTCTTTTTCCCGTATGGGTTTACAACGTCTCTGATAGGAGTAGAAATAACCTGAATACCTGCTGCCAGGTATTCCGGCGTTTTTGTTGGGCTGATAAAACGGGTTGATTCATTAAGCAGGAAAGGAATCATTGCGATATCCCAACTGGCTAAATAAGAAGGGAGCTCATCATATGATTTGCCGCCTAAATAATGGATATTTTTGTTTTTCGGTAGAACTGCAGGGTCGATTTTTACTGTCGGGCCTATTAAGATGAATTGCCAATCGGGACGTAATGTAGCCGCATTGCCAATTAATTCATAGTCAAAGCGCTCGTCAATTACCCCATAAAAACCAAATTTGGGGCCTGTAATAGCTTTTTGGTCCGCTGGTTCAGCGATTTTTTTACGTGCTTTTGCGAAATGATCTTTATCTATACTGCTTGGAAAAGGATAAATATTTTGATGTTGATGTTTTTTGGCTTCATATAATGACTGACCGCCTGTAAATACTACATCAGCGCGCGTTAATAGCTCTTTCTCCAGATGTATTAATTCTGGTGGTGCATATTTGAATGCTGAAAGCTCGTCCATGCAGTCAAAAATTGTTATATCCGGATTGTAATCTCCGGAAAATTCGAGGGCCATGGGGGTATAGTACCAGAAAATAAAATCTGATAATGATTTGTTGGTGAGAAACGACTTGAGGATTTCTTTTTGAATCTTTAAGCTTTCTTTTTTATTTATGTCCTTTGGCAGATGCGGAACAAGTACCCATAATTTATCAGAACGTTTACTGATAGAAAGGTGACTATCCTCGTTTTCCTGAACGTCATGTATCGGTTCTTCGAGAAAATATACATTAAACTCTTTTGAAAAACGAGTCAATAAGTGCTGAGGGCGCTGGAAAACAAAATCCCATCTTAAATGGGAAAACACTAGTAGATTTTCAGGTACACGTTTCATTGATTCATTGTTTTTTTGTACAAGATTTAACACGAATCGTAAAAAAACGTTTTTGATTTTACATAGAATGTTGAAAAATAAATTAGGATTTCATTTTTATTAACTGTAGTATAAAAGATTTTTTTTAATCATTTCAGGATTTTCTGCCCGGGAAATATTTTTAAGGAACGAACGCGTGCGCAATATTAGAAGGCAGGCTTTCATTCTTCAATCTGTCGATGGCCGTTACGAAATAATTATACTGGGCACCTTTTTGAGCTGTCTTATCAGAGTATGTAGTGACACTATTGTCAAAACTGATTTTAATGATTTTAGAAGCATCCTGAAAATTAAGGTCTTCACCTGCTTTAAAGCGATAAATTACATATCCATATGCCGTTTCCCCATCCCTTGCTTTTAGGGGCTCATCCCATTTTAATTGTATAATATTCGGAAACTGTAAATAGGCAGAGAGCAGTAATGGCGCATGCGGTGTGACATCATCTATCCATAGCATGGCGGGTTGCAGCGCAGGATACCGGTATAAATCATACCTCAGCGAATCGCGAAATCCGGCAAGGTTATTTGTTAAAGATTTTGAACTAAAATAAACACTTCCCTGAACTCGGGAATTGTTTCTTAAAGCTCTGACCTGGTTCGGAAGTTCACGGCGATTATTGAAGCCCTGGACTTTCTCAGCTGCCCGGTAAGCAGCCTGACCTATATACAAATGTCTTCCGTAGGCATTATTACTCCACCAGTCAAGAAGGTTTTCAAATGGAGCCAGTCGATGTTGATTTGGCCAGTAAATTTGTGGGTTTATATAGTCTATCCAACCTTTTTGTAACCACTTTCTTGTATCTGCATATAATTCAACATAGGAAGATCCCCCATTTGTAAGTGAGCCCTCAGGATCCTGGCTTTTATTTTTCCAGATTCCAAACGGACTGATTCCAAACTTTACATGTTTTTTTGCAGTGTGAATGCTGTCATTTAATGTATGGATAAGAGAGTCTACATTGCTTCTTCTCCACTCCGTTATATTTTTAAATTCACTTCCGTATTTTATATATGCCTCAGTATCCGGGATTGGCCGCCCACTTTCAGGATAAGGATAGAAGTAATCGTCAAAATGTACACCGTCTATGTCATAATTTCTTACAACATCCATAATTACCTGCACAATGTAAGCCCGGACTTCGGGTAATCCAGGATTAAATAGTTTTTTACCTCCGTAATTAAAAAACCACTCAGGTTTTTGCCTGGTAATATGTTTGGGACTAACTTCTTTTTCGGACAAACTAAACGCTGCTCTATAAGGATTAAACCATGCATGTAATTCCATGCCTCGTTTATGTGCTTCCTTTATAGCAAATTCAAGCGGATCGTAAAATGGAAATGGAGCCAATCCCTGTTCTCCTGTAAGCCATTTACTCCAAAGTTCTCTTCCCTTAAAATAAAAGGCGTCAGTGGTAGGTCTTATCTGAAACATTATTGCGTTCATTCCTGACTTTTGATGTTCATCAAAAATTTGCAATAATTCTTGCTGCTGAGTGCCCGAATGCAGCCCCGGTTTACTAGGCCAGTCTATATTGGTAACCGTAGCAACCCAAACACCCCTGAACTCTCTTTTATGGGCTATTTCCTGGGCTGAACTTTGTGTTGTGACGAAAATGTAAAATGCAAACAGTAAAGTGGTAAATATTCTTTTAGACATATCTTTTTAACTGGTCAAAGATACTTAAGAAACAGTACGGAGACAGTTTTATTATGTCTCATTTTAATTTGTGACGATTAATTGATGACTAGAATCAATGTGCCGTTGTTTATAAAATATTATATTTGTGATAATTGTGAGGATGTTTTTGTAGTTGAAATGCAATAATCCACTTATTTAAAAGTTATAAAAAACGTAAGAAAATTTTAGTGTCACGTCTTTTTATTAACTGTAATTAATTTATTTTGCTCATAATGGAAAATACCTATCCCGATCAAGCCCCCAAAAGAGATTCTAATAAAATTTATTTTTTGATTGTTGTAATTATCGCCCTGGTTGGTACTAACGCCTATCTTTTTTTCCGGGATAAAAAAGCTAATGAACGCATCGTAACTATTACAGATGAAAAGTCAAGGATGGATGTTGAAATAGATAAAATTGAAGCAGAACTTGACAAGGCAACAACCGCAAATATACAGTTAACGGCAAATATGCAGGAGGAGCAGGATTTGGCGCGTCAGAAAATTTCTGAATTAAGAGAGCAGCTGCAGAAGGGCGAGTTAACTCAGGGAGAACTGGCTAAAGCAAAAGAGGATGTAAAGCAATTAAAATATTTTGTTAATAAGTATACCGCCGATATCGAGGGATTAAGGAAAGAAAATAAATCATTATCTGTGGAGCGCGACAGCCTGCGAACAACCGTAGGCAATGTCACAGCCAAAGCAACCCAGCTCGAATTGCAAAATACTGAGTTAAGTTCCAAAGTGCAGGCTGCCTCGGCTTTAAAGGTTGCTAACATAGCAGTTACCTCTTTAAGAATTAAAAACAGCGGAAAGGAAAGCGACGTGACTCGTGCCACTTCTGCGAAGAAATTACGTGTAAGCTTTACAGCAGCGGAAAATCCTATAGCTTCTAAAGGAATGCATGATATTTATATAAGAATAATGGATCCGAGCGGCAACCTTATTATCTCTGACAACAGTAGTTTGTTTTCCGCTGATGGAGAAGAACTGCAATATACTTATAAGACGGCTATTGAATTTGCTAACGATGGAAAGGTGTATAATATTGATTGGACCAATCCTTCAGAATTTCAAAAAGGTACATATTCTATTGTGCTTTATTCTGATGGGTATACCATGGGAAGAAGCTCTATTACCTTGAAATAGTTTTGGCAAAGTATAAGGTCAGGTTGTCTCAAATTTGACCTCATGCTGAATTTTAGCATCTTCTTATGATGATTCTTAATTTATTGAGCCCCTCTGAAGTGAAGTAAAGTTATAGTCTACTTCATTCATGATCTTTCTACCTGGGGCAGCCACAAGCATGGAATCACCTGCTTGTGTGATTTTAATGTAATGCCTTAATCTTTAGCTGGTAGCTAAAGGCAGTGTAATATAAAATGTAGTACCCTCATTTGGTACGGTTTCAAAACGTATTGTGCCATACATGTTTTCAATTGCTTGCTTTACAAATGCAAGACCTAATCCCGTACCTGAACTTTTTGTGGTAAAGTTGTGATTGAAAATACTTTTCTGTAATTGTTCGTGAATTCCTTTTCCGTTGTCAGAGATTTCTATAAGCACATTTTTCCCGGTTGTTTCCAGATTGATTTGAATCTTTCCTTTCCGGAAATCGGGGATGGCTTCTATTGCATTTTTGACCAGGTTATTAAATATTCTCAATAAATGATCCTTGCCCCCTCTTACAATTACATCTTTATCGGTATTAACAGTATAGCTTATTTCTAAATCTTCTGTCTGATCGAAGACATTAATAGTTTTTTCAATTAACTTAACCAGATCCACATTTTCGAAAGGAGTATCAGGCATTTTAGCGAAGTTCGAAAACTCAGAAGCAATAAGACTTAAGCTGTCTATCTGTTCAATAAATGATTTGCTGAATTTTTCGAACTTTTTATCAAAATTAGGATCATTTTCTCTCCATGATTTATCTAGTAGCTGAACTCCTAATTTTAGTGGCGTAAGAGGATTTTTAATCTCATGTGCTACCTGTTTAGCCATTTCTCTCCAGGCACTTTCTCTTTCGGACCGGGCTAGCTTCTGGGCGCTTTCTTCCAGGGCAGCTATCATTTTATTATATTCCTGAATAAGAGAGCCAATTTCGTCGTTGCTTTTCCAGTGAATTGGTTCGTGTTTATGGCCAATAGCTATCTCGCTCAGGTTTTTGGCTACCAACGATAGTGGGTGGGTAATTTGATTGGCTAAGAAGATACCGAAAAGAGCGATAACCAATAACACAAGCGCATACACATTTATTAAAGCATTTAAAAAAGAGCCAATTCTTAGCTGATATTCTTTTTCATTCGAAAATTGCGGTAAGCTTAAGTAAGCGACGGTTTCGTTATTTTTGTTCCTCACAGGTTTGTATGCTGCAATATATTTCATGCCGCCAATGCTCTCGTGACTTAAAAATTCTGAGCGCAGGTATTTATTTAAATAAATAAAGGATATTTCATCCATTCGCCTTTCAATAAAACCCAGTTCATAGATTTTAGGTTGGGTTGAAAAAATTAACCTTCCGTTTATATCGTAAAGATTCAAATCGGTGGCGTTTATTTCTGCAAACGACTTTAAGATAGTTTCATTAGTGGTTAATTGCGTGGTATTATAGGTGTCATTCGTTTCCAGTGCTTCATTAATGCGGGTAGCATGAATAAGTAAATCTTCCTCTTGCTGCTTTCTGAACTGATTACCAATACTAAAATAAGTAATACCCCCCACAACAATTAAAGTGAAAATTATGGCGATAACCATTGATGCCTGAATGCGTGTTTTATATAAGATTTTATTTCTCGATAGCAAATATTCCCAACTATAATTATTCAGCCTGAAATTATCATCATGAAAAACTATCCATAACTGGTGCGTTATGACCAGTATTACAGAAAAGGTAATTAACACCAGAAAAAGAAATGAAACAGATGCCAGCTGCATCACCGGAGTTGTAATCGGTCTGCTTACTATAACCAGTTTGTTTTGATTCGGTTGATAAAGAAGGTGATTAAATCCTTGAGCTTCGATAAAAACAAACTGATTTTGCTTTCCTATAAAATTATTGTTTATAAGGCTGTAATTGTAATTACCTTTCTGGCTAAGAAGTTTTCCATTTTTATAAAATGCAAAAGAATAATCATTCAGTTCAGGAGTGCTGCTTATTTTTCCGTCAGCAAGAATTTCTGGAAATGAGCCAGAATCTGCGAACGTTTTGGCTTTAAGTTGAATAACTAATGTTCCAAGATCTCTATTCCCCTCTTTAATGGGTAAAAGCGCAAAATAATTTTGATAACCGAATGTGTTGTTCACCCGGTAAAAATATTTTGAAACCTTAATGGAACCTTTAAGGACCAAACTCTTAAAGCTGTTTAAGCTGGTACTGTCATTGAAAAAATATTTCTGATTCTGTGTGAAAGGAAGTGATGTAATCTCATATCGGGACAAATATCCGTCAAAGTACGACTGGCGTAATTTATGCTGAAGCAGGGATTTGTCTTTAGGTTGTGCTTTAAAAAACTGGGTCAGAAATTCATCTTTCAAAATGGCTTGTTCCACAGAAAAAAACAATAAAACAGCATTGGGGTCATCAGCAGACTGAATTTGTTCTGCCAGAACCTTTCTGTCTTCTTTTTCTTTTATAGATTGGAATGTTGAAAGCTTAATGGAAGAAATAATAGAATACAACAATAAGCTAAAGAGGAATATCGCAAGCTTATAATTGTGATTTTTATAGTAAAAGGACCAGCCCCTTAAATAGATAATGATGGCAAAGAATGTTATAATAATACTGAATCCATTAAAAATAGCGGTTACAACAAAAACAACAGATAGACTCAGGGTGAAAATTCTAAAGCGCTCTTTGTTTGTTAAAGGCAGTAAGTCACCAATTACTAAGGCAATTTCTAATAACAGGTAAATATTGAAAATTGCAATGCACATTAAAAGAATACCCAGCCAGCTGTATTTATTGAGATACAGGATGTTTGTAACATCAAAGTTTATATCCGAGAGAGTAATGAGCTGATAAAAAATTTCATTATGCTGATAGGCAATTAAATAAAGTATTGTTTCAAGCAGAATAAAAACTAAAATCCCGCCCAGTTTTGAAATTGGCTGATCAGTAAGTCTGATTTCATAACGGTAGCTATAGATAAATGCTAAAAACCAGCTTACCATGATAGCATTCAGAAGGAAATCTCCTAAAGAAGGGAAAAAATAACCCGCATTAAAATGACGGGTATCGAATATGGGGAGGTTGAAATACGTATCAATCCAGGCATATTCCAGCGTGAGGATGCGGATAGCCAGAAAATAGAAAAAGAAGATTGATATGGATGATTTAACATATCCATGATTCGCCAGGGAAATACATAAATAATTGATAAATACTGTACCGATAACAACAGAAATCATCCAGAGCCATAATTCTAATTTAGAATAGAAGGAATTGGTAATGGATGATTTAAGCTTTACCGAGAATAAATATTTTCCGTCAATATTCCGGATATTATAAGTGTTTTTATCGTTTATGGTAGCTATATCAACATTGTTTTCTTTGATAAGATCTCTAGAAAAGGTATTGCTTAAGTGCTGGTTCTGATAATTATACTCTGATTTTAAAGGAATAATCGCTAAAGCAGAGAAGTTGCCTGACGTTCGCTTTATAGCTTCAAAATACCCATTTTCGGTGATTAGTAAATTGCTGCCTTCTTTTAAACCCGCATCAGTTGATGGGGCAATTCTAATGGAACCCCATAGAGTGAGCTGATGATTGAAATAGGTATGGATATAAATTTCACGGTCATTCCTGAATTCAGAAATTAAATTAACAGCTTTACCGGGTAGGTTATGGAGGGTTTTCAGTGAATCGAAGGCGGGGCTATTCAAAAAGCTCTTAATAAACTTTTCTTTAGTGTGGAGTTTGCCTTCAATGTATTTACCATCAAATTCTAAAACTTCATCTTTATCAAAAGTGAAATTTATAGTTACAGCTGTAAAGGCGAAACTCACCGTAAGCATGAAGAGTAAAAGCCTTATTTTAAACGTAGCACTCACAAATAAAAGTGTTTTAAGAAAAAACTTAGAAGGTTAAAATGCCATCTAATTACACTGCTTAACTAAGTGTTGCGCTTTTAGTTTCAACAGAGCGGTTAACTTTTTTAACTAATCCCTGCAAAACGTTGCCGGGCCCCACTTCTGTAAAAGATGTAGCACCATCTTCAAGCATCTTTTGAACAGTTTGTGTCCAACGAACCGCCCCGGTCAATTGCGCACTTAGATTATGTTTAATACTTTGCGGATTAGAATACGGCCTGGCATCGATGTTTTGATAAACCGGGCAGACTGGTTCTTTAATTATGGTCGATTCGATAGCAGATTCTAATGCTGCTCTGGCTGCTTCCATTAAAGGTGAATGAAACGCACCTCCCACGTTTAACTTCAGGGCTCTTTTGGCGCCGCGTTCAGTTAAGAGTACACACGCTTTATCCACACCCTCAATACTTCCGGATATTACTAATTGTCCCGGGCAATTGTAGTTTGCTGGGACTACAATTTCGCTAACCATCTGGCAAACATCTTCTACCGTGAAATCGTCAAGGCCTAAAATTGCGGCCATGGTAGAAGGTTGTATCTCACAAGCTTTCTGCATAGCATTTGCCCTTGCTGCAACCAGCCGTAAGCCATCTTCAAATGATAAAGCGCCAGCTGATACAAGAGCTGAAAATTCTCCAAGTGAATGTCCTGCAACCATGTCCGGTTTAAAATCTTTTCCAAGTGAATCAGCTAGAATAACAGAATGAAGAAAAATTGCGGGCTGTGTTACATTTGTTTGTTTTAGGTCTTCTTCTGTGCCATTAAACATGATATCTGTTATTCTAAAACCTAAAATTTCATTAGCTTTTTCAAATAATTCTTTAGCCCGGTCAGAATGCTCGTAAAGATCCTTACCCATACCTGGAAATTGGGCTCCTTGTCCTGGAAATATATATGCTTTCATACGTTTATTTTACACAAAGGCATAAAACTTTACTGACGTTTTTTGCCTTCGATGTCTGTTAAAAGTGTTTATAAATTAGTTTTTTGGTGGACTTGATCCGCCAATTAATCCAAACTTGCAGTAATTAATCTTAAAAATTCAGCCCGTGTTTTTTCGTCTACGAATGCACCTGTAAATGCCGAAGTTGTGGTTACTGAGTTTTGCTTCTGAATTCCCCGCATTGACATGCAAAGATGTTTACATTCAATTACCACAGCTACACCAAGGGGTTCTAAAGTGTTTTGAATGCAGTCTCTTATTTCGTTAGTTAAACGTTCCTGTACCTGTAGCCGTCTTGAGTAAGCATCCACCACACGCGGGATTTTACTAAGGCCAACGATATGTCCGTTTGGGATATATGCCACATGTGCTTTCCCGAAAAACGGCAACATATGATGCTCACACATGGAATAAACTTCTATGTCTTTTACTACGACCATCTGGCTGTATTCTTCTTTAAACATAGCACTTTTCAAAATCTCTTCAGGTTTTAAATCATAACCGTGAGTTAAAAATTGTAAAGCCTTGGCTACACGTTCGGGGGTTTTGATAAGTCCTTCACGGGATGCATCTTCACCCAGATCGGTTAAGATTGCACCGTAATGATCTGCTATCCGGTGAATCTTGTCCGGATTATACCTGTCAATTTTACTATAGCCATCCAGTTCATTACCTTCAGCAGTTTGATTTATCTGGTCTTCGTTCATTCTTTTAAATGCTATTCGCCAAAATATTCAACATAATTATTCTCTGTTTCACAAAGTTTAATTTTATGCATTTGCACTCCTAATGCTTCGATATGTGGTTTCAGCTGATTGAAAATTTCAATAGCTAAAATTTCTGTAGAGGCCATTTTCCCTTTCATGAAATCCACATCCAGATTAACATTTTTATGGTCAAGTTTATCCGTAACATATGTAAGTATAATCTGCTTAAGCACTTTTAAATCAATCACAAAGCCCGTTTTTGGATCAACTTCACCTTTTACAGTAACGAAAAGCTCATAATTATGTCCGTGCCAATTAGGATTTGAGCATTTGCCGAAAACTTCCATGTTTTCTTCAAGGCTCCATTCTTCTCTGAATAGTTTGTGCGCAGCATTAAATCGTTCTCTGCGTGTAATGTATATCATTTTTTTCTGTTAAAGAGGCAAATATACTTAAACTGTACCCAAGCATGGCAAATCAAATATCTGCATTTTGTAAATTGCGACCTGAAATCGTTAAATGCATACCGCTTGCGCCACCGACAAATACAGAGTGCAAGTAAACGAATGAGTTTTTTGCATACAGCATAAGCTTAATAATTATACTTTGAGATGAAAATATTGCTGGTAGCAGCCACGGCTTTAGAAATAGACCCTATTTTATCGGATATAAAATCTTTGGAATTAAATGGCAACATAATTGATTCGCTTATAACAGGGGTTGGAATGACGGCTACTGCATATGCCCTGGGGAAAACCCTGGCTTTAAGTAAATATGATTTAGCCATTAATGCGGGTATTGCCGGTGCTTTTGATCGTTCATTAAAAATCGGGGACGTCGTTTTGGTTTCTTCGGATTGCTTTGCGGAGCTGGGAGCAGAAGATGGAAATGATTTTTTGACACTTGATAAGCTTGGTCTGGGTAAATCTGATGTAGAGGGATTGCTCCCTTTTAAAAATTCCTTTACAGCTAGCTTGCAAGAGGTTAAATCGATTACCGTAAATAAAGTTCACGGCAATGATGAAAGTATTAATTCTACAATTAGCCGGTTAAATCCGCATATTGAGAGTATGGAGGGTGCCGCTTTTTTCTACTCATGTAACCAGGAAAGCATTCCTTGCATACAATTGAGAGCAATTTCTAATTATGTAGAACGCCGCAATTGTAATAATTGGAATATACCTCTTGCAGTAAATAACCTAAATGATACCTTAATGGACTTGTTAAAAAAGATGTGATGAAATTAACTTTAGGATTTTCTCCCTGCCCAAACGACACCTTTATTTTTGATGCTTTAATTCATAAAAAAATTGATACCGAAGGACTGGAATTTAAGATATCTTATGATGATGTGGAAACCCTTAACAAAAAGGCTTTTGGCAATGAACTTGATATTACCAAACTCAGTTTCCATGCGTTTGCTCATGTTGCAAACAATTATGCCTTATTAGACGCCGGGAGTGCATTGGGTTTTGGTGTTGGGCCACTCTTGCTCTCTAAGCGTCCGGTCAGCGATCACCAGTCTCTGGTCTCCAGTCTTAAAGTAGGTATTCCAGGGAAGTATACTACCGCTAATTTTCTTTTAAGTTTGGCATATCCGCAACTTACTGATAAAGTAGAGATGGTGTTTTCTGAAATAGAGGATGCCTTGCTCAATGGTGAAATTGATTTGGGACTAATCATTCATGAAAATCGGTTTACATACCTGGAGAAAGGCCTCTATAAAGTTCTTGATCTGGGAGAGTTTTGGGAAAAAGAAACAGGAGGCGCTATTCCTTTAGGTGGTATTGTGATAAAACGCGAACTCCCGGAAGATGTTAAATTAAAGGTAAACAGAGTTTTACAGCGTAGTGTTGAATTTGCGTTTGCAAACCCGAAATCAGGCCTGGCATTTATTCGTTCTCATGCCCAGTCCATGGATGAAAGTGTGATGTATAAACATATAGAACTATACGTGAATAAATATTCCATAGATTTGGGGCAGGAAGGCCGAAAAGCAATTGAACTCCTTTTTGAGAAAGCTCAAAGTTTGGGGATTATTCCGGAAATTAAAGAAGACTTATTTTTAAATCACTCTCCTTTTAAGGGGTTATTGAACTTATGATAATAATTACAGGTGCTGCCGGATTTATAGGAAGTTGTTTAGTGCATAAACTTAACAGCGAAGGGTACAATGATTTGGTTCTGGTCGACGATTTTTCAGATGCGGAACAAAATAAGAATTTTGAAGGCAAACGTTTTTCAAAAAAGGTTGAGCGCGATGATTTTGTAGAATGGCTCAAAGAAAATCATCTTCATGTACAGTTTGTATTCCACTTAGGCGCAAGAACAGATACTACCGAATTTGATTATGATTTATTAAACAGGTTGAATCTGGACTATACAAAGGACGTTTGGCGCACCTGCGTTCAATTTGGGCTCCCTTTAGTTTACGCATCTTCAGCAGCGACATACGGTTTAGGTGAAGAAGGATATGATGATGATGAATCCAGACTTGAGCAATTAAAACCGCTTAACCCTTACGGTGATTCAAAAAATGATTTTGACATCTGGGCTGTAAAGCAAGAGCGTAAACCATTCTTTTGGGCTGGATTAAAGTTCTTTAATGTCTATGGTCCTAATGAATATCATAAGGGCCGCATGGCTTCAGTTATATTTCATACCTATAATCAGATAATTAAATCAGGAGAGATGAAACTGTTTCAATCTCACAATCCTGAATTTAAGGATGGGGAGCAAATGCGTGATTTTGTTTATGTAAAAGATGTGGTTGAGGTGATGTATTTCCTTATGCATCATCGTAAGGATTCTGGGATTTATAATCTTGGTTCCGGGAAGGCCCGTACATTTTTAGACCTGGCTAAGAATACTTTTAAAGCATTAGGAAAAGAACCAAAAATTCAATTTATTCCAACACCAGAAGATATCCGCGACAAATATCAGTATTTCACTGAGGCAAAGATGGATAAACTTACCGTGATCGGATATCATAAGCCTTTTTCAAGCCTGGAAGAAGGCGTTGATGACTATGTTAAAAATTATTTGAGTGAAGGCAAATATTTATAAATTGTTTGCCTTAAGATTGTAATCAGCTGAATTTGAGGTAATAAAAAAGGGAAAAATGATTTGTCATTTTTCCCTTTTTTATTCAAAGTTTTAAGTGTTATTTAATTTTTTTCGGCGCTTTAGAAGCGGGTTTTGAAAATTGGGGTTTCCCTTTAGAACTGATCTCAGCTGATCCAACCATACTCATAGCACAACGGAACCCGATTTCGGCGCTGGTTTCATCTTGTTGTAAAAAGCGGCGTGTTCCAGGATTTAACCAGTATGCTCTATCGTTCCATGATCCTCCTTTGTAAACTTTAGAACGATCATTTACAAGAGTTGTAACTCCATATAAATCCTGGTTAACAGAATCCACATGTCCCCTGAAATCAGGATTGTAGGCTTTACCTGCAATTGCTGACTTAGCAGCCGTACTATCAACACCGCCGTTCAATTCGGCCCATGTTTGTTTTTTTCGGGATGGAGCAGGATCTTTTATAGGGCGTCCGTATTTATCCTTAGCATAAATGCCTTTGGATTTATCCTCTAAACGCTTGTCTACATACTGATTTCCCCTGAAAGGGTTAAAATCTTCAACATCTTCAAAGGATAGCTTGCGATAGGTATCGCCTGTCCATTCGCTGACATTTCCTGCCATGTTATACAGCCCAAAATCATTTGGCATAAACGCGGTAACTGGTCCGGTTATTTCAAACTTATCATTCAAATAGCCTCCGGTTCCCATGTTATCACCATTACCACGTTTAAAGTTGGCCATAATTAAACCCTGGGTTTTCTTTTTATTAGACCTGACACCAAGACCATTCCACGGATAAATTTTTCCGTCTTCAATGTTTTCAAATTCTGTATTTCCGGCAAGTGATAAAGCAGCATATTCCCATTCAGCTTCAGTTGGTAAGCGGTAAGGTTGCTTTAATACACCATCCTCGAGCCTGACAGGTCTGCGGGCTCCGCCTTTACCTTGAGCTGCAGCACTTGGATTAAGATCTTTAGGCATTTTTTTACCATCAATACCTTCACCCTGATATTGCCCATTTAAATAGATGTCTGTATTGAAAGGTTCTCCGGATGCAGAAGCGGTAGTAGTAGATTTGCCTTTACCCCCGCCAGCCAGCGTTTTATAATCAACTAGAATTCCTCTCTCCCTTAAAATGTTTTCGTTAACCCGGTCTGTCCGCCATTCTGTATAAGCATTAGCCTGTTCCCAGCTGATACCAACTACAGGGTAATCCTGGAATGCAGGGTGACGCATATAATTATTTACATAAGGCTCATTGTATGAAAGAGGTCTGCGCCAAACCAAGCTGTCAGGTACCGCATTGTAATAGTATTCAAGATCCTCAGGAAAGGTCCTTTTAATCCAATATAAATATTCCAGCCAGTCAACATTCGCTACTTCTGTTTCATCCATATAAAAAGAAGCCACTGTTACACGGCGCCTTAAATTATCGTATTCGTAAGCCAGATCCTGATTTAAACTTCCGCCCATAACAAAAGTACCACCTTCTATGGCAATTAATCCCGGACCCGGCCCTGGCTTCGTTTTTTTAGCTACCGAAAATCCACCATTATACTTGTTGTTGTATTTCCAGCCGGTTTTTGAAGAGCTTTCACTACTTTTTTTGCTTTTACACGCTGTTCCCAAAATCCCCAATATCAGCAGTCCCGTGGTAAAAATTATAGATATTCTTTTCATCTTGAATAAATGAGCATTAATTTTTTAAAAATAACCATTAATCATTGAGCTACCAAAATTGATAAATTATTGATATTTCAGTTTAATAGAATAACTTATACGACTGAAGCGTTTGATGAGTTACAAATAATCCGATTTAAACATTTTGTCCAAAAAAAGGGATGATTTTGCAGCATATGCTTAAGTTTGGGTGCTAGTTATAAATTTAATACTTTTAATGCATGATTATTCCTTATGTGAAACTTTTAATTAGTTTTTCGCTTTTAATTGTTTCTTTTAATTGTTTCGCACAAGTTGGTGGACCAGATGAGCCTGAAACGGATGGTAGAACAGGTTCTGGTCTCATTATCACAGGAGTTCCCTTTCTGTTAATTGCTCCGGATGCCCGTTCGGGAGCAATGGGAGATGCAGGAGCTGCCCTGTCTCCGGACGCAAACTCCATTCACTGGAACCCCGCAAAGCTGGCTTTTATCGAAGATAAAAATGGGATATCGCTGTCTTATAGTCCCTGGCTTCAGCGTTTGGTACCTGATATTAATCTTGCATATCTTTCTGCTTACCATCGGATTGACGACAGAAATACTGTTGGAGCGTCATTACGTTATTTTTCGCTTGGTCAAATACAATTAACTGATATAAACGGTACTGCTACCGGGGAATATAACCCTAATGAATTTGCACTCGATGGAACTCTGGCACGGCAGTTCGGCGAGAATTTCTCACTGGGTACCGCGATCCGGTTTATTTATTCAAATCTTGCTAACGGACAATTTTCTTCGGGTCAGCAGACTAAGCCGGGAACTGCTTTGGCTGCAGATGTCTCCGGTTATTTTAAAAAAGAGACTTTGCTTTTTGGTTCCGATGCCAGAATCGCTCTTGGACTTAATATTTCTAATATCGGGAATAAGATAAGCTATACAGATGGAGGACAGAAAATATTTCTTCCCACCAATTTTAAATTGGGAGGTGCAACTACCTTTCTGAATGGCTTAAGTGAATTTACACTTGCACTGGATTTCAATAAATTATTGGTCCCCACGCCACCCATAATTGACAATGAAGGAAAAATTATTGCCGGAAAGGATCCTGACCGATCTGTACCTGCGGGTATATTTGGCTCCTTTTCTGATGCACCTGGCGGCTTTTCTGAAGAATTACATGAAATAAACTATTCGCTTGGTATGGAGTATTGGTACAATAAGCAATTTGCCTTACGCACGGGTTACTTTTATGAACATCCAGATAAAGGAAACCGTCAATATGTGACAATAGGGGCGGGGTTGCGATACAATGTGTTTAATCTGGATTTCGCCTATCTTTTGGCGAATCAGCAAAAAAGTCCGCTGGCCAATACCCTGCGTTTTTCCCTTGTCTTTAATTTTTCCGCCGATAAAAATGCGAATTAAAGTAGGTTTCGGATTTGATGTACATCAGTTAAAGAAGCATCACCCTTTTATTTTAGGCGGCGTTAACCTTGAACATCATTCAGGGGCATTCGGTCATTCTGATGCTGATGTATTAGTACATGCCATATGCGATGCTTTACTGGGGGCTGCAAATCTTAGAGATATCGGGTACCATTTTTCAAATACCGATGATCGGTGGAAAGGTATAAGCAGTTTAATCCTCTTAGCTGAATGTGTTAGACTGCTTGATGAAAAAGGCTGGAGAGTAGGCAATGTGGATGCTATGATCTGTCTTGAAGCCCCAAAAATCAATCCTCATGTTCCTGAAATGAAAAAGAACATTTCTGAGGCTATGAATTTATCTTTAGATGATATATCAATAAAAGCAACAACCAATGAAACGATGGGTTTTGTAGGCAGACAAGAAGGGATTGTAGCTTATGCTGTTTGCCTTATAGAAAAATAAGGATAAGCCGGAACCACTTACAAATCTTCCTTTAAATCATAAATCTTATTGACACTGAGCCTTGAAGAAATACCTGATGCTATGATTGATATTAGGGTAACCGTCAAGAATACAAGTCCGAAATCCCTTACTTTTAATGCTACGGGATAAAAATCAGTGATAAATGAATCCTCTCCCATTGTAATCATGCCAAATTTTTGCTGAAGTAAGCAGAAAATAAGTCCGGAAAGCATTCCTGTCAGACATCCCGTCAGAGCAATCATCATCCCTTCGATAAAAAATATTTTACGGATAAGTGAAGTTCCTGCACCGATGCTGGTGAGGATGGCGATATCTTTCTTTTTATCAATCACCAGCATAGTTAAAGTTCCAACTATATTAAAGATTGCGATAATCATGACAAACGTAAGGATAAAGAAAATAGACCATCTTTCTATATTCAGCGTTTTATATAACTGCTGGTCTTGCTGAATGCGGTTTTTAACAATGAAATCTTTCCCCAGCTTATTTTCAATATCATCCTGTAAGTCGTCAATATCTTCTCCCGGTTTTAAGTAGAGTTCAATAGCTGAGATTTCTTTTTCTTCTTCGAGTAACTGCCTGCTGAATTCTATAGGGACAATTACCGATTCATCAAATGCTTGCTGAATCTGAAAAACACCTACAGGATGGATGGTTCGTGCCATGAATTCTTCAGCCGGGTTTATGGAAATACCCGCGTTTTTTCTGGGAGAGAATACCTGCAGATCTTTGAAATCATCGTTTATATTTACAGACAAGTAAAGCTTTACGGCAGATCCTATGGCAGCGTAATAAGTACTATCTGCTTTTAAACGAAAATCTCCTTCTACTAAAGTGCTGTCGAGTTTTTTACGTTTGAAGAAATCTGTACTCACACCTTTTACCAGGCCTATGAATTGAGCATCACCATATTTTAGTAATGCTTTTTCCTGTAAAACTTCTGTATAGTTGGCAATGCGATGGTCTTTTTTTAAGCTATTAAAGACCGGGGTATTTGGATTAAAGGTTTTGCCTAGTGCAGGCTCGATTTTTATTTCCGGAGTGAAATTGTTATACATTGAAAGCACTACATTTTCAAAACCGTTAAATACAGATAAGATTATAACCAAAGCAGCGCTTCCGACAAATACACCAAGCATAGAAATGCCCGATATGAAGTTAATCGCGTTCAGCGATTTTTTTGAGAAAAGATAACGTTTGGCTATATAGAAGGAGGTATTCAATCCGTTTATTTCAAGTAATAATTATGAACTCTTTCAAATCCGATGGTTGTTTCACCTCCATGACCAGGATATACAGTAACATCATCAGGAAGAATTAAAATTTTCTCCTTTATGTTTTTTATCAGTGTATCATGGTTCCCTCCCGGTAAATCTGTTCTTCCGATGGAACCATAAAATAATACGTCACCCCCAATTAGAAATTTATCAGCTTTGCTGTAAAAGCACAGATGAGCAGGGGAGTGTCCGGGGGCAAAAATAAGTTCTAAGATGCTTGTTCCGAATGTGACTTCACCTTTTTCTTCCAGGAAATTTTCAGGAACCGGTGATATATCGTACCTGATTCCCATTTGCGGTGCATATGCGGGTACAGCGGTTAATACCGGTAATTCCCCTTTATGGAACTGCGGAATCAGGCCGAAGGTGTCATAAATAAACTTATTGCCCAGAACATGGTCGATATGACAATGAGTATTTAATAATAATACGGGTTTTAAATTTTCGGATTTAATATAATTCAGCACTGCATTTTGTTCCGGGCCGGTGTACATTCCCGGATCAATAATTACGCATTCCTTACTATCGTCAAATAATAAATAGGTGTTTTCCTGGTAAGGGTTGCAAACAAAAGATTTAACCTGTATCATGTTGTTCAAATTAACAACAAAAGCAGCAAACAAGAGATATCTTTGTTTTAATAAAAACGGATATTCTTAAAAAATGAATATTGTCTTTCAAATAAGATCTCATATCTCACAACTATCTCATGCGCAGAACAATTGTTTTTTTTGATAATACATGCTCAATGTGTGTTGGAGTTACCGGCTGGCTTAGTAAAATAGATCATCAGAAGCAGTTTGAACTGATTCCTTATCAGGATTCGGAATATCTTAAGAACCATTCTGAATTAACTCCGGAGAATATGGAAAAGCAAATTCATGTTGTCACATCAAAAGGAAGAATCTTAAAAGGCGCGGATGCTATGATGGAAATATGGAAAGAAACCGGTCATTTTACGAGTTTTTTGGCCTATATATTTAAAATTCCTCCATTTATTTGGCTTGCGCGCCCCTTATATAATCTTATTGCAAAATATAGAAGGGAGCTTTATCCCAACCGCTGACCAAATTTTTTATCATTTATATTTAAATGTATATTCGAACTTAATCTGCCAAGAGAATGCCTGTAAAAACCTTTGGAAGTTCTGTTTACGGAGTCGAAGCGACAACAATAACTGTAGAAGTTAATATAAGCAGCGGAACAAAATATTTTATTGTGGGCTTGCCTGATAATGCAGTTCGTGAAAGTTTATTGAGGGTAGAAAGTGCAATAACTAATTCGGGGTATCGCATGCCCAGGCAAAAAATTGTTGTCAATCTGGCCCCGGCCGATATCAGGAAAGAAGGGTCTTCCTATGATCTGGCTATTGCCATTGGTATACTTGCCGAGTCAGGTCAGATAGAAACTGCATTACTCGATAAGCATCTGATTTTAGGTGAACTGTCACTGGATGGTGATATTCAATCAGTAAAAGGAGCTTTGCCTATTTCCATTCAGGCAAAAAAAGATGGCTACAATGGTTTATTAATACCCAAAGCAAATGCTCGTGAAGCTGCAATTGTAAAAGATTTGCAGGTTTATGGAGTAAGCACTCTCAATGAAGTTGTGGATTTTTTTAATGGTGATACTTCACTTAAAACTACTGTTGTTGATGCCCGGGATGAGTTTTTCCATAATATAAATAGCTATGACAGCGATTTTTCGGATGTAAAAGGTCAGGAAAATATAAAGCGTGCTTTGGAAATCGCAGCAGCCGGGGGGCATAACGTTATTTTAATTGGGCCTCCGGGAGCGGGCAAAACAATGCTCGCTAAAAGACTGCCTACCGTTTTGCCTCCTTTAAATTTGCATGAAGCGTTAGAAACAACCAAAATACATTCTGTGGCTGGTAAGCTTGCCGCTTCAGATTCTTTGATGACAATCCGGCCATTTCGTTCACCGCATCATACCATAAGCGATGTGGCGCTTGTTGGAGGCGGCGCGCATCCACAACCCGGAGAAATATCGCTGGCTCATAATGGCGTATTGTTTCTGGATGAGTTACCTGAATTTAAGCGCACCGTTCTTGAAGTAATGCGCCAGCCACTTGAAGAACGAAGGGTAACTCTTTCGAGGGCCAAATTTAGTGTTGATTACCCGGCAAGCTTTATGCTTGTCGCTTCTATGAATCCCTGCCCGTGCGGATTTTATAATCATCCTGAAAAGGAATGTGTTTGTGGTCCGGGCGTTGTACAGCGATATCTTAGTAAAGTCTCAGGGCCATTGTTAGACAGAATTGATTTGCATGTAGAGGTTACTCCGGTTGACTTTAATGAATTATCTTCTGACCGTAAAGCTGAGGCCAGCGAATTAATACGTGAACGAGTAATTAAGGCCAGAGAAATCCAGACCGAAAGATTTAAAGAGAAAACAGATGTGTATTCAAATGCGCAAATGAGCCCTAAAACTGTAAGGGATATTTGCAAAATTAATGATGCCGGTCAGCTACTCTTAAAGAGGGCTATGGAACGATTGGGACTCTCGGCCAGAGCATATGATAGAATTCTGAAAGTTTCGAGGACCATCGCTGATCTGGATGCAAGTGAGGATATTAAGATTGAACATTTAGCCGAGGCAATTCATTACCGTAGTTTAGACCGGGATAGTTGGGCCGGATAAATCCGGGTACGTCCTTATTTTAATGTTATTTTATTTGATAATTATTAGCCGGCTTGTATACTTTTTCGGTTTTTATCCAGTTAAAGTATAGATTGTTCATCTTGAAAAGGATGTTTTCATAAGTAGAAGTCAGGTTTTAAACCTGGCTTTTTTTATTCTTCTAATTCACTGAGTATTCTTTAAATGAAATCAAGGATATCCAGCTCAATCTGAAATCTTTTATCTTCTCATATAGTTTTTTCTGAAATTGAATATAATGGATGTAAACTTTAAATATGTTAAGCTATTTTTAGGCCTTGAACAGAGCCCAGCAAATTTTCTTGCATTTCATTATATGGGTAGCTATACTTGTTTGCTTTGTTTTTCTAAGCAGTAGAAATGGTAGCTTTCATCAGGCTATAATCATTTTTGTATACTTCGGCGCTTTTAATATCGCCATTTTTTACTTTAACTACTTGTATATCCTCCCCAATTATTTAAGCCTGCGCAAATATTGGGAATGCACGACCATTATTCTCCTTCTAATATTAAGTTCCGGATTATTAAAGTATGGACTTGCCCTTCTTTTCAAGGACATTATTCTGTTAAGAGATGAGAGCGAAATATCTTTTAGTCAGTATTATATAGCTACTATCCTTACAGGCATATTTTTTGTTTTTCTCAGTACTGCTTTTAAATTCTCTGTAGACTGGTTTTTAAATGAAAAGGTTAAAAAGAATCTTGAAAACGAAAAGCTGGTTGCCGAACTTGCCTTTTTAAAGTCTCAGATAAATCCGCATTTTCTTTTTAATTCGCTTAATAATATCTATTCACTGGCATACCAGAAGTCGGATAAGGCACCGGAAGCAATTATGAAGCTTTCTGAAATAATGCGGTATATGCTTCAGGAAAGTAACGAGTCGAGGGTGAAATTGTCCAGGGAAATCAGATATCTGAAAAGCTATATGGAATTGCAAAAGTTGCGTTTTAAAGGCGAAGCATACATAGATTTAACAATTACTGGTGATTATCTGGATCAAAGTATCGCGCCTTTAATTTTAATTTCATTTGTCGAGAATGCATTTAAACACGGGGTCGCTTCGGATCCGGAAAATCCTATAAGCATTCTTATTGCAGTTGAGGATAAATACTTGACATTCGATATTTCTAACAAAAAAAGTCTGCTTAATAAAGATGAAAGTAGTGGTATTGGCCTGAGCAATGTCAGGAGACGTTTAGAGTTACTTTATTCCGGAAAGTTTGATTTGACTATAGAGGAAAACGAAACTATGTATTTTTGCAAACTATCTTTAAGTATTTAGATGTGTATACTATTTATTGGATTATAGGTGTTAAAGATTGAACACAAATCCATTTTCTGAATGTTAAGAAATCGTTTTGTACAGTTTTGCACATATAGAGGTTCATATATCTAAAATCAATACCTTCGCGCTATGATGAAATTTGCTGAAGAATTTCTGGAAGCTTCTGAAAATAAAGCATTTAATTTAGACCACAGACGCATAATAAATTTTAACATTGGCCGCTATGATACAGCCGTTAAGCGCGGCTTGTCACGATTGGCAAATCTTGACCATTCAAAACGGAAGGCTCATGTGATCAAATGGAAAGTAATGGAAAATCTTGATAAGCTTTTACCAGAGTTTGAGTCAAATTTCCAGAAAAGGGGAGGTAAAGTTATTTGGGCGAACGATGCAGAAGAAGCTAATACAGAGATTTTAAAAATCCTTCGTAAGGCAAATGCAAAAACTGTTATAAAAGCAAAATCAATGACCACAGAGGAAATTCATTTGAATGAATTTCTTGAAAAAAATCATATTGAGTCTTTAGAAAGTGATTTAGGAGAATATATCGTTCAGCTTCTTGGACAAAAACCCTATCATATAGTAACTCCTGCAATGCATTTAAGTAAGGAGGATATTGCTAAGCTTTTTCATGAGAAGTTTGGAACGCCTGCAGATGCAACTCCTGAAGTTTTGACACAGAAAGCAAGAGAGCTACTTCGGGAAAAGTACACTTCTGCCGATGTGGGCATAACCGGCGGAAACTTTTTGATTGCAGATACGGGGGGTGTTGCGCTAACAGAAAATGAAGGTAATGCCCGTTTAACCACAACTTTTCCGAGAATACATATCGCTATTGTTGGAATAGAGAAAATAATCCCTTCTCTGAGCGATCTTGATCTTTTCTGGCCTTTACTTTCCACACATGGAACCGGGCAAAATCTTACAGTGTATAATAGCATCATGAGTGGTCCCCGCCAGGATGATGAAACTGATGGTCCGGAAGAAATGTATGTTGTTCTTCTGGATAATGGGCGTACTAACCTGCTTGCGCAAAAAGAGCAGCGACAAGGTTTATATTGCATACGATGCGGGGCCTGCTTAAATGCCTGCCCTATTTACAAGAATATTGGTGGTCATACTTATGAAACAACTTATAGCGGACCGATTGGCTCGGTAATAACTCCTCACTTACGTGGGATGGAAGATTTTAAGCATTTAAGCTACGCTTCAAGCCTGTGCGGAAAATGCTCGGAAGTATGCCCTGTGAAAATCGATATTCATAAAATGCTCTTGTTGAACAGGAGAGACGCTGTGACCGAAGGATTGACATCTAAAGCAGAAACACTTGGTTGGAGGGCCTGGAAGACCGGAATGTTGAAAAGGAAATTTATGGATTTTGTGAGTGGCAGATGGAAGAACATTTTTCTAAAAACGTTCTTTAGAAAAGCCTGGGGAACCCATCGTCAAATGCCGGTTGTGAATAAGAAATCTTTTAGCCAGCAGTGGCAGGAGAAGGGCATTGACTGATGATGTTTATCAGATGGGACACTACTGTTCTGTAAGCCATACATGTTTCGTAATATTTGGTGTGACGCCCTTATTTATTATCCTTTGAGGTAATATGTTATCTTATTCCCCTATAATCGCATTAATCAGTGATTTGGCATAAAGTTTTCTTGTTAGATGGCAATGCGCCTTTCTATTAAGTATAATTTGTTCCCTTGGGTTTTATTGATAGGTTTTAGCTCTTCTATAGTTTCCTGCGACAGAAATTATTCCTGCCAGCATTCTGGGGAGGAACAACGAATTCCTTTAGTGGGAGACTTATCAACCGAGCAGGAAATAGAAGAGTATGCTGATTCCATAAATTTACTGTTATCCTCTTGTGAGGAAAAGACTAGCATGGTTTATACCTTAAATACCTATACTTTTCAGGTTAGAAAATTCGTGCATAACGGAGAAACGGTTTTGTATAGTGAGAGAGGTGATAATGGTGAATACGGGTCTATTCACAGACTCTATTTTATTAAAGATGATATGCCCGTTCTTTTAAAAGAGAAGTCTGTTAATAAAAACAATCTTAAGCCTTTCCGATATACCCATGTCTATTTTCACGGCGGGAAAGCATTTCACTCTGAATATAAAACAGGGTCGACTGCATTAACAATTCAAAAAGTCCCATTTGAAAGTAGCAGCGCCTACATAGATCATAGCTTAGCCTTAGAAACGTATGAAGATGCGCTAAACCAGCGAAGAAAATTTGATTTGGTTTTTGAGGGCATCACCGAGTGTCCTAAAGCAAAGTATCTCATCCTTTCCAGAAAAGAAATTAACTCCTACCGGGCTCCTGTAAAAGTTGAAAAGGAGGATGAATTTATTCGGGAACTATGCTCAAATCCTATGCGCTATAGAGGCGAAAAACTTGAAATTAACTGGAGTACAAATGGTAGTGAAATTGTTTACGCCAAAGGACGGCTTAAAAACAGAGATTAATCCTCCTTTACAGGAAAAACTTCTGCCATAGGGCTGAACAAGTATATTCTTCTGGTAGTTAATTCAAGGCATTTAAATCGTTTCCTTACTAATTCATCTTTTCTGAAGGTTCTTCCATCCTTCAATTTAAAAACAGTGTTCATAGCCAGCAATTCTACAGGAACCCCATGTGAAGCCGTGTCATACCTTTTTAATGCTCTGAAAAGGTTTAAATCACTGCAGCTTGATGCTGCCGGGTTTTCCAAATAAAGATTGATAGCGCTTTTTAAATCAGTCGGAAATACCTCTTTCTCAAAAAATGGCTTCATCATTTTTTTAAAATTCGACTTCCATTCAAAGCCGTGAGGCTTGGCTTTTCCCTGATGTTCGTTCCAGGTTTGCAAGTGTGCGAACTCATGCACGGTGGTTACAAGAAATGCATATGGGTTAAGATTGAAGTTTACTGAAATGCGGTGGTTATCTCCATCGTAAGGAGGCCGGTAGTCGCCGAATTTTGTGTTTCTCCCTTTTGAAATTTTAAAGTCGCATTTGTAATAATCTATCCAACGGGCAATAATTGGAGCCGCTTCATCAGGGATATATTTAGCCAGAATTTTCGTTTTATCCAACATTCAACCTGATTATTTTAATATGTTATATACAAGCAGACTCGCCAGATAAGCAAGAGCGGTCATATAAATCAGCTGAATTAAAGGCCATTTCCAACTCTTCGTTTCCCGGTAAACTACGGCAAGTGTACTCATACACTGCATCGCGAACGCATAAAAAATCATTAAAGAAAAAGCAACAGCAAAAGTAAATACAGGTTGCCCGGTTTCGGGATTTTTAGCCTGCCGCATTTTGTCTCTCACCGACTCCAGTTGAGAATCATCGCTGCTTACGCTATAAATGGTCGCCATGGTCCCAACAAAAACTTCACGTGCAGCAAAAGAGGTAATTAAAGCAATTCCAATTTTCCAGTCAAAACCTAAAGGCTTTATGGAAGGCTCAATAGCTTTACCAATCACCCCAGCATAAGAGTTTTCTAATTTGTCTGCGGCTTTAAAACGTTCGAGCTCATCGGGTGAATAGCTATCGGTATATTCTTTAGATTGATATTTCGCGGTAATGGCGCTTTGTTTGTCAGAGGGGCCGTAAGATGCTAATACCCACAATATAATTGAAATAGCAACTATTACCTTTCCCGCTTCAAATACAAAAGCCTTTACTTTCTCGTACATAGTATAAAGTACATTATCCCATCGAGGCATGCGGTAAACAGGTAATTCCATAATGAAGTACCCACGTTCTCTTGATTTAATCATGAACTTCATCACCCAAGCAACCAATATTGCAGAAACAATGCTTAAGATATAGAGTCCCATCAGGGCTAATGCCTGATAATTTAACAGTCCCAAAGCTTTTTGGTCAGGAACAACAAGGGAAATTAAAACCGTATAAATGGGCAGTCGGGCAGAGCAGCTGACCAGGGGGGTCACCATAATTGTTATAATGCGGTCCTTCCAGTTTTCGATATTTCGCGTACTCATTATAGATGGAACGGCACATGCAAATCCCCCGATTAAGGGTACAACTGATTTCCCGTTCAGTCCTACTTTCCGCATAATTTTATCCATCATAAATGTGACCCTGGCCATATAGCCGGTATCTTCCAGGATGGATATAAAGGCAAATAAGATTGCAATTTGGGGTATAAATACAATTACTCCACTTAACCCGGCTAATATTCCGTCTACAAATAAATTTGTTAGTACACCTTTAGGTAATATGGCATGAGCGGTTTGTGTCATCCATACAAAAAGATTTTCAATCAATGTCATCGGGTACTCTGACCAGGCAAAAATTGATTGAAAGATCAAAAATAAAATGACAAAAAATATGATGAACCCCCAGATTTTATGGGTGAGTATCCGATCTATTTTATTGCTGAAGGTTTCTTCCTGCGCTGCTCCCGGCCGAAACTTAACCGTGTCAAAAAGGACATCATTAATAAAATTATACCGTGCTATGGTTTCTGCAGCTTGTGTTTTTTGAGAGTGGAAAGAAAACTCCTGTTCAATCTTTTCTATCCTGTCGCTTTCGGCCGGAGAGAGGAAATTAAGATTTTCGTGCTGATGGGCTAACTGTAAAGCTGTATAGGGAAGATCTACCTGCAATTCTTCCCTGATTTTATTAATTAACCCGGGTGCCAGAACCTCAACCTCTATAGTATCTGTTTGAAGAGCGACAGAAGATGTAAAAGCGATAGCCTCTTTGAGTTTTTGGATGTTGTCACCCTGCCTGGCGCAAATTGGTATAATTTGGACGCCTAATCGTAGAGCCAGCTCATCAATATTAATTTCTGTACCTGCTTTTTTGGACAGGTCAATCATATTTAAGGCGATAAGGACGGGAATTTTCAGATCAGCAACCTGTGTGTACAACAGAAGATTGCGTTTCAAATTAGATGCATCGGCAACTATTACTATGATATCAGGGTGTGATGGATTGTTTTTGTCCGCAAGAACTTCAAAAACGATAGTTTCGTCTTTGCTTTTTGGGTAAAGGCTATAGGTTCCCGGGAGATCTGTTATTTCTACATTTCTGCCGTCCGGTAATTTGCAGTGGCCGGTTTTTTTGTCAACCGTTACACCGGCGAAATTCCCAACTTTTTGGTGCAGGCCGGTTAATCGATTAAATAATGTAGACTTTCCAGTATTGGGATTTCCAACCAGCGCAATTCTTAACTCACCCTTCACTGGTAATTACTAATGCAAAATGATTGTTGAAGCTTCCATTTTACGGAGACTTAGCTGATAGCCCGAAACGGTAATAGCCATTGGGTCGCCGAGTGGAGCAAAACGTTCAACAACTATAGATTCACCAGGCAAACAACCCATCTCCATTAGTTTTACAGACATTTCAAGATCTGTAAACTCTTTTATTACTCCAGTTTCGCCTGGTTGCAGTTGTGAAAGCTTCATGAATAAATTTAGTTCAGGCAAAAATAGATCTTATTTTTAATAAATCCAAATAAGCTTAAGATAATGAATCACTGAAATTTTTATCGCTGTAAAGAAGTTTCCGGGTAGTCTTTACTTTTAAATTTGGGACAATTACAATCCTTTTTGAATAGTCTGCAGGATGAGAATGAGAGAATTCCTGCCAACAACAATACTTTAAATAAATTTTTCATGCCCCGTCCTATGTAAAAAGATATAACTGAATATTCCCATGCCGACGCCTGTCATATCTGTAAAAAAATCCCAGAAATCGGCAGACCGGTAGGTAAATACTTTCCATTGTAAAATTTCAATTCCTGCACCTAAAAAAGATGTGACTAAAAGTATTTTAACAATGGTCATTATACGGAAGGAATAACTGTGTTGTTGTCTGATTTTTCCATAAAATAACAAGACAGTCAGCACAAAGAAAAAACCGGTATGAACCAGCTTATCAAACCCTTCAAACAGGGGAAGATCTCCGGGTACACTGTTTAAGGGCATATCACAAAGGATAAGCACAATAATCGCCCAGATAATTGCAAGGTATTGGTGCTTTAACGTATTCAGCATTAAACTCCTATAAGCTCTTTGTATTGATCTGCAGAAAGCAAATCACCAACTTCTACAATAGATTTAACAGAAAGTTTTACCATCCATCCTTCTCCATAAGGATCCTGATTAACCAGTTCCGGAGCTGCATCTAACTTTTTGTTGATCTCCAGGATCGTTCCGGCAACTGGCATAAATAAATCAGAAACAGTTTTTACAGCTTCTACAGTTCCGAAAACTTCATTTTCTGCGACTTCCTGACCTACAGTATTAATATCGATATATACAATGTCCCCCAGTTCTCGCTGAGCAAACTCTGTAATACCAACCGTAGCTTCGTTGCCTTCAACTTTGATCCATTCGTGATCTTTAGTGTATTTTAATTCTGATGGGAAGTTCATGCTTTTTTATTTTCGCCAAAAATAGGAGTATATCATGGTATAAGCAAAGTTTATAACGGCTATTGCAAAGTAAACCTTAAACTCATGCCAAAATTACTAAAGGATGTATTAAAGGTTTGCGAGGTATAGGGTTTCGTGACATTTCCATCGTAAAATATTCTCAGGTTAAAACGCTGATTTAACACGTAATCTATTGAAGGACGAACGGTAATATTTTTTGCTCCTGACGATATTTCAGGGTCTTCAACATCTGCCCTGTAAATTACAGTCTTGCGATCGTTTAAGGCGAAATCCATTTTAAAATTCATATCATTATTAAGTTTCCTGCCACTGAATAATCCGAGTGGAAAACGGAATTTGGTGGTACGGAAGCCCAGACCGAACGTAATCCCATTATCTCGCTGCTGTGCAAGCTGACTGTTAGCAAGACTAAGACTTAAGAGCCTGGATTTCCTGTATTCAAAATTCGCGGTCAGGTTGTTTTTTAGTCTGAAATCTACTCCAAGCAAAGGAAGAAATTGTTCTGCAAGCGTTATTTGTGAAAACTGGTATGCAGGCAGGAAATTGTTGTTTACATCTTTAAGGTTTGAAAATCCATTCAATTCCTGATATCTGGCAAGCGAATTGAAACTATTGATATTATAGCTGGATCTGTAAGTATGGTTTACATCAAATGAAGCAAAAAGATTATTAAAGAAGTCGTATTTGGTTAGCCCATTATAGGTAAGGCGCCAGTTAGGTATAGGGATTTTCGGAAATCCGCTTAGGCGGACTTTGTCAGGATTTTTGCCGCTATATGCAGCCATGAAAGCTGCGATGACAACATCCTGTGAGTTTTTGCCATAGCCATCTGCATAGGCTCCGTTCAGGCCTGTAGAATTAGGATTCAAAGCGCCCAGTTTTCTTGAAATAACCTCCCGGTTCGCTTCAAACTGTCTGAACAATCTCGATCCGCTGTTTTTATCATCTTTGGCAAAAGCTGTCCGAAATAATATGTGAGAAATACTGAAATCGCCTGTAGTAATCGGACTTTGATTTTCGAAACTGTTGTTTGTCGGACTAAAGCGGAAATTAGTTGAATAATTAAAGCTTTGACTTTTCGATGCGGTTAATTCAATTCGTAAATCTGCTATCGGCTCGATTGTTCCTCTGATATTCAGATCCTCTTTTTGAGTGGTTATATACAACTGATTCATTAAACTGTCACGGGTTATCCAGCCATTTGTAATTGCTCTTCCTCTTATATCCTGCTGGCCTCCAAAAATAAAATCCCAGCCTGGCGCATTGGCATCTAAATCGTAACCTAAAACTTTGGTGTTGGGCAGATAGCCCGGTAAAAATGTTCCCTCGGTTTTGGTATAGGCTCCGGTTACATTCTTGAGACTGGTTAAAATACCCACCAAATATCTGCCTGCGTTTTTATTGTTGGGGTCATTGGCTTTACGTACAAAACCAAATTTGTTGTATAATGAAATAAAGTTCAATGATGGGTTAAGTTGAATGGTCCGGGCATTCTGTATGGTATTACCAAGATCAATTTTGGGGTTTCTTAGTGTTGATAATGGTTCGGTCCTCCAGTTAAAATTCGTTCCATAGCGTGCAACCAGATTGGTCCAGCTTAGTCCCGGTATTTTATTAATAGGAACTGTATAATTAAGATTAAGGGTATGATTATAATCTGTGTTTCTGCCAAGCTTTTTAAGATTGTTCCATACAGTATCACGTTTTAAGCCGTCTATCCTGCCTTCAGGCTCGTCAATTACAGAATAATTGGTTGCATTGAAATCTAATTTTAATGATTTTGAGAGATCCCAGCTTATGCCGTAAAGTCTCGACATTTGGAAGTTTTTATTAAAATTAGTAGTAACGGGAATAAAGTTATTCGGATCGTTATTTCGTAATGTATTTTCCGAATATAATCTGTCCACATCTATCCGGAAATTTAACATTGAGGGTAGCAGGGAAAAATTAAAATCCCTAAGCAGAGTTAACATGTTTGATTTAATAATTTTCTCGAAGGGAGCATAGCTTTTTGGCTGCCCTGCAAAATTATATGCTAACCCGCCCCGATATGTTTTTTGCAATGCCACTTCAGTAATGAAATCTCGATGATTATATTCTGTGTAAGCATAATTGGCACTCAGGTTTTCGATGTCCCAAAGCCTCGATTTACTATTCGGATCGGTTTTGATTTTTCTGACGTTGGTGAAATTAATACTCCGGCGCTTAGTAAAATCATTTACAACACTATTTATTTCTCTTTTTTCATTCCTGGATAATCCCTCAAGAGCAGTGTTTAATTCAATATCCTGGGATCTTGGATCAAACTGTGGTGTGCTTAGCTGTCTTGAGAAGTTAAAGAACATCGGAACTTTAATTCCGGTGCGGGAAGGAAAAAATTTACCAAGCTCCAAACTTGTTGATAAGTCGAAGAACATGTCCTCGTTCCTGTTACGTTCGCTTACTTTTTTATCGATTGAGCCAAAACCCACGGTACTTGAACTGCCGGAAATAGTAACATCGCCAAAGTCTGCAAGTTTTGTATTCATTCTGGCAGTAGCTGCCCAGCCACCGCGTTCGTCGAAGTCTGTCAAACGTAATTCATTAAACCAAACCTGCGCATTTTTGTCCAGACCATCGTCAACACCCGGACTCGAGGAGCTCCTTAATGGATTTAGAACTCCTACCATGTAAATTCTGACTTTACTCAAATCGGGTTGTCCAACAATAGTGATGGTGTTTTTCCCATCTCTGAATATAAAAGGAATATTTGTGCCAGGATGAATCCCTCGTTCAATTGCGGTGTTTCTTGCAGCTTTTGCTGCCTGGAATAATTTCAGCTCAATATCCAGTTTATTAACCTCAGGCCAGATGGCGTTAGCATCTCTGGAACCAGGTACTGTCACTTTTAAAGGAATTTGGTATTCATAATAATTATCCTGGTTGTCAGTTCCTATACGCAGGAATGCGCTTACATCATTGTCATTTAACTGCTCACCTTCCGCATGGACAAACATTTCGATTCTTCTGTAAGAACGGAAATCGTTATAAGTGGTGCGAAAGGAAGCTCTTCCATAGCCATCACGCAATGTTTTTACATTCAGAGCAAGCGACTGTTCATTCTGCCTTGTGTCGCCTCTAAAGTTGCTGAAGTCGCGCTCACGCTCTATCCCTGGCGGAACAACATAGGGGATAGGAGTGCGTCGGCCATTTTCTTCGATATTAACCGTGCTTACATCAAGCGTTGAATTATCTAATCCCGGATTTGTGCCTAAAGCCGGATCGGCTATTACTTTTGTAGGTGTGTTTTCAGAATTATACCTGCGCCATTCTCCGCGTACTAATTGCAGTTTTGCCATTCTCAAAATGGTTGTATCCGCGAAATCTGTCATAAACATTCTGGCGAAACGTATGGATTTAAAATCCTGAATATTGCCAACTTTTTGCTGGTATTGGGCAATAGGAATTTTAAACTGGTACCAGGATACCTGCTGACTTAAACCGTTCGGTAGTTTTACTGTGGACGTTACCTTATCTGTGATATAGTTTTGGCCGACAAGCATATCTTGAGGGCGAATGGAAACTTTATACTGGAAATATTCATCGGCTAAAGATGAGTTATTGTCGCGGTTGATATCTTCACCATCGGGCAAAGAAGTAGAAGCAGAGTTATCTATGCCTAATTCAGATTGCGATTGTGCATTGGTTTTAGAGTTGCCTTCGGTTCCGTTATAACGTTCGTATCTTTTTAAGATTCCTGCATTAATATTATCCAGATCGCTACCGCGATAATATTGAAAATCATCCGAAGAAGGATCACTTTGTAACTGCGCAGCAGCCTGGGGATTTAACTGGTTTAGAAAAGGTGAAAAAAACTGACGCTCATCTGTGCTGCTCAATCCATCCAAGCCCACATCCTGAAATTCTCTGGCCGATGGATCGTTATCGAAAGCCTGAATAACCGGCTGTAATTTTGGAATTCTTCCCCATGTGGTCTGATCCGTTTTAGCTGCATCGCCATCACCAGGCAGGCCGTTTTCCAAAGATTTTCTTCCGTCTTTTAAAATGTCTTCAGAAATACTTCCAAGGTTAAAATACAAGTCTCCTCCTAATGATCCGGGTTTATAGATAAAGGGGTCCATAACCCACATTTCAATAAACTCAATGTTAAGAGCTTCGAAATCGGTACTCTCCAGTCTCCGGAAAATCCCTCCCCAGCGGTTTCTGGGATTATTCAAGGTTCCATTCGGGTTGATTCCTGAGGTAGTGTAGTTATACGGACCGCGGAGCATCGGATAATAAGCGAGGTCGAAGGTTGGAAGTGTTAAAGGTTGTCCGGTTGTCGATTGTTTAAATGGAAAAACTTCCTGTTCAATAACCTCTCTTACAAAATGATTCGATTGCTCATTCTTGTTGTTTTTGATATTGTCTGGTGTGAGCGAGTTATTACGGTTAAAAAATATGGGGTCAATATTATAAAATGCTAATCGGGCCCTGTTAAAACCATAAGCTGTGCTTAGATCCTGTGATTCGGGGAATAATTGCGGCGTGCCTGCAATTTGCCAGCCTGTGGGGCTTTTGATATCAATAATGGATCGGCTGCCTTCGAAATCATCCAGGTAACTGGCGCCATTATTACTTCCTGCAAAATTTAAAGCATTTGGATGTCCGGGAATAAGTTTCGCAAACTCTCCGGTAAAAGTCACTGATGATGCTTCCTTAGTACTAAGGAATGGGAGTTTATCAATAAGCTTGGTTAACCACCTGGAATCAGAACTGTAATTAGCATCCATACCCCAAATGGTATTGGAAATAGCTTCTTCTCCAATGTTTATTTTAGGGGTCAGCGGTCTTTCGGTAAGGTTCATAATAGTACCCCCAAGATTTAGTTTATTGCTTACGCGATAATCGAACCGTGATCCAAATAATGAGCGTTGCTGTAAGCCAAACAGCTCATTGTTTTCCATTTTGATTTTTATTTGCTGGCCAGAGCTTAAGAGAGCCTGGTTAAGGATCCTTACTCTTCCGCTATTATAGTCTACCGTAAAATCAGCGCCTTCAACTAATGGAAGCGTTCCGGCAGTAACCTGCACAGATCCGGGCGGGACATTTATGGCGTTTAATTGAAATTCTGAGCTTACTTCTGATTGATAAGTACCTTTGAACACATACCTGTTTAACCTCGGAAATAGTTGCTGGGCAATTACCCTGGTTGAATCGTATAAAGGTTGGTAGACATATTTTTCTATAAGGTTTTGTTCTGTGACAGGGTTAAATCGTTTTGCCAGATCAGAACCAAAAGGTTCAACGAGAGGAAAGGTTATACGGCCGTTAAGCGGATCAATTGTTACCCCTTCAACGAAGTCAAAAAAACCATCGGCGCGGGCATCTCCAACCTGATTGAGACTATCCAGACGGGTTACCTGGATCCACAGTTTAGCTCTGGTATTTTCTCCTTCGGTAATCACGGGCCGTTCAACGCCTGTCTCTTCATCAAGTCTGAAAATATTCAGATTAAACGCATTTCTGCTGATCTGGTATGCTCCTAATGAATAAATGTTTTTCATCATGAGATCCCAGGTAGGAAGATTGGTCTTCAGGATTTCATTTTTAAGCAGCTTTACAAACAAAAGTTGCGGATTGTTCGGGTCAACAGGAACATCTGTAGAAAATTCTCCAACCTGATATTCCACGCCATTTACGTTATAACGAAAAGCTACAGCCAATACTTCGTCGGCATTTAATGACGAGTTTAGTGAAATATATCCCAGACGGGCATTTAGCTTATACTCTCTTTCTTCAGTAAGCTTTCTGGCATAGGTAAGTTTAGAGTAATTATCAGTGCCACCAGTTCCCTGAAAATAGGAATTTATAGTGTTAGAATTTGTTAAACGGGCGTCCGCCGGAATGTTTTGTAACAGGTTATTAGACTGTTGAGGAAAGCCCGGGCCCTGAAAACCTGCGGGAAGACGTGAGCCTCCGCCCTGAAATAAAGTTGTATTATAAGGGTTGTTTTCACCCAGATCCATAAAAGCCAGAACATCCCTTGAATCTGTCGTGCTGTTACTGCGGTTGGTTACCCAAACTTCAACTTTTGTAATGGTGGCATTAGAGGTTATAATGGGAATGTTTTGTAAGGATTTATTGTAATTGTTCCTGAAATATTGGGAAAGAAAATAGTGTTTATTTGACTCGTAATTATCAGCAGTAATTCTGAATTCATTTTGTTGAGAACCATTGCTGATGTTTATTTCGCGCGGTTGTGATTTTTGCTGCGAGAAAATACTGGTCACATTCAGCCTGCCAAACTGAAGCTGAGTTTTTAAGCCAAACAGGGCCTGGCTACCGGTTATCAGGCTGGAATTTAAAGGTAAACTAACATTGCCCGCTTCGATTTTTTGTATGATTTCATCAGGTTTTCCAGTATAATCAAGCTTCATTTGATTTTCAAAATCAAATTGCGCTTCGGTATTGTAGTTTGTGGTAATCCGGAGTTTTTCTCCTATCTGACCAACAACATTCATTTGAATTCTCTGGTCAAAATCGAAGTTTCCCTGTTTCCTCTGCCGTTCGTTGAAAAGAGGATTTTCATTTTTATTGAGTCTGCCAGCAAGGGTTAATTCAGCGCTCCCCTGTGGCCTGATGTCAATAACAGAGCCTCCGAATATTCGTTCGAAGGACTTATTATTTACCGATACAGAAGGAATAAAACCGGGTTTATGCGATTCACTTATTGGAGCATCCGACAGCTGCCGCCAGTAATCCTTTTTTACCTGGTTGTTTTCATATTTCTGGTATTCAGCTATACTTAAATATTGGGGAGCACGGTAAGGTCTGTCGCCGATTTTTTCCTGGATGATATACCGCCTGGTTACGGGGTCAAAGTCAACGCTGCGCTTTATATTAGAAGGATTTGGGAGATACAAACCCGGTCTGGGCTTAAGATCTAAAATCCTTGAATCTTTAAAGGGGTATTTGACTTTCAGACTATCAGCAGGATTGCTGTTTTGAGCAAATACTCCTCCCGACACAATAATTAGAAAAAAACAGTATGTCCTGATAAAGGAAAAGGCAGATAATCTTTTCAACGCCTGTTAATTTATATGTAATTATAAGGTTTTCAAGGCAATCTTTATCAACTGTTCAACTGATAAACTTTCAGATGACATTTTTATTGCCTGGTCTATATTCTTTTCTGCCGCATTTTTTGCAAAGCCTAACATCACAAGTGCTGACAGGGCTTCATCTTTTGCAGTATAATATTGTGGTGCAGAAGTTAGGGTTTCCAGTCCTTCTTTTTTAAGCTTATCCTGAAGCTCCAGAATCAGGCGCTGCGCAGACTTCGGACCAATTCCTTTAATGCGCTGCATTTGCGATACATCACCTTTTACAATAGCGGTCTGAATTTCATCGGGTGTAACAGATGATAAAATCATTCTGCCTGTTCCTGGACCAATGCCTGAAACCGAAATCAAATGCAGAAACAGGCGCCTTTCGCCTTCTTCTGCAAAGCCATACAAAGTATGAGCATCTTCCTTCACATGTAACCAGGTAAAGAGCTTGCATTTTTCCAGATTAGCAAGTTTTGAATAAGTACTAAGTGAGATGTTAATATGATATCCAATGCCGTTTGCATCTAATACCACATATGTGGCACACTTAAAAACTAATTTTCCATCGATGTATGCGTACATTATATTTTTTTTCTCCGGCTAAAAATACCTTTACGTTTTTTTGAATTCTTGAACTCCTGTTTCGACTGTGCGTCAACCACTGCTATAGTAACCATATTCACTATTTCGCGTACCGAGCTTCCCATTTGTAATACATGAACGGGTTTGTTTAAGCCCAGCAAAATAGGCCCTACAGCTTCAGCTTCTCCAAGTTCCTGTAATAGTTTATAGGCGATGTTTCCTGATTCTAAATTGGGAAAAACCAGGGTATTGGCAGGGGCATCTGCCAGCCTGCTAAATGGGAAATTATCTTTTAGCAGTGAATTGTTGATTGCAAAATTCGCCTGCATTTCTCCATCCACTATGATATCCGGATAGTTTTCATGCAGAATCCGTACCGCTTCCCGTGTTTTGTCAGGGATAATGTCTTCATTTGACCCGAAGTTGGAGTAGGAGAGAACTGCTATTCTGGGGGTAATATTAAATTTCCTTACCGACTTATCCAATAAAATTGTCAGATCCACCAGTTCTTCAACAGATGGGTCTTTATTGATGGTGGTATCTCCAAAAAAGACCGGGCCCTTTTTAGTGAGCATCATATACATTCCTGCCACCCGGTTAACACCTTCCTCAGTTCCTATTACCTGAAGTGCGGGCCTTACTGTAGCGCCGTAGTCTTTTGTAAGCCCGGAAATTAAGGCGTCCGCCTCTCCGAATTCTACCATACAAGCGCCATAATAATTTCTGTCACGAAGCATTTTTCTTGCCTCATAAAGGTTTACCCCTTTACGCTGACGCTTTTCATATAGAAACTGTGCATACATCTCCAGTTTTGAATTTTCTTCGGCAGGGTTAATAATTTCTACGCCGTCTAATTCAAGACCTGTTTCTTTTAGAATCGCTTTGATTTGTGCTTTATTGCCTAATAATATAGGCCTTGCAATGCCCTCATCCTTTACAATTTGAGCTGCTTTTAAGATTTTATAGTGGTCCGCTTCAGCGAAAACTATGCATTTTGGATCCGATTTCGCTTTACTGCTTAGGCCGCGTAAAAGTGCGTCCTCTGTTCCAAGCCGTCTATTTAATTCGTCTGCGTAGGCATCCCAGTTAGAAATGGTTTTCCTGGCCACACCTGATTCGATCGCAGCTTTTGCAACCGCCAGGGAGACAGAGGTGATTAGCCTAGGATCCATCGGTTTAGGAATTATATAATCCTTACCAAAGCTTATATTTTTTTTATTATTGTAAGCAAGGTTGACCGATTCCGGTACGGTTTTTTTAGCCAGCTCCGCTATAGCCTTAACAGCTGCTATTTTCATTTCCTCATTAATCCCTGTAGCTCGTACATCCATAGCGCCACGGAAAATGTAAGGAAAGCCTAAAACGTTGTTGACCTGGTTTGGATAATCGGAACGTCCCGTTGCCATTATTACATCTTTACGGGTAGAAACAGCAAGCTCGTAGGCAATTTCAGGATTTGGATTTGCCATAGCGAAAACTATAGGATTTCTTGCCATAGTTTTAAGCATTTCCGCACTTAATACATCGGAGGTCGACAGTCCGATAAAGACATCCGAATCTCTCATTGCTTCAGCAAGCGTATGGATATCTCTGGTAGTAGCAAATTCCGCCTTTATCGGATCAAGGTGTTTGCGGTCTGAACGGATTACTCCGGAGCGATCAACCATCACCATATTTTCTTTTAAAGCCCCCAGACTAACGTACAGTCTGGAGCAAGAAATAGCAGCAGCACCGGCGCCATTAATTACTATTTTAACTTTATCCAGTTTTTTCTTCTGAATCTCGCAGGCATTAAGAAGTGCGGCAGCAGAAATTATTGCAGTGCCATGCTGATCGTCATGCATCACCGGGATATTCATTTCGGCTTTTAAGCGGCGTTCAATCTCAAAACACTCAGGAGCCTTAATATCCTCCAGGTTAATACCACCAAAAGTGGGTTCGAGTGCTTTTACTATTTTTACAAATTCATCAACATCCTTGGTATTAAGTTCAAGATCAAAAACATCGATATCTGCGAAGATTTTGAATAGAAGACCTTTACCCTCCATAACCGGCTTACCCGCCTCCGGGCCAATGTCGCCAAGACCAAGGACTGCTGTGCCATTGCTGATTACGGCCACAAGGTTGCCCTTTGCTGTGTACTTATACACATCATCAACATTATCGGCTATTCGCAAACACGGTTCTGCAACACCCGGAGAGTAAGCTAATGTAAGATCTCGCTGTGAGTTAGTAGGTTTGGTCGGAACTACTTCTATTTTTCCGGGCCGGCCTTGCGAATGGTAGTCAAGGGCATCCTGCTTACGATTTATTTTACTCATTAAATACTCCGCTTGGTGAGGTAGGTAAAATTACAATTCTATTTTGGGGAGGCAACGATATAGGAAAAATAATAAAATTGATCTGCTAACTTATAATCAGCCTTGAATTATCTTTAAAATCATGCCCGGTTTTACGGAGGAATGTTTTAGTTTGTTTATAATCTTGATTTCTTCTTCAGTGCCATTAAATTTTTCTGCAATAGAGCTTAAGGTATCACCTTCCTGCACCCGGTAAGAAAAAGATACGTCTCTGTGCACATAGTTGGTGGGTTTTGAAGTTTTATCTGCTTCCGGAATTAAATAGGATAGCATCAGGTCTCCTTCTATAGCAGGTCCGGGCTTCAGCATTTCTTCCCGTAAGGCAGTATATATATAAGGTTTGATTTCAGGAATGATCAGTTTTTTAGGATTCTTAACCGTTCCGCTGAGTGTCAGATTTTTGTAGGAGGGATTCAAAAGCGCAAGCATATCTATGTCCACGTTTGTTGCTTTAGAGATACTCCAGAGGGATACTTTTCTATTTACCGTTAAGGTATTTGTAAAAATATTCAGATTAGTTTCCAGGGGGTAAATACCATGTCTTTTATAATTATTCATGATATAAACGGTGGCGATAAAAGAAGGAACATAGTTTTGAGTTTCCACCGGAAGATATTTACGTATAGTCCAATAATCAAGTTCCCCACCACCGGCATCTTCTCTGGCCCATCTTATCCTGTTATGACCGCAATTGTATGAAGCAATAGCTAACAACCAATCGTTATAAATTTTATAGGATTTTAAAAGATAATCAGCAGCAGCAGCAGATGCTAAAACCGGGTCTTTACGCTCATCTATAGTATCGTTGATGGCCAGCCCATATATTTTTCCAACGGGTTCAATAAATTGCCAAAGACCGGTTGCTCCAACCCATGATTGGGCATTCGGATTTAATGAAGATTCTACGACGGACAAGTATTTAAGCTCATCAGGCAGCCCCTTTTCTTTAAATACCCGCTCATAAATTGGAAAATAATATTTAGAAAGGCCAAGAACCCGCGAAAAACGTGATTTTTGAGAGGCAAAAGCCTCTATGTATTTTTGAACCGATTCGTTATAGGTAAGAGGTACTGTTTTTTGTAAATTTTCTAGAGTCAGGCGGTAGGCAGGGTCGACAAAAGCCGATCGATTAAGTGTAATTTTTTTTTCAGATGCTTTGGTTCCCAGCGAATATACCAATAATCCCACTCCGCTGAACAAAACCAAAGTGTAGGTTAATGCTCTTTTCATCAATTTTTACTAGTTTGGCACCAATGCCGTTAACGCAGGTACCTTTTACTAAACTACCTCTTTTTTTGTTACGTTCAAAACGTATTTTGAAAAGGATAACAAATCCGCTTCCCCAAAGCGCTTTCCAATAAATTGTATTCCTAATGGCAAGTTTTCTTTGTTTTTTCCAACAGGTATTGAGATAGCCGGAATGCCGGCCAGGGAAGCCTGAACAGTAAAAATATCTGCCAGGTACATCACTACCGGATCGTCAGTTTTTTCACCAATCCCGAATGCCGGACCAGGTGTGGTGGGAAGCAAAATGAAATCGTGATTTTCTAAAATTTCGTCCGTTTTCTCGCGTATCAGCCGTCTCACTTTTTGCGCTTTGCCATAAAACGCATCGTAATGGCCGGCACTTAAAACAAAGGTACCTAAAAGAATACGGCGTTTAACTTCCGCGCCAAATCCTTCGGAACGGGATTTTTTATAGGTGCTTTCTAAGTCAACAGCATTCGGACTTCTATATCCATAGTGAACTCCATCATACCGTGCAAGGTTCGACGAAGATTCGGCCATTGTGAGGATATAATAGGTTGGAACAACATAGTCAAGATATGGAAAGGAGATAGGTTCAACCTCGTGTCCTTCGTCTAAGAGACGCTTAATTGTAGCTTCTGTTATAGCTTTAATCTCCGGATCAAGTCCTTCACTATGTAAAGTTTCCGGTAAGTAGGCGATGCGTTTTTTTCCGGGAGAATTTAATAGTTGCGAATAAGCAGGAACCGGGAGAGTTGAACAGGTGCTGTCGTATTCATCATGTCCGGCTATTACTTCAAGTAACAGGGCTGCATCTTCTACTGAATTGGTAATGGGCCCTACCTGGTCAAAAGATGAGGCATAAGCAATGATTCCATGTCTTGATACTCTTCCGTAAGTTGGTTTAAGGCCAACTACTCCGCAAAAAGCAGCAGGTTGCCTGACCGAGCCACCGGTATCTGTACCAAGTGACGCCATACATAAGCCTGCCTGAACCGCTACTGCAGAACCACCCGAGGAACCGCCGGGCACCTTGGTATTATCGGCATCATTTTTTACCGGACCGAAATATGAGTTTTCATTAGATCCACCCATCGCGAATTCATCGCAGTTCTGACGGCCTATAATTATGGCGTCTTCAGCAAGAATGCGTTCAACAACGGTTGACGAAAAAATGGAATTATAGTTTTTTAAGATCTTAGAACCGGCAGAAATATTATGGTCTTTGTAGCAAATTAAATCTTTGATGCCCAGAACCATTCCCCCAAGTTTTCCGGCTGTTCCATTAATGATTTTTTTCTGAATATCGGCAGCCCGAGTTCTGGCCTCATCGGCATAAACTTCTACAAAAGCATTCAGATGCTTTTTTTCCTCTATTCGTTGTAAATAACCTTCAACAAGTTCGATTAATTGAATTTTACCTTCTTTTATCTCTGATTGGACAGAACTTAGAGATGAGTACTGATACATGCCGTGAAATTACGCATTTCTATGAAACGAAACCAATATTGCTTCAAACATTGAAATTTTTAAAATGAAACCCTCATGAGCCTGCCCGAAAAACAGGCCGGCCGATCACCAACAGCAATGACTATGCTCATGCAAGCTTTATAGCTACCTAAAAAATATATTCAAATGAAAAACCTCATTCATGTTAAGAATGAGGTTAGAATGTCTGTGTATGGGGATTAAATATCGCGACGGTCAGCGTCTTTAGTAGCTGTGGGCTCGCCATCTTTACCTTCTTTAAACTCTTTTACTCCGCGGCCTAATCCGCGCATCAATTCCGGGATTTTTTTACCGCCGAATAATAAAAGAAGCGCAACAACAATTAGAATAATTTCTGGTGCACCCAGGCCTATTAAAAAAATACTACTTACCATGTTTATAATTTTGACTGTGTCTGATCTGTTTGTGTTTCTGTACTTGACGTGCTGCTGTTTATATCGGCATTCATGTCATCATGTACGGAATTTATATTGCGATGGATCTCTCTTTTTACCCCATCCGAAGCATCTTTAAATTCGCGAATGCCTTTTCCCAGCCCGCGCGCAAGTTCCGGAAGTTTTTTGCCGCCGAAAAGCAATAGGATTGCCAGCATTATCAGCATTATCTCGGGGGTTCCCATATTGAGGAATAAAATAATCGAGCTCAACATTATCAATCAATTAAGGTTACAAATATAATTATAATATACGTTGTAATTTGTATTTTAGTTTGCAAGCCAGGTTTCAGGGTTCGTAGGATTTGTTCCTTTCCAAATTTCCAGATGGAGCTGTGTCGTTTCGTCAACAGGATCTGTTATAACGGATCCTATATTTTGTTTAACTGAAACTTTCTCGCCCTGAGATACACTGGTGTTTTTTAAATTGGAATAAACTGTAAAGTATTCTCCATGTCTTATTAAAACAGCATAACCGCTCCCAGTCGAAAAGACCCGAGTAACTTCTCCAGAAAAAATAGTTCTTACTGAAGCTCCTACTGCGGTTTTAATATCTACTCCATTATTGTCCACTGTTACATTTCCGTATTTTTGAACACCATATCTTGAAACAATTTGGCCAGTTGCAACAGGCCATGGAAGTCTGCCCCGATTACTTAAAAAGTCAGAAGATAATTTAGCCGCTTCGGGGGTTGATGCCAAAACACTGGAACCGGATGCAACGGGTTTTGCGGCAGTTCCTGATTTTGCCGCCTCAGCTCTTGCTGCCGCTTCAGCCCTCCTCTTGGCTTCAGCAATTTCCCTGTTAATAGCTGCGTTAATAGATCGGTTTAACTGTGCTACTTCTTTCTGCTTTTTGGAAACTTCCTGTTTTAATTGTTTCTCCTGTTTGGTTAGCTTGCTTAGCTGGGTAGCCTGGTTGTTCTTTTCTTTACCGAGGGTAACCTTTTCACTTTGTTGATTATGAAGTAAGTTGTTTTTCTGCCGCTTATTCTGATCCAGTTCAACAATTTTCATCCCAAGTTCTTTCTGGGTTTCCTGAATGTACTTCGCCTGTTTTTTTCTGTAATCGCCAAACTGCTGCAGGTATTTTAATCGTTTATATGCCTGATTAAAGTTATCCGAAGCGAAAATAAACATCAGTTTTCCGTACGCGCTTTGATTTCTAAAGGCAAAAAGAATCATACCCGCATACTCTTTCTTGAGCTTATCGAGCTGGGCCTGAAGGGAACGGACAGTATTTGAGCTTTCTGATATCTGATTGTTCAGGAGTTTTACTTCCGAATTAATGGTATTTATCTTTTCTTCTCTCAGCCGAATCTGTGTGTTTAACACATTGATTTGTTTTAACGAGAGTCTTTTATTGCTGGTGATTTTCGATTGTGATCTTTTTAATGCTTCTATCTCGCGCGTCAGAGCATCTTTTCTACGTTTTAATTCCGCGCTGCTCTGCCCAAAAGAAGCACCTGCAACACAAAAAAATATCAGAAAAATTAAAAGTTTTTTTAAACTCATGGTGCAAATCTATCTAATTAATCTTTTACAGTAAATCTTTTCGGCACACTAAATGGAAATTCGACCGGTTCGTTTAATCCCACATGATTGTAATGCAGATCAATACTGATGCTTTTGTTTGAAGCGTTAGATTTTATAGATATTGCATGAGGAAACTCCTGACCGCTTACAGTACGCGGTTCGCTATAATTCACTGCCAGAGTTTGCGAGGCAACTTTATCGTTTAAATTACTTTGGAGAAGGGCATAGTTGTCGCTGAAAATGAGCAGATATGCCAGGCCCGATAAATCTCCTTTAAGGTGAGTCTGTCCTCCGTTTATATTTAGGGTGGAAGATGAGGTTAAAGAACCTTCCATCGCATTTCCAATAAACAAATCCTGTAAGGTTTTGAAATCCACCTGCTTACTAGCGAACTGATAAACGTAACTAAAAGGTTTTCTGATATAGGTGCTCTCAATTCTGTTTATAATTTTTATGCTGTCAGGGGTTATTAAGGCACGGGCCACTTCTATTCCGGCAATAGCTGTCACAGAAACCCAGATAGCTTTATCTTTTTGCATTCTGATATTCATGCTAACATCATTACTGTTTTTATTTATAGTAAGATCTGCTTTGGCTTTAATAAGTAAGGTAGTGAAGTCGATTTGCTTATCAGATATTTTCTTTAGTACCTCAGATTTAGAAAAAGTGGCATTGGTTTCCGTTGTTTGTGGACCTTTTGTTACCGGTACAGCCTGTTTCCTTGTTTTGCATCCAAAGGCCAAAAAAATTACCAGGATTAAAATTCCTTTATTCAGAATATTTTTTTTCATAAATCTTTTTTTCAAGTATCTCGGATTTGTCGCCTTTTGCTTTAGCGGATTTCCATTGCTCAAGAGCAAGTTCTTTCTCCCCGAGATGAAATAATATATCGCCGTAATGTTCTAATTGTGTGGGATTATCTTTACTGTTTTTAAGCGCTTTTTCAATCCAGATCCGGGCCTCCGTGTACTTTTTCTGCTTGAATAAAACCCATGCATAAGTATCTTCAAATGAAGCATTTCCTGTTTCCAGCTCCGTTGAGCGTTTTGACATGGAGGCCGCTTTGTCGAGGTTCTCAGATCTGAGAGACAAATAATAAGCGTAATTATTCAGCACATAAGCATTCGCCGGATTCAGTTCCAGAGCCTTTTCATAAGACTGATCTGATTCCTTAAACTTTTTTAATTTGTAGTAAGAATCTCCGAGTCCCGAGAAAATTTGTGACAAAAAGGTTTTATTGTCGGTTTCCAGACTGGCTGCATTTTTAAGGTAACTTACCGCTTTCTCATGTTTATTGCTTTGTGCATATGCTATAGCAGTAAAAAAATATAAAGGCGCCTGGTTAGGGAAGAAAGTTAAAGCTTCTTCGCCATCTGTGATCACTCCAGCATAATCCCGCTGATTGGTTTGAATGTTTAAGAGCTGTTCCCAGATCAGGTAAACCTGATTGTTCAACTCTAAAGCTTTTTTATAGGCAATCTTTGCTTTGTCAAGTTGTTTATCCTGAAAAAGTACGTCGCCATAAACAGAGAATGATTTTGGGTCTGAAGGATGCGCCTGGGTAGTAATAGATCCAAGTTCAGCAACTTCCGACCTTACTTTCTCGTCCTTAAACTCAGGGAAGAAAGAAACAATGATCTGCACCTTTGCATCGATATTTAAAGTCGGGTCGGCAAAAGCTTTTTTAAGCTCCGCAAAAGCTTCGCTGTTTTTACCCTGGGATTTGTACGCATCTGCAAGTGCAAGACTAATATACGGATCGCCCGAATTAATGTTTTTTGCCTTAATTAACGTTTGAATAGTCTTCTGAATATCTCCAGATTTCAGATAAACTTCACTAAGATTCAGGTAGTTGTGAATGTCGGACGGGTTTTTTGCGATCAGGCTTTCAAGTTCTGTAGCTGCCTTGCCAGAATTTCCCTGTTTCTGATAAACTCTCTGGCGGGCATTAACTAAGTTATCTGATAGTCCAAAACGGGATTCTATTTCAGTATAAATCTTTTCAGCTTCGTCATTTTTATTTGTAATAAACAAGGCATTTGCTTTATCATAGTAGAAATCCTCCTCGGATGGATCGATCCTTATTAATTCGGTAAAAACGGGGATTAGCTGATCAAGATTTCTTCCTTTTTTGTAAATATCAGCCAATAGCATCCATGACCATTTATTATCAGAATTAACTGTTACGGCATTTCTGGCATACTTTTCAGCTTCTTTTTCCTGGTTTTGCAAGTGATAAAAGGTCGCCAGTTCATATAACGCTGCCTCATTGGAAGGATCAATCTCAATTATTTCTCTGAAGTATTTTCCGGATTCGGCAGAGTTCTGTTTGGTTTTTTCGCGTAATCCATCGTAAAATAAATCTTTTATTTTAAGGCTGTCGGCGGAGCTTATTACACGTCCTACTACAAATACAGGAGCATTCTTCTTTTGGGCGAAACAAACGCCGCTTATTAAAACGAAAAGAAAAAACAGTCCTCTTTGCATAATTTATACACCTGTATGCCCGTATCCTCCGGATCCTCTGATAGTTTCATTTAAAGTGTCGGCATCTTCCCATGCAATTTGTTCATGTTTAGAAATGATCATCTGGGCAATGCGGTCACCGTCTTTTATTACAAACTCTGTATCTGAAAGATTGATTAGTAATATTTTTATTTCACCGCGATAATCTGCATCAATAGTACCCGGTGAATTTAAAACAGTAATACCATGCTTTAACGCTAAACCACTCCTTGGTCGTATCTGTGCTTCATATCCTTTTTCAAGTTCAATATACAGACCAGTAGGAATGACGATTCTTTGTAAAGGTTTAATTTTTACTTCTTCAGAAATAAAAGCGCGAAGATCCATACCTGCCGATAACTCTGTTTCGTAAGCAGGCAATTGGTTTGATGATTTATTTATTACTCGAATTCTCATTAAATATAGCTGTTAACTCTTTTCTTTCAATTAAATACGCCCCGATAATAAAAATAAACAATAAGCCGTTCCCGATTATTAAATTTCTATCAAACACATGAAAGGAGAGGATTACAAGGATAACAGATATTGAAAGATAGCCCAAATTCTTTTTTAAATTATAGGGGATCGGATAATTTTTTTGACCTAAAATGTACGACAAAACCATCATGCTTGTATAGGCGCTAAGTGAAATCCACGCTGAAGCAATATAGCCGTATTGCGGTATAAACAGAATATTCATCACAATAGTTACAATTGCTCCAACCCCGGAGATATATAGGCCATATCTGGTTTGATCTGATAATTTGTACCAGATGGAAAGGTTCATGTAAATGCCTAAACTTACATATCCGAAAAGTAAAATGGGCACTACTTTTAAACCTGACCAGTAAAGCTCTTTTTGCTCCGGATCGTCTGATCCAATAAAGTATTTCAAGATCTCGATATTAGCCACTACTGCAACAAAAATTAGCGAAACCGCAATTACAAAGTAGTTCATAATTGATGCGTAGGTTTGAGCAGAGTTCTTATTTTTTTGATGGCTGAAAAAGAACGGCTCCGCACCCAAACGGAATGCATTTATAAAAATACTTAGGAAGAGTGCTAATTTACAACAGGCTCCATAAATACCAACCTGTTCATCTCCAACTCCGGGAGGTAAAAGTTTTTCCAAAAATATCTTATCCAGGTTTTCATTAATGAGGAACGACATGTTAGCTATAAAAACCGGAATACTATAAACAAGCATTTCGCGGATAAAACTCCAATCGGCCTTTAATTGTAATTTTAAAAACTCCGGAAGCAGCAGAATTAATGTAACTACGCTCGCAATTAAATTTGATATAAAAACATATCCAATCCAACCTTCTCTATACCAGGAAAAGTAAGTTGCCATAGCAGATCCGCTTTCAATTAATTTAGGGATTACCAGTATAAAAAGTAAATTAAAACTTACAAAAATTAGAATATTGGTTAATTTGATAATTCCATACCGAAGTGGTTTTCCATCAGCCCTTACACGTGCAAATGGAATAACAGATAAGCCGTCAACTACAAGAATGAAAATAAAATACCGGATATATGATGCGTAGTCCTCAACCTTTGTAGTAGCATCATCTTGCATCCATTCGGCGATAGAGTGAGCAAATAAAAGTGCTACAGATAAAAAAACAATAGAAACCGAGGCTATTACAATAAAGGCATTATTATAAACTTTTTGCTTGTCATTCTCATTTTTATTTAAGTACCTGAAGAATGTGGTTTCCATACCCAGCGCCAAAACCGCATTGAACAGAGAGGCCCAGGTAAACATGACGGTAAATACACCATAAATTTTAGCCGGATAAGCAGATACATAAATCGGAGTTAGAAGGAACCCGAGGATTCTTGAAAATACCGTACTTACACCATAGATTGCAGTTTGGCCTGCGAATTTTTTTAGAGTCGACAAATCAGGGGCTAATAAACTATTTTTTTAATATCTCAAAATTACGATAGTTTTTTACTTCGCCTTCAACAACTTCCACTTTTTGAACGGTGGCTTGCAAAGGCCCTTCATTGCACCATTCAAGGAAGTTTTCTAAGGAAAAATTGTCTCCTTCTGCTTCTATATACACAGATCCGTCGGGCATGTTTTTAACAAGTCCTTTAACCTGTAACTGGTCAGCAACAGCTTTTGTAGCCATTCTGAAGGAAACGCCCTGAACTTTTCCGTTTACGGTAATATCTAAATGTTTCATATTTAATTATCAATGCATTGGCGTGTGGAAAATAACGCTTTACTTCGACAGGCTGAGTATAATGCGACGATCTTAGTTCATTATAATTATTATCTACAGGGAACTATATTAATTTCTGAACGGCCGATTCTGGTGTGATTTTTAATCCATTAACCTTGGATATCAGGTTTAACCCTGGTTTTTTCCCTTTTTCTATACTTCCGAATTTATCTTCAATGCCTAAAAACTTTGCCCCGTTAATGGTTGCCCAGGTAATCGTTTCGGCTAAAGAAAGAGAGGGAAAATGTGAGTGCAGGGTTTTGAGTTCGGATAAAATGCATAATTCCTTATTTGAAGCTAAGCTGTCAGTCCCAAGAGTAATATTAAAATCATGATACAGGAACATTTCAATTTTAGGCAAACGATTCTCAATATATAAATTAGCATTAGGGCAAAAACACCAGGTAACTGCACGACCAGACCGTAATATAAAGTAGATGTCTTTTAAACTGGTGTAGGTATTATGAACCAGCATTGTTTTTTGCTCTACAGGAATAAGAGGGATTATACTCTGTATGGAATTTCGGGCCTGTGGTTTAAAAAAATCTATATTAATGCCAAGGTCTTTATAGAAATCGAGAAATTCACCGGTTTTATAACGGTATAATTTATTCTCATCCTCGCTCTCCTGATTGTGTATCGTCAAAGGACTGCCAGATTCTCCGCAAAACTTTCCGATAAATCTAAAAAGTTCTTTGCTGGTTGAATACGGAGCGTGCGGTACAATCGAAGATGGTAAAGGAGCTAACTGTTCTAATAACTCTAATCCTTTTCTGAAGGTTTCTTTTGCAGAGTCGGGCTCAAAAGACAATAATTCTACAAATGTGTAATAAAAAAGATCACTATTTTCCTTTACCTCTTTTGAATGAATGGTATTAGAAACATCGGCAACTGCCACAATACCGTTGTCACGCATCTGCTGATCTGCCTTTTCCATGGCTTTTTTTGATTCCACTGAGTAAGGCTTCTTAAGGCTAATAACCTTTTTAACAAATGGGATTAATCCTTCATGTTCGGGAATTTGCTGGTGGAGATAGGATAGCTCAAGATGACAGTGGGAATTTATGAATCCCGGAACAATTATTCCATTAAAGCGCTCAAGATGATCGGGAGGTTCAACACCATCCTCAGGATACACCCCAAGTATAATACCCTCGGCATCAACAGCAACAATGCCGTTCTTTAATGGCTCAGATGTAGCGGGTAGAATAAAATCAGCACTATAATACTTAGTCATATATAGGGATTTGCCCCTGTAGCCCCTTAAAATAAAAAAATCAGCAAGGTAATTGCTGTTACAACAACAAAAGTAGGATTTTTTTTGTTTTTAACATTTTAAAAACATTTTATTTGGCAATTACGATTAAATTTGCCCTTGTGAATGAGGTTGTTGTAAAACGAGATATCAGGAATCTGTCCCCTGTAGAAATAAAGAATTTTTTGCTTGAGAACGCTGAACCAGCGTTCAGGGCCAAACAAATCTCCGAATGGCTATGGGCAAAATCTGCCAATAGTTTTGATCAGATGAGTAATCTTTCTAAGGTTTTAAGAGAGAAACTACATGCAAATTTTAGCTTAAATGCGATAACTATTGATCAAACTCAATATAGTTCGGATAAAACCATCAAGAATACTTTTAAACTTTACGACGGAAATATTATTGAAGGCGTTTTAATCCCTACAACCGAACGTATAACTGCCTGCGTAAGCTCGCAGGTGGGATGCAGCTTAACCTGTAAGTTTTGTGCTACCGGATATATGGAGCGTAAACGAAATCTGGATGCTGGTGAAATTTATGACCAGGTGGTACTTATTGACAAACAGGCTAAAGAAAATTATGGAATCCCGCTGAGTAATATTGTTTACATGGGTATGGGAGAACCTCTGTTAAATTATGCGAATGTTTTAAAATCAATAGAATATTTGACTTCCGAAGATGGCCTGAATATGGCTGCAAAGCGGATAACAGTTTCTACCGCAGGGATTGCCAAGATGATAAAAAAGCTGGGCGATGATGATGTGAAATTTAACCTTGCTCTATCATTGCATGCGGCTAACGATACGAAACGGAATGAAATTATGCCAATCAACGAGCAAAATTCATTAAAAGCACTGGCGGAGGCTTTAAAGTATTACTATCTTAAAACTAAAAATCCGGTAACCTATGAATATATTATATTCAACGATTTCAACGATGAACTGGAAGATGCTGCAGAGCTTGCAAAATTTTGCAAACACTTACCCTGCAAAGTAAATATTATAGAATACAATCCAATTTCATTTGCATCCTATCTTAATGCTGAAGAAGATAAAACTGAAGCTTTTGCAAACTTCCTGAAAAAACAAGGTATCATCACTAATATCCGCCGGAGCCGCGGAAAGGATATAGATGCAGCCTGCGGCCAGCTTGCTGTAAAAACAAAATAGTGTTGCATCTTCAATTATAATTGGGGCTTTCTATCTGGATTAATGGTCTAATAGGAATTTTCTTTTAAGAATAGATGCTTTATTTAGCTCCGAAAAGTAATTTGGATAATCGGTGATTATTCCATCAACCCCTAAATAAATAAGCTTCTGCATCTTAGCCTTAGAATTAATTGTCCAGGGGATAATTTTGGCTTTTGCTGAATGACATTTTGCAACCAGCCCGGCCGTTACCAGTAAATGATCGGGACTGTATATAGGAGGAACAAAACCCAGTTGTTTAATGATTTCTTCAAAGGGTTTTTTGCTCGAAGTTAATAGTGCGATGGTAACTTTTGGATATTTTGTCCGGATGTATTTTAAAGGTCTGACATCAAATGACTGAATGTAGAATCTGTTACTGATATTTTTAGACTTAATAACTTTCATTACTTCATCAACCAGATCTTCTGGTTTCGAATTATATTTTGAATCGAAAGATTTAGAGGTTTTAAGTTCTATATTATAGATTGTTCCCGGAAGCTTTTTGGTTTGGGTAAAATGTTCTACTGAATCTATCAGGTCACCTAATAAAGGAATATAAGCTGCGACTTTTTTCTGTTTCGGAAAGGCCTTGTATATTTTTGATCCGACATCAAACTTCCTGATATCTTCATATTCCATTTGGTGAAATACAAACTTTTTGGCTTCTTCTTTATCTAACTCTTTTCCATCCGGATTAAGAGAATGAGCACTATTTACACTGGGGTCATGGGTTACAATAACTTTTCCATCTTTGCTGGTATACACATCCAGCTCTATTACATTTGCTCCTTCTTCAATCGCCTTTGTCATTGAGATAATCGTATTTTCCGGCATCAGTCCCCGCGCTCCCCGGTGACCTTCTTTATAGAATTCAGGAAATTTTTTGGGTAAAGTCATATACTACCAGAGTTACAGGCGTGATCCCAACGTTCATGGCTTATTATTTTTCTGATTTAAATATACTGAAATCGGATTTATTTGACGTGTATATATGTTTTTCATATATTCAATTTATGCATAGAAGGTTTTATTATAAATGAAATGAACGTGATCTTAAAGTATGCCGGAGATTTTCTTTCATTGTTTTTCCCTCAGTTATGCTCCGGTTGCGGAAAAAGCCTTTTTAAAAATGAATCGGTCATATGCATAAATTGCGTATATCACCTGCCTTATACAAACTTCCATCTCGATAATGATAATCCTGTTGCAAGGCAACTATGGGGACGAATTCCGTTTAACTTCGCAGGAGCATATCTTCACTTTCAAAAGGGTTCCAGGGTTCAGAATCTAATGCATGAGCTTAAATATAATAACAAACCGGAAGTAGCTTTTAAGCTGGGCGAGATGTATGGGAGGCAATTAAAAAGTTCAGCAGATTTTCAAAATCCTGATGTAATAATTCCTGTACCTTTGCATCCGGCAAGGCAAAAGAAACGTGGATATAATCAAAGTGAATATTTGGCTCAGGGTCTCGCACAGAGCTTAAACATTCCGGTGAAATATATCCTTAGCCGTAATGTTTTTACAGAAACTCAAACCCGTAAATCACGATTTGTACGGTATGAAAATATGAAAGATGTATTTGTGGGTTCCCGAAATCAAGACCTGGAGAACAAACATGTTCTGGTTGTTGATGATGTTGTAACTACCGGTGCAACTATAGAAGCTTGCGCGTTTGAATTGCTGAAAATTAAAGGTTTGAGAGTTAGCGTGGCCGCTATTGCATTTACCAAGTAATGAAATTTACCTGCTTTATTCCTCTGATATTAATTTCTGTATGTTTCTGGGGATGCAGAAAAGAAGATAATATCACAACAGATCCCTCAGCAAAACTTGAGTTTTCGGCTGACACGATATTATTTGATACTGTATTTACTTCTACAGGCTCAACAACACAGCGAATCAAAGTTTTTAACCGGGGAAAACGTGCCGTTAAAATTCAGGAAATTAAGCTTGGCGGCGGATCATCCTCTAATTATCAAATTAATATCAACGGAATTGCTTCCCATTACGCAGAAGGTATCGAAATTCGAGGCAACGATTCATTAAATGTATTTGTTAAAGTTACGATAGATCCCAGTTCAGATCAGCTTCCCTTTATAGTGAAAGATTCGATTGGCTTTTTAACCAATGGTAACTATCAGAAAGTTGTTCTTACAGCATATGGGCAGAACGCTGTTTTTTTAAATGACGCACTTATTAATACCAACACTGTCTGGGATAGTAAATTGCCTTATGTTATTTTTAATAAAGTAACTGTAAATCCCGGAAGGACCCTTACCATTCAAAGAGGAACAAAGCTTTATTTTCATAAAGATGCAGAACTCATTGTAGCAGGAACTTTAAAAGTTGAAGGGGCAGTTGAAGACTCGGTAAGCTTTTTAAGCGACAGGCTTGAAAGGATTTATGAAGATGAGCCGGGACAATGGAAAGGCTTGCACTTTCTGAAAAGCAGTAAAGATAATCTGATAAATTATGGGTTGATTAAAAACGGAACAATCGGCATCCAAGTGGATTCCTTGTCTGAAAACAGTACTCCTAAACTGTTATTGGTAAATTCCATGATTTACAATATGGAACTTATTGCTTTGTACGGCCGCAATGCTGATGTTGCAGCTTTTAATAATGTGTTCGCTAATTGTGGCAAATACCTTATTTATGGGGTAAACGGAGGCCGGTATAACTTTAAACAAAATACCCTGGCTAATTTAAGCTTTCAGTTTCCCAGAACAACGCCTTCTTTATTTTTTACTAACCAGGTAAGTCCCGGAATTACATCTGCATTTAATTTAACCCTGCTTAATAATATTATATGGGGTTCTTTACCGGATGAACTTATAGTTGAGAAAATCGGGACGATGTCTTTTAGCCAGTCTATTATTAAAAACCTGATAAAATCACGTGATTTAAGTTTAGAGAGCTCAGGAAACATTCTGAATACTGATCCGTTATTTAAAAATGCCAGACAGAATAATTTTGTTCTGACTTCCGGAAGTCCGGCCGCTAACAAAGGCGAAAATTTAATTACTGATCCTTATTTTAATCCCTGGTTAAAGAAAGATTTAGCCGAAAAAGTGAGATTATTCCCCTCAGAATTAGGGGCTTACGAATTGCTGTAATTTTTTTTAAAAATAGGGTAACCTTTTAATCGGGTTTACTGTATAAATACCCGAGAGCGTTAATTTAGATAGAAAGAGCCGGAAGCCGAAAGGCAACCGGCTTTTTCTTGATCTAAAAGCTCTGTTTTATTTGTATAATGGATGTTCTTCCATCATTTCGTGAATTTTCTTACGAACCTTTTTCACAACCGCTTCATCTTCAGGGTTAGAAAGAACAGTGTCAATATAGTCTACTATTTTTTCCATATGTTTCTCTTTCAAGCCACGTGATGAAATTGCCGCTGTTCCGATTCTGATTCCTGAAGTGACAAAAGGAGATTTATCATCAAAAGGAACCATGTTTTTGTTCACTGTAATATCAGCATTTCCTAAAGCAGCTTCTGCAACCTTACCGGTGATGTTCTTATTGCGCAAATCAATCAGCATTAAGTGATTGTCTGTTCCGCCGGAAATGATTTTATAATTGCGGGCTACAAACGCATCTGCCATGGCGGAAGCATTCTTCTTAACCTGCAGAACATATTTCATGTAATCGTCGCTAAGAGCTTCACCAAAAGCAATTGCCTTTGCTGCGATAATATGCTCTAAAGGTCCGCCCTGAGTTCCGGGGAACACAGCCATATCCAATAAAGAAGACATCATTCTGGTTTCTCCTTTTGGAGTTTTTAATCCGAAAGGATTCTCAAAATCTTTTCCAAGCATAATCATCCCGCCACGTGGTCCGCGAAGTGTTTTATGCGTGGTAGTAGTTACTATATGGCAATGAGGAAGCGGATCATCCAATAAACCTTTAGCAATTAAACCAGCAGGGTGAGAAATATCTGCCAGTACTAAAGCTCCGATCTGATCAGCAACCTGGCGGATAAATTTATAATCCCATTCTCTCGAATAGGCAGAGGCACCGCAAATAATCAATTTCGGCTTTTCCGCTAAAGCGGTTTCTTCAAGCTTTTTGTAATCAATAAGTCCTGTTTCTTTTTCTACTCCGTAAAAAGACGGCTGGTATAATTTACCTGACGAATTTACGGGTGATCCATGGGTAAGGTGACCGCCATGTGAAAGGTCGAACCCTAAAATTTTATCACCCGGCTTTAGAATACCCAGAAATACTGCAGAATTTGCCTGGGCTCCTGAATGTGGCTGAACGTTTACCCATTCGGCATTAAATAATTCTTTAGCTCTTTCAATAGCTATAGTTTCAATTTCATCAACAACCTCACAACCTCCGTAATAACGTTTTCCCGGAAGGCCTTCAGCATATTTATTAGTAAGTACAGAGCCAGCAGCTTCCATAACTTGTTTACTAACAAAGTTTTCTGATGCAATCAGTTCAAGTCCGTTTTCCTGACGGTCCTGTTCTTCTTCGATGAGCTTAAAGATGATTTTATCTTTTTTCATTCTTATTTATTTGTTGTTTATGTTGTTGATGCAGCTCTTACTGCACAGTAAAATTATTAAAACCTAATCCTATCTGGATGGAAATAAGCTGCTGCTGCAGCATTTCAAGCATTGCGAGAAAATTATAAACAAAGTGAACTTTATTTTCTGAATTTTTCATCAGTCTGGAAAAATCAATTTTCTGATTAAGATGAATCAATTCTGCAATTACTTTTTTCTGTTGTTCAATTGTATACGGATACTGAATAACGGTGTGTTTAACATCCTGTTGTTTATTGTGGTATCGGGACATTGCTTTTTCGTATACCACCATTAATCTGTATAACCCTACAGAGGGAAGCTCCTCCCCGGGTTCAGAAGTTTCTGCGATCTTTTGAAGGTCAAAAGTAATATTGCCTCTTTTTTCCTGCATAAACCTCTCGCTTTCCAAAACTTTAAAACTTTCGGTCAGCAGTTTAAATTTTTTATATTCAATGAGCTTTTGAACCAGATCTTTTTTCAGATCTATCTCATTCCCGTCTTCATCCAGATCAGGCATCGGTAAAAGCATTTTGGCTTTTATTCGCATTAATGTGGCAGCTATGAAAATAAATTCACTGGCAAGCTCTATATTTAATGCGTTCATTTCATGTATATACGCAAGGAAATCGTCCGTTATCTTAGCGATTTGAATATCGCGGATATCCAGCTCATCACGTTCAATAAAGAACAAAAGTAAATCAAAAGGGCCGGCAAATTGAGGCAGCCTTATTTCAAAAGTATCTTGCTGTATCACAATCGCCTCAAAAATAAAGATTTAATTTGGTATGGAAATAGTAAAGAAAAAGAAGACAGTATTATTTTTTAAATAATATTGAGTTACTTTGTGATTCATTTTTTATGCCCAACTAGTATGGAAGTTAAGGCGGGAGAACTACTGGAACAAATACTCTACCCATCTGATTTAAAGAAATTTTCAGAAAACGATCTGGAACGGATTTGTCAGGAATTACGACAATATATTATTGATGTGGTTTCTGTTAACGGAGGTCATTTTGGTGCAAGCTTAGGTGTCGTAGAATTAACAGTGGCCTTGCATTACGTACTTAATACTCCTTACGATCAGTTGGTATGGGATGTTGGGCATCAGGCATACGGGCATAAAATTTTAACCGGCCGGCGCCCGCTTTTTCATACAAACAGAGTTTACCAGGGAATCAGCGGCTTTCCGAAACGGACTGAAAGTGAATATGATACTTTTGGTGTAGGGCACTCATCAACTTCTATATCTGCTGCTCTGGGAATGGCTGTTGCTTCTCATTACAAAGGAGAGAATGACCGTCAGCATGTTGCCGTTATCGGTGATGGAGCAATGACAGCAGGAATGTCTTTTGAAGCACTGAATCATGCAGGCATCGAAAACACCAATTTGCTGGTTATCTTAAATGATAACTGCATGTCTATTGACCCCAACGTGGGTGCATTAAAAGAATACCTTACAGATATAACCACTTCCAAGTCGTATAATAAATTCAGAGACGATATATCGCATGTATTAGGCAAGCTTTCCGAGCTGGGCCCCAATGCGCATCATATTGTAAAGATGATTGAAAAGAGCATCAAGGGAACTTTGCTGAAACGAAGCAATTTTTTTGAAGCCTTAAAATTCAGATATTTTGGCCCCATTGACGGCCATGACGTCAAGCACCTTGCCAAAGTAATCAAGGATTTACGTGATATACCCGGACCTAAAATACTACACTGTATAACCGTTAAGGGGAAGGGCTTTTCTTTAGCAGAGAAAGATCAGACCAAATGGCACGCGCCAGGCCTTTTTGATAAAATAACCGGTGAAATAAAAAAGGTTGTTAATGATAAACCCCAGGCACCGAAATACCAGGATGTTTTTGGACATACTTTGGTAGAACTGGCCGAAAAGAACTCCAAGATAATGGGGATTACCCCGGCTATGCCGAGCGGAAGTTCAATGAATATTATGATGAAGGCAATGCCCGCCAGGTCATTCGATGTAGGGATAGCAGAACAGCATGCGGTTACTTTTTCTGCAGGGCTCGCTACGCGCGGAATGGTGCCTTTTTGTAATATCTATTCCAGCTTCATGCAAAGGGCATACGATCAGGTTATTCACGATGTTGCCATTCAAAAACTGAATGTTGTTTTTTGTTTAGACCGCGCGGGTTTAGCCGGAGCTGATGGTCCGACACATCACGGCGCTTATGATTTGGCTTTTATGCGCTGTATTCCAAATATGGTAGTATCGGCCCCAATGAACGAAGAAGAATTACGGAACCTGATGTTCACCGCTCAGCAGGAAAACATGGGGCCTTTCTCTATTCGATATCCGCGCGGCACAGGCGTTATGCCCGACTGGCGCAGGCCTTTTAAGGCGATCCCGGTAGGTAAAGGAAGAAAGATTTGCGACGGTGAGGAAGTAGCCGTTTTGAGTATTGGACATATCGGAAATGAAGCTGTAAAAGCATGTACAGAGCTTAATTCGCTTGGCTTTAATCCGGCTCATTATGACATGAGATTCATTAAGCCTCTTGATGAAGATCTCCTTCACGAGGTATTTACAAACTTTAAAAAAGTTATTACAATCGAAGACGGTTGCCTGCAGGGAGGTTTAGGAAGTGCTGTTCTGGAGTTTATGGCCGACAATCAGTATAATTCTACTGTCGTTCGGTTGGGAATACCTGATGAAGTAATTGAACATGGCGAGCAGCCTGAGCTTTGGGCGGAATGTGGTTATGATGCGGCTGCTATTATTAAAGCGGTTAAGAAGATGGCAGTACTAAGGACTACTAAAAGTATTGCAAGTTAACACGGCGTCATGCTGAGCCTGTCGAAGTATAAGCCTGTCGAAGTATAGAGCCTGTCGACTAGCGTCATGTTGGGCTTGTCGAAACATAGATCCTGCCGAGGCAGCCATAAAGATTTGACAACTTTTAAAAGTTATCAATCTCAGGGACTTTTCGTAGTAGTGTTGTCGTTAATCCTTACATCAGAAAAATCAACACCACATTTACCGCAGCCAGAGCTGCATCCGTTTTTTGATTGTAAATTTTTATAAACAATCCGGCCGACATAGACTAAGGCTATCGTAAATAATAAGATTACCAGAACTTCCTGTACCCCCATCTTGCAAAGTTAATCTTATGTTATCCCTTGATTGTCATTAAATTTCAAGCTTTTAAAAGCGCGTAAATTCCAATTTAAAACCCTACCTTTGCAAAAAATTTTGAGAGGCATTCTTCATGCAGAAAATTAGAAACATTGCAATCATTGCACACGTTGACCACGGTAAAACTACATTGGTTGACAAAATTTTACACAGTTGCGCCATATTTCGTGATAACCAGGAAACAGGCGACTTAATTCTTGATAATAATGACCTGGAACGTGAGCGTGGTATTACCATTGTTTCTAAAAACGTTTCTGTTCAATATAAAGATGTAAAAATCAATATTATTGATACTCCGGGTCACGCCGATTTTGGCGGTGAGGTTGAACGGGTATTAAAAATGGCCGACGGCGTTTTATTGCTTTGCGATGCTTTTGAAGGCGCTATGCCTCAAACGCGTTTCGTTACGCAAAAAGCTCTTGCTTTAGGCTTAAAGCCGATTGTGGTTGTAAATAAGGTAGACAAAGAAAACTGTCGCCCCGAAGAGGTTTATGAGCAAATATTTGAATTGTTCTTTAACCTTGACGCAACAGAAGATCAGTTAGATTTCCCTGTAATTTACGGATCCTCCAAACAAGGCTGGATGAATACAGACTGGAAAAATCCTATTGATAATATTTTTCCTTTAATGGACGCTATCCTGGAAACTATTCCACCTGCTCCTATTTCTGAAGGAACTTTACAAATGCAAATCACTTCATTAGATTATTCATCTTTTGTAGGACGTATTGCAATTGGAAGAGTAGCACGCGGTACAATCAAAGAAAACCAACCGGTATCTCTGGTTAAACGCGATGGAAAGATCGTTAAGTCACGTATTAAAGAGCTTTACACTTTCGAAGGTTTAGGAAAAGTACGTGTACAGGAAGTTAGTTCGGGTGATATTTGCGCCGTAGTTGGTATCGAAGGTTTTGATATTGGTGATACCATCGCTGATTTTGAAAAACCAGAACAATTAGAGGTTATTCATATTGACGAGCCTACCATGAACATGTTGTTTACTATTAACAACTCACCGTTCTTTGGTAAAGAAGGAAAATTTGTAACCTCTCAGCGTTTACGTGAACGTTTGTACAAGGAGATGGAGAAGAATCTTGCTTTGAAGGTTATAGAAACTGATTCTCCTGATTCTTATTTAGTTTACGGAAGAGGTATTCTGCATTTATCTGTTCTTATCGAAACGATGCGTCGTGAAGGTTATGAATTACAGGTAGGTCAGCCGCAGGTAATTATCAAAGAAATTGATGGTGTTAAATGCGAGCCGATAGAAACTCTTATTGTTGATGTGCCGGGAGAGGTTTCAGGAAAGGTTATTGAATTAGTGACTCAGCGTAAAGGTGAGCTTTTAATCATGGAGCCAAAAGGTGATCTTCAGCATCTGGAATTTGATATTCCTGCTCGTGGTATCATCGGCTTACGTAATAATGTTTTAACCGCTACTGCAGGTGAAGCTATCATGGCTCACCGTTTCAAAGCATACGAGCCCTGGAAGGGAACAATTCCTGGTCGCTTAAGTGGTGTATTGGTTTCAATGGAAAAAGGTTCTACAACAGCTTATTCTATTGATAAATTACAAGACAGAGGACGCTTCTTCGTTGATCCGGGTGTTGATGTGTATGAAGGACAAATTGTTGGAGAGCATATTCGTGATAACGACTTAGTGGTAAACCTTGTAAAAGGTAAGGCATTAACTAATATGCGTGCATCAGGAACTGATGATAATACCCGTATCGCTCCGGCTATTAAATTCTCTTTAGAAGAATCGATGGAATATATCCAGGCCGACGAATATATTGAGGTTACGCCTCAGAGCATGCGTTTACGTAAGATCTATCTTACCGAAAGCGAAAGAAAAAACAATTCAAGGAAGTTTGCTTAAACCTTCTTTGAATTAAAATTTAGATGAGACTGGAAGTAATTTCAGTCTCATTTATTTTATACGGCAGTTTTGAAGATTTTAATTAAAATTGTATCTGAATAATTCTCAATGGGTGTAATAAAAAAAGTACAGGATGTTTTATATTCTTTCGGTTTAATTGTAAAACTTGTCAGACCCGAAAATAACACATGGCTAAAGAATAGAAACATTGAAACGGTACTTGATATTGGTGCCAATACCGGCCAGTTTGCTCAACGGATTCATGAAATTCTCCCTTCTGCTAAAATTTGTTCCTTTGAACCTATAAAAAGCTGTTATTCAGAATTGCTTCAGAATACTTCAGGTATCAATGTAAAAGCGTTTAATTTCGCTCTTGGGGATACCAGCGAGCAGGTAGAAATAAATGTAAGCAAACATTCTCCAAGCTCTTCTTTGCTGGAGATGGCCGATTTACATAAAGATGTTTTCGCAGGGACCGATTACGCGCAAAAGGAGACTATTACTGTGAAAAGGCTTGACGATGTTGCTGCCGAACTAGGCTCTTTAGGCAGGTATCTGGTTAAAATTGATGTACAGGGTTTTGAAGACAGGGTAATTAAAGGTGGAACGGAAACGTTAAAAAAAGCAGATCTGGTTCTTATAGAAACCTCTTTTCAGGAATTGTACCAGGGACAACTTTTATTCAATGGGATTTATAATCTATTGGCCGGTTTGGGTTTTGAATTCAAGGGAAATGTGTCTCAATCATTAAATCCAAAAGATGGCAGTATTTTGTATGCTGAATCACTGTTTGCAAAATCATAAAAATATTAATGAAGGTTGGAATTATTGAAGTTTGTGAACCTAATCACTATACGGCTGTTTCGGCATTAGCACAAACCTATTTAGTTGATCCTTTAAATGAAGTAATAATCTTCACTACCGGGAAGATAAAACCTCTGCTGGCGGATTTATCTGACAGAGTTAAAATGATTATCAAGCCGGAGGAGCAAAGTGTTGCTGAATTTCTTTCTGCGATTTCTCAATACCCTCTCCATAGAATTCATATTAATACCATTTCAAAATATTATAAAGAGTTTGCTTACATCAACTGGGGAAACTCAGTTTATTTTACGGTTCATAATATAGATCTGTGGTATGATAACTCGATTATTAACAGAACTAAAACTCTTATTTCTGATTACCGATCCGGGCCCAGGGATTTAAAACTACCCTTAATACTTTTCATTAAGGACTTCTGGCGTCAATATTTCAGGGATCAGTTTATTAAAAGAATTTCTAAAGGGAGCCATAAAATAATAGTTTATAGTCAATCGCAAAAAAGACATCTGGAAAAATATGTTGAATCCGGGAAAATACTCGTCTTTCCATTTTGTTTACACACCGATTTTAAAGATCAGTCTGCCGGTAATAAAAAACTCCGGTTTTGTATTCCTGGTTCGGTATCCAATCAGAGAAGGAATTATACCGGCTTATTTGAAATTCTGGATAAACAGCTTTTCGAAATCAGGCAGGACATTGTCATCGATCTGCTGGGCTATATCCCTGAAGATAATCGCTTCCTTTTAGAGAAGATACAATCCTTGAATTCTAAGGGCTTCGAAATAATATATAACGAAGGATTTATAGATACTGCCGGATTTGATGATCGGTTAAGCCGTTGTGATATAATACTGGGCAATCTGAAAGTACAAATGAATGTATTTCGCAAGTATGGAGAAACCAAGGAAACAGGAGTGATCTTCAATATTATTAAATCAGGAAAACCAGGAATTATGCCTTATGCTTATCCGGTTGATGAAGAATTAACGGATATTTGCCTGTTTTTTAAAGATTATGATGATCTGGCAGACTTGATGAAAAAATTATCAAAGGATAGAAATATTCTTGAAGCAATCAAGTTAAAAGCTGTCGATGTTGTCAATCATTACAGACCTGAAAGCCTGTATCATTTGTTGAGACCTGAATAATGAAGTTATTACAGAAACAAGGATTCTTTAATAGTATTACCTTATATCTTGGTGTATTTCTTGGCTTTTTCAACTCAATTATACTTTTTCAGCGTTATCTTAGCCTTGAAGAAATCGGATATTTTACTTTACTTATTTACATATCATTAATATATACTCAGGTATCTTCATTAGGCTTTAGCAGCGTAATAACCAGATATTTCCCTTTTTATAAAACCAATGACAAGGTCCATGGCGGGTTTCCGACCTTTGTGTTTCTGGTAATTGGCATTGGATTCTTAAGTGTTACTCTTGGATTCTTCTTCTTTAAAGAAGTAATATTTTCATTCTATGCTGATAGGGAGACCTTGTCTTTAATGAGCAAATATTACTATTATATTATTCCGGTTTCTTTTTTTACACTGGTATTTCTTGTACAGCAGACTCTGGCCCTTACCGCATACAAAAGCGTATTCCCGACTTTTTTGCGGGAGGTGATGATAAAATTATTCACTTCTGCAGGGGTATTGATGATCGTTTTTAAATGGATTGACTTCAAGGGTTTTTTAAACTTTTATTTGTTCGCCAACATTATTATCGTTCTGATAATTAGCTGGTACAACCACCGGATTAAACTGTTTAGAATTACCTCTATTGGTACCGAGGTAAAAAGTAAGGCTGGTCCCATGATGAGTTATGGTCTCTCCTCTATGATCAGCGGCAGTGCAATTGCTGCCATTACAGGCTTGGGGATAATACTATTAAAAATGATCAGCGGAGAAGCTATGGTAGGGGTGTATGGAACTTTAACAGGTATTGCAATGGTGATAAGCTTACCTGCCAAGGCTTTAAATACAACGTCCTATCAGATTATTGCGGATGCATGGAAAAATGAAGACCTGGACAGGATTTCAAAAATTTATTATAAAACCTCCGTTATCCAGCTGCTTATTGGAATACTCTTGCTTCTTGGATTGATCATCAATCAAAGAAATATCGTTTTCCTCCTTCATAAACCTGAATATGCGGACTTCTTTAATGTGTTTATTTTATTGGGTTGTGCGTATTTGGTAGATATAACCGGTGGATTAAATCAGGCTATTATAAGCTTCTCAAGACATTATAAAATAGTAGTGCGGACACTAATTTTAGGAGTTATTTTATCAGCCATTTTGAACTATTTTTTAATATCCTCTACGGGAATAAGCGGAGCGGCATGGAGTTATGTTCTCACTATGTTTTTCTTGAATTTTGTTTACTGGCTCTATATAAAACTTAAGTTTAAAATTCAGCCTTTTGGAAAAAAGCATTTATTTACATTATTTATCGGGGGAGTCTGCCTGCTGATCGGTTTAAATATTCCTGATTTAGATAATTACTATTTTGATGTTATTCTGCGATCATCTATTGTAACTATTATATATGTTGCGCTGGCTTACGGGCTAAATATTTCAGAAGATATCAACGAATTGCTTGATAAAGTGTTAAAGAAAAAACCTTGATTATCTCATGCAGAATTTTGCCCCTATTGCATTGTTTGTCTATAACAGACCCGAACATACCAGGAGAACGATAAAGTTTTTGCAGCAGAACCTGTTGGCAGATGAATCGCGTTTATTTATATTCTCTGATGGCGCGAAGTCTTCTAAAGATGAAAAAGATGTGGAAGAAGTGCGTGCCTTCCTCCGTGGTATAACTGGATTCAAATCGGTAGAGGTTATAGAGCGGAAGGAAAATCTTGGTTTAGCAAATTCAATTATACAGGGTGTTACAAAACTGGTGAATGAGTATGGAAAAGTAATTGTTTTTGAAGATGATCTTATTACCTCACCCTATACTCTGCAATATCTGAATGAAGGCCTTCAGCGCTATGAAGGTGTCGATAAAGTAATGCATATCGGAGCGTATATGTATCCTTTAAATTCGAATAATTTACCTCAAAGCTTTTTTTCACGTATAGCTACCAGCTGGGGTTGGGCTACATGGAAGGATTCCTGGAATAATTTCGAACCAGATATTGATAAATTAATCGAGGGTTTTGATGAAGCGACTATTCATGAGTTTTCTATAGGAGGAACAATGAATTTCTGGAAGCAAATGAAGGAATTTAAGCTGGGGAAAAATAACTCCTGGGCAATTCGATGGTATGCCTCTATATTTTTAAAAGGAGGGCTTTCCCTCAACCCAGCCATTTCTCTGGTAAATAATATTGGCCATGATGGTTCTGGAATCCATTCAGGAGTTAATGATATTTATAGTGTTAAGGTAAATTCCGAGCCTGTTCTGCAATTTCCGTTTATCATAGAAGAGAACAAAAATGCATATCTGAGCATCAAAAACTTCCTTCAGAAAAGAAAAGGAAGCCTTTGGCAGAGAGCGGTTCGTTTTCTAAAACAGCAGATAATTCAGGTGAATAAATAGCTGATTAAAATTCCACTGCCTTATAAACCCTTTTTTGCATGCAGAATAATATAGGGTGACAAGGTTTTTGATTCGAAACCGAGTATTTTACTGGTAATCTTTCCGGCATACCATATTGTCTTAACAAAGGCTTTGGTTAAACCGGACTTATCATCTTTGTTTTCCATCCAGACACTGAATTGTCCATGATAACGGCATTGAATCTCTTTTAATCCCAGTTCTTTTGAGATGGATGTTAAAAGGTCCAGATCCATGCAATTAATATTATGTTTCCCGTAGTTTTCCGGATCAAAGTTTTTCTGCACCCAGCCGTTTACACTTTTAAAATTTGGAAGAGTAATAAACAAGGTGCCCCCCGGCTTTAAAAAGTTAAGGTGCCTGGCAATAATATCTTTAGTGTCGGTAAAATGTTCTATCAGGCCGAATGAAGATACCAGGTCATATTGCAGCTGCGGCTGGTAGGTAAAAAGGTCGGCTTCAATTACGGTTATGTCGTCTTCTTTCAACCCGTTCTCTTCCAATAGTTCTTTAATTATGGGCTTAGAAACAAAATAATCAAATAAGGTTGTATCAAGTTTTAAATGTTTTTTAAAGTAGATGCTGTAATAGCCGGGGAAACCACCCAGTTCAATAGCCGACTTAGCATTGTCTTTTTTAACAATATCTGCAATCAGGTGACCAAAAACGTAATTTTCTTTTATTTTAAAAATCAGTCCGGTTTTTGATCGCCAAAAAGACTCCCAGAAATTACGATTTGTTAAATGTTCGGCCATGTTTTTTTTGTTATGCTTATTCAGGGATTTCACGCCAGATTATTCGGGCGGTTTCATAAATACATTAGTTGATCTGCAATCTTACCTAATTCCTGGTTGTCATGTTGCCAATGTTACAAACATTCGCATCAATATGCCTGAAGAAATTTCGCCAAAAATAGAGAAAATGAAATGATTACATAGAATACAAGAGTGTAATCCTTATTTGTATTTTTACGCAGTTTGAAAATTGAACACTTAAATACTTATGATGGTAACGGCGGCGCCGGCCGTGCTTGTTTACGATTAAGCAAAGCTCTTGCTCATACGGGAAATCATTCTGAGGTCTGGGTAAATTATAAGTTTGGCAGGAATCCCGGGATTAAAAGCCTTAGTTCCGATATCTTAAACAAAGGTATCACAGCTTTTGCTATTTTACTCGAGCGCCACGTTTCCTCCACCTTTACTAAAAAACTTAAAATTCCTTTTTCCATCCCTTTATGGGGAAGAGATATCTCAAAACATCCGGCTTTGCAGGATGCTGATATTATACACCTTCACTGGGTGAATCATGCTTTCCTGCGTCCGAGAGATTTAGCAACGCTTGCAGCTCTTAAGAAGCCAATAGTCTGGACTTTTCATGATAGCAATGCTTTTACAGGAGGATGCCATGTTCGCTATAGCTGTGATCATTTTGAAGGCGAATGTGGAAATTGTCCGCTATTAAAATCATCTCACGAACATGATATTTCCCATAAAATATGGAAAGCGAAACATCGGGCCTATCAGGATCTGAAGTTTTCAATTATAGCTCCAAGCAAATGGATGGCGGCTTCAATCAGGAGAAGCAAGCTGTTAGGAAATGCCGATATACATGTGATTCCAAATACTTTGGAAACGGAAATTTTCAAAGCATATCCCAAAGATTCATCTAAAAAACATTTAGAACTGGACACCGGGAAATTCATTATGCTGAGCGGATTTATGCCATCGCGGAATGATTTGCATAAAGGAACTCCATACCTTATTGAAGCTTTGGAGCTCCTGGTTACAAAAAATCTTATTAATAAGGATAGGGCTGAATTAATTGTTTTCGGTAACCGGAATGATAAGAACGTGTCCGATTTTCCTTTTAAGACCACCTTTCTCGGAACTATTTCTAACGATGAAAAGCTGGCAATTTGTTACAGCGCGGCAGATGTGTTTTTAACCCCCTCGCTTGAAGATAATTTGCCGAATACCGTTATGGAAAGTCTGGCTTGCGGCACACCAGTGGTCGCCTTTACAACAGGTGGCATCCCCGATATGGTTGAGCACAAAAAAAATGGCTATCTGGCAAAATACAAATCTTCGGATGACCTTGCAGAAGGTATAGCATGGGTTTATAATCACCAGCAAAGGCAAACTTTAAGTGAAGCAGCAAGAACCAGCGTGGAGGAAAACTTTTCGGAGATGGTGATAGCAGATAGACATCTTCAGCTTTACCACAGGTTATTGAATAAGGGGACTTCTGATGCGGATTGGCAGCCTTCCTTATCGGTTATTACCGTGGTATACAACAACAAGAGAGACATAGAACGGACTATTCTGTCAGTTATCAATCAGACTTACTCCAATATCGAATACATTATCATTGACGGAGAATCGACTGATGGCACTCTGGATATCATCAGGAAATATGAAAACAGAATTTCCAGGCTGATAACAGAAAAAGATGAAGGGATATACGATGCCATGAACAAGGGCTTAGGCTTGGCGACAGGTGATTATATTCTCTTTATGAATTCGGGAGATGAGCTGTATGCGGGTGATACGGTTGAGAAAGTTTTTGCCTCTGCCCCTGATGCGGATATTTATTACGGTGAAACAGAAATGTATGATGAGCAGTGGCAAAGCCTCGGACAGAGAAGGCATAAAGCTCCGGAAAGGTTAAGCTCAAAAAGTTTTAAATACGGAATGTCTGTGAGCCATCAGGCAATTTATGTCCGCAGATCGATTATATCACCTTATGATAGGAAATACAAGCTTAGCGCGGATATCGACTGGATTTTAACTGCTTTAAAGCGTGCGGAGAAAATAGTGAATACGAAAAGCTATGTAGCAAAATACCTGGTGGGGGGTATGTCTAAGAAAAAACACAGGGAAAGTTTACTTGAACGGTTTAAAATCTTTTCAAAGCACTATGGTTTGCTTCCGAATGTTTTCAACCATGCTATAATAGCATCGAACCTGTTTTTTTACTATTTGAAAAACCGCAGAACGAATGATTAATCAGCTGAGATTTAATAGTCCACGGTTTAAACCGTGGGCTATTAAATCGTGGGCTATTGTTTAAACCGTGTGGCTATTGGAAAACGTTGACGCCACTTTCACATCCTTCTTTTTTCGCACTTCCATAAATATTGCCAAAGCCAATCCGGCAATTAACAAAATGGATGAGATTAAAGAAATAGTTTCACCGGTATAATATGAAGCTGGTTCAAATTTGAATTCTACTTTATGATTCCCGCCGGGTAACTGAGCCGCTCTTAACACATAGTTTGCTCTGAAATAAGGAATTTTTTCACCATCCACATAAGCATTCCATCCTTTAGTATACCAGATTTCTGAGAACACTGCAATGACATCGTTTGGAGCAGAGTATTCGTAAGTCAGATGATCCGGATGATAGTTAACAAGATTTATTTCTGCGTTTCCCGGAGTGCCAAGTTTTTTCGCATCTACCAGAGATTTAAATTTCTCATTAATTATAGCTTCTTTCTTCGGATCAAAGCTGTTAAGTCCAGCCATCTCCTCATCATCGTTTTTTGCCCAGCGGATGGAAGGTACAAACCATGCCGGTCCGGCTGCCGTTGCACGGTTCTGGATCTTTTCAGACTGCCCATCTTCGCTTTTGGTAATGACATATTTTGTGTTCAGCATATCCAAAACATCCTCATTGATAGAGTTGCTGAATTGCTTATCCAGTAATTCCTGGTAACGTTTAAGTTTTGCCGCATGATAGCCGCCTAAACTATGATGAAAATAAGAAGCCTCAACACTCAGGAACGGATTTTTCGTCAGGTCAAACACCCTGTAACCCAAACTTGGATCACGATTGATCAGCGCATCCACCTGCCTTGGCTGGAAAGGTTCTTGAATCTGTGACTTGTCAATAAACTTATCGTTGTTCAGGTAGCGTTTGTCAACGCCCCACATATCAACCAGGATAACAGCCGCAAACAAAATAAAAGTTAATTGCCGTGTAATCTTCTTATTAATCATGGCCCATAATAAGCCGGCGCCAATCAATACAAATATCAATGAACGAAAAGCGTCGGAGCGCGCAAGGCCGATTCTGTCTTCAACCAAAGCGTTGGCGATTTGTGTCGCCAGACCCTGGTCGCCTGTACGTTGAGTTAACATCGCGATAAATTCATCATGCGCAGATGTTTTGAAATCCAGAAATAATGTTGGAAGAACAAGAATTAAGAGTATGAGCCCCCCGGTTATGTACAGAGATGTTAAAACCTTTTTTGTTAATGCCTTAGTATCCTGCTCGCCTGAGGCTATTTCATTAACCGCAAGTATTGCAAGAACAGGAACCAGAAATCCGGCTACTGCAAGAATCGACTCTACCGCTCTGAATTTATTGTAAAGAGGGAAGAAGTTAAAGAAAAGATCTGAAACAAATGGGAAATGTCTTCCAAACGATAACAACATCGTTAGAATTACGGTGGATAAGATCCACCATTTTAGCCTGTTTTTAACAACAAACAATCCAAGTACAAAAAGGAAACAGATGATAGCTCCAAAGTAAAAGGGGCCTGAGGTAAATGTTTTTTCGCCCCAGTACGTTGGCATTTCCCTGGCTGCTCCCGCCGCCTGATCGGCAGGAATTCCTTTTTCAATTAATATTTTGGCCACATGCGACTTTTCGTCAAGTTCACCGCCCGAAGCGCCGCCATAAGCATTGGGAATTAAAAAGGTTAAATTCTCGCCAATGCCCTGACTCCAAGCATAAGCATAATCTTTATCAAGTCCATTGGATGGATGGCTCGTATCCGTGCTGGTAAGATTTGATTTTCCGCGGATGGACTCTTGTCCGTATTCGTAGGTCGTCCACAAAGAACCTGCGTTAACTCCTACTGCCAGGATTACTCCGGCAACGAGATAAGCTAATGATTTGAAAAATTCAGAAGTCCTCTTCTCTTTAAAAGCATGATATATTTCTATCCCGATGAATATCAATAAAGCAATGAAAAGATAATAGGTCATCTGTATATGGTTCGACCTGATTTCCATAGCAAGAAATAAAGCCGTTAATGCAGAACCCAAAATATGTTTTCCTCTCAAGGTTAAGATGATTCCTGCCAGTATAGGGGCAAAGAATGCGATTGCATAAGCCTTGTTACTATGCCCTGCTTCTATAATTATGAAGTTATAGGAGGAAAAGGCGAAAGCTATAGCACCTGCTGCGGCTAGCCATGGGTTAACTCTTAGTACACCGAATAATAAGTAAGCGCCCAGGAGATAAAAGAGAACGGTATCAATTGGCGTTGGAAAAACGGTTTTAAAAAACGAAACGATATGCGTGGTTATGTTGTTAGGATATTGTGCCCATATCTGGTAGGCAGGCATACCGCTAAACATCGAATTGGTCCACAAAGGTGCCTTGCCATCCTTTTCTTTAAAATCCATTATCTCTTTTTGTCCGCCCTGAGCCTGTCTTACATCATTCTGGTACAATGATTTTCCTTGTATGGCAGGACTGAAATAAACAAAACACAAAGCGATAAAAACCCCTATGATGGCCAGATGAATGCCATTGTTTTTGAACCAATTATTCATTATTTAGTTTTTTTTGAAGAAACCAAAAGTAGGAAAAAGGTTGAGAAAATTAGAGAGGATACAAAAAGGGATGAATAGAAGCTGGATTAAGGATGAATGCATTCTATTACCTGCCTCATACTCCCCTCCTTATTTCAAGGAGGGGCTGGGGGTGGTTATGGTATTTTTTATAAAAGAATAATTTTTGAATTACCTGCCTCATACTCCCCTCCTTATTTCAAGGAGGAGTTGGGGGTGGTTAATAATTTTTACTGCCTCATTATTTGCCCCTTCGAATAAGAGCTTATAATTTCTAATGTTTGTTCAGGATGCATAAAAACCATCTCATTCTCAATGCGCAAAACTTTCATGCCCATGGACCTTAATTCGTTATCCCTGTCGAAATCAGCATTAGTCTGACCAAGGTTATTATGAATGCTGCCATCTAACTAAATAACAAGCTTTTCAGAGGGTCAGTAAAATCAACAATGAAGG
>NZ_JBBJCN010000012.1:0-75279 GCF_037622515.1 Pedobacter superstes
TTATTATCAGAGGTATTAGCTAATTACATGTTTGAACCTTTATTGTCAAAGAATATTCACAAAATCCGGCTTTTTATTATAATCTTTAAGTATTAAGAAATAATGAACTAATTATTCGTTATAGAAGAGCATTTAGATAGAAAAATAATATGAATTTAATACGTAAAATAGTTTTGATCGGGGCCTTCGTTCCGATGATTGTTTTGGGGCAATCGAAGGAAAAGCCTAAAGAGAACTGGCAGAATTTAGATTTACAACGAGATGGGGTTATGGGGATCAGTACCGAGCGAGCATATGAACTGCTTAAAGGGAAGCCCAGTACTCCTGTTGTAGTGGCCGTCATAGATGGTGGGGTAGATGAAGAGCACGAGGATTTAAAAGCGGTCATGTGGAAAAACACAAAAGAGATTGCTGGTAACAATAAAGATGACGATAAGAATGGCTATGTAGACGACCTGTATGGTTGGAATTTCCTTGGTTCTCAAGATGGAAATGTTCGATATGATAATTTAGAGGTGGTCAGGCTTGTGAGGAAACTCAAAGATAAATATGCATCTGTAGTAAATTCCACACCTCTATCAGAAGAGGAGCGGAAAGAATTTACTCAGTACAAGAAAATGGTTACTGATTATATGACTCGTCTGGATAATGCACGCCGGGGTTATGAAAGCTTAGCCGTAATAAAAAAGATCACAGAAGAAATTACTGTAAAGATCGGCAAGCCGGCTCCTTCTTTAAAGGATTTCGAAAAATATGAATCTGCCAACGAAATAGAATCAAAGGTTTTAAAAGTTATTAAATCCGAGATGAAGAAGGAACCGGATTATAAGCTATTCAAAAAAGATATTGATGATACCTATAAGTATTATAGCTCCCAGGTCAACTATCACCTTAATATAGATTATGATCCCAGGGATTCTGTCAAAGATGATTATTCCAATACTTCGAACAGAATTTATGGTAATTCTGATATTACAGGACCTGACGCAGAACATGGCACCCATGTAGCCGGTATAATAGCGGCAGTCAGGGGAAATGGCATCGGAATAAATGGTATTGCTGGCAATGTTAGAATCATGGGAGTTCGTACAGTTCCTGATGGTGATGAGCGTGACAAAGATGTTGCAAATGCTATCCGTTATGCCGTAGATAATGGTGCAAAAGTTATCAATATGAGCTTCGGTAAAGCTTATGCGTGGAATAAGGCAGTAGTAGACAGCGCGGTAAAATATGCCGAATCTAAGGATGTCCTTTTAGTTCACGCTGCAGGAAACGATGGAAAGAATACCGACTTCGGGGTGAATTTTCCGAATAGAATTTATGGAAATATTACGTCGATAGAAAAACCTCAGGTACTTGATGGCAGGTCTCTGCAGGGATATAGAAGACCTCCGGAGGTAACTAAAGTAATTCCGCAGGATACCGCGAATGCAAAGTCAAGATTTGATTTACCAAGGGCTCAAAACTGGATAGAAGTTGGCGCGTCTGGATGGACTAATGACGATAATCTCGTTGCGAGTTTTTCCAATTACGGAAAGATGTCTGTAGATGTGTTTGCACCTGGTGTTAAAGTAAATTCAACAATTCCCGGTTCAAAATATGAACCCAATGACGGCACAAGTATGGCTTCTCCGGTGGTTGCAGGTTTAGCAGCCTTAATCAGGTCTTATTATCCCTCTCTTACCGCAGTGCAGGTTAAAGATATAATAATGAAATCGGTAACCAAGATTGATCAAAAAGTTAAGATCAAGGAAGATGGTTCAAGTAAAAAAGTTAAGCTGGATGAGATTTCCATTTCTGGCGGGGTCGTAAACGCCTATAATGCTATACAACTGGCATCAAAAATTAATAATTCGAGTTTGTAAGTATTAGTATAAAAAAAATGCCGGAGACAGCTCCGGCATTTTTTTTAGAACGAAAATCCGCTATTTATACTAAAGTATCTTCCTTCTTTAGAAATGCCATAACCAGCTGAGAGAAGGAACTTGTTATAAAAATTAACCCATGCCCCGGGCCCATATGCGGTATGCAAATCATTACTTTCAGGAATGTTAGAAAAGACTCTGCCTGAATCAAAGAATCCAAATAAGCCAAAGTTTCCTGTTAATATATAATTCCTGAAGGTGGAAACTTTAAACCTGAGTTCGGAGTTTTGGTAGACATATGATTTTCCGGCGAAGCGGTTATTTCTATAACCTCTCAAATTAGTGGTATTACCCAGGAAATTTGATTGAAAAAATTTATAATTCCCAATATTTGTTGCCCCCCCTATTCTTAAGGCCGCTGTTACCGGGAAATTGAAATTTGGGGTTCCAAAAAATGCTATATCTGTTTTAAGCTGCAAGAAATTATCTTTTGTTCTATTTACAGCATTAAAATAATTAATTTCATTCTTCCAGCGCACGCCGGATGAAGGGGTCAATTCATTATCCACAAAATCAATGTTAGCATAAGAACGCAGAGTAGCAAATCTTGAAGGGTTATCCAAATCAGCTTTCTCCAAAAAATCTCCGCTTGTTAAGAAATTGTTCAACGGCTTTTCAATCCAGTATAACTCGTATCCAGGTCCGATTCCGATTTTAAAGGCCTGGGTAAAGCGTCGTTGAAAGAAGGTTGAAAAAGAAATATTTTTGGTTCTCACCCTGTAATAATCGATATCGTCACCAACGTTAGGAGTGGAGTTCCCCTGCCCAAAGTAATTAAATGTGTACTTAGGACCATTAAATGCAGCTTGTATTATTATATCTTTATTTCTGCCAAAGATAGAATAGATGTTTCCCGTGTAATTGATGCTGTGTGCATGAGTTCGGGGAGCATATCTCGCAGTAATTTTATGAGTGTAACTATAGGGTTCTTTTCTAAAGCCATAATGTCTCAACTGATAACCTGCGCCAATAAATAAACCGTCGTCAACATTGTAATCAAAAGAAGGCATCGGACTTTTCTTGTCATACTTAAATGCATTTCGATTGTATTCGTGTACGCTTTCATATTTAGAAAGTGCCAGTTTGGTGCTTTTTCCCTTATTTATGGTTGCTTCATTGTCTCTTGTATCATATACTATAATATTTTTGCTTTGATCGGTTGTATTATCAGTATAATGATCGGCATCCGCACCCCCTACTACTCTTATTTTTATTTTTGAAGCATCACCCTTAACAACAATACTATCACGACCTTCGAAGGCAAAAATGTTTATTTCCTGGGTTTCTTTACTAAGAAAAGTACGCCCAAAAATCTTGGTATCTACTTTTCTATCTTTATCAATTTTGTAAATAGAAAGTCTTGTAAAATCGCCTATATTTTCAATTAATATATATTCGTGCTTATCAGTGCCTGTAATTGTTACTTCTTTAGTAAGCACGGCATAGTATTCTTCTGCAGCCTTGGTTATATTATTTCTTCGCGATTTAAGTTTCCCGATAATTTCTCCTCCCGAAATATTAAACACTTCCGGCGGCATTTTCCGTACAGCATCTTCAATGACTTTGTCTGTTAATTTGGTTTGTACTTCAAATGCTACCTGTAACCATTGTTCATGAGTTAACTTATTAAGGAAATTTCTGTCAAGATTACGGGCAGCGATAGAGAGTTTGGATACATCTTTGATCTCATATTCAAATGACTGAAGATCAGGAACTACTTTTGTGATCAATCTTGGTAAGGTACCATCATATTTTGTGAAAGCCTGGTCTCTGTCGCGGGGAATAGGTCTGTAAATTGATCCTTTTTCTTTCTTAAACTCCGCCCAGCGCCATTGGTCTTCGTGTCTGTCCCAGTCACTTATTAAAATGTCAAATAAGCGGGCCTTTAAGTACATTACCTGGTCAACTTCATTGTCGTTGTCTTTATGAAGCTTTTCATATAATTTGTGGGTGCTTATTGCATTTTTTGCGTTCCCGAATGATTTAAAGTCAGAAACATCCTCATCGGGTCTTGCTTCAATAGTTCCCAATTGTCCGCCAACCTGCTGAATGTAGGGGCCCAATAAACGGGAGTAAGGCATGTAAACCAATTGAGGACTTACATAAAAAATTCCGATAGCTTTTGCCATATCAGGCACAATGAGAGAGCCATAAGGATGGGCCGAGGATATTTGATCCTGAAAAAAGTCGTCCGCAAAAGTCCGGATAAATCCTTCCGGTAATAAAGCGCTGGGATCTTTTCGGACGGTTCTGAACTGGTATACGTTTCCATCTTTACCATCCAACTGCAGGGATGTGGTTTGTTTTCCTCCACCCATTTTTAAAGGAGTGAGACCACCGGCAAAGGTACTCAGGTCTAAATAATTGACTTTAACCGGCGTGGCCCATGTGTCGCGATAATGTTCGCCAAAAAATGTACGTTTAAAACCACCAGCTTCGTATTGAGGACCCGCAGCTATAACCTTTACGCTGTCTTTATAATTAATTTGCTTTTCTTCACGAATTTCAGAGGCATCTTTGGGCAGAATAGCATAAAGAGGGGCCCTGTACATTAATTTACCTTCTGAGCCATCACCTACAGGTTCCCAGAATTCGACCCAGCTTTGTCCGTTATCGTAATAATTTATTTTTGAAAACCCTTTGGTACCATGAGCAAATAAAGCTTCATTTCCCTTGGTCATCCCGTTTGATTTTGCACCCGCTCCGCTAATAATATGGCTTATATCATTATATCTGTTAAACTGAAGGGCGTGTTCATGTCCTGTTGCAATTACAACATTCTTTTCTTCTTCTAATATTGCTAACAGTCCGCGTTTTAACTGCTGATAATCTTTATTAGATAAATCTTGTCTCGATATCCCGTACTGGCGCATAAAAGGATATATGGAGCCAATTACAGGTAAGGGAATAAAAAGCTTTTCACGAACAAGCGTTAATGGAAACATATAATCTTTAAGAGAATAATATCCACCGTGCTTTCCGTTACTGAATAAGGGATGGTGCTGCGCAATAACAATGTTTTTGCCTCTGTTTCTTACAATTATATCTTTTACCTGTTCCAGAATTTCAAGGCGGCTTCCCGCGGTGCATCCATTGTCCGGAGCTATGGGTTTTTCATATTTATAAAGCCACCATTCGCTATCCAGTACAATAACTACCAGGTCATTATTTAATTGAAGTTCTACAGGGCCGGGGCAACCATCGCTGGGAAGAAAGACATCATTAGAATCAAGATAGTTTTCTACAAACTCTTCCTGGCGATTTATCGCTGCAAGGCCACCTGGATAACTTTCATTCCAATCATGATTGCCGGGAAGAAAGACTTTTCTACCCTTAAAATCCTTGACAATATTCATCTGCTCAATAATTCTCCGCTCCTTTTCTTTTCTGTCGGCGTCCTCAGGTTCAGGTAAGCCTGTATTGTAAATATTGTCTCCGAGAAACATGACAACATCTTTGGGATTAGAATTATATAGCACGCTGTCTTTTCCTGCGATCTTTAGCATTTGCTGTTTAAAGATGTGGCTTTGGGCAAGTTTAAGTGTAGGTTCCTGACGGTTGGCATCCGGATTTCCGGCATCCCCAATTAGAAAAACAGTATATTTTAAATGTGTTGAGTCGGGTGGTGTTGCTTTCTCCCAGGCTAATTCACTTTTGTCGTAGAATGGTTTTAATGTTATACAGCCTGTTAAAAAGAGTATAATGGAGCTTATAAGTGTAAATTGATTAAAAAACTTAATCTTCATAGTTTAATTCTATAATGTTTGCCTGGCCGCCTTTTCCTTCGTTTGATATAAATAATTTGCCGTCACTTGTGAAGGCTAAGCCTTCAGGTTGTACAAATTCCTTACCATCCAATTCTAAAATTCTAGTAATAGAACCCTTACTGTTTAATACGGCTACTATATTGTTTAATGACGAAAGCACATACAGTTCGCCGGTTTTGGGATGGAAGTTTAATGCAGATGTTCTGAATACTTCATTTAAATTTTGATTGCCTACTGCTTTGAGTATTTTTTTTGAGAATTCTTCTATTTCATCGCCTTTAAAAAAAGTTTCTATTTCAGATTTCTTAATGGAATAAGCCGCATCGGTATTAAGTGTTTTAGATTTAAGGTCGAAGGCATATATATCTTTTTCTTCTTCATTTCCATCAAGACTAAAATCCTTTACGGCGAGAAGTAATCTGTTCTTCTTTTTATCATAAGCTAAGCCTTCAATATTATTTTCTTCTTTGAGAACAGTTTTAAAAACATTCGGTTTGGACTGACCCTTTTTAAAGTTTTTTAATTCATAAAGGGCGCCCGAGCTGCTTACAATCCATAAATCGTCACCAACTACTGCAAGGTCCTCATAATCTTTTCCTTTCCAGAACTCATATTTCGTTGTTATTTCCTCCTTCGTTAAATCGTAAAAGTAAAGCAATCCCTCTTCATCCTGAATCGCAACCAGGGTGCTGTCTGTAACAAAGGAAATTCCGGAGATTTCCATTAATTCCTTGGGAACGCTGTAAAGTTTACCCCCTATAGGTTCGAGAGTAGGCTTGGAAACAGAATCCTGATTATCTGCTTTTTTGTCTGATGTTCCGCATGAAATAAAAAAAAGAGCTAACAAAAGCTGACTTATTCTGTTCATAGATGAAATAATAATAATTTAATGTTACAACAATTAAGTTTTATAATAACTAAAATTGTACGTTATAGTTTCATACCTATTTGGAAGTTCTCTAAATAATATGAAATTGGGTAATCAGAATTTACCCGAACAGAGTTAAAATACTTTTGATTGTATAAAACGATCTTAAATGAATATTTAATGTGAGTTTGCAAATATCAGAATTATAAAAGCACATTAAGACATTCACCATTAAAAAAATAATTTATTTCCATGAAAAATGCTAACCCGATAATTAAAAGTGCAGAAGAGTACGTATTTAATTTATTTAAGGAAAAGCTTCCACCAGACCATGTTTATCACAATTATAAGCATACCTTCCAAACAGTTAAGGCCTGTAAAGAACTTGCTAATTCATACAATCTAACAAGCAGAGATCTCGAGCTCTTACTGCTGGCGGCAATTTTTCATGATACAGGATATATAGAAACCTATCTGGGGCATGAAGAGATAAGTATCAAAATGTTCAATGATTTTATTAAGGGGGATTACCCTCTGGAGGATATAAAAAAGGTTGAAGAGTTAATTTTATCGACTAAAGCGGGCAGCGTACCTGATGGTACTTTACAGGAAATACTTCATGACGCAGATTATATTAATATAGGTAAGAAGAAATTTGTTCAGCGAGCTGAATTATTAAGGATTGAGTGGGAGCGATTGCTGAGCAAAATCTATACAGATCTGGAATGGGCTGAAATTCAACTCAATTTCCTGATTTCTACCAATTTTGTTACCGAAGAGGCTATTGTGAAATTTGACGATCAGCGGGAAGTTAACATTCGTTTGCAGAGAGAGAGAATTGAGGAACTGAGAATTGCCCAGGAGAAGTTAAATTTCAAACTTGAGAAAAATAATCCGGATAAGCCACAAAAAGAGGGAAGAGGGGTTGAAACTTTATACCGCTCTGTTTATGATTATCATATAAACCTGAGCCAGATCGCAGATAATAAAGCAGGAATTATGATCAGTATTAATACAATCATAATTTCACTGGTTATTACATTATTCGGATCGGGCTACACTTTTTCCGGACAGAATGAATTCGGTAGTTTCAGGTTTGTTATCCCTATGGGAGTTTTACTTGTAACCAGTTTATTGGCGGTGGTTTTTGCTATACTTTCTTCGCGGCCTAATGTTACAACCAAAGAAAAGTATGAACTTTCTAAGAAAGACAGCAGTATTCTGTTTTTCGGAAATTTCGCTCAGTTAGAGATCAAAGATTTTGTGGGCCGGATCAAAGAATTAAAACGCGAGAGAGAGGAACTTTATGATAGTATGTCGGTAGATATATATCACCTGGGTTCGGTACTCGTGAAAAAATATAAACTCTTAAGCTGGTCTTACAATATATTTATGGGGGGACTAGTTCTTTGCGCAGTAGCTTTTATTGTAATTATGATTTTTTCTTATGGTTCATAACATCATTCGAAAAAACTAAGCTGATTTCAAACGGAATGTATGAATATTTAACTTCCCCTAAGTATTCATATGTTTCAGAACCTTCTTGAAATTCACCCCAGGGAAAATATTGTTTAATATTGTTTCCATTTGTCTTGCTAAGATAATCATGTGTTAACAAAACATATTCACCCTCTTGGATACTATTTTTCAGTAATTTATGCGCTATTATAACGTTTTGCCCAATTAGTTTGGTTCTACCTTTAATATTTGCTGTTATAATTTCGCCGTAATGGATAATGATTTTCAGACCCATTTGACCGTCTGCCAGATATTTTTTGAAGTTTTTGGGATCCTCTTTCTCTGTCAGTTTTAAATAATTATAAAACGTTTCGAAAAGGAGCTGACATTGCCTGGCAACCATATTAACCGCAGGTAAACGACCGGTTTTATAGAAAAATATTGCATCTCCTTCTATCTCACCCACATTCATTTTAATAATATTCGCACTTACAAGTCTTCGCAATAATCCTGGAATAAATCTGCTGCTGAAAGACAGTTCTGTAGTAGAAATGAATTTTGTGAATCCTGTTATATCAGGTACACAAAAAAAAGCGCCTTTAATGTCTTCGTTTTTTTCCATAATTGAAGTGATAAAGATAAGCGTTTAAATAGTTGATTTGTTTATCTTGAATCAGAAAATAGAGTTCATAATTATGGCTTTTCTGTATAAATGAAAGTCAGAAATTAGAATTAAATCAGGAATGGGGCCGGGAACGAAATTTTTGAAAATATTTTTCCTGATGATTAATCCTTTTGAATTCGTCAGTGTCATAATAATATCACGACTAATCAATTAGCATGAAAACTACTACAAAGGTTTATGGTCTTTTAGCGGCATTTATTTGTAGCTGCTTATTCGCTTCCTTTTTCAATGAGAAGCTGCCCCTTTATAAATTTTCTTACAAAGAAGCGGGTTTAACGGAAAGACAAGCCGCGGCTCACTTACTCAGCAGGTTTACTTATGGGCCCAGCGCCGGTGATATCGATAAAGTAGTTGAAACAGGTTTAGAGAAATGGTTTCAGCAGCAGCTTGATGCCAGGCAATCTGATGCAGAGCTTAATGAAATGTTAAGCGATTTTGACGCGATAAACCTCAGCAACACCGAGGTTGTAAACAAATTTCCTCAGGGAAACCGGGTCTATCGGATGGCTCAGGCGGATGGCGTTATTAGCAGAGATTCTGTTAATAAGTCGGATAAAAAAGTTTACAGGGCACAACTTGAAGCTTATATGAAGCAAAAAGGTCTGAGGCCTCAGCAAGAACTTTTCCGGCAGTTCATTAATCAAAAGATTTTGCGTGCCACCTATACCAATAATCAGTTGCAGGAGTTGCTGACAGATTTTTGGTTTAACCATTTTAATGTATCGTTAAATAAAAATCAATGCGCAGAGTTTATTCCTGCCTATGAAAGGGATGTCATTCGTCCGAATGTTTTAGGTCATTTTGAAAATTTATTACTGGCGACAGCAAAATCTCCGGCGATGTTAATGTACCTCGATAATTTCAGCAGTATGGGTATCAATGAAGAAATGAACCAGGTTGCTATCCCTGGAAGGCCGCAAAATGCAAAATTGCTGCAGAAAAAAAACGCCCGGGGCCTGAATGAAAATTATGCCCGCGAAGTGATGGAGCTGCATACAATGGGCGTTGACGGCGGGTATACGCAAAATGATGTAACCCAGGCTGCCCGCGTTCTAACGGGCTGGACCATTTATCCGATGGGAGACCGCGGGTACGGCCCTCAGATGAAGCAAATGGCTGATAAAACAGGCATGGCAAATTTAGAGAAAAGAGGCTTTGTACACGAGGGTGATTTTTTGTTTGCTGCTAACAGGCATGATACAAAGGAGAAAGTTGTTTTAGGTAAAAAATTTGCTGCGGGTGGCGGCTATGAAGAAGGCGTTGAGCTGCTGAAGATGCTCGCCCGTCATCCATCCACTGCAAAGTTCATATCTAAAAAAATTGCAGTGCGTTTTGTCAACGATAACCCATCACAAAATTTGGTAGATAAAATGGCCAGCACCTTTACTGCTAAAGAAGGGGATATAAAACAGGTTTTAATTACCATGGTATCGTCTCCCGAATTTTGGTCAAAGCAAGCATTGCGGGAAAAAACGAAATCACCTTTTGAATTAGCTATAAGCGCTGTTAGAAGTTTGGATGCGGAAATAAAGGCACCTTATCAGCTTTACAGCTGGATAAGTAAAATGGGTCAAAAAATGTATTACTATCAGGCACCTACAGGTTTTCCGGATAAGGGCCAGTATTGGATTAATACCGGGGCATTATTAAACAGAATGAATTTTGGATTGGCCCTGGCCTCACAAAGAATTCCCGGCGTCAGGATAGACCTCGCAAAGTTAAACCATAACCGGGAACCAGAGAGTGCCGAAGCTGCATTGAAAATATACAGTAGTATAATACTGCCGGAAAGGAATTTAAACGAAACCATAAAGCGTCTTACACCTATGCTGAACGATCCCAATCTGCTAGTGAAGGTTGAAACAGCTGCAGCTAAAGCGGCGCCCTCAGTTGACATGAATTCGATGGTGAATGAGGATGCGGTTATTATGGAACAAAGGCCCGGAAAATTGAATGAAAAACCAAATCAGTCAGGGAAAAAGGATAATACGGCAATGCAAAGTTTGGCGGGAAATAATTCGATGCTCGCCCAGGTGGTAGGCGTTATTATCGGTTCGCCTGAATATCAACGTAAATAGAAATTTTTAAAGCTTATAACATGACTTCAAGAAGAGGATTTATAAAAGCCGGTGGCCTGGCTTTATTTGGAATTGGAATAGGAGGAATTCCTGCTTTTTTATCAGAGGCGGTTGCTGCAATAAAGGCTCCGGGTCTTTTCCAGCGGAAAAAAGTTTTGGTGTGCATATTCCAGAGAGGCGCAATGGACGGCCTTATGGCGGTTACCCCCTTTACAGACCAATATCTAAAGGCTGCCCGTCCAACTTTATTTATGTCGGCTGCAAAAGCAGGTAATAACAAACCTTTGCTGGATTTAGACGGGCGATTTGGCTTGCACCCTTCAATGAATGCTTTTGAGCCCTTATTTCGTGAAAAACGTTTGGCAATCGTCCATGGAATCGGGTCTCCCAATTCAACCCGATCGCATTTTGACGCCCAGGATTACATGGAATCAGGGACTCCTTTTAATAAAGGAACTGCAAGCGGCTGGTTGAACAGGGCAGTAGGTTTGCTTGGACATGAAGCCGCTACCCCCTTTCAGGCAGTAAGCTTAACTTCCTCTCTTCCTAGAGCTTTTTACGGAGATAATCCGGCTGTGGCAATAAGCAACTTACAGGATTTTAACATTCAGATGAGAGGTAACCAATCCGGCGCAAACCGGGTATCAAAAAGTTTTGAAGATCTGTATGATCAGACAAGCTCAGGCTTGTTAAAGGAAACAGGAAAAGAAAGCTTTGAAGCGATTAAAATGCTTCAAAAAACAGATACAAAAAATTATATACCGGCCAATGGTGCCGTTTATCCGCCCACAGCTCTGGGAAATTCGCTAAAGCAAATAGCTCAGTTAATTAAAATGGATGTGGGATTGGAAGTCGCTTTTTCTGAATCCGGAGGATGGGATACTCATTTTAATCAGGGAACTGATACAGGAATTTTTGCCAGGAATGTAAACGATTTGAGCAGTAGTATCATGGCTTTCTGGACAGATATGGGAACCCTTCAGGATGATGTAACACTGATGACCATGACTGAATTTGGACGTACTGTACGTCAAAATGGAACCGGAGGTACAGACCACGGACGGGCCTCGTGCAATTTTATTTTAGGGAATGATGTGAAGGGTGGTCTGGTTCATGGAAATGTTAAGCCCTTATCTGTAGAAAATCTGGAAGATGGACGTGACCTTTCAGTTACAACTGATTTCCGAAGTGTTTTTAGCGAGGTAGCTGATAAACATTTGAAGATTAATAATGATAAGATCTTATTCCCGGACTGGAAGGGAGATAAAATAGGGGTAATGAAAACTTAAATTGGTGCCAATTTTAAGATTGACTTATTATAAACAAATTACAAGGTCAAAATCATCGGAAGTTCCACTCTAGCCGAATTAATTTTATATTCGTACCAATGGATTCTGAACAAAATTTGCCGATACTAGATTCAACTGAACAGCGTGTTTTGGGGGCCTTAATGGAGAAGTGTAAAACTACCCCCGACTATTATCCTATGACATTAAATGGGCTTACCGCAGCCTGTAATCAAAAGACATCGCGGAAGCCCGTGGTGAATTATGATGAAGAAACCGTAGTACTTGCGCTTAATTCTTTGAAAAAGAGAGGGCTGATATCCACAGCAACGGGCGGATCCAGTCGTGTGATAAAATACAAGCATAATTTTGCTATTGCATTTCCTGTGCTGCCTTCTGAAGTAGCTATTATTTGTCTGTTGCTTTTACGGGGACCCCAAACTCCCGGGGAGTTAAACACGAATTCCGGCAGGTTGTATGAGTTTGAAACTTTGGAAGAAGTGCAAGATGTTTTAGAAAAACTTTCCGCAGGAGAAATGCCTTATGTTGTTCAGTTACCACGCAGGCCAGGGCAAAAAGAAGTTCGTTATATGCATTTATTGGGTACTAGCCCGGATTTTGACGAAGAGGATTTGCCCGAAGAACCAGCGAGGAGATCGGTAGGGGAACTCGAAAGCCGTGTTTCAAAACTCGAACAGGATTTAGCCGAAATGAAAGAAGCTTTTGATAAGTTGATGAAAGAACTGATGGGATAAAGACCTGTGCCCAGGGTTGTTCCATTGCTTTGTTAAATTCCCGGAAGTACTATAGAGTAGTTGAAGCGTTCATTTAAGTGGTTCTGCAGGCGGCTTTATTGATGGACCAGGATGATCCCATGCTATACTAAGTGCAGCGGTTGGTGGGATAGGGGTAATGACCTTTTCCTGGTATCTAACCAGCAACGCTTTAATACTGTTAGTGACGATTCCTAACATCTACGAAAGGTTGGTTTACCCGAACCAGAGATCCAGGGGCAGTAAATGTTATGCTGCGGGAGAAATTGCAATCTTCAGAAGAATCTTACCAGTGATAGCAAGTTCAAAAAACCTTGTCTGTTAAGATTAAATGCCTTTAAGTTTGGATAGTATCTTACATTATCATGTAAATATCCTATAATATACTCTTTATCTGCCTGAGTAAATTTGGTAATAAACTAAACCAAAATTATAAACACGTCCTTTAATACCGGAAAAATCTAAAAGGTTGGCCTATTAAGAAAGCCCTTACCTGAGGAGGTAGTCGGGACGGAATAAACAGCCCGTAGCAAACGCTCTTGTTGTAAGCTTTGTGTTTCATAAAGAATTTAATCTAACCATTGAACCCATTTCTTAAAAAAGAATGAATAAATTTACATTAGATCTGAAAATAGCGGCTCAAATGCCTTCGCGAAAGGACTGGAGGATTGGCACTATTGGTTCAGGAGCAATTATTCGGGGCTGCCATCAGGTAGCTTACCGCAATGCAGGCTTTAATTCCTATGGAATAGCCTCTCTCAGCAGGGCCAGATCAGAGGATGTTGCAAAAGAATTTAACATTCCCAATGTTTATGATTCCTGGCAGCAATTAATTGAGGATAAAAACATAGAGATCCTTGATATTGCCGTGCCGCCAGACAAACAACTGGAAATAGTGCGGAAGGCGGTGAAAGAAAACGATCATATTAAAGGAATACTTTGCCAGAAGCCCTTGGCGATGAACCTCGAAGAGGCGAATGAAATCGTGATTTTATGCGAGCAGGCAGGAATTAAACTGGCTGTTAACAGCAATATGAGATACGACCAGTCGATAAGGGCATTGAAAACCCTGCTCGAGCATAATTACTTTGGCGAAATAGTTCTTGCTACAATCGATATGAGGGCAATACCTCACTGGCAGGAATTTCTTCAACAGTACGACCGCCTTGAGATGCTGAATATGGGAATTCACCACATTGATACATTTCGTTACCTTTTCGGTGACCCCGAGAAAGTAACGGCGATAACCAGGAAGGATCCACGAACCAAATTTCCTCACATTGACGGGATCACACAATACACTTTTCAATATGCAGACGGGCTGATGGCAACGAGTCTGGACGATGTTTGGGCATGGCAGGGAGAAGGAACTCAGAAAGACATGTACATCAGATGGCGGGTAGAAGGCCTGGAAGGAATGGCTGTCGGTGAGATCGGCTGGCCTAAATTTCCCGAGAAAGGTTTAAGTACACTAAAGTTTACCTCACGGAAATTTCCGGATCAATGGATTGAACCATCGTGGGACACGGTGTGGTTTCCCGATGCTTTTGAAGGAACAATGGCCTCATTACTGTGCGCTGTTGAAGAAGATAAACTACCAGAAATAAATGGTCGCGACAATCTGCGCACCATGGCGACCATCGATGCGCTTTATTTATCCATCAAAGAAGAAAGAACTGTAAAACTATCCGAAACATTACAAACCCTCAAATAACCAGTATAAATGATCTCAGTAGGTATTTTTAATGGATACTATCCATACACGCTTGAAGAAACAATCAGCAAAGTAAAAAAAGACGGATTCAATTGTATTCAGCTTGATCTGAGTTTTAAAGATTTCGACCTGAACGACCCGCACACCTTACCCCAGACATTGACCATCGAAAAAGCGCGTACCATACGCAATGCTTTCCGCGATGCAAATATTGAAATCGTTGCGATTTCAGGATACACAAATCTTATTTCCCCTGACCCTGAAAAAAAGCGTAAGAATATTGAGTATGTAAAAACCTTGTTAAAGTTCGCACGTGAATTTGGAACTCCTTATGTGATTAGTGAAACCGGAACATACGAACCAAGCAGCGACTGGGTTTTTCATGAAAGAAATGCTACCGAAGAGGCTTTTCAGGAAATTAAGGCAGTAATTCAGGAACTGGCGGAATTTGCCTACACACATGATGCTGTATTCCTGGTAGAAAACTATGTAAACAATGTTATTGGAAGTGTTGATCAATTATTAAGGTTATTCAGTGAAGTAGATCATCCGGGACTAGGACTTTTAATGGATCCTACCAACTACTTCAATGGATCCAATATTAAGGATGTTGACGCAAAACTCTACCGGATTTTTAACGCCCTTGGAGATAAGATAAAGATTGCCCATGCCAAAGATATCAAACAGGCAGAAAGTAATGAAGAAAAACATGCAGCGATTGATGCAGTAGAATCGCATACCTTCCGTGGTGCCGGTGATGTAGAACTTCCGGCAGCAGGTCTTGGAGTGCTGAACTATGAATTGTATCTAAAACTGCTTTCCAAAAAACATCCAAATATTCCAATTATTATCGAGCATTTAGACGAGGAAGATATTCCACGGGCTAAGCGATTTGTGGACGATACATTAAAAGCAATTGGTGCATAAGATCGGGATATCAGTGTTAATCCCTTTTAACGTTTTCGCGGGTTTTGATAGCCCTTAACTATTTACCTAAAATTTAATATCATGAACGACTTGAAATTAAGTATTGAACAGAAAGCTGCATACGACCAGGACGGATACCTTATTGTTAAAAACTTTTTAAGCAAAGAAGAAGTCGGTTTACTCTATAACCTGGCCACAAGCGATGATGTGCTGAAAGATAAAGCATTTGATTTTAACGACCAATCCGGAAAACGGACAAAGCTTACTCTTTGGTTTACTCCGGGCGATGATGCCTACGGTTTGTTAACGCGTAGTGAAGCTTTGGTTCAATCTGTACAGGCTTTGCTTGGCCCGGGGGAGGTTTGCCACTTCCACTCAAAATTGATGCAAAAAGAGCCCCAGGTTGGTGGTGCCTGGGAATGGCATCAGGATTATGGATATTGGTATAAAAACGGGTTCTTATTCCCTGATGCCATGATTAGTGTAATGCTTGCCCTTACCGAAGCGACTGTAAAGAATGGGTGTCTGCAGGTATTGAAAGGTTCACATAAAATAGGACGTTTGGAGCATAGTTTCGCAGGTGAGCAGCAAGGTGCAGATATGGATTTTGTTAACGAGGCATTGGGTCGTTTCGAGCGTGTGCATGTAGAGCTGGAACCCGGCGATCTGTTGTTTTTCCATAGCAATACATTGCACATGTCTGAAGCAAATACCTCCGATAAACCTCGCTGGTCTATGATATCGGCCTACAACCTGAGCTATAATAAACCTTTTCGCGAAAAGAACTTATCATGTATTACGCCGGTACAGACGGTTCCCAATAATGCTGTAATATCCTCCGATGCTAAGGGATTATCTGCAGACAGAGATTTTCTTCAGAAAGATGATGAAATAACTCTTAAAGTGAAGTAATTTATATTTGACGTTTAAACTGATACATTGAGATTTAAATTCTTTTGCCCCAGGTGGGGGAGTGAACAGATAAGTTGGGATATATTTTGCCAGAAGGTGAAAAACGAGGGCTATGATGGTGTGGAATACGGAATTCCTAATGATGTTGCAGTGAATGAACTCGATGAGGCCTGGAATAATTTCGAAAAATACGGCTTAGAGGTTATACCTCAGCATTATGGTACCTATGATGCGGAATTCTCAAAGCACTTCAATAATTATGGAGGCTGGCTGGATATGGTACGGCCTTATAGAGCGCTCAAAATTGACTCTCAGACCGGGAAGGATTATTTTACTTTCGAAGAAAATAAAAAACTGGTAGATCGGGCAAGCGAACATACACGCCTAACGGGGGTAGAAGTATTCCATGAAACGCATCGTAACAAGTTTACATTTGCCTGCCATATTACTGCTGAGTATCTCAGAAAAGTTCCTGAATTAAAGATTACCCTTGATGCATCGCACTGGGTAAATGTGGCAGAGTCCTTTTTGGAAGATCAACAGCAGGCCATTGAGCTGGCAATCGCCCGAACGGAACATATTCATGCCCGTGTTGGATATCCGGAGGGTCCGCAGGTTCCCGATCCTGCCGCACCAGAATGGAATGAAGCCCTGCAGCATCATCTAAACTGGTGGGATAAAGTAATCGAGCGCAAACTTTCTGAAGGCGATGCCCTGATAACTATTACTCCCGAATTTGGCCCGTATCCGTATATGGTACATTTGCCTTATTCGCAGAACCCAATTTCTGATCAGTGGGCGAATAATGTTTTTATGATGAACCTGCTCAAAGAGCGGTACAGGAGATTTTATTGAAGATGATTTTAAGAGGGTGGAGAAGTTCTTCATCCTTTTTGATTTGATTGACTATCTCAGAAAAACTGAATGCTTCAGCACCCTGCAGCTTAAATTGTAAACTGGTAATAATATAACTTCACATTAATTGTACTTGTGAGTGTAAATATTACTGACTAGATTTAATAGGTTTTAAACTCTCAATCGCTTATGGATGACTTCTATTCCTCTGAGCTTTTTGTAAAGAACTTTTCAAGCGGATCAAATTATTTTAAGGTTTCCTATACGGACAGCAGGGGCTTAATCTTGCATGGTTTGGTTAAGCAGGTAAGTCCGGATCACTTTGAGGTTTTGGTTCAGGAAAAGGAAGTTATTATTCGTTGCATCAAGGATAAAAATGGCGTGCTTTCCTGTAAGTTAAATAGTTCCGGCAATCCGGAATGGATAGATGGCATTAGCAATGAAGTGGCAAAAATGGTTAGTAGTTAGGTTGTCGGTTAAACAATCCATTTTTAGTTTAATTCATACAATTACTTATTTATTACATCCCTTTAAAGAGCCCTGGTAAGCATTATTTTCTGGCACCGAATTGGTTAGGATATGTATCTAAATTGAGGATATGTACAAGATATTTGTAATAGACGACTGTCCCCTTAACCTGGTTTTAGCGAAAATAATAATCAAGAAACATGGGTTTTTTACGGCTACCTGCTTTTCAGAAGCACAGTTAGCCCTGGATTATATTGCTTGTAATCAAAACGATTCCATAAACTTACCAGACGTAATCTTGCTGGATCTGAACATGCCTGTCATGGATGGGTGGCAGTTTCTTGCTAAGTTTGAAGAACAATTACCCTTAGTGAAGGTAATTGGCGTTTACATGTTATCATCGTCTACGGACCTCAGAGACGTTCAGCGTGCAAAGCAATACCAATCGGTGAAAGAATTTTTCACAAAACCTTTAAGTACTGAAATGCTTAACGAAATTATGATTTCGAGCTTGGCAACAGCCAGTTAACTTAGTGGATTTATTACCTATTGTTTTCCACACCCAATTATTTTAAGGGCAATTACTCTTTTTTGTAAGTGAAGGAACAAAAATGAAAGCTTTCTTAATTGCTCATTAAAAGTTAGATTCATGTCTGCTGAATATGTTTAGATTGTGAGATTCATAAAGTAAGCCCTGATTTGCATTATTTTTTTGCAAATGTCGAAAAAAGACGTACATTTAGAAACCAAACTATCCAAATATACCTCATACAAGCCCTTGTCTTTCAGACGAGGGTTTTTGCTTTTGTAACAATTCGATTGTATAATTACCAAACTGTTAATTTTTGTTAAAAGTCTTTGTGTTTCTGTCAATTTTTATACCTTTGACTCAGGTTTATAATTGGTTAGTTAAAAGGTCTTCATTCTCCCCGTTTGAAGATCTTTCTTTTTTTGAGGCTTTTCCATATAAGCCAAATGATTTCTATTCGGGCTTTATACGGCTTGTCAGGTATACACTTTTTGAATAAGATGCATTTAGTATTGCTGCTTATGTGGGTTGGTATATTAATTCACCCTTTTTAAGGAGAATTTATTTGGGATATCAATCATTAAAGGAACTTTTTCTACAGCTATTGAGCTTAAGTCAAGTCCAAAGCTTTTTTCATCAGACACACTTAATTTTTTAAGTAACTGATGGTAGATAATTATAGACCGCTCAATGAAGCCCAGACTGTTTGCATTAGTAATTACCTTTTCAATTACAACGAATCTGAAATCGCCTGCTATGTTGTACTCACTTAATGAAGGGTATTTACTTGTAATTTCTACTTCACCTGCTTTAACAAGATCTTCAACAACCATTCTAAAAAGAATATTAATACGTTGCTCTACCTTAAACCCTAATTTAAAGTCGACTCTTATTAATTGCTTAGGGATAAATGAAGTAACCTTATATTCTGATGTATAAGGCTCATCGGTAACATCAACATGCAGAAGCCAGTACACATCCGCTCTTTTTGGATTCTTTTGAATAATGGAATAAATAGTCGAATGTTCTATCTCCGTCTTGAAATTTGCGCTTGTCAGATAAACCAGCTGAGATGCATATTTAGGAACTGTTGAGTCGGCGCTTAACTTACTGATAATCGGAAAGTATTGATCTATCTCAACAAACCGCATGTACCTGTTTCTGATTCTCCGTCCGTTTGACCATGACCACATAATTGAAAATAAAACACTTCCCAATATTACGGTAAACCATCCTCCATGCAGGATTCTAGGTAAGTTCCCAGCAAGGAAGGTTAATTCGATAATGCCATATACAACTAAAAATAAGGCAATAAGGTATACGGGATAATGCTTTTTCTTTAGAAAGACGGCTACCAGAATAGAAGTCATTAGCATGGTGATAGTGATAGAAAGACCATAAGCATGCTCCATACTATCTGAATTCTTAAAGATGAGTAAAACCACCATGCAACCAATCCACAAAATCCAATTCATTGAAGGAACATAGATCTGACCTTTCTGAATAGAAGGGAAGTTTATTTTTACCTTAGGCCAAAGATTTAATCTTACGGCTTCAGCAATTAAAGTGAATGAGCCTGAGATCAGAGCCTGACTGGCTATTATTGCAGCCAGAGTTGCAATTCCAATTCCATAAATTAAGAACCAGTTAGGCATTAAACTGTAGAAGGGTATTCGACCTTCCAAATAACCACCTTGTTGCTTCCAAAGCCAAACACCTTGTCCGAAATAGTTAAGTAAGAGGCAAAGTTTTACATATATCCAGCTGATCCTGATATTCGCCCGTCCACAGTGGCCTAAATCTGAATATAGTGCTTCAGCTCCTGTTGTACAAAGAAATACACCTCCAAGAATTAAGAATGCCTGTGGATGTGTTGACAATATATGGTAGGCATAATAGGGATTTACACCTTTTAGTATTTCAGGAAATTGGAGAATAAAAGCGACACCCAGCACGGCAATCATAGTGAACCAGATCCACATTATTGGCCCAAAAGCTTTGCCGATTATAGATGTTCCGAATTGCTGTATAATAAATATTCCTGTCAGGATAATGATTACAATTGGTATAGTTGGTATTTCCGGGTATCGAAGTGCTAATCCTTCAATGGCCGCGGAAACAGTGAAGGGCGGAGTTATTATACCGTCGGCTAATAAAGCTGCGCCTCCAACGGCTGCTGGGATTATCAACCATCTCGCTTTACTCTTGACAAGGGAAAATAATGAGAATATTCCACCTTCCCCTTTATTGTCAGCCTGAAGGGTAATGATGACATATTTAATCGTTGTTTGAAGTGTGAGCGTCCAGAACACGCAGGATAATCCTCCCAAAATAAGGTCAGGGGTGATTAAACGGGTACCAATTATTGACTTGAAAACATATAGCGGAGAGGTGCCTATATCTCCATAAATTATGCCTAAACTAATTAAAAGTCCAGCAGCCGATAGCTTATGAGCATGTTTATGAGTTGCCATTTTAATATTTTAAAACCGCGCCAAAGCTAGATGATTCTTCATAAATGCAACCTCAAAATAGTATGCTTATAACAACGTGTTTATACCATAATTGCAGAGGCCTGGTTTTAAGAAGTAATTTTTTAAGTTGAAATTAGATGTTGGCTGTTAATAGCGGCCCTCTGTATGATAATTTTCTCAAAAAGACGATTCATAGGTAAGCAGGTCGTTACTATTTTAGTACAGCCTTTTTTATTTAACGTTACGCTTCTTCAGTTATTAAACTCAGCATTTAAGATATTTAAAGCTTTTTAAAGAGTAAGCGAGTACTCATATTGAACTGTAATAATCAAATAGGTGCCTTGGAACTTGCTTTTGACACTGATCCCTTGCTTTTAGCTTTATTTGGGCATAGATAAGGAAAGCTTATTTGGATTATACTCTTTTGGGCGTTCCATTAGCATTGGTTGGCGCACAAGAAGAATTGGAAGTAAAAAGGCTTTCAGATTTCTCTAAAAGCCTTTTGGATCAAGTAGCGGGGAGCAGGATCGAACTGCCGACCTCAGGGTTATGAATCCTGCGCTCTAACCATCTGAGCTACCCCGCCGTTTTCAATTATTTTTAGATCACTCTAAAAATTGGAGTTGCAAATATAGTTTAATTTACTTTCCTTTAAAAAGAAATCTAAAAAACTCTCCGAAGGTTTAGAAAAGGAAATTAAGAATGTCAGAAAAAAAGAAGTTTAGCCTGGAATATGAGGTAAAATCATCTCCAAAAATATTATTCAGTTTTTTAAATGAACCAAATGGTTTAGCACAATGGTTTGCAGATGACGTTCAATACAGAGATCAGGTGTATTCTTTTGTATGGGACGGCGAAGAACATAAAGCCAAATTGCTTTCTATAAAAGAAAATAAGCTGGTCAAATTCAGATGGGTAGATGATGAACCTGTTTTTTATTTTGAAATGGAGATTCTTCAGGATGAATTAACCAATGACGTTGCCTTATGTATAACCGATTTTGCGCCTGATGATCTGATGGAAGAACGTAAACTTATCTGGGATAATCAAATTGAATATTTGATTAGTGTTATAGGGGCTTAGGGATTTAAATCCCTATTTTTGTGTTGTGAAAAAAATACACCTGCTGGTTTTGAAGGCCTTTATCAGGCCCTTCATTGTTACCTTTTTCATTGTCATGTTTGTATTGTTGATGCTATTTTTATTTAAATACATCGATGATCTAATTGGTAAAGGTTTTCAATGGTATGTAATTCTGCAATTAATGTGGTATGCATCGGCCACCAATGTTGCCATGGCTTTACCTCTTGCCATGCTCTTATCATCCATCATGACATTCGGAAGCCTGGGAGAAAATTATGAGCTTGTAGCCATTAAAGCAGCTGGAATCTCCCTTCAAAAGGCAATGGCTCCTCTATTTGTTTTGGTGTCTTTACTTAGTATTGGCGCTTTTCTTTTTTCTGATTATATGCTGCCTGTTGCTAATTTGAAGTTTGGATCCCTGTTATGGGATGTAAGGAACCAGAAGGGCGCGTTTTTACTAAAAGAGGGGGTTTTTAATAATAGTATTCCTGGTTTCAGTATCAGGGTTCAACAGAAAGATCCGGATGAAAGAACCCTATATAACATTATCATCTACGATCATAATAACGCTACTGGTAATGTTGTTATAAGGGCCAAGCAGGGCGTGATGACAAAAACTCCGGATGAAAGTTCGTTGATTCTTAATCTTAAAGATGGTGTAAGATACGAGGAGAAGTCTGGAGACGGAACGTATAATCCAAGACAGCGCTTTACCCGGTATAAATTTAAAGAAACAACGCAAAAGTTTGATTTATCGGGTTTCAAAATGCAAAGAACAGATGAGAATTTGTTTAAAAGCAGTTATGCGATGATGAACCTAAAGCAATTAAAATACTATAAAGATTCTACCGTCAAAGTAACTGATAGCACTATAAGAACATACGATAATATGGTCATTCCTATGATCAGGCTTTACGCCATGAATGCTCCGGTCAGTTCAGTTAAGGTCGGGAGTATTCCTCAGTATAAAAAGAATGTACTAGACATTGTGCCGGTTAACGAACGGTCGAATGCTATCTCATTTGCACTATCTGAGACAAGAGGGATTAAGGATGTTGTGAGTGCAAAGGCAATAGAGAAAACTGATTATAAAAAGAGTATTCTTAGATATGTTGTAGAATATAATCGAAAATTTACGCTTGCGGTATCCTGTCTTATACTCTTCTCCATCGGCGCTCCATTGGGTGCCATTATCAGGAAGGGTGGCCTGGGTTTGCCGGTTGTAATGTCAGTTTTGTTTTTTCTAATCTATCATATTATTTCTCAGATTGGAGAGAAATCTGCTAAGGCAGGTACCATGGATCCTATTTTAGGAATGTGGATAGCAATTATTGTTTTAACCCCGTTAGGGGTTTTCCTGACTTATAAAGCTGCTATAGATTCGGCGATTTTTGACGTAGATTATTACAAGCAGCAAATTCTTAAGCTCATAAAAAAGAAAGACAGCTGAACATCTTTTACCCGCAGATTATAAAGTTTTACCTGAATTTAATTACAGAACTGTAATTTTGTTTTTATAATGGATATCAAGCTTAATACGATAGAAGAAGCAATCGAAGAAATTAAAGCCGGAAAGGTAATTATAGTTGTTGACGACGAAGACAGGGAAAATGAAGGCGATTTCTTAACAGCGGCCAGAAATGCAACACCAGAGGTTGTAAATTTTATGGCGAAATACGGCCGTGGCTTAATTTGTGTCCCTTTAACAGATGAACGCTGCGACGAGCTAAAGCTCGATTTGATGGTTGGCAAGAATACCACTTCTCATGAAACTAATTTTACCGTTTCGGTTGATCTGATAGGTCATGGGTGTACCACAGGTATTTCAGCAACAGACCGGTCTAAAACTATTCAGGCTTTAATTAATCCCCAAAGCACTCCTGACGATCTTGGGCGGCCAGGGCATATTTTCCCCTTAAGAGCGAAGGATGGAGGTGTGCTGCGTCGTGCGGGTCACACAGAAGCTGCAATAGACCTGGCGGCAATGGCCGGGTTTGAACCTGCGGGCGTTATTGTCGAAATTATGAACGAAGACGGCGACATGGCGCGTTTACCCGAGCTCATGGTTATAGCTAAACAGCTTGACATGAAAATTATTTCCATTAAGGACTTAATTGCTTACCGCTTATGCCAGGAATCTTTGATAAAGAAAGAAGTATCTGTAAAGTTACCTACAGAATGGGGTGAATTCGAATTGGTTGCTTACACCCAAATTGATTCGGGAGAACACCATATTGCTCTTGTTAAGGGAACCTGGGAAGAGAATGAACCTATATTGGTAAGGGTTCATAGTTCTTGCATTACAGGAGACATATTTGGTTCGTGCAGATGTGATTGCGGGCCCCAATTGCATAAGGCGATGGAAATGATTGATAAGGAAGGCAAGGGAGTGATTATTTATATGAACCAGGAAGGCAGAGGAATCGGCCTAATCAATAAATTGCGTGCCTATAACCTTCAGGAAAACGGTTTTGATACTGTCGATGCAAATTTAAAGCTCGGCTTTAAAATGGATCAGCGCGATTATGGTTTGGGCGCACAAATATTGCGCAGTCTGGGTATTAAAAAAATGCGTCTGATGTCTAATAACCCAACAAAGCGGGCCGGATTAATTGGATATGGAATTGAAATTGTTGAAAATGTTCCTATCGAGATCAAGTCTAATATCCATAATGAGCTGTATCTCAAAGCCAAGAGAGATAGAATGGGACATACTATTATGAAAGGCTCTTAAGTATCTGAGTTTAAAATTACACCGTATTTTAGCATTTGCTGTTTTTCCTCCCGGGTAGAAATAGCGAATGTTATGAATTAATAGCTTTCCTGGCTTAACCACATATAAAAAACAAAGGCTTCAAAGGCCGATCAGAACTTTCTAAATTCGATTATTTAACGGATGGTTTTTTTTGTCCCGTACTCTCATTAGAAGGGTTTGACATAACCACCGGCGGGGATGTATTAATAGGCGGAGGAGGTGCCTGGGGAACCTCGTTTTGGCGTTCTTCCATACGTTTTCTGCCAATTAATGCCCGTAAAAATTCCCCCAGAGTGTCAAAATCTTTGCGGTACACCAATCCTAACGCACTAACATATTCCTGATTTGTGTTGGTGCTCAGCACAACTTTATTATTTAACCGGTTCGATGCTCTTGCAATAAGGCTGCCATCTTTTTTTATCAGATATTGAGCTTCCACGTCTCTTGCAAAAGAATTACCAATAACATCAAACCCACTCGTAAGTACCCTGGTATCAGTAATTCCACCTGTCAATATTAATCTGTCTTTAAATAATCTGAAAGTCGCACTCGCGTCATTTAATGAGCGCACATTAAAATCTACTGACCTTAAATTTAACGTTTGTGCCAGAATAGTATTCAGCTGGTTGAATGTTAATTCTGTTACCGTGCTAAGAACGGTTTCGTTAACAGCATTGAATTCCAGGCCCGAATTAGAAGCGAATGACCGGCGCGCAACGAAGCTCAGGGCTTGCTGGGTTCTGTTATTGATATCACTTAAATAACTTTGTAATTCATCTTTAACATACGGGTCCTGAGGGAAATTAATGTCCAGATCAATTTTAGGACGGGTTAATACACCAGTTAAAGTCATTACGGCTTCGGCATTTATACTCTCCCGTTTTGCTGGCCTGCCTGCGGCAACATATAAAGGTCCCAGGTTTGCTCTCTGGCTGTAAACAGCTGTTAAGTTAATCTCCGCTTCTACCGGATCTCCGGTCCACCGGATTGAACCACCCTGCCGGATTTCAAAGATCTTACTGATATATTCCTGTGCTGTATATTGAAATTCTCCGCTTGTAATAAGGTATCTTCCAAACATCTGAAATTCGCCGAGACTCGTAATGTTTAAGGATAGAGCCTCTGAGGTTCCTTTACCACTAAGTTTTCCGAGGTCGGTGATAATATTTACCTGTGAGGCTTCATCAACCTCAAGGTTTAAATTCATGGAAAGACCGCTAAACGATGGCTGCTTTCGCGGAGTTAATGAAGAATCTTTAGCAACAAACGTAATAAAGTCATTGCTGGCTACACGAGAAGCAGCATTTAAGGGAATATTGAATATTGTACCAGCCTCGGTTTTTGCATTTATATTAATGCGCATATTATTTGTCGGACCTTTAAAAGTATAGGTTCCGGTAGCATATGCTGTCCCATAATATAAGGGGTTATCTTTTGATGTTGTATTTAATGCCATAAAATTGTCGGCATCTATAACGATATCAATATAAGGCGTTTTCGGCTTCTTCATATTGATGGAGCCGCTGGCATAGGCCTTATGGTTTTTTATATCTGTCAATTCTAACCTGTCCAGATTTATAACACTATTCGTAATACTAATATCATCGGTAATGCTGTAAGGTGTTTTAAGATAATTGACAATTAAGCGTGCATTCTTTAACCTGGCCGTGCCGTTTATATCCGGATCAAAAACACTTCCGGTAACTTTAAAATTGGCAGAGACGTTTCCGGAAACATTTGACACCAGATGCTTCATGAACGGTTGAAAAATCACCAGTTCACTATCTTCCATCACCAGGTCAAGGTTTAAGGTATTCTTGTCAGAATTTGCGTTATAATTACCCGCAATGTTCATGGTTTCTTTACCATTTTTCTGAATATTAAGAACCAAATCAACTAATCTGGTACTATTATCCAGGTTCGCAACCATTGTTAACTCTCCGATAGGAACATTATTCATTACCAGGGAGTCAATAATCAAATCAGATTCTATTTTAGGCGTTTTGGTAACTGAGGATAGTGTAATGTTCCCGTTAAGTTCTCCTCCTAAAGTTATTCCCCTGGTTTTTGTCACAGGATTAAAGGTTCCCAGTTTGAATTGTTTGAAACCCGCGTTGAGTTTATCGTTAGGATCTGCGGAAATTATCCCGTCGAGAGTTAAGTACTGATTATCGCGGAACAGAGCAAAATCGCTAATAGCTAATTTGCCTTTGTCATAATTAAACCGTACCTGTTCTGGCACGCGCCATACATCTCCGTTGATAATAACATCAGAAGGTAACAAGCTTAAACTGGCAAAATTTTCTGTGTCGAACTCTACTAATCCGTTTAAATCGAGCTGATTCACAGCATTTTTGTCAGATAGTTTAACGTTCAATGATAAGCTGTCGTTATGGAAAATGTTTGCCACGTTGACGTTTTGAATGTACAGGCTGTCGGTAATATCTACTCTGTCTGATGTCAAAAACACATTCAGTGCATTCGGTTGGGTTGATTCATCAATAATGAAGTTGTGGATTTTTATCTTGTTATATTCTATTAATGAACTTGAACCCGTTAAAGTTGCAACGTTTTCAGCAGAGATAAAACGGCCTCTGAATTCAGCGCCTTCGGGAACTCTTAAAGCCGGAATAAACATTACGCTGATTGGTTCGAAGTATTTCAGATTTAGAATAAAATCAAAATTTTGTATGCCAATCGGGCCGCTTTTACTTTTTAAAGAGGGAACATATTGTTTAATAACCGAGGTGAAATAGGACGGCAACAATTTTAAATCATATTGTCCTTGTATGCCCGCATCTAAAATATCAGAATTTATGGTAAGCGACCGGGAGTTGCCCACACCGCTGGCTAAAACATAAACAGAATCCACAACCAGCGAGTGATGAGGCGTTGTCATGCGGATTCGTCGTAACTCCAGATTTCCCTGAATGTTATTTAAATTGTTCCCGCTAAAGGCTGTATGAAAATCTGCATCTATCTGGACAGTGTCCTTTGTAAAGCCAAGTTTATGAAGGTTGGTATTTCGAAGAGTAGCATTAAACTGAAAGACAGGGAGTTTAGAGGTGAAGTTTATGCCACCTAAAAAGTTGAGGTTAATGTTCTTGTCGTTTATATCAATCTTCCCGTTAAAGAAATTTTTGTTATACTTTCCATTAATCTTGATATTTGAGTAGCGGTATCCTTTATAATCAAAATAGGTTATATCTGCATTGATGTTTTCCTGAACGTCTTTTAATGAAAAGCCTTGTCCGATAATTTTAGCCGACATGCTGGTCCGGCCCAGATCTTTTCTGTCTAAAAGTTCTCCGAGGTTAAAATCGAAGGTTTTAATAGTGCCTGAATATTTGGGAAGCCCATTTAAGTTCATACGCAGGTCGGTAATAACTCTGCCTAATGCGGTTTTTAGTTCTCCGTTAGCCTTAAAATCTTTTAGAAATCCTGTGAATTTGCCTTTAAAGCTCACGTTCCCAAACTTTTCTGCAATTGCCGGAATCTGGTTTGTCTTTCCTGTTGCCAGTTTAATTAATCGGTCGGCATCTCTTTTATTGCTGTGCATCCGATCGAAGCGCAGGTTTACATATGTTTTATTAATGGCAGGCAAGCCTTTGATGTCGAAATCGCCTTTAATATAAGTCGCCTGGCCCGCAGAAGCTGAAAAGTTTCTGGCTTTTAAATCTCTGATGAATCCTGTGACATCACCTTTAACTTTGACTTCGAAATTGGGTGGTAGGTTATCAGCAAAAAATCCAAGATCTTTGGTATGTACGACTGAATTTGTTAGGTGACTTTTAAGGTAAACTTTGTTTACAAAATTATTCAGGTCTTTAAAATGATGATATTTCAGTAATAGATAGTCAGAAACCTGGCTTTGCGGAGTTTGCAGAATAAGGCTTTTAAACTCCATTTGATTGGTATCTATAGCAGCAATTGTGCTCAGATTTCTTAATCTGAATCCGCTTTTTTCGCGGAAGTTAAGGTTTTGAATATTTGCCTCGAAAAGGTGGGACCTTGTATTGATATCTAATACCGTGGTATTGAGATTTCGAAGATGAAGGTCGTCAAAATTGATTCGTTTTAATATGCTAACGCGGTTAAAGTTCTTATACTTAAAGTCGATATTGTTTAAAACTACTTTATCAAGGCTAACCTGATACCTTTTTTTAGGTTTTGTACTTGGTTTTGTTGTGCCGGTATTAAAATAATTTATAATAAACTGCAGATTCGTTTCACCGGTTTTATAGGTTTTTAAAAAGAACTTTCCATCATCCATTTGTACGGTATTAACCGATACAATACGTTCTTTTATCGAAAAGTAATTTAAATCAACTGTAAACTTTGGTGAGTGCAGAAGAGTATCTTTGTCCAAATCCTGAACATATAGGCCCTCAAGCACCACCGATTTAAACGGCTTGATATATAAGCCCTCAATGGAAATAGTAGTTTTTAACTCTTTGGATAAGTACCTGGCGGCTCTTTTTGCTATAACAGTTTGAACCGGTTTAAATTGCAGAGAAAAAATCAAAGCACCTAAAAGTAATATGATTACTGTTAGGGTCCAAAGCGTTATTTTGAGTACTTTTTTGATAATTTTGTAGTTTAACTAGCAAACAAAAAATTTAAGATACAGTTTTGGCAATAATCCTTGGTATAGAATCTTCGTGTGATGAAACTTCAGCTTCTATATGTATAGACGGTAAAATCTATTCAAATAGTATAGCGAATCAAATAGTTCATCAAAATTATGGTGGTGTTGTTCCCGAACTTGCGTCCAGGGCACATCAGCAAAATATAATTCCTGTTGTTCAAGAAGCCATTGCGGCTGCAAAAATACGTAAAAAAGACATTAGCGCAGTAGCTTTTACTCGCGGTCCGGGTTTACTTGGTTCTTTGTTAGTTGGAACTTCATTTTCGAAGGCATTTGCACTTGCAAATTCCATCCCGTTAATTGAGATAAATCATATGCAGGCCCATATTCTGGCTCATTTTATTGACGATCCTAAACCCCCTTTCCCTTTCCTTTGCCTTACTGTATCAGGAGGACATACTCAAATTGTGTTGGTTAAAGATTACTTTGAAATGGAGATCGTAGGTCAGACGACAGATGATGCCGCAGGTGAAGCTTTTGATAAAACAGCAAAAATTTTAAATCTGCCTTACCCCGGTGGTCCCCTGATAGATAAATATGCAAAGCAAGGAAATCCCCTGGCGTATTCTTTTCCTGAGCCGCAGATCGGCGGGCTCGATTTTAGCTTTAGCGGGTTAAAAACGGCTATTTTATATTTTATCAGAGACAATAAAAAGATTGATGAACACTTTGTTGAGAATAACCTTGCAGATATCTGCGCATCGGTTCAGCATAGAATAGTCACCATATTACTGGCCAAGGTAAAACGTGCCGCCCAGGAGTATAATATTAAGGATATAGCTATAGCGGGTGGAGTGTCTGCAAACTCTGGCTTGCGTACCGGCCTTGAGCAGGCTGCTGAAAAAAATGGATGGAATGTTTATATCCCATCTTTCGAATATTGTACAGACAATGCCGCAATGATCGCAATTGCTGGTTATTATAAATTTTTAGCGAAGGATTTTGTTGGGCAGGATATTGCGCCACTGGCAAGAATGAGTTTTTAAATCAATAAAATGGGCATTACATCATTAATTTTCGGACTCGTTATCGTCGTCCCTCTTATTTTTGTTATCTATTCAATTATTTTAAAAGATAAACAAAATGGCAAACTAGGAGCAGTAGTTGTCGGTATAATATTTATAGCAGCGATTGTGATCTCTTATTACGTAAACCGGAATAAGTAAAATATTTGGTATAGCGCATTAGGATTGGCGATCTGGTCGGCAATGACGATTTGGTGGGATACGATTGTTGTTGGAACGATGATGGTGTTAAATGCGAGATTATCCAGGTCCGTCATTCCTGCGCAGGCAGGAATCTTAATGCTTGGTAAGATAATGGTACAGCGTGTTACGATTGCCGATCGGGTCGGCAATGACGATACGCAGAAATGATGAGGTTACCTATTATGTAAGATGCTGAAAACAAGTTCAGCACGACCATGCCTGAAAGCGGTCACTCTTCCAGGAAAATTAATTTGATGAAACAAGCGATAGTAATAGGAGCAGGCATTGCAGGGGTTGCTACCGCGATACGGTTAGCGTTAAAAGGATATTCGGTAAAAGTTTTCGAAGCCAATGCTGGTCCGGGGGGCAAGCTGTCAGAGCTCGAAACGAAAGGCTATCGTTTTGATGCCGGGCCGAGTTTGTTCACCATGCCTCAATACGTGGATGAATTATTTATCCTTTCTGAAAAAAATCCCGGAGATTATTTTCAATACAAGAGTCTGGATAAAATATGCAACTATTTTTATGAGGACAATACAAGAATTACTGCCTGGTCCGATACCGAGAAATTCGCTGAAGAGATAGCTTCCAAAACTTCTGATAAGGCATCCTCAGTGAAAATGTTTTTGAAAAAAAGCGGGACGATTTATTCAATTACAAATCCTGTTTTTCTTGAAAAATCCCTCCATCGTTTAAAAACATATCTAAGCTGGGATACAGTAAAATCATTTCTTCGGATCAGTGAAATAGATCCGATGCGAAGTATGAATAAAGCAAATGAAACGTTCTTTAGCGATAAGAAAACTGTTCAATTGTTTAACCGGTATGCTACCTATAATGGTTCTGATCCCTATCAGGCTCCGGCCACTTTAAATGTAATTCCGCATTTGGAGTACCACTACGGGGCATATTTTCCTAAAGGCGGAATGTATAGTATTACCACCAGCCTGGTAAAGCTTGCTAAGGACTTAGGAGTACAGTTTCTTTATAACTCAGAGGTTGATGAGATTGTACTCAAAAATGAGGTGGTCCAGGGAGTGAAAGTCAAAGGAGTTCTGGAAAAATCATCGGTTGTAGTTTCCAATATGGATGTTTGGTTTACTTATAAAAAGCTTTTACCACATCAAAAGGCACCTGTACGTAAACTTGACCAGGAAAGAAGCAGTTCTGCTTTGATTTTTTACTGGGGCATTAAAGCCGAGTTTCCGCAGCTTGATCTTCATAATATTTTCTTTAGCGATAATTATAAACAGGAATTTAACGCGATCTGGAAAGAACAAAAAATTTATCATGATCCGACAGTTTATATAAATATAACTTCGAAATATAAGACCGATGACGCCCCGGCCGGTTGCGAAAATTGGTTTGTCATGATAAATGTTCCGGCAAATAGCGGGCAGGATTGGGATATACTCATTGCGGAAGCCAGGATTAATATTCTGAAAAAGTTGAGCAGGATGTTAAAAATGGACATTAGATCGCTCATTCAATGTGAAACAATTTTAGATCCCAGATCTATAGAGTTTAAAACATCGTCATACCAGGGCTCTTTATATGGCACGAGTTCAAATAATAAGTTTGCAGCTTTCCTGCGGCATCCAAATTTTTCTTCAAAATTAAAAGGCCTGTTCTTCGCGGGCGGAAGTGTCCATCCGGGCGGGGGGATCCCATTGTCTCTTTTATCTGCTAAAATTGTAAGTGATCTGGTAGAGAATAAATAAATAAATAAATAAATGCCAAAAAACGTTCTTCCTGGAGCGAAATAAGTATTAAGTGGTCGCTATTCGACTTTTATCAATAGTGACCGCTAGCAGGCTTATAACCTGACAGAACGCTTTTCTGACCAAAGTAAAAATAGATTTTGAACTTATTTATATATATCGTAATATTGCAATGTAATGGGACTGACAAAATCCGAAATATTTACAGAAGAGCAGAATAAATTAGCCCAGTTATTAAAGGCTGTAGCGCATCCTGCCCGTATAGCAATTTTACAGCATGTGATTAAAACAAAGGCCTGTATATGCGGAGATCTGGTAGAAGAGCTAGGTCTGGCTCAGGCAACAATATCACAGCATTTAAAAGAATTGAAAAATGCAGGTCTGATACAAGGAACTATTGAGGGCGTGAGCGTATGCTATTGCATCAATCCGGTAACCTGGAAAATGTTTGAGAATATAATGAAGAAATTTATTGGTTCCTATAAGTTAGCATCGAACTGCTGTTAAAAAATTTTTTTACTCCTAATAATCGCAATATTGCAATGATATAAATCCAAAAATCATGAAAACTGAAGAAGAAATTAAAGATCTGGTAAGGCAAAAATATAGTGAGATCGCTTTACAGGATAAAGCATTAAATGAAAGCGCCTGTTGTGGTTCTGGCTGCTGCAGTTCCGAAGTCTATAATATCATGAATGATGATTACAGTAAGCTTGAAGGATATAATCCTGATGCGGATTTAGGTTTGGGTTGTGGATTACCAACTCAGTTTGCGCAGATTAAAGGGGGAGACGTGGTAATTGATTTAGGCTCTGGAGCTGGTAACGATTGTTTTATTGCCCGTGCCGAGACCGGTGAGGCAGGTAAAGTAATCGGTATTGATTTTACAGAAGCAATGATAAATAAAGCCAGGGAAAATGCAGAGAAACTTGGTTTTAACAATGTGGAGTTTCGCATCGGCGATATTGAAAAAATGCCGGTTTCTGCGAATACAGCCGATGTTATCGTTAGCAATTGTGTATTAAATCTTGTACCCAACAAGGATAATGTATTTAAGGAGATTTACAGAGTGTTAAAACCCGGGGGCCACTTCAGTATTTCTGATATAGTGTTGGTGGGTAATTTGCCTTCTCAGCTTCAGGACGCGGCAGAAATGTATGCAGGCTGCGTTTCTGGTGCAATTCAAAAAGAAAAGTATTTAGAATTGATTAGGAGCAATGGGTTCGAAAAGATAAAATTGCAAAAAGAAAAAGTAATTGTTATTCCTGATGATATTTTAATAAATTATTTAAATCCCCTGGAACTTGTTGATTTTAAATCGGGTAATACCGGAATATTCAGTATCAGTGTGTTTGCTCAGAAGCCTGAGGCGAAAGCTTGTTGTGAGCCGGGATGTTGCTAAAAATAAGATTAAGGATTTGTCTGGACTGCATTCATAAATAATCAAATGATAACTACGTCAGCTAATAATTGTGCTCCGGCGGCACAAAGAAAAAAATTGAGTTTCCTCGATCAATATCTAACCTTATGGATTTTTCTCGCGATGGTTCTTGGTGTTGCCATAGGGTACTTTTTGCCATCGTCCTCAATATTTATAAATTCATTTTCCGACGGTACAACGAATATCCCTTTAGCTATCGGATTAATTTTGATGATGTATCCTCCCCTGGCAAAAGTGAAGTACGAGAATCTTGCTGAAGTTTTCAGAAATACAAAAGTTTTGAGTGCATCATTATTATTAAACTGGGTAATCGGACCTGCTTTGATGTTCATACTAGCGGTTACATTACTCCATGATAAGCCAGAGTATATGGTGGGCTTAATTCTGATCGGACTTGCACGCTGCATTGCTATGGTAATGGTGTGGAATGAATTGGCAGGAGGAAGCAGAGAATACGCGGCTGGTTTGGTAGCCTTAAACAGTATTTTTCAGGTTTTCCTATATAGTGTTTATGCATATGTATTCATAACCTTGCTTCTGCCAGTGTTTGGAATGGAAGGTTCTGTTGTTGATGTCTCCATTGGCGAAATTGCCAAATCTGTAGGCATTTACCTGGGCATGCCATTTGCCGCAGGACTTATCAGTCGCTATGGATTAATAAACTTAAAAGGTGAGGAATGGTTTACAAAGAAATTTATTCCTTTTATTTCTCCCATAACTTTAATCGCACTGCTTTTTACTATTGTGGTGATGTTCAGTTTAAAAGGCGAGCTGATTGTTCAGATACCAATGGATGTTGTCAGAATTGCAATCCCTTTAGTTATTTATTTTGCCATTATGTTTGTGGTCAGTTTCTTTTTCGGAAAGGCATTGGGTGCTGATTATTCCCAGAATGCTTCTATTGCCTTCACCGCAGCAGGAAACAATTTTGAGCTGGCAATAGCAGTAGCAATCGGTGTTTTCGGAATTAATTCGGGTCAGGCTTTCGCCGGAGTTATAGGGCCTTTGGTAGAGGTTCCTGCATTAATTGCACTCGTAAATGTTGCCTTTTGGCTCCGAAAAAAATATTATAAGAAGGAATTTCTTGAATAAGTTATACAGCAGTATTCCTAAAAAAAAAACGGTTATTTACTCAATGAGTCCGACTACTCTCTCCTCACAAACCAATATGAAAGCCTGCCAAATCTCATATTTAATATCTCACCTCTCAAACGGCGGAGCCCTCTTGAGTACAAAAAAACAATATTCATAAACGAAAAATCTCTTCAAATGAAAATCGCTCTATTTTCAGACATACACGCAAATCTTCCGGCGCTGGAAGCTTTTTTCAAAGATATAGACGCTAAAAAAACTGATGCCATTTATTGTCTGGGCGATTTGGTAGGTTACAATATCTGGCCAAATGAAGTAATTAATGAAATCCGTAAACGGGGTATACCAACCATTACCGGAAATTATGATTTTGGAATTGGCAGGCATAGCGATGAATGCGGATGCGCATATAAAACAGATTATGAAAAGGCGATGGGAAAAACCTCCATATCATATACCAATGAACAGATAAACGATGAAGAACGGGCTTATCTGAGAACTCTTCCCTCTCATATCCGATTGGAGTTTCAGTTAAATGGAGACAGCCTGAATCTTTTATTGGTTCATGGCAGTCCCAGAAAGGTTAATGAATACCTGTTTGAAGATCGTGAAGAAAAGAGTCTGTTGCGTATTATGGAACAGGCAGATGCTGATATTATGTGCTTTGGTCATACTCATAAACCGTTTCATCGGATTTTATCATCAGAAGCTGAAGGTTCTGAACGTTTTCGTCACGCAATAAATATTGGATCAGTAGGAAAGCCAAAAGACGGGGATCCCCGCGGTGGCTATGTAATGCTTACGATTAAAGAAAATAGTTCGATTTTTGATAGCGAAAGCATTCAGGTAGAATTTATCCGTTTCGAATACGATGTTGAAATGGCTGCAAAAGCGATAGAAAATAGCCCGCTTCCAAATGAATATGCCGATATGTTACGCAAAGCCTAAATATGAGAATAGCATTGTTTTCTGATGTCCACGCCAATCTTCCGGCTTTTGAAGCTTTTCTTGACGATTTGGACCATAAAAAACCTGATTCAATTTATTGTTTAGGCGATCTGGTCGGATATAACATCTGGCCGAATGAAATTATCGCTGAAATTCGCAGGAGGGGAATTGCAACTATCGCCGGGAATCATGATTTGAAAGTAAAAAGGCTTTCCTCAGAAGCATCAGGAAAGAATTACGCTTATAGTATTATCGGTGAGGAGGAACGTTCATACTTAAAAGCTCTGCCTTCGCATATACGCCTGGAATACAAGTTAAATACAGAATCTCTTAATATGCTGCTGGTGCATGGTAGTCCCCGAAGTATCGATGAGTATATGCTTGAAGATATGAATGAAGATTATGCATTAGATTTGCTGACACAAACCAGGGCGGATATAATCTTTTGTGGTCATTCGCATTTACCATACCAGAGAATATTCCAGATAGAGGATAGTGGGACGTATTCTGTCAAACGAATCATAAACACGGGCTCGGTTGGTAAGCCCAAAGACGGCGACCCGCGCGGCTGCTATGTGTTGTTAACCTTGAAGGAGGGTAATGGTAATAAAGAGGATATTCTGGTTGAGTTCGTCAGGTTTTCATATGATGTTGAAAAGGCCGCAAAAGCTGTCGAAGAGAGTCCGCTGCCCGATGAATTTGCGGATAGATTAAGGAGGGCGTATTAGGAATTAACGCAAACAGCGTTCAAAACGCTGTCTGCGTTGCTTAAGCGTGAGTTAGAATAAATTCGGCATCAACTTTTAATTCCGAATGAACAGCTTTTAAGAAATTAATATCAGGTTTTTGTTTCCCATTCATTATCATGGAAAGCTTTGCATCGCTTACGAGATTTGATTTTCATCCACTCTGTTTTAACCGATCAAACTGCCCCTTTTACCGACTTCCCTGTCATCTCTGCCTAATACCTGTTGTTTCCATGTCTAAACTCCTATACATTTGATCCATAATGTTAGTTGTTTCAATATGCCAGCAAAGGAATCTGAAAATATTTTCAGGCGGTGTGAAATAAATATTATCTAAGTTTAATTAATAAATGCTGAAATGAACGGAATAAATTATAAGAACAGGAAGCCAGGGACCGGAAAAAAATGGGTAGGAATAGCTTTACTGATATTTGGAGCCATCATGCTTTCTCAAAGTCTGGGTATTCTTATTCCTGACTGGGTTATCAGCTGGCCCATGCTGTTAATTGCTATTGGGGTATTTACAGGCCGTCGCCACCAGTTTCGAAATCCGACTTCCTATATCTTAATAATTATCGGTTTGATTTTCCTGGCGGAAGATATAATTCCAAATGTCGATTTCGACGATTTTGTATGGCCAATAGCTATAATCGGAGTAGGATTGTATCTTATAATAGGAAAAAAGAAAATTACAAATTGGGGATCCGATAACGAAAAAACGCCTTCAGACCTGACCTGGGATAAGCGGGTGAATGAGGATAATGAACCTATTCCTCCCACAGAAAGTTCTGTGGACGATTACATTGATATTGTTTCGATTTTTGGCGGAGTAAAGAAAAATATAGTTTCCAAAAACTTTCAGGGCGGTGAAATAGTAGCAATAATGGGAGGTGCCGAAATTATTTTAACCCAGGCAGATATTACTCTTCCGCGGGTTGAATTAGAAATTACTCAGGTTTTTGGTGGAACAAAAATCATCGTACCACCACATTGGAAGGTGACATCCGATTTAGTCGCGATTTTTGGTGGCATAGAAGATAAACGGCCATTGTTTTCAAATCAGGCTATTTCTGAGGAAAAGCACCTGGTAATAAAAGGGACTTCAATTTTTGGAGGCATTGATATACGCAGCTTTTAAATTTAATTTGTGGCAACTCCGCTATTATCATCAAGGCGTGTTTTAGGCTTCCTTTCTGGGGCCTGGCTTATATGGATGGGATTGCATGCAGCAACCTTGTACTGGCTGGGTTTTGACCTTCAAACAGTATCTATCGATGCTGTTATCAGCAACTTGATGATAATTCTTTCATCGCTTATTGTTAGCAATACATTACGATATTATCAGCCTGGCAGAGGCAAGTATTTTTATATCGTTACCTGGTGCTTTTTATTAGCTGTCCTTGCGGTTTTCATTACCAGATTCCTGCTTCTAAAGGTCCTCTATAATGATGGGCTAACTATTAATGATATTTATGTATCGGTAATTGACAAATCTTTAATCATCAGGTTTTGTGTCGCTTTCTTGCTTATCAGCGGAATGGGTTTAATGAGTATGCTATGGTACACTCAACAGGAACAAAAAGAAAGTGAAGGCCGGAAAGCTGATGCAGAGCGTCTTGCCCGTGATGCGGAATTATATAAATTACGCCAGCAATTGCAGCCTCATTTTTTGTTCAACAGCTTAAATTCTATAAGTGCACTAATAGGCAGAAGGCCCGATGAGGCACGTACGATGATCTATCAGCTATCCGACTTTCTCAGAGGTACATTGCGGAAAGAAGAAAATGAATTTGTTTCACTGGAAGAGGAGCTGCAGCACCTGCAATTATATTTGGATATAGAAAAAGTGAGATTCGGGCACCGGCTTAAAACTGAGATAAAGCAGGACGAGGGTTGCAGCAGCTTGATCTTACCTGCAATGCTCTTACAACCCCTTGTAGAAAATGCCATAAAATTTGGTTTATATGACACCACAGGCGAAGTGACAATTGTTATTGAGGCAAAGTGCGTTCAAAAATACCTGGTTTTGATTATTCAAAATCCGTATGATACCAATACGGTAAGACCCAAAAGCGGAACAGGCTTTGGTTTGGAAAGCATTAAACGAAGGCTATATTTATTATTTGCAAGAACAGATTTGATTGATGCAAAAGGGGAAAATGATATTTTTACAACAAGCGTAAGAATTCCGCAAGTATGACAAAAGCTATACTGATAGATGATGAACCTTTAGCCAGGGAGGTGGTTAAAGAGTATTTGGAAGAATATCCTCAAATCGAGGTAGTAGCCGAATGCGGAGATGGATTTGAAGGAGTTAAAGCCATTGCGCAGCATCAGCCCGATTTGATATTTCTGGACATTCAGATGCCTAAAATTACGGGCTTCGAGATGCTTGAACTTATCGAACAGCGCCCCGGAGTAATATTTACTTCAGCATTCGATGAATATGCCATTAAGGCTTTTGAAGCACATGCAATAGATTATCTGCTAAAACCTTTTTCTAAAGACCGGTTTAATAAAGCGGTCGGGAAATGGATCGAAAGGCAAAATTTATCAGAAGCCCGGCAGCAGGTTCAGGCATTGTTACAAAGTTCACCGGTTTCTCCGGCGCACAGCGAACGCATTGTTGTGAAAGCCGGCACTTCAATTAAAATTATTCCGACAGCTGATGTAATTTACCTGGAAGCGTATGACGATTATGTGAAAATTCATACCTCAGAAGGCGTATTTCTAAAAAACAAAACCATGCTGTTTTTTGAGAATAACCTGGACGATAAACAGTTTGTACGCGTGCATCGCTCTTTCATTGTAAAAGTGCCTGAAATAACCAGGCTCGAACCCTATGAAAAAGATTCGTACAAGGTTGTAATTAAATCCGGCGAAAGGCTTCCTGTAAGTAAAACGGGCTATGTGAAGCTGAAGACCTTGCTTCAGTTGTAAAGGTCTTTTTCGGTGACTTAGAATTGGTAGATTGAAGCCTAAAACCCCACAAACCTCTCAATCTGTTGTTTTGTAAATTTTAAGGTATCCTCTTTATATAAGTTCATATTTTCGTCAAATTCTTTATGGATATGCGGTATATGAATCTTCAGAGGCAATATATCCAGGTTCATATAATGGCAAATTCCAGTCATATGATCAACACCTCTTATATTTCCATATTTACCAGTTGAGATTCCTACAAGAGCTGCCTTTTTTCCGCTAAAGCTTGATGGAAATTCACATGCATCAATAAAAACTTTTAATATTCCGGGAAAACTGCCATTATATTCCGGGATTATAAAAATGAATTTCTTAGTGGACGAAATTAAATTTTGAATGGGTTGCCAGCTTTCAATTTTCTGGTTTTCATACATTGCGGGGTGAATTATTTTCTCGGGAAGATTGCCAAGCGACAAGATTTCTGACTCAATCCCCAGATTCATAAGACCTGTTTTATAGTGCTCCGCTACTCTTAAAGTATAACTTTCGGGTCGGTTGGTACTTGCGATTATGGTGGTCATTTTGTGGATAATATGTGTAAAACCAAAAGGCGTTGCTCTGATTAAATTGTTTAAAGTTTGTATCTTAGGCGATTGTTAAATGGCTTTCAGAATGGTAAAAATAGTATTTTAATTTGCTATTAGCCGTTCAGAAAGCACAAATTACCCTTGAAACCAGGATAAAGAATGAGTAAGATTATTGCGTTAGCAAATCAAAAAGGGGGAGTTGGAAAAACTACTTCATCAATTAATCTGGCAGCGAGTTTAGCTGTATTAGAATACCGTACTTTGCTGGTGGATGCAGATCCTCAGGCAAATTCAACTTCGGGAATTGGTTTTGATCCCCGAACTATTAAGGCCAGTATCTACGAATGCATTATTAATGATGTAGAACCCCGCGATGCTATTCAGAAAACCGAAACACCTAATCTCGATTTACTTCCTGCCCATATTGATTTAGTCGGCGCCGAAATTGAGATGATCAATTTAGCCGAACGTGAATACAAAATGAAGTTGGTGTTAGATAAGGTTAAAGACGATTATGATTTCATAATTATCGATTGCTCTCCATCATTGGGTTTAATAACTATTAATGCGCTTACAGCGGCCAATTCTGTAATAATACCCGTTCAGTGCGAGTATTTTGCCTTAGAAGGATTAGGGAAGTTATTGAATACTATAAAAATTGTTCAAAACCGGTTAAACCCTGATCTGGAAATTGAAGGCATTCTGCTTACTATGTATGATGTTCGTCTGAGACTTTCAAATCAAGTGGTAGAAGAAGTAAAAACTCACTTTCAGGAGCTGGTGTTCGAAACAATTATCCAGCGTAACACCCGTTTAAGTGAAGCTCCAAGCTATGGGGTATCAGTAATTATGCATGATGCGAATTGTAAGGGCTCTATTAATTATCTGAATTTAGCCCGCGAAATTATTCGCAAAAATGGCATGGTTAGCGAAGAAACAACAAAACAAGAAACCGTTATTTCATGACGTATCAAAAGAAAACAGGATTAGGAAGAGGATTAAGTGCGTTATTGGATGATACAGAGGCGGTACAGTCATCAAAACCTCTGGCAGGCAATACGAATCCTGAGTATCCGGGGTCGTCTTCCGGACTAATATCTCACGTTAAAGTAAGTGAAGTTGAAGTTAACCCTTACCAACCCCGTACAGAGTTTGACAGGGAGGCTCTTCAGGAATTGTCGGATTCGATAAAGCTTCAGGGTTTAATACAGCCTATTACAGTTAGAAAATCCGGAAATAATTCTTACCAGTTAATTTCGGGAGAACGACGTTTAAGGGCCTCGAAACTTGCGGGATTAACGGAAATTCCGGCGTATGTACGTACTGCCAACGACCAGCAAATGCTGGAAATGGCTCTTATTGAGAATATTCAGCGGGAAAATCTTAACTCAATAGAAGTTGCCCTAAGCTTTCAGCGAATGCTGGATGAATGTAATCTTAAACAAGAGGAGCTGGGTGAACGTGTAAGTAAAAATCGGTCTACAGTAACCAATTATTTGCGTTTGCTTAAATTACCTCCAGCAATTCAGGCTTCAATTCGCGACAACCAGATTTCCATGGGACATGCCAAAGCTATCCTGGGGCTGGAAGAAGTGGATAAGCAATTGTATGTACATAAAGAAGTACTTGCCAAAGGTCTTTCGGTACGTAAAACTGAAGAGCTGGTACGTGATATCCAGAAATCAGGAATTAAAAAAATCGAAACTAAACCGCAACCCGTTTCTTTTGAATATAGAAAGATTCAGGATGACCTGGCTTCAAAATTTGCGACAAAAGTTTCCCTGAAGGTACAGGCAGGCGGTAAAGGAGCTATTGAAATTCCATTTGTTTCTGAAGATGATTTAAGCCGTATACTTGAACTGCTGGACTGGTAATGTATCGTTTAAGAGTATTTCTGGTTGTGATTTTTTGCTGTTTTGCGTTTAATGGCTTTTCGCAGACCGATTCAAACGTCGTGGTCGTTGATTCTACTCTTCGTAATCCTGATGCTAAACGTAACCCTGTCTTTAATGCACCGAAAGATACCTCCGCTAATTTAAAGGCAACAACTCCGGTAAAATCAGAAGTTTTTAAAGATTCGGCCCGGCTTGCCCTGGAAGCAATGCCCGGCAGGGCCATCAGACGTTCTGCTATACTTCCCGGTTGGGGGCAGGTAACAAATGGACGCTGGTGGAAAGTGCCTGTTATTTACGGAGGCTTTATCGGCCTGGGCTTAGCCGTTGATTTCAATCAGAAATATTATAAGAAGTTTTTAAGGGAATTGCAATTCAGAGATGAGTTTCCAGGTCAAACGAGTGATCCTGACCTGATTAGAATTACCGATCAGCAAGGACTTATTCAATATAAAGATTATTACAGGCGCAATCGCGATTTAAGCGTACTGGCTGCCGTGGGATTATATGCCATAAATATAATTGACGCTTATGTGGACGCAAAGTTTTTCAGGTTCGACATCAGTGATGAATTAGGTCTCAGAATACACCCCTCTTTAATTCCTTCCGTTTCCCACGCATATATTTCGCCGGTACCGGCAATAAAAATTCACTTAATGTTATGAAAATCATGAGTGCCTGTAACTGCTTAACAATACAGATGAATCTACTCATGATAAATCATCTCCAAAAAACAAATATATTCAAATGAAAATAGCCCTTTTAGGTTATGGTAAAATGGGCCGTATAATAGAGCAGTTCGCTTTAGACCGCGGCCATCAGATAGTTTTGAAGATTGATGAAAATAATATCGATCAAAAAACAATAGAAAACCTGCAGAATGCAGATGTCGCTATAGATTTTAGTACTCCTCATTCTGTGCATTCAAATATACAGAGCTGCTTTGAAGCAGGTTTACCTTTGGTTGTAGGTACTACAGGATGGTACGACAAAATAGAGGAAATCAAAGCCCAGTGCGAAGCGAGTAACAATTCATTACTATATGCATCTAATTTTAGTATAGGGGTAAATGTGTTTTTCTTTGTGAATGAGGTTTTAGCAAAGATTATGAATCGATATCCTCAGTATGATGTGCTGGTAGAAGAAATTCACCATACTCAAAAGCTAGATTCTCCCAGCGGAACAGCTATTACCATTGCCGAGGGTATTCTGGATGGGTTAAACAGAAAGAATGAATGGGTGAATGAGCTGGTTGGAGAAGCCGAAGAAGTTATTGCCAGGCCGGAACAACTGCTTATTGAGTCGCACAGGATTGAAGATGTGCCCGGAACCCATACGGTTATATATAGTTCAGAAGTAGACGATATCGAGTTCAAGCATAAGGCTCACGGAAGGGCTGGCTTTGCTTTAGGTGCAGTACTGGCAGCAGAATGGTTACAGGGTAAGAAAGGTTTTTATTCGGTAAAAGACATGTTTGATTTTAATATATAAAATAAAAAAGTAAACGTTTAATGGAAAACCTTGGATTGTACATAGTTATTATACTGCTTCTTGTTGCCTATCATGTTGGTTTATGGAAATTATTTGTAAAAGCCGGCAGAGCAGGATGGGAGGCGCTTATTCCTGTTTACAGTTTCTATATTATGCTAAAACTTACAGGAAGGCCCCTATGGTGGATGGTATTGTATTTTATCCCGGTCATAAATGTTATAGTAGGTATCGGAATATTAATTGATTTTGCTAAAAGTTTCGGGAAGTTTAGTTTCGGCGAACACGTTGCCAGCATTGTAATTCCTTTTTTCGCTTTTCCTGTATGGGGATTTGACAAAAAAACTCAATATCTGGGTCAGTCTGCAACACAGACATTTAAAGAGAAATACGCATATAAGAAAACAGCCACCCGTGAATGGGCCGATGCAATTCTTTTTGCTGTTGTCGCAGCAACCCTGATCCGGAGCTTTTTATTGGAAGCGTATACCATTCCCACCGGTTCAATGGAAAAATCACTTCTTATTGGCGATTTTCTCTTTGTAAGTAAGGTGGATTATGGTCCCCGTATCCCGATGACACCCTTTGCATTTCCGTTCGCTCATCATACTATGCCTGTTACCGGCACAAAAGCTTATTGGGAAGGGCTGAGCCTTAAATACAGAAGACTGCCAGGATTTACAGATATAAAAAGGGGAGACGTTGTTGTGTTTAATTACCCTATGGATGCGGATGAACCCTATAACAGACCTGTGGATAAGCGTGAAAATTATATTAAGCGCTGCCTGGGAATAGGGGGAGATACATTGAAAATTGTAAATACCCAGGTATTTATCAATGGTAAAGCTGCCGAAACTCCTCAATTCGGACAGTCGTCTTACTTTGTAATTACGGATGGTACAGATATTAATCCCAGCACTTTGCAGGATATGGATATTGAATATCAGCTTGAAGCTGCCAATACCTATGTCTTGTTTATGACTAAGGAAGAATCTGAAACCATCAAAAAATGGCCGATGATTAAATCGGTTATTCCAAGAATTATGGTTGCGGGTTATTATAATGCTCAAAGCCCTGTATATCCTCAGGATCCCCGTTTCAAATGGAATGAGGATAATTATGGACCGATTGTTATCCCTGCAAAAGGTATGACCGTGAAACTTGACAGCACAACAATTCCAATCTATAAACGCGTGATTAGTGTTTACGAAGGGAACAAATTTGAAGAGAGAAACGGACAGGTTTTTATTAATGATAAACTATCTGATTCATATACCTTTAAAATGAATTACTACTGGATGATGGGCGATAACCGCCATAACTCATTAGACTCAAGGTTTTGGGGCTTTGTGCCGGAAGATCATATCGTTGGAAAGGCAAAGTTCATCTGGATGAGCTTTGATGCGAATGGTTCTCTTTTCGGGAAAATAAGGTGGAGCAGAATTTTTGACGGGATACATTAAGCATACCTGAACGTTTTTAGATTTAATCCGGAAGTGTAATGCTTCCGGATTTTTTTTCAATCTGGGCCCTGACCAATCTCAACTTTTTGAAGCCCTTTACTGGCAGGACCTGTTAATACCTCACCATTAATAGCATACCTGGCGCCATGACAAGGGCAATCCCAGCTTTTTTCTGAATTATTCCAGTTAACAATACATTTAGCATGTGTGCAAACAGGATTTAAAGCATGGATTTCACCTGTTGCGTCTTTATATATCGCAAGTTTTTCATTTTTATATTCGACGAGCGCTCCACTGTCTAAGGGGATTTCATTTAAAGAGTGAATGTCTTTTGCCGATAAGCGGTCGGCAAAAAAGCGATACGCAACATCTGCATTTTCTTTGACAAAATCTGTAAATCCTGCAACAGGTTTAATCCTGCCAGGAGAAAACAGGTCGGCGTAGGGGTTAATATAGTCAAGTACAAGATCTCTAAGTATTTTACCAGAAATACTCCCCAATGTGATTCCATTACCGTTAAATCCGGTAGATACATAGACATCATTATCAAAACCCGGAAGTTTACCAATATAAGGCAGGCCATCAGCGGGTACATAATATTGAGCGGACCATTTAAATTCTACTGATGCACCCCTATAGTGGTGATGAACATATTCTTCGAGAGATTGGAAGGCCTGGTCGGGATTGCCATGTCCCGTTTTGTGATCTTCGCCCCCAATTACCAGATATTGCTGACCATTGATGTCATGTGTTCTAAAATAATGATACGGAACTTTCATGTCATAGGCCAAATCAAAAGGGTAGTTATTGCCGGCCAGCCTGACTCCTAATGAATAACTTCTGTATGGGGCACATCTGAAATGTAAGAGATTTATTCCCGGCGGAATATGTGTTGCGTATACAATTTTTTTTGCCTTAATTGATGTGTTATCCGCTTTAGCGATATGAAAATCTGAGCTTTTCTCGGTCGACTGGATTAAGGTGTTCTGTAAGATCAGGCCACCTTTTTTAGTAAATTCCAGAGCAAGGGCATAAATATATTTTAGCGGATGGATTTGTGCCTGTCTGTCAAACACAACTGCTTTTTTAAAGGGCACAGGTACTGGTATATTATCAGCCGGTTGCACAGGCACACCGGCTTTTATTGAAGCTTCTGATAGTTTATCAAGGTCTGAAGCTTCTTTCTCTGTTTCAGCATAGAGGAATCCTTTTTTATATGCAAAATCACAATCAATTTTATATTTAGTAACAAAGCCTGCCACCAGCTCAATTGCTTCTTTGCAGGCCATGGCCACGGTTTTAGAGGCTTCCTCGCCAAAGTTTTTTTCAATGTGGTCGTACCCGATATCCAGAAAGGTATTGATATGTGCTGTTGTCCCTCCGGTAGTTCCATAGCCGATAGTATGGGCCTCTGCGAGGATGCAATTTTTCCCAGCTTCCTGTAAAAGCATTGCTGTAGTTATCCCGGTAATGCCACCTCCAATTATCAGAACATCGTAAGTGGTCTCAGGGTTGTGTTTGCTGATATCACTTTGAACTGGCTCAATATTTTCCTGCCAAATGCTTTCTGTAATAGAATCGCGTGGAATGCCTATTCTTATATTATCAGCTGTTTTCATAGTAAATGGTTTTACTGATAACCTTAAGAAAGACGAAGTGGTTTTTAAATTTCGGTTGGCAAGGACCAGAAAAAAGCCCTATAAGATTTTAAACACTTATAGGGCCTTTAATAATTGCTTTATACGGAGGGATTACCCTGAAACTGCTTTGAAAAAACCGGGTTTAACTTTCTATGAAACTTTCAAGAATCTTGAAGCCTGTGTTTGTTTGCAAGGTGATATGTTTAATTGAGGCAGGAACCAAAACACAATCTCCCATTCTCACATTTAAACTATTGTCGCCATAGGTTAAAGTATATGCTCCCTCAACACAAACATGTATCACAAAAGAATCAAAAGGATAATCTCTGTCGACAGAGTGATTAAACTCTAAGATATTTGTGCTGAAATAAGGGCAGCGTACCACATTTATAGCTTCATTCAACTTTCTGTTATACTCTGATTTATATTCCGGATACACCTCATAATCCAGAGCTGCCAGAGCCTCCTGGGTATGTAATTCCCGTTTGTTCCCTTTATCATCAACGCGGTCAAAATCGTAGATGCGGTAGGTTATGTCCGACGTTTGCTGAATTTCTGCAATTAAAAGTCCTTTACCGATCGTATGAACTCTCCCGGCTGGTAAAAAGAATACGTCGCCTGCTTTAACCTCTTCTTTATTAAGAATGTCATCAAGCTTTCCGGAATTTAATTTTTCAAGATAAACACCCTCGTTAACTTTCTGATTAAAACCGGCGATCAGTGAAGCTCCTTCGTCAGCCTGTATGACATACCACATTTCAGTTTTTCCGAATGAATTATGACGTTTTTTTGCTAAAACATCATTGGGGTGAACCTGAATTGAAAGGTCATCATTCGCATCAATAAATTTTACAAGGAGGGGGAATTCATTTCCAAATCGTTTATACACATTTTCTCCTACGAGATCACCTTTATATTTCTCAAGAAGGGAAGCGAGACTTTCACCCGCTAATGCTCCATTTTCAACAATAGATACATCTGATTTGACACCAGATATTTCCCATGTTTCTCCGCAATTAGGTAAAGAAGAAAAATCTTTTCCTAAATAAGTCCTGATTTTCTGGCCGCCCCAGATTTTATCTTTAAAAATGGTTTTGAACTTTAATGGATATGTAGTCATCGTAATTTAAAAGCTGCAAGTATAAGAATAATGAGTATAAAAGCATCTATCCGCTGGTCAGCAACGCTTGAATTCCTGTATCTGGTTTTAAAATATACTGATTAATCATCAAAGGAAGTATCTGCAGCGATTTTTTCCCATTCATTGATCTCTTCTTCTACAGATTTTAATTTGTTTCGGATGGCTTGTATTGCAACAGTGCCAAGAGGTAACCTCAATGGCGGATTTTCGCTGTTGACTACTTTAATTATTGCCCTGGCAGCTTTTTCAGGGTCTCCGGGCTGATTGCCGGAATAAGCTTGTATGGTTGAAATACGGGAACCCGCAGTTGGCGAATATTCTTCAATTACTTTTTCTGAACGGATCGACGAATCGCCTGCCCAGTTGGTGCGAAATGGCCCGGGTTCTACAATGGTTATTTTAATATTTAGATGTTTTGTTTCCAGCGCCAGGGCTTCGCTAAAACCCTCCAGCGCAAACTTACTGGCATTATATAATCCCATGCCGGCCAATGATCTGAAACCAGCCATTGAGGAAATCTGTATAATGTGACCCGATTTTCTTTCGCGCATTAAAGGAAGTACTGCCTGTGTAAGGGCCAGAGCTCCAAAGAAGTTGGTTTCCATTTGCTGCCTTGCCTCATCCATGCTCACTTCTTCTATAGCACCAAACAGGCCGTATCCCGCATTATTTACTAAAATATCTATGGATCCAAAATTCAGAGTCGCCGTATTTAACACTCTTTGGAACGTCAAATGGTTATTCACATCCAATAATACGCCGAATGTTTGTTCTGGAACAAGTGCATCAAATTCTGCAACCTGCGCCTGTTTTCTAAGCGTTCCGATAACAATATCACCGCTCAGGGCGACTTCCTTAGCAAGAGCGCGACCCAAACCGCCTGAAACTCCTGTAATAAACCATACTCTTTGTGATTTTATCATATCGCAAAGAACATAAAAAACGATGATTTGATTTATATTAATGAATGATAATCAACCGCGCTGTTTATTTTGAAATAAATTACGCTATTTGTCTGATTACCAGGTGAACCCTGATATTAAATGGATAGTAGGGATGTATCAGTTTACTCTGAACCTGATTAAGATGATAAAACGATGTGAAATAAGGATAAAATGCTTCTAAATAAAGGTTCCTGCAGTCATAATAGCTCTTTTTAAATTTCCCCCAACCTCAATAACATTAATTGGATTTACTCTAAAGCAGCGATGATCTTCCTCAGCTATAAAGTATTCTCCAAAACGCACCTTGTCGCGTTTGATCTCTTCCCTGTCAACATCGGTAAGCTTCTTGACCAAATGTTGAGAATCTGTTTCGGATAATATCTTTTCCATCAGTTCCTTTCGTGTGTGTGATTACATAATAACAAATTACGAGCCAAGTAAATCTAGTATCGGCGGCTTCTAACTATGAGTACGATAAATTTAAGGTAAATGTTGCGACAACTATAAAATATTTCAAGAATAATTTTATAAATCAGGCTATTAACGGGATCTGTGATTAATTAAGTCTCATAAAGGTATTTTTCTAAAAATTAAATTCATCGGGTTTAAAAAATATCCTGTAATTTTTAATCATTCCTGCGGTTTTTTTATCAGATCGGGGTAGGTAACGAAATCCTTTTATTTTAACACTCTCACCTAAATCCAGTACAATCTGGTGAGGATGTTTTGGCTTCCCGCCCACAGATTGACTTTGCCAAAATGTGGATTCCTGTAAATCAAAAACTTTATCAGCGGAGTTGTTAGAAGCTGTGGTTTCTTCACTGTCTGCATAAACAACTTTCCATTTTAGCCTTGAGACTGATGCCCCGTCTTCACCGATAAGCTCCAGTTCTGCAATGGTAGTTAAATCATCCTTAGGATCGTGTGAGCTAAGAGCTTCTAAACAGAAATACCTGCCCTGGACTGTTTTTCCAAAATTCACGTCTTTAAATCCCTCACCTGCAGGAAGGTATCCCGAAAAAACGGGTTCTTCAGCAGAAAGATCAAGAGTTTGACCTTCCTTTCTGCTTAAAAGGGAGGCATCCGGACTGATCTTGTCAAGAATAGGTGTGTTTAATCCTGAAACTGAAGCTTCCGAAGGCTGATCAAGATCTAAAATAACAAGTTCATTTTTGCCTTTTTTAAGCCATGCCCCCGGGATGTATAAAGTTTGCTGTGGCCCGATTTTCCAAAATCTGCCCAGATTATACCCGTTTACCCACACCATTCCTTTTCCCCATGTGCTCATATCTAAAAAGGTGTCACCAATTTTATTCAGGTTAAAATTGCCTTTTCGCCATCCGGGGCCATTGAGACCAGCCGTTCTGAATTTCCTTCCGCTCTGAAATTTATAGTCAACGGGGAAATTGTAAACCAGCCAGTTTTTAAGCTCAGACGATTTTTTACCGTCACTAAGCTCTGCTTTATCAGTTATTCCCTTTCTGTCGATTATTGCTTTACCGTAGTTAACGCGGCCGGTTGCTTCTACAAGTATATCTAATCTTACATCAGAAGTGAAGGCTGGCAGTTCAACTGTATTATCACCTCTCCGCCGGTCTAATTTTCCAATTTGCTTCCCATCAATAAAAACCGCTGCCCAATCGTGTACTTCTGTTATAATTAATTTTTGCTGTGATGCGGAAGAGGGGAGGGTGGTACGGTAAAGAATTCGTCCCCAACCCTGATCGAAATTTTCCATGGGCAGGATATTTTCGCTTCTGTTCGCCGCAGGTAAGTTTTCAAATAAGCCAGCACTCTGTTTTAATTCAAATTTTGGAATTTCTATGATCGGCATAACCGGCTTAGGGATATCACCGAGCGTTTCACCTGGTAAAAGATAGTTCTTAAGCAGATCGCGAACAGCGAAAAATTTTTCAGTAGTGTTACCCTGTTCTCCGATAGGAGCGTTATAATCATAGGACGTTGCCATAGCCGAATATGGCGGGGCGTTTGCGCCACCCCATTGACCGAAAGATGTGCCTCCATGGGCCATATACAGGCTAAAAGAGATTTTCCGGTCCATCATGTCCTTCATACTTCCAATAAAGCTGTTTACAGACCGGGTTTCATGTGGCCGGCCCCAATGGTCAAACCATCCTGACCAATACTCGCTGCACATTAAAGGCGCATTCGGATATAATTCCTTGAAGGATTTGAATTGGTTATCAATATTTGATCCGGCGCCAAAATTTAGAGCCGTTGCAACGCCGTCCAGCTTGTACTTTTGAAAGTTTGAAGACCAATCGCATCTGAACAGCTGAACTTTATCAAATCCGGAGGCACGAACAGCATCTCGTATAGCTTCCATATAGCCCTGTTCGCTTCCAAAAGACGCATATTCATTTTCCACCTGAACCATAATAATGTTTCCGCCATTCTGTATTTGCAGAGGAGCCAGCTGTCTGGCTGCCTGGGTTAAAAACTTTTTGGTGCGATCCATAAAATAGGGGTCGTTAAGGGTTCTGACCTGTACGTCTTTTTTCTTTAACAACCACCAGGGTAATCCGCCCATATCCCATTCTGCGCACACATAAGGTCCGGGGCGTACAATGCAATACATTCCGTTTTTTTGAACCAGGCGAACAAATTCGGCAACATCGTTCTGTCCTTTAAAATCGTAATTGCCTGGTTGTTGTTCATGTAAATTCCAGAACAGATATATACACACTGTATTCATTCCCATAGCTTTGCTAAGCTGAATACGATGCTCCCAGTATTGTTTAGGAATGCGGGGATAATGCAGCTCGGCAGCGCGGATTATAAATGGTTTTCCGTTTAAAAGGAACTCTTTATTGCCAAGGGTAAAATTTCCCGGCTGTTTTTTTTGTGAATAAGAGCTGAAAAAAACGAAAATAAGAAGGATTAAGGGGACAATGTGCTTCCTCATTGGAATATCTTAGATGTTTTGTAAAAGCTCTAAGATATCAGATTTTAAGAAATGAAGTACACGCAAAAGTTTTTAGAAGTATTGTGCGTTGTGTGTATTACTAAACAATACTTTAATCAGCCAATTCCTGGCATTTAAAGCCGGCGGTTTCTAAAAGAGACTCTATTAATTCGGGGTCGAGATTGTTGGACACAATCCGTAATATATTATCACAGTCATCAAGGTCGAAGTTCCAGTGTTTAATGGTTGGTACAGCATCTAATAAGGGACTGACCTGCAAAATTTCTTCTTTTGCTGTAATGCTTGTTTTAAATACCAGTATATTCATAAATCCGCTTCTTAAAATCATGATTTTTACCTGTTTAATTATTAATAGTGGGGTTTGTATCTCCCTCAGAGCGTTTTCTGTTCCAGCCACACATCCGTTCCTTCATTTCGGTTCTGAATTTTTGTCGTTCATCAGGGCTTATGGCTCCGCATTTGTGCCTCATCCATCCGGATTTTCTTCCTCCTTTACCAAAACCAAAAAGTATTTTGGATAAAATAAAAATGCCCATCGCCTGCCAGAATGTTATTGCTTTTACATCCAGTATTTCCGGAAGCAAATTATTCCATAATGTCATTACAATTAAGCTTATTAACGAAAGGAAAGCGACTATCGCTACAGGTATAAAAACAAATCGTCCTTTATAAAATATTTCTCTCATGGTTTGTGTTAAATTTCTGTTATTTCTTTATATAACTGCTTTAATCGCTTGCGCAAATGCAGCACAGCATAGCGTTTCCTTGATACAAGTGTGCTGATATTCTCTCCGGTCCGTGTGGCAATTTCCTGGAAAGGAACATCGTCCAGCTCATGCAAAATGAACACCTCTTTCTGTTCTTCAGGCAATTCTTCAAGAGCCAGAAATAATTGTTCCCAGAACATATTGCGGAAATACTCCGTTTCAGGGGTTTTGCCTTCTGTCAGCAGCAAAGCTTTAAGGTCCAGACTATCTTCTTCATCGGTGAAACTGTCATCCAGCCGCAATTCGCTTTTCTTTTTGTGTTTATCGATGATTTTATTCCTGGCAACCCTGTAAAGCCACGCGCCTGTTTGCTCAATTGGCTCAGAATTGATGACCGAGCTTAGCTGGTACCAAACGTCCTGTAAAATATCTTCGGCATCAGCATCACTTTTCACCCGTTTTCGGATAAATCCTAACAACCCTTTACCGTATTCTTTTATAGATTTCAGTATATGATTGTTTTTCTCTTCGGGCATTACTACGCTAAGCAAAATCTCTTGTTTTGTTAAGAAGACGAATCAGGATGGAAAACATTTTAAATTATTTTTCATTTTTCTTAAGATGATCGAATTCTCCTAATTGTTACAAAATCCAAAACATGGATCAAAGAAAAAGAATTGATTGACAACCCTATGTCAGCAGGAAAACTATTTTTCAAAATCGGACCTGTTTTCTAAAAGAAAGATTCTGCCTGATCTTTAAATAAAACAATCATTCAGTACCCTCCCATTCCGAATAGAAGTGTGCTAAATACATTTCCATAAACTGATGCCTTTTCAGCGCCAGCTCTTTTCCGGTTTCGGTGTTCATTTTATCCTTTAGTAGCAGAAGTTTTTCATAGAAGTGATTAATCGTAGGTCCTTTGCTGTTTTTATATTCATCCTTACTCATTTTAAGATTTGGCGGAATATCTGGGTTGTAAAATTCACGTTGTTTGAATCCTCCAAAGCTAAATGCGCGTGCGATACCAATGGCCCCAATTGCATCTAAGCGATCTGCGTCCTGAACGACTTCAAGTTCTTTTGAATGAAAGTTTATTTTTCCCAGGCTTGATTTAAAAGACATGTTTCGAATTATTTCCTGAACATGATGAACTGTTTCCAGGTCAACAGAAATAGAGGACAAGAAATCTGCGGCTTTTCGCGGGCCTATGTCTTCATTGCCATCGTGAAATTTAGAGTCAGCTATATCATGCAGGAGTGCTGCCAGTTCCACTATTTCCAGCTTGGCCTCTTCTTTTATACCAATAGTTTTTGCCATATTCCATACCCTGTATATGTGCCACCAGTCGTGTTCGCCTTCTGCATCTGCTAATGAAAAATTACAAATTCAATGGTTTGTTTAATGCTGTCTTTCATCCGAATATAATTGTTTTTTAATGGCTATGAAGCTATCATGAGCATATTCACTCTGTTGGTGAGGGGTATGCTCATGATGGTTTCATTTTGCCAATTTAAAAAGATAATTAATTTCTGATCATATGCTGTGAACGATTGGAACAGTAATTGCTTTTATATCATCACATCGAAATAAAATAAATTTATGAGCCTATTAAAATACCTGGTTTTTGGCGCTGCGGTAGCCGCTGGCGTAAATTACGCAACTAAGAAAAGAGAAGACGGAAGATCTTTAATTGATGATTTAAGCGAGAAGGCTCCGGAATGGATGGATAAAGCCAAACATTATACCGATCAATTAAAAGGTCAGTTCGCCCAAAATAACCCTTCCAGCCCACATCAATCCAATACTGTTCACACAGACGAGCCCCCATATTAATAATTATTAAGATTTACTATTATTTGGAAACCCGGGTTTTACCCGGGTTTCTTTTTTTAGGCCTGATTTCTTTGACGAGAAGATCAGAATTTGATGTTTAATTCCACTGATACTTTATTTGTAAATTTTTGTTCATTTAACTTCACACATTGTACAAGCTCTCCGGGATGATATAGATTAAGTAAAGTGTTAGTATATTAGCAAAATCTTTGGGTGTACTAATTCATCTCTGAAATGAACAAAGAATTTTACCAGCATATTTTTGATAAGCATCAGCACATTGAGGCAGTTCCTTCAAATAAAGAAATTGCTGGCTGGGCAATCAGACTGATCAGGATTTTATATCCGGAGCAGTTCAAACAGGTGTTCTTATCCCTGAAAGAAATAGAAGATGCGCTTTTACATCTTCAGGAGGAGTTATGTCATATCATGAATTCTACAAAAGCTTGTCAGAATAGTGATAATGAAGAAAAGGCGAAAGTGTTCTTCAAGGATTTACCTCTGTTATACTCTTTGTTAAATACCGATATTGAAGCGATTTTAGCAGGAGATCCGGCCGCTACAAGCGAGTTTGAGATAATCAGGGCATACCCGGGTTTTTATGCGATATCATTTTTCCGGCTTGCTCACGCCTTATTTAAATTAGATATTCCTTTGATTCCAAGAATTCTGACTGAGTATGCCCATTCTAAAACAGGCATAGATATTCATCCGGGAGCTGAAGTAGGAAAGTATCTCTACATCGATCATGGTACGGGCATTGTTATCGGGGGGACGGCAGTAATAGGAAATAATGTAAAATTTTATCAGGGAGTAACCTTAGGAGCCCTGAGTGTTGATAAAAGTATGGCTTCATTAAAACGGCATCCAACGGTTGAAGATAATGTGGTAATATATGCAGGCGCTACAATATTAGGAGGTGAAACTGTTATCGGACACAATAGTATAATAGGCGGTAATGTATGGCTAACTAAAAGTGTCGCCCCGTACTCCACGGTTTACCACGAGTCGAAAGCAAAAGTTATAGAAAGGCAGAATAGTTAATGGCGGGATTAATTGATTTTATAGGGAATACTCCCTTAGTTGAGTTGCAGAGAATAAACCCGAATTCAAAAGTTAAAATTTTCGCAAAATTAGAAGGCAACAATCCAGCAGGGAGTGTTAAAGATCGTCCAGCCTTAAATATGATTAAAAGCGCTCTGGAGCGCGGTGATATTAAATCAGGGACGAAACTTGTAGAAGCAACCAGCGGGAATACCGGTATCGCTCTGGCAATGATTGCCAGTTTGTTCAACCTGGAAATAGAACTGGTAATGCCCTCTAATTCTACCCGGGAGCGTACCCTGACCATGGAGGCTTACGGAGCAAAAGTTACTCTTCTTGAAAGTATAGAAATTTGCCGTGATTATGCAGAAGAAAAAGGAGCAACGGGAGATTATTACCTATTGAACCAATTTTCTAATCCGGATAACTTTATGGCTCACTATAAAACTACCGGGCCAGAGATATGGAGAGATACTGAAGGAGGAATAACACATTTTGTGAGTGCTATGGGAACTACCGGTACAATTATGGGTACTTCCATGTTTTTTAAGGAGAAAAATCCGGAAATTCAAATTATAGGTTGTCAGCCGACGGAAGAGTCGTCTATCCCGGGAATCAGGCGTTGGCCGGAAGAATATTTACCAAAAATATTTGACCCTAAACGGGTCGACAGAATATTAGATGTTTCGCAGGCTGATGCAGTAGAAATGACCCGAAAGCTTGCAAAAGAGGAAGGTATATTTGCCGGCATGAGCAGTGGGGGAGCTGCCTTTGCGGCTCTTCAATTAGCTCAGGAGCTACAGCAGGGCACCATTGTATTTATTGTATGCGACCGTGGAGATCGTTATTTGAGCAGCGATTTATTTGCTTAAAGCAATAAAATCTTAAACAAAATACCTCTGCATTTTCTTATACCATTATGAAATTGATCTCGTCAATTGGAGGAGGACTTGCAGGTGCTTGTGCTCTTACCATATTACATGAAATAGTTAAAAGAATAAATAACGATGCCCCCAGAATGGATTTATTGGGGATGCAAACGGTTAAAAAAGGAATGCAAAGCGCCGAGCAGCCGGTGCCTGAAGATAAGCATCTGTATCAGATCGCGCTGGCTGGTGATATAGTAAGCAATACCATTTATTACAGCCTGGGTATTGCAGGAAAGAGAAAGTACATCTGGCCAAAAGGGGCGCTCACAGGCCTGTCGGCTGGGATAGCAGCCATTTTTTTGCCTAAGGCTTTGGGATTAAATCCCGCATATAGTAGCCGTACCTTAACAACTAAGGCGTTTACTACAGGATTATATTTAATTGGTGGCTTGGTTGCCTCTGCTGTTGCAAAAAAAATTGAAAATAAGACCAGGCCGTATTCAAAAAAGGCTTTTGATTCAATTTCATATCGCGGGAATACATTTTTAAACGGTTAGAAACCTAAAAAGCCGGGCCTTAAAAGGACGGAGCCCTAAGCTTAAGCCTATAGCTGATCATTGCAGAAATTGCTTGAATGTAAACAGTTATCTGTCTTCAGGGGTTGTTCATTTCTTCATCTTCAATAACCGGAGCCGTGTGCATTGAATGGGCAATTGAGGCAGCATCCAAAACTAAAAGAATAATTAATGCGGTAACAAACATGATTGATTTCTGTTTAGTGTAATTAACGATATTTTTAATTTAAAAAATATGATCCATGTTATTTTTTCGACTTTTATTATTCTAAGGTCTTATAAATGATACAGATAAAAATTTGTTAGCCTTTATATTAGCATTTAGGTAACAAATTGACAATATGATTATAATAATGAAATTGACTAAAATTCGGTTTTAAGGGGCCCAGGGATTTTTTGTGCCATTTTTTTTCAGATTTTATGGAGTACGCTCAAAAATATATCAATTACACGTCCAATTTTGGAGCCGTATAAATTGAATTAATATATTTTAATTCATTAAGCCATTCTTCTAAATGGTAATTAAATAGAAAAGCGGTTAATCAGGAATAGCCTAAACAAATAGTTTTATTGGGGCAAAATCTAGTTTGTTCAGATTATTACTCCTTGTTTTACGGCTAATTCACAACTTGTATTCCTCCGATCAGATACGGGCACAAAAAAAGCCTCTTTATGAGAGGCTTTTCCATCTTAATGATGTTTTTTGTGTACCCAGAGGGATTCGAACCCACATCAGCAGAACCGGAATCTGCAATTCTATCCATTGAACTATGGGTACTCTTACTTTTAATATTCGCCAAATATACTTATTCGACTTATAGGTGGCAATAGCTTAAACATTAAACCTGAAGTGCATGATGTCGCCATCTTCCACCACATAGGTTTTTCCTTCTACGCTCAGCTTCCCATTTTCTTTACATGCTGCTTCAGAACCATATTTTACAAAGTCATCAAATTTAATGACCTCTGCCCGGATAAAACCTTTCTCAAAATCCGAATGAATAACACCTGCAGCTTGTGGGGCGGTAAACCCTTTTGTAATCGTCCATGCTCGTACTTCCTGAACACCAGCAGTGAAATACGTGTATAAATCCAATAAAGTATAAGCGGAACGGATTAAACGGCTAACACCGGATTCATGCAAGCCTAAATCATTTAAAAACATCTCCCGTTCTTCAAAACTTTCCAGCTCGGCAATTTCTGATTCGATTTTTGCAGATATGACTAATACTTCAGCGTTTTCTTCTTTTACAGATTCTTTTACACGTTCAACATAAGCGTTTCCGGTAATAACCGATCCCTCTTCAACATTACACACATACATTACCGGTTTCTGTGTTAAGAGCCATAAATCGGCAAGATATTCTTTGTCTTCTTCGCTAAGCGGGGCTGTACGAACAGACTTTCCGGATTCAAGGTGAGCTTTTACAATCGTGCAAACATCGAAAGCCTTTTTCGCTTCTTTATCGCCACCAGTTCTGGCCATCTTTTCAACTTTTTGAATCTTTTTTGTTACCGCATCAAGATCCTTCAGCTGAAGTTCTGTATCAATTATTTCTTTATCTCTGATCGGATCAACTGAACCGTCCACGTGCACCACATTGCCATCGTCAAAGCATCTTAGAACATGGATTATTGCATTTGTAGCACGAATGTTGCCTAAAAACTGGTTTCCTAATCCCTCTCCCTTACTAGCACCCTTTACCAATCCGGCTATATCAACAATTTCAATAGTATTGGGAACAATTTTGTTCGGCTTTACCAATTCCGCGAGCGTAGTTAAGCGGTCATCAGGAACGGTAATTACCCCAACATTTGGTTCTATTGTACAAAAAGGAAAGTTAGCCGCCTGTGCTTTTGCGTTTGATAAACAGTTAAAAAGGGTAGATTTTCCTACGTTGGGTAAACCAACAATTCCGCATTGTAAAGCCATTAAATATTGTTTGTTTGTATGAGCTACGTTTTATAATTTACGATTTTTTCAGCGGGCGAAATTACGGTTTAATATTCAATACTTTATAGTACAATGGTTAATTAGTCATTAGTTTAAAATTCAGTGGTTAATTAGTCATTAGTTTATAGTTAATGGTTAATTAGTCATTAGTTTATGGTTCAATAGTTTATTAGTCATTAGTTTGTAGTTCAATAGTTTATTTTTTAATATTGAGACTGTCTGTACCTTAGGACCTTATTTTAAGCTGATATTAACCTTCCTGCCCTTTTACCTTTCACCTTTCCCCTTTTACCTCCCTCACACAAACTTATATCCAATCAACTTATATACTAATTTAGCCAGGGTATATTCAGAAAGGATAGAACCTTCTATCGGAGCGCATTCAACCACGTCAAACCCCACTACATTGCGTTCCTTAAATACTTTCTTTAAAAAATCGAGAGTTTCTGTCCATAATAATCCATTGGGTTCTGCTGTCCCAACAGCTGGCATTATAGACGGATCAAAACCGTCGGCGTCAATTGTAATGTAAACATCATTGCCCATCGGGGCGATGAGCTCTTCCATCCAGAACGGATTGCTTCTTATCTGATGGGCATAGAAGGTATGTATATTGTCGGAGTCTTTAATTAGCTGAGCTTCTTCTATAGATTGGGCACGTATACCCGCCTGGCATATCTGTAAGCCCATTTCATGTATCCTGGCCATAACAGATGCATGGGAATATTTATTGTTGTTGTAACTATCTCTTAGATCAGAATGGGCATCCAACTGCAAAACCGTAAGGTTTGGGAATTTTTTAGCAAAGGCTCTGACAAATCCATAGGTTACAGTATGCTCAGCTCCGAGAGAAACCACAAACTTATCATCGTCTAAAATTTTTTCCGTTTGTTGCTGAATGAGTGAAATAGCATCCTCATTAAAAATGTCTTTAAAATCGATAGGAGCCAATGTTCCAATTCCTACTTTAGCTACTATTTCTGTATCAAGTTCTTCATCATAACATTCTACAAACTGAGAGGCTTTGATGATTGCTTCCGGGCCTTTGGCAGACCCCTGCAGATAGGATGAAGTATATTCGTAGGGTACCTGTTGTATAATAACTTTGCTGCCGTGGTAAGCATAATCAGATTCATCGGGCAGGCCAAGGAAGTTCTTATCTTGTGCTAGAGTCACCATTGGTTACAGAGTTTTATTGGCAGACAAATAGAAGGGAGATTGGTTTTAAGAGATTGCCGATCTGGATTTTTTATACAAAAAAAACCATTCCGTATTAGCGGAATGGTTCAATATCTTTTTTTAGGGATATTATATTTCGAAAGAGAAATCGTCAGTAGCTTTAGTAGCTTCAGCTGTATTTTCGCTATACTCGTATCTTTTCTCGATTACTTCCTGATTAGCTTTAATATATTCAACTGTATCTCTTAATCCTTCAGAAAATTTTTCAAAGTCTTCTTTGTACAGGAAAATTTTGTGTTTAACGAAAACGCCATCTTCCAAACGCTTTTTGCTTTCTGTTACTGTGATGTAGTAATCGTTAGACCGTGTTGCTTTTACGTCGAAAAAGTAAGTGCGCTTTCCGGCACGAACTTTTTTAGAAAAAACCTCTTCTCTCTCTTTATTGTCAAAATCTCCCATTTTTCGTTTTTAAAGTTTAGTCCGGTAAATATAAACTATTAATATTTAAACTTCAAAATACAAAATTATTGGACAATGGGGGTGTCAGACAGGGAATTCCTGTTCTTCGAGTAATTGTTTTTCGTAAAGATCCCTGTAAACACCATTTGCTTCGATAAGCATTTCATGATTACCCTGCTCGATGATTTTTCCATCTTCGATAACCAGTATTTTATCAGCGTTTTTAATGGTTGAAACCCTGTGCGCAATAATAATACTCGTTTTTCCTGTCATGTTTTTTCCCAGGTTGTTAAGGATTTCTTCTTCTGTTTTTGTGTCAATAGCCGACAGGCAATCATCAAAAATCAATAATTGAGGAGACTTGATAAGGGCCCTTGCAATAGATACTCGTTGTTTCTGGCCACCAGATAGAGTGATTCCCCGTTCGCCAATCATCGTTTCGAAACCATTTTCAAACTCAGTAATATTATGATAAACAGCTGCGTCTTTAGCCGCCTGTTCAACTTTAAGGATTTCGGTCGTGGATTGGCCGAATGCAATATTATTGGCAATCGTATCAGAGAATAAAAAAACTTCCTGGGGCACAAAACCGGTCTGACTCCTGTAATCATTCAGGTTGATGCTTTTTAGAGATTTGTTATCAATAAGAATTCTGCCTGAACTGGGGTCATACATGCGCATGAGTAAATTTGCAAGGGTAGATTTCCCCGATCCGGTGCGGCCGATGATTGCAACAAATTCGCCTGGCTTCACTTTAAATGAAATATTCTTAAGGGCTGTAATACCTGTATCTGGATATGTAAAACTGACATCGTCAAATTCTATGTGTCCTTCCAGCTTAAACTTATCGGTATTAAAGGAAGTAATTTCAGGCTCCGTATGCAGAAATTCATTGATGCGTTTTTGCGATGCCGCGGCGCGTTGAATTAAGGATGTCACCCATCCCAGGGATGTGACCGGGAAGGTCAGCTGGTTAACATACACTATAAATTCTGCGATATTTCCGGATGTGATGGTTCCGTTCATCACCTCTATACCACCAATATATACAGTTACAATAGTACTTAAGCCAACCAGTAAGAGCATGATCGGATAAAATGTTGCCTGCACCTGTACCAATGCCAATGAATCTTTTTTGTAAGCATTACTTTCTGCAGCAAACCTCTCATTGATATCTTTCTCCCTTACATAGGCCTTAATTACTCTAATGCCAGAAAAGGTTTCCTGAACAAAACCCGATAACCTGGAGAGGCGCTCCTGTATTTTTTCACTCCTGTAATTAATGATGTTGTGAACATAATAGATAGTGAAAGCTAATATTGGCAGAGGAAGCAAGCTGTAAATGGCAAGTTTAAGATTGACACTGATCATGGCAATAATTACCAGCAGGAACAATACAATTGTGTTTATGGTATACATAATTGCAGGGCCAACATACATTCTAACCCGGCTGACATCCTCCGTGACCCGGTTCATTAAATCGCCGGTATTATTTCTGCGGAAGAAACTCATTGAAAGGTTTTGGTAATGCTGGTAGATTTCGTTTTTTAAGTCATATTCAATATGCCGCGACATCAGAATAATAGTTTGCCGCATAAAAAATAAAAAGATACCCCTAAGTAAGGCAAGTATTAATACTGTTGTGCCAAAAAGAAGCAGACTATATCCAAAGATCTGGTATACCAGTTCTTGTCTTTCAAAACCATTAAAGAGCCTGTAGGTACTTATGTTCTCGGTTACCAGATCGAAGGCTATACGGATTACTTTTGCCGGGAGAACACCGAAAATATTAGAAATGATAACGAAAATAACTCCAGGAATGAGGCGCCAGCGGTATTTATAAAAAAACTTATTCAAATAGGCCAGATCTTTCATGCTGTATCCCCGGTATATGTCTAAAGATGTGATCAGCCATAAGAGTATTGTAGATACTCAAATCGCTGTGTCAAATGATAAAAATTAAATCCTGCTCGTAATGTTATTTGCAAAAGTAGCAATCCTGTAATAGGTTAAGAATATTATAGGGAAATTTTACTAGTTTTGCAGGAAGATTCGCACCTAAAACATGGTATCAAAAACTTTCAAGGAAGGTTCATTATTTTACGAGGTTAGTAAATGTAAACACCAGCAAGTTGTATTCTGCAACGATGAAGATACCGGCTTAAAAGCAATTATAGCTGTTCATGATACCACACTCGGTCCGGCTTTTGGTGGTACCCGGATGTGGGAATATAAAACTGAAGGTGAAGCGCTGAGGGATGTTTTACGTCTTTCAAGAGCGATGACATATAAAGCGGCTATAAGCGGATTAAATCTCGGAGGAGGTAAAGCCCTGATTATAGGTAACAACAGGACCGATAAATCCGAAGCTTTAATGCGCAAAATGGGACAGTTCATACGCAACATGAACGGGAGTTTTATTACCGCTGAGGATTTGGGTACAAATAGCCGGGATATGGAATATATCCGTATGGAGACCGAACATGTGATTGGGGGAAGCGAGTCTTTTAGCGGTGCAAATGCCTCGCCTTTAACAGCAAAGGGCGTTTTTATGGGGATAAAAGCATGTTTAAAGGAACTTTACGGAAATGATAGCATAGCCGGAAGATCGGTAGCGGTACAGGGGATTGGCCATGTTGGCGAAAATCTTGTTCATCTGCTGCGTGAAGAGAATGCCAAGGTGTATGTGAGCGATATTAATGAAGAACGCGTTGGGCAAATAGCAAAGAAATTTGGCGCCGAGGGCATTTCGAATAATAATATTCTGGATCTGGAATTTGATGTATATTCTCCTTGTGCACTGGGCGGAATAATTAATTCTGCTACCATAGCTAAGATGAAATGTGGTATTATTGCAGGTTCTGCAAATAATCAGTTAGCGGATGAAAATCTGCATGGACAAATGCTCCTGGATAAAGGCATTATTTATGCTCCTGACTATTTAATTAATGCCGGCGGAATGATAAGTTCATACTCTGAATTATCCGGATACAGCAAAAAAAGAACTTTACAGCTGGCAGAGAACATATACGAAGTAACACGGGGTGTGTTGAAAAAATCAAAATCGGAAAATATTCCTACAAATAAAGCAGCAGATAAAATCGCTGAAAAGCGGATCTCAGATATAAAAAAAATTAAAGGATCCTATTAATTAGTTTATTACTATAAAAATCGTTCTTATAACATGTTAAATAGAAGGCAGCTTAGGGTAAAGGTGTTACAAACTTTGTACGCATACCATTTATCCGAGAATAAAGTGGTGAAATCATTTGAGAAAAAACTCCTTGATAGTGTAGACGATGTATATGAGATGTATATCTGGTTGCTTTCCCTGTTAACTGAAGTGTCTGATTACGTTTTGCGTGACGCTGATGAACGAGCAAATAAATATTTACCTTCCGAAACAGATTTAAATACCAATCTGAAACTGAATACCAATAAGTTCATTATCGCTTTAAGAGAAAATGCCGCCTTTAAAAACGACTTAAAGAAGTATAATGCTTCCTGGAGCTTTGACCCCGAAATTGTAAAATCCATTTTTACAGAATTAAAAGCTTCAGCGCAATATGAAGCTTATCTGGCTTCCGAAGATGTTTCAATGAGGGCTGAGAAAGATATCATTAAATACATTTTCAAAAAAATAATACTTGTAATTCCTTCTGTCGAACAGTCTTTTGAAGAAAAATTCATCAACTGGCAGGTAGACCGCCCCGTTTTAGAAGCCATGGTGGCTAAAACCCTGAGCAATTTTCAGAGTGAAAACGGGATGGAGAATAAGCTGGCGCAAATTAGTCCGGTGTGGGTTGAAGACAGAGATTTTATTGTAAACTTATTTCAAAAGACTATAGCTTTCGACGAGGAGTATCAAAAGTTAATTTCTGATAAAACGAAGAACTGGGAAGCCGACCGGATTGCAATTATTGATATCCTTTTAATGAAATTAGCCCTTACAGAGCTGATTCATTTTTCCGGAATTCCAATAAAAGTGTCGATGAATGAATACATTGAGATTGCAAAAGAATTCAGCACCCCTAAAAGTAATTTGTTTATAAATGGTATTTTAGACAAAATTTTAGCAGAATTAAAATCATCAGGTAAAATCCGGAAATCCGGCAGAGGATTAATTGAATAAATAATGAAGAAAACATTGTTAACAATATTAATTGTTTCAGCTTTCGCAGTTTCTTGCAGCAATCAGGCAGCAACAGAAAGCCAGACAGACAGCGCATCAGTTTCAGCAGATAGTTCTGAAAATGGTGCATCTATTAACTTTGAGAAAAATAGTTACGATTTTGGTAAGATTAATGAAGGCGATAAGGCAACTCATGAGTTTAAATTTACCAATAATGGTAAATCCCCTTTAATAATATCAAATGCAACTGCCACGTGTGGATGTACTGTTCCTGAATATCCCAAAGAACCAATAGCTCCGGGGGAAACAGGAGTGATAAAAGTTGTCTTTAATAGTGCAGGCAAAACAGGGATGCAACATAAAGTTGTTACCCTTACTACAAATGCCAATCCTTCCACTACAGAGCTTTATTTGACCGGAGAAGTTAAAGGCGCTGAAGATTTAAAAAAATAAATAATTAAATAGTAAATAAATGATAGCAAATATTTTATTACAAATGGATAGTTCAAGTATAGTAAGTTTTATTCCAATGATTTTAATTGTCATTGTGTTTTACTTCTTTATGATCAGGCCGCAAATGAAGAAGGCAAAAGACCAGAAGAAATTTGTTGAAGAGCTTAAAAAGGGCGATAAAGTTGTTACTACAGCCGGTATCCACGGCAGGATTGCAGATATGAATGATTCTACAATTGTTCTTGAAGTAGAGGGTGGTTCTAAAATCCGTTTTGATAAATCAGCTATTTCATTAGATTCGTCTAAACCTGTTGCAAGCAAAGCTTAGTTAAAAATTACATGTTTAAAAATGCCCCGTCATTTGCCGGGGCATTTTTATTGTTGGAGATATCGTAATTTAATTACAATTTAGACAAATGCCTATAGTTTCGCTTAACAGGATAGAAAGGAGAAGAATATCAGTTTTTTTAAGCTGTTTGCTTCTTGCTGTTTTTGCCTGGCTGTTCTTTGCATTGTCGAACAATTATGAGTATAAAATAAATTCTAAGATAAATTTTACAAATCCGCCTTTAAATAAAGCCTATCACCCTTTGCAGGATGATACCATTACTTTAAAGATTCAGGGAACAGGCTGGCAATTGCTTTTTTCCAGATTTAAGCTGAACAGTAAAATTGTAGATGTAAGTTTAAAAGGGCTAAATACAGGAAATTTTGTAACTGTTTCAAGTCAGTTGCGTGATATCAATCTTCAGTTTGAATCCAATCAAAAAGTAGTTTCCGTTTTCCCGGATACCTTATTTTTTGATTTTACCAAGAGGATAACCAAAAGTGTTCCGGTAAAACTACTGTACAAGTTATCTTTTCAAAAAGCTTTTGGGATATCTGGTCCGATAAGGCTTGATCCTGAAACTGTAATTATTACGGGCGCTGCCGAAGATTTGGAAAAAATTAATTCATGGAAGACAGATAGTCTTTCGATTAGTGAAATCAACAGCTCAATAAACACAAAGGTAAGCTTTCAGAAAGGGGTCAAAAATAATGTAGACGTATTCCCAAAGTTTGTGAAAGTTATTGTTCCGGTGGATGAGTTTACTGAAAAAATTTTGGAAATACCTATTGAAGTTGTAAACAACCCCGGTAGGGATGTGAAGATCGTTCCTGAAAAAGTGAAAGTAACACTTTTGACAGCTTTAAGTAATTATCCTAAAATTGATAGAGAATCGTTTCAGGTAAGCGTTGATTTAGACAAGTGGATGAAAAATAAATACCGCCAGTTGCCACTGCAGATCACTCAATTTCCAGCTTATTGCAAGCTGGTAAAAACCGAACCTCAAATCGTAGATTTCTTTGTTAAAGAATAATGCTGAAAATCGGAATAACAGGAGGTATTGGAAGCGGGAAAACCACTGTCTGTAAGCTTTTTCAACTGCAGAATATCCCGGTTTTTTATGCAGACCAGCAAGCTAAAACCATTATGCAAACGGACACGCGTCTGGTTGATGACTTAAAAGCGGAGTTTGGGCAGGACGTATATTCTAAGGAAGGATTGCTAGATAGAAGAAAGCTGGGAGGATTGGTGTTTAATGATGAACAAAAGCTAAAACAACTCAATTCATTGGTCCATCCGGCTGTGTTCAGAGCTTTTGATGTCTGGGTGAAACAACAACATGCATCTTATGTATTAAAAGAAGCTGCCCTGCTTTTTGAAAGTGGTTCATATAAAGATTGCGATTATGTTATACTCGTGAAATCGCCGAAGGATTTGAAAGTTAAAAGGATTATTGAGCGGGATTCAATATCTGAAAGTGATGTGTTAAAGAGAATGAATAAACAATTAAGCGACGAAGAGAAGGAAAAGAAATCTGACTTTATACTATATAATGATGAAAAGCAAATGCTGATTTCTCAGGTGCTTAAACTCCATGAAATTTTTTTAAAACTTGCTGTAAAGGTTAAATGATACTTGATGATTTTTTAACCTTTGATGAAAAAGGGTTGTTTTGCCATTACGGCGATTTCTATATTGACCCGCAACAAGCCGTTGAGCAGGCCGTAGTTTCTCATGCTCATGGCGATCATGCCGCAGGGGGGAGCACTAAGGTTTTTTGTACTCCGGGAACTGCTGCTATTATGCAGCTTCGCTTAAAGAAAAATGCAGGAAAGGAATTCCTGATTTTTAAATACGGCGAGTCTTTTAATATAAAAGATGTAAGCCTTACATTTTACCCGGCCGGTCATATATTGGGTTCTGCCTTAATATTAATGGAATATAAAGGAGTAAAGTATTTGTATACAGGTGATTTTAAGCTTCAGGATGATGAAACCTGTGAGCCTATGCAATTTGTAAAAGCCGATGTACTGATTACAGAAACAACTTTTGCTGATCCCCAGGTTATCCATCCAGATGTGGAAACCGAGATCAGAAAGTTAAATCTCACCAATCATAATATTTTAATGGGTGCCTATTCTTTAGGTAAAAGTCAGAGACTGGTAAGCCTCATCAATAAATACTGCCCGCAGCGTAAAGTCTTGTTGCATCATTCCATGCTGTCAATTTCCAAAATTTATGAAGACTTCGCCTTTCATCCGGGAAAGTACGAACCCTACAATCGAAAGCTTATGAAGGCTCCTGACCAGGGTTTTGTGTATATTGTACCTCCACTTACTTTTGACAGTTATTTCAGGGCAAAAAATGTATTGAGGGTTTTCGCATCCGGATGGAAAAAATTGCATCGGCAGAATGATCTGGAGTTATACATTTCAGATCATGCAGACTGGAACGATATTCTTCTTACGATAGAAAATGTGGAGCCGAAGCAGGTTTGGACGCTACACGGCGATGGTTCGCATTTGAAAAGTTATTTCGAGGGAAAATTACGCATTAAGATATTAAACTGATGCCAAAGGAAGGTCATGACTATTATTTTATAGAGGGCGGGTTTATCGTGTTCACAAAAGAATATCATTTAAAACGGGGATTTTGCTGTAAAAATGGTTGCAGGCATTGTCCCTGGAATAAATCGGGCGAAAAAACAGAACAAACAAAACAGAGAAAATGAGATTATAAGTTTAACATCTAAAATGGAATTGGAAAAGGAGATTCGGACCAAATTTGAAAACGACTATCAGAAAGTAGTTGTCAACACCATTTATACTTATGGCTGGATAAGCGATATATTAAAAAAGCGCTTGAGCAAATATCAAATTACACTTCAGCAGTTTAATATTTTAAGAATACTTAGGGGGCAATATCCAGGTCCGGCAACTATCAATCTTTTAAAAGAGCGTATGCTTGATAAGATGTCTGATGCCTCCCGGATTGTCGAGCGTTTAGTACAGAAAGGGCTCGTAACCCGTTGTGTCAATCAAAAAGACCGGAGGGCGGTAGATATCGTCATAAATGAAAAAGGCCTTGAGATACTTAAAAAACTCGATCTGGTAATTACTCCGATAGATATACTAAAATCTAACCTTAGCGAGGAAGAAGCAAAGCAATTAAATTTTTTATTAGATAAACTTAGAGGCTAAGTTAACCACTCAATCCTGCACAAGCCTGTTTAGTTTACCTGCCTAATGAATTAAGAAATTCACTAACGCTATAGCTATCCCTGCCAAAACAGCAACAAGTTTACGTAAATTGAAATGGTGATCAACACTCGATTCAAATAGAATTGTAGTAGAAATATGCAGGAAAATTCCAATCACAATACCCATAATTCTATCGAAATAACTGTCAAGATTACCGATAGAACCATTGCTTAATCCCTCACTGAATAAATAACCAAGAGGAGACATCATCGAAAATAGGATAAGCAGGGAAATGATAGGCCTCTTTGAAATCTTATTTTGCATTAATACACTCGCCAATGCAAATGAAGCGGGGATATGATGGAGTCCGATTCCAAACAACAGTTGGTTCTGGTGGCCTTGTGCAAGCGGCATGCCTTCCAGAAAAGCGTGCAGGCATAAGCTAAACATTATTCCGTAAGGGAAAACGTAATGGTCGTGGCTATGTTTATGAATATGGCCGTGTTCAATTCCTTCCGAGAATTGTTCCAATAATATCTGGAAAAGGAAGCCTCCTAAGACAAATAAACCTATGCTATGATCGCCTTCATGATAAACTTCAGGTATAAGATGAAGAATTGTAATGGCGAATAGGTAAGCCCCGCTAAATGAAAGAATAAGCTTTAGTCGTTGCGTATTATCTTTTTTAAATAGAAAGATTGCCATCCCACCCAGAAAGCAGCTTGTAAATAATAAAATCAGTTTCCAGATTTCCACTCTTTATTGATTTTTAAGGTTAAAAAAACAGAACTGGTTATGTAGCCTATCATGCAGCCTAATAAAGCTCCTGTAAGCACGTCAATAGGAAAATGTACTCCAACATAAACCTGTGCAAATGCCACGCTGAAGGCCCATAAAAACGCAATAGGCACAATCCATTTCCATCTCGAATAGAAGGTTGCTGCCAGAAACATGGCGATTCCGAAATGATTGGTAGCATGAGTGGAGGGAAAACTAAAACCGGTGCCACATGCAACAAGCGAGTTTATTTCTTCTTTAATTGAAAGATCATTGCAGGGCCTCAATCGCTCAAAGGTTGGTTTTACAACCGAAGCAGAAAAGTAATCGCTCAACGCAAAGGTGATCACAATAAACAGGAGGCATATCCAGCCCCTTTTTCCATAATTTCGGGCTAAGAATACTATTATAAACAGGTAAAGAGGTGACCAGAAATAGCGATTTCGCAAGAATGGCATTATCCAATCAAAAAAAGGATTCGATAAACCTTTGTTAACAAAAAAAAAGAGTTGTTGGTCAAAATGTATTAAATTCTCAAACATCAGCTTTGCTGCAGATAAAAATTAAACGATCTGAATTCAATTCATCAAAGGGCTCAAGCGAGTAGCTTCCGAAGTATTCATTTATTTTGAACCCGCTAAGTTGAAATAATCTTTTAAAATCTGATAGCGAAAAGGCCTGAACATCTTCCTGAAAGTTCTGCTTTTTGTCTTTATGCTCAAATTCAATGGACTTAATAATTCTGCCTGTTTTTACTTTTTTACTAATATTAAAATTTATCCCTTCAATAGTTTTGACTTCCTTTTCAGTGAGACTATTGAGGATTTTATGGCTGTTAAAATAATCCAGAACAAGTATACCGTCTTTTTTTAACGATTTTCTGAAAGATTTTAAGGCATTTATATTATCTCTCTCACTTGCAAAATACCCGAAACTTGTAAACAGGTTAAAGGCAAAATCAAAATAATTAATAAAAAGAAGATTTCTCATATCGTGCTGAAAAAACTGCAGCCTTTCATTTTCAAATTGCTTGGCATATTTAATGCTTGAATAAGAAAGATCTATTCCGGTTACATCAAATCCTTTTTTATTAAGATATATAGAATGTCTTCCCTTGCCACAGGCAATATCGAGCATTCTGGCTTCTTTATTTGGCTGAAGATGAAGACAGAGGTTGTTTATGAAAATTTCGGCCTCTTCATCATTGCGCTGGTGATATAAAATATGATAATAAGGAGAGTTAAACCAATTCTGGTACCATTTACCTGGCATATAAAAAACTTAAGCGTGCAAACTTACGTAAAATTTTGGCCCTGAAATTTCACAGAAATATCAATATAATTAATAATCTCGTCCTATTATGAAAAAAGGGGAGATTGTGCAAGTAAATCCCGGGCTTAATTTGTTCTGGTCAACCTTTACCATTGGCTTTCCTCTTTATATTGTTATTTTTGACCAAAACATACAAAGGTGACTCTCATAAAATCAATTTCAGGAATAAGGGGAATTATTGGTGGTACTCCCGGCAACGGATTAACCCCTGTTGATATATTAAAGTTTACAGCAGCGTTCGGAAAATGGACGATGAAAAGAAGCGGTAAAAATAAGCTGGTGATAGGTCGCGATGCACGTATTTCTGGTGAAATGGTTCGAAACCTTATTGCAGGAACATTACAAAGCATCGGTGTAGACGTAGTAGACTTGGGACTTTCTACCACTCCAACGGTAGAAATAGCGGTACCTGATGAAAATGCGGGTGGCGGAATAATAATAACAGCCAGTCACAATCCCAAACAATGGAACGCATTAAAATTGCTCAACGAAAAGGGCGAGTTTATTAGCGAAGCTGACGGAAAAGAGGTTTTAGAAATTGCCGAAGATCTGGAGATGACTTTTGCTGACGTAAATCAGTTAGGGAAAATAACCGTAGATGATAGTTATTTGCAAAAACATATTGCAAAAATACTGGCTCTTCCTCTGGTAGATGTAGAGGCGATTCGAAAGGCTAAGTTCAAAATAGCTATCGATTGTGTTAATTCGAGCGGCGGAATATTTGTGCCGGTATTATTAAAAGCTTTAGGTGTTGAAAGAGTGCATGAATTATATTGTACTCCTGATGGCCATTTTCCGCATAATCCGGAACCTCTTCCGGAAAATTTAATCGCCCTTTCTCAGGAAGTAGTTACTAAGAACGCAGACCTGGGCATTGCCGTAGATCCCGACGTTGACCGCTTATGTTTTGTTTGTGAAGATGGAAGCATGTTTGGTGAAGAGTACACACTTGTGGCTGTTGCTGATTATGTTTTACAAAATACTCCCGGCAATACCGTTTCAAATCTTTCATCAACCCGTGCTTTACGCGATGTAACCGAGGCGTCGGGTAATGAATACAATGCTGCTGCGGTAGGAGAGGTGAATGTTGTGAATAAGATGAAAGAGACCCAAGCTGTTATTGGCGGCGAAGGTAACGGCGGGATTATTTATCCGGAGTCTCATTACGGTCGTGATGCCCTTGTTGGTATTGCTTTGTTTTTAACACACCTGGCGAAATTCGGGAAAACTATTTCGATGCTCAGGAAAACTTATCCGGGTTATTTCATTTCTAAAAATAAAATAACACTTACTCCCGAGATGGATATTGATGCCCTGCTTAAAAAGGTAGAAAAAAAATATGAAAACCAACCTTACTCAACAATTGACGGTTTGAAAATTGAATTCGATAAGCAATGGGTGCATTTGCGCAGATCAAATACAGAGCCCATCATTCGAATTTATTCTGAAGGTGATTCTGAAACTGGCGCAGCTAATCTGGCAAATAAGATTATTGCTGATATTAAAGACATTTTGCGCTTAAAAGGATAGTAAGGCGTGAGAAGGAAGGAATGAAAGAATGAGTGAATGAATGGGAGAAGGAAAGAATGAGTGAATGAAATCAATGATACATAATCTCTTAATATGGAACCTGATAAAGTAGGATTTATAGAAGCTTTTAAATCACGAACAAAAAAATTTGTAGTGGACAATATCCGGCTTATCAAGATCTTCCAAAAACGGACGAGGCAAGAATTATTGGTAAACAATTGCTTCGCTGAGCCTCTTCTGTAGGAGCCAATTATCGTGCTGCTTGAAGAGGTAGATCGAAAGCGGAATTTTTTTCGAAAATAAGTATTGTGGTCGAAGAAGCAGATGATGCTGTTTTTTTGGATGGAAGTTTTAATTGAGGCGGAAATAGTTTCACAGCAAAAAATAAATACAACATTGAATGAAGCCAAAGAAATTTTAGCTGTCGTATCAAAAGCAAGAAAATCTGCTTCCACAAAATAACCGATATTCAATCATTCAATCATTCAATCAATTAAAAAATTTTATCGTTAACTATGCGTGTGTATCTGGATAATGCTGCTACAACTCCTTTAGATCCGGAAGTTCTGAAAGAAATGGTCAGCCTGATGGGAAGTCATTTTGGTAATCCTTCTTCTATTCATTCTCATGGACGGGAGGCACGTACAATAATAGAAAAGGCCCGGAAAACAGTAGCATCCTTCTTAAATACCTCACCTTCAGAAATTTTTTTCACTTCTGGCGGGACCGAGGCAGACAACATGGCCATTCAGTGTGGAATTATCGACCACAAGATCGGCCATGCTGTTACAACCAGAATTGAACATCATGCTGTACTTCATACCCTGGAGGCAATGGCACGCAACGGCATCATTGAATTGAGTTTTGTCCGTATAGATAATAAGGGAAATGTCGATCTGAATCACCTGGAAGATATTCTCGCTACTCAGCCCCGAAGCTTTGTTTCTCTAATGCACGCCAATAATGAAATTGGAACCCTTACCGATATTGTAACCGCAGGAGAAATTTGTAGGAAGTATAACGCTATTTTTCATTGTGATACTGTGCAAACTATCGGGCATTATCAGATCGACTTGCAACAGCTTAAAGTAGATTTTATAACTTGTGCAGCACATAAATTGCACGGACCGAAGGGTACAGGGTTTTTGTACATCAATCATAATCTTAAAATTAGTCCTTTGATTTATGGTGGTTCTCAGGAACGAAATATGCGTGGTGGAACCGAAAATTTATATGGTATAGCAGGTTTGGCTAAAGCCATTGAAATAGCTTCCAAAGATATGGAGACTCAGCATCATTATATTCAGGGATTAAAATCCTATATGATTGATGAGTTAGTTTCAAACATCCCGGGTATTGAGTTTAACGGTGAACTTTCTCAGGATAAAAGCTTGTATACTATTTTGAATGTTCTATTTCCCGAAACTGATCTTGCTGACATGTTACTTTTTAATCTGGATATTTCAGGGATTTCCGTGTCAGGGGGAAGTGCCTGCAGTTCAGGAACAAATATTGGCTCTCATGTACTGGAAGGCATTGGCTCAGATCCAAATCGCCCGGCTGTGAGATTTTCTTTTAGTAAACTAAATACCAAACAGGAAATAGATTTTGTGATAGCCAAGCTCAAAACCTTGTTCTAAGGGATTTGTGTTAAGTTTAATGTGGATTTTTTTTTTAAGTTTTTGTAAAACAAAGTAGGTTAGTCCGGCTGTTCTACTTGTATATTATTTAGCTAAACTAAACAAGAACATGGAACTATTTCGCGAAGAATGCTTAACTATTCAGGATGATTATTTAAGAAATGATCCTTCAAGAGAAGGCTCTGAGAATGTAGATGTTTTGGATTATACTAAGGTCAGCCAAAATATTGAAATAGCTCCACTGGGAATTGGAGTTGATATTAATGTACATAATATTGATCCGGAGGATGATGATTTGGACGACGATGACGATTTGGATCTGGATTTAGATAATGAAGAATTTGAAGATGAAGATGATATTCTTGATGTCTCCTCTGATATCGATCCTGATGATGACGATGATATCGATCCGGATGATGATGATTTGTTAGCTGATGACGATGATTTAGACCCGGTTATAACACCTGATCTTGATGATGACGATGATTTTTTGGATGATGATGACGACGATGATTTCGACGACGAGCCTATCGCCCGATCCTCAATGATTTCAGAGGCGGATTTTCCATCCCGTCGTGAAGCGGAGTTATTGGTAGAATGACAGACCACAAACCTGAATTATCCGGTTCATAAAAAGTACTATTATGGCTGACGAAAAAGCTAAGCATAATCATACCGGTCAAACTCCTTCTGATATCCCATCGGAGAAGTTAAAGCATTCTCCTCCAAAAAAAGGACGTAAGAAAACAGTGTCAAAAAGTAATTCTAACACTAAGCTAAAGAGCTGAATTTTTTGGAGGCGGAAATAATTCTGCAGGAAGATAAAAGCAAGCCCCTTTTTAAGGGGCTTTTTTATTTTGGATCGACTTAATTATTCATCATATTCAGAAAGGTAGAAAGTTTTTCTTTCATTTGCCTTCTGTCTACTATAAAGTCTAGAAATCCGTGTTCAAGAACAAACTCAGAAGTTTGGAAGCCCTTAGGAAGATCTTTTTTAATCGTTTCTTTAATAACTCGAGGACCTGCAAAACCAATTAATGCTCCAGGTTCTGCAATGTTAACGTCGCCAAGCATTGCGTAGGAGGCTGTAACTCCACCGGTGGTTGGGTCGGTTAATAAAGAAATATAGGGTATTTTAGCTTTGCTTAATAAAGCAAGCTTAGCGGAAGTTTTCGCCATTTGCATTAACGAAAATGCAGCTTCCATCATTCTTGCTCCTCCTGATTTCGAAATCATCAGAAATGGAATCCGGTGTTTGATGCAGTAATCGATTGAGCGTGCAATTTTTTCGCCAACAACAGAACCCATAGAACCACCGATAAAATTAAAGTCCATGCAGGCGATCACTAAATCCTGACCATCTATTTTACCATGTGCCGAGCGAATGGCGTCTATAAGGCCGGTCTTCTTATTGCTTTCCTCTAATCTGTCTGTATATTTTTTATTGTCGTTGAAATTCAATGGATCGCCCGAACGAAGCAGTGGAAACAGCTCTGTAAATTCATTATTATCAAATAAAACAGAGAAGTATTCTTTCGAACCTATGCGTAAATGATAATTGCAATAATGGCATACATATTTATATTCTACTTGTTCTGCATAATGTAATGGCTTTTTACATTCCGGACACTTGTTCCATATACCATCCGGGGCTTCTTTTTTTTCTTCAGTTGAAGTGATTATTCCTTTTTTTTCTCTTTTGAACCAAGCCATATATGTTTTGGATAAGCGGTTACAAATAAACGAAATTTTTAAGACAACAATCTTTATTTATCCGTTGTTGTGAATTATTCTCAAATCAGCTTTAACCTTAAATAATTTTTTTATTTTCGAGCCTTATTATTAAATAATTATGAACTTAAAAAATTATAAAGGTGTT
>NZ_JBBJCN010000013.1:0-6127 GCF_037622515.1 Pedobacter superstes
TTGATTTTCAAATTTAAAGAACTGATAAAGAGGGGCTGAGTGAAAAAGATCAAAAAAAGATCAGATAGTACTTGTGGGGAATAGAAAAAAGTCTCACCTTTGCAATCCCAAACGGAGAGGTCGGGTAAAAAAACGAGGAAGCGCAATGCGGAATCGGATACTGAAAAGAGAGTAAAGTAAAAGAAGGAAGAGGAGAAAAAGGCCTCAAAAAAATAAAAAAAACTTCTTGCAGAATTCAAAAAAGATTCTCACCTTTGCAATCCCAAAACGAACGGGAAAACAGGCAGACAGCGCAAGGCTGAAAGCGACACAAAATTGAAATACATTAAAAGGATAAACATGGTTTAGATGACCCAATCGGTGAAATCAATTAAATCAGAGAAATCCCTTAATATAAGCTGAACCGTGAAGGAGAAGCGCTCAAGTTCTTTAAAAGAAAAGTCAAATAGTATAGCGAGTAAAAACGGAATAACAACGTTACTCGTAACGACAAAACAATCCTAGTCAATTCATACAAATAGCAAATTAAAGGCGAACCTTTCAAAAGGTAAGCAAATATCAAACGATTCCTATTTGAGATATAATAGGGTCAGTGATACAAAACTTCATTACAATGGAGAGTTTGATCCTGGCTCAGGATGAACGCTAGCGGCAGGCCTAATACATGCAAGTCGAACGAGATTAGAGAGCTTGCTCTCTATGAAAGTGGCGCACGGGTGCGTAACGCGTATGCAACCTACCTTAATCAGGGGGATAGCCCGAAGAAATTCGGATTAACACCGCATAATATCATTGAATGGCATCATTTAATGATCAAATATTTATAGGATTAAGATGGGCATGCGTGACATTAGTTAGTTGGTAAGGTAACGGCTTACCAAGACTACGATGTCTAGGGGATCTGAGAGGATGACCCCCCACACTGGTACTGAGACACGGACCAGACTCCTACGGGAGGCAGCAGTAAGGAATATTGGTCAATGGGCGCAAGCCTGAACCAGCCATGCCGCGTGCAGGAAGACGGCCCTACGGGTTGTAAACTGCTTTTATTCGGGAATAAACCTCTTTACGTGTAAAGAGCTGAATGTACCGAAGGAATAAGGATCGGCTAACTCCGTGCCAGCAGCCGCGGTAATACGGAGGATCCAAGCGTTATCCGGATTTATTGGGTTTAAAGGGTGCGTAGGCGGCTTATTAAGTCAGGGGTGAAAGACGGTGGCTCAACCATCGCAGTGCCTTTGATACTGATGAGCTTGAATACACTTGAGGTAGGCGGAATGTGACAAGTAGCGGTGAAATGCATAGATATGTCACAGAACACCAATTGCGAAGGCAGCTTACTAAAGTGTGATTGACGCTGAGGCACGAAAGCGTGGGGATCAAACAGGATTAGATACCCTGGTAGTCCACGCCCTAAACGATGAATACTCGATGTTAGCGATATACAGTTAGCGTCTAAGCGAAAGCGTTAAGTATTCCACCTGGGGAGTACGCCCGCAAGGGTGAAACTCAAAGGAATTGACGGGGGCCCGCACAAGCGGAGGAGCATGTGGTTTAATTCGATGATACGCGAGGAACCTTACCCGGGCTTGAAAGTTACTGAAGTATCCAGAGATGGATGCGTCCGCAAGGACAGGAAACTAGGTGCTGCATGGCTGTCGTCAGCTCGTGCCGTGAGGTGTTGGGTTAAGTCCCGCAACGAGCGCAACCCCTATGTTTAGTTGCCAGCATGTAATGATGGGGACTCTAAACAGACTGCCTGTGCAAACAGAGAGGAAGGAGGGGACGACGTCAAGTCATCATGGCCCTTACGTCCGGGGCTACACACGTGCTACAATGGATGGTACAGAGGGCCGCTACCTGGTAACAGGATGCCAATCTCAAAAAGCCATTCACAGTTCGGATTGAGGTCTGCAACTCGACCTCATGAAGTTGGATTCGCTAGTAATCGCATATCAGCAATGATGCGGTGAATACGTTCCCGGGCCTTGTACACACCGCCCGTCAAGCCATGGAAGCTGGGAGTACCTGAAGTGCGTAACCGCAAGGAGCGTCCTAGGGTAAAATCGGTAACTGGGGCTAAGTCGTAACAAGGTAGCCGTACCGGAAGGTGCGGCTGGAATACCTCCTTTCTAGAGTGTAGAATTGACACTCGTTATACTATGATTTTTTCTTTTTATAAAAAATAATTAGACACTAGATATGAGATACCAGATATGAGAATACAGAGCGCTGCCAAGTGACTCAACTCTCCGATCTCAAGACTCAGATCTACAATCTAAAAGGAAAACCCAAAGATGAGCCATCAGTGGCGATACCATCTAAGTGGCGTGATTGTAAGAATTACGAATTACGATTTAGGAGTTACGATTTAAGAAGGAAACGGAACAAATCGTACATCAAAAATCGAGCAATCGTAAATTAGCCAGTCTCGTAGCTCAGTTTGGTTAGAGCACTACACTGATAATGTAGGGGTCAGCAGTTCAAATCTGCTCGGGACTACTATAAGGCAATGATAGGATAGAGAAATGATAGAATGAGCGAATATTGATTCATTCGATGCATAAGAAAATCGGTCATTAATCTTTCGGGGGATTAGCTCAGCTGGCTAGAGCACCTGCCTTGCACGCAGGGGGTCAACGGTTCGAATCCGTTATTCTCCACGATGCTAAGTCAAAAGTAAAGAGTCAAAAGTATGCGCAATGCAGATTTTGAATTTTAAATTTTACCTTTTGAATTTTAGCAAAACGTTCTTTGACATATTGGAAGAAGTAATTGAAAGAGAAGACAACAGTAGAGACACTGTTGGCATTCAAAAGTGAAAATTCAAAAGGTAAAAGGTCTGCAAAGACTAATAAACTGATGAGTAGAAACTAATGAACTAACAGTTATCGAAAAAAGCATACCGTGCCGAGCAAAAGCGGCACAGGTAGAAGAAAGTAAGAAAGGGTACACGGGGGATGCCTTGGCTCTCAGAGGCGATGAAAGACGTGATAAGCTGCGATAAGCAACGGGGATTGGCAAATACGAATTGATCCGTTGATTTCTGAATGGGGAAACCTAATTACCTGAAGGGTAATTGCAAATGCGCAAACGTGCTGAACTGAAACATCTAAGTAAGCATAGGAAGAGAAAATAATAATGATTTCCTGAGTAGTGGCGAGCGAAAGGGAAAGAGCCCAAACCAGCTATGTTACGGCATAACTGGGGTTGTAGGACCACAATATGAATATCCGATTGAAGTAGAACAGGGTGGGAAACCTGGCCATAGCGTGTGATAGCCACGTATACGTAAGAGGAGATAGGATAGTGGTATCCTGAGTACCGCGAGGTCGGAGACGCCTTGTGGGAATCTGCCGGCACCATCCGGTAAGGCTAAATACTCCTGAGAGACCGATAGTGAACCAGTACCGTGAGGGAAAGGTGAAAAGAACCCCGAACAGGGGAGTGAAATAGAACCTGAAACCGTGTACTTACAAGCGGTCGGAGCACACAAGTTGTGTGACGGCGTGCCTTTTGCATAATGAGCCTACGAGTTACTCTTCTCTGGCAAGGTTAAGTGGTTCAGCCACGCAGCCGAAGCGAAAGCGAGTCTGAATAGGGCGTATAGTCAGAGGAGGTAGACGCGAAACCTTGTGATCTACCCTTGAGCAGGTTGAAGGTGCGGTAACACGTACTGGAGGACCGAACCGATAAACGTTGAAAAGTTTCCGGATGACTTGAGGGTAGGGGTGAAAGGCCAATCAAACTGGGAAATAGCTCGTACTCCCCGAAATGTTTTTAGGAACAGCGTGGATATTAAGTTATATAGAGGTAGAGCTACTGATTGGGTGCGGGGGAGTCAAATCCTACCAAATCCAGACAAACTCCGAATGCTATATAATATGATCTGCAGTGAGGCCCGGGGTGCTAAGGTCACGGGCCGAGAGGGAAAGAACCCAGACCATCAGCTAAGGTCCCAAAATTACCACTAAGTTGAACTAACGAGGTCCGATTGCACAGACAGCTAGGATGTTGGCTTGGAAGCAGCCATTCATTTAAAGAGTGCGTAACAGCTCACTAGTCGAGCGATCGGGCATGGATAATAATCGGGCATTAAGTGGTATACCGAAGCTATGGATAGGGATTTATCTCTGTGGTAGGGGAGCATTCTAATAGCGGTGAAGCGATCTGGTAATGGGTCGTGGAGCGATTAGAAAAGCAAATGTAGGCATAAGTAACGATAAGGCGGGAGAGAAACCCGCCCACCGAAAGACTAAGGTTTCCTGATCAACGCTAATCGGATCAGGGTTAGTCGGGGCCTAAGGTGTACCCGAAGGGGGAAGCCGATGGATAACTGGTTAATATTCCAGTACTTTCTATAACTGCGATGTGGTGACGGAGTAGTGACACTGACGCGAACTGACGGAATAGTTCGTTAAAAGCCGTAGGTATTGGGATGGTAGGCAAATCCGCCGTTCTAGCTGAAAGCTGATAGTACCGCAAACCTTCGGGGGCGTGGATAGTTCAGGTAATCAGACTTCCAAGAAAACCCGCTAAGCTTCAGGTTATAGAAACCCGTACCGTAAACCGACACAGGTAGTCGAGGAGAGAATCCTAAGGTGCTCGAGTGAATCATGGCTAAGGAACTCGGCAAAATGGCCCTGTAACTTCGGGAGAAGGGGCGCCTCTGGCAACAGAGGCCGCAGTGAAAAGGCCCAGGCGACTGTTTAACAAAAACACATGGCTTTGCAAAATCGAAAGATGAGGTATAAGGCCTGACACCTGCCCGGTGCCGGAAGGTTAAGAGGGGATGTTAGTCGCAAGGCGAAGCATTGAATCGAAGCCCCGGTAAACGGCGGCCGTAACTATAACGGTCCTAAGGTAGCGAAATTCCTTGTCGGGTAAGTTCCGACCTGCACGAATGGTGTAACGATCTGGGCGCTGTCTCAGCCATGAGCTCGGTGAAATTGTGGTATCGGTGAAGACGCCGGTTACCCGCAACGGGACGGAAAGACCCCATGCACCTTCACTACAACTTAACATTGATATTGGGTACATGATGTGTAGGATAGGCGGGAGATTGTGAAGCGGCTTCGCTAGGAGTCGTGGAATCAACCTTGAAATACCGCCCTTTATGTATTCGGTGTCTAACTCGATAATGTCGAGGACATTGTTTGGTGGGTAGTTTGACTGGGGTGGTCGCCTCCAAAAAGGTAACGGAGGCTTTCAAAGGTAAGCTCAGTACGCTTGGTAACCGTACGTGGAGTGCAATAGCATAAGCTTGCTTGACAGTGAGACAGACAAGTCGAGCTGGGTCGAAAGACGGATATAGTGATCCGGCGGTTCTGCATGGAAGGGCCGTCGCTCAAAGGATAAAAGGTACGCTGGGGATAACAGGCTGATCTCCCCCAAGAGCTCATATCGACGGGGAGGTTTGGCACCTCGATGTCGGCTCGTCACATCCTGGGGCTGGAGAAGGTCCCAAGGGTTGAGCTGTTCGCTCATTAAAGTGGCACGCGAGCTGGGTTCAGAACGTCGCGAGACAGTTCGGTCCCTATCTGTTGTGGGCGTAGGAAAATTGAATGGGGCTGACCTTAGTACGAGAGGACCGGGTTGGACCAACCTCTAGTGAATCTGTTATGGCGCCAGCTGTATTGCAGAGTAGCTACGTTGGGAATAGATAAGCGCTGAAAGCATCTAAGTGCGAAACTAGCCATGAGATGAGTTTTCCATTGAGGGTCGTAGTAGACTACTACGTTGATAGGTTACAGGTGTAAAGGTGGTAACATCATAGCCGAGTAATACTAATTACCCGAAGCTTTCTCAATAAGCAGAACATGCTGTTGTTTTCTCTGTTTCAATCACTTCTTTCAATTAATGTCTTAGATATGAGACGATAGCTGCCGGATATGAGACTTGTTCTCAGCTCTCAGGACTTAATCTCACATCTAATTAAAATCTTCAGGTGCCTATATCGGCGGTGTCCACCTCTTCCCATTCCGAACAGAGAAGTTAAGCCCGCCAGAGCCAATGGTACTGCGGTAACACGTGGGAGAGTAGGTCGGTGCCAACTTTTATTCTGCTTTAATCAGCAAATAAAATCTTAAAGCTCGTTAGTTTAATCTAACGGGCTTTTTTGCTTTAC
>NZ_JBBJCN010000014.1:0-4922 GCF_037622515.1 Pedobacter superstes
GCTCCGTCTGTACTTAATACATATATGCGGGTATTTGAAAACGGTTTACCGATAGGAATAAAACCGTCATATTCGTCATCAGTATTTACTTCATAAATCAGCTTACCCACTGTTGTTTCTGTAGGGCCGTAATGATTAAATACTTTGCATTTTGCATCCCTGTTTTTTATAGTCTGTATGTCGCCGGCCTGCAAAGATTCTCCGCCAAAGATAAGCATACTGGCCGGAAGTAAGGGAACGCCATCTAGGCTGAGAGCCCTCCAATGCGAGGGTACAATCTTTACACAGTCGATCCGGTGACGACCAAAATATCCGTGCAGATCTTCCACATGGCTTATCATCTCCTTAGAGAATATATGCAATGTTCCTCCGGAAACGAGCCAGCTATAAAGCACCGTATTACCTAAATCTGTTGCAATAGAGGATACCAGCGCATACGAACTGCAGGAGTTGATTCCTGTGCGTTCGTCCAAACCCATTATATAATCAGTTAGACTTTTGTGCTTAATCTGTACACCTTTGGGCCTGCCAGTAGATCCTGATGTATAAATCACATAGGCCAGTTGGTCTTGCGAAATATGGGTATCGGGTTTAGATGATGAAAAAGTATTTAATATTTCGTGATCAGCATCTAAGTCTACAATTTCTACTCCCTCAAACTCACTCAATTTTAAACGGTTGACCTGACTGCTTACAAGAACTTTTGCACCTGTATCTTTCAGCATAAAAATGACCCTGTCTGATGGAAAGTCAGCATCGATCGGAACATAAGCTCCACCTGCCTTTAGTATTCCCAATATACCAATGATCATTTCTAACCCTCGCTCTATATAAAGCGGCACCAGGGTATCTTTTACTATTCCTCTACTTTGCAAGTAATGAGCAAGTTGGTTTGAACGTGTTTCAAGCCCGTTGAATGTTAGCTGGCGCCTTTCAAAAACCAATGCAGCAGATTCTGGAGATTTGCGGGCTTGCTCTTCAAAAAGGTGCACCACATCTTCAGCTCCTCTATTTATAAGAGCGCTTACATTTATCTCCTGGCTTAGTTCCCCTTCTTCTGTTTCCGTCAGAATCCGGAGCATGCCTATCTTTTCGCCCGGGGAAGAAACAATAGAAGTTAATAACTTAGAAAAATGTTGGATCATCCGATCTATCCTATCACGTTTATATAGATCGGTACTGTATAATACTGAGCCCTGAATCCCATTGCCTGTTTCTGTAAGGAAAAACGTCAGATCAAACTTTACAGTTGTATGGTCATATGGCTCGCCGCTAAGTTCTAATTCTCCTAAATGTAACTTTGGAACTTCCGGAGTATTTTTGAGAACCAGCATTACCTCGAACAATGGATTTCTTGCTGAATCCCGCTCTTTTACTACAGAATCTACTACTTTTTCAAACGGCACTTCCTGATTACTGTAAGCCTCCAGCAAAGTACTTCGTACTTCTGCAAGCAGTTCATGAAAGGACATTTGTCCACGCAGCTCGTCTCGAAGTGCCAGCGTATTTACAAAAAAACCGATCAACCCCTCCAGGTCTTTTTGAGGCCGTCCCGCTATTGAAGTTCCTACGCAAATATCTTGCTGTCCGGTATACCGGTAAAGCAAAACCTTAAACGCTGCAAGTAAAGTCATATAAAGCGTGGCTCCATATGCCTGGCTCAACTGCTTAAGACCCTTTAAAATTTCAGGTGAAATTGAAAATGCAGAAGAAGCTCCGCGTGCAGTTCTTACTGAAGGGCGGCCATAATCCGCGGGAAGATCCAAAGGTGATAGGTCGGCCAGCTTCTCTTTCCAATAATTTAATTTTTTTTCAAGTACTTTTCCCTGTAAAAATCCTTTTTGCCATAATACATAATCTGTATACTGCAAAGGCTGAGTTGTTAATGTAGCAGCACGGCCGTGTATATAAGAATCATATAGCTCAACCACTTCCCTTACCAAAATTGGTGTAGACCAGGCATCAGAAGCAATATGATGCATTGTTAAGGCAATCACGTGCTCCTCGTTACCCAGGCGTATTAACAACGCCTTTAACATACTGTCTTCACTTAAATTAAAGGGCTGCCGGGTCTTTCCCTTGATATAATTTTGCAATCCTTCTCCGCCCTCAAATTGCTGGCCATCTACTATTTCCAGGCTCCAGTTATCCTCAGGCTTAATAAATTGATACGCATGTCCGTTCTCTTCCCGGTATACCGTCCGTAATATTTCGTGTCTGTTTACAATTGTTTGTAGCGAATGTTCAAGGGCAGGTACATCAAGCTTCCCACGCAAACGTAAAACGGTAGTAATATGATATTGCAAACTCCCTTCAAACTGATCTATAAACCATAAGCGTTCCTGGCTAAAAGATAAGGGAATTCGAGAAGGACGATCATTGCTGCTGACCGGTATAATTTGATGATTAAGGTCTAAGTCTTTTAATCTCCAGCTATCATTATTTAAAAAATTAATAATTGCCTCCTTATTAACCTTAATTTCATTAAGTAAATTTTGATCTATACTTTTATTTTCAGGAATTTTCAGTTGAAGGCGGCCATCATTTAAAATGACTTCCACGTCATGCTGTTTCGCTAAAAATAATATATCAATAACTTTGGTAAAAGTTTTTTCCATAGACACTCTATTCAACAGCACCGCTTTAACAGATGTTTTATACTAATAGTTAAATGGTTAAAAATCACTTGATACAATTATACATCTAATACTTTAAATGCTACGGTGCTCTGTTCGGAATTACTGCTCATATGCAATTGTATATACCTACTTAAATCACGGATAGTTGTGAGTTGAAATAATAATTTGATTGGAATTGATACCGAGAAGTCCTTTTCAATATGCGCTACGATTCTCATAGCCATAAGAGAATGTCCTCCCAGTTCAAAAAAATTATCATGCATACCTATTCTTTCTACCCCCAGCAGTTCTTGCCAGATCTTCAACAACTTCTCTTCCACTTCGGTTTCAGGAACTGTATGCCCCTTACCGATCTGGCTGTTTACTTCTGGTTCAGGAAGCAAATCTCTATCTACCTTTCCGTTAGCCGTTAACGGTATCTGAGCTAGCTCTACCCATAAAGTGGGAACCATGTATTCTGGCAGCTTTGTTATAAGGTAGCTTTGTATTTTCTCTTTAGAAAATTCTTCTTCTGTGGCTACCACGTATCCTACCAGCCGTTTACCTGAACGACCATCCGACTTAGTTACTACCACAGCATGACGAACAAACCCGCCCTGAACCAGCACACTTTCGATTTCACCAGGCTCAATCCGGTAACCCCTGATCTTAACCTGCTCATCCATACGGCCGAGGTACTCCAGATTACCGTCAGGCAACCATCTTCCCAAATCTCCTGTTTTATATAAACGGGCAGCTCCATCCTGACTGAAAGGGTGATTAATGAATTTTTCGGCGGTTAGTTCTGGCCGGTGCAGATATCCTCGCGATAATCCTGCTCCTCCAACACAGATTTCCCCGGCGACACCTATCGGTAATAACTTGTGATAGCGATCCAAAACATAGGCCTCCCGGTTGCTTAATGGACGACCAATCGGAATTGAGCCTTTTACTGCATCGCCAATCTCATAGGTTAACGAAAACGTAGTATTCTCTGTAGGACCATAACCATTTATTAGTTTGATTGTCGCGTGTTGTTTCCGGAACTTCCTGATGTGCCCTTCTGAAAGTTGTTCTCCTCCTACCAATATCGTCTTCAATCCCTCAAAAGTAAACCGGTCTGTTTCCATTAACTGGTTAAACCAGCTCGAGGTGAACCACATGGTTGTTACTCTATTCTCCCGAATCAGATTCTTTAAACGAACACTGTCCAATAGCTCTTCTTCGTTACACAATATTAACCGGCCTCCATTGAGAAGCATCGCCCAGTATTCAAAGGTCGTAGCATCAAATGATGGGGACCCCGTTACCAGCAAACTATCTTCCTCATCCAGTTTTACATAATCTACTCCTTTTACGAGGCTTACTACATTTCTATGATTTACCAATACACCTTTGGGGCGACCGGTTGAGCCTGATGTGTAGATTACATAAGCCAGTTGGTCGGCCTCTGCTTTTCTCTTTATCTCTGCGGATAGTTCTGCCCGGATTGCTGCGGCATCGGCTCCATCGGGCTCTATGAGTACGATACCCGGAACTGTTTGCAGTTTGGCTTTGTTAGCTTTGCTTATGATGACGATACCTGCTTCAGTGTCTTGTAGCATAAAGGATATCCGGTCATCGGGATAGGCGGGATCCAGGGGCACGTAGGCGCCTCCTGATTTGAGGATTCCCAGTATACTCACGATCATCTCTGTGCTTCGCTCAACACATACCGGTATCAGCATCCCTTCAGTTACTCCTTTCTTTTGCAAATAATGAGCAAGTTGATTGGACCGGTCATCCAGGTCTTTGTAGGTTAACTCGTCATTTCCAAAAACTACCGCTATAGATTCTGGTCGCTGTTTGACCTGATCTAGGAACAAATCGAGTATACTCTTATCTGCCGGATATGCGGACGAACTTGTATGAAATTGAGACAAAAGTATCGCCTCCCGGGCAGGAAGGATATTCATACTTCCGATCTTCTGGTCTGGTTGTGTGAGGATAGACTGCAATAATTCCTTTAAATGTTCAGCCATACGGCTTATCGTATTAGCTTCAAATAAGTCGGTGCTATATTCTATGGTTCCCTGAAGACCATGATCCGTTTCAGTGAAATATAAAGTAAGGTCGAACAGTGAAGTAGTATGCTGATGGCTTGCACGTGATAAATTCAGGTTTCCCAAACGAAGCTCAGGAACATCGGGGGTATTACGCAGGATAAACATCACCTGGAATATCGGATTACGGATCAAATCACGATCTTTTGCTACTGCTTCAACTACTTTTTCGAATGGTACTTCCTGGTTAGTATAGGCCTCT
>NZ_JBBJCN010000015.1:0-4907 GCF_037622515.1 Pedobacter superstes
GGTTTCTTGGAGAAGGAGGTGTCTGACAAGTGATAATACAACACTATTAAGCTGAGCGCTGACATCAAATGCGTGTATGTTAAGGTCATCTGTCTATTGTAATGGCAGTTTTCGGGAATGATGCAAAGATTAAGGCTGCAAATATTTATTCTTCCTTCAATCCAGTACAAACCAAATCATAATAAACCTTAATATTTATCAATTTGGTAAGGAGACGCTCTTACAACAAAAACCCGCCTCCTAGTAAATCATTTCCCTCATAAAATACTGCCGATTGCCCTGGGGCTATTCCACTTACCGAATGATGGAAATCCACTTTCATGTTCTCTCCAACCTGAACAATAGAACTTATCGTTCCTGCGTCCTTATAGCGAATCTTGGTGATTGCTTCCATAGGCTCATTGATGCTTCCGTATTTTATCAGGTTTAATCCCCTCACAAGGGCAGTAGAGCGCTCCAGTTCATCCGCGGTGCCTAAGACGACCGTGTTTATCGCGGGCATAATCTCTGTCACAAACATAGGGTGACCGAAAGCAATTCCAAGTCCCTTACGCTGACCTATAGTGTAAAATGGATACCCTTTATGTTTCCCAACAACAGTACCATCTGTTAAAATATAATTGCCCGGACCTATTTTCTCATCCAGATCTTCAACCCGGTTTCTTAAAAATGCGCGGTAATCATTATCAGGAACGAAGCATATTTCATAGCTCTCGCTCTTTTTAGCGAGCTCTTCCTGGCCCATATCCAAAGCCATTTGCCTGATTTCTGCTTTCGCGAAACTTCCTAAAGGGAATTTAGTCCTTGCAAGATTCTCCTGTGATACGCCCCAAAGAACATAGGATTGATCTTTATTTTCGTCTTTCCCTTTAGAGATTACATAGCGACCATTATCGTGCTGACGAATATTGGCATAATGCCCGGTCGCGATGAATTCGCAATCCAGTTTGTTTGCCCGTTTTAATAAGGCATCCCATTTTATGTGCGTGTTACATAAAACGCAGGGGTTGGGGGTGCGGCCCGCAAGATATTCATCTACAAAGTTGTCGATTACAAAGTCGCCGAATTCACTTCTGATATCTAAAATGTAATGGGGGAAACCATAACCAACAGCAAGTGCTCGTGCGTCATTTATAGAGTCAAGGCTGCAGCAGCCGGTCTCTTTTGACGAGCTTCCGGAAGAAGCATAGTCCCATGTTTTCATGGTTAAACCGATAACTTCATATCCCTGCTCGTGGAGCATAACTGCTGCAACGGAGCTGTCTACTCCGCCGCTCATTGCCACTAAAATTCTACCGTGCTTGCTCATCTTTAAAGGCAACAAAGATAAGTTTAATTTGAAGAATTTATCAGCCCGGAGAGTCAGAAACTTGTAATAAAGGGGACCTTAAACGGTCGAATTTGAGATTAACTAATGGTTAATTAGCGTTATTTATCAGATAGATAGTATACTTTATATGATTTAACAGATTAGGTGCGTGTATTTCTTAGCCGTTTCATATTTTTCCAGAATTCTTGTTGGAAACTGCTCCTTTTTTTTCTCATCAAGTCTCCTGACGTCCCCGAGCTATTCTATCTCTCCAGCCCTTTTATGATAGGGTTGGAGGTTTATCTTCTGCTTCAATTCGAATAACTGGAGGAGTATCCAGAGCACCCTGAACAAAGATTAAGCACTCTCTGCTTAATCAAGTAGTATGTGTTTTATTTAATGAATATGCCATGTGTGCTCTTAAAAGAGGAGGCAGGTTATGGAAAGGAATGAACCTTTTAGAGTATGCAATACATCTCATTCATTCATTCCAATATTCTGGGTTATCCAATATAATTGCTGAGTATGTTGATACACCAATGAGAATGTTTTGATTGTATGATCTGAGTTAATTTACTAGGATATCGATTCAAACCAATATGCTAAAAATTAGCTACTTGTTCAATTTTCATTACTCTGGTACACTAAGTTTTTTCATATTTATAAAAACTTCATGTAAACTATATATAAAGCTATTAGGTAGTAATATAAGAATGTGAATGTCTCCGATTCATCTTTTTATAAAACGGGTTCCGCGGAACGTTCGAATTAGCTTTTCAAATCGAGCAAACAAGAACCGTCATAATCAGTTTTGCTATCATAAAACCCTGGCATGCCGAAAAACCTGATATATTTGATTATTGTAACAGGTACATTATGTTGCTGTAAACCATTTAACTCTAATACTACGAAAAAGGCTCAGCTTAGCTATATCAGCTCCTCAGAATTAGTGGCCTATCCTTCAGGATCGACTATTTCATTCTATGGAGGCAACATTTACTTAATGGGCGATGATTCCAGGACATTGCTTGTGTTGGATCCCTCTCTGAATATTACAGACACCATTACCTTATTTCCCGGTTCCAATACACGGATTAAAAAGATTGATAAGGCCGATATAGAATCGTCCGAATGGATAGGGAACAAGCTTTACCTGTTTGGATCGGGCTCTTTATCTTCGCAACGCGACAGCGGTTTTGTGTTCAATCCTGAAACCCGGCAAATAGAACGCATAGAGCTTGGCAGCTTTTATCAAAAAATACGTGAAAGCGGAATTCCAGAGTTAAACCTGGAGGGTGCGGCATTGGTAAAGGATCATTTACTTTTCGTTAACCGAAGTAATCTTCGGCACAAAAACAATCATCTGATACTAAGTCCTGTTAAAAATTTGCTGCACGCCCCCAGTCATACCATTACTTTAACATTACCCGGAAAGGCAGGCGTCTCGGGAATCGTTTATTTGCAGGAAATGGATCTGCTGCTACTTACTGCATCTGAAGAGGAAACCAGCAGTGCCTATGGCGATGGTGTTATTGGCGAAAGTTATCTGGGTTTGATACCGGATATATCGGCTAAGTTAGCCCTGGCAGAGATTGCTCCGGATCAGTGGATTCCCTTAGGAGGAATTCATAATGATTTCCTGGGACAAAAAATTGAATCTGTATGTGCCTTAAGTACTGCTGAGAATAAACTGAAATTGTTTCTTGTTGCAGATAACGACAATGGCACCACCAGGATATTTAACCTGGCACTGCAACTGTAAGTATCGTTTTACAAATCTTCCTTATCTGGTGTACGATATGCTAATGCGCTCAAAGGCCGCGGAGGCCGGGCATTTCGCTTATCGATTTACCAGCGGCTTTAATTTTGAGCCCAATAACTCAATACACTGAATCAGTTTATCATGAGGTAACTCTGCACTATCGAGCTGGAAAGTAAGCCTGGTAATACCACCAAGTGCTTCGCTATGGCGGAGAATCTTTTCCGCCACTTCCTCCGGACTGCCTACCAGTAACGCACCCCGCGGTCCGGCCTGAGCTTCGAAATGGCTCCTCGTCATGGGCGGCCATCCTCGTTCCCTGCCTATTTTAGTCATTGATTCGGCATAGCCCGGATAAAATTCATCCACCGCCTGTTTCGTGCTTGCCGCTACATAGCCCAGCGAGTGCAAGCCCACTTTTAACTGCTCAGGCTTAAACCCGGCTTTTTTCCCGGCTTCGCGATACAGATCAACAAGAGGACGAAACTGATGTGTTTCACCTCCAATAACAGCAACCATTAAAGGCAAGCCAAGAGCACCCGCCCGGGCGAAAGAAGCCGGCGTACCACCCACGCCCAGCCAAATCGGAAACGGCTCTTGTGCCGGTCGCGGATAAACGGGCTGATTTTGAAGGGCTGGTCTGAATTTGCCCGACCAGGTGACAAACTCATTATCACGAATATTGAGTAACAGGTCGAGTTTTTCTGTAAAAAGCTGGTCGTAATCATTGAGACTGTAACCAAAAAGAGGGAAGGCGTCTATAAACGATCCGCGGCCCACTACCATTTCGGCACGGCCAGCCGAAATCAGGTCGAGCGTTGCGAATTCCTGGAATACCCTTACAGGATCGGCTGCACTAAGCACAGTAACCGCACTGGTAAGGCGGATTTTCTTTGTACGGGCAGCAGCGGCGGCTAAAATAAGAGAGGGTGCAGAATCAAGAAATCCTTTCCGGTGATGTTCGCCGATGCCAAAAATGTCAAGGCCCGTTGTATCCGCCAGTTCAATTCGCTCAAGCAGCTGGGCAACGGCGTCGGTATCATTTATCGCTTTACTTGCATTGCCGCTAAACATAGCAGCAAAACTGTCAATTCCAATTTCTATAGGGCTTGAGTTCATTGTATTCAATTTTTATCAAACATAATCAAACCACGTATTTACTTATAAAAAAGAAAATAACATAATTACCGTCATATCGAACCTCGGCTATTTTTGTGATAGGATTGAGCGGGTGAGATATCTCTGCGGTACGAAGGTTACAGGTCCATAGCCTGGAGACCTCTCCCTGCGTAAATCCCCGCACAGGGCCGCTCGAGGTGACGGGATTTGGAAGGTTCCGTTTTTTATGGGTTCTGTTAATAACCTATAAAAAAGCAAATGACATAATCCCCCGTCATATCGAACCCGGCATTTGTGTGTTAGGATTGCGCGGGTGAGATATCTCCGCGGTACTAAGGTTACACTTCCATAGCGTGGAGACCTCTCTCTGCGCAAATCCCTACACAAGCCCGTTCGAGGTGACGAGATTTGGGAGGTTTCGTTTTTATGGAAACAGTAGTTGCCTGTAAAAATGCTCAAAACATAATTCCCCGTCATATCGAATTCGCATGGGAGTTGGGATATCAAATATCGCTTGTTGTAAGATTCGATTTGTGTTCCGCTCATGGCCGCGGAGAGGCCTAGTAACTTTTGTCTTGAAACAAAAGTCACCAAAAAAATCAAGAACAGAAAAATGCTCAGCCGCTTTTCTGTTCGGGCCAGCGCTCGCATTTCGGTTATTTGCTAAAGGGCTTGACGGGTAACTCTGTTATGGAGGCTGCGATTTCCTGTAAAGCGTCG
>NZ_JBBJCN010000016.1:0-1338 GCF_037622515.1 Pedobacter superstes
ACAGCCGAACCTGAAAGTGCCGGAGCAGCCGGAGCGGGAGAAATGGTTAAGGTAACAGCAGTTCGTGATAAACTTGAACAGTTTGTAGTACTGTTCACCGCTTCAGCGAAATACGTTACATTTCCTGTAGAGCTTAAAGTTGGAGATGCAACCAAGGTTCCACCTGTAGCCTGGGTGTACCAGGTTACAGGAACTGAAGAAGTGATAACTGAATTGGCATTGAGTGCCTGAACAGGGCTTGTTTCACATTCGGTGATGCTGGCAGCCGATACAGTAGGAGAAAGAGGAGCAGGGTTTATTGTTAAAGTAACGGCAGTTCTTGACAAGCTAGAACAGTTTGTAGTACTGTTCACGGCCTCAGCAAAATAAGTCACCGTATTAGTAGTATTTAGAGTTGGTGATGCTACAACAGTACCGCCAGTCGCCTGGGTATACCAGATTACAGGAACGGAAGAAGTGATAACTGAATTTGCGTTGAGCGTTTGAATCGGGTTTGTTTCGCATTCAGTGATGTTGATAGCCGAGTTAGTGGGTGGTAGTGGTGTTGGGTTAACTGTAATGGTAAATGTCTGAGGAGCTCCCGCGCAACCGTTTGCAACAGGAGTGACAGTAACTGTAGCTGTAACAATAGTTGTACCTGTATTTATGGCTGTAAAAGCAGGGATATCTCCAGAGCCGCTTGCTGTCAGTCCTATTGAAGGGGTGTTATTAGTCCAGTTGTAAGTTGTACCAGCCACAGCCCCACTAAAGCTGAGGATGCCAGTTAAAGAGTTGTTACAGACTACTGCGTTCGCAGGAACAGTAACAGTAGGTCTCGGGTAAACAGTGATGGTGAAAGTCTGGGGAGTTCCGGCACAGTTATTAAATATAGGAGTTACTGTAATGGTAGCAGTAACGGGGCTGGTTCCAGAGTTTATAGCTGTAAATGAAGGGATATTTCCTAAACCACTTGCCACCAATCCGATCGAGGGTGCGTCGTTTGTCCAGAAGTATGAAGTTGCTGGAATGGCTCCCGTGAAAGATATTGCAGTTGTAGCCCCATTATTGCAAGCTGTCTGATCTGCTGGATCGTTTACAGTCGGAATGGGGTTGACGGTAATAGTAAATGTTTGAGCTGTTCCAGCACAACCAATTGCAATAGGCGTAACGGAAATTGTTGCAATAATTGGACTTGTTCCGGTATTAATTGCAGTAAAGGATGGAATATCTCCTGAACCGCTGGCTGCTAAGCCTATTGCTGGATTACTGTTTGTCCAGTTGTACGTCGTACCTGTTCCCGTGAAATTTACTGGTTTCGTTCCACTATTATCGCAGACTATTTGATCGAGAGGATCATCT
>NZ_JBBJCN010000017.1:0-1336 GCF_037622515.1 Pedobacter superstes
CAAAAGGCACCTCGGGAAGGTACTTGACTTTTGGTCCTTTTTGTCAAGAAAAAGGACTAGGCTCTCGGCCGCCAATGAGGCCGGCTAAAGCACCTATAATACTAACCTAATCCATCTTCCTATTATGATGATTATCGTGGTTGGCTGTTTGCCCTCATGGCCGGGCAGGCCTATTTCTTTTGTCTTGAAACAAAAGAAACAAAAATTCAAGAACACAACGATGCTCAGCCGCCGTTCTGTTCGGGCCATCGCCCGGGCTTCGGTTGCTTTCTTCTTTAATTTTCAAGGTTGGGTTTCTTGGAGAAGGAGGTGTCTGACAAGTGATAATACAACACTATTAAGCTGAGCGCTGACATAAAAATGCGTGAAGAGGCTATGTGCAAAAGGCACCTCGGGAAGGTACTTGACTTTTGGTCCTTTTTGTCAAGAAAAAGGACTAGGCTCTCGGCCGCCAATGAGGCCGGCTAAAGCACCCTATAATACTAACCTGATCCATCTTCCTATTGTGCCGGTAAGAAGGCGCAGTCAACTTCTGGAAGATGAATATCGTGGTTTGGTTGTTTGCCCTCATGGCCGGGCAGGCCTATTTCTTTTGTCTTGAAACAAAAGAAACAAAAATTCAAGAACACAACGATGCTCAGCCGCCGTTCTGTTCGGCCATCCCCGGGCTTCGGTTACTTTCTAATTAATTGTTAAGGTTGTTTTTCTTTGGGGAAGACTGTTCAATTGAAGCGCCAGCAACCCTTCAAATCTGAAGCGACTAAAGCTACGGAGGCCGTGCCTTCCCGCAGTGCCGGAAAGATTTTGATGACAGCAGGACCGAGTGGAGGGAAAGTGCGTTGGCTGGTTTTATGAAGCTTGGGAGCGGAAAGGGGAAAAGCAGGCAGAGCACTGAGCGCTGACATCAAAATGCGTGAAGAGGCTATGTGCAAAAGGCACCTCGGGAAGGTACTTGACTTTTGGTCCTTTGTGTCCAAGACAAAGGACTAGGCTCTCGGCCGCCAATGAGGCCGGCTAAAGCACCCTATAATACTAACCTAATCCATCTTCCTATTGTGCCGGTAAGAAGGCGCAGTCAACTTCTGGAAGATGAATATCGTGGATTGGTTGTTTGCCCTCATGGCCGGGCAGGCCTATTTCTTTTGTCTTGAAACAAAAGAAACAAAAATTCAAGAACACAACGATGCTCAGCCGCCGTTCTGTTCGGGCCAGCGCTCGCGCTTCGGTTGCTTTCTTCTTTAATTTTCAAGATTGTATCTCTTTGGGAAAGGTTGTTTTCTGACAAGGTGCCAAATACGACGCCATTGAAGCGCCAGCAACCCTTCAAATCTGCAGT
>NZ_JBBJCN010000018.1:0-1269 GCF_037622515.1 Pedobacter superstes
ATTATGTCCAATCGGAGTTCCCGGACAATTATATATAACCGGAGATGGCTTAGCCCGAGGTTATCTTAACAATCCGGAGTTAACCAGGGAGAAATTTGTATCTAATCCCTATTCTAAAGAAGCTGATTCCTTAATGTATGGAACGGGCGATCTGGTTAAGTACCTTCCAGACGGGAATGTAATGTTTCTTGGTCGGGTAGACGACCAGGTAAAGATCAGAGGATATCGGGTAGAGCCGGGAGAGATCGGTCGTGTAATTGAGCAGAGCGGTCTGGTGGGTCAGGCATTAGTGATATCGCGTGATGACCATCAGGGCAACAAGCAGTTGGTGGCTTATGTTGTAGTTAACGATTTGTTTGACCGTGAAGACTTGTTCCGTTATCTAAACGAAAGGCTGCCAGATTATATGGTGCCTGGTCAGTTGGTAGAGTTGGAGAGTTTTCCATTAACGGCTAACGGTAAGATAGACCGGAAGAACTTGCCGGATCCTGATGTTTCAGATCATATGACTGAAGCGTACACGGCTCCCCGGAATGCCACTGAGGAGCAATTGGCAGAGATCTGGCAAGATGTTCTGGAGGTAGATCAGGTCGGCATTCATGATGATTTTTTTGCCCTTGGGGGGCATTCGTTGTTAGCCGTACGCCTCATATCGGCGATCCGTAAGGCGTTTAAAGCAGAGCTTCCCATTAGCGATGTATTCGATTACCCCACGGTAGCGGGGCTGGCAGCACAGCTGGATACACAATCTCAGGCAGGGGCATCAGCAACCGCCCTGATGCCTTCAATAAAAGTAGAGGCCCGTCCCGGGCGCATTCCGCTGTCTTTCAGCCAGGAGCGTCTGTGGTTTATAGACCGCTTAGAAGGAAGCCTTCAGTACCATGTACCGGCCGTGCTTAAGTTATCCGGCAAGCTGGATGCAGAAGCTCTGGGTTCCTCTTTACAAGAAATAGTGAACCGCCATGAAGTGCTCAGAACGGTAATTCGGGAAGAAGAAGGCCAGGCCTGGCAGGAGATCAGAGAAGTAAAAGGCAGGGTGCTAACCCCTGTAGATGGCAGAAAGTATCTCCATTCACCACAGGGGCTGGAATCCTATATCAGAGAATTGATAAAAGTTCCCTTTAGCCTCTCTGAAGATACAATGCTTAGGGCTCACCTGATCCATTTAGAAGAAGAAGAGCACATTCTGGTAGTCACGCTGCATCATATCGCCTCCGACGGATGGTCGCGCTCCATATTAGTTCAGGAATTGGTAGAACTGTACGCTTC
>NZ_JBBJCN010000019.1:0-1005 GCF_037622515.1 Pedobacter superstes
GGTTAAACGCTTAACAAAATTCTCTTCGCCTTTACGTAACCACACACGGGGATCGTAATACTTCTTATTTGGAGAATCCGCTCCTTCGGGGTTACCGATCTGCGACTGAAGATATCCTTCCTTTGACTGATAGAAATTTTTAATCCCTTCCCAGAAAGCCCATTGCATATCCGTATCGATGTTCATCTTTACGGCTCCATAGGAGATTGCTTCGCTTATTTCTTCTTTTGATGATCCTGAGCCTCCGTGAAACACAAAATTAATTGGTTTCTCTTCTTCGATATTAAATTCTTTACGGATATGATCCTGCGAATTCTTTAGAATTACCGGTTGTAGTTTCACATTTCCGGGCTTATACACTCCATGAACATTTCCGAATGCCGCTGCAATAGTAAAGCGCGGACTTACTGTACTTAGCTCTTTATAAGCGTACGCTACTTCGGAAGGCTGCGTATATAACTTCGAACTGTCTACATCTGTATTATCCACTCCGTCTTCTTCTCCACCTGTTACACCAAGCTCGATCTCAATCGTCATCCCCAATTTTTTCATTCGCTCGAGGTACGTTTTAGATATCTCCAGGTTTTCTTCGATAGGCTCTTCAGAAAGATCGAGCATATGGGATGAGAATAAAGGCTTTCCTGTTTGCTGATGAAAACGTTCACCATGCGAAAGCAAACCATCTATCCAGGGTAATAATTTCTTGGCAGCATGGTCTGTATGCAATATCACAGCTACTCCATAATGTTCTGCCAGTAAATGAACATGTCTGGCAGCAGAAACTGCTCCTAAAATACAAGCTTCCAGTTTTTCATTATTCAGGGATTTCCCTGCATAAAACTGTGCTCCGCCATTAGAAAGCTGAATTATTACGGGTGAATTGACAGCTTTAGCTGTTTCCATCACTGCATTTATCGAATTTGTATTGATAACGTTTACAGCGGGTAAAGCAAACTGATGCTTTTTTGCCTGCTCAAATAACTCTTGAACCGCATCGCCATACAA
>NZ_JBBJCN010000020.1:0-992 GCF_037622515.1 Pedobacter superstes
GGCTAGCCGAAGCCTTGCCAATCACAAGATTGCCTGTGGCATTATCGGCTGCGTAATTAGCATTAGTCAGAGAGGCTACAACAGCGTAGGAACCAGCATTGGTTGGAGCAGTGGGCGAACCATCATAAGAAAAGCTTATACCTGTTAAACCGGCAGGAGTTGTAGTCGCTGTTGCTGATCTTGTTGTACCATCATAAGTTTGGCTTAAACTCGCTAAAGATAGGCTAGCCGAAGCCTTGCCAATCACAAGATTGCCTGTGGCATTATCGGCAACGTAGTTAGCATTGGTAAGAGAAGCTACAACAGCGTATGAACCAGCGTTAGTTGGAGCCGTAGGCGAACCATCATATGTAAAGCTTACACCTGCTAAACCAGCAGGATTAGTTGTTGCTGTAGCGGATCTAGCAGTACCATTATAAGTTTGGCTTAAGCTGGCTAATGATATGCTAGCCGAAGCTTTTCCGATCACCAGGTTACCTGTGGCATTATCGGCTGCGTAATTAGCGTTGCTAAGAGAAGCTACCACTGCATAGGAACCAGCATTTATTGGAGCGGTAGGCGAACCATCGTAGGTAAAGCTTATTCCTGTTAAACCAGAAGGAATAGTTGTAGCACTTGCGGACCTTGCAGTACCATCATAAGTTTGGCTTAAGCTGGCTAAAGATATGCTAGCCGAAGCCTTGTCAATCACAAGATTGCCTGTGGCATTATCGGCAACGTAGTTAGCATTGGTTAGAGAAGCGACCACCGCGTAGGAACCGGCATTGGTTGGAGCAGTGGGCGAACCATCATATGTAAAGCTTACACCTGCTAAACCGGCAGGAGTTGTAGTCGCTGTTGCTGATCTTGTTGTACCATCATAAGTTTGGCTTAAACTCGCTAAAGATAGGCTTGCAGTCGCCTTGCCGATCACAAGGTTACCTGTGGCATCATCGGCAACGTAATTAGCATTATTCAAAGAAGCTACAACAGCGTAGGAACCAGCATTGGTT
>NZ_JBBJCN010000021.1:0-492 GCF_037622515.1 Pedobacter superstes
ACTTCATTGTTGATTTTTACTGTCCCTCTGAAAAGCTTGTTATTGAGTTAGATGGCAGCATTCATAATAACCTTGGTCAGACTAATGCTGATTTCGACAGGGATAACGAATTAAAGTCCATGGGCATGAAAGTTTTGCGCATTGAGAATGAGATGGTTTTTATGCATCCTGAACAAACATTAGAAATTATAAGCTCTTATTTTGAAGGGGCAAATCAATGAGGCAGTAAAAATTATTAACCACCCCCAACCCCTCCTTGAAATAAGGAGGGGAGTATGAGGCAGGTAATTCAAAAATTATTATTTATAAAACCTGTTAATGCCTCCATTTACTGGCATTTTGCATAGGCGCCATACCTGCTCCCCTATTTTAGGGGAGCTCCCGAAGGGTGAGGGGTAATAACCATCCCCAACCCAATAAGGTGCTCAAGTGTTCCGGAATCATTATGTTAGTTAAACTAATTTATAATGAAATCTCAGCCAATCCATAACG
>NZ_JBBJCN010000022.1:0-481 GCF_037622515.1 Pedobacter superstes
GATCGGAAAAGCTTCGGCTAGCATATCATTAGCCAGCTTAAGCCAAACTTATGATGGTACTGCAAGGTCCGCAAGTGCTACAACTATTCCTTCTGGTTTAACAGGAATTAGCATTACCTACGATGGTTCGCCCACTGCTCCGACAAATGCTGGTTCATACGCTGTTGTAGCTTCTCTTACCAATGCTAACTACGTTGCCGATAATGCCACAGGCAATCTTGTGATTGGCAAGGCTTCGGCTAGCATATCTTTAGCCAGTTTAAGCCAAACTTATGATGGTACAACAAGATCAGCAACAGCGACTACAACTCCTGCCGTTTTAACAGGTATAAGTTTTACCTACGATGGTTCGCCCACTGCTCCGACAAATGCTGGTTCATATGCTGTAGTTGCTTCGCTTACCAATGCTAATTACGTTGCCGATAATGCCACAGGTAATCTGGTGATTGGCAAATCGACTGCGACCCTATCTCTAGCCAGT
>NZ_JBBJCN010000023.1:0-450 GCF_037622515.1 Pedobacter superstes
GCAGCCGAACCTGAAAGTGCCGGAGCAGCCGGAGCGGGAGAAATGGTTAAGGTAACTGCAGTTCGTGATAAACTTGAACAGTTTGTAGTACTGTTCACCGCTTCAGCGAAATACGTTACATTTCCTGTAGAGCTTAAAGTTGGAGATGCAACCACGGTTCCACCTGTAGCCTGGGTATACCAGATTACCGGAACTGAAGAAGTGATAACTGAATTTGCATTGAGTGTCTGAATAGGGCTTATTTCACATTCCGTGATATTGGCAGCCGAAACACTAGGAGCAAGAGGGGCCGGGTATATTGTTAAGGTAACGGCAGTTCTTGACAAACTGAGGCATCCCGTAGCAGAATTTGTTGCTTCAGCAAAATAAGTTATTGTGCCTGCAGAACTCAAAGTTGGAGAAGCGACAATGGTACCTCCGGTTGCTGCAGTATACCAGGTTACATTGTTG
>NZ_JBBJCN010000024.1:0-440 GCF_037622515.1 Pedobacter superstes
AGCGGACGAAAGGAAATCATTAAAATGTGATACATCCTGGTCAGCTGTGACAGAGAGGCTGTGGTGGGTATGGGTTAAAAGTGGTGCTCACCATTGGGTGTAAGGATAAAAGAACGCGTTATTGCTGCGGGATAAAAGACGATTTGTCTTTGCCGCTCATAGCCGCGGCGTGGCCTAGTCCTTTTCCTTGATGAAAAGGACCAAAAATCAATGCCGTCCCGAAGGTGCCTTTTGCCACAAGGCTACAGCACATTTCACCATCACCGCTCAGGGCTGCGCCTTGCTTCCTCCGACGCTGAAAGGCTAAAGCTTCAGGAAACAAGCCAATGCCCTCTCCTGAGCTCGAGGCCTGCTGCTGGCGAAATCTTACTGGCGCTTTCGGGACGGCACGACTTCGTAGGAAAGTTGCTAAATGATTTGTTAGGTTGCTTGGCGCATTT
>NZ_JBBJCN010000025.1:0-353 GCF_037622515.1 Pedobacter superstes
TGGGTGAACCCACACAAATATCTTCCTGTCCGCTATAGCGGTAAAGAAGCACATTAAAGGCTGACAGCAAGGTCATATACAGCGTAGCACCATGAGCATGGCTCAGGGTTTTTAATCCTTCGGCAATATCCTGGTCAATATCGAAGTGAAGCAGCGAACCACCGGTGCCTTGCACTGCCCGGCGGATATGATCGGCAGGCAGCTCCAGAGGTGATACGTTTTGTAATTTCTCTTTCCAGTATACTAACTTCTTATCCAGAACTTCTTCTTGTAAGATCTGCCGCTGCCATATCGCATAATCTGCGTATTGTAGTGGTAAAACCGGCAACTCAGGTTTACGCTGCTCTGTAAAT
>NZ_JBBJCN010000026.1:0-353 GCF_037622515.1 Pedobacter superstes
GTTTACAGAGCAGCGTAAACCTGAGTTGCCGGTTTTACCACTACAATACGCAGATTATGCGATATGGCAGCGGCAGATCTTACAAGAAGAAGTTCTGGATAAGAAGTTAGGATACTGGAAAGAGAAATTACAAAACGTATCACCTCTGGAGCTGCCTGCCGATCATATCCGCCCGGCAGTGCAAGGCATTGGAGGGGCACATGTATATTTTAGTATTGACCAAAATACCGCCGAAGGATTAAAAACCCTGAGCCATGCTCATGGTGCTACGCTGTATATGACCTTGCTGTCAGCCTTTAAGGTGCTTCTTTACCGCTATAGCGGTAAAGAGGATATCTGTGTTGGTACGGGTG
>NZ_JBBJCN010000027.1:0-322 GCF_037622515.1 Pedobacter superstes
CAACCTTAAAAATTAAAAGAAAGTAACCGAAGCCCGGGCGATGGCCCGAACAGAACGGCGGCTGAGCATCGTTGTGTTCTTGAATTTTTGTTTCTTTTGTTTCAAGACAAAAGAAATAGGCCTGCCCGGCCATGAGGACAAACAACCAATCCACGATATTCATCTTCCAGAAGTTGACTGCGCCTTCTTACCGGCACAATAGGAAGATGGATCAGGTTAGTATTATAGGGTGCTTTAGCCGGCCTCATTGGCGGCCGAGAGCCTAGTCCTCTTTCTTGACAAAAAGGACCAAAAGTCAAGTACCTTCCCGAGGTGCCTTTTA
>NZ_JBBJCN010000028.1:0-321 GCF_037622515.1 Pedobacter superstes
GCAGAGCTAAGCGCGGTGTTTGCATTAAGCGTTTGAATGGGACTGGTCTCGCACTGTGTAATAGTAGCTGAACCTGAAAGTGCCGGGGCCGCCGGAGCCGCATTAATGGTTAAGGTAACGGCAGTTCTTGAGAGACTGAGACATCCCGTAGCTGGATTTGTTGCTTCCGCAAAATAAGTCACCGTACCCACAGTATTTAAAGCAGGCGAAGGCACCACTGTACCTCCGGTTGCTGCAGTATACCAGGTGACACCTGTTGTAGAAACAAGTGCGCTGTTTGCGTTAAGCGTTTGAATGGGGCTTGTTTCGCACTGTGTAATC
>NZ_JBBJCN010000029.1:0-315 GCF_037622515.1 Pedobacter superstes
GGACCAAAACGGCCTAGAAAGAAAGATGCTTCATCCGCACAAGCAAACACCCGGCCCGCCTTTCTTTCAGCCCAGCGCTCCTATGGTCTCCATTCGATGATTATTGCTGCGAAGATGTTGAATGTAGGGTGCTTAAGCATGAACGCTTTGAAGGAAACCGCAGCATCCCCATAACAGAAGTACCGCTTAAACCAAAGTAAGTGACCGAAGCACGAGCGTTGGCCCGAACAGAAAAGCGGCTGAGCATTTTTCTGTTCTTGATTTTTTTGGTCCTTTTTGTATCAAGACAAAAAGGACTAGGCCTCCGCGGCCAAT